>CANHGS010000044.1 GCA_947460595.1 Bacteroidota bacterium | reverse complement strand
TGTTGTGTATGTAGACGGTCAAGCGCTTAGATTTGGCAATAGAGGGCAAGACGCTCAAGGTGCAGGATGGACGGCCGCCAATAGTATGTTTTGGAATTGCAGCGCTTCACGTATAGATTGTTATAAACCGCCTACTGCACAAAATTATAGTTTTGGTAGTTGGGCCGAATTTTCGGGAGACGGATATTGGACTGCGTCCAATGATGCCATGAATCCTAGAAGTTTTTATTATACGCAACTAAAAGAAAGGGTACAAAAAAATGTAGATGCACAAGCGCAAATCTTACCTGTTGCATCTGAAGCCAGCAGTAGCCCTTCTGTAGAAGTGGCCGCACAATTAACACGCGAATCTGTACTTCCAAAAATGCAAATGAATCAGTGGATTGCAGAAGCTGCTATAAGAAATCCTATTCCTATTTCGTATGACCTGGGACTAATAAAAGCAGTAGCCCAAGATATAAAGCCATCTGACGCAAAAACAAATATTGCTGCACCACTTAATATCAGTAACGGGATACTTGTAAGAGGCAATGTTCTTTTGTTCGGAAACAGACAGGGTGTTCCTTGGTGGAATGGTGGCGTTAAAGGCAAGGACGCACAAAAAGCTTCTTTGGCTTTAACAAGATTTGTACCAGGTAGAGAAGGTCATGGTTTAACGGACAATATCGAAGAAGTTGCGACTGCCATGAAACAGCGCAATATCATTGGCATTGAGCAGCATTATGGTTTATGGTATGATAGAAGAAGAGACGATCATGAGCGTATCAGAAGAATGGATGGTGACGTATGGCCTCCATTTTATGAACTTCCATTTGCGCGTTCTGGTAAAGAAATTGCATGGGACGGATTAAGTAAATATGATTTAACCAAATACAATACATGGTATTGGAATAGGCTTAAGCAATTTGCAGATGTTGCAGATAAAAAAGGATTGTTGCTCGTACATCAAAATTATTTTCAACATAATATTATTGAAGCGGGTGCTCACTACGCCGATTTTCCATGGCGTTCTGCAAACAATATTAATAATGCTGGCTTTCCAGAACCACCACCATACGCTGGTGACAAAAGAATATTTTTAGCCGAACAATTTTATGATATTTCAAATCCAACCAGAAAGGAAATTCATAAAAAATATATTCGTCAGTGTTTAAATAATTTTAAAGACAACAACGGTGTTATTCAACTTATTGGAGAAGAGTTTACAGGCCCTCAACATTTTGTATCTTTTTGGTTAGAGGTTATTAAAGAGTGGGAACAAGAAACCGGTAAAAAACAACTCATTGGTTTAAGCTGCACCAAAGATGTTCAGGATGCTATTTTACAAAATGAAAAATTAGCCGCTATTGTAGACATTATTGATATCAGGTATTGGCATTATCAAGCAGATAGTAGCGTTTATGCGCCAATGGGCGGCCAAAATTTAGCCCCAAGACAGCATGCCCGCCTATTAAAACCTCGCAAAACAAGCTTTAACCAGGTATATAGGGCAGTAAAAGAATATCGACTCAAGTTTCCGAATAAAGTCGTTGTATATAGCAGCGATAGTTACGATCAGTTTGGTTGGGCGGTCCTTCTTGCTGGAGGTTCATTGCCAGTATTGCCTGCGTCAACCAACCCAGCTATGTTAGAAGCAGCTACTAAAATGCATGTTGTTAATGGCATTGATGGGATATTAACGGACAGCAAATCAATCATCGGTTACAATATACAAGCCAAAACCCTGGAGTCTATTTTAAACGCAAATCAAAATTATAAAGTTGATATTGTTGATCTAAATTCCGGTATTACTAGTAGTCAATCGTTATTGAATTTAGATGCAATATCATCACTACAAGTTACAGGAAAAATAATTTGGATAAGACCCTAACAAAGACCCAAACATTTCATGAAAAAAATATTCTTAATAATTAGTTTTTGTTTTGCTATGCATTTTGGTGCACAAAGTCAATTACTAAAAATTGCATCTGATCATAAAAGTTTTATCACTAGTAATGACGTCCCATTTTTTTGGTTGGGCGATACCGGCTGGTTACTCTTTAAGAAGTGTACGAGAGCAGAAGCCATCTATTATTTGGATACAAGAAAAAAGCAGGGCTTTAATGTTATTCAAGCCATGTTGCTTCATGAATTAACGGTAACCGATGTTAAGGGTGATTCGGCACTTATTGGCAGTGATGTGAGCAAACCCAATGATAGCAAGGGTTACTGGGCTATGGTGGATTTTGTAATTGCAGAAGCTGCTAAAAGAAAAATGTATATGGCGCTTGTTCCAGTTTGGGGTGGTAATGTAAAAGGTGGACATGTTTCAGAAAATCAGGCACGTGCGTATGCTTCTTTTTTAGCTAATAGGTATAAGCAATACGATAATATTATATGGCTAAATGGGGGTGACATAAAAGGTAGTGATGGCGAAAAAATTTGGAATATTATTGGAGAAACACTTCGTCAAAATGATGGCCGTCATTTAATTACTTTTCATCCTCGAGGCCGTTCTACTTCCTCAACTTGGTTTCACAATCAAACTTGGCTAGATTTTAATATGTTTCAGAGTGGACATAAAGATTATGTGCAGGATACCACCGAACCAAGAATGGGCGAAGACAATTACAAATATGTAGTCAACGATCTTGCATTACAACCTACAAAACCAACCATGGATGGTGAACCTTCTTATGAAAATATTCCGCACGGGCTCCACGATTCTTTAGCTGCCAGATGGACTGCATCAGATATTAGAAGGTATGCTTATTGGAATTTGCTAGCTGGTGGTGCCGGGTTTACTTATGGTGAAAACAGCGTCATGCAGTTTAAAACAACTTGGAGCAAAGACATCAGTTTTGGACCTGTTAACCCTTGGACCACCGAAATGGAAGCTCCGGGGGCCAACCAAATGCGCTTTGTAAAGAAGTTGGTGGATGGAATGGCATTTATAGGCCGAACACCAGCCCAAGAGCTTATCCAAAATCAGGGGGTTCGGTACCAATACCTACCTGCTTTGCTGGACAACCACTGTTTGTATGTATATACGTATACGGGTAGAAATATTGAATTAGGATTAGGAAGATATGAAGGTAAAAAAGTAAAATGTTCATGGTATAATCCTCGCAATGGTGGATACATTGCAATAGGTAACATGACAGCTGCTGCCCAACATTTGTTTGATCCTCCGGGTGTAGAAAAGGACGGAAATGATTGGG
>CANHGS010000043.1 GCA_947460595.1 Bacteroidota bacterium | reverse complement strand
TTCGGAAAAAATGGATTTGCATTACAGCAGGAGCCACTTTAGACAATTTATTGGTCTATGATTTATTTACTAAAACCATCCGAGCTGCTGAATTGCTAAAGCAGGATCAAGCATTGGTTCAATCGCTGAAAGCAATTATTAAAAGGCTGCCCCCTATGCAAATTGGTCAATATGGTCAATTGCAAGAGTGGTTGGAAGATTGGGACAATCCAACTGACCATCATAGGCATGTATCCCATTTGTATGGGGTTTTTCCAAGTAACCTCATTTCTCCTTATCGGAATCCAGAACTGTTTGTAGCTGCAAGAAATTCACTGAACTTTAGAGGAGACGCATCAACCGGTTGGTCAATGGGTTGGAAAATCAATCTTTGGGCAAGGTTCCAGGATGGCAATCATGCTTATAAATTATTACAAGATCAAATCAAACTCATAGAACCAAAAGATCAAAATGGTGGGGCTTATAATGAAAATGGGGGCACTTATCCCAATCTATTTGATGTTTGTCCACCTTTTCAAATTGATGGCAATTTTGGTTGTACCGCAGGAATTGCAGAGATGTTGTTGCAGAGTCACGACGGGGCTATTTTTCCCTTACCAGCATTGCCCGATATTTGGAAAGAAGGAAAACTGAGCGGGTTAAAAACTCCAGGAGGTTTTGAAGTCTCCATGGAATGGAAAGAAGGCGCATTGACAAAATTAGTGGTTAAATCAACTTTAGGAGGCAATTGTAGACTGAGATTAGTGAACAAGTTAAAGTCTGTATCAGGCATTAATTTACAACCAGCTTTGGGAATTAATCCGAATCCTTTTTACGCCATACCGGAAGTGCCAAATCCTATAGTTTCTCCCAAAGCCCAACTCAATCAATTAGAAATAAAACAGACAGCACTATTTGATTTTCCTACAAAAGCAGGTGAGGTCTATGAATTTGTCAGAGGATAAAGTAACAATCAATACCTATCATGAAAAAATGTAACATCATAATAGCAGCTTTTTTTATTTTGGGATTTGGATCTGTATATGCCCAAGGAAACAAGCAGTATCTGAAATTGACTTATGACAAGCCAGCAAGTAAGTGGTTAGAAGCACTGCCTATAGGTAATGGTAGTTTAGGCGCCATGATTTACGGGGGTGTTAATAGGGAACATATACAGTTTAATCAACAGAGTTTAATCACGGGAACTACTCAAACGGTAGGTTTTTATCAGCCTTTCGGCGATGTATTCATTGATTTTTTCGGACTTGATTCAGTGAATTACACTCGTGAACTAGATATCAATTCTTCTATTCATCAATTACAATTCACATCTAAGAATGTGGTATATACTAGAGAGTCTTTTGCTAGTTACCCTGATCAACTATTGGTTTTTAGATTTACTGCAAATAGGAAAGGAATGCTTTCTGGTAAAATAAAACTAACTGATGCGCATCATGCTAACATTCATGTTGCTGGGAACAATATAACAGCAACAGGTAAGATTCCCGAAAATCAAATGGAATATGAATCACAAATTCAAGTAAAACATATTGGTGGAAAATTAGTTGCTGACAGTTCAGGAATTGAATTAACCAACGTAGATGAACTAATTATTTTGCTCAGTGCTGGTACATCCTTCCTAAATGATCACAAAATGAATTTTAAGGGTGTACACCCACATAATGCAATCCCCCAAATCATTGCAGCGGCTTCTAAGAAAAGCTTTCAACAACTTAAATCAAAGCATATTGCTGATTATCAAAATTTATTTAATAGAGTAAGTCTTAATTTAGGATCAGCACCTAACCAAACAACTATCAATAGACTAAATGCCTATAAAAAAGGTGGAACTGATCCAGCTTTGGAAGCATTGTTGTTTCAATATGGTAGGTATCTATTAATCAGTTCTTCTAGGCCAGGTAGCCTGCCAGCTAATCTACAGGGAATTTGGAATAATGAATACAAACCCGCATGGTATTCGCAATACACCACTAATATCAATGTAGAAATGAACTATTGGCCTGCAGAACAAACTGCATTGTCTGAGTGCCATATGCCATTGTTTGACTGGATTGAAAATTTAGCTGCTGTTCAGAAAAAATCAAATGATCCCAAATTGCAAACAAAACGTGGATGGATTAGCTATAGTACCAATAATATCATGGGTGGTCCTTCTACTTGGGGAATTCACCGTCCTGGAAGTGCATGGTTAAGCCAGCATTTTTGGGATCATTATGCATTTACTGGAGACAAAGATTTTTTAAAAAATCGTGCCTATCCCATGCTGAAAGATGTAACAGGTTATTGGGAAGACCATTTGATTGAAATGAATGGAAAGTTGGTAACACCAGATGGGTGGTCACCAGAACATGGGCCAGGAAAAGTGGAGGGAGATAGAACCCCCTATCCAGGTGTTTCTTATGATCAACAAATTGTGTATGACTTATTTAGTAATTGTGTAGCAGCAGCTGATGCACTACAAACGGATGATTTGTTCAAGAAAGCACTCATTTTAAAGCGAGACAAATTGTTAGGTCCTCAAATTGGTAAGTGGGGGCAGTTGCAAGAATGGATGGAAGATGTTGACTTGCAAGATGACCACCACAGGCATAATTCACATTTGTTTGCACTTCATCCGGGTAAGCAAATTAGTCCCCTGACAACTCCGGATTTTGCCAAAGCGGCACTTGTTTCACTGAATGCCCGTGGCGATATTAGTACGGGTTGGAGTACGGCTTGGAAAATAAATCTTTTTGCTAGACTAGGGTTGGGCAACAGGTCTTATGATTTAATTAGACAGCTTTTCCGACAGTGCATAGTGGAAAATCTTTTTGATACGCATCCTCCTTTTCAAATGGATGGCAATTTTGGGTATACTTCAGGGATTGCCGAAATGCTTTTGCAAAGTCATATCAAAGAAGGAAATCACTATATGTTACAATTGCTTCCTGCCTTACCTAGCGCTTGGAAAGATGGGGAGGTAAAAGGGTTAAGAGCCCGTGGAGGATTTGTGGTTGATATGAAATGGGCATCAGGTAAGCTAGCAGTTTGTAATATTACCTCATTGCTCGGTAATGAAATGAAGATTTACTATCAGGGGGAAGAACATGTATTAAAAACAATTGCAGGAAAAAAATACCCAATTACAGATCTGTTCAAGTTCGTTTTTAAAAAATAGGTGTTAGAGAAATATATGATGATGAAATATTTTAAAATACTGCTATTTCTTTTTACTGTTGTATCAGTAGCAAATGCCAAAGTGGTCAGTTATAAAGCCCAACAGGATGGTATTGTATTCAAATTAGACAAAGGACAATTAAAAATAATTGTTTGCAAGGATGATATAGTTGAAGTAAAGTATAGTTTATTAGATAGTATAGCAGAAAGGTCCTCTTTGGTGATTACCCATCAATGGAAAGTACCACCCAAGTTTAAGGTATCTGAAACATTGAGAGAAATAGTCATTACAACTAAGATTATGAAAGTAAAGGTTGATAAGTTAACCAATGCTATCAGTTATACTAATCTATCTGATAAATTAATCTTATCCGAAGACGGTTCAATGGGTAAGTCTATGAAAGCAGCAAAGATAGCAGGAATAGATACCTATAACTGTTCTACCCAGTTCCTTTCTCCTACCAATGAAGCACTCTTTGGATTGGGTTGTCATCCGGAAGATACCCTGTCTATTAACTACAAGGGACGTAGTCAAGACATGGCTATTAAATATATGACAGGAGCTATTCCAGTACTTTTATCCACCAAGGGTTACGGTATTTTATGGGACAATTATGCTGCTTCTACATTTCAAGGAGACTTAAACAATAATACCAAATAC
>CANHGS010000042.1 GCA_947460595.1 Bacteroidota bacterium | reverse complement strand
GATGGAGGATGGAGGGTTTTGATGGAGGATGGAGGGTTTTGATGGAGAGTGGATGGAGGGTGGAGGGTGTTGAGGATTTTGATGTTGTTTTTTTGACCTCGGCTGGGCCGAGGTTTGTTGTACCTGAAGGAGTGGGATTTGTTTATTGATGTTGTTTTTTTTTGACCTCGGCTAGGCCGAGGTTTGTTGTGCCTGGAGGAGTGGGATTTGTTTATTGATGTTGTTTTTTGACCTCGGCTGGGCCGAGGTTTGTTGTACCTGGAGGGGGATTTGTTTATTGATGTTGTTTTTTTTGACCTCGGCTGGGCCGAGGTTTTGTTTTTCATCTTGATTTTGACGTGATTGTCTTTATGGAGATTTTTGAGGGGATTAGTGTCCCACTGATCCCGTTTGGAGGGGGTCCTGCATAAAAAATAGAAGGCCCAGGCCTATCGGCCTTGGGTTTTTTATTTTTTCGCTTTGTTCGGGCAAGCCCGACAACGCTACAAAATAAAAAAGCCCTGCGTTGCAGGGCCTTCTATTTTTTTTGCGGAGAGTTAGGGATTCGAACCCCAGGACCTGTTACAGTCAACAGTTTTCAAGACTGCCGCAATCGACCGCTCTGCCAACTCTCCGGGTGCAAAATAATAGCCTGCGGGTTGATATTCCAAAAAAACTATACAATTAGAAAAGGAAAAGATAGTGAGAATCTCCTCTAAGTCAATACTAGAAAGGGTTATAGGCAATCAAAATCCTTTAAAAAAAATCAGTTGACTATCTGATAACTGGATAAAAATCAGCCTATTCAACGAATCAGCAGGATAGATCCTGAAACCGGGGCGTATCCATTATTTAATTCTATTAGGTAATAATAAGTACCAATGGGTAGTGCTTGACCATTTCTCTTGCCATTCCAAGAAACCGATATGCCTTTTTGTTTTAAAATGGATTGGCCATATCTATTGAATATAGTAACAACGGCATCTGGATAGGTTTCTAAGCCTCTAACCTTCCATTGGTCATTAATCCCATCGCCATTAGGCGAAAAAGCATTGGGAATGATGAGTACTTGAAAAACATTTACTAAGACCGTATCTGAATAATTACCACAACCATAAGAAGAGATTGCAGTGAGAATATATTGGATAGTTTGGGAAGGTTGAACGCTTGGGTTAATGCTGGATGGATTGAGGATGTAACTAATGGGGGTCCATTGAAAACTACTATAATTCCCAGCTATTGATCCGTCTAATAGAATGGTTTCTCCAGTTGACATGCTTTTGTCTTTTCCAGCAGATACTAAGGGCTTTTTCCAAACCTGCACTTCTACCCTACCAGAATCCCTGCATCCAAATTGATTTTGAACTTTTACTGTATAGGTGGTGGTATCAGATGGATTGGCCAGTGGATTTGCTATTGTAGTATTTGATAGCCCTGAAATTGGACTCCATTGATAAACCGTTCCTCCATTGGCGTTAAGGGTTACACTAACACCTTCACAGGTTGTAACAGATGCTGGCAGTTGAAGGTTCACCCCTGGGTTTACTTTCACGTAAATGCTATCAAGTGCCACGCACCCAACATCTGTAGTAATTTGAACAAAGTAATATCCTGAGTCTTGAAATTTTACCTTGTTAATCACTGCGTTGCTACTAATATCTTGATATTGATTGGGCCCTGTCCACAAATATTGAAAGGCCGTGCCCAAAGGTGCATCTAGTGTCATATTAATACCTGTACAAGCTGCCACATTATGTACGGACAATTTTGGCGCTCTGGGATTTATATTGACCATAATGGGTTCAGAAGCAACTCTACAAGCAGTGGATCCAAAATTTCCTGTTTCTGCTACCATCATTCGGTACTGAAATCCTCCTCCAGCAGTAGGTTTTCTTATGTATTGTAAGCCTACTTCACCAATAATATCTTTCCATGTTTTGCCTGAATCCAAACTTTCCTGCCATTGCATTTGTGGACTATTTAATCCAGTAATACTTGCAAGTATCTTCAAGTCAGTTTGAAGATTTTCACAAATATCTAATAAGGTATTGGTTTGTCCATTTACGGAGGTAGATACCGTTGCTGCGCCCCCTGGTCTAAGGGTAATATCGTCTAAGGCAAAATCATTGCCACATCCCCCAAGAGCATTATTTATGATTTTTAAAACCACCGCTGTGCTTCCTATGGGCGTCATGAAACAGGTTCCTGCTTGGACCCATTTACGGGTATCCAATTCCGTTGGTATATCTCCACTGGATTGTTCTTTAATTAATACACCATTGACTGTTTCTATTCTAAATTTCAAATTGGGTTTAATACTATTAAAACCACAGGAACTGTCCTTTACGGCATTCATAATCCAGGCGGCAAATTCATAATTGGTATTGCCGCAGAGGCCTGCAGCTGTATCCTGATAGACAACTTTTCCAGGAACATCTGCATTGACCATCATAAAATAACCAAGAGATTCCGCTACTGAAGTGGTTCCTGTATGATCTCCAGCTAAGGGAGAATACCAGATGGTTGGTGAACAACCAAAGAAAAAAGTAGCCAAACTAAATTGACCGTCTTTGACACAGGGAGAACCACTATAGCTAAGCCCCGTTTTACTAGACGCGGGAATAATGGGACCAGTTGGGCCTCTTCCAAATGTCATTTTTAAAACCGGGTCACCCAAACTACCACCACAGACCTGCGCAGACACAGATAGGTACAAACAACAAGATCCAATGGCAATTAGGATTAGGCGTAACATTTTTAGAATTGGTTAGAAATATAAGCCTAAAACCTGATTTACACTTAGATTTCACCTGAATTTTAGGGATGGCAAAGAGATGGTTTTAAAAGTATCCATCTATTTTACGGGTTCTTCAATTTTCGCTACTGCAATCAAATCTGCCATGTCTACATTCATGGGTAATAGACCAATTTGAACAATGGCCCTTTTTCCTCTAATTTCTTTAACCTCACCTACTTGGTAATTCTTTTTGGATTTAACCAAGGCTCCAACCACAATATCCAAATGAGTTTCTTTGAATTTAGCATCTGTTTTCTTGGCCAATTTGTTAACTACAATGGTTTCCTTTTGATTGAACAAAAGGTTCTGTAGATGCTTTACAACTTCTTGTTTGTTATCTGTTTTTTTCCAATCAAGCACAATCTGCTTGAGCTTTCTTTCCATGTCTTTGAGGTATACAATTCTATCTTCTGTAATTCTATTCTGTTGCTTAAGTAGTTCTACTTGTTGCTGGTGCTTCTCCTTATCCAACACTTTCTCCATCTCTTTTTTCAACTGATCATTTTCACGAAGCAGTTTATTAAGTTGTTTCTTTTCTTTATCTAAATGTTGTAAATCTTGCTCGGTTCTATTGAGCAACTTGTCTAATTTAAAATGGTCTTCATCTACCAGTTGTCTAGCACGTTGGATAAGTTTGGTAGAAAGTCCAATTCTTTCTGCAATGGCAAAAGTATAGGAACTACCAGGTTTACCCACAATCAACCTATACATGGGCATTAGATTCACCTCATCAAATTGCATGGCTGCATTCAAAATGCCGGGAGTATGGTTGGCCATTACTTTTAGGTTCAAATAATGCGTAGTAACTACCCCATAAGAATGCTTCTTGCACAATTCTTCCATGATCACTTCTGCAAATGCGCCACCTAGATTGGGATCACTTCCACTTCCTAATTCATCTATGAAAAACAGGGTCTTACCATTGGTCACTTCCATAAAATACTTCATGTGCATTAAGTGACTACTATAAGTACTCAATTCAAATTCAATACTTTGGGTATCGCCAATATGGATAAAGAGTTGCTTAAAAATACCCATGGTAGAAACAGCACTAACCGGAACCAATAACCCACTTTGCAACATCAATTGGTTCAGACCAATAGTTTTCATGGTCACCGTTTTACCACCGGCATTGGGTCCACTGATGACCAATATGCGATTCTTATCATCCAGGGTTAGTGTTACAGGAATGGTTTTCTTTCCAGAGGTTTTATGATAGAGGTATAATAGCGGATGAAACGCGTCTACTAAATGAATATGAGCACGGTCTACCAAATTGGGTAATTGGGCATTCATGTCTAATGCTAATCGGGCTTTAGCCCTAATAAAATCATATTCTCCAGCAACCGTTAAATAGGAACTTAACAAAGGAGCATAAACTTGCATCCTAGCAGTTAATGCGCGAAGGATTTTCTGAACTTCCTTAATTTCTTCATGCTCCAAAGAAAACACATCGTTATTCAATTCAATGGTTTCTTCAGGTTCAATAAAAGCTGTTTTTCTACTATCGCTCTCACCGTGAAGAATGCCTTTTACCTGACGTTTGTGTTCAGAAAAGACTGCCACTACCCTTCTACCATTACTAAAACTTTCATCAATATCTGCCGTATATCCCGATTTTGCCAATTTAGCAATCACTTTTTCAAACATCCTGCGCAATTCATTCCTTTTCCTAAACAGACTCATCCTAATTTTTTGGAGGTCATCTGAGGCATTGTCTTTAACCGTTCCGTTTTCGTCCAAGACTTCATCAATCAACACCAATAACTGCTTTTCATAATAAGTGCCTTCAATCACTTTTGCCAAAAAAGGAAATGCCAGTCTTCGTTCGTTATCAAACCATCTAAATAGGGTAGCCGTATTTTCAGTAAGCCTTCTAATAGGCATCCATTGATCACCCACTAACATAGCTCCCGGAATACCCAATAACTTCAAATCTTTTTGCAGGTTTAGACTAAAATCATTGGGAAAATACTGCTGCTGAAGCGATATGTTTTTGTATTCGTTGGATTGTTGTAATTCTAATTCAATAAAGTCTTTGCGCGTATGAATCCTAAGATTGTCAGCCTTTAGTTTGGCGTAATCGGTATTACAATGCGCTTTCAACAAAGCTTTTACTTTGTCAAATTCCAATTGAACTAAGGCTGATTCCGGGTATAAACGCATATTTTCCTTCTAATTTTGTGCAAAGTTAAGCCCCAACACATAAAAAATTAACTACTACTTACTTAGTGGATATTTGACTATTCATAACTGAAGCGGATATG
>CANHGS010000041.1 GCA_947460595.1 Bacteroidota bacterium | reverse complement strand
TAAGACTCCTAAAAAAATCAGAAATGGGTTACTTGGCATTGCATAAAATAAAAGCACCCGTAAGAATACGGGTGCCCAAGTTTAAAGACTAAACTTGCTTGCTTAGGAATCTTTAATCAAATGCGTTATGCTTTCACTTGATGAACATGGTATTTTAAAAAACATATCTGCTATTTTGAACCAGGTGTTTGCAAAAGTTTTTTTAACTGATCAAAGTGTTTTTCATACACCTGTCTTGGACTAGCATTGTTTTTAATACAAACCGAAACTGCCTTACCTACAACCTCACCCATCATACCACAGGTTCTCATGACTCTTACTGGCCCCAAACCGGTTTTAGTAACACTGATATTTCTACCCGCCATAAATAAATTACTGATATTTCTGCTGTATAATACTCTATAAGGAGCCCAATACAGGTTGCCATATTCATACTCTTTGCCCCTGGTGAATTCGGCAATAAATTCATTCCCTTCAAATCCCTTTAGGAATTCTTTTTTAGGAGTATGTAAATCAACTCCCCAAGAACAAGGAAAAGATCCGTCTTCAAATTTTCTTTGACTTTTAAAATCTTCCGCGTCTAAAACAACGTCGCCCATCAATCTTCTAGACTCGCGCTTACCAGCAATAAAGGCTGACCATCCTAATCGGTGATTGGGATACATTTTATCTACGTTTTTAATCACGTCCCATGCCCCATACATGGCTCTAAAATTGTGATCCCTAATTTGTTCTATTTCAGTAACCTGATTTTTATTAAACCCACTTTCCCAATACCAAGAATTGGCAAAGGACTGCAAGCCTTCTTTTCCATAAGTTTCTACTCCTTTCCTTCCTGGAAATGGCTTGTCTTTTAAATCAAGGGCCCATGGGCATCTTGGAAATGGTTGTGCATATTCCCCAATTTCAGTTTTCAATGCTAAAGCCGACTTGTCTTTGCATTCACACTTTAATACTTCATCACTATTGGAAGCATCTAATACACTAAACAAATTTGAACTGCCCATCAGGTTCTCCACCTTGTATTCATAATCGGCCCCCGCCTTAAATCCTATAACAGCATCACCAGTACAATCAGCAAAATAGTTGGCTTTTAACTGGGTTTGCCTTGCAGTTCTGGTATGTTGAATAACAATGCCATTAATTTTATTATCTACTACTTGAACATCAATGGCTCTTTGTTCTATAAATAGGGTAATATTAGGTTCTTGTTGTACTATTTTTAATTTTAAACTATCATCATAATATTTTGCTTCAACACCATTGAGTACTTGCCCTTTTTGTTTTTCAATTTTTGGCAAAATTTCAGATACAATATCTCCAACATGTGGGTATGGTTGTTTATTGGTATGACCTTCTGGCCAAACACGTACTTCAGAACTACCGTTACCTCCTAATACGGGTCTATCTTGCACCAACGCTACTTTTACGCCATTTCTAGCAGCCGATATGGCTGCACAGGTTCCTGCAAGTCCACCACCAACTACTATTAAATCAAATGAGCCACCATTATCAGGATGATCAGGTAGACCAAGTAGCTTTCTTCTAAACTTAGTTAATGCGGCTATATCATGAACTGGTTTAAAATTAGTATCCTTACAAAACAAGATGGCTTCACACCTGCCTTCAAATCCTGTTAAATCGTGTAAAGAAATCTTTTGTTTGCCAGATACTTTTACCGTCCCTCCATCATGCCAATGCCAATCCGCCCCCTTTGTTCCAAAAGTTTCTTTTAATGGCTTACCATTGATGAGCAACTGAAACTTACCTGGAGTTCCAGGTGCTTTCCAATGAGCTACCCAATCTTTGGTTCTTACCCAAACCCTGTAAGTACCAGCAGATGGAAATTCAACTTCTGTTTCTGCATCTTCAACAGGAATACCAAGTCCATGGGCTAATAGATATGGACTACCCATTTTGTCCATGGATTGTTGGTCTAAATTCCAACCACCAAATTTTTCAAATTGTTCAGCTTCAAGAAATACAAATTCGTTGGAACTTGATGTATTTGAAGAAGCTAAAACACTGTTTAACCCTCCTGACAGAAGCAATAAGCTTGTATTGCCCATTAATCCAACAAAGTTTCTTCTATTCATTTTTTCGATTTTACAATTTTTTCAGAATCCCTGTATTTAACAGTTTGAATATGCTCACAATACAAAACAAGCTCACCTTCATTTTTATATACCTCATAACTAGCTCTATATAAACCCATTTCTTTATATTTTGGTTGTTTGTCAAGGTCTGTCTTAATAGTATAAATAGTGTCTCCTATAAAAACCGGCTTTATAAACCTAAGCTTATCATAACCATAACTAAAAGCATTGATGCAATTGGTAGCAACCAAACCCAATCCAGCACTAAAAACAAAAGAACCCGCAATTAACCTTTTTCCAAACATGCCCTCTTCTTTGGCAAAAATATCGTCAGCCACATAGGGATGCATATCCAAAACCAAGGAATTAAACTGCATGCTTTCTCCCTCACTAATTGTTCTTCGAATAGACCTCAACTGCTTTCCAATTTGTATATCTTCATAAAACCAATTTTCAGCATTCCAAATTGGAATCTTTTTATGATTTGATGATGTCTCAATTGGCTGTTTCATCTTAACTGTTAATTATTGAATTTTTAAACTAGTTGAATTTCCAAATCCTAGATAGCCATAAGTAGCTGTTATTGCATTACCATTTATGTATTGAGGAATAGTCAATTTTCCAACAAATGAGCCAGAATTATTTCCTGTTTCAAGCAATTCAATTTTAATGGCTTGATTTTTCCCAATCACCAAGTCTACCCATCCTTTATCAACTTTATTCCAATCCTGATTTAAAGCTGCTTTTAATTCTATTATAATGGTCTGTCCTGGCTTAGCTTGGGTAATACTTGTATTAGTTGCAACATCTTTGAAAATAATTTCCTGAGTTCCAAGAGTGGCAAAACTTACTGTTGCTTCCCATCCTCTATTGGATACACACCAACCTTCTGTTGCATAGGCGTTTTTACCAAAAACCTGACCGTTATTTTGACCAACAATTTTTTCTACAGATTTTGCAATAGGGAACTGACTATCTAAAGGTGTTCCATCAAGTGTACCTCTGACCAAACCAAGTTTTCCGTATCCGTCAGGATGGGCTTGTGGCCAGCCATCTTCTACCCCTTCCCAGAAACCTCCAATTTTCACACGTTCATCGCTCTTATTACTCAAGTGGGTACCAACAGGATTAACACCAAAAACAAAGTCAACTTGTGCCCATCCTAAATCTCTTAAAGTCTTGTCTTTTAATATATGTGCAACTGCAAACATTGAACCTCCTAAGGCGGGAGCACCACCTAATTCTTTAGTTTTTGCATGTGCCCATTCTGTCTCACTATGCATTCTGTATTTCCAAAAATTATTGGTGTGTTGTTTCATGTGCAGAGACCAAGCTTCTAATTTCTCCTTTGTTCCAGTAGGTGCAAGTTCTGGTGCAACCATTAAGAACCAAGCCAAGGCCTGCGGCGTAATATGTTCTGCATTTCTAATCCACCACATATGTCTAGGATTATTGAAATCCCAATTCTTAATAATATCCGCTGCACTTTGCTGTGCATATTTGATAAACTTTTCAGGATGGCCTCCTTTTTGAGATTTTTCAGAGAGATACATAGATAAATTACTAAAGACCGATTGACCAAAAGCATTACCCATTTCATTGAATTCTTGAAACCCTTCGTCTACCCATTTAGAACTATAGGTCCAGAAACGGACCACTTTATGTCTATCGTATTTTTCCCAGTTATCAAGACAAACCTTTCTATATTGCTGGTACTTCTCTTCTGACAAATATGGTTTAAGAAATTTTTCATAAGCGCCACAAACAGCAGCTAATTGGTCAAGTGTATTCCAATAATCAAAATTCATACGTGGCTCTCCCTGATATCCCAGTGTACCATGCCTATATCCAGTTGGACCATTATAAGAAACATATTTATAAGCAAACTCTGCATGCCATAAAATAAGATCAATTAAATCTGGAACATTCTTATCTCCCAATTCTGTTTTCCAATTATCATATAAAGCAGGATTACTTGCATATTGTAAAATTTCAAAAATGGTTTCTAAACCATATGCTCCCCCATCTCTTGAGGGGCCGCCACCATATACTTTAGACATATCATATTTGGCTAGGTCTTCATAACCACGAACATCTGCAAAGAAATCATAGGCTAATTTGGAAGAAAGTTTCTCCATTAAGTGATTGGCAATCCAGAATGGAACTGACTTTCCTCTTCCCTCTACTTCAACAATGTATTCATCTGTACTATTTGTAGGATTAAAATTGCTAAACCATCCTTCATTATTTAGCATTTTTCCTTCATAAACAATTGAATTTGTTTTTGTATTTATAACTTTAAAAGTGGCATTATTGGGTGCGCCATAACATACAAATCTCTTGGACTCTCCTATATTGTAACCCGCCTGATTCACAAATGGCTTATAAATAGGATCAGCTGTTTTGTTTTGTGCATCTACATTTATAATGGCGAGACACCCAATCAGAATAGTAGCTATTGACAAATTAATAATTTTCATACATTGTTATTTTAAAACTTAATTTCTATTTTATTTCCCAAATAGGCAATTGACTTATTGATATTTTCAGCAATTTTTACTCCCACTCCATTACCTTCTTTTACTATTACAAGATTGAATACTCTTTTTTGCAACATCCCTGGAAATGAACCCTTCCTATCTAAAATGATTAGTTTATTTTCTTTTTCCTTCCACAAAAATTGAATGGTAGCAAACTGTCCCTTTTCATATTGGTAGTTATCGCTCTCATCCTCGTAAAGATTAAATGTAGCGTCTGCGCCAGGGTAAATTCTTAATTCAACAGAATCTGCCTGTTTTTCCGTGGCATACTGCAAATAGGGCCCCATTGGAACTATAGAACCCGCTTTTACAAAAACAGGCATTGTTTCAATTGGTGCTGCTGTATTGATCATTTGCCCACCTTCATATTTTTTCCCTGTCCAGAAATCATACCAATTGGTTGACTTTGGCAAATAGAGTTTTTTTGTCTGAGCCTTGGATTCACTAGTTACATTTGTCAATTGAGAAGCGGTAATTGGATTCACCAAAAATGCAGGACCAAACATATATTGATCAGGTATGGAATGAACCGATGAATCATTTCTAAAATCAAATGCCAATGACCTCATGATGGTATAACCTTCATTGGTTACTTTCCAAGCTTGAGAATAGATATAGGGCAGTAAGCGATACCTGAGATGATCATAATTCAACAAAATCTGCTTAGTTTTTTCATCCCAATTATCAGAAAATAACGCACGTTCTCCTTTACCATGTATTCTAAAGATGGGACAAAATGTTCCAAATTGAAACCACCTTGTAAATAACTCCCTATTAGAAGCTGTACTCCAATTTGGAGCTGACCACTTGTAATGATAGCCACCAATATCAGAAGTCCAATAAGGAATGCCAGATGCACAGGCATTAATGCCTTGGGGCACTTGACTCTTAATAGATTCCCAGGTGCAAGTAATATCGGATGACCACAATGTGGCCGCATTTCTTTGTTGTCCTGCAAAAGCTTGTCGTACTAAGAAAAAGGCTCGCTTATTGGGTACTTCCTTTCTCCAATTATTGTATAAACCAACTGTATGCATGAGGGAATAGGTATTAAAATAATCTATCCCTTTTCCTAATGAAAAATTGGCTTGTCTTCTTGCGTCTAACAAACTGCCATTATCTGGTTCGCACTGATCTACCCACCATGCATCCCAACCATGTGGTGTTATCAGTTGTTCTTTTGCTTGCTTCCAATACATTTGTCTGGCATTGTTGCTATGCGCATCATAATAATTGTCAAATGTGTGGGTCATAACATTATCCCAAGTAACTGATGTAAGATTCCCTGCCTTTTCCATTTCCCCATAGTTAGGCGTACCCTTTGCCATCACTGGCCAAA
The DNA here is from genome assembly GCA_947460595.1 of Bacteroidota bacterium. Classification (GTDB taxonomy): domain Bacteria; phylum Bacteroidota; class Bacteroidia; order Chitinophagales; family Chitinophagaceae; genus Sediminibacterium. Next base: position 477 of record CANHGS010000041.1, on the reverse strand, counting down.
TAGAAATCATGGCATGAATATTTGCCTTGTGTAATTCATCAACCATGGCTTTGGGATTGGGATACCTTTCTGGCCACATGACATGGGACCCTATCACATTGGGCTCCCAATAGAACCAATCCTGAACAATACAATCCAAGGGAATTTTGCTATCGCGATATTTATTTTTTACTTGAATCACCTCATTTTGACTTTTGTATCTGTCCTGAGATTGAAATAATCCAAATGCCCATTTAGGAAATAATGGCGCCACTCCAGTAGCTGCTCGGTAAGATGCGATGATATGGTCAAAATCAGGGCCATAGAAAAAATAATAGTCTACCATTTTACCGCTTTCTGAAATATATGCGTATTTGGTATTATTGTTTAAGTCTCCTTGAAATGTAGAAGCAGCATAATTGTCCCATAAAATACCGTAACCCTTGGTGGATAAAAGTACTGGAATAGCTCCTGTCATATATTTAATAGCCATGTCTT
>CANHGS010000040.1 GCA_947460595.1 Bacteroidota bacterium | reverse complement strand
CTTTTACAATATGCAAAGCGTTACGGATAGATGCTGCTAATATTTGAGTTTGGAAACCTTGTACATCATAGATATGACGAATTTGACCAATCAATTCCATTCCATCCCAAGAACTATCGTCAATTCTTCCAATAAATGGAGATACATAAGTTGCACCTGCTTTTGCAGCTAAAATAGCTTGACCTGCAGAGAAAACTAAAGTACAGTTGGTACGAATACCATTGTCTGTAAACCATTTGATGGCTTTGATACCATCTTTAATCATCGGCACTTTCACCACAATATTTGGATGAATAGCAGCTAATTTTTTACCTTCTTCAACCATGGTAGCGAAATCTGTTGACAACACTTCGGCACTAATATCACCTTCTACTAATTCACAGATAGCTTTATAATGAGCTGCAATGGCTTCTTCTCCTTTTACGCCCACTTGTGCCATTAGAGAAGGATTGGTGGTTACACCATCTAAGATCCCTAAATCATTTGCTTCTTTAATTTGTGCCAAATTACCTGTGTCAATAAAAAATTTCATATGGTTGGTTTATAGTTATAAAAATAATGCCACTTGATCATATTAAAATATAAAAAAGTGGCAGGCTACTCACATCGCACCGCTCAACCGCTTATCCTTGCTGTATTCCTACCCTGGGGAGTTTCAGCAGGAGCTGGTCGTGCGAGACCTGCCGCCGCAAAAATAAGGATTGATTGCTTACCTTTGCAAAAAATTTTTTTATGGGCGTATCAGATCAACTAGCACAATTAAAAGCAGAGAAAGCTGCGGCAAATTTAAAAGCCGGACAAGACTTTTTATCCGCAAATAAAACCAAAGCAGGTGTAGTAGAATTAGCAAGCGGATTACAGTATGAAATTTTAACAGCAGGGGCTGGTGAAAAACCAAACGCATTCAACGAAGTTACATGCCACTATCACGGCACACTGATTGACGGAACTATTTTTGACAGCTCTGTACAACGTGGTAAGCCAGCTTCTTTTCCTTTAAATATGGTAATTAAGGGCTGGACAGAAGGCTTACAGTTAATGCCTACCGGTAGTAAATGGCGCTTTTTTATACCTCCTCATTTAGGATATGGAGATAGACAAGTTAGTGCTCAAATAGGACCTAACAGCACCCTCATATTTGATGTTGAGCTAATCAGTTTTGTGTAGGTTATTCGCTTAATTCCAACCATCTCAACTCCTTTTCTTCCAGAGAGTTGGTGATTGCTATAAGTCGGTCACTTATTTTTTGAATTGCATCAAAGGCTAATGTACCTGTGCTCAATTCATCAGTAAGTGACTGCTTTTCTTTTTCCAATTCTGGGATTTCTTTCTCCAATTGTTCAAACTCTTTCTTTTCCTTATAAGACAGTGTTTTCTTTTGAGGAACCGGGGTTGCTACTTTTTGTTGAACTATATTTTCGGTGGTTTCGCCCTTTCTTTTTCCTGCTTCCAATGCATCCCATTTGTTAGAAGACTTTTCGTTTTCTTTTTGCCAGATTCTGTATTGGCTATAGTTTCCGGGAAAATCCCTTACCTCTCCGTTGCCTTCAAATACAAACAGATGATCTACTAGTCTGTCCATAAAATAACGATCATGTGAAACAATTAACACACAACCAGGATAATCACTTAAAAAACTTTCCAATACAGCTAGCGTAGGTAAATCAAGGTCATTGGTAGGCTCATCGAGAATTAAAAAGTTGGGATTTCTGAACAACACCACTAATAATTGTAAACGTTTTTTTTCTCCTCCACTCAAGGCAGATAAATAAGTATATTGTTTGTCGGGTGTAAACAAAAACAACTCTAAAAACTGGGCTGCGCTGATACTTCCACCATTTGCCAATGGAAAATTTTCAGCAAAAGATTTAACATACTCAATCACACGCATGTCATCTTTAATGACCAACCCTTGCTGAGAGAAGTTGCCGAACACTACCGTATCGCCAATATTTATTTTACCGCTATCAGCTGATTCAATTTGCTGTAAAATGTTTAAAAATGTAGATTTACCCACCCCATTTTTACCAATAACACCCACTCGCTCTCCTTTACTAAAAGAATAATCAAACCCTTTAAGGATAGGCAATTCGCCATAAGATTTGTAAACTTTTTTTAATTCAACCACCTTTCCGCCCAATCTACTCATTTTAATTTCTAGCTGGAGCTGAGTGTCTTCTATTTTTTGTTTGGCCTTAGATTCTACTTCATAAAAATTATCTTGCCGGCTTTTGCTTTTTGTAGTTCTAGCTTTAGGCTGCTTGCGCATCCATTCCAGCTCTTTTCTATAGGTATTTTTAGCCTTGTCTATACTGGCTTGTTCACTTTCTAAGCGAGCTGCTTTTTGCTCCATATATTGTTCATAATCGCCCTGATAAGTGTACAATTTTTCTCTTTCTAATTCCCAGATTTCATCACAAACCGCATCTAAAAAATAGCGATCATGACTTACCAATAACAAAGTTACTTTTTCCTGATTGAGGTAATGTTCCAACCATTCAATCATTTCTACATCTAAATGATTGGTAGGCTCATCCATCATCAGCAAAGTATGTTGATGAGCAAATCCAATATTTATGAGTGTTTTGGCTAATGCAACCCGCTTACGCTGTCCACCGCTCAGCTCCTTAACCGGATTGGCTAGGTGATGTACATTTAATTTGTCTAAAATCTGCTTCACTTTCGATTCAAAATCCCATGCATTCAAGTTGTCCATGGCTTCTATACCCTCTGTAATCCCATCTGCATCCTCCTCTTCAATGGCCACTTCATATTTTTTGATGGCATTAATTATGGGGTGATTTAGCTCGAATATGTTTTCTAGCACAGATCTATCTTCCTGAAACACCGGATCTTGTTCAAATAATGCTACAGTTACATCTTTATGAATCCAATATTTACCGCTATCGGGGGTTTCTTTACCTGAAAGTATTTTCAATAAAGTAGATTTCCCAATTCCATTTCTGGCAATCAGCGCTATTTTATCGCCCTCGTTAATATGAAAAGAGATATTTTTAAACAATGGATTAATGCCATAACTTTTGGTTAATCCTTCTACAGAAACATAATGCATGGTGTAAAGGTAATAAATTAGCCATTAGCAATCGGTAATTAGCTTGATTAGGAGTGTGTAACCGCAACATTTTCTTAACTTTGTTGTTTAATTGTACAATGAAAAAATTTACCATTCCAAACATATACAGAAGCAGCCTAATCAGTGGTATTAAAACACAAAGAAAAGCTGGGGATAAACTAAAAAAGGATTACGCACCTACCCTACTTGATTTTGGCCCTATCCAAATTTACTTAGCTCGTCACTTTGGATTTTGTTACGGCGTTGAAAATGCCATAGAAATTGCATTCAATACCATTGACAATAACCCCGGTAAAAAGATTTATTTATTGAGTGAAATGATTCACAATCCTCAAGTAAATAAAGATTTAATCGATAGAGGGGTTACTTTTTTACAAGACACCTATGGTAAACAATTAATTTCTTTTGATTCATTATCTGCGGATGATGTGGTTATTATTCCCGCATTTGGTACCACTTTAGACATAGAACAGCAATTAAGAAATAAAGGTATCGCTATAGAGCAATACAATACTACCTGCCCTTTTGTAGAGAAAGTATGGAACAGGAGTGAACAAATTGCTCAGAAAGGATTTAGCATAGTAATTCATGGCAAACCCAAACACGAAGAAACCAGGGCTACATTTTCACATGCTTCTTCTAATACGCCTACCATTGTGGTAAATGACATGGCCGAAACCATTGAACTTGCCAAATACATAACAGAGGAAAAAGATTCAGCCAATTTTTATGAAGAATTTAAAGGCAGATATTCTGAAGGATTTGACATTACCAGAGATTTACAACGGATTGGGGTAGTGAATCAAACCACTCAACTAGCTACTGATACGCAAGCTATCTCTGATTTTTTAAGGGAAACCATCCAAAATAAATATCAGCTAACAGAAGAAACAATTGGACTACATTTTGCAGATACCAGAGACACGCTCTGTTATGCAACCAATGATAACCAAACAGCTGTTACCGGCATGCTGAGTACGTCCGCAGATATTGCCATTGTAATAGGCGGACATAATAGCAGCAACAGTTCGCACTTGGTAGAACTTTGTGAAAATAAATTGCCCACCTATTTTATAGATTCTCCAGAAAGATTGGAAAGCAAGACAATGATTACACATTGCAATTGGCAGACTAAAACTTATAGCACCATTCAAGATTATTTACCATCCGCTAACCCATTAAAAATCTTAATGACCAGTGGAGCAAGTTGTCCGGATGCTATTGTAGAACAAGTCATCCGGAAACTGGCTGCATTTTATGATGTTGAGGACAAAGTAGATGAATTTATTCAGCTTTATTCTTAAGCATTCCCAATAATCGATAACTATTTTTTGTTACCAATTTAGTTTTGGTGAAATCTATACCGGAATTGGGCTTTAAGCTTACCATCCCATTCTGCTTTGTACCAGTCTGTACTGCTAACATTTCAAACTGTTGGTTGTCTTTGGCTACAAAAACGTATTCTTTTCCTTCAAACCTTACGACCGCATCTTCGGGTACCACGCTGGTTGGATTTGCAGATAAATCAAAACTTCCGCTTAAAAACATACCCGGCAATAGTTCATGATTAGGGTTTTCGAAATGACAATGTACCAGTCCAGCTCTGTTATCATCAATATTTTTAGTTACCAACAATACTTCAACTGCATACTTTTTAGCAGGATTACTCGCTAATGAAACTGTGGCACTCATTCCTTTTTGAATGAGGGGTAAATCCTTTTCAAAAACAGTTAAAGCAGCATGTATATCATCGGGATTTACCAATTCAAATAATACATCGGATGGATTTAGATACTTACCGATATTAACATTAATTTTAGTCACATATCCATTGATGGGTGAACGCAATGCAACTGTTCTCGAAATATTATTTACATTAAGCTGGTTTGGATCTATACCGATTACCCGCAACTTCTCTTCCAATGACTTAATCATAATCTGCGTTACTTTATAATCACTCATTGCTTGCTGAAAACTTTTTTTGCTGGTTGCTTCATTTTCGCTTAGCTCTTTTTGACGCTGCATATCGGCAGATAAAAATTCCATTTTAGCCTTATCTACCAGATAATCTTGCTGCAATTGCACATAACTCTGATCTTCCATAGTGGCAATCACTTCACCTTTCTTCACACTCATTCCGGGCAACAAATGTGTTTTCTTTAGATAGCCCCCTAACGGAAAACTAACTGAAATCATGCTTTGCGGCGGCACATCAACCAATCCGTTAACTGAAATTGTTTCATGTAAGGTTTTTGTAACAGCCAATGCAACTTCTAATTCTGCCTGTTTTAACTGTACTTCAGTAAGCTTTAGCTGGTTCGATTCATTCACAGTAGCTTCTTCGGCTTTCTCTACTTTTTTTCCGGCACAACTTAACAACCCAACAACTAATATGGTATAAAAAAATGGTTTCATGTGTCTATTTTTATTGATTTTTATTGGCCACATGGAATACGCCTGATAAACATTTCGATTGGTATATAAACCTTGCTTATGGCTATTTCATGTGTCTATTTTTATTGATTTTTATTGGCCACATGGAATACGCCTGATAAACATTTCGATTGGTATATAAACCTTGCTTATGGCTATTTCATGTGTCTTTTTTTAGTTATTTAATAAATAATGTATTTCTGCAACTGCAACATTCAACGAACGAAGCGATTCTAGATACTGACTCTTAATTGCATTTGCTTGATTAATGAGCATTCCCCATTCGATGTAGTTTATCTCCCCATTTTTGTAATTTAAATTCGCTGTTTTTATGATAGTTGCTGCCTGAATATTAGCCGTTTTTTCATAAAAATCTACCGCTTTATTGTATTTCATATAGTCTGACCACGCTTTATCCAGCTTAACTTTAAGCTGTTTGACCATAGTTTGTGAAGCGGCAATCGCCACTTCTTCATTTGCTTTTGCTGCCAATACTTTTTGTTTTTGGGCTTTATTAAATAATGCAACAGACATTCCTACATTAATGGAGGAAAAACGATCAAGCATTCCATACTTTTTCTCTGATTTATCATTTAACATTTGCCATCCATTTAAAGATTGATTGGTGTAACCAACCATCCATTCAGGTTTTGTTTTGGCGTTGGTTAGTTCAGTTTCAGCAACTGCCTGTTGCGCTTGCTTTTGATATAGCTCTATAAATGGATTTAATTTCCATTGCGCAGTATCAAATAATTGAACGGCAGATACAAATGGATCTATTGCAATAATATGATTGGAGGACTGAACCAACAATCCAAGCTGTTGTTGAGTCGCATAAATATCTTCCGCCTGCATATCTAACTGTAACTTGTTCTGCATCACTAAATGGTCGATGGTTGTTTTTTCTAACAAATTACTTTCCCCTTTCTCTAGTCTGAGTGTTGCTATACGCTGGTATGTACTAAAAATACTATCAACCTGTTGCAGTAATAGTTGATTGGCCTGTAAATATTGCAGTTGAATATACAATTGTCGGGCTAGTCGTTTTACATCCATTACCTGAACCTGTGTATTAACTTTTGCTGTAGCTAAAAATGATTCAAATAGATTCTTTTGCTTTTGATAAACAATACCTGAACTAAAAGACTGGAGCACACTAAATTTGGCATCAAAACCTGCTGTATTATAATTACCCAATTCAGATCCAATTTGCGTTTTAGGCATATCCTTTGAAGTTGCGGGCAAGAGGCTGTAATAGTTTTCTTGCAATCTGCTCACCTTTAAGCCGGGTGCATTTTGTTCTGCCAGGTTCAATACTTCTTTTAATTGCATTGGTTGTAAAGGATAAACAGATTGAGCAGATAGAGCTACACTCAATAACATTACGCCAACAGTAGACAAGGCTTTCATATGCGTACTTTTCTTTCTTCTATCGAATAATAAATATAAACAAGGCAAAACAATGAGCGTTAATACGGTAGCAGTAAGTAAGCCGCCAATCACAACTGTAGCCAAAGGTCTTTGCACTTCAGCACCTGCTCCATTGCTTATTGCCATTGGTAGAAAACCCAAAGAAGCCACTGCCGCGGTCATTAAAATGGGTCTCAATCTTGTTTCAGTGGCATGCAAAATAATGTCTTTAACATTCGACTCATCATTAACTCTTAATCGAACAATTTCAGTAATCAACACAATCCCATTTAATACGGCAACCCCAAATAAAGCAATAAATCCAACTCCCGCCGAAATACTGAATGGCATTCCCCTTAGCCACAAACTAAATATTCCTCCTGTAGCTGACAATGGGATCGCAGAAAAAATCAACAACCCATATTTTATTTTGTTGAATGCAAAATACAATAACACAAAAATCAATAATAAGGCTATTGGTAATGCGATTGCTAAACGCGCAGAAGCATTTTGTAAATTTTCATATTGCCCGCCATAAGAAACAACATAACCTGTTGGCAGCTTGATATTATTTTTTACTTTTTCTTGTAATTCCTGCACAATAGTTTGAACATCTCTGCCACGTACATTAAATCCTACCATAATTCTTCTTCTAGCTTCTTCCCGTTGAATTTGATAAGGTCCTTCCTTTAATTCAACAGTAGCTAACTCATTTAATGGAACTTGCAATCCATCTGCAACACCAATCATTAAATTTCCTAAATTGTTCAAATCGCCACGTTGTTCTTTGTTCAACCTAACCACTAAATCAAAGCGTTTATCTCCCTCAAACACCGCCCCGGCTGCACTTCCTGCATAAGCAGCTTGAACAGTGCGATTGATTTCTGCTACTGATGCCCCAAATTTTGCAATAGCCAATCTGTTGTATTGAATAACCATCTGAGGAACACCCGTAACAGTTTCAACATATAAGTCTTTAGCTCCCTCTACTTGATTAATTAATAAACCCATTCTTGCTGCAATAGCAGCTAATGAATCTAAATCATCTCCAAAGATTTTACAAACTACATCTTGTCTTGCACCAGTCATTAACTCATTAAAGCGCATTTGTACCGGAAACTGAAATCCGGTTGTGACTCCTGGAACTTGCTGCAAAGCGGTACTCATTTTTTCGGCAAGCTGATCAAAGGTTTCCGCACTGGTCCATTCTTTTTTATCTTTTAAAATTACCATCATATCTGCTGCTTCTAGAGGCATAGGATCGGTAGGTAT
>CANHGS010000039.1 GCA_947460595.1 Bacteroidota bacterium | reverse complement strand
TAGGTGGCGATTCTAAAAATGTGTTGGAGAAAGCATTTGAGTTGCAATAAACTAAACTGATACTAAAAGAAAAAGGACCCCGTTTTTTAATCGGGGTCCTTTTTTAATTTTATCCTATTGCTTGGTCCAGGTCTTCTATTAAATCTTCTACGTCTTCAATACCCACACTCAAACGAATCAGGGAGTCTGACAGACCATTTTTAATACGTTCTTCTCTGGGTATAGAAGCATGAGTCATACTGGCTGGGTGATTAATCAAAGATTCTACACCACCCAAACTTTCTGCCAAAGAAAACACTTTGGTAGAGCTTAATACACGCTTGGCATTCTCAACACTATCGTCTTTAAGGGTAAAACTCATCATGCCGCCAAAGCCACGCATTTGCTGTTTGGCAATGGAATAATTGTGATGGTCTTCAAAACCACACCAATACACCCTTTCTACTTTGGGGTGGTTACGTAAATGACGGGCAATTTTTTCTCCGTTTTCACAATGACGTTGCATGCGAACATGCAATGTCTTAATACCACGTAATACCAAGAAACAATCCATGGGGCCAGGAACAGCACCGCAGGATTTTTGAATAAAATACAATTGCTCACGCAAATCTGCATCATTCATCATCAAGCAACCTTGTATCAAATCACTATGTCCGCCCAAATACTTGGTGGCAGAGTGCATGACAATATCAGCACCTAGGGTTAAGGGGTTTTGCAAATAAGGAGAGGCAAAAGTATTGTCTACACAAAGCAAGGCACCTGCTGATTTTGCAATAGCGGAAACAGCAGCAATATCTGTAATATTCATGAGTGGATTGGTAGGTGTTTCAATCCAAATAAGTTTGGTAGCAGGGCTAATGGCTTTGCTAATATTGCTTACATCGGTAGTGTCTACATATATAAACTTGATACCAAATTTGGCAAAAATCTTAGTAAACAATCTATAAGTGCCACCATACATATCATTGGCAGCAATGACTTCATCGCCTGGGGCTAAGAGTTTGATGACTGCATCAGTAGCAGCAACACCACTACTAAATGCCAAACCAAATTTCCCTTCCTCTAATTGGGCATAAGCTTCTTCTAATGCTTTGCGCGTAGGGTTCTGGCTGCGTGCGTATTCAAAGCCCTTGTTTACACCTGGGGCTTCTTGTACATAGGTAGAAGTCTGATAAATAGGGGTCATGATAGCTCCAGTGGAAGGATCAGGTTCCGCACCTGCATGTATATATTTGGTACCTAGTCTAACACCGGGTGCTTTTTTGTCTTGGCTCATAATTATTTTTTTGTAGTAGTTTCAGTAGCTAGTGTAATAGGTAGAACGGTTTTGATTTCATCCCAAACTATCACCATATTGGCGCCGTTCTTAATGTCTTCAAAATAAATGGTAAAAGCTTCTACGTTTTCGCTGTTTTTTTCAATGTTAACATCGGTGCGCAGTAAATCTTTTTTACCGTCATAAGTAAAATTGCCCCAACAGAAATTATCCTTATTCAAAATTAAGGTCCACTTTTTTTCGGTTGGCATACAATAAAAAGTATATCTGCCTTTTGCTATCAACTTACCGCCAATTTTTACGTTTTTGAAAAATTCAATTTCTGTGGCTTCATTGGCACCCAGTCTCCAGAGTTCGTTGTATTTGATAATCCCACCAAAAATGGATCTACCTCCTTTTAAAGGCCTTCCATAAATGACCCTAGCAATGGGTTGGTCCTTAGCCATCCCCTTCATTTTCAAAAGGGGATAATTGGCAGGCCAATAACTCATGTCCATGGGCGATTTGTCCAGTTCAGTAGGTTTGGGTTGCGCTAATAAAATGGTTGAAATAAAAAGACAGCTGATAGCCAAGATTTGTTTCATAATGCTAGGTACTTGTAGACTTGATACACTTCAACAAAGATAAGGTGCTAATGGTTCTGCAAACCCCGCCATTCCAATTCCGCCATTTTTTTAACAGCTGGGAAAAACTCATTGTAACAGTCTGCCAATAGGGGAAGATTTGCTAAAAACAGCTCAAATGCAGGTGCACTTTCTGTAAGATAAGCGGCCCTTCTCACCAAACCGCCAAAGCTTTTTTCAATTCCCCAGGTATACCGATAGTTGTATAACCAGTCCTGGGTTTGCATATAAGGCAATATCTGTGCAAATTTTTCCGGCAAGAACCCTTGTTGGTCATTCAAGGAAGCATAGACTCCTACTGTAAATTGTTGCCATTCAGTTTCATCTAAATGACTATTGTCTAGTGCCAAAAAATGGTCGTAGACCACATCCATAAAAGCGCCGGCGTATAAGCCCACGGCAGGTTTAAAAACAGCCTTGCCCCTAGCCGTTGCAGGATGACAATCAGTAAAAGCATCAATGGCTCTATGCAAGCGAATGCCCTGTTGAATACCCAAGGGATACTCATATTGTTTCTTGCCTTTTACGTAGTCACTAATCATGTTACCCACCAAGAGTTCTGGTTGTTGAAACGATAGGTAGGCATGGGCCAATAAATTCATGTTGCAATAATAACCCTAACCTTGCTTTGTTAATGAGTTGTTTTCAAAATCCAGGCTCCTACCAAATTGGCGGCTTCTGGAGAAAATGTCTCATCAATAGTATCATAAGTCTGTACTTTGGTTTTTGCGGTTTGGAATAAGTGGTTTAAGTTAGGAAGCGCATGCACTTCATATTGCCTGTTCTTCCCTTTTTTCAAAGCGGCTTCTATTGCGCTTAGGTTTTCATCAGAAGTCACTTGAATGTCAAAAGTTCCATTTAAAGCTAGTACCGGAATTTTCAGTTTCTCTAAATTTATGGCGGGCTGATAATTTAGAAAATAGTTCAACCAACTAAGTGCCCCTTTGTATTGTTGGGCCATAGATAGCATTCCTGCCTGCGGCGATGTAATAAAGAGTTTTTTCTCCATACTATCTGGAACAGCTTTTTTCCAATTGCTGTAAACTTGTTTCATGTCTGTTTGAACTGCATCAAAATCAGTTGATTTTCCAAAAGCACGATTCATTTGATTGATCAAACTATCTGCGAATGCTTTGTCAGGATTAGCCAGATTAGCCATTTCAAAACTACGCCTCATCTGAAAATTCCAAATATCTTGACCCATTTGTCCGGGTCCTGCTAGCAAGACAATAAAGGCAACTTGCTTATTACTCACCGCCACCATGGGTGCAATCATACCACCCTCACTATGACCAATTAACCCAATTTTTTTCTTGTCTACATCTGCACGGCTCAATAAATATTGAATGCTATTATTTACATCCCCAGCAAAATCTACGGAAGTAAGTTTAGAAGGATTGGAACCTAGACTTGATTTTCCAGCACCACGGTCATCTACGCGCAATACCGCAATACCTTGCTTGGTTAACAAATCGGCTAATACTCCGTAAGTTTTATGGCCAAACATGCTGCCATCCCTGTCTTGGGTGCCACTACCACTAATCAAAATCACCGTTGGGAATCCATTGCCTTGTGCGGGTTTGGTAAATGTGGCCCCATATTGCAAACTGCTATCTGCATTTTTATAAATCACTTCCTCTGCTATATACCCAAAAGGCGCTTTGGGTGTTTGGGGTCTAACAGGAGCTGTTGGAGGTTTGGGAACTTCTTTTTCATCCATCCGCTTCATGTTGAGCGCGGTTTTAAAATTCCCCTGTTTAAAATTCCCAATAATGCTATCCTTGCCATTCCAGCTACCGCGATAGCCAGCATTCATGATTTTAATCTCAGCTAAAATGCTGTCTCCCACCAATTCCGTTTTACTGCCCTGTAAACCAAAACTATTTTGATCTGGACTATCAAAGCTTGAATGGTATTCGTTGCCTGTTTTTTCTACGTGCATGACAAAGCGGATCTGTTTAGAGCCAACAGTTAGAAAACCCTGCCAAACACCAACAATGCTTTGTGCTTGAGATGCATGTAAAACAAACAACATACTAATAAGTAAGGAGATTTTTTTCATGGTATTAGGATTGGTGTTTTTTGTAATAACGGTAAGAAAAGATAAAAGGTACAATGGAGATGATTACGCTAATGGCAGTAAATACAATCCAACCTGCAACGCTGGGTAATACCAAACTCAGGATGGCAGCAACTAAACCACCAATCACCCAGATCTTACCAGCCAATAAATGAGTAGCACGCCAGTTATCAGGGTCTTCTAATGCCCAGGGTGTTCTAAATCCTGCAAAATAATTGGGTTTGATGGTATGCATATAATTGCCCATGAATACAAACAATAAACTCATCAATGGTAGAATAAATTTTGTTCCATTAAAACTACTATTAACAGCAGATTGAAGAATAATCAAATTGAGGATACCCATAAAAACCACCAATACCAATCCAATCTTATTGAGAAAAATAGGGGATTGACCAGCCGATTTTTTTGGGTCAATTTGGGGTAAATATTTCATTAAAAAATAGCAGCTAAGTCCAACTACATCCAACAAAATGGTTGTAAATATGAGTGTGGATTTTTCCCCAAAACCATCGGCTTTGCCCTCTAAATTAAAATGGGTGGGTACAGTATCTGGTAAAAAGGAATAAACCGAAGCCAGATATACCAAGGGCATACCCAGTGCAGCTAGGATAATGATAATATTAAGGGATTGATTGTTTTTCATGCTATTTCTTTTTTGTTTTGGTAAACTGAACTACCCATTTGAGTACTTCATCCATGACCGTAGTATTCAGGGAGTAATTGATAAACTGTCCTTCTTTAACTGCAACAACTAGTTCTGCTTGTTTTAGCAAATCAAGGTGATGAGAAATGCTAGGTTTTGACATATGGAACCTATCTGCAATTTCGCCCGCATTCAAGTCTCCTTCTTTGAGCATTTCTAGGATGGCTCTTCTGGTGGGATCGTTTAATGCTTTGAATAAATGGTTCACTTGTTAATTATATATTTAGACAAATGTCTAAATAATAGTTGAATTACCAAATTAATTTCTTTTAAGGTCTTTGGCTTTACTAAAATCTGCATTTGGGAATTGACCAAAATGCCAAGGTTAACCGATGTTAAAACCGCTTTTAATTTTTAACCCAATGGTAACCGGGATTTAAGATTTTTTTGTGAATTCCAGCACAACCATTGTAAACAAAGGGTTTCAGCTTTTTATTAACCCTGCTTAACCTTCATTTTAACACCGTTCATCCTAAAACAATACCCCACTCAAAAACCTCATCACATTCCACAAAACAAAGTCTATTCCATTTCTATGTTTGTCTTGTCAAAACAGACAACCAAATCCAATCAACAATCCTAAAAAACCAAACAATGAAAAAAATTATCATCGCCGCCCTTTTTGCAGTAAGCATCATCAGTACCGCTTTTGCTGCAGACGCTAGTAAAGTAAGTCTGAAAGTTATGGACAGTTTTAAAAAACAATTCCGCAACGCAGCACAAGTAGAATGGACCATTAAAGAACAATTTACCAAGGCTGATTTCACCGTAAACGGAATAGCTGTAGAAGCATTTTTTGACAAAGAGGGTGAATTAATTGGCACTAGCCGTCACGCTGAATTCAATCAATTACCGCTAAGTGCTATTGAGAAAATTCAACAGGACTATGCCAATTACCAGGTTAGCTCTACCATTGAATTTGATCAAAAAGGAGACCGCAATTTTTATGTGTCTTTAGAAAAAGGAAACAAAAAGCAAATTCTTGTAGTCTCTTTATATGGAGAAGTAAGCAAATTTGAAGGTTTGGGAAAATAAGTCAGTTTTTCTTGATACCAGTTTCAGATTAATATAATGCCCTCAATAAATTCAAATCTTATTGGGGGCTTTTTATTGCAGGTAAGAACCCATGGTACTAAATCCGTAGCCTGATGATTTTAGGTCTTTGATCAAACGGTTGAGTTTGTCTAATAACTTGGGGCCGCAATCTGTTCTGGTATATGCAGGTAGGCCATAAGCTTCAATAGCCACAAATTCCCAGGGATGAAAATAGAGACAGACATAGCCGTCTTTTTTCAACGTGTTTTTGGTCCAAGAAAGAAATAAAGAATAAGGGAAATTTTTAAAACTGAGCCAGAATAAGGGTATCCGCATGGGTGATACAGAAGCCGGCATCCTAGTCATGCCTTGGTCTTGGTACACCGTTCTTGGAAGATGCAGGTTATTATAACGGCCAGGTATCCAAGTAGGATTAATAGAAGAATCATAACTAAACCCTGCTTTGATTACTTCTGACATCTCTACTTTACGCATTCTTGGCATGCGCAGTCCCTGAATCTCTTGACCACTGATGCTAGACAATACTTCTCTGGATTGTAATAAGTGTTCATTCTCAAATGCCGAATGATAAAAGGTATGAGAAGCAATTTCGTGTTTATTAGCGTGTTCTCGAATTGCCTCAGGAAAATGCTGGGCAAAATTAGCAGTGGTAAATAAAGTGGTAGGAACTGCGTGTGCGTCTATCATGGGCATTAGTTCATCTAGCCCTGCCTTACCCACATGCATTTGCTCTTCTGCAGAAATTGGAAAATCATATTCCAAAGGCATATCAAATTCCTCTACATCAAAACTCAAGAGTACCTGTGGTTTCATACCAAATTGGTTTCCTTGACAATATAGTTCGGACGTTGTTTGCTCTGTTGGAACAATTTACCCAAGTACATGCCAATAATGCCTAAGATCATCAATTGTAATCCCCCAAAAAAGGCAATGGTGGCAATAATGGATGTCCAACCTGAAATAACGTGTCCAAAATAGTAGCTATAAATAATATAGGGAACATAGAGCAAGGAAATCAATGAGAAGCTCATGCCCAAATAAGTAGCTATATACAAGGGCTTGGTACTAAAAGAAGTAATTCCTTGCAAGGCAAAACGAATCATTTTCTTCAAGGTATATTTTGACTTTCCTTTCAGTCTTTCTGCAGGTTCGTATTCAATACCCGATTGTTGAAACCCCATCCATTTAACCAAACCGCGCAAAAACAAATCGGCTTCCTTGAACTCTTTGAAAACGTCCACTACGCGTCTATCCATCAATCTAAAATCGGCCGGTCCCGGCTCTAATTCAATGTCTGATAAGTTGTTGATGAGGTTATAAAACAGATTAGATGTTTTACGTTTCATCATGGGCATGTCTTGGTGGTCTTTGCGAATGGTATAAACAATATCATTGCCTGCTTCCCACTGTTGCAACATGATTGGAATTAATTCAGGGGGGTGTTGCATGTCTCCATCCATCATGATCACAGCATCGCCTCCGGTTAAATCAAGCCCAGCTTTTAAGGCATTTTGGTGTCCAAAATTTCTAGACAAACTTATATATCGGATTTGTTGGTTTTTGATAGACATAGCTTTTAATAAAGCCAATGTACCATCACTACTGCCATCGTCTACAAAAATGATTTGATAGGCGTAACCCAAAGGCGCTAGCACCATTTCCAAGGCATCCACCAAAACAGGAATATTACCTTCCTCATTACAAGCGGGGATTACTATGGAGATTTTTTTAGTCATCTAATTGAGTTTTATAGCAAACACGCTGTGTTATAACTAATCTATGCAATTGAAATTATCTTTTCTTTTTTCTTCCAAGTGAATAGTTCTATCATACAAACAGCCCATACAATAATACAGGGAATTGCCTTAATATGATATGGCTTTAAGAAATTATCTCGAATATATCTTGGAAATACTTCAGTAGGAGAGAGGCTAGTGAAAACAAATAAGAAGATCATTAACCATTGATGCCATTTTGCCCTTTCTAAGCTAATAAACCAAATGGCTGCTCCTACTACGGCAATAATATAGGAGGGCGATTCTACGCCTGGGTTGAATACAACCGTAAATAGTAAAATGCCACCCAAGTATAATTGCCTAAACTGCGGTTGGTTGTATACTTCTTTTTTTAGCAATACTACAATCATGGAAATAGTACCAAACAAAACAATCCATAGTTGATCTATTTGAATGGATTTAAACATACCAATTACCCCAATTAAACTCAAAGAATCACGAATGGTTTGTAACTGTAAACGGTGGAACCAACTCTGGTATAAAAATAGTAATTGATCTAGGGATACAATGAACAAAGGCAAGGAAAAAAACAAAATAGCCCAGACCAAACTTTTCCAAATAAATACCCCTCTCTTTTTATGACAAATCCAGAATACCCCAGCAGTTAGTACATAAATTTTGAAGAAAAAACCAAAGACAAAGAATAAGCTAGACCAAGTTGTCTGCTTTTTTTCTTGAAATAGAGAGACTAGGATAATCAGTGCAGCAACGGTGGCATTTGTTTGTACGTTTTCAGCGGTAGTAATAAATTCAACCAAACAAAACCAATAGACAAAGACCTTTTTCTTTACATCAATTGGCATCAATTTGATTGCAACCAATAAAGCAATGGTATGTGTTAGATTCCATAATAGTATCCCCAACCAATCGGGTAAATAATAAAATAGCCCCATTCCCAATGCAAATAAGGGGCTATAATTATATTCTGTGTGATATTCCAACGGGTACATTAAGTACAAGTCGTATTGTTTTTTGAGGTGTTCAAAAGACGCAACAAAACAGTCGTAGTTATCATAGCTTTCTAAAAAAGCAATTTTTAAACTAATCAATACACAAGCAATGAGATAAATAATGATGATTGTTCGCTCATTATTAAAAAAAGGCTTTTTGGTGATTGCTGTTAATGAAAAAGGCATACCAACAAAGATATATTTTCTAGGAGACCAAGCAATAGCTTATCCTGCTTCTTTGCATGGTAATGGTTGGCAATATGTCTAATTCAAGTTGTAGTTGTTTGGCAAAAGAGCGCATTTCTGTTTGGGAAATGGTCAATAGTTTTTTGCTTTTCCTGAGCTGATTGTATTTTGATTGCTTGGCAACAACCATAAATTTCAGAAAGTGGAAGAAATACCTGTTTTTGATACTATGTGCTAGAATGGCTAAGATGTCTTTGATAAGCCCCTTCTCATCTGAAATTACGTCGGCTAAAATAATCTTACCCCCGGACTTGAGTAATCTTTTGCAGTTCTCTAATAAGTTGAGTACATCCTGTTGCTTTTCAAAATATTGAACCACACTAAGGATAATAATGGTGTCAAATTTTTTGCCCTCTAGTTCTAAAGTGGATAAGGAATTAATGGATTCCTCTAAGGGAAATGCTTTAAACTGGAAATTTGGATGGTCTCTACACTTGTCTTTGGCTGTTGCTATATATTGCGCTGAAATGTCTACACCAAAATAACTAGCTATTCTACCTTTCAAAGCATTGGCCAAATAACCTGGCCCACATCCAAAGTCTAGTACCTGTGAGTTTGTTGTAACTAATTGATTATGAGTAAGTTTATTGGCAACATATTCCGTGCTTTTCTCCATAACTGTAGTAAAAAGTTTTGGATTTTCCTGCCAATAGTTGCCCCAACTGATCATAAGCAATCATTAATTTTCAGGGAAGATATAAAAACAATTAAAATGAAATTAATTAAAGCTTAAAAATAATCAGTCGTTTCAGTTCATCATAAAAATTTACTTTTGCCCCCTTAACTGATTTTCAAACTAAAAGCCTTCAAAATGAGCAAAGGACCCGTATCTCAATTCATACAACACCATTATCGTCACTTTAATGCTGCAGCCTTAGTTGATGCCGCAAAAGGCTATGAAACCCATTTGTTAGAAGGGGGTAAAATGCTGGTAAGCTTGGCTGGTGCCATGAGTACCGCAGAATTGGGCATCAGTTTGGCCGAAATGATTAGGCAAGACAAGATTGCCATTATTAGCTGTACGGGTGCCAATCTAGAAGAAGACGTGATGAACTTGGTGGCCCACAGCCATTATAAGCGTGTACCCAATTACCGTGACCTGACTCCTCAAGACGAGTGGGATCTCTTAGAAAACCATTATAATCGTGTAACCGATACTTGCATTCCGGAAGAAGAAGCTTTTCGTAGACTGCAGAAGCACTTGGTAAAGCAATGGAAAGACGCAGAAGCCAATGGTGAGCGCTATTTTCCACACGAGTTCCTGTACAAAACCGTTTTGTCTGGTGAACTAGAACAATACTATGAGATTGATCCAAAAAATAGCTGGATCATTGCTGCCGCTCAGAAAAATATTCCAATTGTGGTGCCAGGTTGGGAAGACAGTACCACCGGAAACATTTTTGCTAGCTATGTCATCAAGAATGAATTAAAAGCTTCTACCGTGAAAAGCGGTATTGAATACATGGTTTGGTTAACCGAGTGGTATAGGGCCAATAGTGGTGGTAAAGGCGTTGGATTCTTCCAAGTAGGTGGTGGTATTGCAGGAGATTTTCCTATTTGCGTAGTTCCTATGATGTACCAAGATTTGGAATGGCACGATGTTCCTTTCTGGAGTTATTTCTGCCAGATCAGTGACTCTACTACTTCTTACGGATCTTACTCCGGTGCGGTTCCCAATGAAAAAATCACTTGGGGTAAACTAGACATTCACACGCCAAAGTATATTGTGGAAAGTGATGCAACCATTGTAGTTCCCCTAATCTTCGCCTACCTCCTTGGTTGGTAAATTTTTAGTGAAAAACGAAGAGTGAAGAGTGAAGAATGGACGTTGATCTCAGTATGCGAGTTACTTAGGCTGCGCCTAAGTTTTAGTAAATGAAAAACTTGTACATAAAGAAAAACCCTAGGCATGCCTAGGGTTTCTTTATGTAATATAATAAAATCACTCTTCACTCTTCACTCTTCACTCTTCACTGTCAATGCCTGAAATAAGTTGACCATTAAAACAGTAAAAATGGCAACAAGAACAGAATTTGAATTAACCCTTCAAGAGCGTAAAGCGCGTCACTTTAGTAAGAATTTTAAGGTTATTAAAGTCCGAG
>CANHGS010000038.1 GCA_947460595.1 Bacteroidota bacterium | reverse complement strand
GGGGCCTAATCCTAAATCAGTTCTTAACTATCTTTGAAAAAAGGGTTCAACTTTAATAAAAAGCTGAACCCCCTATATTTTTACTTACACACTTTATGAGACAGTGTCTTTTTTTTATTTCAGTGATTTTGCTTCCCTTTAAATCTAATCCCCCTACTTCTTCAACATTCTTCACTCTTCACTTTCTTCCCCCTCTTCACTCTTCACTCTTCACTCTTCGCTCTTCACTCTTCACTCTTCACTTTCTTCCCCCTCTTCACTCTTCACTTTCTTCCCCCTCTTCACTCTTCACTCTTATCTCTTATCTCTTCACTTCTTATTTGCCACTCTTAAATTTCGCAATCACTCCTTTCAGATGCGCAATAAATTTATCTACGTCCGGGTCATAACCATAATTCACATCGCTCAAAGGATTAGCCTTTAGGTCTAGAAATTTATACAGCGGTTGGGCATTAAAGCCAAACTTAGTAGTCTCATATTCCAAGTTCTTATTCCCAACTGTTTCAATCCTGTCTCCATTTGGTGCAGTATGTTGTTCTTCTAGTGGCAATTCTTTAGACTCATCTACATATAAACTTACCAATACAAACTCTTCCCGAATCAATTTGAGCACTTCCGGATTTTTCCAAACCTCTTGTTCCATTTTCCGGCAATTGGCGCAGGAATGGCCTGTAAAGTCTAGCATCACTGGTTTATTTAGGGCTTTGGCTGCTGCCAGGCCTTCGTCTAAATCAAAATAAGCAGTTAAGCCATAGGGTACTTCCAAAATATCGGTGTATTTCTTGGGTTGCTGAGCGGCAGATGCATTATTTGTTGCGCTTTTTGAAGCATCCGCACCAGACATAAGCTTTGCATTATCCAACTTGTATTCCAAGTCTTCTAGGTTGAATTCTTGGGTACTGGCGGGCGGAATAAATCCACTCAATAATTTCAAAGGCGCACCCCATAATCCTGGCACCATATACAAGGCAAAACAGAAACTGAAAATGGCAAAAAACAATCGCGGCACGCTGATAAAGGGCAGGTCTGAATCGTGTGAGAATTTTAATTTACCCAGTAAGTACAGGCCCATTAAAGTGAAGATCACAATCCAGATAACCAAGAACACATCTCTATCCAACAAATGCCAATGATAGGCCAAGTCTATATTTGAAAGAAATTTCATGGCCAATGCCAGCTCTATAAAACCAAAAGTCACTTTTACTGAATTCAACCATCCGCCACTCTTTGGTAGGGATTGTAACATAGATGGGAAAAAGGCAAATAAAGAAAAAGGCAGGGCCAGTCCTATGCCAAATCCAAACATCCCAATAATGGGTGCAGAACCCACCCCATTGGTGCTGGTTTGTCCTAACAAAGTACCTACCAAGGGTCCCGTACAAGAGAAGGAAACAATGACCAAGGTCAATGCCATAAAAAAGATACCCATTAATCCACCCTTACCTGCTTTTTCATCAGCCTTATTGGCCCAGCTATTGGGTAGGGTTAATTCAAAAGCACCAAAGAAAGAAATAGCAAAGACTAAAAAGATGGCAAAGAAAACCAGATTGGAAACAGCACTGGTAGAAATGGTATAAAGAATTTTTCCGCCAAAAGCCAGGGTAAGTAATAAAGTGGGTATGGTATAGATAGCAATGATTGAAATAGAGTACCAAACTGCGTTTCTAATACCTTCCGCCCTAGACTTGCTTCTCTTTAAAAAGAAACTCACGGTTACTGGAATTAATGGAAACACACAAGGAGTAATTACTGCTAGTAAACCAGTACCCAAACAAATCAAGAAAATACTCCAAAGTGATTCTTCTGATGAGTCAGTTGCAGGCAAGGTAGATAAACTACTTGACGAGGGAATTTTCAGCGTAAAATTGGCTTGGCCACTTGGAAATGCTGTTTCTTTTTTAGCAAGCCAAGTAATGCTTCCTTTAAGAACCAAACTGTCAGTATTCCTAGTATGTAAAAGCCATTCAAATTGAACAGAGTCTGCAAAGAGTCTATAGCTAGCAGCCACTCCTGGGGCTTCTTTCACCAATTGCAGTAGTCCTTTCTCGGTACTTGTATCAGTAGCATTCAAAAGAAATGCAGCAGTACTATCTAGCTGCATACTTGACACAAAGGGATCGTCTGCCCCACGCTGTTTTACTGAAAACAATTGAACGCCTTTATCCATTTTGGCATGGATGACCAATTTGGCCAAACTATCATTGATTCGCTCTGCCTTAAAATCAAATTGCACAGGTGGTTTGTCCTGTGCAATTGAAGTAAATGAGATTAGCAGGGCTGAAAAAACAAACAGTGCTATTACTGATTTTTTCATGCGCTATTTTTATTGCAACTTAAGATCAAATGCTTTTTTGGATGGGGGTAGACATTCGTTGTCATCACAAACCATGTATTTCACCACTCCTGCAATATTGGTTTTTACACCAGCTTTTACGCTCAGGTCTTGGGTAAATACCACTTCATTAGAATAAAAAAGTACGTCCATTTTAAAATTATTATCGTACAGTTTCTGAAGCTTTCCAATTTCTTTTGGCTTACCAACTATTGTTACCAAAGGATTTTTATTCAGTTCAATCTTGGTAGGGATGGGACCACCTGGCCCCATATTTTGAGAGTAGATATGCCAAGGTGCCGCAACAGTTGCTGTAATCACCAATTGGTATTTGTCTGCTCCTTTTTTTATGGCTTTGATATCCCAAGAAACAGGATCCTTGATTTGTGCACTTGCACCAAAACCCATCAATCCTAACATCAGTACTAATAAATATTTTTTCATAATAAGTTTATCTATCTAGTCAAACAATATCTTAGATTATTAATTCAATCCCAACAATTCAAATACTTTCTTTCCGTCTAAATTGCTCAGCGCCTCAGAGGTAGCGCGCTCTGGGTGTGGCATCATTCCAAAAACATTTTTGTTTTTGTTGCTAATGCCTGCAATATGCCTAATGGCTCCGTTAGGATTAGCTGCGTCTTCTAATTCACCTTGCTCATTACAATAGCGGAAGATTACTTGGCCGTTGGCTTCTAATTCATTTAAAGTGGCTTCATCTGCATGAAAACGTCCCTCGCCATGAGCCACAGGAATTTTCAAAGCTTCCCCTTTTTCATTTTTGATAAATACATTTTTGCAAACAAATTGCTGATTGGCATTTTGCAACAATACTCCTGGCAACAAACCGCTTTCGCACAAAATTTGAAAGCCATTACAAACGCCTAATACTTTACCGCCTTTATTGGCAAATTCAATGACACTTTTCATCATGGGGCTAAATCTGGCAATAGCACCACAACGCAAGTAATCTCCGTAAGAGAAACCACCTGGCAGAATAATGCAATCATCCGTAGTAAACATACTTAGGTCTTGGTCTTTGTGCCAGAGCATTATCACTTCCTTACCCAAGTCTTGTTGCAAAGAATCTTGCATATCCCTATCACAATTGGAACCCGGGAATACAACCACGCCAAATTTCATATTCAAATAATTTTTACTTTAATTAATTGACCGCTTATGGCCACGAAGGTAAAGATTGGAAACTTAAGGAACAGCTATTTTTTGATGAACTGCCAGTTATTATGTACAATCAAAACAATGGCTATCCAAAACAATAAATTGGGAACCAATAACCTTCTGGGATAACCAAAGGCATTGGCTACAAATGCGGCCAAAGGAATGAGGATCAGAATGCCCGAATCCAGTCCTGCTCCAGAAAAGACAAAGGGAATGGGTAGCAAGGAGAACAATAATACCAGCATCACTGACCAGTTCTTCCTAATTTGAATGACCATTCTATTATTATATTTCTGCCAAAAATACATACCCGCCAATAGGGCTAAGACCAAATAGGCAATACTGCCAACTAACCAAATATCTGGGTGCTGCAAGGGTAACTGAAAGCTTATTCCAGGCAAATAGGTTGTTAAAGCCGCTAATTGATTGTTCAAAAACAACCAAGAAACCAGAAAATAATAGGGCAGGATAATCCCCATTAAGAGCACCAGCCATTCAGCAATTCTAAAGGGTCTAACCACCGCCAAAGCAAACAAAACTACCAAGATTAGAATAGCGGTTGGATGATAGGTCATGATGGTAATACTCACCAACATGCCAATATTGAATAAGAGTGTTCTTGGAGACTGGTTATTGTATAACCTAGTCAACAGGATAAACAGCCATAGCACCAGTGAATTGCTTAACAAAGCTGCAGAAATGCCAGACCAAGAGGCAATCAAACCCGTGAGCAACACATAGGTCATGGCTGTTGTATAATTGGTAGACTGGAACATCCTAAAATCGGTCAAGACCATATTTAATCTAATGGCTTGTATTAAGATGACCAACTCATAGACGATGAATAAATAAGTAGTGGGTACCCTGGTTAGGTATTTACCTAGAAAAAAAGAAAAAAGGCCATCGCCCTTACCCAATACTAAAATGGGTTCTGCTAAGAAAAAATGAACGTGCACGCCAATAGCCAGCAGTAACAGAAAAAAGATATTGACGATTGATTTGTCTCTAAAAAGAAATACCACGGCTATTAGTTAAATTCAATTTTTGCAAAACAAGTAGACCCCCTGAATTGGCATGGAATAATCATTTGACGAGCTCCCACTTGTTTGCCATACCTAGGCATAAACTCATGTCCTTTGTCCATGTTTTTAAATGTGGGATTGCGGTCTATTTGACCATCGGGATACAAACTCTGGTCAGACAATACCATATCACGCTTATCTTGAATATTAAACAAGAAATGGGCTTTGTCTCCTGTGTTTAAAATGCCATACCCAATAAAGTTATCCGAATTATCATCAAACTGAGACTTTCTAATCACATTACTCCATTCCATTTTTCCTGTTTTATCAAAAGAAAGTAAGACCACATTATCAGCAAAATAACGGGTCACGGAATTATTGTTCATCATGCTATACCTACTCCATGGATAAAAACCCAGTGGAGAATTATAGGAATAATAATCCAGAGGAGAATACATTGTAGAATAATAGGGAGAACCATATAAATAGTCCCATCTATTTAAAGCATTTCCCCTACTGGTGCTATACGCAGATTCGGCCGCAATAAAAAAACCTCCGTCTTTTTTAAGTATGATATTTTTTAAAAAGAAATCATTGAAAGCCTCTTTCTGATTGCCTTCCATCTTGGCGTCGGCTCTAAAATCAGGCGTGAAAATGGTATTCATGGTAGCCAATTCCTTGTCTTGGAATTTATCCCAAACAGAATAGTACAAACCATCAATATTCCCCCTTCGGAGTTTGCTATAAAAAGAAGTTACCAAATAATGCTTGTTAACATTATCTACTTTCACTCTAATATCATCTAGGTAAATACTGGTTAATTTTAAGTTACGTACTACAACGCTATCGGCGCCAGCTGCTTTAGTAATTAAAGAAATTTTGTTGATATTATCGTTCTGGGCTGTGCCTGAACCCCTAATACAAACAAGGTCACCCTCATTGTCTAGGGCAAACTCTGTAAGAAAATCATTCCGCTCTGGCATGGCCACGCGTATCATGGACTTTTTTTGTAGCACCAATTCTTTATTAAACAACAAACTGGTGAGCAAATGCAGTTTGTCATTCTTTGTAGAGATTTTAAAAACCAAGACCTGTTGCTTATTTTCACTAGTCAAAAAACTGTATACTTTATTGCTATTGCTTCCCGTCATATTGGTGGTATCCAGCACAACCGGTTCCGCCATTTTTTTACCATGGGCGTCTAATTTTACCGCCATGGCGTATTGGATACCCCTTTTTTGAAACTGGTAGTAGAGATAGACAAAGTCTGGGTATTGCACCAATTCTACATCCACCACTTTTTCCGGCATAAATTCCAGGCGGTTCTTTTCCGTCATTTTCATGTCCGCATCGTAGACAGTCATATAGTGTAGGTCTCTGTAACTTTTATAAATGAGCACATTTCCGCTCATTTTTCCCACAATTTCAAAATTTAGGGTACGCGCATCGTCCCTATCTGGCTCAGAATAGATGATTCTTTGGCCCCAAAGTCCGGAAATGCCTAGAAACAGGCTAAGTACCCATATGGCTATTGACTTTTGCATCAATTTGGTGATTTTTTTCAAATGTACGCCAACTAGTTTTTTATTAGGTGTAAATAAAAGCTGAAAGATTGCCATTCTTTCAGCTCAATTTTACGGTACTTGATTGATTTTACGGCTACATTTGGAAAATAATAGCCATTTAAGAACTAACCCAGCATCGTGAGCAAGCAATTTAATAAGGTTACCAGCGCAGGATTAATTATTGCGTTGGGTATTATTTACGGAGATATTGGAACCTCTCCCCTATACGTTTTAAACGAAATTATTACAGGTAGGGTCATATCTGAAGAACTCATTCTAGGTTCTTTGTCCTGTATTATCTGGACCCTGACCCTTCAGACAACCGTGAAATACGTCATCCTAACACTCAAGGCGGATAACCGGGGTGAAGGGGGTATATTCTCGCTATTTGCACTTGTTAGGAGAAGAAAAAAATGGTTGGTGCTTCCAGCCATGATTGGTGGCGCAGCTTTGCTAGCCGATGGTATTATCACTCCTCCCATTACAGTAACATCTGCTATTGAAGGGATGAGACAATTGCCCGCATTACATGATATTACACAGACTACCATTGTAACCATAGTCATAGGTATCATCTCTTTGCTATTTTTTGTGCAACAATTTGGTACAGCATCTATTGGAAAATTATTTGGACCCATTATGGCCATTTGGTTTACCATGTTGGCCGTATTAGGGATCATACACCTCTCAGATGATCTTTCCATCATCAAATGTTTGAGTCCACATTATGCCGTTGAATTATTGATGCACTATCCCAAAGGATTTTGGTTATTAGGAGCTGTCTTTCTTTGTACTACCGGAGCTGAAGCTTTATATAGTGATTTGGGGCATTGTGGAAAGTCTAATATTCGTTACTCCTGGGTCTTTGTAAAAATCTGTTTGATCCTAAACTATTTGGGACAAGGCGCTTGGTTATTGGCCAATCACCACAACCAAGTAATTCCCGCGCAGGTAATGGCCGATGGGTTCAACCCCTTTATTTCTGTAATGCCTCAGTGGTTTAAATTACCCGGTATTATCATCTCTGCAACTGCCGCTATTATTGCCTCACAGGCTTTAATCTCTGGTTCTTTTACGCTGATTAGTGAAGCCATGCGATTGAATCTCTGGCCCAAAATGAAGATCCAATATCCAACAGAGGAAAAAGGACAATTGTATATTCCCGGTATTAGCTTGTTATTGTTTGTAGGTTGTATTGGCGTGGTACTCTATTTCCAAAAGTCCGCCAATATGGGCGCAGCATATGGTTTGGCCATCACCATGTGCATGATTAGTACTAGTATCCTTTTTGCCAATTTCTTGGTGAGTAAACGCGTATTCCCTTTATGGATTTATCTTTACCTAGCCGTCTATTTTGCCATTGAAACCTCTTTTTTAATTGCCAACTTGGAGAAATTCATGCACGGTGGTTATGTAACATTGATTGTGGGTGGCGCTTTATTTGCCGTGATGTATGTTTGGTATAGAAGCCGTAAAATCAAAAATAGATACGTGGAGTTTGTGCGTATGGAACACTATATTCCTATGATTCAGGAATTGAGTAATGACAAAACCATTCCCAAATATTCTACCCACTTGATCTATATGACCAGTGCCAATAACCCCAAGGAAATTGAGCACAAAATCATTTATAGTATCATGAATAAAAAGCCCAAAAGGGCCGATATCTATTGGTTTGTACACGTAGACGTGTTGGATGACCCCTATACTTGCGAATACTCAGTAGAACATATTATTCCCAACGATATTATTCGTGTTGAATTCCGCCTTGGGTTCCGCATGGAACAGAAGATTAACCTCATGTTCCGCAAAGTAGTAGAAGAATTGGTGAACAATAAAGAAGTGAATATCACCAGCCGTTACGAGAGTCTAGAAAGAAACAATGTAGTAGGCGATTTCCAATTTATTGTTTTGGAAAAATACCTAAGCCAAGACAATGAACTTCCCATTTTTGAACGAGTAGTCATGAAACTTTATTTCTGGCTCAAAGAAATCAGCCTGGGAGAGGAACGCGGTTTTGGACTGGATCCTAGCAATGTATCGGTTGAGAAATTCCCACTGATTGTAGCACCGGTTTCCAAACTAAACTTGAAAAGGGTTTACCACGATTCCAGCGAATACGAATAGGGTGCTCATTTTTTTGTATCTTAACGGTGATTGCCAATAACACTGTTATATATCATCCTTATTTACGGGGCTATCTTACTCTTTGCCTATCTGGTACAGGAGCGCTTTATCTTTAAGCCAGAGAAGCTACCCCAGAACTTTGAATACAAGTATGACGCGCCTTTTGAGGAATTGTTTTTTGACGTAGCCCCAGGCGTGCGCATTAATGGATTGCATTTTTACGGTAAGGAGCCCAAAGGACTAATCCTCTATTTTCATGGCAATTCTAGAAGTATTAAGGGCTGGGCCAAATACGCCAGAGACTTTTATCGATTTGGTTATGACGTAGTATTAGTTGACTATCGTGGCTTTGGAAAGAGCACGGGAAAGCGGGGAGAGAAAGACATGTTGGCCGATATGCAATTTGTCTACGAACAATTGTTGAAGCAATGCCCAGAACAACATCTTCTGGTTTACGGCAGGAGCATGGGCAGTGGTTTTGCCACCAAGATTGCTGCAGACAATTCTCCCAGATATTTAATTTTAGACGCTCCTTACTTTAGCTTTATTAAAGTAGCGGAGCGATTCATTCCTTTTTTGCCACATAAATGGTGGCTGCGTTACAAACTTAGAACAGACCAATGGATCAGAAAAGTAAATTGTCATACCTATATCATCCATGGCACCAAGGATTGGTTAATTCCCATTACCCAAAGTGAAAAACTACAAGCCATTAATCCACACAAGATTACCCTAATTCGCATTCATGGCGGAGCCCATAATAACCTACCTACTTATGACGAATACCATAATTTTATCAGAGACATTCTCAAATATTAAATAGGGATTGCCCTGCAGCACGTATTTTCGCCACTATGAAGGGTTTAACCAAAAAACAATTCCGTTGGATTAAAATCATTGTGGCTATTTATGCCCTTACAGGAATTGCATGTTATTATTTACAAGAAAAAATTATTTTCCATCCCTGGAAAATACCAGTTGGGCAAGCCTTTAATTTTAAGGAACCCTTTGTAGAAACCAATTTGAGCTTAGACGAAATGACTGACTATAATTTGGTGCAGTTTAAAACTAAAGACACCGTTACTAAAGGAGTGGTCTTGTATTTTCATGGTAACAAGGGGAATATTAATCGCTATGCCAAATTTGCAAAAAACTTTACGCGTAATGGCTATGAAGTTTGGATGATTGACTACCCTACATTTGGCAAATCAACCGGTATATTATCAGAAACCAACTTGCAAGAAATGGCTTTGCAACTGTACAAATTGGCCAGGGTTCGTTACCAACCACAGCAAATTATACTCTATGGAAAGTCACTGGGCACAGGTATTGCGGCCCAATTAGCCAGTATTAGAGATTGCCAACAATTGATTTTAGAAACGCCTTATAATAGCTTGGTTTCCTTGGTCAATCATTATGCATTTATCTATCCAGTAGCTAGTATGTTAAAATACAAATTGCTGACTAATACCTATTTACAAAAAGTGACTGCTCCTATTTGTATTTTCCACGGAACCGATGATGCATTGATTCCTTTGAGCAATGCAGAAAAACTCAAAAAGCTTTTAAAACCTACTGACCAATTTATGATTTTGGAAAAAGGCACCCACCATAATCTGAATGATTTTCCACAGATGCAAAAGACTTTAGACAGCCTTTTACAAAGACCATCAATAGCCATCAAATAAACCGTCTAGAGATTTTGTCAGCTCCCAAATTAGTTTAACTTTAAACAAAGCTGCTGCCATGTCTATTCTCTTGTTGGTTTTTGCTGTTGCTGCATTAATCTTGCTGATTACGGTAGTGAAACTGCATCCCTTCTTGGCTTTTTTAATGGTCTGTATTGTTACTGGGTTGGGCAAATCTATGGAAGCAGGCAAACTCATAGCTTCTATTCAAAAAGGGATTGGAGACGTTATGGGTTCTCTATTGGTCATCCTGATTTTAGGAGCCATGTTAGGCAAATTGGTAGCTGATAGTGGGGCAGCCAATAAAATAGCACAAGCATTGATCCAAGCATTTGGAACCAAGCACATTCAATGGGCTTTGGTGCTTACTGCATTTATTGTAGGTATCCCCTTATTTTATGGCGTAGGATTTGTGTTATTGGTTCCCCTAGTCATTGGCATTGCGGCTAAATATAAATTGCCAGCTGTTTATTTAGGACTTCCTACTTTGGCGGCGCTCTCTGTAACACATGGCTATTTACCGCCCCATCCATCGCCCGTGGCATTATCAGCGCAATTTCAGGCAGACCTTGGCACTACCCTATTCTATGGCATTATCATTGCCATTCCTGCCATCATTATTGCAGGTCCCATTTTTTCAGTGACCTTGAAAAAATATACCAATGCACCCTTGGCCATATTTTCAAATAAAGAAATTCCTGATGACCAATTACCCGGATTATTTGCTTCCATGATGGCGGCTTTTTTACCCGTGCTACTCATTGGTTTGGATACCCTTGTTAACATCTGGATGCCAGAAAAAAATGGCTTTACCAGTATGGTGCATACCCTAGGAGACCCCAGTATTGCCCTGTTGATTAGCCTACTCATTGCTTTGTATACCTTGGGCATGAAACAGGGTAAAACCATTGCAGCCATGATGGGCCCCATGGGCGATGCGGTCAAAGATATTTCCAGCATCTTACTCATCATCGGTGGCGCAGGTGCACTCAAACAAGTATTGATGGATGCAGGTATTAGCCAAGACTTGGTTCAACCCTTGGTGGGGCTTTCTATTCATCCTTTATTATTGGCCTGGGGAATTAGTGCCATCATTCGAGTAAGTGTAGGATCCGCTACGGTAGCGGGTTTGACCACGGCTGGTATTGTAGCGCCATTGATAGTTACCACAGGCGTGAATCCATCCTTAATGGTCTTGGCAACTGGTGCTGGATCACTCATGTTTTCACACGTAAATGATCCAGGATTCTGGATGTTCAAAGAATATTTTAACCTCTCCGTCAAAGACACCATCCGCACCTGGAGTGTGATGGAAACCATTGTTTCTGTGGCGGGGTTGATTGGCGTATTGATCATCAATTATTTTATCTAATATAGCGTTATGACAGCAGAAGAAAATTTTGCAGCACTGGGCTTAACCCTACCACCTGCACCAAAACCACTTGGGGTTTATAAACCCCTTTTAGTAGACGGAAGACATTGTTATGTTTCTGGACATGGCACGGTTAAAAATGATGGAACACTCATCATTGGCCGCATTGGAGAAACCTTAACACCTGAAGAAGGAAAAGCTGCGGCTCAACAAGTTGGACTAGCCATCTTGGCCACTATCAAAGCCAACTTGGGTTCACTCAACCGCATCAAACGCGTGATTAAAGTATTGGGTATGGTGAACTGCACCGCAGATTTTGAAAAACATCCAGGCATCATTAATGGATGCTCCGAATTATTTGCCAAAGTATGGGGAACAGAGAATGGGATTGGGGTAAGAAGTGCCGTAGGCATGGGTTCTTTACCAGACAATATTCCCGTTGAAATTGAAGCCCTATTTGAATTGGAAGAAATTGATTGATCAAAAAATAGAAGTAGATGCATTGGTATGAAGTAAATAGTCCTGAAGCTATGGACACACCGGCTTTATTGGTGTATCCAGATAGGGTTAAAGAAAATATTAGACAGGCCATCTTGATGGCGGGGCATTCAGACAACCTGCGCCCACACGTAAAGACGCATAAAATCAAAGAAGTAAGCCAACTGCTTTTAGCAGAAGGCATTCAGAAATTCAAATGCGCCACCATTGCTGAAGCAGAAATGCTAGGCATGATTAATGCACCTGATGTACTCATTGCCCACCAATTAACTGGGCCAAAAGCAGCGCGATTATTGGCTTTGATAGAACGTTATCCGTACACGTATTTTGCTACACTGGTTGATAATTTGCATACGGCCACCATTCTTTCTGAAACATTTACAGCTGCAGGAAAATCCATTGACCTATACATGGATTTGAATGTGGGTATGAATAGATCTGGGATCATTCCAGAAAAAGGTTTGGATTTATACAAAGCCTGTTTGGCATTACCCTCCATCCAATTAGTAGGCCTACATGTCTATGATGGCCATTTACGTGATACGGATGTAGCCATTAGAAAATTGCGTAGCAATGAAGCGTTTGAAAGAGCTACCGTATTGGCCGCTGAGATTCATGCTGCTGTTGGTAAGACCATGAAAATAGTAGCTGGGGGTTCTCCTAGTTTTCCAACCCATACCCATAGAAAGGGGGTGGAATTTAGCCCCGGAACATTTGTTTTTTGGGACTGGGGCTACAAACATATGGTACCCGACGAACCCTTTGAATATGCGGCTTTGGTGGCAACCAGTATTATCTCTATCATGGAAGACAACAAACTTTGCTTAGACCTTGGACACAAAGCCATTGCTGCAGAAAACCCGTTACCACGTGTTCATTTTTTAAATGCCCCAGAGGCCGTTCCGGTATCTCAAAGCGAAGAACATATGGTGGTACAGGTAGCAGATAGCAGTAAATACCAAGTGGGTGAATTATGGTATGGGGTACCCGTACATATTTGCCCTACCGTGGCTTTATACGCAGAAGCACAAGTGATTCAAGACCATGAAAATATTCAGCAATGGCTGGTGATTGCTAGAAATAGAAAAATCAATATTTAAATGCTATTGATAGATGCACATTTGGACCTAGCCATGAATGCCATGGAATGGAATAGGAACTTACTATTGCCTGTTCATCAGATTCGTGACTCAGAAATGGGTATGACAGATAAGCCAGACAGGGGCAAGGGAACCGTATCACTTCCGGCATTGCGTGAGGGGAATATTGGTTTAGTAGTAGCTACCCAAATTGCCAGATATGTTGGTCCGGAAAGCACTCTCAAAGGATGGCATTCCCCCGAACAAGCATGGGCACAAACCCAGGGACAATTAGCATGGTACCTGGCTATGGAAGCCGCTGGCGAAATGCGTCAAATCAAGGACCAGCAAGGGTTGGAAGAACACTTAACTAATTGGAATCAAACAATTGACCATAGAGGAAAAGCTATTGGATTTGTACTCAGTTTAGAAGGTGCTGACTCACTGATTACAGTGGATCACTTGCATATAGCTTATGGTTATGGCTTAAGAGCGGTTGGTCCTGGACATTATGGACCAGGTAGGTATGCCAATGGTACCGATGCTTCTGGGCATTTAAATGAGATGGGTAGCAACCTACTCAAAGAAATGCGTTCACTCAATATGATTTTAGACGCCACGCATTTATGTGATGAAGCGTTTTGGGATGCCATGGAACTCTATGATGGAACCATTTGGGCCTCTCATAATAATTGTAGAACATTGGTAAACCATAACAGACAATTTAGTAATGAGATGATCAAGGCCCTGATTCAAAAAGGAGCAGTTATTGGCGGCGCACTGGATGCATGGATGATGGTACCTGGTTGGCAGCGCGGTGTCTCTACACCGGAGTCCACGAATTGTAAACTAGAAATCATGATTGATCACTTAGACCATATATGTCAATTGGCAGGAAACACCCACCACGTAGGCATTGGCACTGATTTAGACGGGGCTTACGGTAAGGAACAATGCCCATATGATATTGACACCATTGCAGACTTACAACAACTTGAAAAAATATTGTTACAACGTGGGTATACCCAAACAGATTTGGAAAATATTTTTCATGGAAACTGGCTTAGACAGCTAAGAAAATCTTTGCCCCGCTAAGCCAATTCTTTCAAACTGGTTTTGTTTTTGCTTACCTGCAATTGATGGGGCAATCCAATTTTGATTGCATAATTTTCTTTTGCATGACTTACAGGAAAGTCAAAGCAAACTGGATAATCATATTCTTCCAAATGTTCTGCAAAACATTGCTGTACTGTTTTTCCAAAGGGCACGATAGTGTCTTCCATATCGGTAAATCCACCAATGATTAGACCCGCCAAACCTTTTAAAAGACCCGCTCTTTTTAATTGTACCATCATGCGGTCTACTTGGTAAACATGTTCCCCAATATCTTCTATGAATAAAATTTTTCCCTTGGTTTTAATAGCAGATGCTGTTCCAATCAAGTGCACCAACAAGGAAAGATTTCCTCCAATGATATCGCCGTAGGCTTTACCCAATTTATTAAATGGATGAGTTGGGCAACTATAATTGGTCAACTGACCTTTGATGGCTTTGCGCAAAGATTGCACCCATTCATTTTCTGCTCCCCCATCGTTAAAAGCACCAGCCATGGGTGCGTGTATAGAAGCCGTTTTAACTACGCTATTTAAGTGTGCGTGCAGAACTGTGATATCAGAAAAACCAATAATCCATTTGGGATGCTTTTTAAATTGCTTAAAGTCTAATCCGTCAATGATCCGGCTAACGCCATACCCACCCCTACCACATAAAATGGCTTTGACGGTTGGATCATCCATCATGGCTTGCAAGTCTGCCAATCGCTCCGCGTCAGTGCCTGAGAAATAATTTTGCTGCACCCCTCCCAGGGATTTCCCTGCTTTTACTTGAAAGCCCCATGTTACCAGGGTATCTATACAGGTTTGGGCTTTTTCAAGGCTTAGAAATCCCGCAGGGCAGACAATAGCAACCGTATCGCCTTTTTTTAGATAAGGAGGAATCTTGATCA
The DNA here is from genome assembly GCA_947460595.1 of Bacteroidota bacterium. Taxonomy (GTDB): domain Bacteria; phylum Bacteroidota; class Bacteroidia; order Chitinophagales; family Chitinophagaceae; genus Sediminibacterium. The sequence goes on along the minus strand of CANHGS010000038.1, from coordinate 2,472 downwards.
TGTTACGAATGTAAGACAGATGGGCTCACAGCCCAAAACGGGTATAAATTGCCCCTTAGCCGCGGATTGCTTAGTTTTGCCCTTCTTTAAAACAGTTTGGATTAAGATGAACCAGCCCAAAAGATATTTGATTACAGCAGCCCTTCCCTATGCCAATGGGCTCAAACATATTGGACACTTGGCCGGCGCCTACCTGCCAGCGGATACCTATGTGCGTTATTTGAAAGCTCAGAAAAGAGACGTAGTATTTGTATGTGGTAGCGATGAACACGGAACAGCTATTCCCATACAAGCCACCAAAGAAGGCACCACTGCTCAAGCCATTATTGACAAATACCATCCCATTATTGCCCAGAACTTTAAAGAACTAGGCATTGAATTTGATATTTATCACAGAACAAGTTCACCCTTGCACCATGAAACCGCACAGGAATTCTTCCGTGTACTCAATGAAAAAGGGGATTTGGAGATCAAAGAAAGCGAACAATATTTTGACGAAGCTGCCAATAGTTTTTTGGCAGACCGGTATATCAAGGGAACTTGCCCCAACTGCGTTTATGAAAGTGCCTATGGCGACCAATGCGAGCGCTGTGGCAAGAGCCTGAGCCCAGATGAACTGATTAATCCAGTGAGTACCTTAAGCGGCAATAAGCCCATTAAAAAAGCCACCAAACACTGGTATTTACCATTAGATCGTCACGAAGCGTTTTTACGCAACTGGATTTTAAAAGACCATGCCCAAGACTGGCGTGCTTCTGTAGTAGGACAGTGCAAAAGTTGGATTGATGGGGGTTTACAAGCACGTGCCGTAACCCGTGATTTGGATTGGGGCATTTCTGTTCCTGCCAAAGACGCAGAAGGCAAAGTATTGTATGTATGGTTTGACGCACCCATTGGTTATATCAGTGCTACCAAGCAATGGGCACTGGACAATAACAAGGATTGGAAACCTTATTGGCAAGACAAAGAGACCAAGTTAGTTCACTTTATTGGCAAGGATAATATTGTATTTCACTGCATTATTTTTCCAGTGATGTTGCAATTGCATGGCGATATTCTTCCAGAGAATGTTCCCGCCAATGAGTTCATGAATCTGGAAGGTGACAAGATGAGTACCAGCAGAAACTGGAAATTGGAGATGCAGGATTATATTGACGATTTTATCAACAAAGAAAATGGCGGACCACAACTAGCCGACACCCTACGTTATTACCTAACCCAGATTGCACCAGAGAGCAAGGATAGTGAGTTTACCTGGAAGGGTTTTCAAGACGCTAACAACAGTGAGTTGGTGAATATTTTTGGCAATTTTGTGAATCGCGCACTGGTGTTGATGCACAAATTGTGCAAGAGCAAAGTACCCCCATTGCATCCTGAATTGTTTGACCAACTTGATAAGGATACTATTGCAGAAATTGCTGCAGCCAAGCAAAGAGTAGAAGACTACCTTGAGGGATATAAATTCCGTGAAGCCTTGTTTGAAGTGATTAACCTAGCTCGTACAGGCAATCAATACATGCAGAAAAAAGAGCCCTGGATCCTAGCCAAACAGGTAGACGAAAATGGGCAAGTATTACCAGCAGCCCAAGGGGTGATTGATAATACCATGCATATCTGTTTACAAATCTGCGCCAACCTAGCCATCTTGGTAAATCCATTCCTACCCTTTACGGCTAAGAAAATCTGCTACTTACTCAAAGTAGTAGACCGCATGTTGGAATGGCAAAATGCCGGTCAATTAAATCTTTTGCGCGTGGGTTATAATTTGAGACCACCAGAATTATTGTTCCGAAAAATTGAAGACACAGAAGTAGCTTATCAAATAGAAAAATTACACAAGGCTTTGGAAAATTCTAAACAAGAACAAGCAGCCCCTACTATTGAAACATCGGCTGCAACAGCATTTGCGCCAGTGAAGGCAGAAATTGTCTTTGACGATTTTGCCAAAATAGATTTGCGCGTAGGCACTATTGTTAGTGCAGAAAAAGTAGAGAAAGCAGACAAATTGCTCAAACTAAATGTAGACCTTGGTTTTGAAACTAGGACCATTGTTTCAGGTATTGCTCTTCATTTTGACACTGCTGCTATTGTTGGGAAACAAGTAACCGTGGTATGTAATTTGGCACCCAGAAAAATGCGTGGTATTGAGAGCAATGGTATGATTCTGATGGCAGAAGACGCTTCAGGAAAATTACATTTTGTGAATCCGGAAGACAGCATTGGTGCGGGAGCGGGAGTTAGTTAATGAAGTGAAGAATGAAGAGTGAAGAGTGAAGAGTGAAGAGGGAAGAGATGAGAGATGAGAGTGAAGAGGGAAGAGATGAGAGATGAGAGTGAAGAGGGAAGAGATGAGAGATGAGAGTGAAGAGTGAAGAGTGAAGAGGGAATAATAGTACTAAATTTTGACACTGTCTCATAAAGTGTGTAAGTAAAAATATAGGGGGTTCAGCTTTTTATTAAAGTTGAACCCTT
>CANHGS010000037.1 GCA_947460595.1 Bacteroidota bacterium | reverse complement strand
TCAGTTGGCTAGAGCGTCCCGATGGAATCGGGAAGGTCGTCTAGTCTTTGAAATATTTGGGGGGTTAGCTCAGTTGGCTAGAGCGTCCCGATGGAATCGGGAAGGTCGTCTAGTCTTTGAAATATTTGGGGGGTTAGCTCAGTTGGCTAGAGCGTCCCGATGGTAATCGGGAAGGTCGTTTAGTCTTTGAATATGGGGGGTTAGCTCAGTTGGCTAGAGCGCTTGCATGGCATGCAAGAGGTCGTCGGTTCGACCCCGATACTCTCCACAGCTTTAATAAGGTTTGCAGAAATGCAAGCCTTTTTTGTTGCACATACTCGAGCGTCCCGATGCAATCGGGAAGGTCGTCGGTTCGACCCCGATACTCTCCACAGCTTTAATAAGGTTTGCAGAAATGCAAGCCTTTTTTGTTGCACATACTCGAGTGAATTAATAAGAACTAAATTCATTTCATTCAGTAGAGTAAATGCCTTGAATTCAATTTTGTACTTTCTGTTCAAATTGAATTAAAATGCAGTTTACTGTTTACATCCTTTACTCCGATAAGAATAAAAAATATTATATAGGAAGTTGTCAAAACATTGAAGAAAGATTAACCCGTCATAATTCAGGAAGAAACAAATCAACACATTCTGGTATGCCATGGAAAATATTATATCAAGAATATTTTGATAGTCGTTCAGATGCAGTAGCAAGGGAATTTTCAATTAAAAAAATGAAAAGTAAAATTTATATTGAGAAATTAATTTCAACAAAAAAATGAGCGTCCCGATGCAATCTGGAAGGTCGTTAGCTCTACCCCAATCTCCCACAACTTTAAATGTTCAAAGAGCCCTTACTAGTTAAAGGCATCTTTGTTTTATGACGGTCTCTACTTGTTACACGATAAGCCGATAAAGTAATTTAAATACATCCAGAATGGGATACTTATGAGTTTAGAACTGCCAGCAAAAGATGTCTTGGGGATTTTGAAGAGGCTGAATAACATGATAATATAGCTAGGGGAATTCCTAAAGATGGGTATATCTAAAATAGATCATCTGGTATTACCGTTAAAATAGATGACGTCCTGTTACCCTAGGAACAACCCTGAAATCTGCAACAAGAGATTGGATGTGAGGCAATTAAAAATTATTTGCTGTCTTGATTTCCAGCATTAATATTTTTTAAGAGACCATAACAAAATGCCGCAAAACAAATAGTAACCAAAACAGTAAGGATTATAAAATCTAAATTTTCCATGATTTAATCCTTTTTTGAATTCAGATAAATGAGTAAAATAAGCATAGTAGGTGGCCATAATCCAATAAAAATAGCCCTATCATGGTCTTTGAGAATAGTGTAATAATACTCAGATATAAAAATGATTATGATTGCTAGAAACGCAATTACTATCTCAAATAGAGAAAATTTCTTTTTCATTATTGGAACTTTGAGGTATCTGTTTGAAATAAACTTAGCATTAAATTGAAATGCCATTTAAAAACTATGGATTATCACCATAGCAACCAATTAAACATCAAACTAATCTAAAAGGTTCAATTAAATAAATAATACCTCCTCCCTAAAAGTATAAAGGGTTATTAATAAAAAACTTCCTCCATGGCTTTTACAAAAAAAGGTCCGTCAAACCAACGCTTGACGGACCTTCTATGATAGCTAAATCTATTATTCCCAAATTTCTTCCTTGCCTTCCAACCAGCGCTTCACAGATTCTGTAGTTACAGATTTTGGTCTTTCTAGTGGCAGACCCAAGGCTCTATCCCAACAAAGACTGGCTAGTACACCCAAGGCGCGGCTAACTGCAAATAGTACGGTATAAAATTCATATTCCACCATACCGTAGTGCACCAAAAGTGCACCGCTATGCGCGTCTACATTGGGCCATGGGTTTTTCACCTTACCCAATGATTGCAAAATAGGTGGTACGGTTTCATAAATATTCCAAACGGTATTCACCAATGGATCATTGGGCATATGTTTTTTACCAAAAGTCATTTGAGCTGTAAAACGAGGATCTGTTTTACGCAATACCGCGTGTCCATAACCAGGCACTACTTTACCAGATGCAAGGGTTTGCTGCACATAATCCGCAATTTGTTCCTTGCTAGGTTCTTGTGTACCAAGCTTATCCTGCATTTCAAAAATCCACTTGATGACTTCTTGGTTAGCCAGTCCGTGCAAAGGACCTGCCAAACCGTTCATACCTGCAGCATAACTTAAATAAGGATCGCTCAACGCAGAACCCACTAAGTGAGTGGTGTGAGCAGAAACGTTTCCACCTTCATGGTCTGCGTGAATGGTCATGTACAAGCGCATCAATTCTTTAAAGCTCTCGTTTTCATAACCCATCATATGGGCTAAGTTACCAGCCCAGTCTAATAAACCGTTTGGTTGAATATGTTCGTTGTTCTTGTATTTTCTGCGATAGATATACGCCGCAATTCTTGGCAAGCGAGCAATCAGGTCCATGGCATCGTCATAAGCAAAACTCCAATAGTCCTTTTTGTTCAACCCTTTTCCGTACTCTTTAGAAAAATTACTTTCTGTTTGAAGCGCCATTACACCAGTTACAAACATGGTCATAGGATGTGCATTCAAGGGCAATGCATCAATGGTTGCAAAAACATAATTAGGCACATGGCTTCTACGTTGCCAAACACTGGTAATATGTTCCGCATCTTCTTGTGTTGGCAATTCACCTACCAACATCAAATAAAACAATCCTTCCGGAAGGGGCTCATCGCCCTTTGGGGCTTTGGGCAATTTTTGTTGAAGTTCCGGAATGGTATATCCGCGAAAGCGAATGCCTTCTTCAGAATCTAGCAAACTGGTTTCAGTAACCAGACCGGTAATACCGCGCATACCTTGATAGGCTTGCGCAAGGGTAACTTCTCCTATTTTCCTGTTTCCATTTTCTTTTAGCAGCTCTTTAATTTCTTTGTTAGACTCTTCCGCCTTCAACTTAAACCGCTCTTTGATGATTCCCATGTGGTCTTTGTTTATTTAATCAGGCCATTGGCCATTTTTCATTAAAAATCGCCGATTTTTTCGGCCTTTAAAGGTAATACAAGTTGTATTCCATAACAAATGATTTAACGCTTTGATTGCATTTGAATCAAAAGCCAATGGACTATTTTGGCGCTTTTCTATAGAGATAGATCATTACTACCAGGAATATGGCATTGGGAATCCAAGCCGCAATCATGGGATGCAGATTTCCCTTGGTAGAGAAGATGGTAGAAAACTGGTTAATGACTATAAATAGGGCGGCAATCACAAAACCAACAGCTAGGTGCACCCCACTCCCGCCTCTTACTTTTTTACCAGCTACAATGGCCCCAATTAAGGTGAGCAATAAGACTGTAATGCAGGTAGCATCACGTCTATATCGTTCAATTTTCAGGTCATTGATACCCTCAGAACCACGCAATTCCTCTAAGCGGATAAATCTATCTAATTCTGTTGTGGTCAACTTGTCCTTGGTATACTTATCCCGGCTCAAATCATTAGGCAAAAAGTTGAAATTCACGTGCTGATTGGTATCCATTTTTAGGGTTTCTTTCATCCCTTCCAATTTTCTGGAAACTACGCCCGTTATTTTCCATTTTTTGATAGTATCCCAATAGATTTCATCTGCTCTTAGGTTTTCAACCACTAGGTTATTCTTAATCTTGTACATAAAAAAGGGACCGCCTCTTTTTACTAGTGTATCATAGCCATAGATGCCAGCATAGGTAAAACTATCAATCCTCCTATAAATATTATTGTTCTTAAGCAGTAGGGCATTATAAGAACTATTCCCATCAATGTATTTTGATTCAAAACTTCCCCTAATCTGGTTGGCCTTGGGTACAATGTATTGATTGGAAAACCATAACAAAATTGCCAACAAAATACCACCAACCCAATAGGGTCTAAGCCACCTAGCATAGCTGGTACCACTAGCTAAAATGGCAATGATTTCAGTTTTGCCAGCCATTTTTGAAGTAAAGAAAATGACTGCTATAAAAACAAATAAGGGAAATAGCAGGGCGATGATATGTGGAATGAATCCGTAATAGTATTGTGTGATGATTTTGACAAAGCCCAATTGGGATTTTACAAAATCATCTGTCTTCTCGCTCACATCCACTACTACTGCAATAACAGTAAATAGGAATATGGCAAAGAAGAAGGTGGTTAGAAACTTCTTGAGTATGTACCAGTCTATTTTCTTCATACTTACCTGACAAAGATAAAGGCTGGAAACCAAGCAGGGCCAAAAAGGATGTTAAAGACCCTAAAACAAATAAACATCCATAAAAATGGATGTTTAAATTTCGTACTTCATAGGTAACGGATTAGCAAGTGGGTGTAAATTAACCCCTTCCAATCGAACTAAGACTATTTTAAGCAATTAGTGTATAAATAGAAATATCCGCCGCAATTATCCACATTCACGGTCGGTTACAGCAACACTTTTTCTTACAAACGTTGTTGTAAGACGGGCAGGATTTGTTGCTTCCAAGATGAGTAGTTTCCTTCCATAATATTGCGCCTTGCCTCTCCCACTAACCATAAATAAAAACTTAAGTTATGAATACTAGCCAACTGCAATCCTAAGATTTCTTCCCCCACAAACAAGTGACGCAGGTAAGCCTTGGTATAGTATTGACTAGTTTCTGAAGGTAGACCAGGATCAATGGGATTAAAGTCTTGGTACCATTTTTTATTTCTGATATTTATGACCCCTTGTGTGGTAAAAAGCATGCCATTCCTACCATTCCTAGTTGGCATCACGCAGTCAAACATATCAATCCCTAGGTCAATACATTCTAATAAATTCCAAGGCGTACCAACACCCATTAAATATCTAGGTTTGTCTGCTGGTAAAATTTCACAACAGAGATTGGTAAACTCATACATCATTTCAATGGGCTCTCCCACGCTCAATCCACCAATGGCATTTCCAACTGCGTCTTTAGAAGCAATGAATTCACAAGATGCTTTTCTTAAATCCGGGAAAGTACTACCCTGTACAATGGGAAACAAGTTTTGGGTATACCCATATTTATCTGGTGTTTCAGCCAATCTATTTACACACCGGGTTAACCAACGATGGGTGAGCTCCATACTTTTCTTAGCATAGGCATAATCACTGGGATAAGGAGGACATTCGTCAAACGCCATGATAATGTCTGCACCAATACTTCGTTGAATATCCATCACAGATTCTGGAGAGAACAAATGTTTGCTGCCATCAATATGAGATTGAAACACCACGCCTTCTTCTTTGATCTTCCTATTGGCCGCTAAAGAAAAAACTTGATAACCACCACTATCGGTCAAAATGGGTCTATCCCATCCCATAAATCTGTGCAATCCCCCTGCAGCTTCCAATACTTCTGTACCTGGACGCAGGTATAAATGATAGGTATTACCCAAGATAATTTGTGCTTGCACATCTAGCTTCAGTTGCTGCTGTGTTACTGCTTTTACGGTACCCACTGTACCCACCGGCATAAAAATGGGGGTTTGAATGGTTCCGTGATCCGTTTGAATTGTTCCTGCCCTTGCTTTTCCAGCTGTTGCCTCAAGGTTAAATCTAAGTGCGGCCATTTTGCAAATGTCATCATTTTTCCACATACGCACAAGCCTCACGCTATCAGGGTGCATTCTTGCTATTTTTGCGCAATGATGATACCCCCATTCTTATGGACTATCCTATTCTATGCATTTTGTGCTGTTATATTGATACAGGTGGTCTATTATCTGTTTTTTTTCCGTAGACTGGCTTTTTATGTGGAACCCGAGAAGGTAGACAATATGGAACATCCCGTTTCCGTAGTGGTCTGCGCCAGAGACGAGGCAGATAATATCATGAAAAATCTGCCAGGCATTCTCATGCAGGAATACAAGAGTTCACATGAATTGGTATTGGTGAATGACAACTCTACCGATGAAAGCCGGTATTTAATAGACGAACTGAAAAAGACGTTCAAACATATTAATCATATTGAACTAACACAGGAAGCCAAGATGATTAGTGGAAAGAAGTTTCCATTATCCATGGGTATCCGTAGTGCCAAACACGAGATTGTGTTACTAACAGATGCGGATTGCGTGCCTGCATCAGAATTTTGGATTCAGAAAATGCAGGATGCTTACCATGACAATACAGAAATAGTATTGGGCTATGGCGCTTATCACAAGAAGCCAGGGATCCTCAATAAACTAATTCGCTTTGAAACCTTTCATACTGCCCTTCAATACTTGTCTTATGCGCTAGCAGGCAAACCCTACATGGGTGTTGGTAGAAATTTGAGTTACAAGAAAGAGGTGTTCTTGCGTAACAAAGGGTTCTCTTCTATTAACCAAATACCAAGTGGCGATGATGATTTATTTATCAATCAAGTAGCCAATGAAGACAATATTGCTATTGTGATTGACCCACAAGCACACACATTGAGCGAGCCCAAAAGAAGTTGGAACGAATGGATGTCTCAAAAATACAGGCATTATACCACTGCTAAATACTACAAGGGTAGTCACAAATTCTTATTGGGATTGTACAGTTTTAGTTTGTTTTTCATTTACCCTCTATTTGTATTGTCCATCTTGTTTTTTAACTGGTGGATGGCATTAGCAGTATTTGGGGTTAGACTAATTATACAAGCCATAGTGCTATACAAATCCATGAAGAAATTAAATGAGGCTGATCTATGGCCTTGGTTTTTATTCTTTGATATTTGGATGTTTTTCTTTTACATTTTTACCCTACCTGCCATATGGAAAGCACCCCGCAAAAACTGGGATTAATACTGCAGTATTTCAGTGAGTTCACAGATGAGCAGATTGCCCAGCTGACCGCATTGGAAGAACTGTATAAAGAATGGAATGCTAAAATAAATGTAGTCTCACGCAAAGACATTGAAAGCATTTATTTACACCATGTCTTGCATTCTTTAAGTATCGCCGCCATTGCTGACTTTAGACCAGGCACCCAAGTGATAGATATTGGCTGTGGTGGTGGTTTTCCGGGTGTGCCTTTGGCGATTTTTTTTCCTGAAACTGAATTTCATTTAGTAGATAGTATTGCCAAGAAATTAAAAGTGGTTGATGCCGTTTGCGAAGGAGCCGGCATTAAAAATATTAGCACCCAACATACTAGGGCGGAAGACATTAAAAATCGCAAATTTGACTTTGCCGTATCCCGTGCTGTAGCTCCATTAAAAGACTTGTGGACCTGGGCTGCCCCACTCATCAGAAAGGGCACCAACAATGGTATTGCGCAAGGGCTGATCTGTTTAAAGGGTGGAGACCTAAATCAAGAGATTTCTGAAAGCGGCCTACGACCCAAGATGATGCCCATTTTTAAGATCTTTCCAGAAGAATACTTTCAAGAAAAGTACATTATTCATGCTGGCAGGAATTAGATTTAGTGAAGAGTGAAAGGAAGTGAAGAGTGAAGAGTGAAGAGTGAAGAATGGACGGTGATCTCAGTAAACGAATTACCTAAGCTGCGCTTAGGTTTTTTTATGCCAATTAAAAAATCCCACCGAGAAATCGGTGGGATTAAAAAATATAGTCAAGAGGAAGATGATTGTGCACTCTTCACTCTTCGTTCTTCACTCTTCACTAAAAACTAGTCCGGAATGACAAGCTTGTTATTAGACTTGTTTAAGTCTGCCATGCGTTGACTTGGATCAATTTCAATAGACTTTAAATCTTTGATGTTTCTGGTTGTTTCAACTTGGTATTCCGGATGTGTCCAATGCCATTCCTTGTGGACAGTTCTAGTAACACCTGTAGACTCGTCTGGCTTTTGGCCAAACATCAGGTCTAAAGGAATATAGTGCAATTCTTTGCTGCCGTCTTTAAAAGTCAAGAGCACTTCAACGGGCATGGGCATTTTACCAATGCGTTTAATGGTAATACTGGTATTGCTACCATTCAACCCTATATCGCCAACGGCATAATCAATGGTCTTGGTGCTGTTAACCCAATATTCTTTGTACCACTGTAAAGCAAGGCCGCTGGTCTTTTCAGCCACGCGAATAAAGTCATTCACATTGGGGTGCTTGAAATGCCATTGGTCATAATAGTTCAAGAGAATTTTATCACGAACGCTATCACTAACAATGTATCCCAACTGACCCATAAAAGTGGACCCTTTAGAATAAGCAGCAGAACTATACGCATAGTTGGTATTGAAATGATCAGAATGCGTACTCATGGGTTCTTCCAAACCAGATTTAGCCAAACTAAAATAGCTCTCATAACTACCAGACTGTTTAACTGGAAGTCTTGACTTATTCAGTTCATTCATCCTAAGAATACCTGTTTTAGCAGCATCGCTGGTAAAGGGAGACTTTGGAGCAGCGGTCTGGTAATAAAAATCAGAAACCTCCCCTGTGGCATAATCTGTAAAGCCTTCATCCATCCAAGGGAATAAACTTTCATTAGTGCCCATGATTTGTTGGTACCAACTATGCATCCACTCATGAAATACGGTTCCTAGTCCTGGTCCTTTTAACAAGGTAGCCATGGCATATTCCATACCACCGTCCCCACCTTGAATAAAACTGTATTGGGGATAAGGATATTTTCCAAAACGCTTTTCAATATAAGGTAAGACTTGATCAGCAGCCCACAATACATTGCTCCAAGCAGAATCGCCCTTAGCATCGGTGGGTTTGTAAAACACGTGCAGCATTACACCAGATGCTGTTTTTTTAGATAGGTGCTTAAAGGTTGGATCCGCTGCCCAAACAAAATCATGGATATTGCTTCCCGTAAAATTCCAAGTATTGGTCTTGCCATTGTTGGCGGGAACTTTGGTGCCGGCCGTTTCAAAGCCAAATCCAATTTGATTGGCATTTTGCAACACGCCTGTAGCAGCAACCATATAAGATTTATCAATGCTAATCTTCACGTCAAAATCACCCCAAACACCATAGAATTCGCGGGCTATATAAGGATTGGCATTCCAACCTTGGTAATCATATTCTACTACTTTGGGATACCATTGGCTCATGCTATATCTAATGCCTTCTGCATTGTCTCTCCCACTTCTTCTAATTTGTTTGGGAACCTGTGCTTCAAAATCCAAATCAATCAAGGTCTTGCTTTTAGGTGCTAAGCCTTTGTCAAGACGCACTTCCAAGATGGTTTCGTGCTCCAACAATTGCTGTTCCTTGCCATTGATTTTTAGGCTCTTCACTTTTTGGTAACCAATTTCTTCCGGAGTCAATTTGCTAATGCGGTCAGTCACACGAGCATCCCAATCCTTTACCTGATCGCCACGCCTATTGGTCAAGGTATTTTTACCCAATTCCCTACTACGAACATCCATACTGCTATTGGGCTGAAAAGCATTCCAATATAAATGAATGAAAATCTTGTTCAGGGTATCAGGTGAATTATTGATGTATTCAATTTTCTCTGTTCCGCTAAAGCGACTGGTTACAACATCCATGTTTACATTGATATTGTACTTGATCTTTTGTTGCCAGCGATCAGGTTGGGCAAACAAGGCGTTTACCAATAAAAAGGACAATAGGAAAAAAAACAGTTTCCGCATAGTGTAGTTTTAGACAATAAATTTCAGGAATAAAATTGAGACTGGAAAAAGGATTAATCCTTTCCCGCCACCACTACCACAATTTCACCTTTTACGGTTTTCTCTTTAAAGTAGGCGGCTACTTCCTTAAGACTGCCACGTTTGTTCTCTTCAAACATTTTAGTCAACTCCCTGCTAACACAGCAAACCCTTTCTGGGCCTAGGTATTGGGCCATTTCTTCCAAGGTTTTCACTAGACGCATGGGGCTTTCATAAAAGATGATGGTACGTTCTTCTAGGGCCAATTGCTTGAGCAGGGTTTGCCTACCCTTTTTCATGGGTAAAAACCCTTCAAATACAAATCGATTGGTGGGTATGCCACTATTTACCAAGGCTGGAACAAATGCCGCAGCACCGGGTAGACAATTCACCTGCACGTTTTGCTTAATACATTCTCTGACCAATAAAAAAGCGGGGTCTGAAATACCTGGGGTTCCCGCATCCGTAATCAGGGCCATGGTTTTCCCCCCCACCAACTGGTCTACAATATGGGGCACAATTTTGTGTTCATTGTGCTGGTGATAAGGAGATAATGGCTTTTTAATCTGGTAGTGCTGCAATAATTTTTGGGAAGTACGGGTGTCTTCACAAAGAATCACGTCTACTTGTTGTAGCGTCTCTAAGGCACGCAGTGTTATATCCTTTAAATTACCCAAGGGTGTTGGAACCAGGTACAACATGCGTTTATACAATAAGGATGAGGTGAATCTTAGTTGACCATTTCAATCTCAAAAAACTCCATTACTGGGTTAGCCAGCAATTTAGAGCAAGCTTCTGTAGCCATTTGTTTGGCAGCTTCTTCAGAATCAGCTTCCACATTCAAAGTGATATGCTTGCCCACACGAACATCAGAAACTGTTCCCAGACCTAGGTTTTTCAATCCACCCAAAACCGCTTTTCCTTGCGGATCCAACAAGTCTTTCAAAGGCATCACTTTTATCTGAACATGATAAGTCATAAATAGAATATTAAGTTATTTATAGAGCAAAGATAGAATTACATATGCTATAAACCCAATGCTAACTGCCAACCAACCAAAAAGGATGGCTGAAATTAGGGATACAACTGCTATGATAATGAATGGCAGCAATGCTTTCAGGGAAAACTCCTTAAATTTCAAAGCCATCATGGGTAAGGTAGAAACCATTAAGTAACTAGACAACCCAATCACTACATACCAGAACCAATAGCTACGCAATAGATCAAAAATCCACTGGTCTTTGGCAAACCAATAAACTAGTGGAAAACTGGCTACCCAGATACCAACAGCAGGAATGGGCACTCCTTTGAATCCATAACTCTGCTCGGTATCAATATTAAACCTAGCTAATCTATAGGCTCCGGCGCAGGGCACCAAAAATGCGGGTAGTAAAAAAGCCGATGAAATATCCAAGCCTCCTGCGTTTTGGGCAAAGCTCAATCGCAGAAATTGGTAAATTATTAAACCAGGGGCAACACCAAAACTTACCACATCGGCCAAAGAATCTAGTTGCTTCCCCATTTCTGAGGGCACTTTTAATAACCGCGCTAAAAAGCCGTCAAAAAAATCAACAACGGCAGCAGCTGCAATTAAAATACTGGCTATGTAAATCTGCTCTGGAATCTCTACCAAGTTTTCACCATTGGCATCAATACTTAGAGACAAACCGGATTGCATAATCTGAACAAGGGCTATACAACCCAAGAACAGATTGGCTAGGGTGAACAGGTTGGGGATCTGTTTTTTCATCTTATTTCCTGGTTTTCATCAGGGTTTCAATTTCTTCAATAGTAATAGGAATATTTTTCATCAAATCAATATTCCCATTCTTGGTAATCCAGAAATTGTTTTCAATACGCACACCCATTTTTTCTTGCTCAATATAAATACCTGGTTCAATGGTAAAGACCATGCCTGGTTTAATGGGTTCTGTTCTAGTTCCTAAATCATGTACATCAATACCTAAGTGGTGAGAAATACCATGGTACAAGTATTTTCTATAGGCCCTATTTTCTGGGTCTTCATTCTTTACATCGGCCTTGGTAATCAACCCAATTTTTAAGAATTGCTTGGTGGCATCATCCCCTACTTTCTCGGTATAATCTACAATACTAATACCTGGTTTTAAAATAGACTTGGCATAATTGTGTAAAGCCAAACAAGCGTTGTATACTTCTTTTTGACGCAAGTTAAATTTACCATTTACAGGAATAGTCCTGGTTAAGTCTGCGCAATATCCACCATATTCTGCACCAAAATCCATTAGTATTAATTCACCGTCTTTACACTCCTGGTTATTAGAAACATAGTGCAAGGTTCTTGCCCTATCGCCACTGGCAATAATGCTTCCATAAGCAGGACCAGCAGAACGTTGACTTAAGAAACTATGAAAAATCTCCGCTTCAATTTCATATTCCATGACCCCGGGTTTGATGAATTTCAACAAACGGCGGAAGGTAATATCGGTAATGTCAATGGCTTTTTGCAAAACGGCCACTTCTAATTTGGATTTGATGCCACGCAGCTCTTTCATAATCTTGGCAGCGCGCTCGTATTTATGCAAAGGATAACGCGCTTTCATCTCAGCAATAAAGCGGTATTCCCTAGACTGAATCAGGCTAGCTTTTCTATCATTCTCATTAGAGTCTAAATAGATATGATCAGCCAAATGAATCCAGGTTTGTAAGAGTGCGTCAAGGCTGTCTAACCAAACAATAGTTTTGATGCCAGAGATGCCTGTAGCTTCATGACTGCGCAATCGCTTGCCATCCCATTTTTCTTTTAGTTCATTGGGCCTAACTAGCACCAATACTTCTTTGTACTTTGGATCAGGACAATCTGGAAACAAAATAACCATGCTGTCTTCCTGCTCAACCCCTGTTAACCAATAGAGGTCGGTGTTTTGTTTAAAAGCATGCAGCGCGTCTCCATTAGAAGGCCATTCGTCATTGCTTACAAAAATGGCAATACTACCCGGACGCATGGCTTTTACAAAACGCTTGCGATTGTCTATAAAAATCTGGGGATTGAGTGGCAAATACTTCATATTGGGCTAATTGATGCTTGCAAGATAAAAATTAAGCCCCATACTGTTGTCAAAGCCGTCTTAAAACTTCACAGAAGGGCATTTAACCCCAGAAGAACTGTTTAGGAAGATGCCGCTTTTGACAATACTGAGTTCATATGCGCCCCTAGTTCCATTGAGATTGCCTAGGGTAGAAATAGTAGCATCGTAGTTAATGGTAAATTTTAAGTCATTCACCTGATATCCAATCATGGGGATTAGGGCGTCATGATTGCGGTAATACAATCCCACAATCAATTGTTGATATCCGTCTCCACTCAGGTTTCTATTGGCATTAAAACCAATGAGCGTTTCCCAACTGCCTCCCATCTTACTCACATACACATTGGGGTTCACAATCCAGAGATCCTGTAATTTTATCCCCGCATTTAGAAAACCGCTAAACCGTCTATTTAATTGACTATTGCTAATGGAACCATCAAAAAAACTTTCTCTAGGGGTATTTACGTGGCCTATGCTAACTCCTGCATTCACATAGACATTATCAGAAGGAAAATAGGCATAGTTCAAGCCTACTTGCATGTCTAGATACCCCGTTTGGCTATAGGCAAAGGGCTCATTGCTTGGAATGGTCACGTCAAAAAACTGGCCGTTCCATTGGTTGTCAAAACTGAGTTTGCTAATATCTATCCGCTTATTTACATAACCCAAAGAAAATCCGCCACTCAACAAGGAATTATAACCAATCATTTGGTGATATGCCAAAGAGCCATAAACTCCTGTAGAAGTTAAATTACCCGAGCCCGCTGCATCTTTGATAATGGAACCACCAAGGCCCATCCAACCATTTTCAAATTGATTGCCAAATGCTTTTACGTCTCCCCAAATTCCCATGGTTTTATAGGGAGTACCCACATTGGCCCATTGGTTGCGATAATTGCCTCCCATTCTATAATCATAGTCAGGATTAAATCCTGTGTTGGCGGGGTTTACCAATAGTGGCGCATTAAAATATTGAGAATAATGCAGGTCCTGTGCTTGAGCGGATAAGCCCCCCAAGAGCAATAATAGTAAACTAATATGTTTGATTCTTTCCTTCATCATGGCTTTATCTCAATAAAGT
Organism: Bacteroidota bacterium; assembly: GCA_947460595.1. GTDB lineage: Bacteria > Bacteroidota > Bacteroidia > Chitinophagales > Chitinophagaceae > Sediminibacterium. The sequence continues at coordinate 8,531 of CANHGS010000037.1, read as the reverse complement.
AATATCTCCTTTTTTTACTAGCTTCTCTTTTGAACTAAACACAATTTGTAACGTGTAGTGGTACACATCTTGGGCCAACAATCTTCTATTATAAGTACCGTCCCATCCTTCATTTGGATCTGCAGTAGCAAAGACCTGATTACCCCAACGGTCATAAATTCTCCAAGTCATTTGTTCTATACCAAATCCGCGAACAAAAATTTTATCATTCTTGCCATCCCCATTGGGAGAGAAGGCATTGGGCACATCCATGATAGGATTAATGGTAACTGGAATAGACTGACAACTAGTATCCGAACAACCTCCCGCATTGAATGCAACCAAGCAAGCATTATAGGTATTGGTAGCTGGATAAATATGCCTAATGGTAGTATCTATTCTAGTGGTAATCACAGAATCCCCGTCTCCAAACAACCATTTATATCGTATGGCGCCAATAGAACTATTGGTAAAACTTACTGCCGTATTGGGCTCGGTTGGTTGCGGAGAATATCTATAAAAAGCTGTTGGTTTATTACTCACCGTGAGCGTAAACCTGGTAGTATCTGTTTTGTTACAAGTATTGGTATCATTGGCTATGAGCACAACTTGATAAGTACCCACTGTTGGATAAAAATGCGTTGGACTAGTTTGAGTAGATGTAGTGCCATCGCCAAAGGCCCAAAGAAAATCCGTACCTGCCAAGGAGGTATTATTAAACAAAGCATTGTAAGGTGCACATCCAACAGCAGGGGTTGTAAACTGCGCTTTCACATTGGGTGAGATTCGAATCTGCAGCTTTACTGTATCAGAATGATTACAATAATTGGTATCAGTTAACACCAATTTTACGTCATAGGTTCCTGCAGTAGTATAAGTATGCAAGACCGATTGCGTACCTGTTGTTTGAGTGCTTCCATCACCAAAAATCCAAAGAAAAGAATTGGCCTTAAATGGTTTTGCAGGCACTGTCACTGGCGGGCTACTGGTATTGGTAAACAAATAAGTGAGCGAGGCACAGGGTGGTTGCTTAGCTGCAGTAAAACCCAAGATGGCTTCATCATTGCGCACGCGTAAATTCACATAAGAACTGTCTGCAATATTGCAGGCAGAAGAATCTACTGAAATCAGTTTTACCCTATAGACGCCAATAGTATTAAAAATATGTGTGGTCTTTGGAATGCTAGTAGTATCTCTTTTTGAACCATCATTATAATCCCAGATATACCATTGACCCATGGCCAAAGAATCTTCAAAGTCTACCGTGAGTGGCACACATCCTGAAGTATCTCTTGCTCTTCCTTTTATAGAAGCCACCAAATCTGAACCCACACCTGCCAAGTTAAAGGCAATCTTAATGGCAGCCAAGTTACAACCACCACCTGCTGTTGCATTGAGCGCATTATTATTAGGCCCCCAAACACCTGCCGATGTTGGGAATCTAGCCCCGCCACCACAATTGGCACAAACAGATTGATAGATAATTCCATTACGGTCAAAACGGCTAGTACCACCGTCTACGTGGTCAGGATAAGCACCTCCATTTTGCCCATAAAAACTACCATATTTTAAACTGTTGGCGTTTTTCTCTAACACAATAAAATAAAAATCACTACCATCTGTGGTACCCAATACTGCGTCTGAAGTAACCGTTAATCCTCTGGTTCCGGCACTAGCAGGGTAACCACCGTCCGTATTACCTAGACCGCCCCATCCAGACACATAAATATTTTCACAACGGTCAATCAAAAATGCCGTTGGCGATATATTGGGCACTGCCGCATTGGTACCAAAATTGGTGCTAAAAATCACTGTATTTACGTCTGCATTAAACTTAGTGATAAACTGTTTGCCACCTGCCTGACTAAAAACCGCATTCTGTACAGGAATATTACCTGTTGTGGTTCCCATGACATAGGGAAAACCAAACTTATCAAACTGAATACCATAGATCACATCAATACCCGTAGTACCAAAATAAGTGGTTTTCTTAAGCCCTCCATTGTTGTCAAATAATGCTACAAAACCATCACAGATCCCGCCTTGAAAACTGGATTGGTACATGCCAGATTTGTCTCCAAAAAAATCTCTACTAGCCGTAGCACCTGCAACATAAATGTCTCCGTTGTCTGGCTTTAGGGCCAAAACAAAAGCCGCGTCATCTTCTCCACCCCCTAAATAAGTAGAGAAGATAGGTGTAGCTAGTGTAGGAGAAAATTTCATAACTACCCCATCCTGCGCCCTTCCATTGGCAGAACTGCGGCCACCATTATTGGGCTGGGCTGCATTGAGTATGGGAAAGTTCACAGACTGCGTACAAGAGGACAAATAAACATTCCCAGCTTCATCAACTATCACTTCACTCCTACCATCGTCACCATAATTCCTATCAATAGATTGTCCATATCCGGAGCTGATAATTTTTGCTTTTATATTCACGCCGTCATCCGCGTTACCCCCAATGATTCTAGAGCCAATCAGTGCAGTACCATTACTATTCAATTTGGTTAATACTATATCGGTAGCACCACCAGGGGCCATTTTAGTATAGGTATTGGGATAATCCGTAGAAGTGGTTCTTCCTGCAATTACTATGTTTCCTTGACCATCTACCACCATACTATGTGGTTGGTCACTACCTGTTCTGCCTCCAATATACGTAGCATAAATTCTATTAGCACCAGATGGATCAAATTTGATAATGCCCATATCATACCCGGTTAAACCTTGATTGGTTGTACCACCCATAAAATTGGAATTATATGCTCCATTACTTACCGGAAAACCATCACCAAACACCACACCTCCTGCATAAAAATTTCCTTTATTGTCATAGGTAGCCGTAAACCCCCAGTTACTAGCAGTGCTTCCAGAAAAAGTAGAAAAGATAAGGGGATCAATCACTAGGGTTTGATTTTTATTAATAGGGTCATTCATTTGAAAACGAACAATATTACCCTTTAACACAAAGCCAGAAGCAATAGACTTTCTACCATCATTGGTTAATTGAAAAGAAACAGGTTCTTGTTCAACAATATCTTTTACAGAGGTTTTAATTAGTAAATTTTTACCCGCCATTTTTAGGTCGGTGGCACCATCTATATACATGGCAATATTGGCGGGATTTCCACCAGGATGCACAATAAATTCATATTTGATTTGACCATTAGAAGAATAGTATCTAATGTCAATATTGTTGTAGAGATTTTTATACGTAACTGCTGTAAATACTTTGCAATTAGACACCCATTTATTGGGATCATTGCCAATAAAATAATTGTTCACTGTTTGGATTGCTTTGTCCGGAACTGCCTGCGGCGATGGATTGGCATTTAAAAAACTTACCTCGTACACATGACCACGTAATTGCTGAATTTTTGAAGCGCCGGAACCAGCACCTCCACCCGTTCCTCCATGACCACCTTCCAAATTTTGATCAGACAAAGCGGTTCTCTGAATGGGACTTGCTACAGTTGCATTGTGTTTATGACCATTGATGGCTGCCAAGTCATCCCCATGATAGACCATCATTCTATAGCCGCCATCTGCTTTAATGGCAAATGCGCCATCGCCCAGGTCTCCTTTGAACTTGATTTGCTTATCCCATTGGCCTTTGTTCTCTACAAATTCCAAATAGCTCTGGGCATGCAACTGCGCAGATACTCCCAGAAGGAGCAATAACATCCCTATTCTACCAATTACTTTCAATAGTTTTTATTTTAAGATACCTACTAATCCATCCCCGATGCTTATCAAACTGTTAAGAATCAAGAAATCTTGCTCCAACCGTTTTTACCTTTCTGAGATTGAAGGTAATTTTTCAACTGCAAATTCTTTGCCAATAACAGTTCGGGGTCTTCTTCCACTAGCTTTTCCGCTGCTAAACGGGCTTGTTCCAGAATACCCTTATCATTAACAAGACTAGCCAATTTAAAGTTCAATGCCCCACTTTGCCTGGTACCCTCAATATCCCCAGGACCGCGCAATTCCAAGTCTTTCTCGGCAATTTTGAACCCGTCATTGGTGGCACACATAATCTTGATACGCTCTCTTGCTTCCTTGCTTGCTTTGACACTCGTTAATAAAATGCAAAAACTTTTTTCTGAGCCCCTACCCACCCTTCCACGGAGCTGGTGCAGCTGACTCAAACCAAATTTTTCAGAACTTTCAATCACCATTACGGAAGCATTGGGCACGTTCACCCCTACTTCAATCACGGTAGTGCTGACCATAATCTGGGTATCGCCACTCACAAAACGGGCCATATTGGTTTCTTTTTGATCAGCAGGTTGACGCCCGTGTACCATACTAATCCGATACTTGGGTTCTGGAAAAAAGCTCTTGACTTGCTCATAGCCCTGCATCAGGTCTTCAAAACTGAGCTTCTCACTTTCTTCAATCAGTGGATAAATAAAATAAATCTGACGCCCTTTTACCAATTCTGTTTTCACAAAATCCATGACCGATGCCCTGGCAGTTTCAAAGCGGTGCACCGTGGTTATAGGAATCCTTCCTGGTGGTAATTCATCCATCACAGAATAATCCAAATCGCCGTAGGCCGTCATGGCTAAGGTTCTTGGAATAGGTGTGGCCGTCATGACTAGCACATGCGGCGGCAGTGTTGCTTTGGCCCAAAGTCTGGCCCTTTGTGCCACCCCAAATCGGTGTTGTTCATCAACAATCACCAACCCTAAATTTTTAAACTGAACCACGTCTTCAATCACGGCATGGGTACCCACAACAAAATGAATAGTTTGGTCCAAAAGCCCTTGCAGTATGCGTTTGCGCTCCTTGGTCTTGGTGCTTCCTGTAAGTAAGGCTATTTCAACGGGCATTTCTTTGAGCAAATCACTCAAGCCCTTATAGTGTTGTTGGGCCAAAATTTCAGTTGGCGCCATGAGACAACTTTGATACCCATTATCCGCAGCCAATAACATGCTAAGTAATGCCACAATGGTCTTACCACTTCCTACATCGCCCTGCAACAAACGATTCATTTGTCTGCCCCTGCCGGTATCTGTTCTAATTTCTTTTAAGACCCTTTTTTGAGCCCCTGTTAATTGAAAGGGGAGGTACTTGGCATAAAATTCATTGAAGATCTCTCCCACTTTTTCAAATACCACGGCACGGCTTGCCCTATGTCTTTGGAGTCTGGTCAAATTCAGTCGCACTTGCGCTATAAAAAACTCTTCAAATTTTAATCGGTGCATGGCTGCTTCAAAACCCTTGGCCGATTTGGGATAGTGAATCTGGCAATACGATTCATACCTATCCATGAGCTTCAGCCCCTGAACAATGGGGGCTGGAATATTTTCCATTAACTCATCTGGATGGAGTTGTGAAATGAGTGCATAAGTCAATTTGCCAATCTGTCTGCCATTGAGTCCGCGAACCTTTAGTTTTTCGGTGCTAGGATAGACTGGCTCCAAAAAAGCCTGACCCCCAGCTTTGGCGGGCACAAAGGATTCTATTTCCGGATGAACAATCTGGGGTTTGCCATTAAAAAATCCTGTTCTACCAAAGACCAAATACTTGGTACCTGGCACTAGGTTTTTCTGTACCCAAGTAATACCCTGAAACCAGGCCAGTTCTAGGATTCCCGAATCGTCTTTGAGCTGGGCCACCAGTCTGCGCCCTCTTTTTTCACCAATGGTATCTAGGTACATGAGGGTTCCCACCACCTGAATAAACTCCGTTTCTGGACGGATCTCACCAATTTTACCAATCTGGGTCTTGTCTATATGTCTATTGGGAAAATGGTTCAGCAGGTCTCCAAAAGTGAAGATCTCCAGCTCCTTTTTGAGCATATCGGCCCGCAAGGGCCCCACACCCTTGAGGTATTCTATAGGCGACTGTAATATGTAATTGTTCTGACTAATGGCTTAATTTCTACAACTGCAATGTTACTAAATGACTGGTTCCCATCATCCATGAATCTTTTGCCCCCTTTGCTTATCTTCGCCGCATGGCAAAAGAGGTTGTTTTAAGTGGAATCAGGCCTACGGGCTTTCTGCACCTAGGAAATTATTTTGGTGCCATGCGTAATTATGTGCGCATGCAAGACGAGTATAACTGTTATTTTTTTGTGGCCAACTGGCATAGCTTAACCACACACCCCGATACCAGTGAACTACGCAATAGTGTGAGCCGCGTTGTGGCAGAGAATATTGCTTGCGGATTGGATCCTGAAAAAGTGGCTTTGTATATTCAAAGTGACTTGCCCGAGATTGCAGAACTCTATTTGTATTTGAATACCATGGCCTACAAGGGTGAGCTGGAAAAGACCACCACTTTCAAAGAGAAAGTGCGTTTGAGTCCAGACAATGTAAATGCTGGTTTGCTCACTTATCCCGTGCTTATGGCGGCCGATATCTTAATTCATCGCGCGGTAAAAGTGCCCGTGGGTAAGGATCAGGAACAGCATTTAGAAATGGCTAGGAATTTTGCAGAGCGATTTAATCACCGTTATGGAACTGTCTTCCCGTCGCCGCAGGCATTTAATTATGGTGGTGAGCTAGTGAAAATTTTAAGCCTTGATGGAATTGGTAAGATGAGTAAGAGCGAGAACCAGATGAATACCATTTTCCTAGCCGATGAAGACGAGCAAATCCGTAAAAAAATCATGAAGGCCAAGACCGATGGTGGTCCACTTAGCCCTCAGTCTGCCAAACCCGATTATATTGAAAACCTCTTCACCCTTATGCGCCAAGTCTCTACTCCAGATACGGTGCAGAAATTTGAAGATGATTTTAACAATAGCTCTGAGGGCAATTGTATTATCCGCTATGGCGATTTAAAAAAGCAGCTGGCGGCTGATATGGTTGCGTTTGTAGCCCCCATCAGGGCCAAAGCAGCCGACTTACAGGCTAATCAGGAATTATTAAAGAAAATCACCCGTCAGGGAGCAGAAAAAGCGCGTGCTAGCGGGGCAGAAACACTTAGTCTGGTGCGTAATGCCATAGGTATGAATTAGGTCCTTTATTTTAAAGGATTCCATTCAAAATCTTTTCATTAAGTTCGTTCACTTATTCCAATTTTGTATTTTCATTACCATGGCAAAAGCTAAGAAACCAAAACACGTAGCGGTAGCGGGCAATATCGGGGCCGGCAAAACCACCCTGACCGAAATGTTGAGCAAGCATTACCGCTGGATACCCCAGTTTGAAGACGTAGATCATAATCCCTACTTGATGGATTTTTATGAAGACATGCCTCGCTGGAGTTTTAACTTGCAAATCTATTTTTTAAATAGCAGGTTGGCCCAATTGCTAGAAATACATCATGGAACAGAAACCGTGATTCAAGACCGTACCATTTTTGAAGACGCTAATATTTTTGCACCCAACTTACACGAGATGGGGCTGATGAGCAAAAGGGATTTTGATAACTACTATCAATTTTTCCAGACCCTCAAAACCATGGTACAACCACCGGATTTGTTGATCTACCTCAAATGTTCCGTACCTACTTTGGTTTCTCAGATTCAAAAAAGAGGCCGTGAATACGAAGAGAATATTCGCTTGGATTATTTAAAAAGACTGAACGAACACTATAACCGCTGGATTGAATCTTATAAAGAAGGCCCCTTGCTGGTCATTGATTGCGATAAAAACAAATTTGCCGAGAACGAAGAAAATTTTGGTGAAATCATCAGCAAGGTGGACAGTACCCTGTTCGGATTGTTCTAAGCCCAGCTCATGCGAAAAATTTTTGTTTGGCTCTTTCAACTAAACGGCTGGAAGATGGATACAAACCTGCCTGAGGGTTACAAAAAATGCGTGGTTATTGCGGCTCCGCATACCAGTAACTGGGATTTTCTCTATAGTCTTGCCGTGTTTTTCAAATTGCAAATTCCTGTACGCTTTTTGGGAAAGAAAGAATTGTTCCGTTGGCCCATCAAATCATTCTTAGAAAACATGGGTGGAATGGCCGTTCATAGGCAGAAGAACAATCGTTTGGTAGATGACATGATCCAACTCTTCAAAGACAATGAAGAGCTGATGCTGATGATTCCAGCCGAAGGAACAAGAAGCCTAGTGAAAAAATGGAAGACCGGATTTTATCATGTGGCCCTAGGCGCCAATGTTCCGGTGCTATTGGGCTATTTAGACTATGAAAAAAAACAAGCTGGCTTTGGGCCCTTACTCCATATGACAGGTGACCCTATTGTTGACGCGAATGCTATCAAGGATTTTTATAGAGGCATTAAGGGTAGGTTTCCAGAGAAGTTTTATTTAGATGGGTTAGTGCTGGATTAAGCGCTATTACTTGTTTTAAAGTGGTTCCAATCTTAGATTTACAAAAAGAAACTACTTAACATAATGCAATTGCCCTACTGGCGCAAGCATTGACTGTTTTTATTTTTAGAAACTTTTCTAAAAAAAGGGCAGAAAAAACTCTAGAAAATACCGTGTTTTCACGGTAGAAAAAAGGTGTTTTAAACTTGCCATTTTTAAATCCTCCTATTACTTTTATTCCAGTATTCATTTAGCTGGTTTCCTCCCCATCCGTGACCAGCATTTCTGAGGATCAATTTTTTAACTATAACGCGT
>CANHGS010000036.1 GCA_947460595.1 Bacteroidota bacterium | reverse complement strand
TCTTTATCTGTTCCATATTTGTTGATTTTGTAGTCAACTTTTATTAGGACGAGACACATTCAAAAAAAATCCCCTCGAAAAGTCGAGGGGATTTAAAAAATCATAGTCGCGCAACAAATGCTACTGCATTCTTCACTCTTCACTCTTCATTCTTCACTCTTCATTCTTCACTTTCTTCCTTCACTGTCAATGCCTGAAATAAGTTGACCATTAAAACAGTAAAAATGGCAACAAGAACAGAATTTGAATTAACCCTTCAAGAGCGTAAAGCGCGTCACTTTAGTAAGAATTTTAAGGTTATTAAAGTCCGAGAGATTGAGTCTGGAGTAATCTCCATTAGTCAGATCAAGCACCAGTACCAGGTAAGTTATGCGACTATTTACCGCTGGATTCATAAATTTGGGAGTATGGCCAAGAAACAGGAACGCCTCATTGTTGAGACTCAAAGTGATACTCAAGAGCTTCTGGTACTCAAAAAACGAGTGGCAGAACTGGAACGTATTGTTGGTCAGAAACAGATCCTTATTGACTTTAAGGATAAGATGATAGAGATTGCCGAAGAACAATACGGGGTGGACATTAAAAAAAAATTTTCCTCTACACCCTCTGGCATATCTGGAACAACCGAGAACAATACTCCTTCAGCTTAAATCAATTGTACATGTGTATTGGCATTAGCAAGCAAGGGTATCACCAATGGTTGGAGCGTAGAATAAAGGCTCAGTCTGAGCAAAAGCAACTCTTACTTATCATCCATCAGTTAAGGCAACAACATCCTACAATGGGCTGTAGAGACATGTATTATAAACTGCAACCTACCTCTATGGGAAGAGATGCTTTTGAGTCTTTTTGCAGAGAAGAAAAATTAATGGTAGCAAGAGTTAAAAACTGGCGCAGAACTACTGATAGCAGCGGTGTTATAAGATTTGACAATCTAACTGAGAAGCTTCAACTAAGTTCCATTAATCAACTTTGGCAAAGTGATATTACCTACTTTGATTTGAATAATAAGTTCTACTACCTAACCTTTATCATAGATGCCCATTCTAGAAGAATTGTAGGTCACCATTGCTCTAGAAGTTTATCTACGCAAACTACAACATTGCCTGCTCTTAAAATGGCTATTAACCTACGTTCTGAGGATAATTTAACAGGATTAATATTCCATTCTGATGGAGGTGGACAATACTATGATAAAGATTTTCTAAGGCTAACAGCACAACACCAAATCAAGAATAGTATGTGTGAATATGCCTGGGAAAATGGAAAGGCTGAACGGATAAATGGGGTAATCAAAAATAACTACCTCATACACAGAGATATTAAACACTTTGAACAACTATCAAAAGAAGTTGACCGAAGTGTTCTCCTTTATAACTCGGACAAGCCACACAGTGCGTTAAAAAGGAAAGCTCCCATTATGTTTGAAAATGAGTATCATTGTTTTACTAAAAAAACAAAGGAAGCGAATGGTTGCCCTAAAGCCCCCCTTCACTTCCAATGAAATTAATAACCTAAACAACCTAGATATTAAAAATAAATCACAATTAAAAACGGTCAACCTTATTTAGGCACGGACACATTCTTCACTCTTCACTCTTATCTCTTCACTTTTTTCCTCCTCTCTTCACTCTTCACTCTTATCTCTTCACTTTTTTTCTTACATTCATCTTCTCTAACGAATTCAAAATCTAGTTGCATATGGGAGATCTTCAGATCAAGAAACAGCCAAAGAAATACGATGCTGTGATTGTAGGTTCGGGCGCCGGTGGTGGTATGGCGGCCTACACTTTGTCCAAAGCAGGACTAAAAGTTTGCCTGATTGAAGCAGGCCCTAGTTATGACCCGGCTATCAACTCTTCTCAATTAAAAAATCCATGGGAATCTCCTAGAAGGGGCGCTAGCACTAAGTTTAGGCCCTTTGGTGATTTTGACGGATGTTATTGGGGATGGGAGATTGATGGAGAACCCTTTACCATGAAAGAAGGCTCGGCCAAATGGGATTGGTGGCGCGCCAGGATGATTGGTGGACGAACCAATCACTGGGGTAGAATTTCACTACGTTTTGGACCAAAAGATTTTAAACGCAAAAGTGTAGACGGCTTGGGCGATGACTGGCCCATCAGTTACGAAGACGTAAAACCTTATTACGATAAGATTGATAAACTGATTGGGGTATTTGGCTCTGTAGAAGGACTACCCAATGATCCAGACGGTATTTTCTTGCCTGCGCCCAAACCGCGCTTACACGAGTTGATGATTAAAAAATCGGCCACAGGCATTGGTATTCCTGTAATCCCTTCTAGATTATCTATTTTAACCAAGAAAATCAATGACGAGCGCGGTGCTTGTTACTTCTGTGCCCAATGTGGCAGAAGCTGTAAAGCCTACGCCGATTTTTCTTCTTCTTCTGTACTGATTAAACCAGCCATCTTAACTGGAAATATTGATGTGATTACCAACGCCATGGCGCGTGAAGTTTTGACCAATGAAAAGGGATTGGCGCATGGTGTTTCTTTTATTGATAAGACAGACAATCAAGAATACCAGGTATTTGGAAAAGTAGTGATCCTGGCCGCTAGTACCTGTGAAACCGCGCGTCTATTGCTGAATTCAAAATCTACACGTCACCCCAATGGATTAGCCAATGATAGCAATGTGGTAGGTAAATACCTGCACGATTCTACAGGTGCTGCCATGGGTGGTGTATTGCCAACCCTTTTTGGGAGAAAGCGCTATAATGAAGACGGGGTAGGCGGTATGCACGTCTACACGCCTTGGTGGTTAGATAATAAAAAATTGGATTTCCCTCGCGGCTATCATATTGAATATTGGGGTGGGATGGGCCAACCCGCTTATGGATTTGGCATGGGCATTCAAGGACAGAACGGTCAATTCCAAGTGAATGGTAAGACCAAGGACGCAGGCGGATATGGGGAATCACTCAAAGAGGACCAACGCTTTTTCTACGGCGCTGGTGTGGGTATGGCGGGTCGTGGAGAAGCTGTTCCAAACATCAATAACTACTGCGAGATTGACCCCAAAGTAGTAGACAAATATGGTATTCCAGTACTACGCTTTCATGCCAATCACTCTGATTATGAAATCAAGCAGGCCAAGCATATGAAAGAAACTTTCAAGGAAATCATGCACAATATGGGTGCCATTATTACATGGGGTGCTGATGACAATGAAAAAAATAACTGGGGACTCAACAACCCTGGTAATATTATTCACGAAGCAGGTACCGTGAGAATGGGTGCGGATAGAAAAACATCTGCACTCAATAAATGGAGTCAAGCGCATGATTGTAAAACCTTGTTCTGTGTAGACGGAAGTCAGTTTACTTCTCAAGCAGACAAGAATATAACTTGGACCATTTTGGCCCTTTCTATGCGCGCTTCTGAATACATCATTGACGAATTGAAAAAACAAAATCTGTAATCGCCCCGGCGTAAAATAGTATTATGGACAGAAGAAAATCAATCAAAGCCCTGCTGATAGGATCCATGGCCACGGGTGTTCTGGTAGAATCCTGCAAGAACAGTGAGAAGAAAGCCATTGCAGCTTCTCCAGATGCAATGCTGGCTGATCGCATGCAGGAAGAGAAAGACAACCTCAAAAGACTGGAAGTAGAACCTAAATTTTTTACCGCAGATGAATTAGCTACGGTGACTGTTTTGGGTGATATTATCATACCCAAAGACAAAGTGAGCGGCTCTGCATCAGAGGCCAAAGTACCCGAGTTCTTGGAGTTCATCATGAAAGACATGCCACATTACCAAGTACCTGTAAGAGGGGGCTTGCGTTGGCTTGAATTGCAGTGTTTGAACCGTTTTGGGAATCCCTTTGTGAAGTGTACCCCAAAACAACAAATTGAACTTATTGATATGATTGCTTATCCTGAAAAAGCCAAACCTGAAATGGCGCAGGGGGTAGCATTCTTTAATGAAATGCGTGACCTGGTTTGCACGGGTTTCTATACCTCAGAAATTGGCGTAAAAGATATTGGCTATATGGGTAATGTACCCAATATGTGGAACGGTGTTCCGGATGATGTGCTCAAGCAATATGGCTATGCCTATTCAGAGAGAGAGATGAAGGAATGTGCTAAGTACGATTAATCCATCACACTATTCATAAAAACAGACCTCCAATACGAGGTCTTTTTTATGTTTATAATACGGATAGTATTTTATTTCTAGCAATTAAGCAAGCCCCAAGAATACCTGCTTTTTCACCCAATTTTGATAATCTTAGTTCGGTATCTGAGTTGACTAAGCTCAAAGAATATTTATTGATGGCACTTCTAATGGGTAATCTTAAAAAGTCTCCTGTTTCAGAAAGGGTACCTCCTAAAATGATTAATTCTGGATTGAAAACATTAATCATTGCAGCCAAGCCCATACCAAGTTTTTCTCCAACCTCGGCCAGTAGTTCTATACACAAAACGTCTTCGTCTTTTGCTGCTTGAATAATATCAGTAAGAGTAATATTATCAAGCATTTTATTTTTCTTAATAATATTTGAAGTGGATCCTTGACCAATTTTCTCCTTAAACTTTCTGATCAAAGCATTTCCAGAAGCTTCTGTTTCTAAACATCCTTTTTTACCGCAATGACAAATAATCTCATTGTCAAAAAAACGAATATGTCCAAATTCACCACTAAATCCTGATTTGCCATAATAGATTTCATTGTTAATCAAAATGCCTAATCCAATTCCATAATCTATGTTTACAAATATGACATTCCTTTCTGAGTTAACTTCTCCAAAATTGCATTCGCCAAAAGCCATGGCTCTAGAGTCATTTTCTAAAAACGTTTTTATACCAATCTCGTTTTGAATAATGACAGATAAGGGTTCTTCTTGAAAATGGAAGAAGCTGAAGCTGTAACCTATTGTATTTTTAATTCTACCAGATAGATTAATAGCGATGCTCAAAATCTTATCTTTTTTTACAGACTGTTCTTTTATGAATCCCTGAATAATCTGAATCAATTGATTCAGAGATTCTTGGGTGTTTTCCAATTTGTAAGGAATTCTATTTTTTTGTGTTACTAGTTGTTTCTTAAAGTTTAGTAATCCAATATTGATATAGTATTTCTTCACATCAACCCCAATAAAGAAGCAGGCGTCTGAAACCAATCCATACATATTGGCTTTTCTGCCTCCTGTTGAATCTATTTTACCATAATCTTTGATCAAGCCCTCCACTATTAGTTCATTAATCAAACTGGTGGTTTTAGGAACACTAATCAGTAATTCTTTGCTTAAGTCTGTAATAGAACTTGCGTCTGTTTGGTCTAGATACTTAAATATTAGTTTTTTAAGTACTTTATTTTTTAGCGCAACACCCGATGCATTGTCGTCATTAAATACATCTTTTATAATATGGGTTTTTGGCATTGCGTACAAATGATAAATAGTTCTAAATAAACCTACAATTTAGTCATATTAATCATCTAGAAGTTGCTATTTTAATGAAAATAAAAAAAATTAGAAAGTTTTTGCTTGTTTATAAAAAAAATTATGATATTACAGTCGATTTAAGAATTCCGGATAAAAACTTAAATAAGTATACATGCTTCCATCTACTGCTATTGGGGAAACTTCAAAGCTTATAAAAAGCTATGCTGATCAGTACAAAAATGAGTTGTTGCAAGGGATTTTACCATTTTGGCTGGAAAATAGTATTGATTTAGAAAATGGCGGTTTTTTTACTTGTCTTGACCAGTTTGGAAAAGTATACGACACAGATAAATTTGTATGGCTACAAGGGAGGCAAGTATGGTGTTTTTCATACATGTATAAAAATGTAGAAGCCAACAAAAAGTGGCTGGAAGCTGCCAAGATTGGCGCTGATTTCATGCAAAAACATGGAAGAGACGAAAATGGAAACTGGTATTTTTCATTAACTGCAGAGGGGAAACCCTTGATTCAGCCGTATAATATTTTCAGCGATTGCTTTGCAACAATGGCTTTTGCCGCATTGGATAAGGTATCTCCTTCAGATGAGTACAAAAAAATTGCACTCACCACTTTTGAAAACATTTTATCAAGAAGAATTCAGCCAAAAGGTAAGTACGATAAAAATTTCCCAGGTACAAGGTCTCTAAAATCATTCAGTCTGCCTATGATTTTATGCAATCTTTCCTTAGAATTAGAACATTTATTGGGAGAGAAAAGAGTGAATGAATTTATTCCAGAAATTGTTCACGAAGTAATGGAAGTGTTCTATCAGCCCAGCCTTGGTCTTGTTTTAGAAAATGTGTATGAAGATGGTTCATTTTGTGATAGCTATGAAGGAAGATTAGTCAATCCTGGACATACTATTGAGGCAATGTGGTTCATCATGGATTTGGGAAAAAGAATGAATAATTCTGCGCTTATTGAAAAAGCAACCAATATCATGTTAGATACGCTGGAGTTTGGTTGGGATAAGGAGTATGGTGGAATTTTCTACTTTTTAGACGTGAAAGGAAATCCTCCACAGCAATTAGAATGGGATCAAAAACTTTGGTGGGTTCATGTTGAGGCACTGGTTGCTTTAGCCAAGTCCTATGCGCTCACAGGTGATGAACGTTGCGCATTGTGGTTCAAAAAAATACATGACTATACTTGGAGCCATTTTAAAGACCCAGCATTTGGGGAATGGTTTGGGTATCTAAATAGAAGAGGAGAGGTATTGCTCTCCTTAAAAGGCGGAAAATGGAAGGGCTGTTTTCATATTCCAAGATCCTTGTACCAGGTTTGGAAAACTTTAGAATCATTATAATATCCATTTAGCACTTGCATAAACCTCTACGATATATTATCTTTTCTTTTGCGTTGATTTTATTGTCAGCGCCTAGTTCTATTGCTCAATCCATTAACACTGAATTATTGGTGATTGGTGGAGGTGCCAGTGGCGTTGCGGCTGGATTACAGGCTGGAAGAATGGGAGTAAAAACAATTATTGCAGAGCCTACAACTTGGTTAGGAGGAATGATAACAGCCGCAGGGGTATCTGCTTTTGATGGCAATAATAATATGCCTTCTGGTATTTTTGGCGAATTTAGAAACAAATTATACCAAGTATATGGTGGGCCTAATAAAGTTGCCACTGGATGGGTAAGCAACACTTTGTTTGAACCACATATTGGAGATAGCATTTTTAAAAAATTAGTGGCTGAAGTGCCTTCTATTCAAGTTTTATTTGAGTACCAGTTTTTAAAAGTAGTTAAGGAAAAAAATAAATTACTCGGTGCTATTTTTATCAATAAAAAGAATAAAAAGAAAATTGCTATTTATGCAAAACAAACTATTGATGCCACGGAACTAGGTGATGTTTTTGCAAATGCAGGTGTGCCTTATGACCTTGGAATGGAGTCTAGTGAAGTTTCTGGGGAGAATGTAGGTGTCTTAGCTTCAAATGACATTGTTCAGGATATTACTTATGTGGCTATATTAAAAGATTATGGAATTGGCAAGGATTGTACCATTGTAAAACCAAATGGTTATAACCCGGGTGAGTTTGATGGAGCTTGTACAGACTACTATCTGAATAAAACAAGAAAGGCGCCAAATGTTGATGCAAAAAAAATGTTGGACTATGGAAAGTTGCCTAATCATAAATATATGATTAACTGGCCTGGTTATGGAAATGATATCTACCTTAATTTGGTCAATTTGGATGAAACTACAAGACAGAAAGAATTAATTAAAGCCAAGGAACAAACACTTAGATTCGTATATTTCATTCAACATCAACTTGGGTTTAAAAACCTAGGATTGGCCAATGATGAATTTCCTAGCAATGATGGTTTGCCACTTATTCCATATTATAGAGAAGGAAGAAGGGTAAGAGGCATAGTTAGATTTAATATTAAACACATAGCAGATCCTTATTCTGGGGATGTACATTTAAATAGAACGGGGATAGCGGTTGGTGATTATCCTATTGATCATCATCACAAGAAAAATGAAAACGCACCACAGCACCTTGATTTCTATCCCGTTCCTTCATTTAATATTCCACTAGGTGCTTTAATTCCAAATTCTTTTAGTGGATTGATTATTGCAGAAAAAGGGATCAGTGTTTCTAATATTGTTAATGGAACCACCCGTTTGCAACCTTGTGTATTATTGATTGGGCAAGCCGCAGGTACGCTTGCAGCTCTTGCTATAAAAGATAAGATAAATGCAATTGATGTTTCTGTTAGATCAGTGCAAAATAGTCTGTTAAAATCTGGTGCTTATATCATGCCTTATTATGATGTGCCAAAATCTAATCCAAATTTTTTAACTGCGCAAAGAATTGGTGCAACAGATATATTAAAAGGCAAGGGCGTGCCTCATAATTGGGCCAATCAAACATTTTTTTATCCAGATTCAATAATTAATGGGATTAGTCTTTCTAAAGATCTTGAAACCATTTTTAAACATGCTTTTCCTATTCATCAGGAACAGCTTCTCTTAAAGGATGCTGTGAATCTGATTGTGGAATTATCAAAAGTATTTTCCAAAAGTACAAAAGGGGTAGATAAAGAAGTACTTAGTACGGCATCAGTAAAAAAACTTATTTACAGTAATTGGGAGAGTTGGCATATTGGAAATATGGATGAAACTAAGGCACTAACAAGGATTCAATTTGCTAAACTTCTTGATGAAAGCTTGCACCCCTTTGAAAGAATGGAGGTTAATCACTATGGATTTATTACTCAAAATATAAATAAACAAAACGAACGCTTATGAAAAAATTATTGCTCTCGTGCTGCTTACTACTAATGTTAATTGGTAGTGCAGTTGCACAACAGGTAAGGGTTGCAGGTAGAGTTACCAGTGCAGGTTCTGGAAATGCTGCCGAAGGAATCTCTGTTTTGGTCAAAGGCTCAAAGACCGGTGTAGCCACCAGTTCTTTAGGCGAGTATAGTATTGTAGTTGATAAAGCTGCTACACTTGTTTTTTCTGGTATTGGCTTTGCCACAAAGGAAATTAAAGTAAGTGGAACCACTTTAGACGTAGTGTTGTCTATTACAGCTGGTGACATGGGAGAAGTGGTGGTGGTTGGTTATGGCGCTCAGAAAAAAGCAAGTTTAACCGGCTCCTTAGTTACCTTGAATAATGCAGCTTTAAATAAACGTCAGGTAACTAGCACTAGCCAAGCTTTACAAGGCTTAGCTCCGGGTGTTACCGTTCAACAACAATCGGGAAAGCCAGGTGCAGATGGTGCAAGTATCATTATACGTGGACAAGGATCTATTTCTGGAAGTAGTGCTCCTTTAATCATTGTAGATGGATTGGCCATTGGTTCTTTAGACCAAATTGATCCTAATGCCATTGAAAGTATTACCTTACTAAAGGATGCGGCTTCTACTGCTATTTATGGTAACCGTGCCTCTGGTGGTGTTGTCTTAGTTAAGACTAAAAGAGCCTCCGAGAAGGGATTACAATTGAGCTATAATGCTTTTGTGTCTAAACAGTCTGCAACGGCTATACCAGATCGTGTAAATGCAATTGATCATATGACACTGAGCAATATTGCAGAACAAAATAGAACAGGTAATCCAGCAGCCACTGTTTTTCCTCAAACTTTGATTGATAAATATAAATCAACACCAGCCAATAACCTAGACGTAATTGATACTGATTGGTTAAATGAAGTGTTAACGAATAATGGAATGTTACAAAACCATAATATTCAACTTTCAACTTCTACTGATAAAATCAATTTATTTTCTTCATTTACCTTTTTGAAACAGCAAGGCTTAATTCCTAATAGTAGTTTTGAAAAATATGATGTAAGATTGAATCCTGAATTTAAGATTAATAGCAAGTTGTCTTTGATAGGCGTTTTTGGTTATAACTCAAATAAGACCATTAATCCATCTACTGGGTCTGCAGAATTTGTTATTCGCCAGGCAATAGGTTTGCCTTCAATAGGCGGAGGTAAATACGGTCCTGGTATGTATGGAACTGCAGGTCAATCAAATAACCGGAATCCAATTGCTATGGCAGAAGCTACAGGAAATTCTCAAACCAAAGGAAGTACTTTATTAACAAGGTTTGGATTTAACTATAAGCCAATAAGCGGGTTAGAAATTGAAGGTTACTGGGGACGTCAGTCAACAAACCCTACTACTAAAACTTTCACATCTAATGCTGATATCTATCAACCCAATGTGGCAACAGGCACATACTCTTTGTTGAGCTCTTGGCCTGGTACAACAAGTTTGTCTGAATCTTACACAAACAATGTCTATACCACTTATTTAGGTCAAGCTACTTACAGCAAGAGAATTGGAGCCCATTCATTTAAAGCATTGGTTGGTGGTCAGTCTGAATTGTTTACCAACTATTTCTTTGGTGCTTCTAGAACAGGATTCAATAATCCCAATCAGCCTTATTTAAATCTTGGTTCAGGTGTAAGAGATAACAATGCTGGCGCGTCTGAATTAGCACTTGCAGGTTTCTTTGCGCGTTTGAATTATAGTTTTGAAGACAAATATTTCATAGAATTGAATGGAAGGAGAGATGGAACATCTCGTTTTTCACAAGCAGGAGACAAACAATGGGGTAATTTTGGTGCTGTTTCAGCAGGTTGGATTTTCTCTAAAGAAAGCTTCTTGAATAAAGTGAAGTTCATTGATTTTGGAAAATTGAGGGTATCTACAGGTGGAAATGGTAATCAGAGTATTGGTAACAACTATGCTTATGACGCCTTCTATGCACAGTCTAACTATAGTAACCCTAACAATGGAACCAACGCTTATTTTGCAAATACTACTAACTTAGGAGTTGCTTTATTACAATTTGCTAATCCTGATTTAAGTTGGGAAACTTCAAAGCAAACAGATATTGGTATTGATGTTTCTTTTGCAAAACACTTTACTGTAACGGCTGATTATTATGTTAAGACATTGAAAAATATGTTGCTACAAAGAACATTGCCGCAGTCTGCAGGTGGATTAAGTAATCCATTTGTAAATGCTGGTAATATGGAAAACAAAGGATGGGAATTTACCCTTAATTATAAAAACAAATTTGGAAAATTAGGAGTAGATGTTACTGCCATGATTTCCGATGTTAAAAATAATGTTACCAGCCTTGTAGAAGGAACTCCTTTTATAGGTGATGGTATTAGAACAGCACCGGGTCAAGCCTTAGGATCTTATTTTGGTTATATGTCTCAAGGTTATTTTACTGATTCAACTGATATCAAGAATTCACCTGTTCAATTTGGAATTCCATGGAATACTTCACTAACAGTGGGCCCCAAGCCAGGAGATGTGAAATATCAGGACATGAATGGCGATGGAAAAATTGATGCCAACGATAGAACATTTATAGGCAATTCTTTCCCTCGTTATGAATATAGCGTTAACCTTAACCTGACCTATGCAAATTTTGATTTGAATATATTTGGACAAGGTGTGGGTATGCGTAATAACTATTTAAGTGGAACAGGAGCTGTTCCATTCAGTAGTGCAGATTTTGCAGCTTCTTTGTTAGAAATACATAAAGATTATTGGAGACCAGATAATCAAAATGCTACTTTCCCCCGTCTTTTGCCTTCTGGGTCTGGTGGTAATAATTTCTTGTTGGCATCACAATGGATTCGTAGTGCTTCTTATTTCAGAATCAAGAATATTAATTTGGGTTACACATTGAAAAAAGAATGGTTAGACAAGGTTAAAATCAATGCGGTAAGGGTATATGTAAGCGCTTCCAATTTGTTAACCATTTCTAAAGCTTGGAAAGGATTTGATCCGGAAATCAATAATGCTAACGCAGAATTTTATCCGTTGATGCGTACTTATACTGCAGGATTTAATGTAACCTTTTAACTGAAACAGTAAAATCACAACAATGAAAAAAAATATTATCATACTTCTTACAATATCGGCTGTTACGCTGATGAGTTGTCAGAAATTCCTAGATCGTAAACCACTAGATGCCTCATCATCTTCTACATTTTTGAGTAATCAATCAGAAATGGAACAAGGGTTAGTAGGAACATATGCATCAGCAATGTGGGCGTTTCCTAACAATACACCTTTGCCATTTGCCATAGAAGCAAGTACAGACTTGGCTATGAAAAGAGGGGCTAATGCAGAAGACTTAGTTGCTATGGGTGATGGTGGGCCTTTTGTAATTAATAATTCCTTGCCTTCAACTTGCTGGAACCAAGCTTATAAGTTGGTGCAACGCGCCAATCAGCAAATTGCTGGAATGGAAAATGGAAAAGCAAATGTGTCAACTGTTACCTATAATAGAATCAAAGCTGAGGCCTTGGTTTTAAGGGCTTGGGGCTATTACCATTTAATGGGTTGGTTTGGTGCAGTACCCTATTATAGGACAATGCCTGGTGTTGAAGCTATACTTTCTGCAACAAGAACGCCAGTAGCAACCATCGTTGCCGATATGTATAAAGACATGGATGAAGCGGCAGCTGCATTTGATGCTGCAGGTACAAGTCCTGTTCAAGCTCTTGGCCGTGTTAACAAAGGTGTTGCTTTGGGATTAAAAGCCAAGTTGGCAATGTTAATCAAAGACTATGCTACCGCTGCTACTACTGCTAAAACAATCATAGATGGTGGTAATTATGGTTTGAATCCTAGTTATCAAAATCTATTTAGCCTAGCTGGCCAAAATGGGAATGCTGCAAGAGAAATTATGTTTATACAAGCCTATCCACTTGATGTAAATGAACCACAAAACTGGGGGCCAATTTTAGGGGTTCCCCGTCAGGTTACCAATTCTCAAAGTAGCCATTTCCCATCTCAACAATTGGTTGATCAGTTTGAAGGTAGAGATGGAAATAGAATTGATGCTTCTACGGTGTATGACCCAGTAAACCCTCGTTTGAATAGAGATAGAAGATTGGCTTGGAGCATTTATATGGCCGGAGATACAATGGTTCATTATGCATCAAAAACTGCTGCATTACCTTACAATAATTTAAGGGAAAGAACCATATTTAGTTATTATGCAAATACCCGTAGAAAGTTTAATTGGAATACAGGTGTTTATGATAATGTTACTACCAATAATGACTGGATAGGAGCGCAAGCTGCAGGTATTCAATGGCAGGTAAGTGCTACTGGTAATATTGGTGGTGTAGGTTATGTTTGGAATAAATACAATGATACAACACAGTATATTTTTGAATCAAAAGTTGGATTTGTATTAATGCGATATGCCGATATATTGCAAACTTATGCGGAAGCAAAAATTGAATTGAATCAAATTGATGCAACCGTAACTGCTGCAATAAATTTAGTTCGTGCAAGAGCTGGTCAGCCTGCAGTTGCAATAGGATCACAAGCGGCTATGCGAACCATTATTCGTAGAGAAAGAGCTGTTGAATTTGCAGGAGAAGGTCTACGTTTATTTGATTTGAGAAGGTGGGATATTTATGGAAAAGCAAATAGTATGAATGTTGTAGGAGCTGCATTAGATCCATTGTTAATACCTGCAATCCCAACTTTTGATGCTGATAACGTTCCTAATTATGCCACTAGTTTAAGTAGAAGAATTGCATTTAGGAATCAGACAAGGGTAAATACCAATGATAAATATAAACTTTGGCCTATTCCTCAATCTGAAATTGATAATAACCCTAATTTAACACAAAATCCGGGTTGGTAAATTTTTCTAAACTATAGCAGTTTGGATTTTTAACAGAAAAAGCAGGCATTATGTTTCATAATTGCCTGTTTTTTATTTTATTATTATGAAAGAAAGATACCTTAATCTTGACGCGTTACGTGGATATGCTATATTCACCATGATTCTATCTGGTAGTATTGCCTATACTTCAATCATGCCTGCGTGGATGTTTCATGCACAAGTACCTCCTCCAAATCATCAATTTAATCCAAATCTTCCAGGTATAACTTGGGTTGATTTGGTTTTTCCTTTTTTCATATTTTGTATGGGCGCTTCTATTCCCCTATCATTGAACAAATTTGTAGCTAACAATAATCACAAAGAAGTATTGTTTACAGCTTTTAGGAGATTTTTTCTGTTGGCTTTTTTTGCATTGTTCTTAGAGCATTTTAAGTTCAGTCGTATGGAACTTGTACCCACTAATACAACCTACATTTTGTCCTTATCTGGTTACTTGATGCTGTTTTTGTCCTATGGTAATTTCGGCTCTTTTTTTAGTAAAAAGAAAGGGACTATCATCAATTATTCGGCTTTTGTTATTGCTGTTATTTGTTTAATATTTCTACCCTTAAATCAAGGAGAGGGCTTTAAAATAACAACTAGTGATATCATTATCATTGTTTTGGCCAATATGGCCTTATTTGGTTCCATTATTTGGTGGATCACTAGAAATAATATTTTATTGAGGTTAGGCTTATTGCCATTTATTATGGGTATTTTTTTAGGATCTAAAATACCGGATAGTTGGAATGAGTTTATCTATCATTTAACCCCTTCTACTGCATTGTATAAATTCTATTTTCTGAAATATCTTTTTATACTAATTCCGGGAACTATTGCAGGAGACTGGTTATTAAAAGAAAAAGACATCAATCCAGTTGAGATAAAAAATAATAGAAGTTTACAAATTATTGGATTTCTGCTTTTTGCTGTTATAGTGATGACCGTCAGCTTTTTGTTTACGCGTCAACTTGTAACTAATTTAGTTGGTACTGTTGTGTTTTTAATCCTTATAAACTGGATTATTAAAAAAGCTACTTTGAGTAACAAAAAAATAGTAGAACAGTTTTTTAGTGCCGGCACATTGTCTTTATTGCTTGGTCTAACATTTGAGGCATATGAAAGCGGTATTAAAAAAGACATCTCTACGTATAGCTATTATTTTGTGACAGTAGGTTTAGCGTTTTTTAGTTTTCTGGTTTTAGCTATATTCTCTGTGTTTACTAGCTTTAAACCAATACACCGATTTATGGTATTATCTGGACAGAATCCAATGATGGCTTATGTTTCTGGCAGTTTGTTGTTGTTGCCACTGATGCATTTATTGGGAATAAATGATTATTGGAACAGTATGAATACTAGTTTTTTTATGGGATTCATGAAAGGACTAATATTTACATTAATTGCTTGTGCTATTACTTTTCCTTTTACCAAGAAAGGAATTAATTGGAAATCTTAGTTAAGCTCGTATATGAGATTGCCACCCTTTAATAATTCTTGGTGAGTAAGATATCCTTTAGTGATTAATTGGTTATTTAGGTATACTCTTTTCACGTATTTATTGGACTCTTTTGTTCTACCATTAAATTTAGTTTGAATCTTCAATTGTTTATTGTTAGGCAGTTGAAGCGTTGCATCATTTATTAAGGGGAAACCAAATACATATTTGCCTGAAGCTGGATTCAATGGGTACATGCCCAATGACGTCCAAATATACCAGGCACTCATTTGCCCGCAATCATCATTGCCGGTTAATCCATCTGGTCCAGTCTTATACATGCTATCTGACACAACCTTAATCCAATGAGCGGCTTTTTCTGGATGTCCTAATGCACTGAACATATATATAATGTGGTGACTGGGCTCATTCCCGTGTGCATATTGTCCAATTAGTCCAGAAACATCAGCTGATGTATTGGCGCCATGTAATTCAGACGGAGCTGCAAATAAGTCATCTAATTTTTTTACCAATTTTTCAGAGCTGCCATATAGTTTGGACAATCCATCAATGTCATGTGGAACAAAAAAACTATGTTGCCAGGCAGTTCCCTCAATGTATTGACCATCAAATCCGTGTTCAGATAATAAAGGGTCAAATGGTTCTATGAATTCTCCTTTACTGTCTTTGGCGCGCATAAAACCAGTGGATGCATCAAATAATTGCTGATAACTTGCTGCTCTTTTAATGAATAAATTATAGTCTGCTGTTTTATTCATTTTTTTGGCAACCTGTGCAATGCACCAATCATCAAATGCATATTCTAAAGTCATGGTAACACTCCAGCCATGCTTATCCTGTGGCAAATATCCATATTGAATATAAGCTGGCGTTCCTCTTTCTTTTTGAAAAGCCGACTTTTTCATTGCCTCATATGCCATGTTATAATCAAAGCCCTTTATGTTTTTTAAAATGGCATCAGCAATGATTGGTACACTATGGTATCCTGTCATGGTATTTGCTTCCCAGGTACTCAAATCCCAAACCGGTAAAAGGCCATTGTCTTGATACAATTGTAACATGCTATTAATCATGTCTGGCAATCGAAGGGTTTGTGTAATGGTAAACAATGGATTCAGTGCTCTAAATACATCCCATTGAGAGAAAACAGTATACTTTTCTTTACCTTTTGTAAATTTATTTTGGAGATTGTTATGCGTTTGATACGCTCCATCTGCATCACTATTTACAACTGGTGCCATACAAGTTCTATATAAAGAAGAATAAAACTTGGTTGCTAGATTTTTATCATTTGTATTGATCTTTATTTTTTGCAATTCAGTTTCCCAGAGCGCATCTGCTTTTTTTGCCGTGATGTCAAAACCATCTCCATTTGATTGGTTCAATTCAAGTAAAGCCTTATCTGTATTCACAGTACTGATTGAAACTCGAACTTCTAAGGGGGAAGCCGTATTGAATTTTAAAGCAGCTTTTACTTTATTGCCTATAGCTGAATTACCGGTTCTAATGGAATCATTTATAAAAACAATCGACTGAACACTCTTATTAAATCTTGCTGCAAAATATACTTTTTGTCCTTTTGCCCATCCGGTACTATAGCGATATCCAATAAGGGTAGAGTCATTTAATAAACGTAAAACGCCATCAGTGGTTTTATCCCAATTTATTTGAAATCCCATATCAAATCTCAACCATCCTTCCTTACCAGGAAATGTATATCTATGAAATCCGGTTCTTTTTGCTGCTGTTAATTCGCAATTAATTTTATTATCTAATGCTACTGAATAATATCCGGGTTTAGCTGATTCGTTCTTGTGTGAAAAAAGGATTTTTATTTTTTCTTGTCTAATATTTGAAGTGTCGGTTAGAGGAAGCAAAGAAATATCGCACCAATCGCCTATGCCGGTCCCACTTAAATGCGTATGACTAAAGCCAGCAATAGTATTACTGCTATAATGATAGCCGCTACTCCAATCCCAACCTTCCTCTCCATTATCGGGGCTTAACTGAACCATTCCAAATGGTACTGTAGCGCCTGGGTAAACGTGTCCATGTCCACCTGTTCCTAAGAAAGGGTCTACATAATTGGTGAGTTTTTGTGAATAAGCCAAACTGGTAAAAACAAAAATGCCAACGTAGCAAAACAGACTCTTGATTAATTTCATTCATTGCTATTTTATATATGGGTACATTCCCTGGAACCAACTGAGTTTATCTTTTACGCCTTCATAAAAGAAAAACACTTCTCCTTTAAAACCATTGTTTCTATTACTTTGTATAAACTGCGACATCAATCCATCACTTTGTATAGTGGAACCTGATTTTACCAAAACGCCAGGATAGAAAAGTACATTAGGATTTTTATAATAACTTTTTTGCAGTGTAAGCACGGCATCGTAGTCATTAATGGTATACCGATAACACTGAGGCATAACAGCATCTACCCAACTACTATCTACCCATGTTGGCCAGTCTTGCAAATATTCATTAATGCTAAAGGGGTATGGGCTTGGTGACATGGTAAATTGAACAGTAGGCTTAATAGCTTTCACCTCATTTCTTAATCGCTTTACAAATGAATTGAGTTTATTAGCTCTCCATCTTATCCAACCTGCATCTGCACTATTTCCTGGAGGAGAAGCGCCTCCATTTTCTGCTTTATATAAAGCCGTTGTATAAGTGTCATAACCGCCCGTAGAAGGCATCGCGGGTAATCTATCATCCCCTTGAACTCCATCAATATTATAATTGATAACTACTTCTTTGAACAGATCAACCATAAATTGTTGCACTTCAGGATGAATACCATTTAGCCAGTCAAATCCATTTTTAACAACTAATTGCCCGTTCACATCCCTAGCTGCCCAACTTGGTTTTGCAGCAACAATCGGTCCTCCACTTGCCGAATAGGAAGAAGAAAAACCATATTCAAACCAAGCATGCACTTTTATGCCTGCTAGTTTTCCTTCATCAATACATTCTTGTAAGGGGTCTCTACCAGCATATCTTTCCAGTTGCCTAATGCCAATTAATGCGTGCATCACTGAACTTGGGTAAATGGTTCTCCCATTATTATATACTACAACAAAAATATTGTTGATGCCAGCTGCTTTGCAGGTAGAAACCATCGCTTTAATATTGTCTCTTGAATCTAAAGCAGTACTTGCGGCAGTTGTGATCCAAGCCCCCCTCATTGCATTAACGTCCCAAGAAGGGGTTGGTGGTGTTATGGGTGGTGTGGGTGTTTGTGTTCCTGAAGATCCTTTAGAACATGCGGATGAAAATAGAAACACTACCATCAAAGACCACAGTAAAAATTGCTTAAAATTGGTTTTGCGATTGAGCATATTTCAAGATTATTGGAATTATATAACTAACTTAATTAAAAAAATTATAAATTCACGCTAAGTTATTAAAAACTTTAGGTAATTCATTTTATTGCTACATAAATCTAAAAATCAACAATTTTGCTTACCTCATCAAACATGAAAAAATCGCCCATCTATTGGATACCAAGTACTTGGTTTGCAATGGGTTTGCCGTTTGTTGCATTGGCAACTGCAAGTTCTATCATGTATAAGAACATGGGCATCTCTGATACCCAAATTGCCTTTTGGACATCTTTGATTATGTTGCCCTGGACAATTAAGCCCTTGTGGGGACCTTTTTTGGAAATGTACAAAACCAAGAAATTCTTTGTTTATACCACACAGATTTTCACTGGTTGTTTGTTTGGACTACTTGCCTTAACACTTCACGCAAATCATTTTTTCAGCATTTCAATTGCTGTATTTGCGCTAATAGCAATTAGTGGTGCAACCCATGACACCGCAGCTGATGGTGTTTATTTAAATGAGTTAAGCCCTAAATTACAGGCAAAGTATGTAGGATGGCAAGGGGCTTTTTATAATTTGGCCAAAGTGTTCTCTGGTGGTGCCCTTGTATATTTAGCCGGGGAAATGGAGAAAAAATATGGCATTGCAAATGCATGGATGACGGTTATGTTTATTTATGGCATAGTAATGGTTTTTCTTGGTCTCTATAATATGAAAATGCTTCCTGCTGGTGGGATTGTATCGGAAGTGCATAGCTTCAATGATGGTGTCAATACGCTTAAAGACGTAATTGTAACTTTTTTTCAAAAGAAGCATATTTATTTTAGTCTTTGTTTTATTGTTTTATATCGGTTTGCAGAAGGACAGGCTATTAAAATCACCCCCTTGTTTTTTAAAGCGGCAAGAGCCGATGGGGGATTGGGATTAAGTACTTCTCAAGTTGGGGTACTATATGGTGTTTTTGGGGCTATTTCCTTTGTCTTAGGTTCTATTGCCGCAGGATACTTTGTATCTAATAAAGGGCTCAATCGTAAAACATTGATGATGTTATGTGCTTTTTTTAATGTTCCATTTTTAGCATATACATTTTTGGCTATTACTCAACCAGAAAATGTATATATCATTGGCGGAGCGGTGGCAGTTGAATATTTTGGATATGGTTTTGGATTTGTGGGATTGATTTTATTTATCATGCAAAATATGGCACCTGGTAAATACAAAATGGCACACTACGCATTTGGGAGTGGCTTAATGAATTTAGGTTTTATGATCCCTTCTATGATTAGTGGTTTTGTAAGCGATTATTTAGGGTATAAAGAGTTTTTCATTTGGGTGCTTATTTCAACAATACCAGCATTCTTGATTACTTGGATGGTTCCGTTAGAAAAAGTTCAGGACATAGAACATGAAATCGAAATGTCAAATGATTAATTAGTGTTTATGTGCTTGAAACAGTTCTATGCTATGGTTGTTTTTTGTTTTGCTTTTGCAAATTCGCAAGCACAACAAAATATTGATTCGTCTTTTTTGAGCTCCTATTATAGGCATAAAGTATCCCAGTTCCGTTTATTACCAAACACGGAAAATGAGATTATCTTTTTAGGAGACAGTATTACGGATATTGCTGAATGGGGCGAGTTATTTGGGAATAAACTGATTAGGAATAGGGGCATAAGCACGGACAATACTTTTGGTGTGATAGCCCGACTAGATGAAGTAGTTGAATCCCAACCAAATAAGATCTTTTTAATGATTGGCATTAACGATATAGCAAAAAAAATACCTGATAGCATCATTGTAAAGAACATTCAACGAATGGTAATGATTGTTCGTCAGAAATCACCCAAAACAAAAATCATCATTCAAAGTATTTTACCAACAAATAATGAATTCATAGAATTTTCTGGATATCAAAATAAAGATTCGCATATTCAATACGTGAATGAACAACTAAACGAATTTTGTAAGAAAGAACATCTATCCTTCGTGAATTTATATCCCATTTTCTTAAATGAAAACAATAAGCTAAGCAATCAGTTTACAAGTGATGGATTGCATTTAAATGGCGCTGGTTATATGCTGTGGAAAAAGGTTTTAATTGAAAATAAATTAATGTAGTTATGTTAATTACAGGCACTTTTTTAGACGAGATTAGTCATGACATCCCTCACCAAAACTGGGGCCAAGCAGAGTGGGAAAAAGATTTTCAATACATGAAGGCTGCTGGTATTGACACGGTTATTGTCATAAGAAGTGGCTACAGAAAATTTATTACCTATCCTTCTAACTATTTAATCAAAGAACATGGTTGTTATGAACCACCAATTGATTTGATTGATTTGTATTTGACTCTTTCAGAAAGATATGGCATGAATTTCTATTTTGGATTATATGATAGTGGTGTTTATTGGGATACCGGTAATCTAACAACAGAAATTGATGCCAATAAGTATGTAATTGAAGAAGTGTGGAATTTGTATGGCCACCGTAAAGCCTTTAAGGGCTGGTACCTAAGTACTGAAATTAGTAGAAAAACAAAAGGAGCCATTGAAGCATTTAGCAGTTTGGGTTCTATGTGTAAGCAAATTAGCAACCAGTTACCTGTTTTTATTTCACCATGGATAGAAGGTAAAAAAGCAGTATTAGCTTCATCAAGTTCACTTACAAAAGAAGAAGCAATATCTATAAAAGAACACGAAACTGAATGGAATGAAATTTTTGATGGAATTCACCAATCCATTGATGCTGTTGCATTTCAAGACGGACATATTGATTATCATGAATTAGACCAATTTTTTCATGTTAATAAATTATTGGCGGATAAATATCATTTACAGTGTTGGACAAATGCAGAATCTTTTGATAGAGATATGCCTATAAAATTTTTGCCAATTAAGTTTGAGAAATTAAAATTAAAATTAGAAGCTGCTAAAAGAGCCGGTTATGATAAAGCTATTACTTTTGAGTTCAGCCATTTTATGAGTCCTCAATCATCATATATACAAGCACATCATTTGTATAATAGATATATGGAGTTTAAAGCAATTCAATAATCACATGAAAAAAATTATATTCCTTATTGCTTGTTTTGTTTTTGGTTACTATGCAAATGCGCAAGAAAATAAACCATTAGAGATTAAAGGTACCTGGATCACCAATGTGGCTAGTGATGCAATGCTAACTCCTGAAAATGTTCGCAAGACTGTGATCAATTGTAAAAACAATGGTCTAACAGATATTTTTGTAGTAGTATGGAATGGTGGTGTAACTATGTATCCAAGTAAGGTGTTGAAACAGTATATTGGTAAAGAACAATCTGCTGTGTTTAAGGGCTTTGATCCTTTAAAAGCATTTGTTGAAGAAGGGCATAAACTTGGCTTACGAGTGCATGCCTGGTTTGAATTTGGAGCCTCATATGCCTATAAAGACAGTTCAGCAAATGGTTGGTTAGAAAAATATCCTTCATGGGTGGGAAAAAACAGTAATGGTGCACTTTTAAAAAAGAATGGCTTTTTTTGGTGGAATGCAATCAATCCAGATGTTCAATCATTTTTGCAGCAAATGATTTTGGAAGTGGTTAAAAACTATGAAGTAGATGGTATTCAAGGAGATGATAGATTACCCGCTATGCCCGCAGAAGGGGGGTATGATACCTATACAGCTCAACTCTATAACAAAGAATTTTCTAAACAGCCAATGCCTCAAAACCCAAAAGAACCAGCGTTTCTTCAATGGAAGGCAGATAAAGTAAGCAATTTTGGTAAAGAGCTTTATCAAGCTGTAAAAAAAATAAGATTAAATTGTATTGTTTCTTGGGCCCCTAGTATATATCCTTGGAGTAAGGAACAGTATTTACAAGATTGGCCTAAATGGCTGAATGAAGGTTATGCAGACTATATTATTCCCCAGTTGTATCGCTATAAAATTGGAGATTATGAAAGAGTTTTGAAAGAGCTGTCTTCACAAGTGTCTTCCACTTTAAAGCATAAAATTTTCCCAGGCATACTCACATCTCTTGGTGACGGATATAGAGTTGATGAAATGATGTTTCAACAAATGATTGCGTTAAATAGACAATATGGGTTTAAAGGAGAAGTCTTTTTTTATTATGAAACACTTAACCAACCTTTAAAAAAATAAAAAGAGGCCTTCCAATGGAGGCCTCTTTAATAAAAAGGTATAAAATTTAGGGACTGTTTTATAAACTGTGTAAGTGAGGGATAAGTTGGGGTGCACCCCAACTTATCCCTCACTTTTTTTAACTTTAAAACACAGTTTAGATTATGGACAAAGAACAAATGCTATCGGACGCTTTTTTAAAGCAATTTAAGACTGGGG
>CANHGS010000035.1 GCA_947460595.1 Bacteroidota bacterium | reverse complement strand
TCCTTTAGTCCAACAAGTGGGTCAACTGGAACATCCATAACAATTGTTGGTTCTTACTTCACGGGAGTAAACGCGGTTAGTTTTGGTGGTACTTCAGCAGCATCTTTTTCCGTTGTTTCCGATTCCATCATCAATGCCGTAGTGGGTAGTGGGGCAACTGGAAAAATCAAAGTCTCCACTAGTTTAAAAACGGATACCACTGCAACTTCATTTGTATTTAATCCTTTACCTAATTTGAATACTAGCAGTAGTTTTAAAATGTTTAATAGTTGTTATGGACAGTTCTCTGGTGCTGAAATTATTGTGGTAAATGGTCAAAATTTTATTTCTAATTTAATTATCAAAGCACCACCCGGAGTTGAAATTTCAAATGCAACTGATACAATATATGGTTCAACACTACAGGTAGTTCCACAAAATGGGAATATTATTAATTATAGTTTTTCAATACGCATCAATAACAAAACAAACATTGGTAGCTATTTAGACACTATCAAAATTTATGATGGGAATAGCTTACTCAAGTTGATTAACCTAGATTTTAAAGTAAACGGTTATCCAGCGCAACCTACTATTACAAGAAATCAAAATACATTAACAAGTTCTACCTCTGTATTTTATAAATGGATATTTAGCAATTCAAAAATTTTGGATTCTGTAAGGCAAATTCAGATTCCATCTAAGGGTATTTATCGGGTTGAAGGTTCTACTAATAAACTTTGCTGGACAGCTTCTAATGATTATTTGGTTCAAGCGGATCCAACAAATAACGTTTTGAATGATTTTGAACTTGTGGTATTCCCTAATCCAGTTCCAAGTTTATTTTATGTTCAATTAAAACTGGATAAAAAGTACAGTGGAGATTTGGAAGTTACAATATCTGATATAGCAGGTTTGCCAAAATTAAAAGTCAATAAATATATTTTCAGTAGTAACTACATAAAAATTCCCGTTAGTCAGAATCTGACAAAAGGAACCTATTCAGTTCAGGTGAAAATCAATGGGTACCAAATTAAAGCAGTTCAAATAATTGGTCTATAGTATGAAAAACTACATAGTTATTTGTTTAATTATCTTAACTGTCTTTATTAGCTGTAGCAAAGACTTTGTATTAACTGATCCGCAAACCGGACAAGAACCAGTAGCATTGGCGTCAAGCACAAATCAGACTTGTGAAATTTCTGAAATAAAACAAATAAATGCCAATGTTGACTATAATAAGTTAACATTCAGTAGAGACAATAATAACCTGACACTAAGTTTAAACTATTTTGATTTTATCACAAAAAAAACTGTTTATAATATACAGTTGCAAAATGCTGGTGACACAGTTAGAGTAGACGCCTATAATTGGTTTGTCAAAGATCGTACTACTCATAATGTGATAAAATATGTTACTATAGATACTACAGGTAATGTTATGGGAGATCTGGTTACCTATCTTTATAAATATGACCCTAATGGTTTGTTGCTAACCAAACAAGCCTATTTTAACCAAACAATTAGTCCCGATTTTATCACAAACTATACTTATTCAAATGGCAATATCATTGCTGCTACCTTGTTTGCAAAAGATGGTAAAACAAAAATTTTAGAAAGTAGTTATTCTTATGATTTAACTATTAAAATAAAACCTTGGGTATATTTATTTAGTGATGCTTTTGAAAATAATAATTTGTTGCAAGCATTGCCATTTGGTATAAAATCAATTAACCCAATTGCCCAAATAAATACTAAGATTTACGATTTTTCAAGTGGTAATATCATTGATGAGTGGAAGACATCTTTTTCTGGATACGTTTTCAGTAAAGATGGTTACGTACTTCAAGTTAATTGTAATGGAGATAATCAACAAGGTTTGTCTCTTTTCGTTGGCACAAATAGGTTTTCATACACTTGTAAATAGCATTGTTCTCTTTGAAGTTTTATTTTTATATGAATTTGCCATGCTTCAATCCATTCGATAATAGCATGATGAAATTGAATCATTGTTAATAGCCAACTCAAAGCTTTTTGGATGATAGGCTGCATATTCAGTGCATTCTAATTAGGAATTAAGCACCAATTTCCACTCTATTTCCGTAGATTAGAATCCTCAAAACTAACACATGAAAAGAGGACTCTTTATCTTACTACTGTTACCTATTGTCACTATAGCCCAAATACCTGACTCAGCCTGGGTAGTTAATAACTATACCAAGAAGGAATACTTAATTCCCATGCGAGACGGGATCAAACTATTCACCACTGTCTATGCACCAAAGAATAATGCGGAGAAGCATCCCATACTACTTACCAGAACGCCCTATTCCTGTGCGCCTTATGGGGAGAGTGTATTTACTAAGATTTGGAATGGTCCACGCAAAGCTTTCTTTCAAGAGGGCTATATCTACGTAATCCAAGACGTGAGAGGTCGTTGGATGAGTGAGGGTAAGTTTGAAGACGTGCGGCCCTTTAACCCCAACAAAAAAGCCAATGATACAGACGAAGCCACAGATAGCTATGACGCCATTGACTGGTTGGTAAAAAATATTCCCAATAACAATGGTAATCTAGGTGTGTTTGGCACATCCTATCCAGGATTCTATGCTACACTAGCTGCGCATAGCAACCACCCCGCTTTGAAAGCAGTGAGCCCTCAAGCACCCGTAACCGAATGGTTCTTGGGCGATGACTTTCATCACAATGGTGCCTTTATGCTAGCAGATGGGTTTGCCTTCTACTCAGGTTTTGGTAAACCCAGACCAAGGCCTACAACCGTTGGACCAACTGGTTTTAAATTTCCTATTGAAGATAATTTTGAGTTCTATTTAAAAACGGGAGCGGTTTCTAATTTCACCAAATTAATGGGTGATAGTATTCAGTTCTGGAAAGACCTGATGGCCCATCCCAATTATGACCAGTTTTGGCAAGATCGCAACGCGCGCAAAAATGTATCTGTGATCAACCCCAATATTGCCACGCTGATTGTTGGAGGTTTATTTGACGCAGAAGATTGTTATGGCGCATGGAACTTGTACAAAGCCATTGAAACAAAAGCTAAGAACAATAATAAAATTGTAATGGGGCCATGGCACCACGGACAGTGGGGTCAAAACGATGGTACCAAATTGGGCAATGTGCAATGGGGTTCTAATACCAGCGAATGGTATGGTAAAAATATTGAGCTGCCCTTCTTTAATTACTATTTAAAAAACAAGGGTAGCATTGACCAAATTAAAGAAGCCAATATCTTTTTTAGCGGAGCCAATGAATGGAGACAATTTGCTAACTGGCCTATTGTTGGCTTGCAAATGGAAAAATGGGCATTGGGTAAGAACGGGACTTTTGCAAAAGCAGGTTCTAATTCAGCCATTAGCAGCTTTGACCAATACGTGAGTGACCCAGCTAAACCAGTAGCTT
This sequence comes from Bacteroidota bacterium, assembly GCA_947460595.1. Classification (GTDB taxonomy): domain Bacteria; phylum Bacteroidota; class Bacteroidia; order Chitinophagales; family Chitinophagaceae; genus Sediminibacterium. The sequence goes on along the minus strand of CANHGS010000035.1, from coordinate 19,773 downwards.
ATATTTCAGACGTTTACCTCATGAAATCCAAACCCAATAGACATTACAGGGAATATATGGATGAGGACCAACGCTTTGCTGCTAGAAGAACAGATGTATTGGTATATCAAACACCCATATTGGAAAATGACTTAACACTGGCTGGGCCGATAGTAGCCGACCTAATGGTGGCCTTATCTAGCACAGATGCTGATTTTGTTGTGAAACTAGTTGACGTATTCCCAGACGATTTTCAATATGAATCTGGTTCTAACTATTTAATGGGTGGATACCAAATGCTGGTGAGAGGAGAGATCATGCGTGGCAAGTATCGCAATAGCTTTGAAAAACCTGTGCCCTTTGAAATAAACAAACCCACCAAAGTGAAATTTGAATTACCGGATGTGGCACACACTTTCAAAAAAGGCCATAGAATGATGATTCAAATTCAAAGTAGCTGGTTCCCCATTGTAGACCGCAACCCGCAACAGTTTATGAATATCTATGAAGCAAAAAATGAAGACTTTAAAAAAGCCACTATTAAGATCTTCCATAATGCTTCTACCATTTCATTGCCTGTTTTGAAATAACAGTTGCATTATCAACCAATGAATCGTAATTATCACTACCTAATAATATTAGCCTTGCTATCCTTAACGGGGTGCAAGGCTTTTATGCATGGGCTTACTTGGAGTAAATCGGTCAATACCTATCAATTGGTAACAGGAGATAAGTCAAATTTTGGAGATAAGCGTTTAAAATACAATAAGGGTTTTCATATGCATTCTATGTTATCCAATTTTCTTACCTGTGAGTGTAATGCCCGCGGAAATCCAGATTTTATCTATGAATACCTAACCGCGTCTAAATGCCGTGGTATTCAACTTTTTTACAACAAACTGGATTCTGTTTTCATTTTTGAAGAACCCAAGAAAAATAATATTAGATCTGTTCAAAAAGAAATTAGGAAAATGACGGATGAAGAGCGTCAGGAATATCAAAAATTAGTGCATCCATGAATCAAATTTTCATCAATCTTCCCTAAGGAATCTTTTCCATTTAAAATTATATTTTAGACCGAATCAATGGTATACACCCCTTTTTTATAATTAGCCTCGTTTTTGCGGGGACTATTTCTTTAATAATAAATCAATATAGTTTTAATCTGCTGCAAACTTTTGATTCGGATACTGTTTTCATTCAATATACTCCATCTACGTGAATTATATAATACAGTATTAGAACTGTGTAATTCTTTACTATTGGTTTCATTCAGTTTTGTAGTGCATAATACTGCCCATGAAAACCAAGAAGGAATTAAATAAGGACATCCTAGAAACAACGGCTAACATACAGGAGAACTATCCTGAATTGACCAAGTTTGCCGATGAAATGACGGTAACTATTCCTGCTGTAGAAGACCCTCAAATTAATGAAGCCACTTTATCAGACTATAACAATTCTTTACAAACCATTGTGGCAGGCTATGCTCAGAATTCTCAAAATGCCAAAAAAAATATAGTCATCATAGGCGCTGGTTTTGCTGGTTTAAAGCTTGCTAGAACCTTAAATAATCATCCCAACTATCACATCACGTTAATTGATAAAAATAATTACCACCAGTTCCAACCCCTGTTTTATCAGGTGGCCATGGCCAATTTAGACGCCAGTAATATCTCTTTTCCACTACGCAATATTTTTCAAAAAAGTAAGAATGTAACTATTAGGGTAACAGAAGTGACAAGTATAGAGGCCTCTATCAATATGGTTTTCACTACTAACGGTAATTTTTCTTACGATTATTTGGTCATAGCCACAGGGGCAGTCACCAACTATTTTGGCAATGCTGCTATAGAACAATATTCTTATCCTATGAAAAATACATGGGAAGCATTGCAAATTAGAAATACCCTACTCACGCATTTTGAAACTGCCATTACCGCCAATAGCTTGAAAGTGCAGCAATTATTATCCATTGTGATAGTAGGAGGTGGGCCAACTGGTGTAGAGTTAAGTGGAGCTTTGGCCGAGATGAAAACCGATACCCTGCCCTTGGAATATCCAGAATTGAATTTTGCTGAAATGAAGATCTATCTCTTAGAAGGTTCTGCTAAATTGTTGGGGGCCATGACAGCAGCATCTTCTGCTAAAGCCAGGGATTATTTAGAAGATTTAGGCGTCACGGTTATGCTCAATACCATGGTTAAGGAATACAATGGAAGACAATTATTATTGCAAGATGGAAATATATTAGAATCTACTTTTGTCATTTGGGCCGCCGGTGTAATAGGTAATGTGCCCCAAGGAATATCCCCTGAATTTGTTTCAAAATCCAGCCAAATACCAACGGATGCGTTTCACAAAGTAATTGGCTTAAATAATGTCTATGCCTTGGGCGATGTGGCACTCATGGCATCTGATCAATATCCTAAGGGCTATCCACAATTAGCTAGTGTAGCCATTGATCAGGCCGTTAATCTATCTAATAATTTTTTGTGTTTACCTAAAAACAAGCCCTTAATTCCATTTGAATATACCAACAAAGGAACTATGGCCACGGTTGGAAGAAACAAAGCCGTAGTTGATTTGGCTAAACCTTTTGTAAGTTTCCACGGATTCTTTGCTTGGCTCATTTGGATGACCCTGCATTTGTTTTTATTGATTGGTTTTAAAAACCGGGTCATAGTCTTTATTAATTGGATTTACAAATACCTGACCCATCAACAATCATTGGCTTTGTTATTTCCCAACCTGCATTCCAAAAACAAAACCTAAATTGTATGATAATTCTTGGTATGCAATTAACCAGTAGTATAAAACTTGTCTTGACCATATTGCTTTGTGAAAGCATTGGTATTGTTAGTGGATTGTTGGCAGGTGTTGCCAATAATCCTTGGTTTGAAGCATTGCAAAAACCATCCTGGAATCCTCCTGGCTATTTGTTTGGACCGGTTTGGACGGTTTTGTATTTATTGATGGGCATTTCTTCTTGGTTAATTTGGAAATCGCTTTTGCCAATCAATATGAAAAGAAAAGCCCTGATCTATTTTTCCTTCCAACTCTTTTTAAACTTTTGCTGGAGTGTCTTCTTTTTTAATTTTCATTCCAGTTTATTAGCGCTCATAGATATTGTGTTGATGTTAGTATTTATCAGTTTAACCATCTTTGAATTTTCAAAAATCTCTAAAACCGCTGCATGGTTATTGGTTCCGTATCTCTTATGGGTTTCTTTTGCCACAGCCCTGAACGGAACAATTTGGTATTTAAATTTGTAGATTTTTTTCAGTAGTTGGAAGCCTGGTGCTGTCTTAACATTAAGTATTATGCAATTGCTACTACTCATTTTTGCAGTCCTTGCCAATGCCATATACAAAGCCGTTGGTAATCCTTTTTATCACCAGCCCTTTAACAATTTTTTAAATAGGAAAGCATAAAAAAGTCCCCGTTATCCTTGCAAGATAAACGGGGCCTAATCTACCAAATAAAACACTGCTATTTATTAGGAATGATGTCTATAATCACGGTGCGATTATAGAAACGTTCCTCGGGAAAATTGTTTTCAAATTGAGACATAGAAGGTTCTTCACCAAAACCATAGTTCTCATAACGAATTCCTTTTTTGCCTGCTTTTTCTAAATTTTTGATGATAATTTTTTGAGCAGTAACGGCTCTTTCTTTTGAAAGAATCATATTATAAGCGGGCTCTCCAATAATATCTGTATGTCCGTGAATAATCACAGTTGCATTATCTGAAATTAATGGACAAACCACTTCAGTTAAGAAATTTTCATAAGATTCAATGGTAGTTGATTTGTCAAAATCAAACAAAATACTGTAACGCAAACCTTCTTGCTTAGGATCTTCTGTTTTGATAAGACTTACAAAACTTTCTTTTTTAACAGTCAATCCAGCATTGGTTTTTGCGGTCATCACCACTTTGTAATTTCCTTGTAAACTGGTTCCAAGAATCACCGTTCCGGGTATGGAAGCTTGGTCATTTGTAAATGGACCAAAGTTTTGGACTCGGTTATTTTCATCGGTTAGGTCTACATACCAATTTTTGTAGGCTGATGATGCGCCATCTGCTGTGAAAATCACATGACTGTCAAGCGGGTTACGTTGAAAAGCCCTGATTTCAACAGGTCTCATAAAAGGGGAGCTTTTACCTCCAATTTGGAACATCAATTCTGGAGAATTGCTAGTAATGTCTACCCTTCTATCGCCTTCTCTTAACAATGGTAATTCTCTGGTTGCACCAGGTAACTCAGAAGGAATTGCCGGTTTGTCTCTACCCACGGTATTCATTCTAGAAGGCCCAATTCCATAATTGTTTACCAAATACAATTTTACGTTTTCAGCCATTTGCTTTCCTTCTTCTGGATGATTATCTGAAGATCCGGTTAATACAATAGTGGTTGTTGAACTAGCGCGCATTCTACTTCCTATTATATTCAGCACATTATAGTATACGGCCATCTGGCGAGCAGATCTCCCATTTGTCAAATTACTCGGTTGATCATCTTGTAATTGTTCCTCTTTAAAACTGGCTGCTGCACTAGCAGTTAATAGCACATATCTATTGGGTATTTCAACTGAACCCGCATTAAAGAAAACAGAATTTCTAATGGGAAAACTTTCTCTAACAGGACGTTGTGCAGGAATGAATTTTGGAGCACGTACAGAAAATTGAACGTCTTTTTCAGTGATTACAATAGGTGCGGCTACAGGCATAACAGCTGCTGGTGTTGGCACTAAAGCAATGGCGTCTGGTTTCCCTGTACCAAATTTCAGGGCAATCCCAGCTCTAATGGTATAGACCGTCCAAGACTCAATGGTTCTAGGCGATTGAAACATATTTGTTTGGAATGAAGCAAATGGTGAAATGGTCATTTGCGTTGCACTTGCTTTTTTTGATACTGGTATATCAATACCTAGTCCTGCTTGTGCACTAATCATAGTTTTACGTAATGCATTCCAATCTCCTTTAATATAATACTGTTTGTTCTGATCATAAGAAAAGGTCTTAACAATATTAAAATTGAAAGTGGGTCCAATATAAAAATACAATGCATTGGAAAAGGGAGCCAGCCTGAAACTGGGTTCCACTGCTACATAAGACAATTCAGTAGATAAATCAGCAGGACAATTGCAAGGTGCAATCACTTCCTCAAATTTTCCACCTCTATTATCGTAAGCAACATTTAACATGAACCCTATTGTTTTATTTGGCCTATATTCTGTTAGCAAAGACGCATAGGGCTTGACTCCCTTTCCTTTGTGAAAAGCAGTTGGAACTGTAATAGATGGATTTAATAACTGGGTAGTGCCTTCATAGGTATTAAAATTGGCAGCACCTGATAAACCAAACCACCATTTGGGTGTTGTTCTTTTAAGGTTTTGTGCTAATCCCGTACTTCCAATAAGAACAAAAAGGAATAGTAGGAATTTGAAAGGCTTGTTACTAATATAAGACTGTGTCATAAATATGTTTTTATTGTACGTTGATTGTTGTGTTTACCATGGTTACAGAAGCATTCAATGAAATGGCTCTACCGTTTAAGACAGTTTGAACAGCATTTCCAGCTGTAGAGAAACTTACTCCTGCTGATGCTATAATGGTTCCAACCATGACACCACCACCTGCACCATTAATGGTTGCTGCACTTCCTACATACCAATAGACATTCTTTGGTAATGCGCCATTGATTAGTAAGACAGATTTGGCTCCTGTAGGACCAGCAATCCCAATAGTTAATCCAGCTGCGGTTTGGAAAATCCAAGTGGCATTAGGATCACCTTTAGCGTCTAGGGTTAGGTCTCCGTTGCTAATCTTAAATGTGCCACTCGCAGATTTATAAACACCTGGAGCTAATGTTAAACCACCTAATTCACCAGCTCCTGGATCAGATCCACCTGGTTTAGATGCAGGAGAAATGCTATTATAAGCTATGGTAGCATCGCTCAAAGCCTTGGTTGCAATTGCAGCTGAAGTTGCAGTGCCTGGTGCTGGAGGTGCAGTGAAAATACCACCTGTTACATTGCCCTTATTCAAAGGTGTTTCAGTGTAAACATCGGCCGTAAGGCCATCATGGAATCCTGTAATCAGCGTTGAAGCACCAGTTGTACCCAAGCTTCCATTATTGATTACGGTGTTTAATCCTTGATTGGTTGCGCCAGCGCTTCCACCAAATGCCCCAAAATTAGCTGCCGTTCCTAAGTCAACTGGAGGTACAATGGGTAAGACAGTAGTGAATGACCAGACATAATTAGCCAACATGGTATTACCTGCTAAGTCTTTGGCTTGTGTTGTAATAGTTGCGGTGTAAACCGTATTCAACAATAAATTGAATAGTGGAGAAAATGTAGCCACATTGTTCAAATAACTTACATTTCCGGATACTGATGTGCTACCATTTTTCAATGTATAACTTACGGTTGAAATAGATAGTGGATCCATTGACTCACTAAAGGTTGCGGCTATTTTTTTGTCAACAGCTACACCAATGGCATTATTCAATGGGTCTGTTAAAATAACTGTAGGTGGAATAATGTCTAATAAAGCACCAGTTGTAAAGGTCCAGACATAATCACTTGCAATGGCATTACCAGCCAAGTCTTTTGCTAATGTGGTAATGGTTGCAGTATATAATGTACTTGAAACCAAATTAGCAGAAGGGGTAAATGTTGCAATATTTCCTACATAGGTTACCGAACCAGTAATAGCGGTTGAGCCGTTCTTTAAAAGAAAACTGGTAATGGTAATAGTTGCAGGATTCATTGTTTCACTAAAGGTTGCGGCTATCTTTTTATTAAGAGCAATACCTGTAGCATTATTGGCTGGATCAGTAGAGATAACTGTTGGTGCTGTTGCATCAATGACTGCTCCTGTTGTAAAACTCCAGAAATAATCACTGACAATAGAATTACCTGCTAGGTCTTTGGCGCCAGTATTAATGGATGCAGTATAAGTAGTATTAGGATCTAATGAAACCAACGGATTAAATACTGCTGTGACTCCAGTGTAGCTAACCGTTCCTGGGATGACTAGTCCACCCAAAGTGGTATTGGCCAAGGAGAAAGTAGCCGTTGTAATGGTTGATTGATCCATTGACTCACTAAATAGTGCTGCAATATTTTTATTAAATGGTACAGCAACTGCATAACGTGCAGGGTCTGTACTAACAATGGAAGGAGAAACTGCATCAGCTACATTGCCAGTTGTAAAATTCCAAGTATAATTGCTTCTAAGCGATACTGCGGCAAGATCTTTTACAGCTGTTGTAATGGTAGCGGTATAAGTAGTATTGGGCTGAAGCGCGATGCTTGGAATAAAAGTTGCTGTAGAACCAGAATATAAAATGCTTCCTGTTACATTAGTTCCACCTAAGGTTGTATTGGTTAATGTAAAGTTTGCCGCAATCATAGTGGTAGGATCCATGACCTCACTAAATGTGGCAGATAATTTTTGATTAAAAGGTACCCCCGTTGCGGCGTTAATAGGATCTGTACTCACTACAATTGGAGGGATAATATCTGGTGCTTTACCTGTGGTAAAATGCCAAACATAATTGGCTTTTAAAAATGTTCCTGCTACGTCTTTGGCAAGGGTAGAAATGGTTGCAGAATAAGAAGTGCTGGGCAATAATCCACCCAGTGCAGCAAATACAACAGTAGTTCCAGTATAAGTGGCAGTTCCTGCAACAGCAAGGCCGCCAAGTGAAGTATTAGTCAATGTTATACTTCTAGTGGCAGATAAAGAATCCATGGGTTTACTAAATGCAGCAGAAATCATTTTATTAAATGCTACTCCTGTTGCAAAATTTAATGGATCAGTAGCTGTAACAGTGGGTGCAGGATCTGGTCCAGTAGTAAAGCTCCAGACATAATCACTAACCATAGCATTTTTAGCTTTATCCCTTACGCCCGCATTAATGGTTGCTGTATATTTTGTTAAGGGGGTCAATGCTTTTGTTGGAGAAAATGTGGCCGTGTTACCTGAAAAACCAATCACCCCGGCAATGGGAGTGGTTCCTTCTTTTACAGTAAAGTTTGCAATGGAAATAGTAGAAGCATCCATAGGTTCGTTAAAGACAGCACTTATTGAACTGCTTAAACTAATACCACTAGATGCATCCAACGGACTTGTTAACACTACTTGGGGGCAGATGCCAACAAGCCCGGTTTCTTCAACCGCTTTTTTACAACCAAAAGAAAATACAAAGGCAAAAGCCAGGTACAGCCACTTGTTGATGAAAAGATTGGTATGCTTTGGGGGGGGCAATAGATTGCCTGTCTCGGATGAGAAATGATTTTTTTTCATGATGCAGATTATTTTATGAAGAGATTCTTTTTAATTGAACTTGAAAGTTCAAATAGGCTATAATTTGAAATGAGAGAAATGAATTGAATACTAAATTAGAACATACCTCACGTCAATTGTTATACCCTAATTTCTATTCATTACATCATTTACATATATAAAAAGGGGTAGGATTATTTAATTTATTGCATGGATTACTTTGCTATTAATAAAAATCCTTGTATTTCTAAAATTGAACAAATTGTTCTTTAAAATATATTTATGGGGCAGGATGGTTAGCCCTTTTTTTTTAATAGCTTGTAACCCAATTACGCAATATGAGATGCATTATTTTAACCTTATTACTGTTGCCCATACTAGGGATTTCCCAAAAAGTGAACGTTCAAGAAACTACTACTAATATTCAATTAGATAATGGAATCATTGCTGCCTCATTTAATAAAAACAATGCAGACTTGAATGCTTTGAGCTTTCATGGAGTAAACTTACTAGGAAAGGGCGGAAGAGCTTATTTGCTAGCCCCAGATTTTAATATGAATCAATCTATTTGCAGTATTGTTACAATGACAGATAGTTTGGTTGATATTAGTTTTTTACACGTTGCGTCTAATCATTTTACCTATGACTTGCACTATGTATTAAAGTCTGGAGATCAAGGTTTGTATTGCTATTTACTAGAATCACATAATGCCAAAGATAGTATGGGTAATTATGGACAAACTAGGTGGGGGATAAGAGCAGATGAATCCCTCTTTGATTACCATTTGGTTAGAGATAGTATTCAAGGGTCTATGCCAAAGATGTCTGAACTAACCCATGATGTACAAGATTGGACCTTTCTAATGCCAGATAGCTCATATTATACCAAATACGATTATGCCGATTATATTGAAGACAGGTATGTGCATGGAATGGCTGGCAGCAAAGGCTTTGGGTTATTTGTAATTAATCCTAGTCATGAGTATCTAAATGGTGGACCTACCAAACAATATCAAAATGTACATAGCACACCTTTCTTAATCAATATGTTTAACTGTGGTCATTTTTTGAGTGACCAGCGAAAGGGTGATAACCTAATTAAAGACAATTGGAAAAAATTAAATGGTCCTTTCTTTTTATACATCGCCCAAGGCAAAACCATCCCTGATCTTTGGAGCAAGGCTAAAGGGAAGGCCCAAACAGAGCAAGGAAAATGGCCCTATACTTGGATGAATCATCCCGAATATCCCTTAACTAGGGGTGTAGCTAAGGGACAATTATTACTCAATGGAAAACCTGCGCTAGCTAATACTCGGATAGTACTAGCCGCCCCAGGATATGATTGGCAGGCACAGAGCAGGGGATATATTTATGATGCTAAAACCAAGTCAGATGGCAGTTTTCAATTAAATGCTATTAGGTCGGGAACTTATACCCTTTATGCATTTGGCAGTAATCAAACCAAGGAATTCCAGCAAGCAAATATTCAAATTGTTGCAGGTAAACAGAATTTGGGCAAGCTCAATTGGGTTCCCGCAAATCAGGGTGTAACCCTTTGGCAAGTTGGTCAGGCCGATAGAAAAACTACAGGTTTTAAACTAGCTAATCACAAACGAGCGTATGATTTAATGTTTCAGCCACCTGCGCAATTAAATTACAGTATTGGACAATCCAGCGATGCCGATTGGTACTATGCTCAAACAAAAGAGGGTAGTTGGAAAATACATTTCAACAATAGCCAACAGTTTAAAGATTCTGCCTGTCTCACTATAGCTGTGGCGGGTTGTGCACGTAATCCGCAGTTAGACATTTTAGTCAATGGTAGACTCATTAAAACCTTACGCTTGGGAAATGACGCATCAGTCTATAGGTCTGCAGTGACAGGAGGTTATTATCAGTTAAATGAATTAATTTTCCCATCAAGCTATTTAGTACAAGGGAATAATACCATTGAACTGCGTATGGTACAATGCAAGCCAGGAGCGGGAATAATGTATGATGCCATAAAATTAGAAGCTAAATGAAACTATTAATAGGGCTATTTTTTCTATTGCCTGTATTGCAGGCTAATGCACAAAAGAGCCATTGGGAAACCATTTTTAAAGAGAAATTTTCTGGTGCTTTAGACGCTAATATTTGGGCTGTTGAGAAAATGCCAGATGTTACAGAACGCATTGAAATTAGAGAGGGCAAACTAGTCTTAGATACCAAGGGGGGCGCCACGGTTTGGCTTAAACAAAAACTTCCGGCTAATATCCGGATCAGTTACAAAAGAAAACTAGTCATGGGTGATGGTATCAATGATAGGGTTTCTGATTTGAACCAATTTTTTCATGCCCAAGATCCTCCTGGTGGATTAACATTTTATAGAAAAAGTAGGTTTGAAGAATACGATTCTTTAAACCTGTATTATGTAGGAATGGGAGGCAATTACAATACTAGTACGCGTTTCAGAAAATACAATCAGGGCGATAAAAAAATCTTGGTAGATTTTGCAGATGCGCCCCATTTATTGGAAGCCAATAAAACTTACCATATTGTGATTGAAGTATTCAATGGTTTGGTAAGCTATAGCGTAGATGGTGTCCGTTTTTTTGAATGGAAAGACCCGCAGCCCTATCCGGGAGGTTATTTTGCTTTCAGGGCTACCAAGAGCAGACAAGAAATTGATGACTTGCAAATTGAAACCTGGAAGGACTAATTATTCTCCTGCTACCAATTTGCTGGTACTTCTGTACAAAAATTCATGATAGATGTGTCTGCGTGCAAAACGTCCTGGCGTTTCTGCGTTCACTAATTTTACATAGATAGATTTTGGTACTCCAAAATATTCATAAGTAGTACCATCAGAGAAACTAATACGCAACAATTCTGACTTGTATTCAAAATCTTCAATAGAAGCGTTATTGGTAGTTTCTAAATAAGCGCTCATCATTTGTTCCTTGGTTTCAGGAGCAATGCTCACCAGAAAATGATAAGCTTCAATAATTTTCTTGCTTTTTTCTTCGGCTTCTGTTTTTTGCTCATGGTTATCATGAAACTTGTCAGGATGCCATTCTTTCATCAAATTACGATAGATAGTCTTCAAGTCTTTTAAGGCCACATTCTCAGTTACACCCAATATTTTCCGATGACTTAAAATTCTTCTCATAATTGCTGATTTTTTTGAAACCGGCGGCAAAACTAGTCTTTTATACTTGGTTTTGGATTCTTTTTGAATTCTGATTTAACTTGTGCCATGGCTTCTTTTACTCATATAGCTATTTATTTACCACATCAAGAAAGTTCCAATGAGCTGATTAAAAGCCTATTGGAAGGTAAATTGCTTGTACCAGGAGCTGATATTTTTGAAAAAAAAGCTGCCGTATTTTCTGCTGGCATATTGGATAATTTTCTGCAAGAAGAGTTCCTGCACGGCAAAAGCGGATTAAATAACGAATATGATAGGCCTTTACACAGTTTTTCAAGTGGGGAGCAGAAAAAAGCCTTACTCAATCATTTGCTCTTTGGCAAAGCCAATTTTTTTCTATTAGATGAACTCTATGATCATGTAGATATGCAAGGGCAGGCGATTATTTTGGCTACCATGAAAATGATTGCAGAAACCAAACCTGTGATTCAATTGGTAAGAAGACAAAAGGACATTCTACCTTTTATTCAAACCTATTACTGGTATCAAGACAATGAAATAACATCTTTTGATTCGGCCCTTGCTTTTCACGAACATCTAGCGGACCATTTAAAACAAAATAGTTTTAGACTCATACCTAGAGCACTCAAAACCATTCAAGCGCCGGCTGGTCCCTTGGTGCAAATGAAGCAACTCTGTGTAAGTTATGAGGAGCGTCCTATTTTGGATCAGATTAATTGGACAATCCAAACAGGTGAATGCTGGCAACTCAAGGGGCCCAATGGTTCAGGTAAGTCTACTTTATTATCTATGATTACCGGAGATAATCCAAAAGGATATGGACAGGAATTATATTTATTTGGTAAAAAAAAGGGAACAGGTGAAACCGTTTGGGAGATCAAGCAATATATTGGCTATTTCAATCCCATAATGATCCAACATTTTTCAAGACTGGATAGTATTGAACTAATGATTGTTTCTGGATGTATGGATAGCATTGGGGTTTATATTAAGCCTTCTGAAATGCAATTGCGATTGGCAAAAGAATGGTTGGATTATTTGGGTTTACTATCATTGAAAAATAAACCCATTCAGTTTTTGCCTGCAGCGCAGCAACGTATGGTCTTGATTGCAAGGGCCATGGTCAAACATCCGCCACTACTCATTTTGGATGAACCTACATCTGGTTTAGACGATGCCAGTGCTGCCCTTGTGATTGGGATGATTGAGCAGATTAGAAAAGAAACCAAAACTGCCGTGCTCTTTGTATCGCACCAGCAAGAAAAAGGTTTTGAACCAGATAAGACTTTTGAATTAACGCCTTGCGCAACAGGTTCAATAGGTACAATTGTTTAAGAACCCATGGCATAGGCAATAATATTCACCCCAAACTTGGTATTGTCTTCTGACAAAAATCGCTTATTTCTAAAATCATAGTCCCATTCACAACCATAGTCTTTATTGCTATATAGTACAGCAATCCTGCCGTTGATTTCAATGGCTTTGAGGTAGTCATGCACAATGTCATCGCCCCAGCCATTGAGTTCAAAACCCGTGGTAGGTGGCCCTTTTTCAAATTTGAAAAAACTATGGTAAAGGTCATGTGTATTGGGGATCTTTTTTAATCGGCCCGCGCCAAAAGTTTGCCCCATTTGTGCTTCAAATGATTTGGCAAACAAGCCGTCAATATCATGGTTGCAATCGTCTACAAACACAAAGCCACCATTCTCTACATATTTTTTAAAATGCGCATTTTCTGTAGCATTAAACTGAACTAGTTTGTGGCCGCTGAAATAACAAAATGGTGCTTGAAATAAGTCCTGACTACTCAGGTCTACAATTTTTTCCTGAGGCTCAATGGGAATGCTGGTATATTCTACCAAGGAATTGAGAATATTGGATGGCATTCTTACATCCGTATCCCAATCTCCTGAGAGATATCGCAACCTGGTGAAACTAAATTTGGAACTTTTCATGAGATATTTAGACCATTGCTCCTCCGCAGGTGTATTTTTTTTTAAAATTCCTTCATTTCTGTCTAATTTCCTTGTTTCTCAAAAAGAAATAACAGATTTTATTTTAATCTAATAAATAGAACGCTTTGGAGCAATCAGAAAAACAGTTGCAGGAATTGATTCAAAAACTAGCCTTGCTCAAAACAGAAATTCAAAAAGTGATTGTGGGTCAGGATAGCATTCTAGAAGAAATGCTCATTGCTTTATTGGCTGGCGGTCATTGTTTGTTAGAAGGCGTGCCGGGCTTGGCTAAAACATTAATGGTTCGCACCATGAGTCAGGCACTGCACTTAAAATTCAGAAGAATTCAATTTACCCCAGACTTGATGCCAACTGATATTGTTGGTACTGAGATTCTGGAAGAAGACCATAGTTCAGGAAAGCGGTTTTTCAAATTCAACAAGGGGCCTATTTTTTCCAATATTGTTTTGGCCGATGAAATTAATAGAACCCCACCCAAAACACAATCGGCTTTGTTAGAAGCCATGCAAGAATTTGAAGTCACTTATGGAGGACAAACCTATCCACTAGACAGACCCTTCTTTATCTTGGCTACGCAGAATCCCATTGAACAATCGGGTACCTATCCATTGCCTGAAGCTCAATTAGACCGTTTCTTATTATACATCAAAATTGGTTATCCAACAGCTGCTGAAGAAACAGCCATCTTGAGTAATACCACCGGCTCCAAAAAAGCTACGGTTAATCCTGTAGTTAATGGAGAAGAAATAGTGGCATTACAACAAATGGTGCGTCAAGTGCATATTGCTGATGAATTAGTGCAATGGGTGGCTGAACTGATTAGGGCTACTAGACCAGATACTACCACTATTGATTATGTAAAAGAATGGGTGAGATGGGGGGCTGGCCCAAGAGCTGGTCAGGCATTGATTTTAACAGCCAAAGCAAGGGCTTTGTTCAAAGGTAGATATGCTGTTACCATGGAAGATTTGCAAGCCATGGCGCATCCAGTTTTGCGCCACAGACTCTTGATGAATTTTAAAGCAGAAGCGGAGCGCATTAGTTCTGATGATGTAGCCAGTCATTTGTTGCAAGCTATTCCAAGACCCAAGAATGCATTGTCATAAATATTATCATGCGCCAATTACTTGATCCTAAAATTCTCCTGTCTATCAAAGACCTTCCCTTGGCGGCAAAGACCACCATTGACGGTTTTATGGAAGGATTTAATAAAAGTAGCATTAAGGGAGAGGGTATGGAATTTAGTCAGTACCGTAGTTATCAACCGGGTGATGATCTGCGTTCTCTTGACTGGAAAATGTTTGCGCGCTCAGACCGATATTATATTCGCGAATCGGAAATTGAAACCAGTATTCAAGTTCGGTTTTTGGTAGACGCTAGTAATTCTATGAACCATCGGGATGGGGCCATTAGTAAGATGGAATACGCGCGTTATTTAGCCGCATCATTGGGTTGGTTGGCTCAGAAGCAGGGCGATGCTATAGGGCTAGATGTGTTACAAGATGGCAAATTATTTTTGCTTCCTGCTAAAAGAGACAGCCAACACTTACCAAGATTCTTGCACCAATTAGAACAAATAAAAGCAGCGGGAGTGTTTACAGACCCTGTTGGATATAAAGGAATTTTTAGTGGGGTGCATAGGCGTGCCCTGTTAATTTGCATAACCGATTTTTATCAAGAAGACAATGAGATCCTTGACCTATTACAATCCTTGGCTTCCTTGCAACACGAGGTCTTGGTCTTTCAATTGGTGAGTGACAATGAACTACAAGGAAATTTCAAAGGCTTTCAGCGATTAAAAGATTTGGAAACCGGTGTGATGATGCCTATTACAGGTACCTTACAGTCTGCTTATTTGCAACAAAGAGCAGCCTATCAGGAGACCATTAAAAAAGAATTATTGAACCGGAAAATACGTTTACATCAACTGAATATACAAGAACCATTAGACGGAGCGCTTAGGGATTATCTGAATCAACGCAATAAATCCACACGCTAATGCAGTTTTTGAATCCTATATGGCTTTGGTCTGCATTGGGTATTATTATTCCCATTGCCATTCACTTGTGGAACCAACAACCTGGAAAAGTGCTTGAAGTTGGAAGCATACGATTCATGCATCCATCGCCCAGCAAGCGAAGTTCAAGACTGCAACTCACAGAAATTTGGTTATTAATTCTAAGATGTTTCATTATCTTATTGCTTGCCTTATTTTTAGCTCAACCTACTTGGAACTCAAAGACTAGCCAAAACAATCAGGGGTGGGTGTTGGTACCAAGAGCGTCCATGAAAATGGCGTATCAGGCGCACCAACAGATCATTGATTCATTGTTGCAACAGGGTATGGAATTGCATGCTTTAGAATCTGGATTCCCTGAATTAAATCTAAAGTCTGATTCAAGTCTAGCCAATTCTTCAGAAACTGTTCCTAATCTCTGGGCACTAGCTACTCAATTGGAAAAGCAAGTGCCAGCAAATTATCAATTGCATTTGTTTACGCCAGAACTATTGCAATATTATAGAGGAGTAAAACCAGCCTTGCATAGACCCATGTTTTGGAAAACCTATGCCATGCCCTCCCAAATTGATACAGCTATCAACAGAAGCAAACAAACCATTCGTATTGCTGTATTTGCTGATAATTATGCTGCTGACGCCGATTATTTATTGGCCGCTTGCAAAGCCATTCAAACTGTAGGCGGAGATGCCATCTTAGTTACTAAATGCAATAATCCTACTCAAATTCCTGAGGGCCAAGATTGGTTGTTTTGGTTGTCTGACAAGCCTTTGGCTAAGAACAATGCCAAGCATGTATGGTCCTATCAATTGGGTAATGCACAATTAGTGCAAACCCAAATCTATGCTCGAACAGGTAGCCCTCAAGAAAAGATTCCATTATACAAAACCATTCCCATGCAGTTAAAAGGGGAAATGATTTGGGAAGATGGATTTGGTCAAGCGGTGTTACAAAAATGGGGGAATGGTCAGTATCTCATGAATACGCGTTTTCATCCCGATTGGAATGGATTAGTTTGGAGTCCGTCATTTCCAAGTATGATGATGGATTTTTTATTAGGTTCAAAACCATTTGATCCAAGTCATGTAGCCATGGACCCTGTTCAAATAATACCTGAACAACCCATTCAAAATAAGGGGCAAATAAATTCAACAGTTTCTACTGGTCAGCAAACATTGAATCATTGGATCTGGGGCGTATTAGTGGTTTTGTTAATCATAGAAAGGGTGATTGTTTTTTATCAAACTAAAAACAAAAACCATGGCTGAGCAGCATCACCTAACTCAGATTAAATTGTTGCATAAGCAATGGCAGTTCTTAAAAGCAGGATTGTTTTTATTACGTGCCATGACCCTATTGGCATTTGTGTTTTTAATGGTTCAATGCTTGTATCCAGTTTCCCATCTTTGGTTGCTAGCATTAGAAGCTATAGCAGTGTTGGCACTAATTTTTTTTTCTAGGCAATGGAAATTGTCAGAGACGAATCTAGCGGCTTATTTAAATGCCAACTATCCTTTATTAGAAGACAGTGCTGATCTATTGTTTCATACTACTGAACAAGGAACACAATTGGAGCAATGGCAGCGTCAGAAAATAGCATCCGTTTTCTTGCAATTGCAGCCCAAGCATCCTTTTGCAAAAGCCATTAGCATTTGGGTTGGCGCTTTAAC
Source organism: Bacteroidota bacterium (assembly GCA_947460595.1). Classification (GTDB taxonomy): domain Bacteria; phylum Bacteroidota; class Bacteroidia; order Chitinophagales; family Chitinophagaceae; genus Sediminibacterium. The sequence continues at coordinate 2,681 of CANHGS010000035.1, read as the reverse complement.
AACTGTCTTTATAGCAATATTTTTATTGGGTTATTTCCATTGGTCTTATTCACGCAAAAATGCTAGTCCGGTGGAAATGACTACAACAAAAATGGTGGTTGCTGGCATCCGTTCCATGCATATTCAAATTCAGCCACCTACTTATACAGGCAAACCAAATATAGAACAAGAACAAGCTGCTATCAATGCCATAGAAGGTTCATCTGTTGAATGGGTTTTAATAACAGATGCAAGTGGTATTGCACCCGCTATTCGTTTTAATGATTCTATTCCACAAAATTTTAAACCCTTAGACACGGCGCATACCAAATGGCGTTTTCAAACCAAGGTCAATGCTAATGGATTGTATCAAATCAATTTTGGGAAAACCCTATCTGAACACTATCCCATAGAACTGGTGCATGACCTGCCTCCGGTCATTAGAATCAAAGAGCCCGCTCCTTATAAAACCATTGACTATGGTGCTTCTTTGCAAGTGCCCCTGAAAGCCAGTCTTAGCGATGACTATGGTATAGTCCAAGCCAAGCTGATGTTAACAGTAGCTAGTGGTGGAGGTGAAGCAGTAAAGTTTCAAGACCAGGAGCGAGACCTAGGTAGGTTTGCCCTAGGTGCATTGAACAAAGAGATCTTGCTGACAATTAATTTACAAGCCCTTAAGATGCAGCCTGGTGATGAGTTGTATTATTATTTAAAAGCTTTAGATAGTCATGGACAGGAAGCTAGGTCAGATATACATATCATCAATTTGCCGGATACAGCAGAATTGATGAATACAGATATTGTCATCAATAGCTTGAACCTAAAGCCAGAGTTTTTCAGGAGTCAGCGGCAGATCATCATTGAAACAGAACAATTATTAAGAGACAAGGATAAAATGCCTTTGGATTCATTTAAAGAAAAAAGCAATTCATTGGGTATTGACCAGAAATTACTCCGTTTGCGTTATGGTAAATTTTTGGGTGAGGAATCTATGGGTGAAGTGGGCGGCGGTCATGATGAAGACGAACACGACCATGGTACTGCGGTATTTGGAGATGCATCAGCCATTATGGATGAGTTCTCCCACAAACACGATAATGCAGAAGACGCTAGTTTTTTTGACCCGCAAACCAAAATGCAATTAAAAGCCATTCTCAATGAAATGTGGAAATCAGAATTGCAGCTGCGTACTTTCTTTCCTAAAGAAGCACTACCTTTTGAATACAAGGCCCTTCGTTTACTCAAAGACTTGCAACAACAATCAAGGGCTTATGTGGCAAAGACTAGTCAGAAAACAACCCCAATAAAATTAGAAAAAAGACTTACCGCAGATTTGAGTAAAATTGTTCCTCCACTAAAAATTCAATCGGCTCCCAATAACACAGATCCTTTGATGGCCTTGAGACAAGGTATGGGGTTACTTGCTTCTTTAGAACTTGGTATGGGTAAACAGCCAGCAGATTTGGTTGTCTTGAATCAAACATTAAATCAATTGCACCAAGCAGCCATTGCCAAACCAGGTAAATATTTATTGGCTTTTGAAGCCATGAAAAGAATCATGGAACAGTTGCCATTATCAAAACCTATTTCCAATTATGACAGGTATTTGGCTATTACTGCCTATGAGCAACTATTACAAGCTGCTACAAGATTACCCAATTTGCAACAGCGTTCAGCAGACGGTGGTCTATCTCAACAATATTTTATTCACTTAAACAGGAAACCATGATGATTCTTTATCTGATAGGTATTGTCCTGTTGACAATCGTATTCTTGGGAGTCGTTTTTTTAAATCCCATTCAGCGTAGACGATGGTTAAGATTATGGGCTTCCTTGGCGGTTGTTTTGGGTATGGCCCTCTTGGTAATTCCTTTTGATAAAAGTTCAGTTATTGCTGGTAATAATCATTTGTTGATTCTAACCGAAGGTTATCAAAAAGATAGTGTTGCAGCATACAACAAGTCTAATGCCGTAAAAGTATCTTGTCAAAATTTGGATCAAGCGACCATAGATAAAGCAGCTGAAATACATATTTTTGGTTACGGGTTGCCCGATACTATTATTTGGAATATTCCCAAATCAAAATCCCATTTTCATGTTAGCGCATTGCCAACTGGTATTGATAATATACATTGGAAGCAAGAAATTGCGCTTGGACAAAGTCTATTAATACAAGGGCGTGTAAGCAATCCTCAACAACAAAAAATACAATTGCAATTAGTATCAGGATTGCAGGTCATTGATCAAAGATTGCTGGGTACTCAAAGCAGTCATTATTTTCAATTTAATCCAAGCCCCAAAAATTTGGGTACAGGCAACTATCAATTAGTACTTCTGAAAGGAGCAGATACTTTGGAAAAAAATACCATTCCATTTATGGTGCAATCACCTAAACCAATATCAGTATTGTTTTTGCAAGACACCCCTGGCTTTGAACAAAAATTCTTAAAGAATTGGCTAACCGATCATGGGTACCAATTGGCAGCTAGAACCAGAATCAGCAAACAAATTTTTGATCAGGCTTTCTCCAATCGCGCCAGCACCAATTTGCTCAATATTAGCACGGGTTTGCTCTCTAATTTTGATCTACTGTTAACCGATGAATCTTCTCTCAATAGCTTGTCTGCCATGGAACAATACCAGGTTAGAACTGCTATTAGAGAAAAGGGTCTTGGCCTATTGGTCACTACGGATACCATTTT
>CANHGS010000034.1 GCA_947460595.1 Bacteroidota bacterium | reverse complement strand
TAGGGAGGCTACTAAAAAATGGATAATGCCCATACATAACTGGGGCCTAATCCTAAATCAGTTCTTAACTATCTTTGAAAAAAGGGTTCAACTTTAATAAAAAGCTGAACCCCCTATATTTTTACTTACACACTTTATGAGACAGTGTCTCCCATTCAAGAACACCTTTAATTAATTTTTTAGGATAATTATTTTTCACGCTTATCTCTTCACTCTTAACTCTTATCTCTTCACTTCTTCCTCCCCCCTCTTCACTCTTCACTCATATCTCTTCACTTCTTTCTCCCCCCTCTTCACTCTTATCTCTTATCTCTTCACTCTTATCTCTTATCTCTTCACTTCTTCAACGTTCGTTGTACAATAAACGCACCTACTTTCTTGCCTTGTTCAGAGCCAACATCTACACCAAAGTGATAATGGATTCCACCGTATAACCTACTTATAGAAGCTTCTCCCGCTGCTTGTTGGAATGATTTAAAATTTCTTTCCATACCAATATAACGAAGGTCACTGGTATCACGGAAAGCAAAATTATCGCCATACAATGCTGTCAACACCGTTGCAGCGGAGGCAGAAATGGTACTATGTCCACTGGTATATTCAGGGAATGGTGGGGTTTGCAAATAAGGCACATAATTTCTATCAATTAACTCATTGATCACCGTTACAGGACGCACCAAACTGCTTCTATATTTTTCATCCCAGCAAGAAATAAATGCGTCGTATAAAGCAATACTGGTTAGTGAATAAGTCATAGCAACTTTAACGGCATCAGCCTTAGATTCTTTGGCAGCAATAGCTGCAATACCCATCCAGTGACCACCTGGAGTAATTTTTTTGTTGCCAAACATCATATGACCAGAGTGCTCAATGACAAATGGATTATCATCCCAGAATTTTGCAATCATTTTGAGTGAGTCTGTCAAGGTTTTATTAACGGTATAGACTTCCTTAGCGTATTTGTAAAACGCACTAGTACTGTCTGAACTATATACAGGTGGACGAACTGGTTTAAACTGAGCAGCAGAATCCATGACCATGGGTTTCATGGTATTCCAACACCATTCCACTCCATCTAAATAATCTGGTGGTGTAGGGCGCCATTTACCGGGCTCATTACTACCCAAATATTTTTGTTTGCCCCTAGATTGCGGATAGCCATCTGTCTTGGCTCTAGCCACTACTATATTTCCAATACTGTCTCCAAATGCTACCGATCTATTATAGGTAGCATCATCCATAGATGCTTTGAATTTGGCATAGGTACTTTTTTCATAAGATTTAAGAGAATCTACTGAAAACACAACCTTATGAACTACCGTAAAAAATGCTTTAGTAGCTGCAAGAGTATAATTGTAGGTCTTACCTTTTTCAGGTTCAGGCATTGGTGCAAACTCATGCAATTTTGCTGCAATAGAGGGCGCGTCTGGTTTTGAATGCCTGATGGCTTCATAAGAGGCCAAAGAAGAATAGACATAAATCCTACTTGCTACAGGAGGCGTAAACACATCATAGATAATAATCTGTGTCAATTGGTCTTGGTTCTGATGCACCACATCTGCATCATTGATACTGGTCTTTTTTTGTTGGTTACAAGCAAATGATACCATCAATAAGACTGCCCAAATTAGTCTATTTAAACACTGGCGTTCCATAAGTTGTTATTTTAGTGACACATTTCTGGTTTGACCTTTACTATTGGTAATGCTAAGCGCTGACACTTCTGACCCAAGGGTTAAAAAACGCCCGGATTGAGATAAAAAGGAAGCACCATAATAACATTCTATATCCTGCTTCTTGCCATTACTCAAACTAATGTGGGCAGTCATATCATTGGGCAATAGAGGAATATGTAGGGAATTAATTTTTGATTCAAATATTTTCAATGGGGCCCTGTTTTGTGCTGCGGCCAATAAAGTCTTACCATTGGCATGGCGCAATTTTACCAAGCCCTTTCCATTACCAGGAATATAGATGCCACTCTGCAAAATAGACAATGGAGCAAACCCACCCTTACCGTCACCCTTTAAAAAGAGGCCATTTAAAGCATCATATCTTCCAACAGAAACTTCGGTACCATAATCATTTCCATTGATCACTAAGTCTAGATTTCCATCTCCGTCAAAGTCGTCCACCACCATACCATTGAGTACAGAAAATTGTGCTTCTTTGGGTAAGGGTTGAAAACTGAATTTCCCATTTCCATCATTACGCATGAATACGGAGCTAAGGTTCACAACTTCTAATTTTTGTGCGCCCTTCATCTGTTCATCCGTAAAGATTTTATCAGCAGTAGTTACGGCATAGGTTTTATAATTCTGAAACTTAGCGCGCATGCTAATCATCTGCTTGACAATATCGTCTCTTGTTTGAGCAAGAAATGGTTTTAACTGTGCTTCTTTATCCGGCAAATACAAATAAGGAAATGCATCATAGCTATCGTTCTTATCAAAGTCCTTTGCCAAAATACCTACTGGTGTTTTTGGGCTGGCGCGATAGAAACTGTTTTGACCCAAATTGCCCAATACATAATCTATATCTCCGTCATTATCAAAATCGCCCGGGGCAATGGTATTCCACCAACCAGTTTCAGAACTTACTCCCGTAGTAGCTGTAGCATTTTTGAATTGCCCCCTTTCATTTTTTAAAACGGTAATGGGCATCCACTCTCCCGCCAAGACTAAATCAGGCCAACCATCTTTGTCATAGTCTGTAAACAGAGCATCGCAAACTAGACCCAGATTATTCAATGCCGGTGCCACTTGTGCAGTTACATCTGTGAAATGAACTTTTCCACCCTTGGTATCATTTCTAAAAATAAAACTAGAAACGGGCTTGGGATAGTTCCATGGGTCTACCCTTCCAGCAACAAACAAATCCAAATCTCCATCCTTATCAAAATCAATGGATCTTACACAGGCTTTACTGGTAAAGTTTTTGGGCAAGGCTGCTGCATCAAAACTAAAATTACCTTTCCCATCATTTAGGTAAAACTTGTCTTGATATACCTCTGTATTACGCTGATTTTCATAACCACCACTGGCTGTGTATAAATCCAAATCTCCATCGCCATCGGCATCAAAAAGCAAGACACCTAAGTCTTCCCATCTCTTGGTATTGATATCGGCATTGGCAATGACAGGCTTTTGTACAAAAGATCCATTGCTTTGTTGTAGAAACAGTTGACTACTATAAGAGAAAGAACCTCCTGAAATCAAATCGTCTAAACCATTGCCATCAACATCTCCAACAGCCAATGATGGACCATATTCGGAAAACTTATGAGGGATTAGTTTTTGAATATTAAAGTCAACAAAATCTCTTTCTGGTTGCGTATAATTGATTTTTACTGCTGAAGTGATTTCTTTGAACAAAGTATTATTGGCAAAGATTGCTTGAATGTTAGCATAGGGTTGATGGGCATTTTTAATGGAAAGGGTTAGCACTTGGTCTGCTGACACATTCACTAATGTTTGCTTGGTTCCATTGGGCCATTTGACAATCAAAGAGTCAATGGCTTGAACCTTACCCAAACCAAAATGGGTTAATCCAGAAACACTTGATAGATAACCTCTGTAAGGGTTCTGCTCCAAAACCTGCAACAGACCTGAGCCGTAATGCAATTCTATCCAAGTACCTAGCCCATTTTTATTGAGACTATCTCCTGCTAACTGAATGTCAATATAGTGGGCAGTCTCTTTGTTTTTTTCTCTTTCGGTATTTTGAAAAATGCCAGCTTCATCATTGATATTATTAACCACTAAATCAAGGTCACCATCATTGTCTAAGTCTGCATAGACAGCCCCGTTTGAGAATGACGGAATAGTCATACCCCAATCACTAGACACATTGCTAAAACTAAGATTACCATTGTTCTTAAATGCGTAATTGTGAATCTTAACTTCTGGTATCTGTTCTAATAATTGTTGTTTAGAAGCCACGGAAAAAGAGGTATTTCTAAATGCCACAAAATCATGGTCGGTTACGTCTTTTGGGAACCCATTGGTGATGATGATATCTCTATTCCCGTCGTTGTCAAAATCAGCCACCAAGGGGGTCCAACTCCAATCGGTTTCTGCTATGCCAGATAAGAAGGCAACCTCAGAGAATATTGGTGCTCCTATGCTATCATTCTCCTTGACCCTGGGCCCTTGGTTTAATTGTAAAGTATTGCGTACGTATTGGTAGCCATAGTTAAAATAGTCGCTATTTTGATAGGTTTGATAACTATTGGGGTTCATCATCATTTTTTTCCGGTAATTGTCTTCCGGATTCATGTCTAGGGTCACTACATCGCTTAATCCATCATTATTGATATCAATGATATCATTCCCCATGGCATTGGCCGATGTATGTTTGAAATAAGTATTGAGTGATTCAGTAAAAGTTCCATTGTGGTTATTGATCCACAAGAGGTCATTTGAGAGATAATCATTGGTTACATAAATGTCTTTCCAACCATCTCTATTAATATCGGTGATGCTTACTGCATGCGCATATCCTTCTTGCTGTATACCTGCCTCTTTTGATACATTGGTAAAAAAGGGATGCTTTAGGGTTGTATTATAATCATTTCTAAAAAGCTTGTCTGTATTAGGGTGTGAACCGTCTTTTAAAGCCTGTCTAAACCTATTGGGGTAATCATTCTTGATAATTTCATTATTGGCCAAATACACGTCTAAATCTCCATCATTATCGTAGTCAAAAAAAGCTGCCATGGTTCCATGGCTATTATCGGCCAAACCATATTCTTCTGCCATGTCTTTGAAAATGGGAACACCGTTTTTATAAACACCTTGGTTGATGTATAATAGGTGTTCTCTTAATTTGGGATCCTTTCTTAAAGTAGCACAAACATAGATATCCATCCAACCATCATTATTGATGTCTACAACAGAGACACCTCTACACCATTTTCCTTTTCCATCAACCTCTGCTTGATCAGTAATATCCTCAAATTTAAACCGCCCTTTATTCAGGTATAATTTATTAGACACTAGATTACCTGAAAAATACAAGTCTTGCAAACCGTCATTATTAAAATCGGCAACGCCAACCCCTCCCCCATTATAGACGTTCTCAAAGTCTAGTACATTTACCGAATCATTCTCCAATATTTGGTTATTAAAATGCACACCGGAGGAAGATGATGATATAGGCATAAACAAACCGTCATTGCTTTTACAGGAAGACAAAGTCAGTAGATACAACAAGGTCAGATAGATCAATGGATTTCTCATGGAGCAGGTTCTGGATAGGGAATAAAATTAAACAAAAGAGGCAGTGTTTGCACACTACCTCTTTTATTTTTATGATGCAAAAAATTGGTTATTAATAGCCAGGATTTTGCTTTAAGGTACCCTTACTCAAGTCAATTTGAGACTGAGGAATTGGGAAATACTCGTTCTTCCCTTTGGTGAATACTGCGTTTGTAAAGAAAGTGCGTTTTGCTTTTTCTTTAGCTATATAAGCGTTCAACTCCACGTCAGCAATACCATAGCGCACTAGGTCAAAGAAACGGTGCCCTTCTGAAGCAAGCTCCAATTTCCTTTCAAAACGTACGGCTTTGCGGCCATAAGCTTGGTCAGGGAAACTAGTGTACAAACCAACTTGGTAATTAGCAGCATTGGCACCACCTGGGGTTTTCTTAACCCAAGACGCTGGATTGCTCTTAACGCGATTACGCACTTGGTTTACATAAGTTACCGCGTTTGCCAAAGAACCAACTTCTACTTCACACTCAGCAGCCCATAATAATACGTCTGCAAAACGGATAAAAGTATAGTTATTAGCAGTAACACCTCCAGTCCAGAAACTGTTATCAGTAAGTGCACCAGCTTGACTCTTATAGTAAACGTGCTTAATTGGCGCGTAAGGTCCACTATAGTTCTGATCACGAATCCAGTCATTACCTGGGTGAAGACCCCAATCCAAATAAGGAATGCCTCTTCTACCAATAGTAAAGTCCAAACGAGGATCCACTGGAGTAGTTACATCTGGAGTAAATGCTGCACCAGAAGCAATACCTTGGTCATTTTTGAAATCAGTAGCATTCCAAGTATCTAACAAAGGCAAGCCATTAGCGTCTACTTTATAAGAGTTAGCCAAACTGATAGTAGGCTGATAGAAACCACAGCATCCACCAGGACCACCATTGTAAGGGAAATTCAATACATCTCCCCATCCACCGTTACCACCACCACTATTGTCATTTACAGACTGTTGGGTAGAGAAAATAGCTTCTGAAGAGTTTTTAGTAGCGGCATTGAAATTGTCAAACATATTGGCAGTTAAAGCATATTTGATACCATTGGTGGTTTGACCATTTGCAATCACATCTTTAGCCAAAGTTAAAGCCGCAGCAAAGTTCTTTTGGAACATCAAAGCTTTTACTTTCAAAGCTTTAGCAGCCCATACGTTTGCACGGCCTACAGAGCTTTGTGTAGCAGGAAGGTTTGTAACAGCGACATCCAAGTCTGCGTTGATACCTACCCATGCATCTTTATCATTAGCAACATTATAGTTACCAGCTGCATAGGTAATGGTTTCATCAACATAAGGAATGTTGTTCCACATTTTCTTAGCCTCCATATGATAATGGGCGCGTAAGAATTTTGCTTCACCAGTAATGCGTTTTTTGTCTGCATCAGAAATATCTGTTGCGGCGGTCATTAAACGCAATACATCATTACAGCGTTGAACTGCGTCATAAACTGCCTGCCATTTTTGGTTAAAATAACCATTAGAAGCTGTTGCAGAATAAGTTTCAATAGGCACTATATCGGCTTGGTCACCCGCGTCAGATCCTTTGTAAGCATCATCAGAGGCCACACCACCATATACCCAGTTGGAACCAGCAGACTGCCAGCCACCGCCAGCACCACCATAACCATCTAACATAGAATAGGCACCGATCAATACGCCTTCCACACCTGCCTTATTAGACAAGGTGTTTTGGTCCAGTGATCCGATTGGTGCTTTGTCCAAAAAGTTTTTAGAACAGGCGTAGAACATCAGCATGGATGCAGTTGCGCCTATCAGCAGTATTCGGAATTTTGATTGTTTCATTTTTGAATATTTTTCTTGTTATAATTTAACAACAATTAGAAAGTTACGTTTACACCAAAGTTGAAATTCTTCTGGTTGTTAGGATAGTTACCATAGTCAATACCAAATGCAGTGTTAGAACCACCTAATTCAGGATCTAAACCAGTGTATTTAGTAATGGTAAACAAGTTAGCCACCTGACCATAGAAACGTACTTTTTCAATTCCCAATTTCTTCAAAGAAGCAGCAGGAACGGTGTAACCAATGATCAAGGATTTGCACCTGAAATAGCCCCCTTTCTCTAAGTAATAAGAGTTAGGAACTTGGTTGGTAGAGAAATTGGCGTCGTTCTCAGCAATAGGAACAGTTGTATTGGTACGAGTAGGTAACCAAGATTTGTTCAAAGCGTCTTGACTCTTCACACCTTGGAAAGAAGGATAGAAATCTGTCCAGTAGCGAACATAGTTGATTACGTCGTTGCCAAATGAACCATAAAAGAAAGTAGAGAAATCAAAGTTCTTGTAATTCACATTTACGTTAAAGCCCAATGTGAATTTGGGGTTTGGATTACCAAAGAAAGTTCTGTCTTTGTCAGTAATTTTCTTATCCCCATCAACGTCTTCATATTTAAAACGTCCTGGTTTAGCACCGTCTTGAGTGGCTGATTTAGAAACATCAGCAGCATCTTGGAAAATGCCTGCTACTTTGTAACCATAGAAAGCACCAATGGCGTTTCCAACTTGGTTTCTTACAAAGTTACCAATCCTAGATCCACCGGCGTCAAAGTAGTCACCTGGAATTTCAGATACGTTTGTTTTATACTGGGTAAAGATTAGACCTAAGTCATATTTCAAATCCTTATTAGGAGCACCATGGTAAGTTACGCTTGCATCAATCCCCTTGTTTACAATGTTACCAATGTTAACGTTAGGAAGCGCAGCACCACCAACAGTAGCTGGAGCTTGGTCAGAGAACAATAGACCATTTACTTTCTTCTGATAGTATTCAAAAGAGAAGTCTACTTTGTTTTTGAACAATACCGCGTCAAAACCAAAGTTGGTCAACAAGTTTTCTTCCCATCCGGTTGCAGGGTTTCCAATTCTAGTAGAAGTGAAACCTTGAACAGAACTAGTAGAAGTACCGTTGATATCATAGTAAGAAGAACCTGGTCCACCACCGTATTGAGAGAAGGCGTTAGAAGGATCCACGTTGGCTTGGTTACCCAATTTACCCCAAGATCCACGGATTTTCAAGTCATTGATCCAATCAATGTCTTTCATGAAGTCTTCACGAGAAATTCTCCAACCTGCAGCAAATGAAGGGAAAATACCATAACGCTTGTCTGGTCCAAATCTAGAAGATCCGTCTCTACGCACAGTAGCGCTAAATAAGTATTTGTCATTATATGCATAATCAACTTTACCAAACATAGAGTAAAGAGAGTTAATATAAGCATAGCTATAGTTAGTAAATCCTGAGGAACCAGTACTTAATGTGCGGAAATTCACGTTATCAGTGAAATAACCCAACGCATTACCACCAACACCACGGCCATAGTTTTCTTGTGCTTCAACACCAACCAATGCAGTTACAGCATGTTTTTCTGCAAATACATTGCTGTATTTCACAGTGTTGGTCCAAGTCCAAGACCTGTTATAACCAGCGTTTTCGCTAAATGAATTAGAACCATTGTTTTCAGCGTTTTCATAAGTTCTGAAACCATAGTTATAATAGTAGAAATTGCTCATGGTACCACCAAAGGCAGAACGTGCAGTAAAATGTTTTGCAAAGTCAATTTCAGCAAAGGCATTACCTTGAATATCCCAAGAATTACCCTTGTTATCCATACCGCGAATTTGAGTTGCTACCGGGTTGGTTGCGTTACCCAAACCTTTTGCAGCGGTACCAGCCCATCCACCATTGATATCGGTTACTGGGATGATTGGTTGTTGACGGTATGTCATAGAGATTGGGTTACCCTCATCTTGGTTATTAAACCTAGGGTTATCCCTATTAAAGATGTATAAGTTTTCACCAATACGAATGTTGTTCTTGATATTAAAAGTAGTATTCACACGGGCAGAATACCTTTTCAGGTAAGTACCGATGGCTGTACCTTCTTGGTTAAAATAGTTCAAAGAGAACAAGTAGGTATTTTTTTCATTACCACCGCTAGCAGTGATGGTATGGCTTTGAATACCAGCAGGTTTGAAAATTTCGTGGAACCAGTCTGTACCAGCTTTATTAGCAGCAACAATCTGATAGATTCCTTTAGAAAAATCAGACGTATTGTATTTGGCCAAATCAGCAGCAGAAATAGAACCAATGATACCTGCATTACCACCATTGTTGATGTAATCAGGAATTACTGGATTGGAACCACTACCGTATTGAGGGTGCGTAGTTGCTTGTCCAGAATTTTTAAATGCTAACCAGGTTAAATCAGCCATTCCTTTTGTATCTAACAGGTTAAATACATTACCAGTTGGAGGACGTTGAGTACCTATATAAGAATCATAAGTAACTTGGGCTTTACCAGATCTACCACGCTTAGTGGTTACCACGATAACACCATTAGAACCTCTAACACCATATATAGAGGCAGCACCAGCATCTTTCAATACTTGGATACTTTCAATGTCAGTAGCATTTAGGTTGCTTAAACTACCTTGAACACCATCAACAATCACCAAAGGATCAACGTTACCAAAGTTGGTAATACCTCGGATACGGATATTAGATCCAGTACCTGGCTGACCGTTAGTGATGACGTTCAAACCAGAAGCCCTACCTTGGAGCATTTGCTCAGGGCTACCAGCTGGAATAGCTTTCAGGTCTTTTACATTTACCACAGATACAGAACCTGTGATGTCTTTTTTTCTTTGCGCAGAATAACCAGTTACCAGAATTTCATTTAACTGGGTGGTTGCTTCAGCTAAAGAAACATTAAAAGAGGATTTTCCTCCTATTGTTTGCTCTTGCGTTTCAAACCCAACAACAGTAAACACCAAGATACTTTTATCGCTTGGTGCATTAATACTGAAAACACCCTCGGCATTGGTTATAGCCACGGTATTAGAGCCCTTCACCTCTACCGTTGCTCCGGCAATAGGTTGATTGGCTTTGTTGGTTACTTTACCAGTAACGGTTTTTTGAGCAAACGCATTGAAACAGAAGAAAGCAAGAAAAAGTGCAAGGAGCGCACTTCTGGCTAGCAGGTTGTTTTTCGTTGGCATAGCATTTTGGTTGATAGATGATTAACAGATTCCTAACGAAATTATAAATATTTGTTAACCCGCAATCTGCATTTTTTAACACTTTGTTGTCATTTTTTAACAAGTCAAAGTGTATTATTTACACAATAATATAGCCGATACACATTAGTAAATTTCTAATTTGTCAAATGAGACTCTTTACAGCAATGCTTTATAGAGGGTTTTAACGTAATCGATTGAGTAAAATTGACAGAAGTCAATTTTACTAACACTAACCTAGAAGAAATCAAGGAAGCTAGTTTTTGCTGACGCAATTTGCAGACAACAACCGGAAATAAAAAAGCCCCATTAAAATTTATGGAGCTTTTTGCGAGAATTTGCGGAAAAACCTAGAGATTCCCCTTTTTTAGTTCATTTACAGCATGATCAGCGGCTCTGGCGGTTAGTGCCATATAAGTTAAAGAAGGGTTTTGGCAGGCCGATGAAGTCATACAAGCGCCATCTGTGACAAATACATTCTTGGCATCCCAAACCTGATTGGTTGCATTCAATACCGAGGTCTTGGGATTATTACCCATTCTAGCCGTTCCCATTTCATGTATTCCATGACCTATGGCGTGCCCTTTATCCCAAGAATTGATCTTTTTAACCCCCGCGGCTTCAAACATGGCCACTAAGTCTTCTTTGATGGCTTTGCGCATTTTTAGCTCATTTTCCTTGAGCTCGGCATCCATCATCAATACCGGCAAACCCCACTTATCTTTTCTATTTTTGTCAAGGGTAATTTTATTGTCATGATAAGGCAAGATTTCTCCAAATCCAGTGGCGCCAATAGTCCAAGAACCCGGTTCAGTTAATGCTTCTTTGAAAGCCGCACCAATATTGAGTTCTGCTACATCCCTACTCCAACCTTGACGGCTGGCACCACCTTGGTATCCATAACCACGTAAGAAATCACGTTTATCATTGTTGAGGTTGGCAAATCTTGGAATATAAAATCCATTAGCCCTTCTACCATAATAATACTGGTCTTCAAATCCTTCTACCATACCAGAAGCGCCAAGATTATAATGGTGGTCCATGATATTATGCCCAAGTTCACCACTGCTACTACCCAATCCATCCTGCCAAATATCGGTGGCTGAATTCATTAGCACCCAAGCCGAGTTCAGTGCTGATGCATTTAGGAATACAATCTTTGCATTGTAAGTATAGGTTTGATTGTTTTCTGCATCTAATACTTCAACCCCTGTTGCTTTCTGGGTATTCTTGTCATAGATGACTCTTGTTACAATACTCCAAGGTCTTACGGTAAGTCTCCCTGTTTTCATGGCAGCTGGTAGCGTAGAAGATTGGGTACTAAAATAACCTCCAAAAGGACAACCTTCCCAACAACGATTTCTAAATTGACAAGCCGTTCTACCTGGTATGGCTGCTGTTAAATTGGCTACTCTTCCAATAAACAAATGGCGTTCATTATTGAATTTAGATTTGATTCTTGCTGCCACGTCTTTTTCAACACAGTTCAAATCCATGGGTGGTAGAAAATGACCATCGGGCAAATGTGCTAATCCTTCCATTGAACCACTGATGCCAGCAAATTTTTCTACATAATCATACCAGGGTGCCATGTCTTTGTATCTGATGGGCCAATCAATAGCTATCCCATCTTTGGCATTGGCTTCAAAATCTAAATCGCTTAAGCGATAGCTTTGTCTACCCCATAATAAAGAACGCCCTCCTAACTGATAACTACGCCACCAAGTAAAGGGTTTAACTTCTGTATAAGGAGATTCTTCTTCATTGACCCAAGAGTCCATTACGCTTTCATTGGCGGCCCAACCCCTATGTATCACAGGATATTTTTCCTTTTGTTCTGCAGTGGTTCTTCCCCTATGTTCTAACTGCCAAGGATCTTTGTCCGCGTATTTATAATCTTTAATATGTTGATGATCTTTCCCACGTTCTAGCATCAATACTTTCAAGCCTTTTTCTGTGAGTTCTTTGGCGGCCCATCCACCACTGATTCCAGAGCCTACTACAATGGCGTCAAAACTATTTTGCGCTTGCGCTTTGTTGTTGATATACGCTGTATCTGACATATAGATTGTTTTGCTTTTTATTTATAAGTTTCCTTTTTTGAGTTCTGCTACTGCATGATTAGCAGCCCTTGCTGTTAATGCCATGAATGTGAGTGATGGATTTTGTGTGCTAGTTGAAACCATACTGGCACCATCAGTAACAAACACATTTTTACAAGCATGCACTTGATTGAAAGCATTAAGAATAGACGTCTTTGGATCTCTTCCCATACGTGCCCCACCCATTTCATGAATATCTAATCCTGGTGCCTGTTTGCTGTCATGGGTATTGATATTTTTACAACCAGCTTTCTCTAACATTTCTGCTGTTTCTTGCAAGAAATCTTTGAGCAGTAATTCATCATTATTGTCATAGCCAACTGAAGTAATCAATTGGGGAATCCCCCACTGGTCTTGCTTGTCTTTACTCAATCTCACATGGTTACTTTGCTTGGGTATGGTCTCACCCTGCATCATGGCATAAATACCCCAGTTACCTGGTTCTGTAATAGTATCTTTGTATGCTCCTCCAAGGCCACTGCTTGCTGCCCTACCCCTACTTGCACCAAAATGTACCATATAACCACGTAAAAAATCCATCTCTTGATTTAGCACATTTCGAAAATTAGGCATCATCACTTGCGTGGGTCTTCTGCCATAATAATACTTGTCTTTGGGGCCATCATAAGAAGCAGAAACCGAACCCCTATAATTATGAAAAGCTACATACTGTCCTAACACACCACTATCATTTCCTAATCCATTGGGGAACCTAGTAGAAGTGGAATTCAACAAAATTAAATTGGTATTCAAACAGGCCGCATTAACAAAAATAATCTTTGCAAAATATTCTGTGGCTTGTTTAGTAATGGCATCAATGACTCTAACACCAGTTGCTTTTCCTAATTGTTCATCATAAATAATAGAATGCACTACTGCATTGGTTTTCATGGTTAGATTTCCAGTTTGCATGGCCCATGGAATGGTAGCGGAATTGGAACTAAAATATCCTCCAAAAGGGCATCCTCTTTCACAAAGACTTCTTGCCTGGCATTGGCCTCTTCCCTGTTTTAAATGCAGCTCAGTAGGTTGGGTTAAATGCGCACACCTTCCTTGCACAACATGCCTCCCAGGATAGGCTTTCATAATCTTTTTTTGTATTTCCTGTTCCACACAATTCATCTCCCAACCGGGTAAAAATTCTCCATCTGGCAATGTTTCTAAGCCGTCTTTATTACCGCTGATTCCTGCAAATGTTTCCACATAAGAATACCAAGGCGCCAAGTCATTATACGATATGGGCCAAGGCACTGCAAAGCCATCCCTTTCAGGTCCCATAAAGTCATACTTGCTCCATCGTTGCGTTTGCCTGGCCCAAAGCAAAGACTTTCCACCTACTTGGTAAGCCCTGATCCAATCAAATGGCTTTTCTTGTTGGTATTCGTGCTCCTTATCTTTTACAAAAAAATGTTCCGTAGATTCTCCAAAGGCATAACAACGGGCAACAACTGGATTTTCCTGGAGTAGTTTGGCAGGTAATTCTCCCCTATGCTCAAAATCCCAAGGGTTTTTGGTGGCAGTGGGATAGTCTTTTAAATGAACAACATCTCTTCCCCGTTCTAAAACCAAGGTTTTTAATCCTTTTTCTGCTAGTTCTTTGGCTGCCCATCCCCCACTAATACCAGACCCTATGACTATAGCATCGTAACTGTTTTTTTGTTTCCTACCGGTGTTGATATGGGCAGTATCAGTTGGCATGACAATTGTTTATGGTTAGATTTTTTACAAAATCGGATTAAATCTAAAACTTTATCAGCAATCCTTTTCAACAGTTTTGTAATATGGAATAAATAGAAATAGGAGATAAATAGGGGAATTATGCACAAACTGGAGATTTGTTGCAGCATATTTGAAATTCTAACTGTCAGTGAAATATTATGAATATCGGTGAAAACCTTTTTTTCACCGTCTAACAAGGCTGCTGAATGATCCAACACAAATTATTACGGGAAATAACTCCATTAAGTGAATCAGACTGTTTTTCCGTATTCAGCAGTACCAAATCTAGTTTTGACTTCCCTTTACATTATCACGAAGAATTTGAACTAAATTTTATCAAGAACGCCAAGGGTGTTAAAAGACTGATTGGGGATCATATGGAGGACATAGATGACCTTGAATTGGTTTTGGTTGGACCATATCTACAACACACTTGGCGTACCCATCATTGCATCAGTACCAATATTCAGGAAGTAACTATTCAATTTCATAAAGATCTTTTTGGAGAAAATTTATTAAGCAAGAATGAATTGAATATGATTCGTTCGCTGATGGAAAAAGCACAAAGAGGTATCTTATTCTCACAAGAAACAGCCAAACAACTTTCCGCGCGTCTTTTGAACTTGGGTAAGAAAAAAGGGTTTGATAGTATTTTAGAATTGATGTCTATTTTGAATGAGTTATCTCTTTGTAAAGACATAGTAGTATTATCCAATCCTACTTTTAACAACCAAGAAGTAACCAAATACAATAGTAGGCGTATTGAAAAAGTAATGGAATACATTAGCAAGAACTATCAAAAATCTATTTCATTACAAGATGTGGCACAATTAACTAATATGGCTGAAGCGGCTTTTAGCAGGTTTTTCAAAAACCGTTCTGGGCTTACTTTTGTGGAAACGCTTACCGATATTAGACTAGGGCATGCTACTAGAATGTTGATTAATTCAACACAAGCTATTTCTGAAATAGCTTATCAGTGTGGATTCAATAATATTTCCAACTTTAATAGAATCTTTAAGAAAAAGAAAGGCTGTTCTCCCAAAGAATTTAGAGAGAGTTATGCTTCAGAAGCTAGGGTATTGATTTGATCTATTTATCTTTCAACAATTCTACAAAATTCTTTTTGCCCCAATCCTTTTTAGGTTCTATCCAAATACAGATATGATCCTTGATATCTAATAATGATTTCCAAGCTTCATTGATAATGTGAAAATCATTTTCAGGAAACTCATCCTTACTGTATTTTTCACCAAGCTGGGCTACTATTTTACCCGATTTTTTATAAAATTTATTTTGAAAGAATTTACCCAATGGCTCTTTTGATTTGCCAAAAAAGCAATTACCCAGTATTACGCCTAATACTTTTTCTCGTTTGGTATCAATGATAACATTCTGATAGAGATAGGCTACAATTTCACCTTCTTTGTCTACAATCGAATTCATAGTCAAAAATAAAAAAGGTATCCCGAATCCAATATTAAGTTTTGAAAAGCAGTGTTATATTAGCTATAATTCTGATACCAATTCCTCGGCAAGTCCAAAGGAAAGCGTCATGCCATTGCCTCCCAAGCCATTTATAATATAGACAGCATTATCCGGCTGTATCAAGATTTCTGTACCCCCATTAGTCAATTTTGAGTAGATTCCATGCCAAGACTGTACCAATTTCCAATTGGAAGTATGTACAAAACTTCTTAAATAATCTATTATCAATTGATTTAATCTAGCCCTATCAAAGGGGTCAAAAGTCAATGCATATTCATGAGAATCGCCAACGGTTAGCTCCCCTTTATCATTTTGAGAAACCATAACATGTATTCCCCATTTGAGGTATTCTGCCATTTCTGATGCATATCTTTCTTTCAATTTTTGCAAAGAAGGAGCCACTTTAAATGAATGATAATGAATCAATGATAAACCACCACAAATGGAGGTACCTATTCTCCAATTGGAATCTTCGGGCAAAAAGCGCATCATTTGCAACTTACATTTTGTAATGGCCGCTTCAACAAAATGATCCGGATATAAGGTTTCAAAATCTGGTCCGCTACAAACAAACACTACATCTGCTTCAAACTGCCTGTTCCCTGCTTTTAGTTTTCCCTGATAGACTTCAGTAACTAAGGTATTCCAAATAAAACTAACGTCTAGGTATTCCGTTAAATAAGTAGGTATAGATGCTATGGCTTCTCTGGGGTCTACTATCATTTCTGATCCACTAAATAAACCACCTTTTAAACCAGCTTCATTTACCCCTTGGTATTTTTTGGTTATTTGATGCTTATCCATCAAAGACACTTCCCTCCCATTGGCACCAAAGGATTGGTATAATTCCTGTAATACCTCCCATTCATCTTGTTGGTGCGCCAAGTGCAAACTTCCAACTTCATCATACCATAGTCCAATACTATCTGCTACTTCTTTCCATATTTGTTTGCTTCGGGTTGCACGTTGGTACAATGGTCCGTCTGGTTGACCAATTGGCCAAACCATTCCAAAATTTCTTACAGAAGCCCCAACGGCTTTTTCATTCCTTTCAATAACTGTAACCTTGAATCCTTTTAAGGAAAGTGCCCTTGCCGTTGCTAACCCAACAATTCCTGCTCCTATTACTATTGCCGATGGCTTACTCATTTGCTTCTATTGTTACTTTGTATTTTTTATTAAAATAGCTAATTGACATAAATGATCCTATTATTCCAAGAATGGACAATCCCACAACACCATGGCTATATAAAACACTCCATTGTAAATTTAATTTGAAAACCGTTTTGAGGAAGATTACAGAAACACTACCCAGGTATCCAAATGAATCAGCTAAGTACATTAAAAAGCCAACATTTCCAGTAATTCTAAATGTGGCTATCAACCGATCAAACAAAATACAATTGAAGGGAATATATCCCATATACAATCCCAATCCAACCAAGGTCATCCATGCAAAGGGACTTAGTATGCCCTGAATAAAAAGTATTGAACTAAGCCCTGCCAATAGAAAACCAAACAAAATAATGTATTGAGTAATTTGAAAGGCCTTGCGATTGTTTTTAATTAAAATCATACTTCCAATTAACAATAAAACCAAGAGTGTAATTGGAATTTCTGTATTTGTAAAAACGGAAGATTGGTTGCCATAACCAAGTTCTCTCCAAATATCAGCAGCAAAATTGTCTCTAATATCTCTAAATACAGTTAGGAACACATAGATCACAATCATCATGATCAAACCTGGCTTGAAACTGTTGAAAAACAGTTTTCTAGAGGCCTTGTCCAAAGGCAGTCTAGTTACCCTCAATTGTATATCAGTTTCAGATGGTGGGGGAATTTTCTCTAATAACCAGACTAATAAAGTCAAAGGGAGAATAAAGAATGCCCCAGTGATAAAAGGCACCCAGCCATCTGTAATGGCAAAACCTAATTGCAAGGTTTTTGCAACTGATTTTACAAAACCTGAAGAAAAAATAAAACTTACCGCAAGTGCTGCCCCTATAAAATCAGTGGCTTTTCTACCCTCCACAAATGAAAATACAATACCCCAAATAATACCTAGCGGGAATCCATTGGTAAACAAAAAAAGAACATTATAAGGTGCAGGAACTATTGCAAAAAATAACATAGACAACCAGGAAACCAATACCAATAAAAGAATAAGTTTACCCCTTCCAACGTCTTTTAGTTCCGCAATAAATTTAATCCCATAAAATTTGCTAAACATATATCCCAACACCTGACTAATCACCAATCCATCTTTGAATGCGAGACCAAAAATTGTTGGGCCATCAGAAAAACTACCTACCGTAAATGGTTTACGAAAAGCATATACCGAAGCATAAGTTAAAAAACAAATCAAGGACGCATAAATGGCTACCCAATTGTCCCGATACTTTTCTTGTTGAATTTTATCAATAAATGTTTTCAATATTAGGCAATTAAGTCAGGCAAGTCCTGCATACTATCTATAATTTTATCCGGTTGATACTCCATCAACTGTTCCTTAGTGTAAGCACCTGTAGTTACTGCAACAACTAAACCACAACCTGCAAACTGACCTTCCAAAACATCTACAGATGTGTCACCAACTTTTACAACTTTTGCACTTTCTGTTACTCCAACCAAGTCCATGATTCTTCTTATCATAAAGGGATGCGGCCTTCCTTCCTGAACTTCGTCACTACATACAACGGCATCAATTAGATGGTTATCAAGCCAGCCCAATCTCTTTAAAATCACATCAGTAATAATCCTTGTAAACCCGGTATTCAATGCAATCTTAATTCCCTGTGCCTTTAAGATAGAAAATGTCTCCATTACTTCAGGCAATGGCGCTAATTCTGTGCTATTTTCATAAAAAGAAACCATATTAGCAGTAAAAGAATCATGAATCAAATTAATTCTTGCTGCATCATATTCCATTGCTTCTAGGTATTTCTTTAGGATAATTTCAATGGCTTCTACTTTACGGTACCCCATAACAGTGTCAACATCAGCCGGCAACACTTCAATGCCAGACTCTAAAAAAGCAGCTCTAAATGCAGCATTCACATTTCCCTTGTCTTTGACAGTGGTACCTGCCATGTCAAATACTACTAATTCATATCCCATTTAATTAATTTTTGTTTGTTCTACTTTCAAATGTCGCTCCATCATTGCAGCATATTTACCAAGATCTGGCAAGGCTATATTTTCTAATTTAGCTGCTTCATCCCATTTTCTTAACGCTAGTATTAAATCAGCATCAGGATCCTTTTCAAAAAGAAGTGCTTCTTCTTCAGACATGACACCACCCTGAAATTCTAATGTTCTTCTGCTTGCTTCTGATAATTGGTCATAATAAAATGGATACTTAAAAGTCAAATACCTTTTTGCAGCTACATGAGACTGAACCAATTTGCAGACTCGTTCTGAAAACCCTTTTTGTCTTAAAAAATCAGCCCCCAATTTTTCATGATCCACAACCCCATATCCTCCCATATAAGACACCGGCATAAAATGTTCACACAAATGGCCAATGTCATGAAAAAAAGCAGCTAGAATAATATCTTCTGAAAACCCCTCATCTTGAGCTAGTTGAGCAGATTGACACATGTGTTCCAATTGTGAAACTGGCTCACCAATATAATCTTCATTACCATATTTTCTGTACAAAGAAATAATCAGATTCACCACTGGATTTGTAATTTCCATTTATGTCAATTTTGATAAATTTTATTGATTTTGTTGTTGTTGTGTATAATGATCAGACCGCATGTTTTTGATATCATCCATTTTAGGGCCTTGTTCAATTTTTTTCCAGTCAATTGATCGATTGTATTTTTTCATTGCCTTATTAGCATCAAAAACCCTTTGGTCATTCTTTTCAACATCATAAGTACTAAAGTCTGGCTTGTTGGTAAAGAAGTCAGACAATAGGGATCCCGTTGCATCATATTGATTTACATAGGGAACACCCAATATATTATAGATGGTTTTTAGAATAGCTCCAAAATTGGCATGTGTGTGACTGACATATCCTTTTTTAACATAAGGTCCTGCCATCATCAGTACAGACCTGTGTGCGTCAATATGATCTACACCACCTTGGGGATCATCCTCCGTGATAATCACTAACATATTTTTCCAATAGGGAGTTCTAGATAAAAAATGTAAGATTCTTCCCACTGCTAAATCATTGTCTGCTACAAAGGAATGTGGCATAAAGTAACCATCTTCTGGTCTCTTTTTTGCGGTATGATCATTTGGAACTTGCATGGAAATTAGGGATGGCATTTTCTCTTTACCCTTCAACCACTTTTTAGTAAACTCAGATTCAAACTGATCCATTCTGAACTGGTCAGGAATGTTGGTGTTGTAACCTGCATAATTGTGACTAGTAAATGGGAAGAGTGCTTTCTGCATGGGTACCATTACCCCATGAGAGGCACCAGTAGCCGTATCATACCAATTCTCTCTGACATGCGCCGTTTCATTGGCTTCGCCAAAATTGTAGAACGGAATCTTCTTTCTTTCCAAAGCTTCCCATAGACCGCCAATCTCTGCAAAATCCTCTGGATCCATACTTCCAGTAGAACCGGGATGTCTTCTACCAGGGGCTTTTGAAAAAAGCTTCGTGGTTTTGCTAACCTCTGAATTAACTTCAACCCATTCATTGGGTATTACTCCCATCATCCAATGGTGTCCATGAATGGAAGCATCACTATCACAATAAAAATTATCACTAAAGGCAAATTGTTTTGCTGCCTTATGATGATTGGGTGTCACTTTCATATTCTTATACATAGCGCGTAAACTATCAGGCAGGGTGTATTCACTATTTACCCCAAAACGAGCCAAGCTGCTATCTCCATTTGCATTAGGTAGTTGACCAAATAATTCATCATAAGTTCGGTTCTCCTTAGTAATGTAAACAATGTATTGAATGGGACTTTTAGTAAATCCTGGCAAAACGGGCAATGGATTATTGTCCGTGGTTATTTCAGTTTGAATAAAAGTGTTGGCGATTGTTTTAGCGGTGTATGTTTTTAGTTCAGCAGCACTAGGCATGGCTATTTTCTGAAAACTACCTAATTGTATATCCCCAACATAGGTTCCTTGAACTGGTGCAACAAATCCTTTACCACCATTTGGGCCGGCACCCAAACCCCTACAGGTAATGGCATAGATTTCTTTTTCATCTGCTGATAAAGACACTCTGGCTGGTCCCCAACCTGTAGGTATTAATCCTATGGTTTTTTGACTAGGCACATCAATAACCGCAATGGCATTAAACCCTAACAAAGCCACATATAAGGTCTTTTCATCCTTACTTAACGTTAATCCAAAAGGGAGCAATCCACGATACTTATCTATTCGAGAATCAACGGCAATATTGATATGACCCAATAATTTGTGTTTTTTATAGTCAATTATAGAAATATTATCATTTGTTGCATTACTTACATAAGCAAATTCTTTGCCTACAGCAATGGAATTTGGGCTGGCTCCACCAACCACTTCTGCTTCTTCTATCATTTCTCCAACTTGGTGTCCGGTTTTAAATCGATCCACCACTTTATTGGAAGCAAGATTTATGGAAAATACACTCATGGCTTCTTCTGCATTGGGACTTCCAACGCCTGGAATTTTTCTTCCTTCTACCACTGTTCCTTCCCTTGATTCTTTGGTATTATCCCCATATGGATGATGAGAAATCATTAAAGAATCATAATTCTTTCTATTTGCGCCTTCAATTAATGGGTAGGCATATGCGCCAACATTGGCAACAAATGCCATGGTTCCATCTGGACTCAAGGCTAATCCAAAAGGCTGTCTTCCAACTGGTATAGAAGCGGTAATTTTTTTATTATCTAAACGTAAACGAACCATCCTAAAATTACCACGATCTAAAACAAATAATTCAGAACCATCTTTTGAAAGCAGTAAGTCAGAGGTAAAACTATCATCGTAAATCCTACCGTCTACTTCAGCATTTAAAGAAATGGAGTCCAATCTTTTCATCTGATGCAGATCATAGACCAATACCGCCCCATTATCCCCACCACTTAAATAAATTGTTTTAGAATCACTACTAAAGGCCAATCCCAAATAAGAGCCATTGGAAAATGGTGATGGAATTTTGTTGTCATAGGATGGCACCCTTACAGCATTCATACTTGCAATGTCTATTAAGGTAAAAACACCATCGTGTAAGGTTATTGCTTTCTTGCCGTCTGGAGATATTTTTAAGGCAAAAGGATCATGAGATATCCTTAGCAATTGTCCTGCAGGTGTAACATATCGCCCACTGGGAAGAACGGATATTCCCTGCTCATTGATTTTAGCATATTGACTTATTCCAGGAACTTGCAAAACAGCCGCTTTTTGTTGGGCCATTACTTGAAAACTGGAACAAAAAGCAAAAACAAAAACTAAGAACTTATTCATATTCAAAATTTAACTAAAAAAAACAGGAGCGAAATTTAATAAACTTCGCTCCCATTTCAAGTTTTAAAGCCAAATAATTTGGACCTTACTTAATAATCCACATCTGGGCATTTATATTATCATTACCACCATATTGGCTTGCTACAGCAGCAGTAAAATTATCTTTATTGGTTGACAATTCTGAAGCAGGATATTGATAACGCAAAGGAATCACACCACTGTTTCCTGTACCTGCACCAGTACTAAAAGTTGGAACACCTGTCCTACGCCACTGATAATAGGCTTCTAAACCAGAATTCCTTGCTAGCGTAAGATAACGCTGGGTCAAAATTTGATTTAAACCAACAGTACCAGCACCAGCATATTTCACGCTTGGTTGATTAAAATAATTAGTATAGCTAAAATTGATACTATAGTTTATATAGTCTCCCGGAGCTGTTCCTTTCAAGAAAGAAACGGTATTGGCGCCATCGTTCACACCATAGAAAGCAAACATGGCTTTAATACCTTTCTGATACCAATCATCTACAGAACCAGTTAACCAACCACGGTGAATGGCTTCTGCAATATTCAAGCACATTTCAGGATAACCCACTAGAAAAGTGTTTTCTCCTTTAAGTCCAT
Organism: Bacteroidota bacterium; assembly: GCA_947460595.1. Taxonomy (GTDB): domain Bacteria; phylum Bacteroidota; class Bacteroidia; order Chitinophagales; family Chitinophagaceae; genus Sediminibacterium. Next base: position 5,599 of record CANHGS010000034.1, on the reverse strand, counting down.
CATAATAGCGCTTACGGCCAATAGGAGAATATTTTCCAGCAACTACATTACCACCTAAAATACTCATGTCTTCTCCATTTGGACCACCTACAAATGATTTGTAAGAAGTATCAGAGAAACCAAGTGCCCTTGCAGGTTCTGCTACTTTCATAGCTCGAAGGTCTTTCAAATTACTCAACGTATTTAACCAGGTTGCTGCTACACATAAACGAAGCGCGTCATTACCATAGTTGTTTTTGTTATTTGGGTAGAAATTAAACTGGTCATTGTAAACATATTCTAAATTATCTGCCAAATCAGTCATGATGGGATACTTGATAGGATTGTTCACTACATCAGCAAATTTCTGTTTAACATTCAATTCAGCATCAGTTTCCTTTTTGCTCAACTCAATCAAAACGCGCAATTTGTAGGTATTCACTACTTTCTGCCATTGCTTTAAAGCGGTTAATGGATCTTTTGCATTAGAGATTCTTTCTACAAAATAGAAATCACCCAATAAAGAAGTATTAGAAGCCGCAATCAAAGAAGCCAATTGTGTATTAGCCTCTTCTAACAATTGTAAACTTTGAATAAAAATCTGCTTCTGGGTGTCATACTTAGGAGTTGGATTCTCTAAACCTTTTAAGGCTTCTGTCATGGGTAAGTCACCCACTTTCAAACTCATACCTACAAAAATGTAAGCCTTAAAAAACTTAGCCAATGCAGCATAAGGATTGTTGGTACCAGATGCTTTTTCGGCTTCTTTTTCCATAGCTACCACATTTCTTAAAGTTCCGTATTCTAAACCTGCTGCACCAGTCCAATATTCATTGGTACCATAGTAGGTGTAGGAAGAAAGGGTAAACTGTCCAAACTTATCTGCGTCTCCAGCTGGCGCAACAAATATGTCATTTTCAACCTGTCTTAACAAAAGATAAGCAGGCACTGATGTTGGCTGATTAGGATTTACAGCAAACTCTTCAAATTTCTTGGTACAGCTGCTTGCCATTAAAGCTAGAGCCAACACCAAGGTTCCTATTTTGATTTGTATTTTCATGATTGTATTTTGATTGTTTTCGAATAATTGGGTTTAGAAAACAAAGTTTACATTGAAACCATAGCTACGAGTAGTAGGTGTTTGCAAGTTTGGTTCGCGGCTATTTCCATTAGAGATATTTCTACCAGAATATTGATCCACATCAATGTCCTTGAATTTAGACGGGAAGAAGTACAACAAGTTTCTACCCACTAATGAAACGTCAATTTTGGTGATGAAAGAATTCTTACCCAAGAACTTTGTTGGAACAGAATAAGTAATAACCACTTCACGCAATTTGGCATAGGTTTTTGCAACTGAGGTATTTTCAAAGTTGTTGAAGAAACGGCTCACATAATCCTGAATAAACTTAGCTTTTGAAGCATTTGGTTTGAATTGCAAAGCATTCATATTGGTAATCACTCCGGTAACTGGATCATATTGAATGGTTGCACCATTGCTCAATTGAACTCCCTCACCAATATATGAACCTTCAAAACCAGGCTTGTTATAATTCCTAAATTCAAACTCTCTTGCAGTTCCAACGGCGCCTTCAACAGTCATAATATTGCTTCCGCCTTCAATACCCTTTCTCATCACATAGTCTTGTACAATACCACCTACTTTACCATCAAACTGGAAAGCAAAACTGAAAGACTTATAAGTAAATTTGTTATAAATAGACCAGCTAAAATCAACGTCGCCATTACCAACATACTGTGCTTTTGGTAAGTATACTGGATAACCAGCGCTATTGTTAATTACTTGACCATCTGTTGTCTTAGCGGTTATATTGGCAAATAATTTGTCAACCCTATCACCTTGTTGAAATTGGTAGTTTGCAAAATTGGAAGGCAATTCTTTATAAATTTCTTTATAAGTAGACCAGTTAACTAAAACATCCCAATTTAATCCTTTAGCAGTTCTTAGAGGTGAACCAGTTAAAGAAAGTTCTGCACCAGACAATTGTGTTTTAACCGCATTGGTGGTAAACCCTGTGATACCTGTTGTCTGAGACAATGGATAGTTACGAATACCTGGTCCATTGATATTGCTATAATAAGTGGCACTGAAACCTAATCTATTTTGTAAAAATTTCATATCCAACCCTAATTCTGTACTTGTTAAAACAGAAGACTTGATATCTGGATCAATTTTGTTACCAGGAGCATAAGCACCTGTTTGTCCATTATAAACAGTACCAATAGAATAGGCTGGATCAGACAAAGAATAAGAAGGACCGCCATATACACTTACATAAGGAGCACCATATCCAATTGGATAGGCAGCAGGTCCTACATAAGAAGTAGTGTTTGGAGATTTTGCAGCAGCATAACTGGCACGAACTTTTAAGAAACTAATTGCTTTAGGCATTGTAACATAATCAGAGATCACAGATGCCGCTGAAACCGATGGATAGAAATAAGTATTGTTATTCAGTAGCAAGGTACTGTTCTTGTCAACCCTTCCAGTGGTTGTAATAGACAGGTATTTTTTGTAGTCTAGGCTTACAGAATAGTAAGCACTCAATACCAACATATCAGCAGTAAAATTATAAGCTTTTACAGGATTCAAACTATTAGAAAAGGAGTATAATCCTGGAACGTTTAAATAATCGGTAGTTGTATAGGTAGAACGATAATTAAAATTTCTAGCGTTCACACCGGCAAATGCATCAATGGCAAAACCGCCCTTGATATTTCCATTGTATTTCACCAAACCTTCTATATTATTGTCTACTAGTGCTCTAGTATCTTCTCTATAATCACCTCTATTTCCTTCTCTACCATAAGGGTGAGCAGAATAAGGCATTTTTTCATTACGCATCACATCATTGGCACTAATATTTCCACGTAAAATGGCTTCCCAATTTTTGTTGGCTTTGTAGGTAAGTGCTAGGTTTCCAGTAATATCAGTTTTGTAATGACCACGCAACCACTCATAACTCATAAAGTATGGATTGTGGTAACGTTGATACTCAGCATAAATAGACTGAATACCTTCTTTACCCGGCTGCCAGTAGTTGCGCATGTCGTCAATATTCCAGTCAGCACCAGTCCAGATTGTCATGCTATAAATAACACTGTTTGGTCCATATTGTACATCTGGGATGTTTGGTGATGCTTGACGGTTGTAATTCAAAGCACCATCAATTCTTAATTTATTGCTTAACTGATAACCTGTGTTGATATTAAAATTATAAGTATTCAGTTTGGTGTTTGGAATAATCCCCTTTTGATGTGTTTGACTCAAACTCATACGAATATTTGAGCGGTCAGTAGCAGATGAAAAACTCAGGTTATTTGTAGTTAATACACCAGCCTGAATAAAACGCTGTAAATTGTTAACACCTCTGGCAACATAAGGCGTTCCTTTGCGAACTCCTGTAACTGGATCGATAGGGCTATCGTATTGTGGAACTAGTTGACCCTCTAATTTAGGACCCCAAACATCATAGTCACCATCGTTGATACCCCCACCCTTGCCATCGCCAAAAGCATATTGAGAATAGTCTCCACCACCGTACATGGACTGTACTTTTGGCAAAGCAATAAAACCTTTGTCAACCTGCGTACTTGAATTAAATTCAATGGTATAACCCTTGTCAGTTTTCTTTCCTTTTTTAGTAGTGATTAAAATAGCTCCGTTCTGTGCACGGCTACCATAAATGGCAGTTGCTGCTAGTCCTTTCAATACCGTATAAGTTTCAATATCATCAGGACTAATATTCCAAGTATCAGATGTAATAGGAATACCATCTACTACATACAAACTAATATTACCACCCCTCAAAGATACTGAAGGAGCAGCCAACATTTCACGAGAAATAGCTACGTCTAAACCTGCCACCTTACCCACCAAACCATTGATAGGGTTGGGCTCACGAGCTTTTACCAAGTCAGCCCCTTTCACTTCTTGAACGGCATAACCTAGTTTTTTTACTTCTTTTTTTACACCCAAAGCAGTAACAACAACCTCGTTTAATTGTGTATTACTAGGCTGCAAACTAATATTAAGATCACCTGTACCTACAGTTATCTGCAAGTCTTGATAACCAACAAAACTAATTTTTAATTGCGCACCTTTGGCTGCTGCAATAGTAAATGCACCTGCTGCATTGGTAATAGTAGATTTGCCATTTTTTGATGACACAGAAGCTCCTTCAATTGGCTTTGAAGTAGTTAGGTCAATCACTTTCCCGCTTATACTTGGGTTTTGGGCATTGGATTGGAATACAAAAAGACAACATGCTAATGTTAATAGCATCCAGCTTTGAATCCGGTTTTTCAATTGGTTCATAAACATGATTTAGTTTTTGATACAACGAAACTACCCTTGCCATGTTATGGCATCATGTCTTGAAGGTTAACGAAAAGTGAAGGAAATATGAAGAGGCTGTTAAGTAAACAGCTATGTTATCATATCAATAAATAATAAAAAAGGTAGTTTTTAAAAAAACGATGCAGTAATGTTATAATCTATTTTAGGTAATATTATACCCTGCCAAAAAAGGTTTCATCATTATTTTAACTGAATTTCAATTTTTGTATTTCTTACAAATATTGATTTCTATTAAATAATTTTTGTTGATTGACACAATAAATGCCAATACAATTAGTGGTTGCTAAAATTGCAGTCAATAATTTGGATAGTATTTGTACCCTTTCCAAGTAATTTTTTTTACCCGACATGACAGATACAATCACATGAACATTATGATTTTTCAAATCCTTTTCAGCTGTATCCCAATTATTGGCATTGTGGACTAAATATTGAATATTTCCTGAAGGAACTTGGTGAGAAATCGTTGTTAAACTCACAGATTCACCATCCATAAAAAAAACTGGCTTTCCCGTTTCCTCCACTTACAAATAGAATATCAGACTTCCATTCGGTTTGTAAATGATCTAGGATCATTTTCAGATCAAAGGTTTCATGGTTATTGAACATGGGCATGGCCAATAATGGCTCCGCTTTATTTAAATCCTTATTAATCTTACTTTTAAAAAGATCAAAAAATCCCATAACAATCTGTTTTAATTCCTAATTAAGTATTACCTGAATTTATTTTAATTATTCTGTAAACCATTTCCATTCACAAACTTGATACGACCCTTTACAAACTTCGCTGCTTAATTCTTGGCCTTTTCTGACCGGAATTGGAAATAAGCATTTAATAGTTTTTTTTTACAGTATCAATTCAACACTTACATTTGCAAACCTGGGGGGTTAGCTCAGTTGGCTAGAGCGTCCCGATAGAATCGGGAAGGTCGTCTAGTCTTTGAAATATTTGGGGGGTTAGCTCAGTTGGCTAGACCTTCCCGATGGAATCGGGAAGGTCGTTTAGTCTTTGAAATATTTGGGGGGTTAGCTCAGTTGGCTAGAGCGTCCCGATGGTAATCGGGAAGGTCGTCTAGTCTTTGAAATATTTGGGGGGTTAGCTCAGTTGGCTAGAGCGTCCCGATGGAATCGGGAAGGTCGTTTAGTCTTTTTGAAATATTGTTTGGGGGGTTAGCTCAGTTGGCTAGAGCGTCCCGATGGAATCGGGAAGGTCGTCTAGTCTTTGAAATATTTGGGGGG
>CANHGS010000033.1 GCA_947460595.1 Bacteroidota bacterium | reverse complement strand
TTGATCTGACTTTAATCTCAAAAATAAATTCGAAAATAAAATCGATTTTAAATTCTATTTGATGCTTAAACCTTACCTGAATAATGACTTACATGTATTCAGATTTCTTCTGTTGCTTCCAAACTTTCAAAGATCTTTTAGGCCTTACTTAGCCTCCCTTTTTATCGGGTTGCAAAAGTAATAAACCTTATCATTATCACCAAAATTAATTAAGATTTTACTCCTATTTTTTTTCAGTGAATAACTGCGTGATTTTTTTAAGAACTATCCCGCTTTTTTACCGGCGGGTTGCAAAAGTAAGGGTGGAAAAGTTCCCCACCAAATATTTGGAGGCATTTGCGCTCAAATATGGTGATTTATTTTTCAAATTAACTTCATTTTAAAGCATAAGTAGCTGATAATCAATAAAATGAATAGTTGAAAAATAAATTTAAAAAGTGGGAGATTTTTAAGCCTGTGGCGTAGGACCGCCAAAATGCATGGGTATTTCTACCTGTTCTAGGTCCTGAATGCTGCCGTTAGCCAGTTCATAGCGGTCTATATTTTCGGCCAAAGCTTTCATGAGCTTCTTAGCATGCATGGGTGTAAGGATAATTCTAGACTTGACTTTACTCTTGGGAGTACCTGGCATGACGTTCACAAAGTCTACCACAAATTCTGCGTGGCTATGGGTAATGATGGCCAGATTGGCATAAGATCCTTCTGCCATTTCCTCACTGATTTCAATATTTAGTTGTGCGTTGGGTTGTTGTTCCATGATGCAATTTTGACAAAAGTACCATAAAAATGATTGCAGGATACCGCACCTACTGCATTTTACACAACCATTTCACTCAAAACCAAACAGCTACATAAAGCAAAAGCCCCAGGTTAGTGGGGCTTTTGAAAATGACTGCTTTTAAAAGAATCTATCTAGGAGATTTTAAAAACAAAGTATCGTATATAATCATGTCGGCCTTTCCTGCTTCTTTTAAAATGAAAGAAGCATACACATTACCCGTTGCCGGATCAAAACGGCTATCTGTAACAGCTGGGTTCAAAATAGCCGTTTTAGTACCAACCGTATTGTTGGCTACAGCTGTAATCTTGAAGGTTACAGGATCATAAGTTAACAATGGAATAAATGCCGGTATATTGGAGGGCAATCCTGCAGTCACTGCAGCATGAACAGCCGTAGTAATTGAGGTGCCGGCATTTAGGTTACGCATGGTGGAAGCAACACCTGATGCTGTTACCAATTGCACATCACTATAATACCAGGATACTGGGAAAATGTCATATCCACGGTCATTGGTGCCAAACTTGAAATGCAATTCATAAATACCATCCAACTTGTTGATCCCACTTAGCAAATACAACATATTATTAAAATTGCCGCTGATGATACCAGAGCTGGCAGACTTAATAGCCAATGCCAAAACATAGTTTTTACCATAAACTTGATCTGAATTAATCAAGTTTATAGGGAATACTACTCTTCTTCCACCTTTTGGAATTACAACGGTCTTTTGAGGCAGGGTATAGTTTGCAGTAGGTAAAGCCAGGTAAGTGGTTTTATTCTGGGTATTATAAGCAGCCAAAACAGCAGGATCAGCATCACCTACAGTAACCGTAATATCTTCAGGAGCAGTAAACGCACCCGTATAATTAACAACTGCATTTAGTGTACCGTTGGCCTGCATCAACACGTTTACACTAAGCAAGGGATACTTACTTGTAGTTGGTGATGTGAGGTTTGCGGTGTTGGCAAATTCAATAACATTAGTTGTATTGTCCGGATTCAAAACCGCGGTATTGTCTTTTAAACAGCCTACAAACCCTATTGCTACTGTACCTAAGACCAATATATTTCTATATAATTTCATAATCATTTAAGTTTTGTGTGGATATTTATTTAGCCCAGAAAATCAATGTTTTAAACTTGTCAATTCCGGCAGGAACATTAGCAGCATTGGTATTAGATTCCGTAACAGGATAAGGAAAACGTGTTGGCAATCTATCAGGTCTAGTTGACACTGATACCGTTGATGCAAATGTTTGGGTTGGACCAGTACCAGTAATGGCAGGGTAACCAGTTCTCCTATATTCATTCCAAGCTTCGTGCATACTGATCATGTTCAGAGCAATATATTTCTGCGTAATAATTGCTTCAATTTGCTGCTCCAAGCTGGTAGCTAAATTATAATTGGCCAAGTATTTGGTAGAATTAGCTAAACGATAGGCCGCGCCATCTGCAGCCGGTGCACTATAAGGACCAGAAGACGGCACTACGCCAGCTCCGTCTTTGTACAAGTAGGCAAATGAAGCATCAATTCCTTTATTAAACAAAGTATTAGCATCGCCTGTGATATATCCTCGAGCAACCGCTTCCGCTTGAAGAAAATAACTTTCTGCAGCAGTAATCAAAGGAACGCCTTGTGTATAGTCCTTCATAATCCCTACTTTACCATAGTCCGTACCTGATATGGTGGTATTGTATAAGCCAGTTGTAGCATTAATTGATGGCTTAATCCAGCTATTAGGAGCAGGACTAGTTGGTGGATTAGGATTAGTTTCATTACCTAATTGATTGGACGGAGGGTTGGGCCAGTTTCTAAATACTACGGTGCCACGCTTCTGATCATTGAGTTTAATACCATCGTAAAAAGATACTATGTAGATAGAAGGCAAGCGGGAAGAAGTAGATGCCGTGTTGGTTGCAGAATAAGGGAAAATAGGACTGATTTTTCCTGCCACTTTTGAGTAACCAGGGTTAACCAAAGCGTCATTAGTTAGGAATCCGTCTGAAGTGAAATTGGTATTGGCAAAAGTTACTTTGTTACCTGCACGCACAATCAAACGCAATTTAACCGTATTGGCAAATTGCTTCCAAGCAATCATATTGGGACCAGACTGACTAAACAAAGGATCACTTGCAAGGGTAAAAGGAGTTACTGAAAGCGCATTAGCCAAACCAGAATTGATTTGCGCTATTGCTGTATCCAATTGCAATGCAATGCTTTTGTAAATATCTGTGCCCTTATCATATTTAGGACTCAAAGAACCAGCAGCTTTTAATGCGTCTGTGTAAGGAATATTGTCATACTGATCTACCAACATGCCAAACAAATAAGCAGACATGATTCTTGAAACCGCATTAAAATAAATGTATGCGGGTTTGCCATCGGTTTGTTCTTTGATATACTTATAATCATTCAAATTGTCATAGGTATTTGCCCATGCTGCAGTGAAAGTACTATTGGTATAATCATAACTGATAACGGTACCAAATCCACTAACACCACCCGCATTGGCGCGGTACATTAAATCTGCGCCAATACCGTTGCTATAATCAGCATTGGTTATAGCGGCTGTGCCTGTGATTGCTTGAGGTAATACTAAATCAGGTGTACTTCCAATAACACTATTTGGATTATCATTAATGTTAAGGTATTTTTTACATGAGCTGGCAAAAACAATGGCCACTCCTGCAATTATATATACTAATTTCTTCATTGTCGTAATGTTTTAATTTAAAAGGTCAAGGATATAGTAGCACCATAAAAACGTGATGCGGGTGCGCTGGCAATTGCAGCAACTCCAATACCATTACTGGCACTTCCGTTATCGCTATACTCTGGATCTGTGTAAATATTTGTTTTAGGCAAAAGCATCAGCAGGTTACGACCTTGTAAACTAATTGATGCTTTTTTAATAAACTTAATACTAGACAAAGTTTTTTCTGGAAGGTCATAAGTCAAAACTACTTCACGCAATTTCCAGAAAGCGCCGGAAGCAACATAGTTTTCTGCAACACCTGTTCTAGCAGATTGGGTCCAGAAACCGTATCCACCATCCCTTACTGTAATGTTGTTATTGGCAATGTACTCTCCTGGTTTCAATGGATCTGCATAAGAAGAATTAGGGAATACAAAACGTTCGCGATTAAATGCTACAGTAGCCAAACCACCACCCGAGAAATCAAATGCAGTGGTATTGTTCATATAAGTTGAATATCCACCACGATATTCTGCTTGAGCAGACAGATGAAAACTTTTATAAGAAAGGTTGAAATTCAATCCTAGCGTATGCTTGGGCTGAGTGCTACCCAGAATCTTGTTCACGCCATCTCTAATTGGATAACCAGTGGTCCCATCTACCACTACACGGCCCTGAGGGTCACGTAAATAAGCAGTAGCATAGATTACTGGAAAAGGTTGACCAACAAAAGCATAAACACCGCTTCCCAAAGAGATATTGCTGATATCGGCAGTAATTGCTAATACATTATTCTCTAAAATTTGAGTGTATACAGCACCTAGGGTTAATTCCCAATCTCTTTTCTTAATAACAGTTGCATTAACAGTAGCTTCAATACCCTTACTGTTTGTTAATGCTGCATTTAATAAATAACTAGAGAATCCAGTAGCATTTGATACACTAGTAGATACTGTTTGGTCAGAGGTACGAGTACTATAAAAAGTTAAGTTAGTAGTGATTCTATTTTTCCACCAGGTTGCATCAAAACCAAGTTCATATCCTGTAGTGAACTCAGGCTTTAAACTTGGTGATACAATGGTATTGTTTTGTGTAAAACCACCACCTGCAGGATAAGGATATCCGTATGCTTGGCTAAAGGTAGGATCCAACGCATAAGCACCATAAGTAGAAGCGCTACCCAAGTTTACTTGTCCAACCTTTGACCATCCGCCTCTAATTTTCAGCGTATTGATTACTTTAGAACTTTTCATCGATGTGAATAATTCCATGGGTGAAAATGCTAGGTCAACAGCAGGATAAAAGAAAGACCTATTAGCAGGATTCAAAGTTGAAACCCAATCATTTCTTCCCGTTGCGTGTAAATTGATAAAACTCTTATAGCCAATATTCAAATCACCATAAACACCCAATTGTCGTGCTTTATAATTTGATTCAGAAGCAGTGGGGTTAACCAAAGTATTTGAAAGGTTAAAAGAACCTGGCACCACCAAACCAGCAACAGAAGCTGATAAAGATTTGTTGATATCCTGTCTGATAGTTGCACCAGTAGTTAACCTTAAATTAAAGTCATTTATTTTTTTGCGGAAGGCTGCTTGAAACTCAGATGTTAACCTTGTTGAGTAAAAGAAGCTTTCTGCGGTACTACCTGGCACATCTGTTTTTTTGTAAGACCCATGGGTAGTTGCTTTAGCAAAATCAGAATACGTGTATTTATCAGAAGTTGATTTGGCCGAGTTATTTCTGGTGGTAATACCAGTTCTAACAGTCAAATCCATCCAACTTACTGGTGAGAATTTAAAATCAATATTTCCTGCTAAATAATCATTCCTGGTTAATTGGCGATAGTTGTCTAACAGAAAGTAAGGGTTTCTATAATACGGATTGTAATACCCACTTGGTGTAGAGTACTTGTCATTTTGCCAATCCTTATAGTCGGTTACCTGAATTTGTGCGGGCGTTTGCATCAATTCAGCATAGATAGTACCCGTTTGAGTGGTAATATCATATCTATTTTGAGTATAATTCACACTATAGTTTAACTCAAGTGTTTTAGCCATCATTCTTCTACCTCCCAACTTAATGGTGGTTTTGGTAAATTTGTCTTTTGGAGTTGTAGTATTTCCATCAACAAACTGAGCAGAAACACGCATAGAACCTTTATCATCATTGGTTGATAATGAAATATCAGTTTGACTGCTCAATGCTTTCTGCCAAAAACTATTTTTACCATTTACGGGAGCATAAGGTATTGTTTGAATACTACCATCCGCCAATGGCTGGCCAATTGGTCTTAAAGCACCATCGAATGCCGGACCATATTGTTGGTTTTCATCAGGTGTGTACACTGGAAAGTTAGCAGCAGAACCAGAGCCAAACTGCTGTTGTAATTTAGGGAAGAAAGACACTTCTTCTCTAGTTAAGGTGTGAGAAATAACTACTTGTGGTTTGCTACCTCTTCCACCACCTTTTTTGGTAGTAATCATCAACGCTCCATTTGAAGCTTCAGAACCATACAAGGCAGCAGCACTTGCACCATTCAAAACAACTACGTCTTCAACATCTTCAGGATTCAGGTTGCCCAATAATTCACTTGGGACAATTACGTTATCTAAAACAATCAGCGCTTGGTTGTTACCAGTAATAGAACGCTGACCACGTAATACTATCCTAAAGGAAGGGTTAACACCTCCATTGGTGGCACTAATTTGTAAACCCGCAACCTTACCTTGTAAACCAGCTTGAATGGTCAATGGCTTGGCTGCTGTTAGTTTATCGCCAGTAATTTGGGTACTAGCATAACCTTGTTCTCTTTTTCTAGTCTTAATACCACCCGCAGTTACAACAACCTCCGATAGATTAGATACTTTAGATTGAAGTTTTACGTTTAATTCACCCCTTAATCCCACAATTGATGCGGAAAATTCATTGAATTCTACAGAGGAAAATTGAAGGCCCCGGGCTTTATCAGAAACTTTGATACTAAAGGTACCAGCTTCTGAAGTAATGGCCGTAGACTGCACTTTTTTGTCTGGTGCAATTTCTTGAACAGTGATACCTCTTAAAGGGGCTCCTGCTTCATCAGTAACCTTTCCGGATACTGTTCTAGTTTGAGCATTCAACTGGGCAACTGCTACCATGCTAAAGCATAGCATCGCTACCAAGAACGATTGAAGCGTTTTTCTCATTTAGTTTAGTTTTAAAGTGCCCTACGAATATAAAAAAAAAACTGAAAGATGTTAAAGAATAGCTAACGAAATGTTAACGAGAGCCAATAAATAGGGCATACTCGAGCAAAAAATCAACATTATTTTTATTTAAATAGCTGACTAACAGTGTATTATTAAATTTCGCTGCTCTAACCATTTTTTATTAAAATTTGTTAAAATCATTCAATATGGCTCTTGAAATCCTCCCTTTACAACAGCGTTCTATGTGTTCAAAAAACTAAAAACCAAAAAATTGGGGGCTTTCAGATATTTTTGCGGCATGTTAGTATTAGACGGCAAATTGGTATCGGCTTCTGTGAAAGAAAGCCTGAAGGCTGAAACGGCAGCTTTATTAGAAAAAGGTCATCGCGCCCCACATTTGGCTGCTATTTTGGTGGGAACCAATGGTGCCAGTGAAACCTATGTAGCTTCAAAAGTAAAAAACTGCGAAGAAATTGGATTTGTCTCCAGTTTGGTGCGGTTGGATGAGAACGTAGACGAAGCTATCCTGCTTTCAACCATTGCCCAACTGAATGCAGACGATGGAGTTGACGGAATTTTGGTGCAATTGCCCCTACCCAAACAGATTAACGAACACAAAGTCATTGAAGCTATTGATCCGCGCAAAGACGTAGATGGGTTTCATCCCTCCAGCGCAGGTAAACTCATGCAGGGCCTACCCAGTTTTATTCCAGCAACACCCTATGGAATTATGTTGATGCTGGAATTCTTTAATCTTCCTACCAAGGGCAAACACGCTGTTGTTATTGGTAGAAGTAATATTGTAGGCAGACCCATGAGTATTTTGCTCAGTAGCAATATTCCCGGTGGTAATTGCACGGTAACGGTTTGTCATTCGCATACACCTAATTTAAAAGAAATCTGCCTGCAGGCCGATATACTGGTTGCGGCATTGGGCCGTCCAGAATTTGTAAAAGCAGCTATGGTAAAACCAGGCGCTGTAGTCATTGACGTGGGTATTACCCGCGTAGACGACCCAACGGCCAAAAAAGGATTTAGAATCAAGGGCGATGTGGCTTATGCCGAAGTGGCCCCTTTAACCGCTGCCATTACCCCTGTTCCAGGCGGAGTGGGTTTGATGACTATTGCCGGATTGCTCAAGAATACTTTACAAGCTTACAAAACCAATAACGGAATAGCCTAAGCAATATTTATGCAAATGACTACCACCTCATTACCCGTGATGGAAGCTTTTTACACCCTACAAGGTGAGGGTTACCATCAGGGAAGGGCCGCTTATTTTATCCGCTTGGGCGGGTGCGATGTGGGCTGTGTTTGGTGCGATGTAAAAGATAGCTGGGACGCAGACAAGCATCCAAAAATTTCCATTAAATCTATTGTTGAAGAAGCTGGTAAATACCCTGGGAGATTGGCTGTTATTACCGGTGGAGAACCCTTATTGCACCAATTGGATGAATTAACAAAAGCCTTACAGGAGGCGGGTTTTGAGACCAATATTGAAACATCTGGCTCCTCTGCCATGAGTGGCCAATGGGACTGGATTTGCTTATCTCCCAAAAAATTCAAAGCTCCTGTTCCCGCCAACTTAGCCCTAGCCCATGAGCTAAAAGTGGTAGTTTTTAATAGGCACGATTTTGAATGGGCAGAACTACACGCTGCGCAGGTAGCTCCTACCTGCAAATTGTACCTGCAACCTGAATGGGACAAAGCAGCTGAAATCACGCCCTTGATTGTAGACTATATTAAAGCCCATCCCCAATGGGAACTGAGTTTGCAAACCCATAAGTACATCAACGTTCCCTAGATTAGATCCCAAATTTAACAAAGAGCTTTGTTGAATTTGGTGGAACTTTCAAGTATTATTTTTAAACCATGCAGAAAATTTTAGCCCCCGCTTTTTTGTTATTGATGGGTCTTATATCAAACGCCCAATCTTATAACCCAGACAAAATAAAGCCCAAGGCCTTGGATCAATATGACCAAGCTGTGGAATATTTAAAAGCGGGTGAAATTAGAGAAGCCATTCCTGTATTGCAAAACTGCCTAGTTATTGACAGTAATTATGTAGACGCGTATCTGTCTTTAGCCGCGGCTTATGGACAATTAAAACAATATGCAGCTAGTATCAAATTGTATGAGAAAGCTCGTTCTAAAGACAGTCTCTATTTTAAAGTTTACCAATTACCTTATAGCATTAATTTGGCGGGTGCCGGACGTTTTCAAGACGCGCTCAATCAAGTGGAGGAATTCATTTTATTACCCAACCTGGGCGATAGAAGTAAGAAAGCCGCACAGTACCGCAAACGCTGTTATAGCTTTGCTTTGGACTATGCTAGCAAACATCCGGATCAAGATAAATACCAATTTCTACCCATCAATTTAGGAGACAATGTGAACTCTCCCTTTGCAGAATATTATCCCAATGTTACGGTAACTGACAGCTTACTTATTTACACTCGCGCAGGGGATCATCAGCGAGAAGATTTTATGGAAAGCAAATTTGATGGACGCAAATTTGGCATGTCTGAACCCATTAAAGGTGATATTAACCTAGAGCCAAAAAAGGGTGCCATTACTGCCTCTCAGGACGGGGAATGGATTTTGTTTGCAGGTCAATTTTCTGGACAGGGATTTGGGAATTATGATATTTATAAATCAGTGTATACCCCAACTGGTTGGAGTGAGCCAGAAAATTTGGGCAAAAATATTAATACTGAATTTTGGGAAAGCTCCCCCAGCTTAAGTCCGGATAATCGGGTATTATTTTTTAGTAGCAATAGGCCAGGTGGATATGGCGGAAAAGACTTGTATATCAGTTATCGCAGTAGCGATGGCAAATGGTCAGCGGCCCAAAACCTAGGCCCAGAAATTAATACAGCCGGTGATGAACTAGCACCATTTATTCATCCTGACAATCAAACGGTGTATTATACTTCAGATGGATTAACCGGTTATGGCGGTTCTGATTTGTATTTGTTGCGTAAGAATGCTGCGGGTCAGTGGGGCAAACCAGAGAACCTAGGTTATCCCATTAATACCATTGAAAATGAAGGTAGTTTGGCCGTATCGGCCAATGGTTTAAAAGCGTATTATGCTTCTGACCGTGCCGATAGTAGAGGCGATTTGGATTTATATCAATTTGATATGCGCCCAGATATTAGACCCTTTAGAACCATCTATGTAAAAGGGACTGTTACAGACCAACAAAATGGAAAAGGCATTCCATCAACAGTTGAATTAACAGACAATGAAAGCAATTTGGCTTTGATGAAAATTCAAACCGATGAAAAAGGAGCCTATTTGATTACCTTACCTGTTGGTAAGGACTACACGTTTACGGTAAATAGAAAAGGGTATTTGTTTTATAGTGAAGTCTATGCCATGAAGCAAAAACAGGCCGACAGTGTGTATGAAAAAAATATTGCCTTGCAACCGGTTTTGCTCAATGCCAGTTTTGTGTTTAACAATGTTCAATTTGCCAATAATAGTTTTGAGCTACCCAAAACAGGTTTGATTGAATTGGAAAAATTGTTGCAGGTCTTACATGAAAATCCATCACTCAAATTACAAATCAGCGGACATACAGATAATACGGGTAAAGTAGAAGACAATGAAAAATTGTCTACTAACCGCGCAAGATCCATTGTTGAATGGCTTACCGCCAAAGGCATTGCTACTGGCCGTTTGAGCTATAAGGGCTATGCTGCTACCAAACCCATTGCAGACAATGCTACAGAAGCAGGCAGGGCTAAAAATAGAAGAACAGAATTCACCATTACCGATTTATAAGTCAGTAAAATGATTTTTGTTTCTACTAAAATCATTCTCTGTTTATCTTAAGTGAATACCAGTTTTATACTGCATTTTACCGTCATGGAAAATGCATTATATTATAGGTTGGCCCTGACCATGGTGCCTGGGGTTACGGCTAAATCGGCAAAAAGATTAATAGAAGTTTTTGGAGATGCAGAAGCGGTTTTCAAAGCTTCGGCAAATGCTTTTGAAGAAGACCTGGGGTTTTCGGAATTACTCATTCACCATATTCAGTCTTTTTTGCCCAACCCTGCGGTGGAAAAAGAAATGGCTTTTTTAGAAAAGCGCCAGATCAAAACTTTGTTTATCAAAGACAGGGACTATCCGCAAAGACTAATGCATATTGATGACCCTCCCCTACTCCTATTTTCAAAAGGCCCTGCCAACCTGAATGCTAAAAGAATTATTAGCATTGTTGGCACCAGAAACCATACCGAATATGGCAAGCAAGTAGCGGAAAAAATAATTAGAGAATTACCCGATGAAGACCTACTCATCATCAGTGGATTAGCATTGGGTTTAGACGGCATCGCCCACCGGGCAGCTTTGGCCAATGGCATACCCACACTGGGTGTATTAGCTCATGGCTTAGATGAGATTTACCCTAGTCAACACAGAGCACTTGCCAAAGAAATGTGTTTGACAGGTGGCTTGCTAACTGATTTTAGAAATAATACGGCTCCCAATAAATACCATTTTCCCAGGCGTAATCGCATTGTGGCGGGCATGGCCGATGCAACCATTGTTATTGAATCTGGTGAAAAAGGAGGTAGTTTAATTACGGCTGATTTGGCCCTAGGTTATAACAGAAGCGTATTTGCTGTTCCTGGTAGAATCAATGATCAAAAAAGTGTGGGTTGTAACAAACTGATTAGGTATTCAAGAGCCTATTCCTATATTAATACCGTTGATTTTTTGAGAGAAATGAACTGGTGGGATGAAGCAATTGGCCTAGTGAAACAACCACCGTTATTCTATGAACCCAATACAATGGAAGCTAGATTATTGGTATTGCTACAAGAAAAATCAATTATGAGTATTGATGAATTGCAATTAAAATCGGCATTGAAAAATACTGAAATGGCCAATGCGTTATTAGCACTTGAAATGCAATACCTAATCAGGTCCTTACCCGGAAACCGTTATACCTTAATCATTTGAGGCTCCTGCTTGCGCCACAGAATCAAGAGCAATAATCCTGTCATGGCCAATAAGGCAGACAAGAGGAATGCCCATTTAAAATGCTCCGATTTATTTTGATAAATCATGGCTGAGAAAAATGCACCTGAACCAATACCTACTTCCAGTGCTATATACATGGAACCAATGGCCCTTCCCCTATTTTCAAAAGCACAAAGATCCACGGTCCATGCAGTAATGGTGGGACCAACCGTACCCCAACTCAATCCAAAAATAGCAGCACCTAACATGACTAAAAAAACACTATTCGCAAATGACAAGACTATTAATGAGATGACAAGGATTAGCACAGAATAAATTAAGACGATGATTCTTCCGTGCTTGTCCGAGCTTTTATTGGCTACCAGTCTGACTAGCAAAGAAGTGATGGTGAACATGGCAAAAAACAAACCCTTATTGTGTATGCCTACTAAGTCACTCATGTCAGGCGCTAGGATAATGGTGCAACCGTAGGAGAAACAAAGCAGGAGCATGATGAGCGCTGGTTTCAAGGCCGTTTTTTCAAAGATTTCATTTTGGCCAATTTTAATATGGTCAAAACGGAATTTTTCTGGATTTGACAAAGTCTCTTTTACGTTGTACAAAATAGCTACAGAACCCAAGGCAAGTGCCGATGATACATAAAACATGGTATTAAATGAAAAATCGTTGACCAACCAACTTCCTAATATGGGGCCTACAGACATACCAACGGTGTAGCCAATAGATAAAGCCCCAAGAGCTTCTCCCCTTCTGGATTCGTGTACTACATCGGCCGCATAAGCAGAAGTAGCTGTTGGTTTAAATCCGGTGGAAAATCCATGAAAAAAACGTAGGATTAGAAAACCCGATACGGTTGTAAGAATGGGATATAACAAAGAACAGATAACACAAACCAAGGAACCAAAAATCATTACGGGTACCCTTCCTACTTTATCTGTCAACTTTCCACTAAATGGTCTAGAAATTCCCGCCATCAGTGTAAACAAGGCAATGATCAAACCCTTATACGCTGCACCGCCCAAACTAGTTAGATAGGCTGGCAGTTCAGGTATCATCATAGAAAAAGAAGCCGAGAACAAAAAATTGCTCAAACAAAGTAGGGCAAATTGGAAAGTGAAAAGTGGTGCGTCTATAGCATGTGATACCTTATTCATTGGCACAAAAATAAGGATTCTCTGAACTGTGGGGAATTTTGGTTTATACACTAAGCTAAAGAAAACCAATAGCAGAAGGCATTTCAGGGAGTTACAAAAAATTGTTTTGGCAATAAATTGCCTGTTTTCCTATCTTCGCATATGGCAATAAGAAACAGTTCCCAAAGCACAGGTGCTTCCAGTTCCAGATTGTATGGCGAGGGTCTCACCTTCGATGACGTATTGTTAATGCCTGCATACAGTCAGGTTTTACCCAGAGAAGTGGATATACGTGCCAACCTTACCAGGAGTATTATTCTAAATGTTCCCATGCTCAGCGCAGCCATGGACACCGTTACAGAAGCCAATCTAGCAATTGCATTGGCTAGAGAAGGTGGATTAGGGATTTTGCACAAGAACATGAGTATTGAACGCCAAGCTGAGCAAGTACGCAAAGTAAAACGTAGTGAAAGCGGAATGATCATTGACCCCATCACCCTTTTGGTAGACGCCACAATTGGTGACGCATTAAAACTGATGAAGGAAAATAGAATTGGTGGGATTCCTGTAGTAGATGCCGGCAAAAAATTGGTGGGAATTCTTACCAATCGTGACTTACGTTTTGAAACTAATAACAAGAAAAAAGTTTCTGAAGTCATGACCAAGGAGAAGCTGATTACTGCTCCTGAAGGAACTGATTTGAAAAAAGCTGAAAATATTCTGCGTAATTATAAGATTGAAAAACTACCTGTAGTAAACAAACAAGGCAAGTTGATTGGTCTGATTACTTATAGAGACATTTTACAAATTCGTAAAAACCCCAATGCCTGCAAAGACGGATTGGGAAGATTATTAGTAGGTGCCGCACTTGGTATTACCAAAGACTTACATGACCGCGCTTATGCCTTACAGCAAGTTGGTGTAGATATTGTTACCCTTGATTCTGCACACGGTCACAGCAAGGGAGTGATTGAAGCACTGAAAGCACTTAGAAAGAATTTTAAGGGCTTACAAATTATTGCGGGTAATGTAGGAACGGCAGAAGGTGCGTTGGCATTGGCCGCCGCTGGCGCCGATTGCGTTAAAGTAGGCATTGGACCGGGTTCTATTTGTACCACTAGAATTGTAGCTGGTGCGGGTGTTCCTCAATTAACGGCTATCATGGAGGCTAGTATGGCCCTTAAAGCAAAAGGAATTCCAGTAATTGCTGATGGTGGTATTAGGTACACCGGTGATATGGTTAAAGCCCTTGCTGCTGGTGCCAATATGGTGATGATGGGCTCTGTATTTGCGGGTGTGGAAGAAAGCCCTGGAGAAACCATTATCTATGAGGGAAGAAAGTTTAAAGAATACCGTGGCATGGGTTCCTTAGGCGCTATGAGTCAAGGTAGTGGAGACCGTTATTTCCAAGACGTAGAAGACGATATCAAGAAATTTGTACCAGAAGGTATTGAAGGCCGTGTGGCATACAAAGGAAACCTAAGCGAGATTGTTTACCAATTTGTGGGTGGTCTTAGAGCTGGCATGGGTTATTGTGGTGCAGCTACTATTAAAGACTTACAGAAAGCTAGGTTTGTAAAAATTACCAACGCGGGCATGAAAGAAAGCCATGCGCACGATGTGGATGTAACCAAAGAAGCGCCTAACTATTCTAAAAAATAAGTTATTCAACTACTTGAAAGGGATGGTCCAAAAGATCATCCCTTTTTCTTTGTTTACTATTAAGTGTTGATTCATAAAATATTCCGAACTTTCCTCCTACAAAATTACTATTTTGAAAAAATTAATTAACCTTGGTTGGAGCCTTTTTGCAGGTATCATGCTGTATGCTGCATGGCCAGTTTCACCTTTGTTCTTTTTGATATTTTTTGCTTTTTGTCCGCTATTATATTTGGCAGAATCCAGTAACAAAAAATCATATTTTTTCTGGTTAGTTTTCTTGGCCCTTCTTACCTGGAATGGCAGCACTACTTGGTGGATTTGGAATAGTACCAATATAGGTAGCGTGGCTGCTATTATTGCCAATAGCTTACTCATGTGTATTCCATGGATAGGGTACTATGCCATGCGTAAAAAGATGGGAAAGGGCCTTGGCTATTTGTCCTTAATCAGTTTCTGGATGCTTTTTGAATACATTCATTTGAATTGGCAATTGAGTTGGCCTTGGCTCACTATTGGCAATGTGTTTGCCGCTCATCCTGAATGGGTTCAATGGTATGAATATACGGGTGTTAGTGGTGGAACGCTTTGGGTTTTAATAACCAATATCCTTGTTTGGGAAATGCTTTTAGCCGTTAAACAACAAGCCGGTTTTGGAAGAATTGTTTTAAAATTCTTGCCCATTTTACTCATTGCTTTGGTACTGTCTTTTTATAATTTATTTTATTTTTTAGATACGGGTTTTAACAAGCCCATGTATAAAAATGTGGTCATGGTACAACCCAATATTGACCCTTATCAAAAGTTCAATCAGTCTTCTGCCAGTGAACAGATTACCCAGATGATTCAACTGACGGAGAAACAAATTGACTCCAACACCGTATTAGTGCTTTGGCCTGAAACTGCCTTAAGCGTAGCCGATTGGCAAAATCATATAAGAGAAAATGGCTACTATCAACCCGTATTTGAATTTGTTAATAGACACCCAAATCTGGCCTTACTTAGCGGCGTAGAAACCTTTAAAGCCTACACAGAAAATAATGCAACAGCTACCGCTAGAAAAGGAGAAAATGGAACCTACTATGATGCATTTAATGCCGCTGTTTATATTAGACCAAATGACATTTTACAATTTTACAATAAAAGCAAATTGGTACCCGGCGTTGAATCTCTTCCTACTTTTTTAAATTTCTTAGGTCCGGTTTTTGAACAGTTTGGTGGCACTACCGGCGGCTATGGACGCTCCAGTGAAGCAGCTGTTTTTACTTCAAAAAATATTCCCTATATAGCCGCACCCATTATTTGCTATGAAAGTATCTATGGAGAATATGTTAGTACTTATGCAGCAAAAGGTGCCAACCTATTAGCCATTATTACCAACGATGGTTGGTGGGGTAATACACCGGGGCACAAACAGCATTTGGACTATGCCAGACTAAGGGCTATTGAAACACGTAAATGGGTGGCCAGAAGCGCCAATACGGGTATTTCTGCCGTTATTGATGACAAAGGAAATATTATTCAAACCATGGCCTGGGATAAAGCGGGCAGTCTAAAATATCCCATTCAAATTAATGAAGTAATAACCTTCTATACCAAGTACGGTGATTGGTTGTATAGAATAGCCGCTTTATTAGCTGGCCTCATCTTAATCTATCGTACCTTTCTACTACTCAAAAACAAAAGACGCGTATAATCCCTAAAATGTACCAATCCATTGCTTATAGGCATACAACACTTAGTTACCGCAAATCGGGAAATGGAAAAGCCCTTGTATTATTACATGGGTTTGGAGAAGATGGCCATGTTTGGGATCAACAAAAAGCTGTTTTAGAAAAATCCATGATGGTACTAATTCCTGACATTCCTGGAACAGGAAAATCGGGCAGATGGGATGAAACTAACATAGAAATATCGGATTACGCCAATGCCCTATTAGCCATTTTAGATGCGGAGGGCATTGAATCCTGCTGCTTATTAGGCCATAGCATGGGTGGCTACATTACATTGGCATTTGCTGAATTATATCCTGATAGATTGGTAGGTTTTGGACTTATTCATAGTACGGCTTATGCAGATAGCAATGAGAAAAAAGCCAATCGCTTAAAAGCGGTTGAACTAATGGAACAATACGGTGCTGGGGCATTTTTACGCAATACCATTCCTACTTTATTTTCTGCAGCATTTAAAAAAGCAGCCCCCAATCAGGTATTGGCACAGATAGAACAAGCTGCCCATGTTGATACCAAAGCCTGCCAACAATATACCCTGGCCATGCGCAATAGGCCCAATAGGACTTCTGTATTAGAAGACAACCCATTACCCATATTATTCGTTATTGGCACAGAAGATACAGCCGCGCCACTGGCAGACTTGATGGCGCAAATAAAATTACCCCTGTATGCCAGTATTCATATTTTAGACAACGTAGGACATATGGGTATGTTGGAGGCTGCCGATACCATGACCAATCATATTATTAATTTTGTAGAGAACCGTTAAAATAACAAGGGAAAACCGGGTGTAGGGTAACAAATTGTATTTTTAACAAGGAACATGAAACAATCCAATTCTTTCAACAAGGCCTTTCATTGGGTCAAACACCCGCTTCAGTCCAAGCTATTGGCCCTTGTGTTGCTATGTTTTTGTGCTTGTTCTAGCAATTCTCTTTGGGCTAATCATCTAAAAGGGGGTTGGATTCAATATGAATATATAAGTCCCGGATCTTCTAATAGCAGTATTTATAGGATTACCGTAAAACAGTATTTGGATTGTAGTTCCACCGGTGCCCAAAGAGATCCAAGGGTCTATTTAGGCATTTTTGACGCACAGTCCAATGTACAAGTGATTCAAACCCTGGTCATTGAATTAACGGGTTCTGACAATCCCAATAAAACCAGTTTTGATGCCTGTTTGAGTAATCCTCCACTTGGAAAAGTCTGCTATTTTATTGACAGCTATACAACACAAGTAGAATTGCCCAATAACCCAAATGGCTATGTGCTTGCTGTTCAAAGATGCTGTAGAATTGGGGGAATTGCTAATGTTAGCGGCAGTTCCAGCAGCATTGGCGTAACCTATACCAATACTATTCCAGGCACTATTTCCGGAACCGATTATTCAAAAAATTCTAGTCCTGTTTTTGCCCAAAAAGACACAGCCATTGTTTGTTATAACAGCCCCTTTGTTTTTGACTTTAGTGCAACCGATGTAGACAAAGATAGCTTGGCTTATGAATTTTGTGATGGCCTAACAGGTGGCAATACCAGTCAGGGAGGTACCCAACCCAATCCACCTGCTAACCCGCCCTATATTGGTGTTCCCTATGGAGGAGGTTTTTCTGGTAGTAGTCCCTTGGGATCAAAAGTAACTATTAGCCCCATAACAGGAATTATTTCTGGCATTGCGCCATCGGGAGTGGGTGATTATATTTTGGCCGTATGGGTATTGGAATATCGTGCTGGGGTGCTCATTGGTAAAACCAGAAAAGAAATTCATATTACAGTGGCGGATTGTTCCATTTCCGCTGCATTGCTCAAGCCTAGTTATATTACTTGTAATGGGTTTACCATGAATTTTCAAAATGAATCATTGAATTCAACCGTGAGTGGTTATGCTTGGGATTTTGGAGAATCCAAGTTTCCAGCTACTAATGTTTCAAGCAATCCTACACCTTCACACACGTATCAGGATACGGGTGTTTATCAATTAAAATTAACCGTGACTAGTACTGGCGGTTGCAAAGATTCAGCAACGGCGCAAGTAAGGGTATTCCCTGGATTTACACCAGATTTTAGCGTGAATGGATCTTGCTATAGCAATCCTTTTTTATTCAAGGATAAAACGCAAACCCAATATGGGATGGTAGATAGTTGGCGATGGAATTTTGGAGACCCTTTGAGTTTGGCAGATACGGCAAGATCAAAAGACAGTGCTTGGAAATTTAACGGACCACAAGTAGTACAAGTAACTTTGTTGGTTACCAATAGTAAGGGTTGTGAAGCAGCAATTAGCAAATTCATCACTATCACAGATAAACCAATTTTAAACCTGGCTTTTAAAGACACCTTAATCTGTAGTATAGACACCCTTCAATTACAATCTAGCGTTAATGCGGGTTCCATCAAATGGACCGTAGATAATTTGGCCAACCGATTGCGCATCCTTAAAGACACTACAGCTACCCCCATTGTTTTCCCAACAGATAGTACCCGTTATTTTGTTTTGGTCAATGATAATGGTTGTATTACCCAAGACACGGTACAAGTAAATGTACTTCCCTTTATTAATGTAAAAGCTGGGTTGGATTCCAATATATGTAAAACAGATAGTTTTAGGTTACAAACCATTAGTCATGCATTAAGTTATAGTTGGACAAGTTCAACTGGAGAATTGGTTTCCAATACCAAGTATCCATTGGTCAGACCATTGGTAAATACGCGTTACTATGTTACAGCCAATCTTGGCAAATGTCAAGCTAGGGATTCTGTATTTTATAGAGTGGCCCCTTATCCAGTTGCTGCTGTTGCTCCGGACACTACTATCTGTTACGGTAATAGAATTGCGCTACAAGGTTTTGTTGTGGGATCCAGTTTTAAATGGAGCCCCACTGCGTCTTTATTAAATGCCAATTTGATACAGCCTATTGCAGGTCCTACCAAAACCACCTCTTATATTTTAACGGCCAATGACACTTTGGGTTGTCCAAAACCAGTGAGCGATACCATCACTGTTACCGTTATACAACCCCTAAAAGTTTCCGCTGGAAATGATACCAGTATTGTAGCTAGTCAACCCTTACAACTTACAGCAACTGGCGGAAGCCGTTATCTTTGGACACCCGCAACTGGCTTGAGTGATCCCAGCATTGCCAATCCCATTGCGGTTTTGGACAAATCTGTTGATAGCATAACTTATACGGTTACAGCCTATGATGTAAATGGTTGTTGGGCCAGGGATGCAGTGAAAGTAAGACTCTTCCAATCTGATCCAGACATATTAGTGCCTTCTGCATTTACGCCAAATGCCGATGGAAAAAATGACTTATTAAAACCCATCTTGATTGGGATTAACAAATTGCATTATTTCAGTATTTTCAATAGGTGGGGACAGCAAGTGTTTATTACCACTGAACAAGGCAAGGGTTGGGACGGTCTTTATAATGGCGTAAAACAACCCAGCGGAGCTTATGTATACGCAACAGAGGGCGTAGATTTTCTTGGAAAGACCATTGCCAAAAAAGGAACTGTAGTAATGATTCGCTAATGAAATATCTAGTAATAATCATATTGTTTTTTTTAACTGCCCAAGCAATTGGACAAAACCAAGCCTGTCCCATTAATATCAATTTTTCTGAATCAAACCTCAACCACTGGTTTAGTTATACGGGACAATTTCAAAGAAATTCTTCCAGGGATAAAGGCACACAAATCTTTTACGATTCCATCAGTAGTTTTCCTAATGGCACACTAGGTGCGAATGTTATTCCAGAATTTGGTTTATCCAATAATGGTATTGAAGTACAAACTTCTAATTACAAAGATCAATTTGGAGATTTTGAAACTATCCCTACCATTAATGGTTATAATTATGGGTATTCAGTAAGGGTGGGATCCTCTACTATCAATTCTAATCAAACCCGGAACACCAATAATGGCGGTCTGTTCAGAGGATTGGGTTATACTATAAACGTGCCTCCCGGATTGAGTACCGAACCCTATGTTGTTACTTATGCTTACGCGATGGTATTAGAGAGTGCCTCCCATGTTTCTGATCAGGTGCCCATGTTTACAGCAACCCTTACTACTAGAACCGGCACCATTGATTGCGCCAATGCCATGTATTATTTACCCACCAACGGTAATGGAAATAGTTTTGTGCTTGATGTAGCTGCAGCCAAACAAAAAGGGTTTACTTTGAGTAATGTGCCTTCTCCCAATGCCAATGGCAATAACAATGACCCACAGCTTAGGGTTTGGACCAAGGGATGGACAGAAGTCATTTTTGATTTGGCCAAATATCGCGGGCAGCAAGTAACCCTTAGTTTTGAAGCAGACAACTGCGTACCATCTGGGCATTTTGCCTATGCCTATGTAGCTTTGAAAAATATATGTCAAGGCTTACAAATTTCTGGCCCCATTCAAGCTTGTGTTAACGGAGATCAAACTTATTCCATTCCAGAATTAACTGGAGGTAACTATTCTTGGACAATCCCTACAGGTTGGAAAATGGTCACTGATTCTGGTAATATTATCATTGTAAAACCCAATGCCAATACTGGTACCATTACTGCAAAAGCAACCAATAATTGTGCAGACCTTACTACCAGTATCAATGTTCAAGTCTCCCCTCCAACCATTGCGGGAGCGGCTATTGGGGATTCGGCTGTTTGTTTTGGTCTTGTTCCCAACCAACAATTTCCATTGCAATTAACGGGCAATACTGGCAATGTGAGATCTTGGATAGCAAGTACCGATGGGATTAATTGGAATCCCATTACAGAAAACGGCAGTTCTATTTCAGTGAAAAACGTACTCACCACCTCTTATTACAAAGCATTGGTACAAAATGGACCTGCCTGTTCGGTAGATAGTAGCTCAGCTGCTACCATTACCATCAATTACAGATCCGTTGCAGGTCAAATTCTTCCGAAAAATCTAGATATTTGTTTGGATCAAAATATAGACAATATTTTAAAATTGAGGGGCTCTTCTGGCACCGTTTTAAATTGGCAAAAGTCAATAGACAGAATCAGTTGGCTGAATCAATTGCCTACAAACAAGGATACCTTACAATCAGTTATTGGATTAAATGGCCGAGCTTATTTCAGGGCAATAGTATCCAAAACCGGATGCCCCTCTGACACTAGTACCATTGCCAGTGTGGGCATATTCAATACCCCTTTTCCAAAGGCGCAAATTTTTCCAAAAGATACCAGCATTTGTTATGGCACACCTGTATTCATATTGGCCAATATTCAAGCTGGCACCAACTATACTTGGTCAAACCCCTCTGCCCTTTTCAATGGAGGCAATGGCAATGTCAATAGCATACCTTATTTAATTAATGCAAAAGCGGCTCCAACTAAAAGCACGCAATATGTCATTAGTATTGCCAATGCAGGTTGCCCCAACCTTTTGACTGATACTATAAATGTAAAAGTAACAACAGCTTTATCTGTGAATGCAGGTAAAGACACCAGTGTTGCTGTTAATCAACCCGTACAATTAAATGCCCTGCTATCTGATGAAAGAATGGCAAGCTATCAATGGTCACCAACTGACGGATTAGACAAACCTAATATAGCCAATCCCATTGCTACCATTGGAAGCAATAGAGACAATATTCGCTACACCGTTACTGCGGTGGATTCTATGGGATGCAGAGCAGTAGACAATATACTGGTAACCATTTTCAAAAATGGGGCCGATATTTTTGTACCCACTGGTTTTACCCCAAATGCCGATGGGAAAAACGATCAACTAAGACCACTAGTAGTGGGTATTACCAAGAATTATTACTTCAGCGTCTACAATAGATGGGGGCAGCAGGTGTTTTTAACCACTGAAATTGGCAAGGGATGGGATGGGATTTTCCAAGGAAAAGCCCAAGCCTCCGGTGCTTATGTATTCTTAGCAGAGGGTACTGATTTTCTTGGTCAGAAAATTATGAGAAAAGGAACCACCGTTTTGATTAGATAACTGGTCTTGTAATACATGAACAAGGTTGTATCTTTCCAGTTCTAACTTAAAAAAAGATGTCAAAAACTATATTGATTACAGGTGCCAGTTCTGGATTTGGAAAAGCCATTGCAGAAAAGTTTACTGCAGAAAAATGGAATTGCATTATCACAGGAAGAAGAAAAGAAAAAATAGAAGCATTGGCTGCTGAATTGAAAGACAAATACCATGTTGCCATTCTTCCATTGGTCTTTGATGTACAAGATAGAACTGCTGTATTTGCTGCGCTTGAAAACCTTCCTACTGAATGGCAATCTATAGACTTGCTGGTAAACAATGCAGGATTGGCATTGGGTAGAGACCCTTTTGACCAAGCCAATTTAGACGATTGGGAAACCATGATTGATACCAATGTAAAAGGCATCATGTATGTTACCAAAGCCTTATTGCCACTCATGAAACAGCGTGGTGCTGGACATATCATCAATATTGGCTCAACCGCTGGTGTAGAGGTTTACAAAGATGGAAATGCTTACTGTGCTAGCAAACACGCAGTGGCTGCTCTGAGCAAATCTATGCGCATTGATTTATTGGCTTATCAAATAAAAGTAACGGTGATTCATCCAGGTGCGGCAGAAACCGAATTCTCTTTGGTACGCTTTAAAGGAGATGAGACAAAAGCTGCAACAGTATATGATGGATACAAAGCTTTACAAGCAGCGGATATTGCAGACATCAGTTATTATGCTGCATCCTTGCCAAAACATGTTTGTATTAATGAACTGGTAGTTACTTGCACAGCACAAGCCAATAGTTTTTATCTACACAAATAGGCCGCTAAACAAGGAATAATTATTTGGACATGTTATCCAAAGTCAATCTCGGTATTGTCTCCAATATTGAGGCTCCTACTCAATCCTTTAACAGAAGCATCGCTTCCAATTAAAGAGTTGTCTAGCACCACTTCATCAAGGTGGGTATAGGAACCAATAATGCTTTCTCTAACAATAGAATGCCTAATAGATGTATTAGCACCAATGGCCACATGTGGTCCAATAATGGCATTGGAGATATCGCAACCAGGAGCAATACTTACGGGTGGAATGATAATGGTGTTGGGATAATTGTGCTGGGTGCTGGTATTGCCACCTGATTTTTTAAGCAAGGTAGCGTTGCTTTCAAGTAAGGTATCTTTCTTGCCGCAGTCAAACCAACTTTTTACTTTAAAAGATTGGAACTTGGCGCCACGTTGGATCATACATTCCAAAGCATCAGTTAAATTATATTCACCGTTCACATTGGTATTTGAAACAAACAAATGCTGCAAACACTCATACAAGAATTCGGTTTCTTTAATCTTATATAAACCCACCAATGCCATATTACTTTTAGGAATAGCAGGCTTCTCAACCAACTGTTCTATAAACCCGTCTTCACCAATAGAGGCAACACCAAAATTTCTAGGGTCTTCCACTTTTTTAATTCCCAACATGCTATAAGGACTATCCAACACTTCCTTTATATCGTATTCACAAACAGTATCGCCCAGCACAACAAACACTTCATCTGAACCAACAATAGCCTTGGTAAGCTCAATGGCATGACCGGTTCCCTGACGGTCATTTTGGTGTACAAAATGGGTAGTCAAATGTGGATAGGTCTGATTTACATAGTCCTGAATTTTTTCTCCCAAATAACCAACAATGAAAATGAATTCGTTGATGCCTGCCTCATGCAGTTGGTCCACAATAAAACTCAAGATGGTTTTACCGGCAATGGGAATCAATGCTTTGGGTTGGGTATAAGTATGGGGACGCAATTTGGTACCCGCGCCTGCAACCGGAATAATCGCTTTCATGCTTGGTTGGTTTGTGATGGATCATCTACAAAGGGGGTCTGCATACATAGTTTAATGCATTACTTACAGATCCATCAAGGGGGTAAAATTATAAAAAACTAACCAGAAGGCAAGTTTTGTGGATATTCTGACCAAAACTAGGCTCCTGAATTGCCCTTTTAGTAGGTTTTAGAATTATTTTTGCGGCAAAATCAAGCAATCATGCAAAGAGATACCCAGGTTTTCAACATCATCAACCAAGAATTGGCGCGTCAAAGACGTGGAATTGAACTAATTGCGTCTGAAAACTTCACCAGTTTGCAGGTGATGCAGGCCTCCGGTTGCGTGATGACCAATAAATACGCAGAAGGATACCCCGGAAGACGTTATTACGGTGGATGTGAAATAGTAGACCAAACAGAACAATTGGCTATTGACCGTTTAAAGGCCATTTTTAATATTGAATACGCCAATGTGCAGCCCCATAGTGGCGCCCAAGCCAATGCTGCCTTAATGCTGGCCATTTTGCAACCTGGGGATGCCATTCTAGGTTTGGACCTGAGCATGGGTGGTCACTTGACCCATGGATCTGCCGTAAACTTTAGTGGTAAAATTTACAAACCCCATTTTTACGGTGTGGTAAAAGAAACTGGCTTAGTAGACTATGAAATGTTAGAAGCCCAAGCAAGATTGGCAAAACCCAAATTGATTATCTGTGGTGCAAGTGCTTATAGCCGTGACTGGGACTATGCCAGAATTAGAAAAGTAGCCGATGAAGTAGGCGCTTTTGTATTGGCCGATATTGCTCACCCAGCAGGTTTGATTGCTAAAGGTTTATTGAGTTCTCCATTTGAACATTGTCATTTTGTTACTTCTACTACGCACAAAACTTTGCGTGGGCCAAGGGGTGGTGTGATAATGATGAAGACTGATGTAGAGAATCCTTTTGGTCTTAAAGACGTGAAGGGCAACCTACGCATGATGAGTAACCTAATTGATATGGCAGTATTCCCAGGCACCCAGGGTGGACCATTGGAACATATTATCGCGGCCAAAGCAATTGCCTTTGGTGAGATCTTGACTGATGAGTTTTTGGTATACCAACAACAGGTACAGAAGAATGCACAAGCAATGGCCAAAGCCTTTACAGACAAGGGTTATGAGATCATCAGCGGCGGCACGGACAATCACTTGATGTTGATTGATTTGCGTAACAAAAATATCAGCGGAAAGAAAGCAGAACAAACTTTGGGCCATGCCGATATTACTGCTAACAAAAATATGGTGCCTTATGATGACAAGAGTGCATTTGTCACTTCAGGTATCCGTTTTGGAGTTGCAGCGGTAACCACTAGAGGCATGCTTGAAAATGATATGCAGTTTGTTGTAGACGTAATTGACCGCAGCTTGATGAATGCAGAAGACGCAGCCATTCTAGCCGATGTTAAAAAACAAGTGAATGGATTCATGGAACAGTTTATCTTGTACCCTGAGTTAGGATAAAATCAAAACAAATGATACAACGTATTCAAACCATTTGGTTATTAATTGCAGCCGCATTGGGCTTTGCTTCTTTAAAAACCGCTTTCTTTATTGGCAGTATTACTACTGAACCAGCCAATCATCTAACGGGCATGAGTACCACCTTATTAATGATTACTACCATTATTGGCGCTACAGTAGCCGCATTGAGTATTTTCCTTTATAAGAATAGGTCGCTCCAATTAAAATTGGTCTTGTTAGCCTTAGGAATTAGTCTAATAACTATTGGTCTTTATTATCTAGAGATTAATAAATACGCTGTAGGCGGATTGGCTTTGTGGTGTATTTTGGTCATAGCCATTCCCGTTGTCTTAATCCTTGCCATCATTGGTATTTACAAGGATGAGCAATTGGTAAAAAGCACGGATAGACTCCGTTAAAATTGGAGGCAAACTTTGTAACAACGGGCCGATTCTTACAAGAATTGGCCCGTTCTGCTTTCTTTGATTTTCTTTAGTCCTGCAGGCAGGCCAGCGTAAACCAATGTTCCACCACCATCGCCTGCTTCGGGACCAAGGTCAATGACCCAATCAGCAGATTTGATTACGTCTGTATTGTGTTCAATCACAATTAAAGAATGCCCCTGTTCAATGAGTGCATTAAAAGATGTCAAAAGTTTTTTGATATCATTAAAATGCAGACCCGTAGTTGGTTCGTCAAAGATGAATAATACATGCCCAATACCTTTTCCTTTACCTAAGAAACTAGCCAATTTTACACGCTGCGCTTCTCCACCACTCAAGGTATCACTACTCTGACCAAGCTTTATATAACCAAGCCCAACATCAGACAAGGGCTGTATGGCATTTTTTATCTGCTTTTCGTCTACAAAGAACTCAATGGCCTCGTCTACACTCATTTCTAATAAGTCAAAAATGCTTTTCCCCTTGTATTGCACTTCTAATACTTCTTCTTTGAAACGCTTGCCAGCACAGGATTCGCAGGTCAAGTGCACATCGGCCAAGAACTGCATTTCTACCACTTGTTCACCTTCCCCTTTGCATGTATCACACCGGCCTCCATCTACGTTAAAAGAAAAATGTTTGGGTTGGAATCCGCGCATTTTAGCCAGTGGTTGTTTGGCGTATAAATCCCTAATGCCATCATAGGCTTTAATATAAGTAATGGGATTACTCCTACTAGATTTACCAATGGGATTCTGGTCAATCATTTCAATTTGTGAGATATAATCAATGTCTCCAGTTACGGCTTTGTGTAGTCCCACTTTCTCAGAAAAATCACCCTTGATTTTATTAAGTGCAGGATACAATACTTGTTTTACCAAAGTTGTTTTACCACTTCCACTCACCCCTGTTACCACACAAAGTAAGTTCAAGGGAAACTCTACCGTAATATCTTTTAAGTTATTTTGTCTAGCATTTTCTACTGTTATACTTCTATTCCACTTGCGCAGGTTCTTTGGCACATCAATAGTTAATTCGCCTTTCAAATATTTACCCGTCATACTCTTGGGGTTGGCAATCAATTCATCATAATTACCCACCGCCACTACTTCACCACCCAAGTGCGAGGCCAGGGGTCCCATATCAATAATATGATCTGCTTCACGCATCATCATCTCATCATGTTCTACTACCACTACCGTATTTCCTAAATCGCGGAGCGATTTTAAAACAGCTATCAACCGCACCGTATCTCTAGAATGCAAGCCAATAGAAGGCTCATCCAAGATGTACAAAGAATTGGTAAGGTTAGATCCCAAACTTCTAGTCAATTGAATTCTTTGACTCTCACCGCCACTCAATGAATTGGCCAAACGATTTAAAGTCAAATAGCCCAAACCTACGTCTAGCAAGGTTTGTATGCGTTGGTGGATTTCTAATAAAATTCTTTTGGTCAGTTGCCTGTCGCTATCAGAGAGTTGGAGATGATCAAACCAAACTTTCAAATCCTTGACCTGCCATTCACAAAGTTCCCCAATATGTTTACCACCCACTTTTACATAAAGTGCTTCGGGTCTTAACCGATAGCCCCGACAATCTGGACAATTGGTTCTACCTCTGTACCTACTTAATAAGACACGGTATTGTACTTTATAAAGATTGGCTTCTACTTCTTTGAAAAATTCATTAATCCCCAACACCGTTCCGGCTCCTTCCCATAATTGACGGTACTGCTCCTTATCCAAATCCAAAATGGCTTTGTGAATAGGAAATCCAATTTTTCCTGCACCCTTAATAAACTGTTCTTTCCACCAACCCAGCTTCTCGCCCTTCCAAGGAGCAATTGCACCCTCATAGAGGCTCAATCGCTTGTCAGGTATCACCAAGTTTGGATCAATGCCCAAGACCTGGCTAAAGCCCTCACAAGTGGGGCAAGCGCCATAGGGATTATTAAAAGAAAACAAATTGGGCACGGGTTCTTCAAACTGAATTCCGTCTAATTCAAATTTGTTGCTAAAATGTAATAGCTGATTACCATCCACTTCTATATAGACTTCCCCCTCTCCTTCATAAAACCCGGTACCAACAGAATCTGACAATCGGTGTAGATCATCTTCATCAAATTCCTTAACTACTAATCTATCAATTAAGGTAAATAGGACTTTTTCTTTTTTACCTTTTCCAGCCAGCTTGTCTAATTCCTTGTCTGTCTTTTCCAATAGCTCCTCAATGCGTAAAATAGTAGCTGTTTCATTTGGGCTAGATGGCCTTAGATACATTCTAGCAAAACCTTTCTGCATAAGAATCTGCAACTCCTCCTTGGTTTCTCTATTGGCATGTTGTTTAAACGGCACCAAGATAACCATCTTAGTCCCTTCCGCTAGTCCTTTAATATGTGCCACCACGTCTGCCACTTCATCTTTCTGCACTGCTCTACCACTAATGGGCGAAATGGTTTTTCCTGCTCTTGCATACAGTAGTCGCATATAATCATAGATCTCCGTCATGCTACCCACGGTGCTTCTGGGTGTTCGGGTAATCACTTTTTGTTCAATGGCAATGGCAGGGCATAATCCTTTTATATAATCTACATCGGGCTTGACCATTCTAGCCATAAATTGACGCGCATAGGCGCTCAGACTTTCTGCGTACCTACGCTGCCCCTCAGCAAATAAGGTATCAATGGTCAAGGATGACTTACCACTACCAGATACCCCTGTTACCACAATCAATTGATTGCGCGGAAAACTAACCGTTACATTTTTTAGGTTGTGCACACGAGCTCCGTGTACCTGTATGGAACTATCATTAATAGGGGCTTGAGCCACTGGGGCTATTTTAGTCTTGCTTGTCATTGGTTGGCAATTTAAACAGAATAATCATGCTTAAGTTTAGTAGATGCACGTTAAATCTCTAATAACCAATAAAAAGCAGTTTCTAAATGTGAATAACCCAATAATCGAATACAATCTTTTTCACAACTGTTCTTGCGTATATTAAAAATGATAATTTAACATTAGAATTAAAATCAGACCTAAGCAATCTGGCAAGATTCTTTATCCAATATCCTGAGTTTTCCGAATCCTGACAAAACCTAATGCTATGAAAACATTGGAACATGTTTCAGACACTGAACTAATACGTTCCTTCCAAGACGGTGACACGGAAGCCTTTGAGGTATTGATCTATCGCTATAAGGACAAGATCTTCTCCTCCATTCTCTTCTTTGTAAAAGACAATTATCTGGCAGAAGACCTGTTCCAAGATGTGTTCATCAAAATAATTGACACGCTAAAGAATAAGCGCTATACAGAAGAAGGCAAGTTCCTTCCCTGGGCGCTTAGGATTGCGCACAATCTTTGTGTGGATTATTTCCGCAAAGTAAAGCGTACCCCAGCTATCAAGACCAGTGATAACAAAGACATCTTTGACGTGATCACTATTTCTGAAGAAGGCCCTGACCATAAAATCATGCAGAGTCAAAGCCATGAGCGCGTTCGCCTCATGCTTGATCTATTGCCTGAAGAACAGCGAGAGATCATTGTCTTACGCCACTATGCCAACCTCAGTTTTAAAGAGATTGCACAGATCACCAATTGCAGCATTAATACGGCGTTGGGCCGCATGCGCTATGGCTTAATCAATCTGAGAAAATTGATGGTAGAAAAGCAGATTGCCCTCTAAGAAAATTTAAGTAAGTATCAAAAGCCATAAAAAAAGTCAAAACATGCTGTTTTGACTTTTTTTTGGGACTGTTTTATAAACTGTGTAAGTGAGGGATAAGTTGGGGTGCACCCCAACTTATCCCTCACTTTTTTTA
>CANHGS010000032.1 GCA_947460595.1 Bacteroidota bacterium | reverse complement strand
CCCTTCA
The DNA here is from genome assembly GCA_947460595.1 of Bacteroidota bacterium. GTDB lineage: Bacteria > Bacteroidota > Bacteroidia > Chitinophagales > Chitinophagaceae > Sediminibacterium. Next base: position 30,248 of record CANHGS010000032.1, on the reverse strand, counting down.
CTTCCAATGAAATTAATAACCTAAACAACCTAGATATTAAAAATAAATCACAATTAAAAACGGTCAACCTTATTTAGGCACGGACACACTCTTCACTCTTCACTCTTCACTCTTCACTCTTCCCTCTTCACTCTTCACTTTCTTCCTTCACTCTTCACTCTTATCTCTTCACTCTTCCAATCGATAGATTGGAAACCGCAAATGCGCAGGTTCATACCAAGGTGATTGTTTGTAAACAAAATCTAATTGTGCGTTTACAGAAGCAGCAAAAGCGGGGTCTGCTTTTTTCTTGTCTGCTAATTGTTGTTGAATTTCAGGATGGCTGGCTAAAAAATCACCTGCAACATCTTCCCATCTATAATTGCTATAGCCTTCTTTTTGCTGCAGAATGGCATCAAAAAAATTCCAAGCAAAATAACCATCATCCCCAGTTGGTTCCAGTGTTTCCACTAAAAAGCGATCTGCTGCTTGACCGGTAGGAATGATAAGATCCCCTTTTCTAAAAGTAATTTTTTGTAAGTGTGTACTGGTTTTTACATCGCTATGGCGATAGTGTTTTTCATAAGCCCTTGTACTGGTTTTGTAATCCTCAATTCTATAAGCATTCACTTCAATAGTACTATCTTTTTCCAATGTTTTGTATTGGACGCCATTGATTTTTAATAATTGAATAACGGCATCCCATCCTTGTGGAATCAGGTAAGCTGCTGGCTTGCTTACCATTTTTTCTGGAATGGCAAAATTGTAGAACTTAACAGGTTTGCTAAAGGGTTTTGAATGGTCATAAAACATGCGAGGCATTCCTGTAACATTGCTTGTTTTCTTACCTGTTTCATACCCATTAAACTGAATCAGTTGGTATTTACTGGTATCTGTTTTAAATCCAAGCGCAAATTCTTGTTGTTTTTTTACAGATTCCATAGAAGCTTTTCTTGCTTGCTTTATAGCTTTGGCTTGCAATGCAGTCTCTTCCAGTAAAGTTTGCATCAGCGCATAGGTAGATTTTACCCTTTCTGCAAAAGGTTTTAACATATGGGTTTCTGATAAAAATGACATGGTTTGAAATAATGCCGCATAGCCACTACTAAACCTAGGGGGATCATAAAAATAATTCCAGCCCTTATCAGGATTGCCTTCCTCAAAATTTACATAGGGTGTCATGGTCATTTGTTTTGCTTCCATACTCTTGAATAGGGAAGGTTCAAAGACATTATGTAAGTATTGTCCAATAGGGCCTCCAAGCTTGTTATGCTGGGTGGTTAAAAGTGTCATGGTATATTGATAATCGGCACCATCACTTACATGGTTGTCTAAAAAAATATCGGGGTTGAGCCAGTGAAAAATTTGAGCAAAGCTTTTTGCTTCCTTACTATCAGATTTAATAAAGTCTCTATTCAAGTCTAGATTTTGTGTATTTCCCCTAAACCCATAAGCCAATGGCCCGTCTTGGTTTACCCTAGAAAAACTACCCCTGTTTAAGGACCCTCCTATATTGTAAATGGGTAGGATGGCCAAAACAATATTGGTAGGGGCTTTTAATTTACCCGCCACCAGATCACGTAAAAGCATCATACTAGCGTCAATACCATCTGGTTCCCCTGGATGAATGCCATTAATCACAAAAATCACTAATTTATCCTGCTCCTTCCATTTAGATGGATTGAATTGTTTATCTGCCGAAAATAGTACCAAATTCAAGGGTAAGCCGGCATCTGTTGGTCCCATTGTTTTCAATTGAATATTAGCTGATTTGACTGCTAACTGTTTGTAGAAAGACAAACATTCCTGGTAAGTGGCAGATGCTTTTCCATTGCTAGACTCAAAGGGTGTTAAAGGAGTTTGTGCCTCAATTGTTAAGGTTAAGACTAGAAAACTAAAAACCAGATATTTTTTCATTACTTTATGGTTAAAATTTTATTCAATATAATGGAAATTGGCAATAGAATCTTATTGATTGAGGATGAACCCAAATTAGGGAAAGTAATTTTAGATGAATTAGTTAGACAAGGCTATAAAGTTGATTTGGCAGCAGATGGATTGGTTGCGGAGCAATTTTTCAAACAATTCAACTATGCATTGGTATTAATGGATATTAATATCCCCTTCAAGAATGGGTTTGTATTGTGTAGAGAATTTAGGGCCTTGAAAAAAAGTACCCCCATTATAGTATTAAGTGCCTTAGGAGAAATTAGGGATAAGGTAGAAGCCTTTAATCTTGGAGCGGATGATTATATGGTAAAGCCCTTTCACTTTGATGAATTGTTTGCTAGGGTAAAAGTGTTTTTGAAAAGATCAGACTTAAAAGAAGAAGACGTAAAAATTATATTGGACGATTTGATGATTGATTTTAGGAATAAATCAGTAGTCCGATCAGGTGTCACCGTTAACCTTACTGCCAAAGAATTCACACTATTGGTTTTATTGGCAAGAAATAGGGGTAAAGTGATCTCAAAACAAGAAATATTAGAAAAGGTATGGGACTTAAGTTTTGATACCGGAACTAATACCATTGAAGTCTATATTAGCTTTCTAAGAAATAAATTGGATAAGCCTTTTGAGAATAAATTGATTCATACCAAACCTGGTTTTGGATATTATATCAAGTAAATAGTGGTATGAATTTAAAGCTTAGATTCGCCTTAATCTTTAGTGTTTTCGTTGCCACCATATTGGCCATCTCTTCGTTTACCATTTACTATTTGTATTTCAATTATCGGGAAGAAGAATTCTTTAAAAGAGTTGAGGCGGAGGGGCGAATTTATCATGATATTGTTTCTCAAATAAAAGATCCGGATAAAGCTGCTATCTCAAGGTTGTTAGAAGGGGTACGTACTAATTCCTTGCCATCTGAAAGATTAGCCGTTTTTGATTCTACAGGAAAATTGATTCATAGATTACCTGATTCCACTAATATAATTTTGGATCCTGCACTTAAAAAAAAGCTGTTAAAAACACCTGTGTACCGATTTGAAATTCAGGATTATCAATATGTAGCTTCCTACACCGCCGATACCAAGCTTTACACTTTATCAGATGCCTATGACTTATATGGTTATAATAAACTTCAGAATTTGAAACTGATACTTTCCCTTGTATTCGGCGGAGGCATGTGTATTACTTGGTTGTTTTCTTTTTTCTTTGTACAACAAGCTTTCAAACCATTGATAGCATGGACAGACCAAATTAAACAGACAACTATTCAAAGTTTAAAAGGGAGGTTGCAGCCTATTAAAAATTACCCAGAAATGAATGCCGTGGCAGCAAGTTTTAATGCCATGATGGATCGTTTGAGTAGGGGCTTTGAGTTTCAAAGGAGTTTTGTACAACAGGCCTCACACGAATTAAGAACACCATTGGCCATTATGCTCTCACAAACGGAGTCTGCATTAAATCAGCCATTAAGTACAGAAGCATATCAATTACTATTGGCTTCATTAAAAGAAGACCAGCAGTATTTAATAGCATTGACCAATTCATTATTAGCATTATCGCAGTATGAACAATTGCTGTTCCAAAAAGAATGGCCTGAAATTAGAATAGATGAATTGGTAGTGGAAGCAACCAGTCAACTAATGCAAATGTATCCAGACGCCCTAGTTGATATTGGTTTTAAAGAAATACCTGAGTCAGATAAAGCTTTTATTGTTAAAGGGAATGATGCCTTGCTAAAATCAGCTTTCTTGAATCTTTTGAAAAATGCCTATATCTATTCTTCAGACAAAAAAGTCTCCGTGGTCATGTCTGCCTTGCATGATCAAGTATTAGTGATGGTTGAAAATAGGGGACAAACGCTTTCAAATGAAGAGGCGCAAATGGTAATGGAACCTTTCTTTAGAGGTAAAAATGCCATTGATGCCAATGCCAAGGGATTTGGATTAGGGCTATCCATTGTTACTAGAATTTTAATAGCCCACCATGCAAAAATTGAATACCAAAGCCCATCAAGTAATCATAACCAATTTACGGTGGTGCTTCCTCAATCAAAAGACTAGTGTATGGGCACAAAAAAGCCATCCCGATGGTTCAGGATGGCCGGTAAGCTTATTTAAACTGCTTAATTAAGCAGCAGTAACGTTCGCTTTTTTTGCAAGCTTGCTTTTCAAATTGGCTGCTTTGTTCTTGTGGATGATGCCACGTTTTGCCAACTTGTCAATTTGAGAGATCACATCAGGTAATTGCTCGCCGTAAACTTTTACGTCGGTATTTGCCTTCAGGTCACGGATAGCGTTACGGGTAGTTTTACCATAATAACGGTTGCTATCGCGACGCTTAGCAGCTTGTCTCACATCTTTCTTTGTAGCTGAATGGTTTGCCATGTTCTATTTTTTTCAGGACGGCAAAGGTAAGGGCTTTCATCGGGAATTTAAAATTTAATAGCAAAAAATAGGGGAAACCCCATTTTTTTGATTTTTTTAGTTGAATACTGGCTTTGGTCCTTTGCAAAGTTTGGCTTTTTTTCTTGAATCTATGACCGATATTTGCCATCCATTTCTAATTAAAGTAGTTTTACATATTCATGAAGGACTTTTCGTTTATTACCAATTCTCACCCGGCTTACATTGAAAGCCTTTACCAAGACTTTGTAGAAGACCCTCATTCCATAGACCCGGATTTGAAAAAATTCTTCCAAGGTTTTGATTTTGCAAATGCCCGTGGTTCAGCACAAGTATCTGATAATCAGTCCGGTTCCATAGATTGGATGAAGGAAATTAAGGTTTATCGCCTTATTGTAGGTTATCGCAATAAAGGACATTTATTGGCTGTAACCAATCCTATCCGTACCAGAAAAGATAGAGGAGCCAACCTTGACCTTGCCTTTTTTGGCCTTACAGATGCCGATTTAGACAATGTTTACCAAGCAGGAAATTTAATTGGGTTGGGGGCCGTGTCTTTAAGAAAAATTCTAGCACATCTTCAAAATTGCTATGCCAACCACGTAGGAATAGAATTTAAATACATCAGTGATCAAAAAAAGATTGACTGGTTAACGGCAGAAATGGAGCAAAAATTTGCTCAGCCAGTTGCTATTGAAAAGAAAAAACGCATCCTGGAAAAGTTGAACCAGGGTGTGATGTTTGAGAAATTCTTGCATACCAAATATATTGGTCAGAAAAGGTTTTCACTGGAAGGCGGGGAAACCACTATTGCTGCACTTGATGCCATTATTAATACTGCTGCCAATAACCAAGTGCAAGAAGTAGTCATTGGTATGGCACATAGGGGAAGACTGAATATATTGGCCAATATTATGGGTAAAACCTATGAGCAAATCTTTAGTGAGTTTGAAGGAACTGCCACTATTGACCAAACCATGGGTAGTGGAGACGTAAAATACCATATGGGTTATGGTAGTGAAGTACAAACTTTAGACAACAAAGAAATACACTTAAAACTCATGCCTAACCCTTCGCATTTAGAAGCGGTTGATCCTGTGGTGGTGGGTTTTGCTAGGGCCAAGGCCGATGTATTATATGAAAGTGATTTTGATAAAATTCTTCCCATCTTAATTCATGGAGACGCTTCTGTTGCTGGACAAGGTGTGGTGTATGAAGTATTGCAAATGAGTAATCTCCGAGGATATTATACAGGAGGAACCATTCACTTTGTAATCAATAACCAAATTGGATTCACCACCGATTTTGACGATGCAAGAAGTGCGGATTATTGTACTTCTGTAGCTGCCATGGTGCAAGCGCCAGTATTGCATGTAAATGGTGATGACGCAGAAGCAGTTGTAAAATGTGCGGAAATAGCCACTAGATACCGTCAAGAGTTTAATAGTGATATTTTTCTTGACATGGTGTGTTATCGCAAACATGGTCACAATGAAGGAGATGATCCTAAATACACACAGCCACAACTATATGCTTTAATTGACAAACACCAGAACCCAAGGGAAATTTATACCCAACACTTGATAGAGAATGGCGAGCCCGATGCAAGGGAATTAGCCAAAGAAATGGAGAAGAAATTCTGGGCCGATTTGCAGGAACGCTTAGACGAAATCAAGCAAAATCCCTTGCCTTACAAATACCAATCTCCAGAACTGGTATGGAAAAGCTTAAGAAAGGCTAAAGCGTCTGATTTTATTCAATCTCCTGATACGGCTATTCCTGAAGCTGATTTGCGCAGGATGTTCCAAACTTTAATGCAGTGGCCGGCTAATTTCAAACCCTTGAAAAAGGTAGAAAAGTTGCTTCAAGAAAAAGTAAAACTCTTAGAAACTGAGCAAAAAATTGATTGGGCTACGGGTGAATTACTAGCATATGGTTCCTTACTCGTCAATCATAAATTAGTGAGAATGAGTGGGCAGGATGTGCAGAGAGGTACTTTCTCTCACCGTCATGCTGTTATCAGGGATGAGGAAACCAATAAGGGATACAATCGATTGAATCATTTTCAAGAGGACCAACAAAAGTTCCGGATTTATAATTCTCTGCTAAGTGAATATGGGGTACTTGGCTTTGAATATGGTTATTCAATGGCTAATCCAGACGCATTGGTATTATGGGAAGCGCAGTTTGGCGATTTCTCTAATGGCGCACAAACCATGATAGACCAATTCATTGCTGCTGGAGAACAAAAATGGCAGCGGATGAATGGCTTGGTGATGCTATTGCCACACGGCTATGAAGGTCAAGGTCCAGAACATAGTAGTGCTCGCATGGAGCGATACTTGCAAATGTGTGCTGAGTTAAATATGGTCATCACCAATATTACAACAGCCGCCAACTTATTTCATGCGTTACGTAGACAATTGGCTTGGCCATTTAGAAAGCCACTGATCAATTTTTCTCCAAAGGCCAACCTGCGTTATGCAGGAAGTTTTAGCCCGGTGGCTGAATTTATCAATGGTGGGTTCAAGGAATTAATAGACGATAGCTTTGTTGTATCAGCAGAAACGGTAAAAAAAGTATTGTTCTGTAGCGGAAAACTCTATTTTGAATTAGCAGAAAAACAAGCAAAGGAAAATAGACAAGATATTGCCATAGTTCGCTTAGAACAAATCTATCCTTTGCCCTATCAACAATTAGAAGCACTGTATCAAAAATATAGCAAAGCCACCTGGTTCTGGGTGCAGGAAGAGCCCTTAAATATGGGCGCAGCTTCATTTTTACAAATGAACCTCAAAACCATCAATTATGGGGTTATTGGAAGAAATGCAAGTGCGGCTACTGCAACTGGTTATGCAAAAGTACACGCCAAAGAACAGGCTGAAATAATTGAAACAGCGTTTACCATTTAACATTCAAGTAAAGAAATATACCCATGATTGAAATAAAAGTTCCCACTATTGGTGAATCCATCAGCGAAGTTACTTTGTTGAAATGGACAAAAAAAGAAGGCGAGTATGTAGATCGCGATGAAGTGATAGCAGAATTAGAAAGCGAAAAAGCCACTTTTGAAGTGAATGCTGAAAAAGCAGGGACACTTACCAGGCTAGTAGCAGAGGGAGATACTTTACATATTGGAGACGTAATGGCTAAAATTGACGAGACTGCTGTTAAGCCAGAAACGCCAGCAGCCGCGGCTGCGCCAATAGCAGTACCAACTTCTAAGCCTGCAGCTACAAGTCAAGCGCCTGTATTGGCTGTTCCTAATGACATTAAAGCCACACCGGTAGCATCTGCTATCATTGCTGACAAAAAAGTTAACCCTTCAGATATTCAAGCATCAGGTGTAGGTGGAAAAATCATGAAGCAGGATGTATTGGAAGCACTCAACCATCCTGGAAAAAAAGCTTTTGCTGGTGTTGAATTGTACAGTAGAAATACCCGCCAAGAAAAAATGAGCAGCTTGCGTAAGACCATCAGCAGAAGGCTGGTAGAGTCTAAAAATACCACGGCCATGCTGACCACTTTTAATGAAGTGGATATGGGTAGGATTATGGACATCCGCAAACAGTTCAAGGATAAGTTCAAAGAAAGCCATGGTGTGAACCTAGGTTTTATGAGCTTTTTTGCCAAAGCCTGTTCCATTGCCCTAGGCGAATGGCCTTCTGTGAATGCCTATATTGATGGGGATCAAATTTTATACCATGACTATGCAGATATTAGCATAGCAGTAAGCACACCAAGAGGCTTAACGGTGCCAGTGATTCGCAATGTAGAGAGTTTGAGCATGGCTGAAATTGAAAAAGAAGTGATTGTTCTGGCTGGTAAAGCTAGGGATAGTAAGCTTACTGCAGAAGATTTGCAGGGAGGTACCTTTACCATTACCAACGGTGGTGTATTTGGTTCATTAATGAGTACGCCTATTATCAATATTCCTCAAAGTGCCATCTTGGGTATGCATAAGATTCAAGATAGACCCATGGCAGTTAATGGACAAGTACAGATTAGACCAATGATGTATTTGGCACTCAGTTATGATCATAGAATTATTGATGGTAGAGAGTCCGTAAGTTTCTTAGTGCGCGTTAAAGAATTGTTGGAACAACCAGAATTACTCTTAATGGGTAAGGATCCTGTGAAAACGCTTTTGGAATTATAAATCAAACTATGTCTTATTTGAACCAACACCTTCAAACAGCTATTGGTATCATTGAAGCCTATGATGGTGTAGTTCCCATGGCGGCCTATTTAAAGAACCATTTTTCTGTAAACAAGAAATATGGTTCAAAAGATCGCAAGAATATTTCGCATTTTTGTTATGCTTATTTTAGGTTGGGGCATGCTTTAAAAGACCATTCTGCTGGGCAAAGGATTCGGGTGTCTTTGTTCTTGCAATCCAATGAGCCTGGCCCCTGGTCTATTTTATTTGAACATAGTTGGGTAGAAGCATGGTCAGATGTTTTTGAACAAAGAATTACTTTTGTAAAAACTGCTTTTCCTGATTTTCAATTAGAAAAAGTCTTTCCTTGGTTGCATCAAATAGACCAGGAAATAGATGCAACAACATTCTTAAAATCGGCTTTTGTACAACCGGATTTGTTTGTCAGAATCAGACCTGGACATCGTACAAATGTGATTCAAAAAATGGCAGATCAACAAATTCCATTTGTACAAATAGGGGAGGATTGTTTGTCGCTTCCAAGTAATAGTAAATTAGACGGAGTTGTTGTAATAGATCAAGAATTAGTGGTACAGGATGCAAGCTCACAAAAAATTACGCAGTTATTAAAGCAAATTCGAATAGAAAAAAAATCGCGAATGGCATTTTGGGACTGTTGTGCCGCAAGTGGAGGTAAAACCATTTTGGCCCAAGATATATTAGGTAATTTAGATATAACTGTTTCAGATATTAGGGCCAGTATCTTGCACAATTTGTCACATCGGTTTCAAAGGGCAGGGATAACTTATTTTCACCCCATGGTCACAGACCTCTCTGTTGAAAATCCCAGTCTGCCACAAAAGAAATTCGATGTCATTTTTAGTGATGTCCCATGTACTGGAAGTGGCACTTGGGGTAGGACTCCCGAGCAATTATATTTTTTCAAAGAAAGCTGTATTGCAACATTTACTCAACTGCAGCAATCCATTCTTAAAAATGTGATTCCCTTGTTGGCTCCCGGTGGATATTTGTTGTTTAGTACCTGCTCAGTGTTCCATGCGGAAAATGATTCCAACCTTGATTTCTTACTAAATCAAGATCCTCAATTAAAATTGATTGATGCCCAATATCTTAAGGGATACGGAATGAAGGCAGATACCATGTATGCTGCTTTAATCAAAAAAAATGCTTGATGCTACAATTTAAGAAAGTACTAGTTCACCACGTTGGATAATTCCTCCACCAATTACATCATCTCCTTCATAAAAAACAGCGCTCTGACCAGGGGCAATTCCTTTTACATTGTCATAAAACCTAGCCCTTATGCCATCTGGTTCATTATATAGGTTACTCAATGCTCCATTGTCTTTGTAGCGGATTTTAGCAATGGCTTCCATGCCATCCGTAATACCATGGTACTTACCCCAATTCATTTTACCCACTTTTAGGTCATTCTGTTCTAGGTCTACTTCATCTCCTAGCACAATTGTATTGGTATTGGAATCAATGGCGGTTACATAAATGGGTCTTCCCATAGCAATGTCTAATCCCTTTCTTTGACCAATGGTATAAAAAGGATAGCCCTTGTGTTGTCCCAATTTTTTGCCTGTTTTATCTACAAACCAACCCCCGTTTACGCGCTCTTCTAGTCCTTCAACGTTGCGCTTTAGAAATCCACGATAATCATTATCTGGAACAAAACAAATTTCATAGCTCTCGCTCTTTTTAGCAAGTTCTGGGTAGCCCAAATCAATGGCCATTTGGCGAATCTCTGATTTATGGAATCCCCCAAGGGGTAACATGGTTCTGCTGAGCAAGTCTTGTTGTAAACCCCATAGCACGTAGCTCTGGTCCTTGGTTTCGTCCAAGCCCTTACTAATTACATATCGATCATTGGTGTGTTGGCGAATCTTGGCATAATGTCCTGTTGCAATAAACTCACAATCCATAGCATTGGCTCTTTTGAGCAAGGCCCTCCATTTGATATGCGTATTACACATGACACATGGATTGGGTGTTCTGCCAGCAATATATTCTTCCACAAAATTTTCAATGACAAAATCTCCAAATTCCTCTCTAATATCTAGGATAAAATGCGGAAATCCATGGTGTACGGCTGCCTGTCTGGCGTCATTGAAAGAATCAATATTGCAACAACCCGTTTCCTTGGTACTAGTGCCACTGCTAGCATAGTCCCAGGTTTTCATGGTAATTCCCACTACTTCATAGCCTTCATGGTGTAGCATCAACGCTGCCACAGTACTGTCAATACCGCCACTCATGGCCACCATCACTTTTCCTTTTTTACTCATGGTTCAATGATTTCCTTCTAGTGAAGGAAGTTGGCAAAATTAACACAAGATTCCCGTACCCCCATTTTTCAAGGGTTCTAGGGTTTTCGAATACCGAAAATCTATTAATATATAAAAATAATTAATCTATTTGGGGTTGACTATCTATCAGAAAAAATGGTATTAGGGTAATGACTTTAGGTGCTTACGTTCAAAATTTTCCAAAACCTCCCGAATCTTGGATGCTTCCACAGGGGATGCTTGATTGTCAATATTGATGACCATCAACAATCCCTTTTGTTTTTTTTGTTGTACTAGTCCATTGGCTAATTGTAATTGATGACTTTCTTGTAGGTGGCCATTGAACATATTCCAAATCTCTTTGGCACATAGACAGCCAAGCGTAGGAGAAATAGGATAGAAGGGAAAGCCCTTAAAATATTCCGGATCAATAGTTGTGCCATGCGCTAGAATCTCTGTTCTTCCTGCTTTGCCTGCATAAAAGGATTCCTGCATGGGTTCATAATTTGCCCAGTCCTTGGGTAGTAATCCTAAATAATTAGTTAGCGCATCTTTACTACTATCGTACCCCATATGCCAATAAGCGCTATCGGCTTCAAATGGCATGAGTAATTGTAAATTGGGTGTGGGGCCAATAAATAGATTTTTAGATACCTCCGTACCCGTAATGCTATAAACACCTTGTGGTGTATTGCCATTGGTAATAAAATAGGGGAGGTTAGAGCCTGCTCTTGCCAATTGATCAATGAGTAAAATCTGCCCCATGCTATCCCTTAAAAAACGGCCATCACTTTGTTGTAAAGCAGCTAGCCCAGGATAATCTCTATTCCATTTTTGAAAGCTATAAATGGTAACCAATTGGTGCGATTGCTGATGAAGGAACAATTGGTTTAAATTAGGTAAAGCAAGCTCTGTAAAGGATTGGTGCTGCAAAAGGTATTTGTATAATTCAGATAGAATATCGTTTTGCTGGTAACCAGGGAATGTCTGAATCAGTTGTTTAAGGTATTTTTCTGTAGCTATAGCATCTGCATTTGCACGCAGCAAATACAGTGTTTGCATGGCAAAAAGTTTAGGGGCATACTCTGTTTCAGTTAGCGTAGTAATTTGACTTTGGAACTGGGTTGGATAAGTGGCATAAACAGCTTCAAGTACCGCTCTCTTTGTTTTAAAATCCAAATGCCCATAGGATAATAAGAGTTTCTTAAATCCAGATTCAATCAATGGGCTTTTTACTAAGAATTGTGAAATGGCCCAACAAGCTTCTTCGTATTGGCTTTCAGTACTACTATCTATGGGTAATTGAAAATAACGATTGATGATTTGTTCATCCAAGTTTTTCTTAAAGCTTTCTCTTCTTTCATTTTTGACAAAATCTGTTGTTATAGATGAAATTGGCCATTGTGCAAAAGCGTTTTGCAGCAAGGTCATCATTAACAGGGTTGCTAAGATTTGTTTCATTTGTTAAAGATAGGTGCTCATGGCAAAATACTGCGGGGAGCAAGTGCTAAATGGCTAATTTTGTGCTCCAATTGATAAGCATTAAAATAGAATTATGGCGCTATATACCTATTCCCAATTATTAGATTTTGCAGAACAAATTTTTTTGAAAATGGGATGCCCAGAAGAAGATGCAAGTATTGCGTCAAAAGCACTGTTATCTGCTGATCTTAGGGGAATTGATAGCCATGGCGTAGCCAGGTTAAGTGGTTATGTGAGACTATGGGAAGCTGGTAGAATCAATGCCAATCCTGCCATTAAAGTAACGTATGAAACGCCTAGTACGGCAGTGGTGGATGGAGATGCCGGTCTAGGTTTGGTAGTGGCACCTTTTGCCATGAAAATTGCCATGGAGAAGGCCAAACTTGCAGGAACTGGTTGGGTGGTGGTTAATAATTCCAATCATTTTGGTATAGCAGGATATCATGCTATGATGGCTTTGAATCAAGACATGATTGGCATGGCAATGACCAATGCATCTGCACTAGTGGCACCTACTTTTTCCTTAGAACGCATGTTAGGAACTAATCCCATTGCTGTTGCCATTCCAGCAGGAGTGCAGCCCGCTTTTGTTGCGGATTTTGCAACAACTACTGCTGCCAATGGTAAATTAGAAATCTTGCAACGTAAAAATGCAGATACCCCATTGGGATGGGTGCAGGATCAATATGGGAATGATAGTACAGATGCCAATATTTTGAAAAAAGCTGGAGCATTATTGCCCTTGGGCTCAGACAGAGAACACGGAAGTCATAAAGGATATGCATTGGGAAGTATTGTAGATATATTTTCAGGCGTTTTGAGTGGAGCTTCTTTTGGTCCTTGGGCGCCTCCATTTCCTGCCTATGTACCCATGCCGGAAAATCAGCCAGGAAAGGGATTGGGGCATTTTTTTGGAGCTATGCGTGTTGATGCGTTTAGACCGGCACAAGATTTTAAAAATCAGATGGATCTTTGGATTGAAAGATTTAGAAATGCGATACCTGCGCCAGGTCACGAAAAGGTGTTGATCCCGGGCGATCCAGAAAGAGAGATGGAAGCCATTAGGACTACTAAGGGTTGGGAATTGGTAGAAGCAGTGGAAACAGATTTGCAAGCAGTAGCTCAAAAATTTGGCATAGTATTTTAATTATTTTCATAGTTGGTAAACCGTTTGATCCCTATGTCAAAAAGGTGTTTTTTTACCGTATTAGCATTTCTAATGATTTTGCTCAATGCCTGTGCTAGCAGTATAGTTGGTGAACCCGAAGATGTGATTGTTGCAGATACTAGCAATCAGGTGAGCAATGTGTCCAAATTTTTAGACGCTAAAAAATGGAATGAACTCTTTCCCAATCGTTATCATATGTCAACATTGGAAGACACGGTTTTCAAAGGGGTAGCTAGGCAAGATTTTTATAGTTACGAGGCCTTTTTAAAAGCAGCAAAACTATTCCCTTTATTTCTGGGTGATGGGAATGACAGTAGTCAAAAAAGAGAATTGGCTGCTTTTCTAGCTAATATGAGTCATGAAACCAGTGGGGGTTGGGACGATGCCCCTGGGGGTATCTACCAATGGGGGTTGTATTATATTCAGGAAAAAGGATTTCCAAAATCAATGGTTGCTGAATACAGCGATACTTCAAAGAAAAAATGGCCGCCCATTGCAGGAAAATCCTATCATGGAAGGGGCCCCATGCAACTAAGTTGGAATTACAATTATGGCCAGTTTAGTGAAGCTTATTTTGGAAACAAACAAGTGCTTTTAGACAATCCAGATTTGTTGTTACAAGACCCAGTACTTTGTTTTGCTTCAGCTATTTGGTTTTGGGTGAGAGACCAGTATCCCAAACCTTCTTGTCACGATATCATGGCTGGCAAATGGGAACCTACAGAGAAAGACATAGCTGCAAATAGGAAATTAGGTTTTGGGGCAGTAGTGAATGTGATCAATGGCGGATTAGAATGTGGTGCTAATCATTCTGACAGAACCAAATACCGTTATGGTTTCTACCAATTTTTCTGTAACTATTTGCAAATTGACCAAGGTCCTAATGCGCAGTGTAGTTCTCAAAAACCCTTTGGTCAATAGCCATGTTTTGGCTGAAACCCTTATCAGACTAACATTTGTTATTAAAATTTGTAGTTAGTTTTTTATCTAGAGCTTGTACATTTGCAATCTAAAAATAATGGTAGTATGAAAATTATGAAGTTTGGTGGAACCAGTGTGGGAAAGCCGGAAAGAATGCACCAGGTATCTCAATTAATTACCAAGGATCAAGAATCTAAGATTGTAGTTTTAAGTGCCTTGAGTGGCACAACCAATGCATTGGTAGACATCAGCAATAGTCTGGCTTCATTTGACCGCACGGCTGCCAAACAAAAGATAGATACACTAGAAGCACATTACAGAAATTTTGTCTTGGATTTGGTACACCAAGATCAAAATAGAGCAAATGCCAATGCCATTGTTTCAGAACACTTTGAATTTCTAAATATCATTTTAAGAATCTCATTTAGCGAAGCCCTGAACAAAGATATTTTGGCACAAGGTGAGTTGATGAGTACCAAACTCTTCTGTGTCTATTTAGAAGAACTGGGGATTGATCACTTGCTTTTACCAGCATTGGAATTCATGACCATTGATGCCAATGAAGAACCCAATTTGCCTGTGATTAGAACAAAATTAACGGCGCTTTTGGCGGAACATACAGACAAGAAAATCTTTATTACCCAAGGATATATTTGCCGCAATGCAAGAGGAGAAGTAGACAACCTGAAAAGGGGAGGAAGTGATTATACCGCATCGCTGGTGGCAGCAGCCATCAATGCAACTGTATGCGAAATCTGGACCGATATTGATGGCATGCACAATAATGATCCAAGGATAGTGAACAAGACTGTTGCCATTGAGCAATTGAGCTTTGATGAAGCTGCAGAGTTGGCTTATTTTGGCGCTAAAATTTTGCACCCTACTTGTATTTGGCCAACACAACAAGAAAATGTTCCTGTGAAATTGTTGAATACCATGCAGCCGGAAGCAGCAGGAACCGTCATTACCAAAGAAGCAGGAAGCGTAGGCGTAAAAGCAGTAGCTGCAAAAGATGGGATTATTGCCATCAAGATCAAAAGCAGTAGAATGTTATTGGCTTATGGATTCTTGCGCAAAGTGTTTGAAGTATTTGAAAAGTATAAGACTTCTATTGACATGATTACCACGTCTGAAGTGGCTGTTTCGGTGACCATTGATTCAGACATCGCATTAGCAGAAATTATCAAAGAATTAGAACCATTTGGTCACGTAGAAGTTGAAAAACAACAATCCATTGTTTCTATTGTGGGCAACGAAATTGCCAAAACAGACGATGTATTAATGAAGTTATTTGACGCCATCCGCGAAGTGCCAGTTACCATGGTTAGTTATGGTGGTAGCCCACATAATATTTCTTTGTTGGTGCCAAATGAATACAGGACCAAGACCTTGCAGTTATTGAATAGTGGGCTGTTTGGACTATAAGAAAGTGAAGAGGGAAGAAAAAAGTGAAGAGTGAAGAGTGAAGAGTGAAGAATGCAGAGTGAAAAGTGAAGAGTGAAGAGTGAAGAATGCAGTGAGATTTTTCTAGAATTGATACATGAACCCTTGGCAATGCCAAGGGTTTTCTTTTTGAAGAAGGGTTGTCAATTACTAGAACCTAGGCGCAGCCTAGGTCAATCGCATATTGAGATCACCGTCCATTCTTCACTCTTCACTCTTATCTCTTCACTAATTAATTATCTAGTGTTAAATCATGCAAAAAAAATCCCCCGAAATTTCGGAGGATTTTTTTAGGCGAATCTATCTTCTAGATAATTAATAACGCGTCTCCATAACTGAAGAAACGGTATTTATCCTTAATGGCTTTTTTGTAAGCTTCAATAGCTAGGTCATAACCCGCAAATGCACAAGTCATAATCAACAAGCTAGTTTTTGGTAGGTGAAAATTGGTTACCAAACTATCAGCCACGTTAAAATGGTAAGGTGGGTGAATAAAATGGTTGGTCCAGCCTTCACTTGGCTTCAACAATTTCTGAGCTGTAAAACTACTTTCCATAGCGCGCATGGTGGTAGTTCCAATAGAACAGATACGTTTGCCTGATTCTTTTGCTTTGTTCACAATCTTACAAGCTTCATCTGTAATCTGATAGTATTCTGCGTCCATCTTGTGCTTGCTCAAGTCTTCCACTTCAATGGGACGAAAAGTGCCCAAGCCTGTATGCAAGGTTACTTCTGCAAAGCGAATCCCTAAGATTTCACAACGCTTAATCAATTCTTTGCTAAAGTGCAAACCTGCAGTAGGGGCAGCCACCGCACCTTCATGTTTTGCATAAACGGTTTGATATCTTTCCTTGTCTTCTTCATCTGGCTTGCGCTTGATGTATTTAGGCAAAGGCGTTTCGCCTAAGAATTCCAACATTTTTTTAAAGCTCTCATCATCGTCATCCCAGAGAAAACGGATAGTTCTACCACGGCTAGTGGTATTGTCAATCACTTCTGCTACCAGTTCTTCATTGTCTCCAAAATACAATTTGTTACCTACACGAATCTTTCTTGCGGGATCAACAATTACGTCCCATAAACGATTTGGTTTGTTGAGTTCACGCAATAAGAAAACTTCAATTTTTGCACCTGTTTTTTCTTTTCTGCCATACATTCTGGCCGGAAATACTTTGGTGTTATTTACTACAAACACATCTTTGTCATCATAGTACTCTAGGATGTCACGAAAATGCCTGTTCTCCATATGGCCGGTTTTACGGTCAACAACCATCAAACGACTATCCTCCCTTTTCTTGGTAGGATTCTGTGCAATCAGGTTCAGAGGAAGGTCAAACTTAAATTGGGATAATTTCATGTGTCTCTTAAAATTTTAATAGCCACATTCAGGTTGCTGCCGCCTTACAGGGCAGCTCGCTTCATGTTACGGCATGAATTTTGGAAGTTGGCAAAGTTAAGGAACCTTGGCTAGAATGCCAATTTAAGCCTAATAATATCGTTAAAAATGGTACAATAATGAGTAATTTTTGCACGTAGATTAGTTTTATTGAAGGCCTTTCACCTAAATTTGCACTTACGCTTGTTAGTTTGAAAGAAGCATTTGAAAATTAGCTATTATATGATGAGAAAATCCTGGTGGAAAATTTTAACGGTGCTGCTTCTTTTATATACTTGTACTTATGGCTTTTATGTGAAAGTTCCCCGATTGGACGATCGGATGCAGGAATCTATCCGTAATTTCTTTTTCCATGTTCCCATGTGGTTTGGTATGATGATTTTGCTATTTGTATCGGTTTATTATGCGGTAAAATTTTTGAGAGATCCTCAGCCCATTTATGATTACTATTCATCCGCATTTGCCACCACTGGTACTATTTTCTCTTTATTAGGTATAAGTACAGGTGCCATTTGGGCTAACTATCAATGGGGAAGTCCTTGGACTGGAGACCCCAAACAAAATGGAGCGGCCATTGCCATATTAATCTACCTAGCTTATTTTGTTTTAAGAGGTAGTATGCAGGACGATGATAAGAAAATGCGTATTGGTGCGGTGTACAATATTTTTGCATTTTTCATGTTATTTCCAACGCTTTGGATCTTGCCAAGGCTAACAGAATCACTTCACCCTGGAGGTCAAGGAAGTGAAGGTAATCCCGGTTTGAATGGGAAGGACATGGATATGAATATGCGCACCGTTTTTTATCCAGCGGTAATTGGTTGGACTTTGCTAGGGGTTTGGATTTCAACACTCAAAGTGCGGTATCAAATTTTGAACGAAAAACATTTGAATAATGAATCAATTTAAAAAAGTTGCATGGGTCCTTTTATTAGGTTTTATGCATTTGGCTGCATTTGCACAGGATGCAACCAATAATGAGGCTGCCAATGATCTCATGCGTAGTAACGGTAAAATCTTTTTGGTAATGACCATTGTGGTAGTATTAATTACAGGACTCTTATTTTACTTAATCAGTATTGATAGGAAAATCTCCAAATTGGAAAAAAAATAAGCCTTTTATCTCACCAATGTTAAAAGGTTTCTTACTCAAGTCAAAATAAACAACCATGTCAAGTCAACAACCCTACAGCTTCTTTCAAAGTGTGGAAAGAAGTTTTGACAAAGCAGCCAAATTTACCAAATGGGATAAAGGTTTGCTAGAGCAGATCAAAGCTTGCAATAGTATTTATAGCATGCGTTTTCCAGTGAAAATGGACAATGGAGAAATTGAAGTTATTGAAGCCTACCGTGTGCAACACTCTCAACACAAGACTCCTTGTAAAGGCGGCATTCGTTTTAGTATGGCAGTGAATGAAGATGAAGTGATGGCTTTGGCTTCCTTGATGACCTACAAATGTGCCATTGTAAATGTACCCTTTGGGGGTGCCAAAGGTGGGATTAAAATTAGTCCTCGCAATCACAGTACCTATGAGTTAGAAAAAATTACCCGTAGGTATACAGCTGAGTTGGTAAAAAAGAATTTTATTGGACCTGGCATTGACGTACCTGCTCCAGATTATGGAACCGGTGAAAGAGAAATGGCATGGATTGTAGATACTTATCAGTCTTTAAGGCCAGGTGATATTGACAGTGCTGGATGTGTAACTGGTAAGCCCATTACCCAGGGTGGTGTTAGAGGTAGAAAAGAAGCAACTGGATTGGGTGTGTTTTTTGGTATTCGTGAGGTTTGTAATATGACAGATATCATGGCCAAATTAGGTATGACAACTGGTATTGAAGGTAAAAGAGTAGTGGTGCAAGGATTGGGTAACGTGGGATACCATTCTGCTAAATTCTTTCGTGAACATGGAGCCATTGTTGTTTCTATTGCAGAATTTGAAGGCGCTGTTTATAAGGAAGACGGTCTTAATGAAGAAGAATTATTCCAACACAGAAAAGCTACAGGAAGTATCTTGAATTTTCCGGGTGCCACTAATCTTGCAAAAAATACAGATGCTTTGGAATTAGCATGTGATATTCTTATCCCTGCTGCTTTGGAAAACGTAATTGACGCAGAGAACGCCCCAAGGGTTAAAGCCAAAATGATTGGTGAGGCCGCAAACGGTCCTTTGACTCCAGAAGCAGATGACTTTTTTGCTGCAAAAGGAGTTTTGGTTGTGCCTGATATGTATTTGAACGCAGGTGGTGTAACCGTTTCTTATTTTGAGTGGTTAAAAAATCTAAGCCACGTTAGATATGGTAGAATGGAAAAGCGTTTTACTGAAAATATGAACGCACATATTCTAGGCCAGATAGAAGGATTAACTGGTAAAACGGTAAGTGAAAAAGAACGCGATTTTATTATGCATGGTGCAGAAGAAGTGGATCTAGTGCACAGTGGATTAGAAGAAACTATGATCAACGCTACCCGAGAAATCATGGAAATTTGGTTGTCTAATCCAGAAATCCCTGATATGCGCACAGCTGCTTATGTGAGTGCCATTAATAAAGTAGCCATCAGCTATACGGAGTTGGGTATTTTCCCATAATTAGGATGGATTGGCAGTAAGTCAAAAGTCAAAAGTCAAAATTCAGAAGAAAGAAGTTGAAGTTTTGAATAAACAAAAATTTCTTCCGATTAATTGAATATTAAATAAAGTCCCGGTTGCCGCAGGTAGCCGGGATTTTTGTTGGGATAGTGCTAATAGAAATTGGGTAGTTTGTCTAGTGAATGAATGCCCGTTTTATTAATTTCAAAAGCGTAACTAATATTCCCGTTAGTAACCATCACATATGGAACAGGTATTCCTGTGTTGTAGTGTAATACTTGTTTTAATGCGGCTTCGTCAATGGGTGTATTCATTTCTTTACACTCTACCATCAGCCAAGGGCTAGCGGATTGGTATACTAGAATGTCAAACCTTTTTCGGAGTTCTCCTATCTTAATCTCTTTTTCAACTGCAATAAGAGAAGCTGGAATATTCATTACTTGTAGAAAATACTGCAATATATTTTGCCTGACCCATTCCTCTGGACTAAGCCTGACCCATTGTTTGCGTAACTCATCAAAAATCCATTCTTTACCCTCCTTTTCACGGATTCTAAAAGGGTGTAAAGGAAATGGAATTGGAATCATATAATATTTTTAAGCCGTAGATTTTGTATTTTAGACAATTGATTCCGCCAAAGATACTGTGAAGTAGAATTCAAAAATATTGTAAACCTAATTTGCCTTTATATGAAAACCAAAGAAGAAATTGTCAATAACTGGTTGCCCAGGTACACAGGTGAGCTATTGGAGAATTTTGGAAAATATGTGCTGTTAACCAATTTTAGCAATTATGTACACATGTTTGCCAAGTGGAACAATGTTCCGGTAGTTGGTCTAGATAGGCCCATGCAATGTGCTACGGCAGAAGGGATCACCATTATCAATTTTGGGATGGGAAGCCCAGGGGCAGCAACAGTTATGGATTTGCTTACTGCTATTAACCCAGAAGCTGTTTTATTCCTTGGAAAATGTGGAGGACTAAAAAAACGCAATAAAATTGGAGACTTGATACTACCCATTGCCGCTATCAGAGGTGAGGGTACCTCTAATGACTATTTTCCTCCAGAAGTCCCTGCCATGCCAGCTTTTGCTTTGCAGAAAGCCATTTCTACCACTATTCGCGATAATCAAGTAGATTATTGGACAGGTACCGTTTATACCACCAATAGAAGGGTTTGGGAGCACGATGAAGTATTTAAGGAATACCTAACAAGGGTAAGGGCCTATGCCATTGATATGGAAACTGCCACCATTTTTACAGTAGGGTTCTATAATAAAATTCCAACAGGGGCTTTGTTATTGGTAAGTGATCAACCCATGATACCAGACGGTGTAAAAACAGAAGCCAGTGACAAATTGGTGACGGCGGAATATGTTGAGAAACACTTAAAGATTGGTATTGATTCCTTAAAGCAATTGATCAATAAAGGACAAACCGTAAGACATTTACGCTTCTAGAAAATCAATCCTTCCACAAAAAAGGAAAGAGAATAATGGCTAGGGCAATGACCAATATATCCAAGCCAACCAGCATCATGACCAGTTGCCATAATCCTGCCTGTATTACTGCGGAGAATGCAGCTGTAGATATCTTCATGAGGATCAAAAGCTGGGGAATGATAATGGGGAAACCCATAATGGCCATCAGCGCAGCTTGTTGTTGTGCTTTGGCTGCAATGGCGGCTAGAAAAGTAAACACCAAACTCAGGCTAATTCCACCCAAACAAGCAATCCCCAAAAAACGCCAGCCATATTCAATGGGGTTGCCCAACAAAACCGTGAAAATGGCCAAGCTCAAACAGCTCATCACCAGCATCAATAGGGCATTGAAAATCAATTTTGATAACACAAAGTCTTTGGCGCCAGCAATGGAATAGAAATAAAGCATTTTACCCCTACTTTCTGCCAGAAAACTTTTGGCAACCGCATTGACACAAACAAATAATTGTATTACCCAGAATAGGCCATTCCAAACCCTGTCTTCGGGCTGCCCCATGGACAAATAGACCACAAAAATAGTAGAAGCCACATAGAGGAATATACCATACAGGGTATACTGTTGGCGGGTTTCCAGTAACAGGTCTTTACGGATCAACGCAAAAATGGGTTGTTGTTTATTCATGGGCACATTTACGGCATCTTGGTTCATAAACGTCTTTTTCACCCAAGAGCACCTGCGGACCTTCTGCCTTAAGGCGATAAGAAATATTAGCAATATTGCCACACCTGACACAGATGGCGTGCAATTTGGTGATATAGTCGGCCACAGCCAACAAATTGGGCATCTGTCCAAATGGATTGCCTTTATAGTCCATATCAAGCCCAGCTACAATGACCCTAGTACCCCTTTGAGCCAATGTTTCGCAGACATGCATAATTTGGTCATCAAAAAATTGGGCTTCGTCAACGCCTATTACATCAACACCTTCTGCCATTAGTAAGATGGTTTGGGAATTATCTATTGGTGTGGATTGAATGGTATTACTGTCATGACTCACTACTTTGGTCTCGTCATAACGAATGTCAATAGCAGGTTTAAAAATCTCCACTTTTAAATTGGCAATCCTTGCCCTTTTCAATCTACGGATCAATTCTTCTGTTTTGCCACTAAACATGCTGCCACAAATCACTTCAATCCACCCTCTCCGCTCACCGGAAATATTCGGTTCTATGAACATTTGAATAATAAATTAGTTAAATACGCGTTTGAATAATAGCTCATCTAGACTTTCAACACCTCAAATGTATTACATACAATGGAAAGAGTGGGTACACTAATAGATAAACTGAAAGAACAATTTGTTCAAGAAGCAGGAGCAGACAATATGTTGCTTACTGTTCAGATGCTTTTTTCAGAGTTGCAACAGAATGCTACTGCGCCTCAGGGCAGGGGAGCGGTATCTGTGATGATGCCAGGAACTTCAACTAGCATGTCCCCAAAAGAAGCGCTTCAAACATCCAAACCCAAGAACAACCTGAAAAAGGCGGAACTGAGTGGTTGGTTGTTTCAGATGGATTTAGACATGCCAGATCCTTTAGCGCAAGCAACTATTAGTAAGGAAGAGGAGGCTCCAGTAAAAGAAATGTATGAACTCAATGATATACATGCTGATCAGGGGCTGGCTTTAAATGAGCATCTCAAAGCAGAGAAACAGGAAGTATCAAATAATTTTCAAGACACACCCATTGTAGACTTGAAAAAAGCCATTGGCATCAATGATCGATACTTGTTTATCAATGAATTGTTCCGTGGTGATGAAACTATGTATGAACGCAGTTTGAAAACCATTAATAGTTTTGGCATTTTACCAGAAGCCCATTATTGGATTCAAAGAGAGTTAAAAGTAAAACTAGGATGGAACGAACGTTCAGATACTGTTGGTCATTTTGATCAATTGGTCAAAAGGCGTTTTGCCTGAATATAGTCCAGTATAGTCTTTGTAGCACCTGCTTTTGAATACACATATTCTTTAGCTGCTCTACTAGCGTCAAGATAGGCGCTTTGATCTGCAGCAAGTAATATAGAAAGTTCTTCTTCTAATTCCAGTGCATTTTCAACACTAATGCAACCTCCGTTGTCCACTAATTCCACTGCTTCTACATATTTGTCATAGATAGGGCCAATTAAAACAGGCTTGCCATATACAGCAGCTTCCAAAACATTGTGAACCCCATCGCCCCCAAAGCCTCCACCCACTAAGCAAATATTGCCATAATGGTACAATCGCGTAAGCATCCCATAATTATTGATGACCAAGACTTGTATATTATCTGGTACTTTATCTTCAGCAAAAAGCTGTTCATAAGTGGAATAAAGCATGGCATGTGGATACCATTTTAAGCACTCTTTTAATCTTTCATCAATGATTTCATGTGGTGCAATAATGGCAGAAATATGAGGATTTGAGTGTAAAAAATGGTTCAGTTCTTCATCGTCTTCGGCCCAGGTACTACCAGCTACTAATAGCTTTTTTCCTTTACTAAAATGTGCTACGGATTTTATGGGCTCAAAGTCTTGAACAATACTAATCACCCTATCAAAACGGGTGTCTCCACTGATGCTAGATTTGTTGCCTAAACCAATGCTTTTGAGTAAGTCCCAAGAGCTTTGTTCTTGCACAAACAAATGACTAAAATGGGTTAATAGTTTTCTATAAAAATCGCCATAGAATTTAAAAAAAGGCTGAGATGCTCTGAAAATTCCAGACACCAATAAAAGAGGGATTTTTCTATTAGCAGCTTCCAAAGTATAATAATACCAAAATTCATATTTTACAAATAGTACCAAACTGGGATTTACTAAATCATAAAAACGTTTGGCATTTTTGGGGCCATCCATAGGTAAATAACAAACATAATTGGCACTTTCATAATTTTTTCGCACTTCATAGCCCGAGGGTGAAAAAAAACTTAGTAAAATAAAGTGATTGGGATAACTATTTTTAAATGCTTCTAAAAGGGGGCGACCCTGTTCAAATTCTCCTAGTGAGGCACAATGCATCCAAATAATGGGAGCGCTATTATTGTTGAGTACCTGTTCCAGAGAACTGAAAATCCCCTTTCTACCCTTAACCCATTTTCTTGCTTTTCCGTTAAAATAAGCAAGAATTCTAGCAGCAAAAGGATAGGCCCAAAGGAATATATGATAGAATAGCTTCATTTATGGTACAATAATGTAAAATAACACAATAATTACCAGCTTTTCAGGGATATTCCCATGATTGCAAATTCTAATTTGATTTTTTTTTGACGTAGTTTTGTGAACCAATTAACTGGATAGACTATGCGGCCAATTCAAATGGTGGACACCAAAAATCAATACTTGAAAATCAAAACAGAAGTTGATGCCGCCATTCATGAAGTACTAGATACCGCTGCCTATATTAATGGAAAAGCCGTACAGGATTTTACTGTAGCATTAAATACTTATCAGGGTGCTGGATATACTATTCCTTGTGCCAATGGAACAGACGCATTACAGATTGCCATGATGGCCTTGGATTTGCAGCCTGGAGACGAAGTAATTACCCCTTCATTTACCTATATAGCCACAACAGAAGTAGTGGCTTTGTTAAAGTTAAAACCTGTTTTTGTAGAAGTGGATCCTCAAACTTTTTGTATGGATCCTGAGGCATTACGCAAAGCCATTACACCTAAAACCAAAGCCATTGTTCCCGTGCATTTGTATGGACATGCGGCACCCATGGATGCGATTATGGCTATTGCGGCAGAATTTGGGCTTGCGGTTATTGAAGATAATGCTCAAGCTATTGGAGCAGACTACCAATTTGCAGATGGAACAGTTAAGAAAACAGGAACTATTGGAACCGTTGGAACCACTTCTTTTTATCCCAGTAAAAACCTTGGTGGCTATGGCGATGGTGGGGCTATTTTTACCAATGATGCTGATTTGGCTCATAAAATGAAAATGATTGCCAATCACGGTCAGCAAACCAGGTATTACCATGAAATGGTGGGATGCAATTCCCGTTTAGATAGTATTCAAGCGGCTATTTTGAATGTGAAACTGCGTGAATTAGATAACTACATTTTGGCTAGACAAACCGCTGCTAGTTTTTATAATGCGGCTTTTGCCAGTCAAGAACAACTGACTACTCCATTTGTGGCATCCTATAGCAACCACGTGTATCACCAATATACCCTATTGTTAGAGGGAGTAGACAGGGATGGATTAGTAGCCTATTTGGCGGAGAAGAAAATCCCGTCCATGATCTATTATCCAGTTCCGGGACATCGACAAAAAATGTTTGCAGCATTTGACCTGCCCAAATTGAATTTGGAAACTACCGACTGGCTCACAGAAAGGGTCATTTCTTTGCCCATGCATACGGAGTTAGATGCGGAACAATTGTCTTATGTTACTGAGAATTTATTAGCTTATATAAACCGTTAAATATGCGTATAGCTGTTGTAGGTACCGGATATGTTGGATTAGTGTCGGGTACCTGTTTTGCTGAGACAGGAATAAAAGTCACTTGTGTTGATATTGATCCCCAAAAAGTTACCAAATTATCCAATGGCGAGATTACCATCTATGAACCAGGGTTAGAGAAAATCTTCCTACGTAATACACGTGAGGGGCGATTGAAATTTACAACTAATTTGGAAGAGGGTATCAAGGACGCAGAAATCATTTTTCTAGCCTTACCAACACCTCCGGGAGCCGATGGTTCTGCCGATTTAAAATATATTCTGGGTGTTGCCAATGACCTTGGTAAAATCATGACCGATTATAAAGTTATTGTAGACAAGAGCACAGTGCCAGTAGGTACTGCAGCCAAAGTAAGGGCGGCTATAGCTGCCAACTATACAGGGGATTTTGACGTGGTTTCTAACCCAGAGTTCTTAAGAGAAGGGGTTGCTATAGATGACTTTATGAAACCTGATCGTGTGGTCATTGGTGCTAGCTCTGATAGGGCGCGTAAGGTAATGGGCGATTTGTATGCACCCTTTGTGCGTCAGGGTAACCCCATTATTTATATGGATGAGAAATCTGCAGAGTTAACCAAATATGCTGCTAATAGTTTCTTGGCTACTAAGATTTCTTTCATGAATGAAGTAGCGGTACTCTGTGAAAAAGTAGGCGCCGATGTAGACATGGTGCGCAAGGGTATTGGGAGTGATGACCGAATTGGGAAACGCTTCTTATTCCCCGGTATTGGATATGGTGGTAGCTGTTTCCCTAAAGACGTTCAAGCTTTAATCATGTCTTCAGAAGAAGTGGGTTATAATTTCCAAATTCTGAAAGCGGTAGAAGATGTAAACGAAAAACAGAAATTACATTTGATGCCCAAAATCAATGCTTATTTCAACAACAATTTAAAGGGCAAGCATTTTGCATTATGGGGATTGGCCTTCAAACCCAATACCGATGATATTCGCGAAGCACCCGCTTTATACATCATCAAAGCCCTAACTGCTGCAGGTGCTACCGTTACGGCTTATGATCCAGAAGCTATGCCAAATGTGCAAGCGCAAATTGGACATATAGCCAATTATGCCAATGACCAGTACAGCTCTTTGGCTGGTGCCGATGCGTTGATTATTGCCACTGAGTGGAGTGAGTTCCGTACACCAGATTTTGAAATCATTGAGAGCAAATTGAAAAACAAAGTCATATTTGACGGGCGTAACCTGTTTGAAAATAAACAGATGAAAGAGTTAGGATATTATTATGAAAGCATTGGGAGGCCTTAAAAATTAACTATGTCACAGAAAAGAATTTTAATCACTGGTGCCGCTGGTTTCTTGGGTTCACACCTCTGCGATCGTTTTATCAAAGAAGGCTACCATGTCATTGGAATGGATAACTTAATTACTGGCGATATCCGCAACATTGAACATTTGTTTAAGTTGGAGCATTTTGAATTCTATCATCATGATGTTTCTAACTTTATTCATGTACCAGGTCATTTGGATTATATCCTCCATTTTGCTTCTCCAGCTAGTCCTATTGACTATTTAAAAATTCCTATTCAAACCCTGAAAGTGGGTGCCTTAGGAACCCATAATTGTCTTGGACTGGCCAAAGCCAAGGGCGCTAGAATGTTGGTAGCTTCTACTAGTGAAGTTTACGGGGATCCGGCCGTGCATCCTCAAACAGAAGAGTACTGGGGTAATGTAAACCCAGTAGGTCCACGTGGGGTTTATGATGAAGCCAAGCGCTTTATGGAATCTATTACTAGGGCTTATTATACTTTTCACGGTGTTGAAACCAGGATTATTCGCATCTTCAATACCTATGGTCCTCGTATGCGACTCAATGATGGTAGGGCATTGCCTGCATTTATTGGTCAAGCTTTGCGTGGGGAAGACTTAACCGTTTTTGGTGACGGAAGTCAAACCCGTTCTTTCTGCTATGTGGATGATTTGGTAGAAGGAATTTATCGCTTGTTGATGAGTGATTATACCATGCCTGTAAACATTGGTAACCCCAATGAAATTACCCTGAAAGATTTTGCAGAGGAAGTGTTGAAACTAACCGGTTCTTCTGTAAAAATCATTTACAAGGATTTACCAGTGGATGATCCTAAGCAACGCAAACCTGATATTACCAAGGCCAAACAATTATTGGGCTGGGAACCAAAAGTAGACAGAGCAGAAGGTTTGAAAAAAACCTACGACTACTTTAAATCACTTCCTAGAGAAGAGTGGTCCAAACAACCCAAAGAATTTGTAAGTGCTAAATAAGATTCTTTAAAATAATAAAAGGGCCAATCCGGATTTCCGTTTGGCCTTTTTTTGTACCATCAATTTGATACCATGTCTAAGCCATTGATTGTAGTTACCGGAAAAAATGGACAGTTAGGTTGGGAAATCCAACAATTGGCTGCTGCATTTAGTGACGCTTTTGAATTTCTATTTACGGGTAGGGAAGATTTGGATTTGTCTAAGCCGGAGAGCATTGCGCCATTTTTCAAAATCCATCATCCTAATTATTTTATCAATTGTGCGGCTTATACGGCTGTGGATAAGGCGGAGACGGAGCAGGAATTGGCGTTTACTACCAATGCAGCATCCGTGGGTTTGATTGCTCAGCAATGTGCGTTGATCAATGCTAAGTTGATTACTATTTCTACGGATTATGTGTTTGATGGGAATGGTACAAGCCCTTATACCATTCATACAGCCACCAATCCCGTGAATTATTATGGTCATACTAAATGGATGGGTGAGCAACTGGCTTTGAATAATTGTTCTCAGAGTATTGTCATTAGAACTTCATGGGTCTATAGTGTGCACGGGAATAATTTTGTGAAGACTATGTTGCGGTTGATGAATGATCGGCCGGAATTAAAAGTGGTGGCGGATCAGATTGGTTCTCCAACTTATGCGGCAGATTTGGCGGAAGCGATATTGAAAATTATTGTGTGTATTGAAAGAGGGAATGCGCATTATGGGGTTTATCAGTTTAGCAATACGGGGGTGATTTCTTGGTGTGATTTTGCGGGAGCAATAGGGAAGATTGCTGGGAAGGAGACAAAAGTGTTGCCTATAGCGTCATCCGAGTATCCTACGCCGGCAAAGCGGCCGAGTTACTCAGTGATGGATACGAGCGATTTGGTGCGGGATTATGGGATTGAGTTGAAGGGGTGGGAGGAGCGTTTGGGGAAGTGTATTAAGCTATTGGGATAGAAGATATTTTGAGAGATTTTTAAAGGGACCGTTGGTTCCTTTTTTTGTTGGGAGATTAAAGGGAAGTCTTTGGCTTATAAACTTTCTAGCAAAAGATTACCATCAATCTGGAATTGAGTATGTAGTTTCTTGGCAACTTCCAAGTTGGGTTTTTTATTACCACTAAGAAATTCGGATAATGCACTTTTGGATATATTTAGCGTTGCAGATAATTGTGTTTGATTGAGGTCTTTTGCAAACATAATATGGTTCAATATATCTTTTAGTGATGGTTGCATTGGCATTGGATATGCAGCAAGTTCCCATGATTCAACTGCTCGAGATAAATTGGCAAGTTGATCATCTTCTTCTACTGTAAGACTAGCAAACCCCTTTTCTAAGTACTGCTCTATCTCTGCCATAGCTAAATAGTACTGTTGTTTATTTTCAATTTTCATAATTTCTATTTAAATAGATAGCTTAAATTTTTTCTAATAATCCCTTACTACTAAACTCATCATATTCGGGGTGAGTTAAAATTGCACGTATATATAATGTCCGATTAGAGAAATGTATCATAGCGACTAAACGATAATTGTTTCCGCCAATATTGAAAACATACCGGTCGTTTCCAATATAATCACAGGCAGGATTTATTAGTTTAGCTTCATTTAAATTACTCCAGTTGGCGTTTTTTGTTTTGAAGTACCAGTTGTTTAAAGAGTTTGCAGAAAGTGGATTCTTTCTGATAAATGCTTCAATATGTGGTCTTGAAATAATAACCATTTTGCAGGGAGCTAGGTTTTAATATTGAAACAAGTTGAGAAAGTTTGTTTATAGTGCAAATATTGAATAAAGTTCTGTATTTGGGAATAAATTCTGAAAGTAAAATTATTTTAGTTTTAAAGGGGTGGATATGCGGGGGGGGGTATGTGGGGGGGGACTTGTGTCCAGCAATGCTGCGCTCGCTGGGGCTTACTGGATTGCCTGCTCGCGGCGCTGCGCTTGCTCGCAGGCATCCTTTTGAGGGGCATTACCCAAAACCTTTGCAACCTTCGCTGCGCTCAGGTTGCGGTTTTTT
This sequence comes from Bacteroidota bacterium, assembly GCA_947460595.1. Classification (GTDB taxonomy): domain Bacteria; phylum Bacteroidota; class Bacteroidia; order Chitinophagales; family Chitinophagaceae; genus Sediminibacterium. The sequence continues at coordinate 224 of CANHGS010000032.1, read as the reverse complement.
CGCTTACTCACTTATGCAAACGAGTTTGCAACGTTCGTAAACGAAAAAACCTTTCAACTTGCGTTGAAAGGTTTTGTTGCCCGACCTGTATCAATACTAAGCTTGTAAATTATTGTAAATCAAATAATTGTAAAGATATGTAAAAATAATTCGGGGAAAAGTTCCCTGAATTAGGGGAAAATTCCCCATATTTGGGGGAACAAATCACCAATTGGGACAACAAT
>CANHGS010000031.1 GCA_947460595.1 Bacteroidota bacterium | reverse complement strand
TCTAATATAATACTCCTTTATAGAAGCGTGAGCCTTTTTTCTTAAATATTTTCGTGGTTATTTAACATAACGACTAATTATAGGATTAGCCCATTTCCTTGCATTTGCCCTAGTGCTTTCTAAATCGGGCGGGTTTTGTGTTTAGCATTTAGAAAGCACTAGGGCAAATGGCAACTAAGGGTATGGGCGTTTCCTATAATTAATATTATGTTAAATAGGTATTATTGTAAAAACTAAGTCTGTTTAAATCTGTCCATCCTATGATACATAAAAAAAGCGTCCCGATTTTATCGAGACGCTTCGCTATTAGAATATGGTTGATTAGAATTTACCGTGTAGGTTATCGTACTCTTTAAATTTAGCGTCAAAGGCATCAAAGGCTTTTGAATCCTTTCCGCGTACACGATCACGCTTGTACTGATAAATATTTGCCAAGAAATCTACGGACTTATTAATGATACTCTTATCGGTAGAATTTTTACTGGCTTTATCATTTTCAATTTTGTAGGTCTTCTCTAACCAGTCAATGGCTTGATCCAAGGTTTCATTGATTGGTTTCTCCAATTCTTGGCTGGCTTTTAGCAATGGATCCGTCTGTGCTTTAAATTTAGCATCCAGCGCTTTCTTCTTCAGTGGATCTTTTTCAGCAGGTTTGGTAGCATTAATGGTTTGAACCGCTTTAATGTTGGCTGCTACTTTGTCATCGAGCAACCCAAAATTGTTATAATAAATTACTCCAATATTAAAAGATGCAATGGCATTGCTTGGATTTTTGGTAAATGCTTTTTTGTAAGCTTCAATACCCTTTTTCTCGTAAGCATCTAGTTTGATGCTATCATATTTGTCCTTCTCTTTGGCATCGTGTTTCACGTTTACAAAGATTTCACCAAACTGTAAGTATTGCATTTCTCCAAATGATCCTGCTGCATCTCCCTTGTCATAAAAGGCTTCTTTTTCAGTTAAACTGAAATTGCGGTCAATGTATTCAATTTCAAAATCATCCCAGTTTTCTTTAGGATAAACCTGCTTAGCTAACGCAATATATTTTCTGAATGAAACTTCATTCTTCTCATTCATATAAGTAATAACCAGGTATTTGTAGATGTCCACATAACCATCTCCCCCAACTTTGGCTTCAGCCAAACGACCATAAGCTTTACAGGCTTCAACTCCTTTTTGGGCGTTTTGAGCTGAAAAACCAGCATACAATAAGGACGTGGTATCAAATGCCATATTCTGATCCTTGGTCATTTTGTTCTGAAAAAGGATATCACTGTAAGTCACAGCATACCCAAAATAGGAACTAGCAGAGTCCCATTTTTTCTCATTAAAAGCACGAATACCATTGTTGTATCCATAAGAATACATATCAAAAATGCCATCGTTACCCTTGTCTTTTACCATTACCCAAGCTGGATCTAGACTAACAAGCTTTTGAAAAGCCGCATCTGCATCCTTAATAGCGGTTGAATATTTAGAAGCTGTTTTTGCTTCTTTCCCTAGGTTGGCATAAATCCTAGATCGGTAGTACCAGTATTCAGTTTTGGCCAAGGCTTTGGGATCAGCACTCATTTTGTCCAATTCAACTTTGGCATCTTCCATCTTGTTTAATACAAGAACGGTGTTTACTTTTTTAAAATCCTGCGCCTTGCTACCCAATGTGGCAACTGCGATCATGGAAAGCAATAGTAGCTTCTTCATAAAAGGAGGGTTTGTTATTGATTTTCAGTTGGTTGTGTATTATTATCTAAATTTTCAGTAGGACTATTTTCTGGTGCATCTGCCCCCGTTTCTGTAGCTATTTCCCCTTCCGTCTCACCATCCAAAGCAGCATCTAATTCGGGTTCTTCCTGGTCTTCAATCTGAGAAATTGCTGCAATTTCATCACTTTCATCCAGTCTAATTAGCTTCACACCTTGAGTGGCACGGCCAGCTTCACGAATACTTTGTATTCCCGTTCTAATGGTAATACCAGATTTACAGGTAATGATCAAGTCTTCTTTCTCGGTAACATATAAAATACCAACCAATCCGCCGGTCTTCTCGGTAACATTAATGGTTTTAACACCTTTACCACCCCTATTGGTGATTCTATATTCTTCAATAGAAGTTCGTTTACCAAATCCTTTTTCACTCACTACCATCACGGTACGGGTTGCATCTTCTTTGTTTACACAGATCATACCAACCACTTCATCTTTGGTGTTATCCACTTCAATACCACCAACACCTATCGCTCCGCGACCTGTAGAACGTACTTTGGATTCTTCAAAACGAATGGCTCTACCGCTCTTCAAAGCCATCATGATTTCAGAATTACCATCGGTCATTTTGGCTTCTAATAATTCGTCCCCTTCCACAATAGTAATGGCATTCACACCAGTACTTCTGATTCGGCTAAAATCTTCTAAGCTCGTTTTCTTAATCACCCCTTTTTTGGTACAAAGTACAATATAGTGGTTCTGAACAAATTCCTTATCGTCCAATTTCTTCACTTCAATAATGGCTTTTACCTTGTCGTCACCTGGTAATTGAATCAGGTTCTGGATGGCTCTACCCTTACTCTGCTTCTCTCCTTCTGGAATCTCATAAACCCTTAACCAATAACACCTACCTTTTTCTGTAAAGAACATCATGGTATCATGGGTAGAAGCTACAAACAAGTGTTCCACATAATCTTCTTCCCTGGTTTTAGAACCAACAGCCCCTCTTCCACCGCGTTTTTGCTGACGGTATTCGGTGGCCGATGTACGCTTGATATAACCCAAATGAGAAATAGTAATCACCACGTCTTCGTCCTCAATCAGGTCTTCAATACGCATTTCATCTGCCAAGTATTGAATCTCAGACCTTCTTGGGTCACCAAATTTCTCTTTCACTTCCAATAACTCGGTCTTGATCATTTCAAACCTAAGCCCTTCGCTGGCTAAAAGTTCTTTTAGGCCCTTGATGGTTTGCATCAAACCGTTAAACTCTTCTACAATCTTATCCCTTTCCATACCAGTCAAGCGTTGTAAACGCAGTTCCAAAATGGCTTTTGCTTGTATTTCAGTTAAACCCTGCGCTTGTTGGTATAAATCATCGGTTAAACCGGTAAACAAATCATTGCTGAGGTACCAGTTTTCTGACTGGCTTTTTAACATCAAAGCATCTTTTGCTTCATCAGGGGTGCGGCTGGAACGAATTAGTGCAATAACCTCGTCCAAATGATCTAATGCCTTTAAATAGCCTTCCAAGATATGGGCACGTTCCTCTGCTTTGCGTAGTTCAAACTTGGCCCTGCGGATTACCACTTCCATACGGAACTCAATAAATTCCACAATCAATTCCCTAAGGTTCATGATTTTTGGACGGCCTTTACTGATCACCACATTATTGGTACCATAGCTGGTTTGGAGTTCCGTGTATTTGTACAACTGATTGATAATCACTTGTGCAATCACGTCTTTCTTCAAATCAACTACAATTCTAGTACCCTCTCTATTGTTACTTTCATTGTTTACATGCGAAATTCCTTCTACTACTTTTTCATTCACCAATTGACCAATCCTATCTGTAAGTTGGTCACGGTTAACCTGATATGGAACCTCCGTAATAATAATCTGTTCTCTACCAGAAGCTTTGGTTTCAATCTGTACTTTACCACGCAAGACTACCCTACCGCGTCCGGTTAACAAGCCCTGTTTAACGCCTTCCATTCCAAAGATGATACCACCTGTTGGAAAATCGGGTGCTTTTACATATTGGGTTAATTCTTCACAAGTAATTTCTTTGTTGTCAATATAGGCAATACAACCATCCACTACTTCACCCAAATTATGGGGAAGCATATTGGTAGCCATACCTACGGCGATACCCGAAGACCCGTTCACCAATAATTGGGGAATACGGGTAGGCAAAACTGTAGGCTCTTTTAGTGAATCGTCAAAATTGAGCTGAAAATCTACCGTGTCTTTCTCAATATCGTCCAACATGGCTTCTGCAATCTTGTGCAAACGGGCTTCCGTATAACGCATAGCAGCCGGTGGATCGCCATCTTGGTTACCAAAGTTACCCTGACTATCTACCATGATATAACGCATGGTCCAGTTCTGAGCCATACGTACTAGGGTATCGTAGATGGAGCTATCACCATGTGGGTGAAACTTTCCCATTACTTCACCCACAATACGGGCAGATTTTTTATAGGGTTTATTACTATAATTACCCAATTCGGTCATGGCATATAAAACGCGGCGGTGAACCGGCTTAAAACCATCCCTAACATCTGGGAGTGCACGGCCTACAATAACAGACATTGAATAATCAATGTAGGCCGTTTTCATTTGTTCCTCAATATTTACACGAATCACACGATCGTTGTCGCTTGTTTGTTCTGGTGTTATTAGATTTTCTTCCATGTAGGATAACTAGTGATTTTTAGTTCAGTGTAAGGATCCTAAAAGCAGACCATTTACAGGATGCCGAAGATATGGTTTTTAAGGGTCAAATAAGGTATTTTGCCCCCAGTTTCCGGCAGGCATTTATCCACAATAATATGTACATTTAGCCTGAAATTATCCAATGATAAATCTACCCCATATCCTAGTTTTTGGCGCGGGTAAATCCGCTACGGTTTTGATTCATTTTTTAAAAAGAACCATTACCCAAAATAACTGGCTTTTGACAGTAGCTGATAGTGATTTGGCCACAGTTACTGCTAAATTAGATGAACATCCTGGCTCAACAGCTGTTCAAATTAATATTGAAGACCAAGAAGCACGCAGGTCTTTGGTAAAAACGGCCAGCATTGTCATTTCTATGATGCCTCCTAGCTTGCATTATTTGATAGCAGAAGATTGCTTAGAATTTGGAATCAACTTGCTTACAGCTTCCTATTTGGATGAAAAAACCAAGGCATTGGCTGATCAGGTTCAAGCAAAAGGGCTATTATTCATGTATGAAATGGGACTTGACCCAGGTATTGACCATATGAGTGCCATGCAAATCATTCACCAAATTCAGTCAAAAGGAGGTGTAATCAATAGTTTTAGATCACATTGTGGGGGTTTGGTAGCGCCCGAAAATGATGACAATCCCTGGCATTATAAAATCAGTTGGAACCCTAAAAATGTAGTATTGGCAGGTAGCGCTGGGGCGCGATATTTAGACAATGGCGAGGAAATATCTATTCCCTATCATAGTTTATTTAATAATGAAGAAACCCTTGATATTCCGGGATTGTATCCTTTAGGATTTTATCCCAATAGGGATTCCTTGAATTATATTCCTATTTATGGTTTGGAATCAGCTAGCAGTTTTGTGAGAACTACTTTGCGCTATCCTGAATTTTTAAAAGGATGGGCAGGTATATTACACTTAGGGCTAACAGACAATAACCATGTTTATCAAATAGATCATTTGTCTATAGCGGCATTTTTTAAACTGCATGTAGAACAGTTGGCTTTGACTAATTGGATGGAAGCTTTAGTAGATCAATCTTCTAATGACGCCATAGCTGCTCATTTCTTGGAGCAATTGAACTGGTTGGGTTTGAATGACAAAGATACCCTCCTCCCCATGAGTCAAGGAACCGCAGCTGATGTGTTGCAGTTTTTATTAGAAACCAAACTGCCACTGTTACCTGGAGAAAAAGACATGATTGTGATGCAGCACGAATTTGAATACCAAATAGGTACAGTATCTCATAGTCTTAAAAGCTCCTTGGTTTGTATTGGCGAAAATGACCAGCATACGGCCATGGCCAAAACCGTGGGATTGCCTCTTGGTATAGCTGCCAAACTCATCTTAGAAAATCAGATTCAATTAAAGGGTTTGTATATTCCCATTTTACCCCAAATCTACAAACCCGTTCTTGCTGCGTTAAAAGCAGAAGGTATTGAATTCCAAGAAACCCATTCATAATTATGCCAGCGATTGTTCAGCATTATCAAGATAGAATTAATACCACCCAAACTCAATTATCCCAACTAAAAAAAAGGATCAGTCTGGTAGCCTTGCTTAGGCTAGCTTGTTTTTTAGTATTGGCATTAACGGTTTACCAATTGTTTCATGGCGTTACTACGGCTAAAACTATCTTAGCCTTTTTGAACTTGGCTGGATTTTTAGCCAGCATTAGTTGGTTTGTGAATTTGCAAAACCAACAAGCAGCACTAAGGTCATTACTGGAAGTTTTGAAAAATGAAATGGTCTGTATAGAAGCAGGAACCAACCTTTTTGACAATGGTTTTGTTTTTGAAGACGGACAAGGATATTGGTCTGATTTAGACATTTTTGGAAAGGGTTCATTGTACCATTACTTAAATAGAACCAGCACCATTTATGGTTCTCAAACCTTGGCTGCTCAATTAAAAACCCCGTTAGAGCCAAATGAAATTATACAGCATCAGATGGCTGTTTCAACCTATGGTCAACAAATCAATTTGGTTGAATCCATGATTGCGGCGTCTAGACAAAGAAAAACGGAGCTGGTTTCATTAGATGGAGTAGCTACATGGTTGAAAACTAAGAATCAATTACAAACCAAAAAATGGTTGCAACTAATGCGCTATTTGATTCCTGTTCTCAATCTTTTTTTATTGGTTCACGCCTTAATTAGTTCTAATCCCAGCTTACTAGGTTTGAGCTTTGTTATTGGTTGGATCATCATTGGCATTCATGGAAAATATTTACAATCCGGATTCCAGGCTTTTGAAAATAAGCAAGCGCTATTACAACAATATGGTTGGCTTCTAAAAAAATTTCAAGAAGTAGAAACCCAAGATGCTGTCTTATTATTCCAATACAAGGAAATAGCCCAGAAAGCCAGTGTGTCAATAGCTGAATTGACCAATCTCTCTAATAGAATTGATCAGCGGTTGAACTTATTTGCCATTATGATTTTCAACCCGTATTTTCTTTTTGATATTCAAAATATGTGGGCATTAGAAAATTGGAAGACCAAACACCAAGCAGATTTTCAATCCTGGTTAGCGCTTGTTGGTAAAATTGAATTACTCAATTGTTTTGCTGTTTATAGGTTTCAACACCCTGATGATTGTACACCTACTATTTCAGAAACACCACTTTATTTGTCCGCAAAAAAACTTTCACACCCACTGATAACAGCCTCAAAACGAGTAGGAAATGATTTGTTCATGGGTAGTCCTGAAAAACTTTTTTTAATCACTGGTTCTAACATGAGTGGGAAAACAACTTTTCTTAGAGCTATTGGTATGAATCTAGTTATGGCTCAGGCTGGCTTACCCGTTGCTGCTTCCCATTTTGAATTCAGCCCCATGCAAATTTTTAGTTCCATTAGAATTAGTGATAATCTTGCTGAGAACACATCTTATTTTATGGCTGAATTAAAAAAATTGCAAGCTTTAAAAATAGGCGTTCAGTCTTCTATAGCATCAATTGTTTTAATAGATGAAATTTTAAGAGGCACCAATTCTGAAGACAAATACCATGGATCAGCAGAATTTGTAAAAGAATTAATGTGCATGAAATGTCTGAGTCTTTTTGCCACACATGACTTGAAACTCGGGGCTATGGAACAAGAATATCCAGGTATTTTAGCTAATTACTGTTTTGAAAGTCTTATTGAAAACAACAACTTGTATTTTGATTATACTATTCGCAAAGGAATAGCTCAAAATAAGAACGCCAGTTTTCTAATGAAACAAATGGGCATTATCTAAGAACTACCGTTTAGGCGTTTTAGTTTTCTTTGGTTTCTCCTCCCCTTCTTTTTTTACATCAATCACCCATTCATAGTCTAATTGTCTTTTTTCCAAATTGGCAGCAACTACTTTAATCATAACTCTATCGCCAATGCGGAAACTGCGTCCACTTCTTCTACCTACTAAACTATAATCAGATTCAATATGTCTAAAATCATCATAGTCACTCAAACTAATGATGCTAACCAAACCCTCGCATTTGTGTAATACTGTTTCTGCCCAGAATCCAAAACTGGATACCCCAGAAATAACGGCTTCAAATGTTTCCCCCAAATAAGATTGCAAGTATTCCACTTGCTTGTATTTGTTGCCCGCCCTTTCACATTCCATAGCAGCTCTCTCTCTTTCACTAGACTGTTTACATTTCTCTTCCATCTTTTTATCAATGATGGGCTTGCCTTCAATAATAGATTCTAATACGCGGTGTACCAATACATCTGGGTATCTTCTAATAGGAGAAGTAAAATGACAATAGTATTCAAAGGCCAAACCATAGTGTCCAATATTCTCAGTGGTGTATACCGCTTTGGCCATGGTTCTAATGCCTAGTTGCTCCAAAACGTGTTGCTCTGGTTTACCATGTGCATCTGCCAACATTTGATTAAAGCTAGCAGCAATTTTTTCAGGGCTACTTATATCAAATGCATGTCCGTATTTTTTGGCAAATGTGATAAAGGGTCTTAGCTTTTCTTCATCTGGTCTATCGTGAATTCTGTATGGGAATGGAATAGGTTTTTTGTTGATCATGATCTTAGATACATTCTCAGCAACCGTTCTATTAGCCAACAACATCAGTTCTTCAATTAACTGGTGAGACGCTTTACTTTCCTTAACTACAATGCCTATGGGTTTTCCCTTTTCATCTAATTTAAACCTTACTTCTTGAGAAGAGAAATTAATAGCTCCTTGGCTAAAACGCTTCTTGCGCAAACGCTGAGAAATATCGTTTAGCAATAAGATTTCATCCTGGTGAACACCTTTCTTAGTTTCAATAATTTCTTGTACGTCTTCATAAGCATATCTATGATCAGAATGAATCACGGTTTTGCCCAACCAATATTGTTTTACTTCACCTTTGTTATTCATTTGGAAAATAGCAGAAAAAGTAAACTTATCTTCGTGTGGTCTTAGAGAACAAAGTTCATTGGAGATTTTTTCTGGTAACATGGGATTTACACGGTCTGGTAAGTAAACCGATGTAGCTCTTTTGTATGCTTCCGCATCCAAATCTGAATCAGGCGTAACATAATAACTTACGTCTGCAATATGCACTCCAATTTCATACATGTCTTTGCCCAAGGGCCTAATAGAAATGGCATCGTCAAAATCCTTGGCATCTGCTGGATCAATGGTAAATGTGAGGATTTCTCTGCAATCCCTTCTTTTGGCAATCTCTGTACTATCTAATATTTCAGGTAATCTTGCGGCCGCTTCTGCTACATCTTCTGGAAAGGTTAATGGAAATCCTGCTTGCGCCAATAGTTCTTGCATAGCCGCGTCATTGGCATCTTCCGGCAACAATACTTTGACAATTTCTCCTACTGGTTTCTTATCTGTCTTATCCCATTTCACTAATCTTGCTATTACCCTGTCTTTGTGTTTGGCTCCATTAATGGATATTAAAGGGATAAATAAATCTGGCATGGGTTTGTCAGTATCCGGAACAAAGAATGCGTGATTGGTAGACAATTGTAAATGGCCTACAAACTCGGTTTGTTTTCGGGAAACCACTTCTAGTATGCGTCCTTCTTTCTTACCCGTGCGCATATTTTCCTTGACCACTTTAACCCTTACCGTATCGCCGTTTAAGGCGGTGGCAAAATCACCAGGTCTTACAAGAACGTCTCCTCCTTCTACTATCACATAACCCATTCCAGAACGGGTTACTTCTAACCTACCTTTTAGGGTTAATTCAGGACTATGTTTTGATTTTTGTTTCTGCTTCTGCTTGTCTTTTTGTTTGCTCATGGCTTAGTAGGATTAAAGCTAAAATGAAGGATAAAATCCTTGACTAGCTGATTGAATTGTTCGGCTTCTCCAAAAAGGAATTGATGCCGAATGGGTAACACATACATTGGTAGTGTTGCCAGTTCTTCCGTGAATTTGCTAAACCTAACCGCGTCTTTTTCTGTTGTCAGGATTAATTTATCACGTGCTGAGATTTCATTGAACTTTTCCTTGATTTCATTAAAATCATCAATAGAAAAAATATGGTGGTCTGAATAGTCTTGTTGATTATAGGTATGAACCGAATTTAGTAAATAGTCTTTTAAAGGTTTGGGATTGGCAATGCCACAAACCAATAATGCTTCATCTCTAGGTGTTAAAATCCAAAGATCTGTAGGGTCAAAAATATGATAGGGAGTACCGTACTCAATAGTGGTAAAAAATACTTTTTGCTCTGGCTCTGGCTGCAAGCTCCTAATAATTTTTTGTTTTTTCTCTTCTGTTATAGTTGCTGGGCATTTAGTCACAACAATAACTTGGGCTCTTTTGACCGATGCCCATTCATCTCTTAAATCTCCTGTTGGTAGAAAAAAATCATTGCTATACAAATTGCTGTACTCCGTTAATAAAATGTTCCAACCAGCTTTTACCGTGCGATGTTGAAACGCATCGTCTAAAATAATGGCTTGTAAGTCTGGATGGTCTTGTAATAAATGCGGAATACCCACCAATCTTTCTTCTCCAACGGCCACTGGTACTTTAGGGAATTTTAGGTGAAACTGCATAGGCTCGTCACCAATTTCTAGAGCCGTAGTATTGGCTCCTGCCAAAACATATCCCTTGGTCTTGCGTTTGTATCCGCGGCTTAAGGTTGCCACTTTAAAATCTCTTTGCAAGAGGGCTACTAAATATTCCACCATGGGAGATTTACCCGTACCTCCTACCGCTATATTACCCACACAAATCAAGGGAAAATTAAATTCGGCGTATTTTAAATGTCCTTTATCAAAGAGTCTATTCCTAATAAAAACCACCAATCCGTAGATTATGGCAAATGGAAACAACAACACACGAAAACTCTTTAAAAACAGCGTGTTAAAATTCATAGATATGCTGCGGTGTAATGCAGTAATTTAAAGGTACGTCAAATTGGTCTGTATCACTAATCTGCGGCACTGGCTCAAAATGAGAAAACCCTATTTTTAACAGATTTGAACTGCATTTGACAAGAAAACGATCATAGTATCCCTTACCATATCCTACCCTATATCCCTTTTCATCAAAAGCCAATAAGGGCACAAATACCAATTGAATCTTTTTTGGAGCCATTATTTTGCCATTGATGGGTTCTGCAATGCCCCATTGATTGGTCCTAAAATCAGTTTCCTCATCCACTTGAAAAGCTTCCATTTGGTTGGTTGATGGCTGAATGCGTGGATAGCAAGTAATCAATTCTGGTATTAGAAAATCTAAGTACCTGGTCATTAAATCTACCTGTGGCTCTTTTTGATGTACCATGGGCCAATAACTGAGCAGGGTATCTATGGGAGGTAAGGGTAATTGTTGAAATTGTATTAGGAGCAAATCATTCCATTTGAGCAGGGTTTGCTCATCTAGATCCAGCCTTTTCTGCTTGTACAATTGGCGTAAAGCTTGTTTGGTCATGGGGTAATATTCACAAAAAAAGAGAATACGGTGGTTCCATAATTTCTTTGAAAAGAAAAGGAAGCCATTTTCTCATATTGGTTTCTGGGGGTATGCTCTAATACAAAAATCCCACCCTTGGCAATTAACTGTTTTTGCTCAATGATTTTTGGAATTTCATCTATTGGCCCCAATGCATAAGGAGGTCCAGCAAAAATAAAATCAAACTGGCTTTGTGCTGATTGTAAAAAGGCAAACACATCCATTTTTAATAACTGAACATTTTCAACTCCTAGCATCGCACAATTCTTTTTAATAAAACCATGCATGATGGGATCCTTCTCAATAATGGTTAGTTCAGATGCACCTCTTGAAGCCAATTCATAACTAATACAACCAGTGCCACCAAATAGGTCTAAGGTTTTGGCATCTTGAAAATCAATCCTATTTTGTAAAATATTGAACAAACCTTCCTTTGCAATATCTGTGGTAGGTCTGGTATGGGGCATATTGGTAGGCGGATGAATTCTTCTTCCACCCCATTTTCCTGAAATTATTCTCATACCATTAATTTGTAAAATGGCGTAAAATGATGTGCTTGAAAATCCGAGACACCCTGAGATGGAATACTATCTAAAGGAACTTGGTCATAGGTAATAATGCCAAAAGATAGTTTCAATTGCGTTTCTAAACTTGGTAGTAAATCAATCAAGCCACTGATTTCCAATTGGGTTTGCAAAGCAGATAATCCAGATTGTTGGACCACATTAAGTATATAATACAAGATATCATCCTGAGACTGGTATTGAAAATTCTGGATCAACTGCAATTGCCCATCCTTTACAAAAATAAAAATAGCATGATGACAATGAATAATCAGTTTCATAAACACGCTTGGCAGGTTGTGACGGCTCATCACATCGTTTAAGATACTGGTATATAAATGCTGTGCATTAAATAAGAGAAAATTTCTATTGAGTAAATCTAAAATAGCTTGCTTAATCCTATACACCGTTACAAAGGGTACATTACTTTGAAACAGGTCATATTTAATGATCAATTTGTCGGCATTGCCAAAAACCAAGTTGAGGTATTCTTCAGAGGCTGTTGCGCTTAGTTTACCCAAGGGCATCATTAAAGCTTCTTCAAAGTTGTAAAAGACATTGGTAGAGGAAAAATTGAACCCCAATAATTGTGATTGCTGTTTTATTTCAAAAAAAATATCGGTCCAGTCTAACTTATTTTTTTCTAATTCAAAAATTTCTATGGCTTCAATTCGATTGCTAATGGTGTCTTTGACAAGTAAGACCAATTGGTCTTTTCCTATCTCCAATCCAAGCTGGTCCGTGTTCTTTGGTGCATAGACCTGTTTGTCCCCGTATAAACCTGTCAACTTATGAACCATAATAAAAATTCTTATGCAATGATATAAAAAAACGCTGAGGGATGGAAAGCGATTTATACAGGGTTTAAAATTCTTACTTTGCAGCTTCTATGAGCAATCTGTCACAAGAGATCAATTTACAAGTTAGTACGGGACACAAACAGATCCTGCGGATTGCCCTGCCCATCAGCTTGGCCATTATGGTTCCCCAGCTGAATTTTATTACCAATAATATCTTTTTGGGTGGTTTGGGTCAGGAATCCCTAGGATTAGCGGGCATTACAGGGGTTTATTACCTCATTTTTGCTGTGGTGGGTCATGGTTTAAACAATGGTTTACAGGCCCTAATTTCTAGAAGAGCAGGAGAAAATAGGGTTAATGAAATTGGCAAACTCTTTACTCAAGGAATTTTCATCTCCCTTGTTTTTGCCGTTTTGGGTATTTTAATCACCTGGTTTTTGGCTCCCATTGTTTTGGGTTGGTCCTTGCATGACCCTGCCAGGGTGCAAAAAGCCGTTCAGTTTTTGAATATTCGAATACTAGGTCTGCCCTTTTTATATATCTACCAAATGCGCAATGCCTTATTGGTGGGCACCAATCAAACCAATTATTTGATTATTGGTACTGCTACAGAAGCCATTGTCAATGTCTTTTTTGACTATACCCTGATTTATGGCAAATTGGGATTACCACAATTGGGTTTTAATGGAGCAGCTTATGCCTCCATTATTTCAGAAGTTGCCGGATTATTAGTTTTAATTCTGGTATTAAAGCTTAAAGGAATCAACAAGCAATTACACTTATTCCAGTCCTGGGATTTTGAGCCAAAGAATAGCAAATTAATTGTGGTACAATCTGCCCCCCTAATTGCCCAACACGCCATTAGCATTATCAGCTGGGAATTCTTTTATATTTTAATTGAACACCATGGTGCCCGAGACTTAGCGGTTTCTAACACCATGCGCAATATATTTGGCTTTTTTGGCTGCTTCACTTGGGCCTTTGCCGCCACCACCAATACCATGGTGAGTAATGTGATTGGGCAGGGAAAACTAGATGAAGTGCTGCCTTTGATAAGAAAAATCATGACTTGGAGTGTGGGATTTGCCATCTCAGTTTGTCTAATACTCAACCTATTTCCACACGCATTCTTGTCAATTTATGGTCAAGGGGAAGACTTTATTCAAGCTGGTATTCCTGTTTTACGGGTGGTGTCCTTTGCACTTATATTAATGTCTGTGTCAGTTGTTTGGATGAATGCGGTTACAGGCACAGGCAATAGTAGCATGAACCTAGCCACTGAATTTGTGGCCATTATCCTTTATTGCGTTTATGTATACACGATATTGGAGAAAATGCAATTACCCATTACTTGGGGCTGGGGAAGTGAGATTATTTATTGGACATCTATTATAATTCCTTCTTATTGGTACGTACAATCTGGAAAGTGGAAGACTTTAAAAATATAAAGGGCAGCAAAATCTTGCTGCCCAATGCTTTTCTTTAGGAAAATCTGGAAATATGATTATTGGTTTAGCCTTTTAATTGCTTCACCAAATCTATGTATTGTTGCATGGCGTCTTCCTTGCTCATACCTTGCAATTTTGCCCAAGCCTCGTGTTTGAACTTGGCTACAAAATCAAAGGGATTGGAAGGTCCACTTTCTTGGGTATCTCCTTCTGAACCTTGTTTGTACAAGGAATAGAGTTTTAACAAGGTTTCATTATCTGGTTTTTCAGATAAGGTTTTGCTGAGTGCAGCGGCTTCTTGAAATAGGGCTTCTAAAGACATGGTAATTTTTTTTACAAGTTAGTATTATTGAATGGATTCTAATAGTTTAGCTCCTTCTGCTTTTAAAGCTGGGTCATCGGCAGTTCTTACGGGTAATTTGACCAATTTATTCAATACTTCAATGGCTTGGGTAGGACGATGATTGTCTCTATACGCTTTTGCTAAGTCTAGATAATTCAACACAAAATAAGGATCTAAACTCTTGCATTTCTCAAAATAAGTAATGGCTGAATCTAAGTCTCCATTGGGTAATCCACCATAGAATAGTTTAACAGCTACCTTCTTAACGCCAGAAAGGTTCACCATCTCATAATGCCATTTGCCCAAACTATAATAGGCTTTGGCGTGATTGGGTTGCAAAGCAATGGCAGCTTCCGTATAAGTTTTCACGTCTTTTACAAAAGCCACAATCTTCTTATTCTCCGTTTCAATATCCGTCATCTTTCCTGAAGCCATGGCCATGACATAATTGGCGTCTGCGTTTTTAGGATTGGTTTCAAAGGCTTTTTTTGCCAAGACCATTGCGGTTTCCAAATAAAGACGCTTGGTATTTTTATCATTTTGACGGCCTCCTATTGAAGCATGTAATTCTGCTGCTTTTACCAAGGCTTTTAGATTAGCTGGTTCCACAGCCAATACCTGTTTGTATTTGTCCAAAGCTTCCGGTTCTTTTACCTGGCGTTCAAAATTGTCCGCTTCTTTGAGAAAAATGGTTACCTCCTGTGCAGATGCCATATTCCACAAAAGACTAGCTAATATAACCAGCAGATATTTCATATCAATGATTTAATTGTGACCTATCCAATTCAAAAATCACGCCAACTTGACCAACCAATCCCTCAATAGGTGGATGCATCTTATGAATGCTAAATCGGATTGATTGGGCCAAAGGAAAATCTTGCAGGATCATATTGGAAAAATCACTAGCAATGGTTTCCAATAAGGGTGTAGGTTTTTGCATTCTCTTTTGCAACAATTGGTATACTGTAGCATAATCAATGGTTTCATTCAAATGTTGAATAATACCCATTTTGGTAGCACATTGAATTAAAATATCAACTTCATACTCATTACCCAGAATTTTCTCCTCGGCAAAAATACCGTGGTTGGCTAAGCATCTAATAGACTTTAAATGAATGGTCAGCATTGCTTAGATTTATGCCAATCCGTTGGCGGTCAAATATCGCTCCGCGTCAAGAGCAGCCATACAACCACTTCCAGCAGCTGTAACTGCTTGACGATAGTTTTTGTCTTGTACATCGCCCGCGGCAAAAACCCCTGGAACATTGGTTTTTGTTGTACCAGGTATGGTTTGGATATATCCAGTTTCATCCATCTCAATAAAGTCTTTGAAAATACCACTATTGGGTTCGTGCCCAATGGCTACAAAAAATCCACTTACCGGAATCTCTGTTTTTTCTTGTGTTACAGTATTCATTAACCTAACCCCATCCACTTTGTTTGCTCCTAAAATTTCATCGGTTACACTATTCCAGTAAACTTTAATATTGGGAGTATTCAAAACACGATCTTGCATTACTTTACTAGCGCGCATTTGATCTCTTCTAACAACCATATGAACAGTAGTACAAAGCTTAGATAAATAAAGTGCTTCTTCTGCTGCAGTATCACCCGCACCTACAATTGCCACTTCTTTACCACGGAAAAAGAATCCGTCACAAACCGCACAGGCACTTACCCCAAAACCATTTAAACGTTGCTCACTTTCCAAACCAAGCCATTTGGCGGATGCACCAGTAGATATGATAATGGAATCGGCTTCAATCCATTTTTCTTCGTCAATTTCCACTTTAAAAGGTCGTACACTAAAATCTACTTTGGTAGCCAACCCATAACGAATATCGGCACCCATACGCGCTGCTTGTTTTTCAAAATGAACCATCATTTCAGGTCCTTGAACCCCATCTGCATATCCCGGATAATTTTCTACTTCCGTAGTAATGGTTAATTGACCGCCTGGTTGAAGTCCTTGGTATAATAGGGGCTTCATATTGGCCCTAGCCGCATAAATAGCTGCGGTATATCCTGCTGGTCCGGAACCTATGATCAACACATGCACTTTCTCTGAAACTTGATTTGACATTTTTATCATTTTAGAACTTACAAAAATAAAGGGCAAAGCCCATCTTAAGGGATAGGATTGTACACAATTACGTACTATTTGGGGATAATCAGGCTCTTATATTGGGCAGCATAGCCGGTAAAAGCACCCAATGCCCCATTGTCTATATTTCCTAATACTTTCCCAGGAGAAGAAAAGGGATTACCAATACTGGAAAAAGCAAATTCCCAGGTTCTCCAAAAATCATAACCTGCTTTATTGATATTGCAGAATTTAACACTTACCGTATCTCCTTTTAGAAAAAAACCATAATTGTCCCTTTCTCTAGGCAGGTTGCGGTTAACACCGCGATCTACTTGTACGTTATAAGTTTTACCATCAATCACCTGATCATCAAATACACTGTTTTGACCTGGTAAAAATGAACCCGAATTTTGCTTTGTAAAATAACGGATATAATTACCCAAGCCCGGAGGATCAGACACTTTAGTCATGAGTTTAACTTGTTGAGAATCTGCCATGGGATAAATAGGTATTGACCATAGCGAATCCATTTTTTTAACCAAATTTGGTATTTGGGTAATGGCGGTATAATTACTGTTATTATAATTTACTTTTAAAATATACTGTTTACCAAATTCTCCCATAAATGCGGAACTAGCATTAGTAGGGTCATTACTATAATAATAAATAAATCCCTCTTTTACAGGCAATTTATATTCTTTTAAAGTATGGGTTTTGGTCCCATTACTAATGGTTAATGATACATTATGAATAAAACTATTGTTCAGTACGCTGGAGTCAATGTTGGCATAATAACCAGTTGACTGGGTTAAAATGACTATGGGAGCCAGTCCATTTTCAATTTCTGCATCCACTACCAATTTAGGCGTAGAAGCATCAGGTACCAAATTGATATCCTTTTCACAGGAAACCAGCAAAAGCATGATTACAATAAAATATAGTTGCTTAAACATGATTCAAAGTTATTATAAGTATAACAACAGTTGTCTTAGATTGTTCCCATTTGAAGGGTATTAAAACAACAAAGCCCTTCTGTTGCTACAGAAGGGCTTTGAAATAATAATGGGGTTTATCCCAAATATGCTTTCAGCGCATTGCTGTATCTGGCTTTTTGCAAACGTTTGATGGCGCGTTCTTTAATTTGACGAATACGCTCTTTTGTTAAATCGTATTTCATTCCTATTTGCTCAATGGTTACTCCGTTTTCACCATCCAAACCAAAATAAGCATTTACAATTTCTGCTTCTCTTGGACTAAGTGATTTTAATACCCTGCGAATCTCTTCACGTAAGGAATCCTTCATGACGTCTTCGTCAGTATCATCACTACCTTCTAACAAATCGCCCATGGCAACGTCTTCAGCCTCGTGTACAGGAGCATCCAATGAAGTGTGACGGGTATTTGATTGGAAAATATTATTGATTTCTGTTTCACTCATTTCAAGAATCTCAGCTAATTCTTCCGTAGAAGGTTCACGCTCGTGTTCTTGTTCAAAAGCCATGTAAGCTTTATTGGCCTTGTTGTAAGTACCAATTTTGTTCTGAGGCAAACGAACCAATCTTCCTTGTTCAGCCAAAGCTTGCAAAATAGATTGACGGATCCACCATACGGCGTAAGAAATAAATTTGAAACCCTTGGTCTCATCAAATCTCTGTGCCGCTTTTATCAAACCTAGATTACCCTCGTTGATCAAATCACTTAGAGATAATCCCTGGTGTTGGTATTGCTTAGCCACAGATACCACAAACCTAAGGTTGGCTTGTACCAGTTTATCCAAAGCCCGTTGATCACCCATTTTGATTTTCTGGGCGAGGGTTGTTTCCTCCTCAGGGGTAATCATAGGAATCTTTGAAATTTCCTGGAGATACTTTTCAACTGCCTGTGAATCGCGGTTGGTAATCTGGGTAGCAATTTTGAGCTGCCTCATAATGAATAATTATCTGAATAAATAAAAACGTTGAAAAGACCAGAATTGTTATACAAAAACTGTTTGAACTTAGTTAAAGTGCAAATGTCTTTTTCAGAGCCTGCAAAAGTAAGAATATTGCAT
Source organism: Bacteroidota bacterium (assembly GCA_947460595.1). Taxonomy (GTDB): domain Bacteria; phylum Bacteroidota; class Bacteroidia; order Chitinophagales; family Chitinophagaceae; genus Sediminibacterium. Next base: position 17,648 of record CANHGS010000031.1, on the reverse strand, counting down.
GTAAACTGTCTGTTTTTGTGGAAAAAATGATGGGTTTTTGGAAAAAACTCAAAATATGCCCTCTAAATGAGGATAAAATTACCTCCTCTTTAACAGGGAAAAAAGCCTTATTTGGGTTTATCTTCGCCTTCTATGATTGATTTCCGTTCCGATACCGTAACCCAGCCAGGAACTGCCATGCTCGAATCAATGATGAGAGCTCCTATTGGAGATGATGTTTTTGGTGAAGACAGTTCCATCAATGCCTTGGAATCTTTAACTGCATCTATTTTTGGTATGGAGGCGGCCGTTTTTTGCCCAAGTGGCACCATGACTAATCAAATAGCTATTAAATGTCATACAAGACCAGGTGATGAAGTTATCTGCGATCAAATGTCTCATATTTATTTATATGAAGGTGGTGGCATAGCAGCAAATTCAGGGGCTTCTGTTAGATTATTGGCTGGTGATAGGGGTAGAATCACAGCAGATATGGTAGTGGCTGCAATAAATCCAGTGGATATTCATAAACCATCAAGCACTTTGGTCTCTTTGGAAAACACGGCTAATAGAGGTGGCGGAGCTTGTTACGACTTTACTGATATTCAGGCTATTAAAGAAGTTTGCTTGCAAAATAATTTGAAATTACACCTGGATGGAGCCAGAATTTACAATGCCATAATTGCCAAAAATGAATCACCCAAATGGTATGGGGAAACTTTTGATACCATTTCCGTATGTTTAAGTAAAGGACTTGGCGCTCCAGTGGGTAGTGTATTATTGGGTAACCGTGATTTTATTCAAAAAGCTAGAAGGGTTAGAAAGCTTTTTGGTGGCGGAATGCGTCAGGCTGGCTATTTGGCAGCAGCTGGTATTTACGCTCTAGAAAACAATGTTCAAAGATTAGAAGAAGACCATAGACATACCAAAATGCTGGAAACAGCACTTGCAAAGAAGGATTTTGTTGGTGATATACTCCCCGTAGAAACCAATATTCTCATATTTGAAGTAAAAGGCCGTTACACCCCCCCTCAGCTAACCGCCAAATTAAAAGACCATGGCATTTTAGCCATTGCTATCTCCCCCACCCAAGTGAGACTAGTTGTTCATTTGAATATTAGTCCTCAAGACATTCAAACAACCATTTCTTTGATTGAAACCCTTTAATGATTCCAATATTCAAATTAGAACAGATATGCTGCCTAGAATCAATCCAACATCCACACAAGCCTGGTTTTTATTAAAAAAACATTTTGAAGAAGAAATGAATCGCAAACATATGCGTGATTTGTTTGCTACTGAACCTGAGCGTTTTCAAAAATTTTCACTTTGCTTAGAAGACCTAGTATTTGATTATTCAAAGAATATTCTCAACCAAAAAACATTAAAACTTTTGTTAGAGTTGGCGGAGGATTGCAAACTAAAGGATGCCATCAAAGCCATGTTTGATGGTGATAAAATCAATGAAACGGAAGGTAGGTCTGTATTACATACGGCATTAAGAAATTTCTCCGGCAACCCTGTTATGGTTGATGGAAAAGATATCATGCCTAATATTTTAAAGGTACAGGAGCAGATGAAGGCTTTTTGTACAGCCATCCATGATGGTAGCTGGAAAGGCTACACGGGTAAACCCATTAAATACATTGTGAACATTGGAATTGGGGGTTCTGACCTAGGTCCAGTGATGGTTACTGAAGCATTGAAACCTTTTACTGTAAAAGGTATTGAAACTTTTTTTGTTAGTAATGTAGATGGTACCCATATTGTAGAAACTTTGAAAAAAGTGAAGGCCGATGAAACCTTGTTCTTAGTAGCTTCTAAAACCTTTACAACCCAAGAAACCATGACCAACGCACATACTGCGCGTGAATGGTTTTTAGCATCTGGGGCCAAAGAAACAGATATTGCCAAGCATTTTGCTGCACTAAGTACCAACGAAAAGTCAGTTACTGCTTTTGGTATTGACAAAGCAAACATGTTTGAATTCTGGGACTGGGTTGGTGGTAGATACTCTCTATGGAGTGCAATTGGATTATCTATTGCACTAACTATTGGATATGATCATTTTATGGCGCTTTTAAAAGGAGCGGAATCTGTAGACAAGCATTTGAAGACTGCTACGTTTGATAAAAACATTCCCGTTCTCATGGCTCTAATAGGCCTTTGGTATACCAATTTTATGGGTGCGCAAAGTGAAGCAATATTGCCATATGACCAATACCTACATCGCTTTGCAGCTTATTTTCAACAAGGCAATATGGAAAGTAATGGTAAGAGTATTGATAGAAATGGTAATCCTGTTAACTATGCCACTGGCCCAGTGATTTGGGGCGAACCAGGCACCAATGGTCAGCACGCATTTTACCAATTGATTCACCAAGGTACTCCCCTAATTCCTTGTGACTTTATTGCTCCTGCTATTAGCCATAATCCAACTGGTGACCATCATATAAAGTTGATGTCAAACTTCTTTGCTCAAACTGAAGCCTTGATGAACGGCAAGACCGAGAATGAAGTAAAAGTTGAATTGATGAAAGCTGGCAAAACGGAAGAGGAAATTAAAAAATTAACTCCATTTAAAGTGTTTGCTGGAAACAAGCCTACTAATTCCATCTTGGTAAAAGAAATCAATCCCCATAGTTTGGGTGCTTTAATTGCCCTTTATGAACACAAGATTTTTGTGCAGGGAGTACTTTGGAATATTTTCAGTTTTGACCAATGGGGAGTTGAATTAGGCAAAGAATTAGCCAATCAAATTCTACCTGAATTAGAAGCAACTGAAAAGGTAACTGCGCATGATAGTTCCACTAATGGATTAATCAATAGTTTTAAACAATTCCGCAAAGCAATATAAACTAATGGAGATACTTATCAGACCTATTGAGGCCAGAGACAATGCAGCTATTGCCTTAATTATCCGAACAGCTTTGGAAGAATTTGGAGCCAATAAACCTGGTACGGTTTATTTTGATGCAAGTACAGACAACTTACATGCTTTATTTAATAATCAAGCAGGGTCAGCTTATTTTGTTGCTGAATCAGGTGGCTTATTACTAGGGGGTGCGGGTATTTTTCCAACAGAAGGATTACCTGAAAGGGTCTGCGAATTGGTAAAAATGTATTTAGCAAAAGATGCCAGGGGAAAGGGTTTGGGACAAAAAATGATCCATCATGTCATAAACTGGGCCAAAGCGTATGGCTACCAGACCGTTTACTTAGAAACCATGCCTAAACTATCCAAAGCGGTTAAAGTCTATGAACAATTTGGGTTTCAATACCTAGAAGCACCCATGGGAAATTCCGGTCATAGTGGTTGTGATCTTTGGATGTCAAAATTGCTTTAGCAAAATTAGATTTCTGTTACTTCATAATAAAATACCCGATTCAATGAATCGGGTATTTTATTATTTTTTACTTCTACTTTTTTTTGACTTTTGAATTATTCTACCATTTGTCTACTTCCTCGTTAGCCGTAGGATTATTGAATACAATGGGGGCCTCTTCTTCTGCAGGAGCAGCTGCTACAGCAACTGGTTCTGAAACCGTTTCGGAAGCTGCTTCAGATGCTGTTTCAACAACTGGCTCAACTGTTGCAACCTGGCTTACAGAGACTGCTTCTTGTTCATATTCACCGCCTTCTTCCCCTTCTGGATATTCATGGTTAAATGCATCAAAATCAAAATCTGGCATTAAGTCTGTTTTCACATAATCTACGGCTTCTGCCAAAGCTTTGATAAACTTGTTAAAATCTTCCTTATACAGGAAGATCTTGTGTCGGTCATAACCATTGTTGTCAAAGCGTTTGCGGCTTTCTGTAATGGTCAGGAAATAGTCGTTTCCCCTAGTAGCCCTCACATCAAAAAAATAGGTCCTTCTCTTTCCCGCCCTGATACGTTTGCTATAAACGCTATCCATTTTTTTCTCGTTGTTCTCGTACGACACAGTTAATTTGGTTTAAGTTGCGTAATCTGTTATGTGTCACAAATATAGGGATGTTTCAGAATTACCAAAATTTTGCCAAGATAGTTTTAAACAGCCCCAGCATCCACTTGCATTAATTGCTTTTTATACAATTCTGCATAATATCCATTGGCTTGCATGAGTTGTTCATGTGTGCCATTTTCTATGATTTGCCCATCTTCTAAAACAATGATATTATTGAACCTAAAACTGGAAAAAATTCGATGGGTAATCACAATTGCCGTTTTTTCATTTAAATATCCATACAAATTTCCAAGAATTTCCTGTTCTGTTTTGGCATCAACTGCACTCAAACAATCGTCAAATACAATAATTTCAGGTTTTTTAATCAGCGCACGCGCAATAGAAATTCTTTGTTTTTGACCACCACTTAAAGTAACGCCTCTTTCACCAATCATAGTATCATATCCCTTTTCAAAACCAAGTATTTCTTGGTGAACATTGGCAGACTGTGCTGCTTGAACTACCCTTTCATGGCTAGCTGCTGCCGATAGACCAAAACTTATATTATCGGTTACCGTATCGCTAAATAGAAATACATCTTGTTGAACATAGCTAATATTTTCTCTTAATGTGGTAAGATCCATATTCCGAATATCCTGACCACCTATCAATATCTTTCCTGATGCTGGATCATAAAACCTTAAAAGCAATTGAGCTAGGCTGGTTTTACCACTTCCCGTTCTACCCAGAACTAGTAGCTTCTCTCCTTTTTTAATCTGTAGGTTTATATTTTTAATAGCATGAATGCCTGTATGTGGATAAGTAAAATCAACAGATTCAAATTGAATATCTCCCGTTATTTGGTCCAATCCTTTTTCTTTGGTATTGCGAATCACTGGCGCAGTTTTCAAAAATTCATTTAAGCGCTTTTGAGAAGCAGCGGCTCTTTGTATCATGCTCGCAGTCCAACCAATGGCACTAACAGGAAATGTGAGCATATTAATATATATGACAAACTCAACTATCAATCCCACCTTACTTGGATCTTCCAAAGCCTGTAATCCTCCAATACAAATTGTGCAAAGCGTGCTTAATCCAATCATCAAAGCCATGCTTGGAAAATAAATAGATTCTACTTTTGCCAAACCCACTGCTTGAATCCTATAGTCTTCACTATTTTTCTTAAAAAAGCCCAACATGGCTTTTTCCTGAACAAATGATTTAATGACCCTAATACCCGAATAGGATTCCTGTGCATTGGTAGTTAAATCGGATAATAAAGCTTGAATTCTTTCACTTTTTCTATTGATGACACTATTGACCAAATAAATAGTAATGGCTAAAATAGGCAGTGGGGCCAATACATATAGAGTAAGCAGGGCGTCTTTTCTCAGCATGCTGACCACACAAAATCCAATAAGGGCTACCAAATTGATTAAATACATGACTGCTGGGCCGGTATACATTCTTACCCTACTCACATCTTCCGCCATTCTATTCATTAAATCTCCCGTGGTATTTTCCTTATAAAACTGGGTATCCAATTGTTGGTAGTGTTGAAAAATCTCATTTTTCTGGTCAAACTCAATATGCCTGCTCATGACAATAATGGTCTGACGCATAAAAAACATGAGAATACCTCTAAGTATGGCTAATCCTAAAATGGTTAAGCTGCAAATAGCCACCAAACGTCCAAAATCAATTACCCTGCCTTCTAGATTTCTAATAAAAAAATCTACCACTAGGTCATGATTGGATTTTCTAACCACTTGTTTGGCGCCTGGTAAGTGCTGTTGTACCAAATTGACTACATAGCCCGTTATTTGTGGCGCTAGCACGGCAAAATAGTTGGCAAACACAACAAATAGCATCCCTATAAAAAAACGATACCTGTATTTCCAGAAATAGTGATTGACGGCAGAAAGCTGTTTCAAAACTGTGGGTTTGGGCCAAAGGTAACAAACAATACAACCCTGAATAAGATTTCCAGAGACTGTTGAAAAAACTATGACAAAAATCATAGCTGAATGTGCGCAATATCAATGTTTGTAGTAAATTGGAAGCACTAACTTCATACCTGCAAAATAACATTATGGGTGCTGCTTATTTGATTGTTCTAATCGCTGCCGCTATTGCATTTTCTGCTGGTGGTATTTTAATTGCAAAGATTTTTGTTAAAGGAACCAAGAACCACCAAAAAGGTCAGGCTTATGAGTGTGGAATTCCCTCAGAAGGCTCTCCTTGGAACCAATTTAACGTTGGTTATTATCTATTTGCCCTGATCTTCCTAATTTTTGACGTGGAATTGGTGTTTATGTATCCATGGGCTGTGGTGGTAAAGGAACTTGGTATGACTGCCCTATTTGAAATCATTGTTTTTATGTTTATCCTCTTCATGGGCTTTTTATATGCCCATAAAAAAGGCGCTTTAAAATGGATTTAATTATCAGACATTCATCAATCTTATCTTAATTATATGGGTGTACCAGAAAATACAGCAGTTGGATTTCCAGGACAAGTTCATGAAACACCGGGTGGCGGAATAGTATTGAGCAAATTGGATGAAGTTATTAATTGGGCTAGATCCAATTCATTATGGCCATTAACTTTTGCCACTAGTTGTTGTGGTATTGAAATGATGGCTGTAGCTTCTGCCAAATATGACTTCTCGCGTTTTGGTTTTGAAGTAGCTAGGGCTACTCCAAGGCAAGCCGATGTGATCATCATTGCAGGAACCATTGTTAATAAAATGGCTCCTGTATTAAAACGTTTATACGACCAGATGGCCGACCCCAAATATGTGATTGCCATGGGTGCCTGCGCCATTAGCGGAGGACCTTTTTTTTATAATACGTATTCAGTGGTTAAGGGTGCTGACCACGTAATTCCTGTGGATGTTTATATTCCTGGATGCCCTCCTAGACCGGAAGCCTTATTACATGCATTGATCAGTTTACAAGAAAAAATCAAATCTGGCATGACTAGGGAACAAATGAAACAGTTACCATAACCATACTTATTTATTATGACCAACGAGGAACTGAAAAACGCATTAACTGAATTGCTTCCAACTGCTGTTTTTGAAGAAGGTGGAGAATGGATTAACCTATATTTAGAAGCATCGCAGTGGAAAGCGTCTGCTCTTACACTACGCAACCTTGCATCTGCTCCTTTCAATTTTATGTTTTGTCTTACCTGTGTAGATTGGAAAACCCATTTTACTATGGTGTATCATCTAAGAAGCACCACTTCACTGGACAATATTGTGGTAAAAGTGAAACTAGATAAAACCAATCCTGAAATAATGACCGTTTCAGACATCTGGCGTACAGCAGAAATGCTAGAGCGTGAAGTTTATGACCTATTTGGTGTGCAATTTTTAGAACATCCAGATTTAAGAAGATTGTTTCTTACTGATGATTGGGTGGGATACCCTTTGAGAAAGGACTATGAAGACCCCATTAATATGATTAAACTTTAACGGAAAAATAGAAGGATTCGTTTCTTGCAAAACAAATTACAATGGTTGAAGAAATAGGAAAAACAGTAGAAGGAGATTTGGTTATCAACGTTGGTCCACAACACCCTGCCACGCATGGAGTTTTGCACCTAGTTATAACACTCAATGGTGAGACCATCAAAAAAGTAGAGCCCCATTTAGGATATATTCATCGTTCTATTGAAAAAATGTGCGAGAGTTTGAGCTATCGTCAATTCATTTATACAACCAGTAGAATGGATTATCTCTCTGCCCATATTAATAATCATGCTTGTGCGCTTTGCGTTGAAAAGGGTTTGCAAATTGAAGTTCCGGAACGCGCCCAAGTAATTAGGGTACTAATGGATGAGCTCACAAGAATTGCATCTCATGAACTTTGGTGGGGTGCCATGGCCATGGACTTAGGAGCATTTACCCCCTTCTTCCATGCATTCCGTGAAAGGGAAACCATCAATGACATCATGGAAGAAACCTGTGGTGCTAGATTAACCATGAACTACATGGTACCTGGTGGTGTTATGGCAGACTTACATCCCAATTTCCAGTCTAGGGTTAAAAATTTCTTGCAATTATATAAAAGCAAAATCCACGAATACGATGAATTAGTTACTGGAAATATCATTTTTCAAAACCGGATGAAAGGGGTTGGATATCTTTCTGCTGAGGACGCTATTTCATATGGAGTTACTGGCCCCGCAGGAAGAGGTAGCGGTGTTTCTTGCGATGTTAGAAAACTTTACCCTTACGAGATTTATAGCAAACTCCAATTTGATGAAGTATTAGAAACTGCTGGAGATAGTTTTGCCAGGTATATGGTTCGCTTAAGAGAAATGCAACAATCCATTCGAATTGTTGAGCAATTGATAGACAATATTCCAGATGGAGAATATCAAGCCAAAACCAAAGCTGTATTGAAATTGCCCAAGGGAGAATTTTATCAACGGGTAGAAACTGCAAGGGGTGAATTGGGTGTTTATATAGTTAGTGAGGGCGGTACAACCCCTTATAGAATCAAATTCCGCTCTCCTGGATTTTCTAATTTGTCCGCACTAGATCATATGACTCGTGGGGAGAAACTGGGAGACTTAGTAGCATCCATGGGAACATTAGATTTGGTGATCCCAGATATTGATAGATAATTAGAAATATTTTTTCAACCCTAAGTGGCAAACATGTTTAGTTTAGAAAGTATAACAACCTTGGTGCAGGATTGGCTCAATAAAACCTTTTCACCCAACCTAGCCCTGTTTTTTGAATTTGTAATTGTTGGTGTTTTAGCAATTACTTTGTTTGCAGGTCTTGGATTGGTATTGGTCCTCATGGAAAGAAAAGTTGCGGCTTGGATTCAGATTCGTTTAGGGCCTAATAGAGTTGGTCCAAAAGGAATGTTTCAAAGTTTGGCAGATACCATTAAACTGATCATGAAAGAAGGGCTTACCCCAGATGGAGCAGATAAATTTCTATTCAATTTGGCACCTTTCATAGTTATGATGGTTGCAATGTTGGTCTTGGCTCCTATAGGATTTGCCAAAGGATTTCAAATTTGGGATATCAATATTGGCGTATTGTATGTATCTGCCATTTCTTCAGTTTCAGTCATTGGTATCTTAATGGCAGGTTGGGCAAGTAATAATAAATATTCTCTTTTAGGAGCCATGAGAAGTGGTGCCCAGATGGTGAGTTATGAATTATCTGTTGGATTATCTGTATTAAGTATCATAGTCTTAACAGGTAGTTTGGGGTTAAACGATATTGTGCTTTCACAACAAGATGGTTGGTGGATTTTCAAAGGACATATTCCAGCTATTATCTCTTTTGTCATTTTTATTATTGCGGTAACTGCTGAAACCAATCGCGCACCTTTTGATTTAGCCGAAGCAGAATCTGAACTAACTGCTGGATTTCACACCGAATATTCTGGAATGAAATTCGCACTGTTCTTCTTAGCAGAATACATCAATATTTTTATTGTTTGTGCTATTGGCGCTACCCTATTTTTAGGAGGTTGGATGCCGTTTCATATTGGAAACTGGGAGTCATTTAACCATGTAATGGATTATATTCCTAGTTTTCTTTGGTTTTTTGGAAAGACATTTTTCCTGATTTTCTTAATCATGTGGTTCCGTTGGACTTTCCCAAGATTGCGGGTAGACCAGCTTTTGAATTTGGAATGGAAATATTTATTGCCTATCAGCATGTTTAATTTGATTTTGATGACATTGATAGCCATTAAAGGCTGGCACTTTTAAAGATTTAAAACCATCAAACAGATGTTTATAAAAGAATATTTCAAAGACATTTTTAGCGCCATCAAATCCTTATTAGTAGGGATGAGAAGAACTGGCTATTATTTTACCCACCACAAAGAAATTATTACCCAGCAATATCCTGATAACCGTTTGGAATTAAATCTCCCAGAACGTTTTAGAGGAGAAGTGGTGATGACCCACGATGAGGTAAATGAACACGCGTGCACCGGTTGTTCTGCTTGTGAATTAGCTTGTCCTAATGGCACTATCAAAATCATTAACAAATTTGACATTAGTCCAGAAGGCAAGAAAAAGAAAGCCATTGACACATTTGTATACCATTTGGAATTATGCACCATGTGTGGCTTGTGTGTGGAGGCATGTCCAACTGACGCCATCAAAATGGCTAATACATTTGAGCATAGTGTTTATACTCGAGGCCAATTAACCAAACAATTGAACAAACCAGACTCCAAACTACGTGCAGGCGTAGAATAAAATTTTAGAATATAAATTTAGCTATATGAGTGCAGCGTCAATTATATTTTACATCATTGCAGCCTTTATCCTGGGTACAGGAATCTTGGCTGTAACAACTAGAAAAATTTTCAGGGCGTCCATATGGTTGTTATTTTCCTTAATTGGAATAGCTTCTCTTTATTTTTGGATGCAATTAGAATTCCTGGCCGCCGTACAAATTATCGTATACGTAGGTGGTATAGTAGTATTGATTATTTTCTCCATTTTCCTGACCATCAAATCAGGAGAAGAAATGCCCAAACCAATACTTAAAAGAAACATTTTTGCCATACTTGCTGCCCTAAGTGGATTGGCATATACAGCCAGACAAATAAGTCTGTATCCATTTAAAAAGCCAGAGAATTCTGCAGCATTTGAACTAAAAGTGGGTGATATTGGTAGACAAATGCTTTCTACAACAGATCATGGTTATTTATTGCCTTTTGAGTTAATCAGCATGTTGTTACTAGCATCCATGATTGGTTGCATAGTTATAGCCTTAAAACAGAAAGAACCCGTTAATCATCTTTAATCATAAATCATGACCAATATTCCTTTAACCAATATATTATTTCTAAGTACGGCCTTATTCTTTATTGGTGCTTATGGATTGTTTACTAGAAGAAATATGATTACCATGTTAATGTCTGTTGAGCTAATGCTCAATAGCGTGAACATAAATTTTGTTGCATTTAACAAATACCTCTACCCTGATAAATTGGGTGGTGTTTTTTTTAGCATATTCATAATCACCATTGCTGCTGCGGAAGCTGCTGTGGCTATTGCTATTATCATCAACTTATATCGCTCTCATCATTCTATTGACGTAGAAGATGCAAGTGAAATGAAATATTAATTGTAAGAAAGGAACCATAATCTCTTATCATGAGCCAACCGCTTCAAATTGCCCTAATTCCCTTACTACCCCTTGCCTGCTTTTTGGTATTGGGTTTGTTTGGAAGAAAACACCTCTCTTCCAGTGCTGGTGTAATAGGAACCCTATCCTTATTAGTATCTACCTTATTATCATTGCAAACGGCCTATCAATACTTTTTTGTGAGTGGCAAAGTCAATGGTGTATTCCAAAAATTAGTGGTATTCCAATACAATTGGTTGGAATTTGCTCCTGACTTATCCATTAATATTGGATTGATGATTGATCCAATAACCGTGATGATGTTGGTAGTAGTAAGCTTTGTTTCTTTAATGGTGCATTTATTTAGTTTGGGATATATGAAGGGTGAAGAAAGATTTGCAACTTATTTTGCATTCTTATCGCTGTTTACATTTTCTATGTTAGGCCTGGTATTGTCTTCCAATATTTTCCAGATTTATTTGTTCTGGGAATTAGTAGGCGTTTCTTCTTTCTTGTTAATTGGTTTTTATTTTGAAAAGCCATCGGCGGTAGCCGCAGCCAAAAAAGCGTTTATTGTTACTAGGTTTGCTGACCTTGGATTTTTGATAGGCATTCTTACCTTGGCATTCTATACTAAGACTTTAGACTTTGGCTTATTAATAGAAAGACTAAGTACTGCTTCTACTTATTTGTCAGACATTAATGCGGCATCTTTCTTGGGTATTTCTGCATTGAGTTGGGGATTGGTCTTAGTATTTATTGGTGGGGCTGGTAAATCAGCTATGTTCCCCTTGCATATTTGGTTACCCGATGCTATGGAAGGCCCAACACCCGTTTCTGCATTAATTCATGCTGCCACCATGGTTGTGGCTGGTGTATTCTTGGTAGCAAGACTATTTCCTGTATTTGCATTATCTGATCCTGAGGCTTTAAAACTGGTTATGTACACTGGCGCATTTTCTGCCTTTTTTGCAGCAGTCATTGCCTGTACACAAACCGATATTAAAAGGGTATTGGCCTATTCTACCATGTCACAGATTGGTTATATGATGTTTGCTTTAGGCGTATCTAAATATGGTGGAGAAGATGGTTTGGGTTATATGGCTTCCATGTTCCATTTGTTCACCCACGCCTTTTTTAAATCATTGCTGTTCTTAGGTGCAGGTGCTGTGATACATATGGTGCATAGCAATGAAATGAAAGACATGGGAGGACTTCGTAAAATGATGCCCATTACCCATCTTAGCTTCTTAATTGCTTGTTTAGCCATTGCGGGTGTTCCCCCATTCTCAGGGTTCTTCAGTAAGGAAGAAATTTTAATGGCTGCTTTTGAATCCAACAGACTCATCTATGGCGTGGCTTTACTTACTTCAGGTCTTACGGCTTTTTATATGTTCCGTTTATACTATAATATCTTTTGGAGTAAGCCAGCTGATGTAGATGGTCACCACCATGGTGAAGGAACACTAGCCATGAAAATCCCCTTGATCCTTTTGGCAGTTTTGGCAGTGGTAGCAGGTTTTGCACCTATTGCACAGTGGGTCACTCCTGATGGCTTGCCTATTGAATCTCATGTACCCATAACCTTTTCTATACTTCCCGTATCATTAGCCATGGGAGGTATATTACTAGCTACTAGAATGTTTAAAACACAGACGGAATTACCTACCCAAATTGCCCAACAAATGGGGGGCATTTATAAAGCAGCTTATCATAAATTTTATATTGATGAAGTATATCTTTTTGTAACAAAGAAAATTCTATTCAATTTAATTGGAAAACCTGCTGCATGGATTGATAAAAACATAGTAGACGGTTTAATGAATTTGTTGGGAAAAATAACAGCAAAACTTTCTGAATTAATCAAGGGCATTCAATCAGGAAAAGTACAGGACTATGCTTTGTACTTTTTTGGTGGTATTGCAGGCTTGGTATTGGTATTTATTTATCTCTGGAAATAAAATATTGACATGAACCTTACCTTATTTCTCCTATTTCCGCTAGCTACTGCCATTGGGATTTTAATCGCCAAGGGATTAAAACAGATCCGAGTGATTGCTTTAATTGGCGCAGTCTTGCAATTGATTTTGAGTGGTAAATTGCTATTGGCTTATTATGAACAAAGGGCTACTGGCAACCAAGCCCAGATGCTGTTTGAATATATACAAAAATGGTATGGACCTCTGAACTTAGAATATCATATTGGTGTAGATGGTATCAGTATTGCCATGATCCTCCTAACGGCATTTGTAGTGGTTGCAGGTATATTGGTTTCCTGGGAAACCAACCATTTGTCAAAAGAGTTTTTCTTTTTGTTAGTTCTCTTAAGCTTAGGTGCATATGGATTCTTTATTTCATTAGACGTATTCACCATGTTCTTCTTCTTAGAAGTAGCAGTAATTCCTAAATTCTTATTAATTGGCATTTGGGGTAGCGGCAAAAAAGAGTATAGTGCCATGAAATTAGCACTCATGCTCATGGGCGGATCTGCTTTAATCTTGGTAGGCATGTTGGGTATTTATTTTAGTTCAAAAACGGCAGCTGGTGCTCATAGTTTTGACTTACTTGAATTGGCAAAAATGAATATTCCCCTAGCCCGCCAAATGCTGTTCTTCCCATTTGCCTTTATTGGGTTTGGCATCTTCACCGCCATCTTTCCTTTTCACACCTGGGTGCCTGATGGTCACGCCTCAGCGCCTACTGCAGCTTCAATGTTCTTAGCAGGAATCTCTATGAAACTTGGCGGTTATGGTTGTTTAAGGGTTGCTACTTATTTAATGCCGGATGCGGCACATGCTTATGCGTGGGTGATTATATTACTAGCCACCATTGCCATTATTTATGGGGCTTTTGCTACCATGATGCAAACTGATTTAAAATACATCAATGCCTATTCCTCTGTTAGCCACTGTGGATTTGTATTATTGGGTATTGGCATGTTAACCCAAACTTCCATTAATGGAGCTGTGATGCAAATGGTGTCACATGGATTAATGACAGCCCTATTCTTTGCTGCCATTGGTATGGTATATAGCAGAACGCATACCAGAATGGTAGCTCAATTAGGTGGGTTGTTGAAAATTATGCCTTTTATATCAACCGTTTTTGTAATTGCTGGTCTATGTTCCTTAGGCTTACCTGGTTTTAGTGGGTTTGCTGCTGAAATGACCGTCTTTATGGGATCTTGGCAGAATCCAGACAAATGGTATAGGCTTGCAACTATATTGGCTTGTGCCTCTATAGTTGTAACTGCTGTTTATATTTTAAGGGCTGCGGGAAAATCTATCATGGGGCCATTGGGTAATGATTCTTACAAAGATTTAACCGATGCAAAATGGTATGAAAAGTCCGCTGCTATTTTATTGATTTTTGGCATTCTAGTAGTAGGTATGGCTCCATTTTGGTTGATCAATTTGATCCAGCCAGGTACAGAGTTTATCATGAATAAATTGGCTGTAGTAGCCACTGGATTATAGGAACAAGGTTTAGTTAATTTGAAATTTGCGCTATGTTGAACGAATACTTTTTTGTATTGAAGGCTGAATGGATGCTAATAGCCATCATCTTTTTGTTACTATTTCTAAAAGTAGGAACCAGTGATTGGAAGAATGAAACCCTGTTATATGCTATCAATATTTTATTGTTGGTCAATCTACTAGTAGGATTCTTTTCTAATTTGGAAGGAGCTCTTTTTAGTGGCATGTTCCATAACAATGCCCTCTTGATTTTAGAGAAAAACATCCTAAACCTTGGCGTCTACTTGGTATCATTGATAGCCTATCCTTGGTTGAAAAAGCACGAACACGTTTTGGAATTTTATATATTATTGCTGACTACTCTTTTGGGTATGTTCTTTATGATTTCTAGCGGCAACTTATTATTGTTCTATTTAGGTCTTGAAATGTCTACCATCCCATTAGCTGCTATTGCCAATTTTGATTTAGATAAACGTAAGTCTTCAGAAGCAGCTATGAAAATGATTATCTCTTCTGCATTTTCTTCTGCCCTATTGTTATTTGGCGTTTCCTTAATTTATGGTACCACCGGTTCTTTAGTATTTACAGAAATCACCCCATTACTAAATGGATCAGCTTTACAGTTATTGGCCTTTATTCTGCTACTTGCTGGATTTAGTTTTAAAATGTCTGTAGTACCTTTTCATTTATGGACAGCAGATGTTTATGAAGGAGCTCCTGTTGCTGTAACAGCTTATCTATCTGTTATTTCAAAATCTGCCATTCTATTTATTTTCTTACAAGTGCTTTATGTGATTTTTAAACCCATGTCTTCAGAATGGTATTTCATGTTATTCTTCTTAAGCATTTTAACTATTTTATTAGGAAATCTATTTGCAATGAGACAAACCAATCTTAAAAGATTCTTGGCTTTTTCTTCCATTGCACAAGTGGGTTTTATACTCCTAGGTTTATCAGCAGGTTCTAAAACAGGTATGGCTTCAGTAATCTATTTTTTACTGATTTATTTATTTTCAAATCTGGCTGCATTTGGTGTGATTGGTCTTGTATCAGCTGCCACAGGCAAAGAAAGTATTGACCATTTTAAAGGTTTTTACAAGACCAATCCCTCCCTTTCTTGGATATTAGCCATTGCCTTATTTTCCTTAGCTGGTGTTCCTCCAACCGCCGGATTTTTTGGAAAATTCTTTTTAATTATGGCAGGCGCTGAAAAGGGCAATTTTGTGTGGGTAATATTTGCTGCTTTGAATATGATTATCTCTTTTTATTATTACTTAAAAGTGGTCAAAGTTATTTTTATGGATCCCAACAACCAGCCTATTGAAAAAATAACCGTTCCTGCATTACCAAAATTGGCTTTAATGATTTGCTTATTGGGTATGGTTTTAACAGGGCTACTTAGTTGGATTTACGAGTACATCTATACTTTAAGTAATTTCTAAATTATTTTTCAAATTTATAATTATGGCTATTAACACTAATCATATTTCTGAAGATCTTGACGGTATTAAATGCGTTATTGTAGAAAAAAATGTAAGTCCTGAAAGGGTCGCATTTTTAAAGCCAATACTTGAATACAATTATTTAACGGTAGTAGTAGTTCCCAGTCCTCCGGCTAAAGTAGCTGCTACTGCTACTGTAACAGAAGAAGGTGCAGAAGTTCCACCGCCCCCACCTCCTGCTCCGGAAACTTTTACAGTTGGTGTAACTAATATGTTGTTTAATACAACCAATGCTATTTATGGGCGATTATTGAGAACTCCTGATGGGCATGTGGTAACGGCTGCTTATTGGCAGCAAAAAGAGCGCGTTTCACATGATAAAGTGCCTTATTATGAAAGGAAGTAATAGGGACTTTTGTTTAGAGACTTCTTGGATGATTGGGATTCATTTTGCAGAAATAATGCAATGCTTTTAAAAAATTTAATGGTTTTTCCATATCACAAATCAATTGCTTTCTAATATAATCAGATACGTTAAAGGGCTTGTCTTTTTGTTCTAATTTGGCTAACATATCTAAGCATACAAAGCCTGAACACAAGAAAATGGAAAGAAACCTAATATACTTGATTTTATTTTTATACGGGTAATCAGTTTTATGAACTAAAGAAACAGCATATTGAATCTTTTCATTAAAAATTCTTCTAAGAGCTGCAATGTTTTCAGACCTTGTAGCAAGGGTGTGAATACCATCTGTATAATCTTTGTAAATATCAAATAAGTCATTTTCAAACTGCCCCAATGATCCAAAATGATAGTGAACCTGCCATTCGCTATTTGAAATTGGCTCTTTAAACCCTGACCTATAAAATAAAAAGGAATATCCCCCTTTATTATAAATGATATCTTCTAATTCTTGGGTTGAAGTATTATTATTTAATTGTTTTTTACTTTGAATTTGAGCATTAAATATATTGGTTGATGCTGCTCTTAATTGATCAGGATCTTCTGAAAAATCTAGTGCCTTATTCATGAAATTCAGGAAAAGTTTTTCATTTGAATTGCACCCCTCTTCTATTTTTGAATTTGACACCAAATTCCTAATATAGGACTCTTCTAATTGATCTTCGTCTACAAAATCATCAAACAAACCTGTTAACCCTCCTAAATAGGTTAAGCATGACCTTTCTTTGATGGTCATTGATTTACCTCTTAAATGTGAAAAGGGTTCTCCTAATAAAACGGGAATAGTATAACCATATACTGATTTGATTTTTTTGAAATCTTTTTCATCTAAACTTCCATCATTAGTCAATTTAGCTTCCTCAATTTCTTTACCCAAAGTTTTTTCAATGAATTTTAATTGAAAGGTATGTTTCCATAAAAATGTGATGGAGAATCCAAAAAGACTAAACAGGTTTTGTAGATAAGAAAACATAATTGAGGGATGCGCTTCTTTTATTGCAGGAAACTAAAATACTACATTCAAGCATATGGTGAGGGATTGGTTTATTCATGGGGGATTTTTGATGTTGTTTTTTTGACCTCGGCTGGGCCGAGGTTTGTTGTGCCTGGAGGGGGATTTGTTTATTGATGTTGTTTTTTTGACCTCGGCTGGGCCGAGGTTTGTTGTACCTGAAGGAGTGGGATTTGTTTATTGATGTTGTTTTTTTGACCTCGGCTGGGCCGAGGTTTGTTGTACC
>CANHGS010000030.1 GCA_947460595.1 Bacteroidota bacterium | reverse complement strand
TTTTTCTGCTACTGCCTGATTAAAGAAAACTGGGGCTGAATGAAATTGATAAAATGTAAATAACAATGCCCCAAGTAAGAGAATAGAAAATTGCATGGGCACTTTTACCAACCCATTCATTAACAAACCAATCTTACTTTCTGTATTGTCTTTGGCTGTTAAATAGCGCCCTACCTGACTTTGGTCTGTTCCAAAATAAGAGAGCGCTAGAAAGAATCCTCCAATAACCCCACTGATAATATTGTATCGGTCTTTCCAGTCAAATCCTTTTTCTGTAAAGCCCGTGGTAATTACATTTAATTTTCCTGATGCGCCACTCACTTTTAATGCATCGGCAAAGCCAACACCTGCTGGTAAATAATGAACCACTAAATAACCCGCCAAAAACATCCCTATAAAAATGATGACCATTTGTAGTTGTTGGGTATACGCAACTGCTCTGGCGCCCCCACTCACGGTATAAATAATGAGTAAGCCCCCCATGACAATATTGGTATAGAATATGTCCCAACCAAGCAAGGAACTAAGAATAATGGATGGTGCATAGATGCTAATCCCTGTAGATAAGCCTCGTGAAATCAAGAATAAAGAAGATGTGAACACCCTTGTCTTTACATCAAATCTTTGTTCTAAAAATTCATAAGCTGTAAAGACTTTTAGTTTATTAAACAGTGGCACAAAACTGATACAGATGATGACCATGGCAATGGGCAATCCAAAATAATATTGCACAAAACGCATTCCATCTGTATAGGCTTGACCTGGTGCTGATAGAAATGTAATGGCACTTGCTTGAGTGCCCATGATACTCAATAAGACCAACCACCATGGCATACTTCTATTGCTTAAAAAATAACCTTCTAGGTTTTTGGCTGTTCGGCTTTTATACAAGCCATAAGCAATAATTCCTAATAAGGTAGCAACTAATACTATCCAGTCAATACTACTCATGAATAAGCGTTTGTAAACCAGATAAACAATAGGATGAATAGCCCCAACACGCCCAATACAAAT
Source organism: Bacteroidota bacterium (assembly GCA_947460595.1). Taxonomy (GTDB): domain Bacteria; phylum Bacteroidota; class Bacteroidia; order Chitinophagales; family Chitinophagaceae; genus Sediminibacterium. The sequence continues at coordinate 38,370 of CANHGS010000030.1, read as the reverse complement.
AGGTACCAGCTTTTCCAGCTGGAAAACAAGGGGATTTTATTTTTTTGTTCCTGCATGTTATTTATTGTTCTTACTACTGATTAAACCACCGGCAAGTAACCCAAGTCCTAGTCCAATCAATAACCCTAGTTTCACATTTTTCAACAAGATTCCAATACCCAAAGCTATAAGTATTAAAGTTACAGCACCAATTCTCCTACGGGGTTGTTGACTCATGGTTGATTTTTTGGCATGGCAATTAAATTAGCCATGAGTTTATAGGCACCTGGAATTCCTGCGGGTAGCTGTCTGAATAAAACCAAACTCACATAGGCAAAATTCCCCTTCCCATATTTTGTAATAGCTAGACTACCATTAGCCGGTTTTTCACCGATATCATTCATGCCAATTGGCAATTCAAAATGTGGATCCAATTGCTCTGCCTGATAGGTACTTCTTTCTTGCACCCAATTCTCAAAATCTTTATCCGTAATCTTATTGGGGTAATTTAAAACACCATGCGCTGGTAAAAGAAAATTTACTTTGGCATTTTCTTCTGTTACCCTAGAACCGGCATTGACCATAAAAGGATAGGGCCCAACTTTAATACGCTTTTGCCCTATTTGATTGCTCTTAAGATATTGTACAATCAGGTTTCCACCTTGGGCTACATACCTATTAAATATATCGTTCTTATTGCTTAACCATTCAAACACATTATGTGCTCTAATGCCCAGAACTACTGCGTCAAATTCTTTTAAGGTTTCATCCGTAATGTCTTGCTCGTGCAAAAATTGCAGGTCATAACCCATTTGCAACAAAGCGTCTGGCACTTTGTCTCCGGCACCTGTTACATAGCCTATTTTTTTACCTGCTACTTTTATCTCTTCTGTAATTACGTGCGCATTATTTTGGAAAAAATAATGAATGGCTGGAATATGGTCATATTTGATAGCACGCAAATAGGAATTATAGACCTGAGTTTTGCCATTCTGTTTTAAAAGTAATTCAGCGGTAAGCAACGGCGCTTTATTTGCCTTAAATGCTTTGTCTAATTGAATTTGCTGGGTATATACTGCACCCGCTTCCAAATCCATCAAGGTATCCTTTGTAAAAATAGAAAGTTCCTCTTGTTTAATCTGAATGCTTACTGGCACTTGTTTGGCAGTAAAATTGGCTTTGTATTGCAATTGTAATTTAGGATTGGCCACTTGTTTGCCATTTAATTGAATATTGTTTAATAACACATCTGGTGTTAATGAAACAATGATGGGAGTAATCACCACAAATGGTTGATACAATTCTCCTTTAACAGGATCAACATACTTGTATTGCACTGGTCTTTCTGCAGTGAATTGTAAGCCATTGATGGTAAAGCTAAAATAAGCTGTATATGCTGGAGCACTTTGATCTTGCCCTATCAACATTTGGTCATCCACAGAAAATGATCCTATATCTTCTTGTTGTTTAGCCAACCAATAAGGTTGAGATACCTTTTTAGCTGGATCTACTATTAAAGACTTAATAAAACTATTGTTTTGATTGGTGGCTAAGGGCTTGGCCAATAGGCTATCAAAACTTTCATTAGCACTGGTTTTCATCCAAACCTGTTCCCATTGTACATTGGATTCTTTGCGTTTATTGACAAAGAGATTTAAATTCATTTTTTGCCCCAACACGCCATATTCTTCATCGGTAGTAGCTTCAAAAAACAAACCACTGCAGGTGAAAATGAGTTCTTGTAGTTCTGCTAATTTTTTGTCCTGCCATAAAGACTTTCCTGACAGTTGTTTAATGGCTTTATACAGTTCTACTAGGGCATCTACAGACGCTTCCGGCTTGTCAAACTGATAATTGGCAATGGTAGCTTTGATTTTATCTTGAATAGCAGCTCCTCCAGGAATTCTATTCCAACTAATATCAACCCCATCCATTAAACTTGTCTGTGGTGCTTCCCCTCCCAATGTGGTAAAATATTCTATAGAAGCTCCTCTGCGTCTTGGCCTACCTTCTCCCTGACTTTTATGCATACTTCTTGCCTCTCCACCAATCTCTCCATAACTTTTTCCAAGTAGCGGATTGTATCCACCCACGTCTAATTTAAATTGGTCGTTGCTAGTTGTATTAGCACCGCCAAAATTGAACGTGTTCCACAACAAACGCTTGGCTTGCCAAGGCTTTACCCCATATTTTAATTGCTCTGGGAATCTTTTAGCATCGGCAGCAGCCACAAATGCTTCTGAAGCAATAATAGAAGATGCAGCATGATGGCCATGGCCCGCCCTTGCATCTCCAGGAAATCTGGCAATAATCACATCGGGTTGGTATTGACGAATCACCCATACTGCATCGGCCAGAATTTTTTCTTTGTTCCAAATCCGCAATGCTTCTTCTGCACTTTTGCTAAATCCAAATTCAAAGGCACGGCTAAAATATTGTTCTGCACCATCCTGTCTTCTTGCTGCCAACAATTCTTGGGATCTAATTAAACCCAATTCAATGCCTTGCTCACTTCCAATCAGGTTTTGCCCTCCGTCTCCTCTGGTTAAACTTAAATAGGCGGTTCTATATAATTTTTCCTTGGCCAAATAGGGCAAGAATCCATTGTTCTCGTCATCTGGATGGGCTGCTACATATAACACAGAACCCAAGACATTGAGTTTCTGTAATTGCATGTATATATCAGCCGAATGATACGACGCAGGAACCTGGGCTTGCACTGTATTTCCAAATATCAAACAGCAGCTAAGGCCAAGGCAAAAAAGCGTGTGTGGGATGCGCATAGGGTATAGGGATTAGAATTGATTATTGTGCAGCTAAGAAAACAGCATTACAAAATAAGAGCTTACCATTTTCCCAGAATTGTCTAAACATGGGATTATCTGCCAATACTACTACCGACCCAGATCCCATACCCATGGTTCCAAAAAGCAATCCATCTTTTAATTTGGCTTTTACTTTAACGCCACTAAATCCAGTAACATAAGCCTCTTTCTTTAATACGCCCACATTCCAGCCATCTTTCAAAAATTCAAAAATATTGGCGTCTTGCTTTAAGGTATAATAATAATCAGGAAATCCAAAAGCCAGTGGATGGGTATTGTCTAGGTCTACTTTGTAAATAGCTCCTGGAATAGAACTCATCAGCGAACTTCTCTCTTGGTCTGCAAATTTTTTCAAGGCAGCATAATCACTTTTATCTTCTGACTTGTCTTCTTTTAATTTAAAACCCCAGTCAGCACCCGCTAATTGTTCTGCAGCAGATTCTAAAGCAATTAGTTTGCCTCCATTGCGTACAAAATCTTTGAGTTTATCTGTAGTTGGCTTGTCTGTAAGATTTTTATAAAAGCCGTCAGGGATAATCAATACTTGATAGTTCTTTACATTAAACCTGGCTAGGTCATTGGCATTTACCAAGGTAAGCGGGTAATCTAATTGTTTGTCAAAGAAATGCCAGATCTCGCCCGCGCCCAAGGAAGAACTTTGCTCGCCACTTACCAATGCTACTTTGGGCGCGGCGTTGATTACCCGAATATCAGGTGAACCAAAATCCATACCCTTGTCCATAAATCCAGTTTCTACTGCATCTGCTTGAACATGAAATTTTTGACAGGCTTCATTGGCTAGTGTATTCCAATTCACGGAAGCATTGCTGGTTTTCAGAACTATGATGGTACCCCTTCCATATTCCTTACCCTTGTATTGAAATGGTGCAGTAGCATATCTAAGCTTTACTCCTTGCTTTAATAATTGGGCCATTAGTTTGGCGGAATTTAAAGAGGTATATGGTATTAACAAACCATAATTGGAATTAGCTGTAACAATAGCAGTTGCAGAGGTAGCTATTGTATTCACGTCTAACTTCTCTTTGACTGCGTAGGCTTTAATTCCATAAGCATAAGGCAATGCCCAAGCAGTAATATCATAGGTATTGGAATCAACTAATTTTGTCCTTGGTTCTAATAGTACCCTTGCTAGCACAGAGTTGGTTTGATAAGCACTAATAGCCAAATGCAATCCTTCATCTACAAAGGATTCTTCTTTTCCAGAGAAATAATTAAATCCTTTAAAGCCTTTGTTACTAATGGTCCCAGACTCAATACCATTATCAGTCAACAGTTTTTTCAGCGACAATAATTTGTTTTCATCTTTTGAAGTGAGCACATAAGTTTTGTATTCGCTGGATTTAGCCGACTTGCTGTCTTCAAAGAATTGCTTGTATTCTTTAATTAATCTTTGTTGGTTTTTAGAACTGGTTTCAATGGTAGAAATACCCGTTGTATAATGGTGATTCAACCTATCTAATAAAGTAAGGGTATCCCCATTTTTATTCAAAATAGCTAATCCACTTCTAATGCCCCCCTGTTCAAAAGTCATTCCAATAGCACCTTTATATACAGGGTAAGTATCACCATAAGAGGGATACAACAGATCAAACCTCTCTTTGGTAAAATACAACCAACCATTTTTGTCAAAATAGCTGGCATTATTTCTACCAATCAGCACTTGAAAATCGCGCTGCCAGGGGGTAATCACTTCATGAAAAGGTTCCGCTGCAGGGGCAAAATAATAGGGTTCATTATACCCCTGCTCGTGATAATCCACGTGCACTTGAGGCATCCATTCATTGTATTTTTTAATACGCTGTTGCGATTCAACTTGTGTTTGCCAAGCCCAGTCTCTGTTTAAATCAAAATTATAGTGGTTGCTTCTACCTCCTGGCCAAGGTTCAATATGTTCCCTTGATTGGGGGTCAGCATTAGGGGTGGTGCCTACCATTGAATTAAACCAGTTCACATAGCGGTCCCTACCATCAGGGTTGATACAGGGGTCCATGATGACTACGGTATTTTTCAACCACTCTTTGGTAGCCGTATTGGAAGGGTCTACTAAGGCAAACAAGGTTTTCATGGCGGCTTCTGAAGAAGAAGTTTCATTACCATGTACATTATAGCTTAACCATACAATGGCTGGCGCATCAGAGATATTGGTAGTTGCATTGGCTAATCCCGCCATTTGCAAATTATTCTGACGAATTGCTTCCATTCTTTTTAAATTCTCAGGAGAAGCTATAATGCTGATCATCAATTCTCTACCTTCATTGGTCTCTCCGTATTTTTCCACTTTCACCATATCAGGCTTGGCAGCTGCAACAGATTTGAAATATTCTACTACGCGATGGTGCCTAGAATATTTAGCACCAAGTGGATATCCCAAGAATTGATCAGGACTTTGTAATGCCTGAGCAAACAGCACATACGTTAGGGTTACCATTAAGAAGGATAAACTGAGTCTTTTCATAACAAATAAATAAGGCGTGAATGTAGGCAAACTAAAAAAGCCCCGAACTTAAACTGTCCACTATTTTTAAACAAGGTTGATAAAATTAGCTGATCCTTTGTCACAAATCGACTAAATTTCACGCATGAAAATGATCAAAATCCTTGGCTTTGCTGCATTGTTGACTGTCAGTTTCCAATGCCTTGCCCAAACCAACCTAGTGGGCCCCGGTAAAAAAATAGATCCTTATCATTATGAGATTGTGAAAAATGGGGTATTTAGAAGGGCGGCAGTTAGCTCTGCACACCCTCTAGCAAGCAAGATTGGGGCGGCCATAATGGAACAAGGCGGTAACGCTTTTGATGCCGCAATTGCTACTCAGTTGGCGTTGGCCGTAGTATATCCGGGAGCGGGCAATATTGGAGGCGGAGGTTTTTTATTGGCCAGACTCAGCAAAGGAGAAGTCTTTGGTCTTGACTATAGAGAAGCTGCACCCGCTAGGGCTAATAGGGATATGTATTTAGACAAAAGTGGAAACCCTATTACCATGCTCTCTCAACAGGGGCCATTGGCTTCTGGTATTCCTGGTACTGTGGCTGGTCTATTTGCTACTTTGCCCTATGCCAAATTACCTTTTTCAGTGCTGATTCAACCTGCCATTGACCTTGCTGAAAAAGGATTTGCCATTACAGAAAAACAAGCCAACGGTTTTAATGGAGAAAAAGCCATTTTCCAAAAACAAAATAGCCAACCCATTGCTTTTGTAAAAGAAACCCGTTGGAAAGTAGGTGATACTTTAATCCAAAAAGAATTGGCTGCCACTTTAAAGCGAATCCAAAAAGACGGGGCCAAAGGATTTTATGAGGGAGAGACCGCAAAACTATTGGTAGCAGAAATGCAAAAGGGGAATGGCATCATTAATTTAGACGATTTAAAAAACTATACCGCCAAACTGAGAAACCCCATAGAATTTGATTATAGAGGTCATCATATTGTAAGTTTTGCGCCCCCAAGTAGTGGCGGTTTACTGATTAATCAAATGATGAAAATGATTGAAAAGTATCCAGTCAGCGAGTACAAATTTCAATCGGTTAAATCGGTACAGTTAATGATTGAGGCCGAACGTAGGGCTTACGCCGATAGAGCCGAGCATATGGGAGACCCTGATTTTTATAAGGTCCCCATCAAAACCCTGACCAGCGATGCTTATTTGGCCAAAAGGATGAGTGACTATCATCCAGACAAAGCAGGTGTAAGTACTGCCATTACCGCCGGCAGCATTCACGAGAGTGAAGAAACCACCCATATCAGTATCATGGATGCGGCAGGAAATATGGTGAGCGTAACTACTACTTTAAATGATACATACGGTAGCAAAACAGTGGTAGCAGGTGCCGGTTTTTTACTAAACAATGAAATGGATGATTTTAGTGTAAAACCTGGCGTACCCAATATGTATGGCGCCATTGGAGGAGAGGCTAATGCCATCGCCCCCGGCAAAAGAATGTTGAGTTCCATGACCCCTACCCTTGTGTTAAAAAATAAGAAACCCTATATAGTTATTGGTACGCCTGGTGGCACCACCATTCCTACTTCTATTTACCAAGGGCTGGTAAATATGATTGACTTTAATATGAGTGCTTCTGACGCCATTAATAAACCAAAATTCCACCACCAATGGCAGCCTGATGTGGTGATGATTGAAAAAGACTTTAACGCCAACACCCAAAAACAATTATTGGCCATGGGCTATAAATTGGTAGACAGAACTGGGATTGGCAGAACGGAAGCCATCAAGATTTTATCTGACGGCAAAAAGGAAACAGCTGCAGATCTTCGCGGAGATGATGCAGTAGCTGGCTTTTAAAAAAATGACTGAGGAAGCATTTTTAAAGATTGCATCAAGTAATTTCTGTAATACAAAGAGTTAATGATAAAACTTTAGTGCAATTAAGCGCATTGCCTATCCATTACTAAAGTTTGGTACTGAATTTGTGTAAGAGTAGGTATTGATTATTTTTACCCCCAAACCAACCAGCTTCTGAAGCGAGCCCTCAACATATCAAGAAGAACCATACTGAGCTTATTAGCCCTATTGCTACTAGTTTTTGTAGCCATTCAAACTGAATGGGTGCAGAATAAATTAGTGGCAGAGGTAACTGCGCGATTATCCAAACAGATTGGCACTGAAATCAAGATTGACCATGTTAGCTTTTCCCTATTCAATAAGATGAATTTAGATGGGATACTGATTAGAGATAAACAAAAAGACAGTTTGCTTTATGCTGGTCATGTAAAAGTTAGAATTACAGATTGGTTTTTTTTCAAAGACCAAATTGTACTTAAGTATATTGGCCTAGAGGATGCCGTAATTAAACTAAACAGAAAAGATTCCGTTTGGAACTATCAGTTTCTAGCCAACTTTTTTGCTAGCCCTAGTCCCAAAAAGAAATCTCCTTCCAAATTAGACCTAGACTTAAAAAAATTGGATTTAAAAAATATTCATTTTATCCAAGATGACCGTTGGATTGGAGAAAAAATGGAGTTTAAATTAGGCAGCGTATTGGTAGACGTGGAGCGCATGGATTTTAGCAAAGCAGTTTTTCAGATAAATGAAATAGCCTTAGAAAAACCCTATTTCAAATTACTTGAAATGGACGGGCTCAGGCCTGATTCTTTGAGAAAAAAATATGACCCCAATTTCAAGGATACTGTCATGTATTTTAATGCAGGCGATATTGCCGTACATGTTCAGCGAATCAAAATTAAAGATGGACAGGTACTAATTGAAGCCAATCAAGGCTCCCCCATTGCATTGTTTGACCCAGAACATATTAGACTAAGCAGGTTAAATGGCAATATTAATGGTTTCCATTTTGTAAAAGACACCATGCGTGCTAATATTGACCTATCGGTAAAAGACCGTAGTGGCTTTGAATTAAAAAAACTACAAGCTCTATTTAGATTTACCCCACAAATCATGGAACTAAGCAACTTGAATTTGCAAACTAATAAGAGCAAATTGGGTTCTTACTATGCCATGAAGTATAGAGACTTCAATCATGACTTTGGAGAATATGTAACAGATGTAACCATGGTGGCCAATTTTAAAGAGGCCAAAGTTCATAGTGATGACGTGGCATATTTTGCACCTGAATTGAGTGATCTTCACAAAATGGTAGACTTAAGTGGCAACTTCAATGGCACCGTCACTGATTTTCAAGTCAAGAATTTGTCTGCAAGAGGTGGTACGGGAAGTACATTAGTGGGTGAATTATCCATGAAAGGTTTGCCTAATATTAATACCACTAATATCATTTTCAGCAATGGCACTATTCAAACCAACTATTTTGATTTAGGAATTATTCCCTCCTTAAGGGATATTGCTGTTCCTAATTTAGCCGCACTTGGAAAAATTATTTACCGAGGCAATTTTAAGGGCACCATCAATGATTTTGTCACAGATGGATTATTGAGTTCCGCACTGGGATCAGTAAAATCCAATATTGGCATGAAGTTTCCTAAAAAGGGGGAACCCATTTATACGGGTGATATTGAAACCAACCGTTTTCAGATTGGCAAATTTTTAGACTATGCCAAATTGGGCTTGGTAGATTTTAAGGGTAAGATTGATGGAACTGGATTTAATATCAATCGCTTGAGAACAAGCCTTGATGGGAAAATCAATAGAATTGAATTTAATGATTATGCTTATAGCAATATTATTACCAAGGGGACTTTTCAGAAAAAATACTTTAGTGGAGAGGTAAAGATAGATGACCCCAATCTTGATTTTACTAGTGACATTGAAATTGATTTAAACAAAACGCAACCCAGTTACAATATGGTAGGCGACTTGGTGCATTCAAATTTGAAGGCACTAAATCTCTATCCAGAAGTTATAAAAATTACCGGTTTACTAGATGCCAATTTTACTGGAACCAATATTGACAACTTTCTTGGATCAGCTAAATTCTTGAATGCTACTATTAAAGGAGAAAGAACTGAGATTAGTTTTGACTCACTTAAACTTAGCTCAACCTATATAGACAGCATCAAATCATTGTCGCTAACAAATAATGATTTCAATGCCAGCATTGTAGGAAAATTTAGTATTATGGAACTGCCTGCCAGTATCCAATCATTTTTAAATCACTATTACCCTGCTTATATTAAACCACCCAAAAACGTACCCAAGAATCAGGTTTTTGAAGTATCTGCTAATACCATTTATTTTGAACCTTATTTAAAACTCTTAAATAAAAACCTCAGCGGTTTTAATGATGCATCCGTTCAAGGATCTATTGATACAAGAAAAAATAATCTAGGAATCACCGCCAACCTACCCTACGGTAAATACAAAAACTATATTGTTACTGGAGCCTTATTACAAGGCAGGGGAAATATGGACACCCTGAAATTGGGCTTAGACGTAGGTAGCATACATATTAGTGACAGCATTCGTTTTCCAAATTCCCATCTGGAACTGACGGCCATGAATGACCATTCCATTGTTTCCATTAAGACCAGTGCAGACAATACGTTAAACGATGCTGAAATCTTTACAGACGTTTACACTTTTCAAAACGGGTTCCGCTTGCAATTTCGTAAGTCTAGCTTTGTGTTAAATGAAAAGAAATGGAATATTGAAAAGAATGGCGAATTGGTTATTCGCAACAATCATGTAGACGCTAAGAATGTATTACTAACCCAGGGCTTTCAAGAGATTAAAGTAGAAACCGAGGAAGAAGATGGGGGCAATACCAATAACTTAATTGTTAACTTAAAAAATGTTTTCCTAGGTGATATCACGCATGTGTTTTTTAAGAATCCACGCATAGAAGGTATTAGTAGTGGGAATATTGTACTGAGTGATTTCTTTGGCCAGTTTCATGCAGACGCCCAATTAAATACAGAACAATTTAGATTAGACGAAGACAGTATTGGGCTTGTAAAAATAACTGCTGCCTATGATAGTAAAACGGGTATGATTCCTTTTACCCTTCAATCACCCAATGATACTTATCGCCTGACTGCAAAAGGTAACTATAACTTAATGGATAGTATTGGCAAACCCCTGCTTACAGATATCCAATTAGAAGATAGTAAGATTAGTATTTTACACCGTTTTATAGGAGACTTATTTAGTGATATTACCGGAAGGGCAAAGGGCAATTTATCTATCAGTGGAGACCCCAATGCTCCTGACTTATTGGGTAGGATTCAATTGCGCAAAGCAAGTATGAAGGTCAATTATACACAAGTGCAATATTGGATTGATTCTGCCGAAATTAAATTTGAAGAAGATGGAATCAATTTTGGAGACCTTGCTATCAGAGACAAATACAATAACAAAGGGGCCATTAAAGGGAAACTTTTTGAGAGGGGGTTCAAAAACATGGTATTTGACTTTGATTTGAGTACCAATAAATTACTATTAATAGATACCAAATTCAAAGACAACCAACAGTTTTATGGAAAAGCCGTTGGCAAAGCGCAAATGAGTTTTAAAGGGCCTGAATACAATGCCAAAATGACTATTGTAGCTGAAGCAAACGATAGCTCTCATATTATACTCCCCAATAGTACCAGTAGAGAAAGTGGCCAAGCCGATTTTATAGTATTTAAACAATACGGTAAGGAAATGGAAGCCGTAAAGTCAAATAGCAATTTTAATCTAGCGGTTGATTTAGACCTAACAGCCAATAATAAAGTAGCCATTGATGTGATTCTAGATGACCTTGCTGGTGATGTGATCAAAGCAGTAGGAAATGGCAGACTAAGGATCCATGCGGGCACTGTTGATCCATTAACCATTAGAGGGCGTTACAATATTGACAGGGGTAGTTATGACTTTAATTTCCAATCCTTTATTCGTAAACCCTTTATTTTATTAAATGATGTAGGCAACTATATTGAATGGAATGGGGACCCTTATAAAGCAGACCTTCATATAGATGCACAATATACCGCTGAGCGAGTAAGTATGAGCGACTTGGTGGGTAGCAATAATTTTAGCGGAGCAGTTAAAGCCTACCGCGGCGACGTTTATGTTATTGCACAATTAAGGGATAAACTAAGTCTACCTACCATCAAATTTAAATTAGAATTCCCCCAAGGAAGTCCTGTTAAAACAGACAATGAATTTGCCGCTTTTTTAAGTAGAATAGAAAAAGATGATAACGAAATTCTAAAACAAGTTTCCTTCTTAATTGTGTTGGGCTCTTTTGCACCCACTGGCAATAACAATAGCACCGCTACCAACCCCTATTCTTTAGGTGTGAACACCATTTCACAAATTCTAACCAAGGAAATCAATAAAGCGGTCTCTAATATTCTTTATAAAATAACGGGAGACAAGAGTTTACGCTTTGACGTTGGCGCTTCTGTCTATAGTAGTAATTCCTTATTAGACGTAAGTAGTGGGGGAACAGCAAATAGCAATAGTCTTGACAGAACCAGAGTAAATATGAAATTGGGCTATGCTTTTGCCAATAACAATATTGTGGTTACACTTGGCAGTGATTTGGATTTTAATTTGACCAATTCCTCCTCTATTCAAAATGGAAACTTTCAATGGTTGCCCGATTTTAATATTGAGTTCATCCTGACCAAGGACAAAAAACTCCGCGCCATTGTATTTACAAAGAATAGCTTAGACATTAGTGGTTCTACATTTGGAAGGAGAAATAGACAAGGGGTTAGTATTTCTTATAGAAGAGATTTTGACAAGTTATTTGGGAACAAACAAGACCTGATTCAATTCAAAGCCCCAACTGATAGCATTCCTTCTAAACAACAATAAATTTAGTTTCTTGCAATTGGCAATGGATCAGCGGGCACTATTTTGCATTGCTTTAATCGATAGACCCAGAAGTACCTAACAATTCCATTATTTCTTACCTGATTGATGACTATGGGTTTTTCAATACTTGTAAAATATTGTCCATAGGCAGCCACTACATCAAATGGCAGGTTAGATGGAACAATGCAATAAGCGTCATCCCCTATTTTTAAAGCAGGTCTTTGATGATTGAGCCATGCAAATTTGTGTAAGTCAGTTAAGGCCCCTACCCCAATAAGATTCATCCCATATTTCCTTGCAGAATAAAATTCTAAATGACCTCCAGGAAACCATTTTGAAATTAATAAGGGACTATTGGGTTTCATAATTGCAGACGCCTGATCATTCTGCACTAATTGTGCAAACGCTTTACTTACATCAGCCCATCCCGTCAAGTCAAGTGTTGGGCAATATTCTCCGTAATTAGCTTTTTCTTGACTACCAAAATTGATGGGTGAAAAACGTATCACGGAAACGCCTAACAGGAGAACCACTATTAGCAATGTGGCGCTTGCGATGAAAAGTTTTCTTTTAACTTTTAGTCCGTTATTGGCAATAAAAATACCAGCAAAAAAATAAAGCGGTATATAGGCCGGCCCAGTCCAATGTGGCAAGGTTGGATTAAATAGTGCTATTCCCCAGAACAATACTATCATAGGAATACTCATACAAAACAACCAAACTGAGACCTCTTTTTTATCAAATTTGACCTTCCGTTTAAAAAAAGAAATTAAGGCTACCACTATTAATAAAAAAACGATAGGATTTTGGTAGCCCATTTCTCCCAGCAACTCTTGTAAAAGGGAATCCCATTGCAAAGATGTATGGGTAACCCTTTCTGCATGAAATTGGTAAGTAATGAAATTGTATTGAATATTCCAGAACAAAATGGGCCACAGGCAGGCTAAAGTAATGACTACAGCCATATACAATTGCCCTTTTAACAACCATCTTGGTTTTAATAAAATAATAGACAGTCCAAAACCAACCCATAAATAAAGTCCGTGAACTTTACAAAGAACTGCTAGACCTATTAAGCAGCCCAAGATGACCCAATTAAGGGTTTTGTCATCCTCCCCTTTTTGAAACAGTAATTTGGCCATGACATACAAAGCGCCTGTCCAAAAAGGCATTTGGGGCGCATCAGGAAGAACAAATAGACCCGCAATTACGCCTGTGTACAAGGAACACTGATAGAGTAAGGCAGTATAAAATGCGGCTTTTTGAGAAGCCACTATTTCCATGGTTTTATACACTAAGAAACTGCCAAGTATGGATCCAAGAATGGGACCTAGTCTCAATGATTGCTCAGATACCCAATGCAGGTTGATGGTGGTCAATTGTATCATCCAACCAACCATGGGAGGGTGATCAAAATGATTCCAATCTGGGGCAATGGCATAAGTCCAATAATAGACTTCATCATTTCCTAGTTCTAGTAGCGCAGCCACAACTAATTTTAGAAGGGCAATACCCAATACCATTAGGACCAATTGCCTACCAAGATTTGGAAAGTTTTTATGCATGTTTTGTTGCGTGATTGTCTATGAGCCATTGAACAGCTAATGCATAGCCCTTTAAACCCAAACCGGTAATACAACCAACCGACTTGCCTGACACATGTGACAATTTTCTAAAATCTTCTCTCGCGTGCACATTGCTAATATGCACTTCTATTACCGCTGTTTTAATGGCCGCAATAGCGTCTCCAATGGCTACGGAAGTATGCGTATACGCTGCTGGATTTAATACAATACCATCATAATCAAAACCAACCCTTTGCAATTCACTCACCAATTCTCCTTCAATATTGCTTTGAAAATAGCTGAACACTATTTCTGGAAAATGCTTGTGTAATTCTGCAAAGTATTGTTCAAAACTTTGAGAACCATAAGTACCTGGTTCGCGTGTTCCAAGTAAATTCAAATTAGGTCCGTTGATGATGGCTATTTTCATAAGTTATATTCATTTACAAATTCAAACCTGCATAATAGATGGAACCCAACAGGGGTGCTTTTTCATTCATCATTACATAAACAGATACTGCTGCTAATAGATGACGCATTCTTCCGCTGGTTTCAAAAACCTGATTCCAAACCGCTGGATCTAACAGCGCTAATAATTTGGGAGCAATCCCACCAGCCAAATACAATCCACCAGTTGCTTTAAGTTTCAAAATTAAGTTTACCGCTTCAATAGCAAGAAATCTATTGAATAAGGCAATGGCTTCTACGCAAACAGGACAAGAGCCATCCTTTGCCGCATTGCTTATTACAGCGGCTGGATCCATGGTTGTCATTTGATCCAAGATGGATTGAGCACAGGACTTTTGTTCTACTTGAGTCAAGAATTCCCAAATGGTAACAATACCTTGACCACTTAATAACCTTTCCCAGCTAACGTGATCATGCCTTGTTTGTAAAAAATGAAGTAAGGCTATATCTTGTTTGGTTCTTGGCGCAAAATCGGCGTGCCCACCTTCTGTTGCAAAAGGATGATACGCTTTACCATCAAAAAACAAACCTGCTTCTCCCAAACCTGTTCCAGCGGCTAGAATACCAATATTCCCTGGGGTAATATTGGTGCCCTTGTGCAACACGTGTAATTCAGAAGGCTTAAGTGCTGCCAAACCATAGGCAGTTGCTTCCAAATCATTTAAGATAGCTACAGGGCATCCGCCCAACATTTCACTAATTTGATTTTTATCAATTTCCCAACTCAGGTTGGTGAATTTTACTTTCCCATCAATGACCGGACCTGCTACTGATAAGCATAGTTTTTGTGGCACTTGTTCACCTGCTATAAAATCAGCAATAATATTTCCAAAGTTTACGTGATCCTTGCTCACATACTTTTTCTCTTTGATCAATTCCATTCCACCGGCATAAAATCTACAAAGTGCCATATTGGCTTTGGTTCCGCCAATATCTCCAGCTAATACAATACTATTTTCCTCAGTGGAAAATCCTTTTTGCTTAAACGCTATGGGTATCAATAGTTCAATGTCCATGTCTCTAAAAACTTGTCTTAAGAATGCTTATTTCAAGCCAGTAATAAAACCTTCAGATTTAATTTTTTGATACACCGATTTTGTAACAGCATTTGTTAGCTTATCTAAGTTCTCAGGGTTAGCAGTAGAAGTTACTGCACTAAAAATCAACTTGTCTTGTTTGAGAGAATAGATATTGGTTTCTACCAAATAAGTTTTAGTTGTTTGATAATAACCAGGGTCATAAAAGCGGTTAAAACTATTGTAATAGTATCCATAAAAACCCCGATAATAGGTAGGATAAGTGCTAATGGTACCCGGAACGTATTGCACATCTTTGTCTACGTCTAATAATCGCATCACCACCACAGCGTCAAATCCATCTTCTTTTAATTTAGCGCGAACCTTCTCTTTATTTTCTTCGTTTTCACTTTTAGTCAAAAAAGTATATGAAACCACTCCCTTTCCGTTTAAATAACCCGCCATTCTATCTTCTGTAGATCGTCTATCTGCTTCATTGCGTAAATGCGCAACCACTAAAATTTTATTTAATTGTTCCATATTTACTTGGGTATCCGGGTCCCTCCAAGATTTTTCTATCCTAGCAACGGTTCCACAAGAAATGACAAATATGGCCATCAACAGCAAAACAATAGTATTTTTCATATGGATGGTTTAATGAATTGGCTAAAAGCACTCTTGCAAGTTAAAATAAATTCTTCGGGTATTTCCGTTTTCCATTCCTAGGTCTACCCCAATGCTGGTTCTAGAGCGTTTGTCCATTTTAACCCTTAATCCTGCCCCATAGCCAACGGCGGTGCTATTGAATAAGGGCTGGGATTGCATATTACTAGAGGCAGTAGTTCCGTTTATAAAAACCACGGCTCCAAGAAATCCGTTTGCAGTCAGTGGAAACCTATATTCTGATTCCATATACAGCATATTAGTCCCCCTTAATCTGCCCTGTACATAACCCCTTCCTGACCTATTGTACGTATCCCAACCAATTGAGGGGAGCGCTAAATAAGGAATATTACCACTGGTATTAAACTGCCCCCAGGTCCAGAAGGCTAAAATGGATTTGTCTGCTGAGCGATTGCCTAGAACAATGTACTTTCTCAAATCATAAAACAAAGAACTACTATTTTGACTGCTCCCTAAAAAGCTTAGGTTCTGCCTATAGGATAATTGAGCATAAGCGCCTTTGTAACTATTAATAGAATTGTCCCTACTATCATAGAGAAAATCTACCGAAAAACCCAAGGTGGTATATTTTGCAGGACCAAAGCCTTTGGTTGTTGAATAAGCATAGTGGTCCGTTACTCTTTGGCCAGGCAAGTCAAGATCTAATTGCTCGTCGCTGATTTGAAAATGCTTATCTAATTGAATCCCCATTCCTACATAAAAATATTTGGCTACATTTCTATAGATTTTTTCATAAAACCTAAAATAATTGAAGCGCATATTTTGACCAGAATCTGATTCGTTTTTTTGAATCCCTAAACCATACGTGGGTTGTGCATACAACATGATCCTAAAATCTCCTTGCATAATCCATGTATCATTGGGCAAGTAGAGATTGGTTCTCAGGTTCATATAAAATTGTTCTTTAGTAGTAACGCTAGCATTTAATAATGCGGAGGAAATATGGGTATTGCTGGCTTGTCCTAAAAGCGTGCTAAAACTAATCCCACCACCAAATACAAACCCAACAGCTGGTCCATAACCAACAACCGGCAGATAAGTCTTATACAATTTACCAACTTGCAAGTTTGTGTCTGGCGCTTTGCCACTATGCTTAGTATACTGTCTTAAGTAATCTATCAGGTCTTTTTGTGGAACAGGATTTAGCCCAACAGTACTATCTGCTTGCCCCAATAAAAGATTTAATTGGATGAACAGAAAAAATAGAACTAGGTATTTTTTAAGGAGATCTTGCATTGGCTAAACTCTGGTTGTAAAAGTATCTATTCTTGAGGAAAACCTTGAATCAGGGGAATAAAAAAGCCTGTTTTATCCCAAAGGACAAAACAGGCCCAACTATCTAAAAAGATTATTGACCCAGTTTGAATACCAAACCGCCGCCCAATCCAAATTGGTAGAAAGAAGAATAAGAAGAAACGCCAGCACCAGCACCACCAGTGCCTAGGTAGAATCCTCCACCCACCGCCTGACTAGCAGACATTAATTGGGCTTGTAATTTAAGACCTACTTTAGGAGTAGCCCAAATATTACCACCAAGACGAAACCCATACCCAAATTTAGTGGCAGTAGCCGAACCAATTTTGAATCCAGTAACGCCTACCAACAATCCACCAAAACCTTCTACTTTGTCATTTGAAACAAAATAATGGTTGACACCCAGCATGAAATTGTTGATTCCGGTATTAAATGTGCCTGATTTTTCCCCCCCACTAAAATATACCATTGAGGATTTGGTATCCAATCGATTATATAAAAACTCAATACCCACCATTTTTTGAGGTTTGATTTCAATACCGGCTCCCCACTGGAAGCCACCATTGATGGTTCCTTTGAAAAATTCAGTAGAGGAATAATAAGAATCTACTTTATCGCTGAATGCGCCAACAGCGTATCCATTCAAACGGATATCAGCTTTTTTTTGTGCAGAAGCGTTTAAGGCAAAAGCCATAAATGCCACCAATAACAAGAACAGATTTTTCATGTTGCTTTTTTTTGATTTTAATTTTTTGACCCATAGAGGTCAGTGACTATAGAACGAAAATCGGATTTATCACTGATTATCCAAAACAGTATGTTCAATACTTATCATTAATCTTGTACAAAGTTATAAAACCAATACTTGTTTGCCTTTTTAGTAAATATAAATGCCTCATTTTCAATCGTATAAGAAAGGCCTCTTAATTGTTTTGATGACGCATCATATCCATGAAATTGTCAAATAAGTAACGGCTATCGTGTGGACCAGGAGTACTTTCTGGATGGTATTGCACACTAAAGGCCTGACGATCTTTTAAACGAATTCCCTCAATGGATTCATCGTTCAAATTCAAATGCGTAATCTCTACATTATTGTGATTGCGCACTGCTTCTGGGTCAACCCCAAAGCCATGATTTTGGGTGGTGATTTCACACTGACCCGTAATGATATTTTTCACCGGGTGGTTCAACCCTCTATGACCATGGTGCATTTTAAAAGTTGGAATATCATTGGCTCTGGCTAATAACTGATGCCCTAAACAGATGCCAAATACAGGTTTATTTTCTTGCAATATATCTTTTACGGTAGCAACTGCATAAGGCATGGCAGCGGGATCACCAGGGCCATTTGAGAGAAAGTATCCATTTGGCTGGAATTCTTTTAATCTACTCAAAGGCGTTTTAGCAGGATGCACCCTTACATGCGCTCCTCTTTCTACCAAGCATTCTAGAATGTGTTTTTTAACCCCAAAATCTAATACCGCAACTTTAATGGCTGCGTTTATATCGCCTAGCTCATATTCTTCTTTGGTACTCACCGTGCTTGCTAATTCAAGACCGTCCATATCAGGCACTGCATCCAATTGGGCTTTCAAAACTGCTACATCAAGTTCTGAAGAAGAGATAATACAGTTCATGGCACCTTTTGTGCGAATATGAGCCACCAAAGCGCGTGTATCTATGTCATCAATGGCAACAATATTGTTGTCTTTTAAGTAATCATTCAAATTACCATTGGCTTGGAAACGGCTATATAATTCTTCTAAATTACGCGCTATCAAACCATGTATTTTCACTGAGCTACTCTCTACATCTACCTCTTTTACGCCATAGTTTCCAATATGCACGTTATTCATAATTAACACCTGGCCTGTATAGCTAGGGTCAGTAAAAACTTCTTGGTACCCGGTCATTCCGGTATTGAAACAGATTTCGCCTGTGGCGATTCCTGTTTTACCAAAAGCCGATCCGTGAAACGAGTGTCCGTCTGCTAAAACTAAAATGGCGGGTTGCTTGGTCTGAGGCATGGTTCAATTCAAATTTGTTTTGCAAAAAAAATACAATTGGCCCTAATTCAGGGATAATCTTTTACACATTGGTCATAAAAAAAGGCAAGACTAAAAAAGTCTTGCCTATATGTTTTGTTAGTTTCATGAATTTACTCAGCGGCTTTATCTTCAACTGCTGGAGTTTCTTCAACTGCTGGAGTTTCATCTGCTACTGGAGCAACTTCTGCTGCTTCAGCTTTCTTCTTGGCTCCACCGGCTCTACGTGTTTTCTTGGCAGGTTCAGCTGCTTTTTCAACGCCGTTACCGTAAATTTCATTGAAGTCTACAAGTTCAATCATTGCTTTTTCAGCATTGTCACCTGGACGGATGCCTAATTTCAAGATTCTAGTGTATCCACCTGGACGAGCAGCAATTTTTGGACCAATTACTGTGAACAATTCTTTCACAGCAGTTTTGTCTTGCAATTCTGCAAACACCAAACGGTGGTTGTGGCTGATTTGAGCAGCGCTTTCGTTTTTCTTTGTTTTAGTGATCAATGGTTCAACGTAGGTACGCAATGCTTTAGCTTTAGCCAAAGTAGTAACAATACGCTTGTGTGTGATCAACTGGCTAGCCAGATTCTGTAATAGTGCAACCCTATGTGCCTTTTTACGGCCGAGGTTGTTGATTTTGTCTCCGTGACGCATGACATTTGTTTTTATATCTTATACCGTGTCAGGAATATAAGATGTGATGAATGGGAAGTTTAACTAGAAAACAAGCCAAGCTTAGTTATCCAAGTTATCCAATCCTAGTTTGTTCAAGTCCATACCAAAGCTCAAACCTCTTTCAGTTAACACTTGCTCAATTTCAGAAAGTGATTTCTGACCAAAGTTTCTAAACTTCATAAGGTCTTCTTGTTCGTATTGTACCAACTCGCTCAAGCTGTTAATTTTAGCAGCTTTCAAGCAATTGAAGGCACGTACAGAAAGATCCAAGTCTTCTAATGGAGTCTTCAACACTTTGCGTAATTGCAATACGTGTTCGTCAACAACATCTTCTTTTTTGTCTTCTTTGTTGTCAAAAGTGATGTTCTCATCAGTGATGATCATCAAATGCTGAATCAAAATACGAGAAGCTTGTTTAACCGCGTCTTCAGGATGAATGGTTCCATCGGTAGCCACGTCTAAGATTAATTTCTCGTAGTCTGTTCTTTGTTCCACACGATAGTTCTCAATTGCGTATTTCACGTTCTTGATAGGTGTGTGAATAGAGTCAATAGCAATGTATCCAAAAACGGAATCCTTTACTTTGTTCTCTTCAGCTGGAATATAGCCACGGCCTTTAGCAATGGTTAATTCAATATCCAATTTAGAAGTGTTATCCATGGTGCAAATAACCAGTTCAGGATTCATTACCTGAAAGCTCTGAGAACCTTCACCAATCATGCCTGCATTGAATTCAGTGCGGCCTTTGATAGACAACGTGATTTTCTCATTAGCTACTTCATGATCAACAGTTTTCTTGAAACGAACTTGTTTCAAATTTAGGATCACTTCGGTAACGTCTTCTGTGATTCCCTTGATGGTTGCAAACTCGTGGTCAACGCCTTCGATCTTGATACCAACAATGGCAAAACCTTCCAAAGAACTCAGCAATACCCTGCGCAGGGCGTTACCGATGGTCAGGCCGAAACCTGGTTCCAATGGACGGAATTCAAACTGTCCTTCAAAATCTGTTGCTTTTTGTAAAACGATTTTGTCTGGCTTCTGGAAGCTTAATATGGCCATATTAGAACTTGTTTTTTACTGATGAATCTTCTTCCCACAAGAGAAAGAAGGAATATGTTTGAAAAAAGGACCCCGGATCTTTCCATCCAGGTCCTTTTATTATTTAGAGTACAATTCTACAATCAGTTGCTCCTTGATATTCTCAGGAACGCTCTCACGATCTGGCATGGTAATGAAAGTACCTTTCTTTTCATTTTCATTCCAGTCAATCCAGCCAAACTTAGGATTCTTGCCACGGCTCTTGCTTACTACTGCAGAGTTATCAGCACTCTTGGGTTTGTAAGCAATGATATCACCTGGTTTGCAAGTGTAAGAAGGTACATTCATCACTTCACCGTTAACGGTAATGTGCTTGTGGTTTACCAACTGACGAGCTTCAGGACGACTAGCAGTGAGACCCATACGGAAAACGGTGTTATCCAAACGAGATTCCAATAATTTGATCAAATTTTCACCGGTAACTCCTTTTAGACGCTGCGCTTCTTCAAAGGTTTTACGGAACTGGCGCTCCAATACACCGTAAGTGTATTTGGCTTTTTGCTTTTCACGTAATTGTAAAGCGTATTCACCCAAGGTTTTACGCTTACGGGCAGCACCGTGCTGACCGGGAGGGTTGCTGTTCTTACCCAACCACTTGGCATTACCCAAAATGGGTTCGCCAAAGATTCTGGAAATTTTGGTCTTAGGACCTGTGTAACGTGCCATTTGTTTTTGTTTGCGATTTTTTAATGACGACCTAGTATCGTAAAAATCTAAAATAGATACCGGGCCCTGTTATGATGATTGATTGACGCTTGAACGCCTAATCATTATACCCTACGTTGTTTAGGAGGACGACAACCATTGTGTGGTAGCGGAGTTACGTCTTTGATGGAAGTAACCTCAATTCCTGACTGAGAAATAGAACGGATAGAGCTTTCGCGACCGGCACCAGGACCTTTCACAAATACGTCTACACGCTTTAGACCAGCATCAGAAGCAACTTTTGCTGCATCAGCTGCTGCCATCTGGGCTGCATAAGGAGTGTTCTTTTTAGAACCTCTAAAGCCCATTTTACCAGCACTGCTCCAAGAAATAACTTGACCAGATTTATTGGTAAAACTGATGATGATGTTGTTAAATGTAGCAGAGATTCTAACTTCTCCTGCTGCGTCAACCTTTACTACCCTTTTCTTGGCAGCGGTTTTTGCGCTGTTCTGCGCTTTTTGCGGTTTGGCCATGGTTTTTTTTTGAGGTGTATCCCTTTTTAGGGGGACGCGTTTAAAATGTAAAATCCCGAACTGATTCGGGAACCGTTACACTCTCCTTTCCAATAGGAAGATCCAAGCTGCAACGGAATTTATAAATGCGTGAGTCTAACCCTTTGCAAGGTTAGACTCACGGTCAATTATTTCTTAGCGGCTTTCTTCTTACCAGCAACTGTCTTACGCTTACCTTTTCTGGTACGGCTGTTAGTCTTGGTACGTTGACCACGAACAGGCAAACCTTTACGGTGACGCAAACCACGGTAGCAAGCAATATCCAACAAGCGTTTGATGCTCATAGAAACTTCACTACGTAAAGCACCTTCCACTTTAAATTCAGTGTTGATGATATTACGAATTGCACCTTGTTCTTCATCGTTCCACTGATTCACTTTCTTATTGAAGTCAATACCAGCTTTAGTAAGAATATACTGAGCAGTAGATTTTCCGATCCCGAAAATATAGGTCAGACCAATTTCTCCTCTTTTATTCTTTGGTAAGTCAATACCGGCAATACGAGCCATATTCTAGTTTTAAGTTTTATACTGTTTTGTTCAGGCACACCAATTGAGCGTACCAGTTATTATCCCTGACGTTGTTTGTAACGAGGGTTCTTTTTGTTAATTACGTAAAGTTTGCCCTTACGCTTCACAATCTTACAATCTACACTGCGCTTTTTGATAGAAGCTCTAACTTTCATAACAATGTTTTTTCTTTTGCTAAAACCCCTCCCTAAGGTTTGAGTGCTAGCTTATTGGTACCTGAATGTTTTTTATCCCTGATTGCCGCCTTATTTGTATCGGAAGATAATTCTTCCTCTACTTAAATCATAAGGGCTCATCTCAACCCCCACTTTATCACCAGGAAGAATTCGGATATAGTGCATCCTCATTTTTCCGGAGATGGTAGCCAATATTTCGTGGCCATTTTCCAATTTCACCCTGAACATAGCATTGCTCAAGGCTTCCAGAATTACTCCATCTTGTTTAATCAGTGGTTGTTTCGACATACAATTTTTGGGGCTGCAAAGATATTAGTTTGCAGCGGAAATAAGAAAATTAAGTGGAAAAAAATCTCAAAAATGTGGAAAAACCTTCCAGATTTCCCAAATCTGATGCAAATATGGCCTTTTTTTAGCAATTAGCCGCCCCAAATTTTACCAAAAAGGCTAATTCGGGGAAACATTTTTTCTAAAACAAGCTTACAGGAAGAACCAACTCCCAGACATTGGGTTGGGGTACTGACCTAAATTCTTGAGAAAGTAGTCTGGAATACCTAATTCCAAAACTGATGGGCTGCTGATTCCACCACCTAGTATCAAAAAAGACTTCTCCACCCATACTATTGAATTGAAATTGCCTTCCCGTTCTTAGGCTTTTGCCAATGGTATGGTCAAAAAATAGGTTGGCCCTGATTCGTTGAACATAAACCATCTGGCCAAATCCCCATTCGGGATAGCAAATGGGTAAGTGATAATTGGCGCCAATTTTCCACATTCTGGGAAAGTTAATGGCTTCATATCCTCTTGAAAAAGGGAAATTATTACTGAACAAGTATTGCTGCATAGTATCCCTAGCCTGATAAGCGGCACTTAGCACCAAGCTATGGTTATTGGCCAAGCCTGGCAGGTAAAAACTACCAGACATTAATAATTGTTGGGCCTGGTGTCCATTGATATTGGTTTTAAAATCAACCAACAGGCTTTGTGCCCAATGAGCATAAATCTGTTGCTTGCTTTTTTGGATCTGAGACTGAAAGCGAATCTGACTATTCCAAGATTGATAATCCTGATCTTTGAGCAGCTTTTGCCCAAGCCCGGTCCATCTAACTTGTTCTAGGTTAAAACTTGATTGAACACTCAACGTTCTATAGGCATTCCCCCCACTTAGGTTCAATGGAAGCCTTAAGCCAATTTGTGCCTCAGTTTCATTCCAATGCAATACGGTGTCTTTATTTAGGTATCCTGTTCTTGACCAAGTCTGCCCCATACCAATGAGGGGTTGTAGGTAGGTTCCTCCATAAACGCCTTCAAATCCAATTTTGTGACTGCCCTCATTTTCATTATAAGTATATGCCAGTTGAGACTGAAAGGTATTCAAGACATTTTGCCCATAAATAGAGAAACTATATTCAGGAGCACTATACATGGGGCGCCAACTGTGTACATTTAAAAACTGAAAGGATTTTTTGTACGGTCTAGTTGCAAAAGTCCTTGCTAATAAACTGTCATTACTGGACTCAGACAGACCAAGATGATTGGCAGAATCATACAAATGGTCTAATTGCATTGTTTTTAACTCATCTTGATTAGTTTTCCCTAATGACCATTGGGGATTAAACAAACCCAAGCGATAGCCATTGGCAGTAAACACAGACGCTTGGACCTTTTGTCCTTTTAAAAAACCTTGGTATACACCAGTGGGATGGGAAGCCAGTTTAAATGGCTGGTGTAGACTATCGGCCACATTCATGGTCCATAGCTCGTCTTTTCCATTGACTGTTTTTGTAAACGTTAGCGCATCTCCCTGCACTAATAAAAAGCCAATTAAACTATTAGAAAATGGCAATAAGGTTTCAAGAGATCCATTAGAACCAATGGCTATTTTGAACAACGCCATCTGCCCCAAGGAATTCCTTGCAGTAAAAAAAAGGTGGTTGTCATTCTTAGAAAATTTGGGGCAAGCCAATATCCAATCTTTTTGTTCAAACTGTTCTAGTTGAGCCCCCTCCCTATTCAAGGTTCTTAGTACAGATTCTCCGGTTGTCTTGTTATCAATAACAGCCAGTGTTTTTCCGTCATGAGCAATATCTGGCGAAAAATATCTGGACTTTGCAGCAATGATTTCCGAATTACCTGAAGCAATATCAAGCAATACCAATTGATTGAAGTCTCTATTACCCCATCTAGCATCCGGCTGATATGCCGCATACACCAATCTCCCATTATTATAAGAATACTGGTTGTCAACGGCAATTTGCTTTGTGGCAATTCTTTGCTCTTTTCCATCAGGCTGGATCAAATAAAATGCAGGTATTTTTTTATACGATTTCTTCAATACCAGTGTAGCTCCTGTTGCTGTAGGATAAGGATATAAATAATCTGTCACATTATTTTTTTCAATGGTTGTCACCCATTGCACCAGACTGTCTTTTGGCTGCTTCCATTGGGATTGATAAAAGCCCATTGCGTCTTGATAAAATTGTTCAAATTTTTTACCCGAATATTTTTTTATGGCGTTTTGAAATGGATAGAAGAAAGGCTTGTAAGCCGCGGCATCTGCTGTTACTTTTTTCCAGAAATCATTCCCGTAAGCATTAATACCATAAGCTACTAATAGATAGCCCAAGGAATAATGATTAGGGGTATAAAATCTAAGAGAGCCATTGCGTAACTGCTGATAATTATATTGCTTATTTGCCAAATGTAAAGATTGAAATCCTGCCTGAAACAGGGGCAACCTTCCCCTACCTTGATTGGAATACAAGGTTTCATTATACACTGCATCCCCTTCAAAAAACCAATCAGGAATGGCTGCAGCATTGGCGAGTGCTAAGCCTTCTTGTCCAAGAACAATTGAGGCAAAATGAGAAAACCCTTTGTTGAAATTACCATACTGCTGTACGTGCCTATATTCGTGAATGGCCAAATTTTTATTCCAATTGGTAGCACCCAATTGAAAAGGATCTTGTGGAGTAGTATTGTAAAATTCGGACCGCCAGGGAGCCAGCGCTACATAGGCATTTGAAAAAGTATTTTGGTTTTGAAAAACCAGACTAACTTTTCTAGTTTTACCGCCCAAACTACTTAAGTCTTTTGCTTGCACAACATGCACCCAAGCCGCAACCTGCTTTGCGCTTTTTTCCATTCCAACAGGATAAATCACCCTAACAGTATCCGTATTAATTTGCATCCATTTGGTGTTAGGCGAGTTGCCTCCAAATTCTTGCGCTTTAATTTCTACTGAAATGCATAGCAATAGAAAAAACCATATTGACTTCATCAGATTTACATTAGACACTGAAAATACAACAAAGACTGCTTGTTGGAAAATTAACTGACCCTAACTATTCTGCCCAACTCATGGTATACCCTTTGTTTTCTATTTCTAGTGCTATTTCTGTTAATTGCAAAGGGTGAAAAGTATCTACCATAACAGCTAACTCCTTGGTCTCTTTTTTACCTATACTTTTTTCAACGGCTCCGGGGTGTGGTCCATGAGGAATACCCGCAGGGTGTAAAGTAATCATGCCACGGGTTACGTGTTTGCGGCTCATGAAGTCTCCGTCTACATAATAGAGCAATTCATCGCTATCAATATTACTATGGTTATAAGGAGCAGGTATGGCGTTTGGGTGGTAATCATACAATCTTGGGCAAAAACTGCAAACCACAAAATTGTGCGCTTCAAAAGTTTGGTGAACAGGAGGGGGTTGGTGCACCCTACCAGTAATGGGTTCAAAATTGTGAATACTAAAAGCAAAAGGATAACAACATCCATCCCAACCTACTACATCAAATGGATGATGACCATAATGCAAGCCATAGAGCACCCCTTTTTTCTTGGTCTTGATCAAGAAATCACCTTCTTCATCCTTGGTTACTAAATTTTTGGGCGTACGAATATCACGTTCACAAAATGGGGCCTGTTCTAACAATTGTCCCGCATTGCTGGTATATCTTTTGGGATATCTAATGGGGCTAAAACTTTCTACAATAAATAATCTATTATGCGGATCCTCAAAACTAATCTGATAAATGGTTCCACGGGGTATTACCAGATAATCGCCATAGCCAAACGCTAGTTCACCATATTGTGTATGCAAGTAACCCTTGCCTTCGTGCACAAAAATCATTTCGTCTGCATCGGCATTTTTGAAAAAATAGTTTGTTAGACTTTTTTGTGGTGCAGCTAAAGAGATATGACAATCATTGTTTACTAGAATGGTTTTTCTACTATTCAAATAGTCTTCCGTAGCTGGAATACTAAAACCCTCAAAGCTCCTATGCTGCAGCATAAACTCTTCTGCAATCTTGGGTTTAACAACTATTGGTTCATCCGTTGCTATGATTTCAGTAGGTGCATGGTGGTGATATAAAAGCGAATAATCATTACTAAAACCTTCGGTAGAAAACAATTGTTCTGAATACAATCCGCCATCCGATTTGCGAAATTGGGTATGTCTTTTGGGGGGTATTTGCCCCAAGCTTTGATAGTGTGGCATAAGAATCGTTAGGGTGTAAAATTAATACTTGCTATATTCATTTTAAGAATCAATTTTCATGACTAGGATTGGACTCATTTCAGACACCCACGGTTTTTTGGACTCAGCAGTTTTTAAACACTTCAAAGACTGTGATGAAGTATGGCATGCCGGAGATTTTGGAAATAGCAAATTAGCAGATGAAATAAAAGAACAGAAACCCTTGCGGGGCGTTTGGGGAAATATTGACGGCTATGATATTAGAAGCGAGTTCCCGGAAATGCTGGCTTGGAAATGTGAGGATGTAACGGTCTTAATGCTCCATATTGGCGGATATCCACCCAAATACAATCCACAAGCCAAAAAATTATTAACTGAATACCAACCCCAATTGTTTATCAGTGGGCATTCCCATATTTTAAAAGTCATGTATGACCCAGCTAGACTTTGTCTGCACATGAATCCAGGCGCTGCAGGGCACCATGGTTGGCACAAAGAAAGGACCATCATCCGTTTTACCATTGACGGAAGAGCAATCAAAGACTGTGACGTGATTGAACTTGGAAAAAGAGGCGGTTTGTTTTAATTACATACCTGGAAACCAAGGACGAGCAATGCCAGCTCTAAAAGGCCAAGGCACTACGGCTAAAATGATTACCAAGGCCAAGAGATATAAAATGGCACTGCGCTTGTGTTTAACCGCGTCAGGGAAATTTCTCTTTGCCACTCCTTTACCCAAGGTAATCAAGACAATGCCAATTAGGGTTCCTGTCAAATGTTCTATCGCCCAAAAACGATATACGCTGTCTTTCATCACTACAGCCATTCCCAAGTTTTGGATGTTTTGGAAACCCCAAGAACCAGCAAACCATTGATAAATTCCCAATAAAAGCGTGGTATGTGCAGCAATCATTAGAAATAAACCTAATTTCTTATCGGTAGCAGTAAAAGGATTGTTGGCTGCAGTAAAATGACGAACAATGTTTACAACTAGTAAGATTAAAATGATCCAACGTAGAAGATTATGTAAATGCAAAAGTCCTGTATACATGGTAATGGTTTGATTTATTTAAAAATAGGATGTTTTGGTTAGTCTACCCAATCGGCTACAAATAGATTGGTATCTCTAGTACCGCCATTGTTTCTATTGCTGGCAAAAATAATTTTCTTGCCATCAGGGCTGAACATGGGAAAAGCATCAAAGCCTCTGTCTCGGCTAATTTTCTCTAATCCCTTACCATTGATATCTGTTAGGTACATATTAAATGGAAAGCCTCTTTTATATTCATGGTTGCTACAAAAAATAATATGCTTGCTATCTGGCGTAAAATTAGGGGCCCAGTTGGCTTGTTCTAGAAAAGTAATCTGTTTAGCTTCAGATCCATCGGCGTTAGCTACATATACTTCCATATGTGTTGGCGCAACCATTCCTTCTGCTAACAATTCTTTGTATTCTTTTATTTCCGCGTCTGTTTTGGGCCTACTAGCCCTCCAAACTATTTTTTTCCCGTCTGGACTAAACCAAGCACCACCATCATATCCAAGGGTATTGGTAATGCGCTTTTCCATTCCAGTTTTCAAATCCATCACATACAATTCTAGGTCCCCATCTTTATCACTACAATAAATCATTTTTTTACCATCAGGAGACAAAGTGCCTTCTGCATCATATCCTTTGGCAGTGGTTAATTGTTTAACAATTTTACCATCTAGGGTAGCCATAAAAATGTCATAAGAATCATACAGGGGCCAAATATATTTGTTACCATATTTAGCCCTATCCGGTGTGGGAGGACAAGATTCTCCACCGTTATGGGTTGACGCATAAACAATATGTTTGCCGTCCGGCAAAAAATAGGCGCATGTGGTTCTTCCCTTACCGCTGCTTACCATCTTTGGCGCAAAAGGTTCTTTGGGGCTAGTGGGCAATTTTCCAATAAAAATCTGATCACAATTGATCCCCTCTTTGGGATTGGTTTTCTGAAAGATGATGGATTTACCATCAAAACTCCAGTAGGCTTCTGCATTATCTCCTCCAAATGTTAACTGCCTTACATTTTTAAAATGCTTTTCACCTGCAAATAACACGGAATCCAAGGGCTTGGCATTTTCTTGTGCAAGGGCCGTTCCAAATAGTCCGCAAATGGCGGAAATAATCAAAAGATATCTTTTCATAATCTGTTAATATCTGGCAAAAATAAGCAGATGAAGCTTCCAATCCATTAAAAAAATGGCTACAACTGTCATGGCTTTGTATTTTTGTAGTATGAAAATGCTATGGTTAATCATTGGTGCATGCTTTCTCTTTGCTTGCAAGAACAAGGAACAAAAAGCAGACATCCTTAAAAACAAACAAGTCTCCCTGCAAGTAGAACAGCTTTTGGACAATGTGGCCAAACACCCTGACAGTGTAGGTTTGAGGGTACAATTGGTAGACGCACTGGACAGTCTGGGTAAGTTGCAACTTGCCATGGTACAAATGGACTCCTTAATAAAAAAAGACAGTGGGAATTTTGGGCTATGGTTTAAACTGGGAAGCCTACAAGAAAGATCGGGTGATACCCTTGCTGCAATTGGCGCTTATGGTATTGCATCTAAAATATACCCAACCCCAGATGTACTGCTAACGCTAGGAAATCTGTTTGCAGAAACAAAGGATAGTAGGGTATTTAAAATAGTAGCACAGGTTGCAGAAATGCGATTGGGCAGAACCTATCAGTCTCATTGCAACTTTATCCTTGGCGTATATCATGCTAGAACAGGCAATACAAAAGCTGCAATTAGTCAATTCAATGCCTGTATCAATAATAATTATGGCTATTTGGAAGCATATATGGAAAAAGGGTTCCTCTTTTTTGAGGCCAAACAATATCAGGAGGCTCATCAAGTTTTTCAGACAGTGGTAACTATCAGAAATAATTATGCTGATGGATATTATTGGCTGGGAAAAACAGCCGAAGCGCAACAACAAAACGCAGAAGCCATTGCCCAATATGAGAGATCGCTGGCACTAGACCCCAATTTAAAAGAAGCCAGTTCTGCTATTAGCCATTTGAAAAATTAGTTCTCTAAGGGCAAATACTTAATTTTGCCGCCAAACAAAGAATTATGGCCATCATTGCTCCCTCCTTATTAGCTTCCAATTTTTTAGAACTAGGTGCTGAAAGCCGTATGCTCAACCAAAGTGTTGCCGATTGGTTTCACTTAGATGTAATGGATGGCGTATTTGTGCCCAATATTAGTTTTGGCCTTCCCGTAATTGAACAAATTAGAACCGCCACTTCTAAAGTTTGTGATGTTCATTTAATGATTGAAAATCCAGGCAATTATGCAGAAGCTTTTAAAAAAGCTGGTGCCGATATTTTAACCGTACACCAAGAAGCTTGCCCTCATTTACACAGGAATTTGCAACAAATTAAATTACTAGGAATGAAGGCAGGTGTTGCCTTAAATCCCTCTACCCCAGTATCTTTACTAGATGATGTTTTACAAGATATTGATGTTGTTTGTCTAATGAGTGTCAACCCTGGATTTGGAGGACAATCTTTTATATTAAAAACATTAGAAAAAATCAGGACCCTCAAGGCAATGATTCAATCAAGAGGCCTCTCTACATTAATTGAAATTGATGGTGGTGTTACCTTAGAAAATGCCAAGGAAATTTTAGCAGCTGGTGCCGATGTTTTGGTAGCCGGTAGTACCGTATTTAAATCAGCAGATCCAATTGCTACTATTGCCGCTTTGAAAGCATTGTAATTTTTCAATGGTATTATCAAATTGCTACTTACTGATTAGAATCCTTTATTAGGGATTAACACGGTAAGTTCTTTATTTTCTATCCACACTTGTGTATAAGAAATAGTAGGATGTTTAGGGTATATCCAATTAAATTTGAGAAAGGCCTTAACCCAAATAAGCAATATCCCGTAATCTCTAAAACGTAACAGATTGACTGAAAAAATCATCAACCTAGAAACCGTTAACCCCATTGAGTTTTTTGGCGTCAATAATGGAAAACTTGATATTCTTAAAAAGAAATTCCCGCTCTTAAAAATCCTATCTCGTGGTACCCAATTAAAATTGAGCGGTGCGCCTGAGCAGATTGATTCCGCTAAAGAAAAAATTGACTTGATTATCCAGTACCTAGAAAGGAATGGACATTTGAGTGAAATTTATTTTCAGCAAATTTTAGGAGGTGATGACACAGAATCCATTGACAATTTTGTAGACAGAAACCCCAATGATGTGTTGGTCTTTGGTCCAAATGGTAAAACCGTAAGGGCTAGAACACAAAATCAGAAAAAAATGGTGCAGGCTGCAGACAAAAACGATATTGTTTTTGCCATTGGACCTGCTGGTACAGGAAAAACCTATACGGCAGTTGCGTTAGCTGTTAGGGCGCTAAAAAATAAATTGGTCAAAAAAATCATTCTAACCAGACCTGCAGTAGAAGCAGGTGAAAGTTTGGGTTTTTTGCCGGGCGATTTAAAGGAAAAGATTGACCCTTATTTGCGTCCCTTATATGACGCATTGGACGATATGATTCCAGCCGATAAGCTAGGCTATTATATGAGTACTCGTACCATTGAAATTGCCCCTCTTGCCTACATGCGAGGCAGAACCTTAGACAATGCTTTTATTATTCTAGATGAGGCGCAAAACACCAATGACCTTCAATTGAAAATGTTCCTAACCAGGATTGGTGCCAACGCAAAAGCCATTATTACTGGTGACCCTACTCAGGTAGACCTTCCCAGAAATATGCGCAGTGGATTAGAAAAATCTACTAGAATCCTAAAAAATGTAGATGGAATTGCCCATATTGAGCTCAATGAAGAGGACGTAGTGCGTCACCGTTTGGTAAAAGCCATCATCAGGGCCTACGAGAAGGAAAAGGAAAGGGAAGAACAAGAATACGGACATTCTCCGCAGCGATAAGGAATCTTTAAGAAAGCGGCAATGGCCGCTTTCTTACTTTAGCCCTTACTCATTGCACAATTTTGGAGGGTTTTGAACGTTTGGTGGGTTAGACAAATGGGCGTTTAAAAGTTACATTTGTCCAAACCCTATTTATTGCAAGCGCAGTAAATCCATGAAAACAGACTATCCATGAAAAAAATCATCCTTAGCTCAATGGCTTTTTGCTTGTTTATTTATAATGGGTTTGCGCAAGCCTACCCACGCAATACTAGCAATACAAAAAAATCCCCTTCTGGAACAGTTAGCGCAGGCGGAGAAAACGTTTTCCCTTCCTCAGGATTTACCGGTATTGGTACCCAAACACCTGGAGCCTCTTTAGAAATTAAAAAAGGGGCAGGGAATGTGCGCAATAAAAACATTTTATTAAAACTGAGCAACGAATGGGCTTCTTCTGGTCAAAATGAACCTAGCATTATGTTCTCAAACGGGAACGTGACAGACCCTAAAAATGTGAGTTATTGGACAATAGGCGCAAGGGTTTCTGGAGACAATACTATAAAAACACCCCAGACCTTTAAAATTAGTTTTAAGTCCCAAACAGATGCCGTAGAAAAGGAATTTTTCTCTATTGACTCTTACGAAGGAAGGATAAAAATAGGTGATGTTCAAACCCAATATGATGGTTACAAATTATTTGTTGAACAGGGTATCTTAACTGAAAAAGTAAAAGTAGCTGTAAAGGATTCCAAAGATTGGTATGACAATGTTTTTGATATTGACTACCGATTAATGTCTTTAAAGAAACTGGAGCAATTCATTCAGGACAACAAACATTTGCCTGATATGCCAACCACTTCTGAAGTCATGAATGATGGTTTGGACTTGGGCAAAATGAATGGTTTACTATTAAAGAAAGTAGAAGAACTTACCCTCTACCTGATTAACCAACAAAAGGAAATTGAAGAACTGAAAACAGCAGTAAAAAAACTTGCTGCTCCCAGTTCTTACAAACACTAAATAATTAGTGACCTAAAATTTCGTGCCCCATTTTATCGCGCTTGGTTTGCAAGTATTTTTCATTGTGGACATTGGGAACCGTTTCTATAGCAACGGTCTCTACTATTTCAATTCCATACCCCTTGAGTCCTGCCCGCTTTCTGGGATTATTGCTCATCAATTTCAATTTGGTTGCGTTGAGGCTGCGCAATATTTGAGCACCAACGCCATAGTCACGTTCATCCATACCAAAACCCAAATGAATATTGGCCTCAACTGTATCCATCCCTTCTTCCTGAAGTTTATAGGCTTTTAATTTATTAATCAAACCAATGCCTCTTCCCTCTTGATTCATATAAAGAATAATGCCCTTCCCTTCTTGCTCTACCATTTTCATTGCTTTGTGTAACTGTTCGCCACAATCGCAACGCATACTGCCTAAAATATCTCCTGTAAAGCAACTACTATGAACCCTTGCCAGTACTGGCTCGTCCAATTCCCATGCACCTTTTATCAAGGCCAAATGCTCTGCGCCTGTTGTCTTTTCTTTAAAAGCCACTAACTTAAAATCGCCGTATTTGGTGGGCATTTCTACCCTTACCAGCTCTTCAATTAAAGAATCTGATTTTAATCGATAATCAATCAAGTCCTTGATTGAAATGATTCTAAGACTGAATTTTTTTGCAATCTCTAACAGTTGCGGTAACCTAGCCATGGTTCCATCTTCATTCATAACTTCTACCAACACACCTGCGGGTTCATATCCAGCCAGTCTTGCTAGGTCAATAGTAGCTTCTGTATGACCAGTCCTACGCAATACACCTCCAGTTTTGGCAATTAATGGAAAAATATGTCCCGGCCTTCCCAGGTCAGTTGCTTTAGTAGCCGGATCTATTAATGCCAAAACGGTTTTGGATCTGTCCTGGGCAGAAATACCCGTTGATGTTCCCTGACCAATTAAATCAACGGAAACTGTAAATGCCGTTTCATGCAAGGAGGTATTGGATCTTACCATGGGCTCCAATTCCAATTCTTTACAGCGTTTCTCGGACAAAGCCGCGCAGATTAACCCCCTTCCCTCTTTACTCATAAAGTTGATAACCTCTGGGGTAGCATGCCTAGCCGCTACTATAAAATCGCCTTCATTTTCACGGTCCTCATCATCCACCACTATCACCAACTGTCCACTTTTAATGGCTTCAATGGCGTCTTCTATCCTATCTAGCATATTTTTCAATTAGGCTGCAAAACTACGTTAGGCAAACGGATTATCTGCTTGAAAAGCGCGTTTGCATATCAATTATTTTAAGAATTTAAATAATAAATGGATATAAATATAAATTTATTTTAATGCATATTACTTAATATAATAAAGCTTTAAATAAAGAAGTTGCCCCTAATTGGGCCTTGTTGCCAAAGCCTATGAATCAAAAAGCCCCTAATACAAACGCTGCACCTCAAGTTCTGAGTTATAAACAAAATGAGAACATTTTGTTTAGACACTGGGCTTATTAACCTAAAATTTATGTGATAATACGTGTTAGTTTACGATTTTAACACCATATTTGCAGCTTTAAATCTGCAATTTATGTTAAATCTGAAGAGAATTTTGCTAAGCGCAATGGCCTATTTGATAGCCGTTTCCGCAATGGCACAGGTTACCAACGGTTCCATTACCGGTACCGTACGTGATGCAAAAACTGGCCCATTGGGTGGTGCATCCGTTGAAGCTGTTCACGAACCTTCTGGAACTAAGTACAAAACTGTTTCTGCTACAACAGGTAGGTTCAACCTACCAGGTTTGCGTATTGGTGGTCCATACAAGATCACTATAAGTTATGTAGGTCTGAAAACAGAAATTGTATCTGATGTTTATATCCAATTGGGTGAACCAAGTGTGATTGATGCTGCTTTGACTGATGCAAACGCACAGTTACAAGAAGTGGTGGTTACTGGTGCCAGAAAAGGTGCTTTAATCTCCAAAGACAGAAAAGGTACAGGTACCAATATCAACAAGCGTTTGCTTTCTTCTTTGCCAACGCTATCTAGAAGCATCACTGACTTTACCAAAATGACTCCTCAATCAAATGGTACTTCTTTTGGGGGTCAAGATAATAGGGCCATCAACTTTACGTTGGATGGATCAGTATTCAACAACAGTTTTGGTCTGCAAGCCTTGAATGGTAGCCAAACAGGATCTACTCCTATTTCTTTGGACGCCATTGAAGAAATTCAAGTGAACGTTTCTCCTTATAACTTAAGGGATGCAGGCTTCACAGGTGCAAGTATCAATGCTGTAACTAAGTCAGGTACCAATAATTTCCATGGTACTGGTTTTTACAACAATAGAAATGAAGGATTGGTTGGAACCAAAGCTGGTGCTCAAGGAAAACAAGACGTTGTAACAACTGCATTTGATGTTAAGCAATTTGGTGGTAGTTTGGGTGGTGCTTTAATTAAAAATAAATTATTCTTCTTCTTGAGTTATGAAGGTGAAAGAAGAACTGACCCAGGAACTAGTTTTGTTGCAAGTACAGGTAGCAATAGTGGTGGAAACGTTACACGTGTTAAGTCTTCTGACTTAGACGCAATGTCTACTTTCTTGAAAACCAAATTCAATTATGATGCTGGTGCATACCAAGACTATTCTTTCCTAACCAGAAGTGACAAAGGTCTTGGTCGTATTGACTGGAATATCAATGACAAACACAAATTCAGTGTTCGTTACAACTATTTGAAATCTAAGAAAGACATATCAATTAGTAACTCTGGTTCATTGGGTGGTTCTAGAAACAACATCAATGCTATGAGCTTTTCTAATACTGCTTATGAAATCAATAATGACTTGTACTCTGCTATTGCGCAGTTGAACAGCCGTTTCAGCAGCAAATTGAACAATGAAATCATTTTTGGTTATACTGCTAACAGAGATTACAGAGCTGTGAAAGGTGGTAGTTTCCCAACAGTAGATATACAGGATGGTAATAGCAATACCTATATGACTTTTGGTAATGATCCATTTACTCCTAATAACAAATTGGATACTGACACTTGGCAGTTCTCTGATAACCTTACTTTCTATGGTGGCAAACACACTATTCAAGCAGGTATCAGCTATGAAGCATTTAACTATGTAAATGGATTCACTGCTCAAATTAATGGTATCTATACGTTCAACACTTTGGCTGATTTTTATACTTCTGCCAACGCTTATTTGGCCAACCCGGCTATGACAACCAATCCAGTTGCACTGAAATATACTTCAGCTTTCAGTAATATGCCTGGTGGTGCGGTTTGGTTAGCAGAAACCAAAGCAAGAAATATTGGCGCTTATATTCAAGACGAAGTTGAATTAGAAAAGAATTTCAACCTGACTTATGGGGTGCGTATGGAAGTTCCTTATTTTGTAGGATCTGGATATGTAAATACACAAGTTGATGGATATAGTTTCTTGAATGAATTAGGTCAACCTACTAAATTGAGTACTTC
Source organism: Bacteroidota bacterium (assembly GCA_947460595.1). GTDB lineage: Bacteria > Bacteroidota > Bacteroidia > Chitinophagales > Chitinophagaceae > Sediminibacterium. The sequence goes on along the minus strand of CANHGS010000030.1, from coordinate 1,687 downwards.
TGTTTTGCCTAGCGCAAAATTGATGGTAAGTCCTAGGGTTGGATTTAACTATGACATTAACGGAGACAAGCGTATTCAAGTAAGAGGTGGTGCTGGTTTATTTACTGGCCGTCCTCCATTTGTATTTATCAGTAACCAAGTTGGTAATAATGGCGTTCAAAATGGTTCATTGAACCTGACTTCAGCTGCTGGTACTACTACTATTCCTTTCAGACCAACTACGCCTTCTGCAGCTCCTGCAGGATTTGTACCTAACCCTGCTGTACCTGCTCCTTCTTATAATATTGCAACTTCTGAAGAAACTTTCCGTTTCCCTAAAGTATTCCGTTCAAATTTGGCTGTTGACTACAAAATCTATAAAGACATTGTTGTTGGTGGTGAATTGGTATTTACACAAGCCATTAATAGTATCTACTATTATAACGCTAACTTAACTGCGCCTGTAGGAACTTTTGTTGGTCCTGATCAGCGTGTTCGTTATGCAAATCCTAATGCTATTTCTGGTGGTGTAGCCACATTGAATACTGCAGCTTCTGCTATTAGAATTAACCCTAATATCACAGACGCTACAGTGATGAAAAGCGGATCTTATGGTGGTTCTATGAGTGCCACTTTTAAAGCTGAAAAGCCATTAAAAGCTAAAGGATTTGGATGGATGATTGCTTATAACTTTGGTAGTGCCAAAGACTATATCAACCCAGGATCAATTGCTTCTAGCAGCTGGACTGGTAACCGTTCAGTAAATGGTAATAACCGTCCTGACATTGCTTTTAGTGATTATGATTTGAGAAACCGTATCATTGCTAACGTTAACTACAGAACTGAAATTGGTAAAAATGCGGCTGTTCAGTTCTCTATCTTCAGTGAAACAAAGAACTGGGGTAGGATTTCTTACACCTATTCTGGTGACATGAATGGAGATGGTATTCAAGGAAATGACCTGATGTATATTCCAAGAAATCAGTCAGAAATGAACTTCCAACAATACACTATTGGATCTGGTGCAACTGCTCAAACCTTTACTGCACAGATGCAAAAAGACGCTTTTGAAATTTATATTAACCAAGATGACTACCTAAAGAAAAACAGGGGTTCTTATGTAGAACGTAATGGTGGTTTAATGCCTTATTTAACTAGGATTGATGCTTCTGCAGTTGTAGAATTGTTTACTGCTGGTAAAAACAGACATACCATTCAATTACGTGCTGATATCTTCAACATTGGTAACATGATTGATAATAATGCTGGTGTTAGTTATGTAGTGAACAACAGTTCTCTGTTAAACTTCAGAGGTCTGGATGCAGCTGGTCTTCCACTGTATCGTTACAACACTGTCAACAACGCATTATTGTATAGCACTTACCGTAAAGGCGTATTTACTTCTGATGTATGGCAAGCACAATTAGGTGTTCGCTATATCTTCTAAGCAAATCACTTCAATAGATAAAAAAAGACCTCGAAATTTCGAGGTCTTTTTTTATGCCCAATAATTTATACTTTTCTTTCTTCCTCCCACTCTTCACTTTCCTTCTCCTCTCTTCACTCTTCACTTTCTTCCTCCTCCTCTCTTCACTCTTCACTCTTCACTCTTCACTTTCTTCCTCCTCCTCTCTTCACTCTTCACTCTTCACTTTCTTCCTCCTTCACTCTTCACTCTTCACTCTTCACTCTTCACTTTCTTCCTCCT
>CANHGS010000029.1 GCA_947460595.1 Bacteroidota bacterium | reverse complement strand
GGTGCTATCTCTTTTAATTCTTGGATGATGGGGTTACTTGAATACATTGCCATTCTTTGACCAATTATTATTAGTCTGGTTTAATAGTTTTTAATAAAAGCCTCAATTTTTTTTGCCGCATGGTGATAGCTGGCTTTTAAAGCTCCCTCACTGGTCTCCAACACTTGACTCATTTCTTCATAGGGCATGGCGTCATAATAGCGCAAATGAAAGACCAATCGTTGCTTTTCCGGTAGTTCCTGAATAGCTAGCTGCAAGCGCCATTCTAATTGGTTGGCATTAAAATGCAGGTCTGCTTTTACCTTATTGGCCAGGGATTCCGTCATTTCATCCAGAGGCTGGGTGGCTTTTCTTTGTTGCTGCGCTAAAAAACTCAAGGTCTCATTGGTAGCAATCCGGTACAACCAAGTAAAAAGCTGACTCTCTTCTCTAAAATTTTCCAAGCCCTTCCAAATCTTGATCAAAGTGTTTTGTAATACATCATCGGCGTCATCGTGATCAACTACCATTCTGCGGATATGCCAATAAATTTTTTCTTGGTATTTTTTGACCAATTGCGTAAAACCCTGCTCCCTAGTAGCGGCATTGGAATATAGAGCTAACAATTCTTTGTCCGAAGCGTGCATGGATTTACTTGAAATATTAAGACTATTGGAAAAGTAAAAAGTTTAATCCAGTTGGGCAGATTTTTTGCAGATAGTCTAACCCATTTTAAACAAATAGAATAGGAATTAATTATCTTGGCACTCAATTAGTTTATGCCTTCATCAGAATATATCCTCCATTTTAAGCGCAATGTCACGGACAAATATACTATTTACAATAGCTTGTTTTCCGCCCTACCCTTCTCTGGAATAGCCAATGTGGGTGCATTATTACCCATTTTATTACAAGCCTGTATAGATGGCTACGCCCATGGCAAGACTCCCATGCAGATTATTGACCGATTTTTTGAACAACATACCAATGCAGTTACAGAAGCAGACAAACTAGACCGATTATTCAAGTTTGTACAATATATAGAGCGCCAAATAGTCTTATTTGACGCCATTGAAGACGCGGCATTTGACACGGTGAACAATGTTGAAGGACCGGGAAGTTTAAAAGCACTGATCAATGAAGCTGGCATTTTAGGTAAGTCAACTTTACTCAAACAAAAACTAAAAAAATTCAAAGTGCGCGTGGTGCTTACCGCACACCCTACCCAGTTTTATCCGGGTAGTGTCTTGGGCATTATCCATGACATGAATGAAGCCATTCGGAAAAATGATTTTCATACCATCAATGCCTATATACAACAGTTGGGTATTACCCCGTTTTTTAACAAGAAACAACCCACGCCATTAGACGAGGCAGTGAACCTGATGTGGTATTTGGAGAATATTCTATACCCTTCTATTGGTAATATTTACAACTATATTAATAGCGAAGTTTTTGATAGTGCTTATGACGGAGAAAATCCTTTTATTGAACTGGGTTTTTGGCCTGGCGGCGATAGGGATGGCAACCCATTTGTAAATGGACCCACTACCCTAAAAGTAGCCGATGCGTTGAGAAGCGCCATTGTGGTTTGTTATTATAGAGATATTCGCAAACTCAAGCGCAGACTCACTTTTACTGGTGTAGATACCATTATTACACAGCTAGAACAACAGCTCTATGAGAATGTGTTCTTGCCCGATCAAAGCAAGCGCATTAGCAAGGAAGAACTCTTAACGGCTTTGTATGAAGCCAGGAAATTGTTGATGGAACAGCATCATAGTTTGTTCCTAAACAGACTGGATAGTTTGATTCACAAAGTGAAGATTTTTGGAACCCATTTTGCCTCCCTTGATATTCGCCAAGATAGTAGAATTCATACAGCTGTGCTCTTGCAGATTAACCAAGAATTAATTGCTGCTGGAGAAGCCCCTATTCTACCAGAAAATTATGGCCAACTTGATTTGCCGGTCAAATTAGCAACCCTTGCTTCCATTGAACGCGTAATCAATCCAAGCCTGATTCAGGATACTATTTCAAGAGATACTTTAGAGAGCATTTATGCCATCAGAACCATTCAAGCAGAAAATGGCGTAGAGGGTTGTAATAGGTATATCATCAGCAATTGCCAGGGTCCAGTGAATATGATGGAAGTGTACGCGCTATTGCGCTTATGCGGATGGAAAAAAGATAGTATGCCTATTGATATTGTACCCCTGTTTGAAACCATTGATGACTTAGCACAGGCAGAAACTACTATGGACTTTTTGTATCAATTACCCGAATACAAACAGCATTTAGAACTACGTAGCAATCACCAGACCATTATGTTGGGCTTTAGCGATGGCACCAAGGATGGTGGTTATTTACAAGCCAATTGGAGTATCTATACGGCTAAGGAAAATCTTACGGCTATTTCTAGAAAATATCTAATCAAAGCCAAGTTCTTTGACGGACGTGGTGGACCACCATCACGTGGTGGTGGAAAGACCCATAAGTTTTATGCTTCCATGGGTAATAATATTGAAAACGAAGAGATTCAATTAACCATCCAAGGACAAACCATTACATCCAATTTTGGCACCATCCAGTCTTCTCAATACAACCTAGAACAGTTGCTGAGTGCGGGTTTGAGCAATGAGATCTTTGCCGATACCAGGATGCAATTGTCTCAGCACGATAGATTCTTAATGGAAGAACTGGGCAAGATTAGCCACCAGCGTTATCAGGAATTTAAAACACATCCATTGTTCCTAGCATATATGCAACAGTTTAGTCCGCTGAACTATTATAGCAAGAGTAATATTGCCAGCCGTCCTGCCAAACGTGGTAGTGGCGGAGGCTTACGTTTTGAAGACCTGCGCGCCATTCCTTTTGTGGGAAGTTGGAGTCAGTTAAAACAAAATGTACCCGGATTTTTTGGGGTAGGTACTGCCCTACAAGCCATGAAGGACCAAGGTTTGTGGAACGATACCAAAGCCATGTTTCGCAACGTGTTGTTCTTCCGCACACTCATAGACAATAGCATGATGAGTATGCTCAAATCCTTTTTCCCGCTCACCGAATACGTGAAAAAAGATCCACAGTTTGGACCAGTATGGGAACTGATTAAAAAGGAATTTGACTTAACAGCCACATTGGTGATGGAATTAGCAGACGCTAGCTCACTCATGGAAGATGACAAAGCCGGCAGGGCTTCTATTCAAATGAGAGACAAGATTGTATTGCCACTACTTACCATACAGCAATATGCGTTGAACCAATTGCATGGAAGAGACATTGAACCCGAACTCAAAGCGGTCTATGAAAAACTCTTAACCAGAACTATGTTTGGGGTCATCAATGCAGCTAGAAATTCAGCATAATTATTTGAACAGATTAAATCATCAATTATAATGTCTTTTAAACATTATATTTTCTCTAGTATCTGGGATCTTACAATTTGATAGGAGGCATGAATATCATAAACTAAGCTAGGTTTCAAAAGGGCTGAGATATCTTGAATAAAATCTGAATCCATCATTTGCCAAATCATCTTGCCAAGGGGCATGATTTCTCCATTGTGTTATGAACGCTTGTGGAATCATAAATCAGTTTCTATTTCAATATTGGGAACTACTTTCCAGCAATTACCCACTTTCATACTTGAAGGTTTTTGTTTATCGGGTCTTAATAAAATAGAATAGGTCTTCACAGTTTTTAAATATTTTTCTAGCCCTAAAGTCAAATCCTTTCTTCCCAAATTTATTTCCAGCAAATATCCTAGTCTTTGAACTGATGCAACTTGAGCATATCGTTGCGCAACGCTTGCTAATTCTACTCCATCTATCACTTCCGCTAACTCCTGTAAAATAGTTGCGACACTATTAAATCCTCCACATTTATCATAATAAGTAATCAAGTCCAATGCCGTTAAAGCCGCCGATGAAACCTTTACATAACCAACCTCAATTTTCCTATCTACAATATCCTCATTTCCCCAATGTTTTTTGTAACAAAAAATAATTTTAATTCGTTTGCTTTGAATAGGCAACAGAACTGGCTTCTTTGTCATCACAAAAAAGGTTTGGGGCTGCTGATGTGCAGCACCGTATAATGAAGCCGCACTCAATAAAGAGACGTAATAATCTCTTTTTACATACTTCATTAATGCAGCTACAAAATGTAAGGGAGGAAGCATTTCTTTACTTCTGAATTCAGGTGGAATTACTACATAAAATCCCTTTCTAATAATGGCAATTGTTTTTTTATTCTTCAGCCTTTGTAAAGATTTTTTTATAGCATTCTCTGATAAATTAAATTTTGAATGCAAGTCTTCTATTGTAAACGTATATCTCCCTTGAGAACGAAGTTCATCAGTGTAAGCAGCTAAATAATTATAGTCAGATGTATGATTCATATTTAAGTTATTGTACAAGATAAAAGCCTATTTTCAACCCTTTACGCTTCTCTAAACTAAGAAATTTTATTTGAAATAATCAACTATTTTAAGTTTAAAGACAATATAATAGCCAATATATGACCTTATTATTGTCCTAAAACTAAAAAATGCAGGATTTAATAGAAGGTGAGAGTAATTGAGAAATTTAAAGCAGGTTTTATTTGTTGTCCTTGTATTGCCAAAGGTGCAGACAAGCATAGGTTCTATAAGGGCTCCATTTGGCAGAGAGTTCCAGCATTTTTTGCTTGAGTTCTTTCTTGTCTAAATGCTCCAATTTGTAGAGCTTGGTCATGGCTTGTTGTATACCCAGATCATCAACGGCAAATACGTCTTCACGGCCCAGAGAAAACATGAGCAGCATTTCTACCGTCCATTTACCTACACCTTTGATCTGCACCAACAAATCAACAATGGTTTCATTGTCCATTTTTTGTAGGGTTTTGTCCGTGATCTTCTGTTCTATGCAGAATGCCGCCACATTGTGTATATATCCCACTTTGGCATAACTCAGTCCAATACCTCGTAGGGTTTCAATAGGCGTGTCCAAAACCTGTTGGGGTTTGGGTTCTTTGCCTTGGTATAATTCTAAGAATCGTTTAAAAATAACTTTGGCCACTGCTGTACTCAATTGCTGGCTCATGATGCTGGCCATTAAACGCAAAGGGATATTCTTACGCATTTCTAATGCAGGCAATGCTTCTACCAAGGCCTTGGATAATTTACGGTCTTTTTCTAAATGGCTCAAATATTCCATGCAATTAAGATAATACTTTTGTGTGTGATGGAAATAGCACGTTACTAACGGCCGATGGTTCACATTCCTTGGTAGACCTGCAAACAAACCCTCTAGCATGGTGTAGAATTCCGTAGCTTTCCTAAAAAAATGAAAAGCCCCAGCAAGGCCATAATAGCCACCCTACTTATTTTAAGCAGCAGCTTTTTTAGCAACCAGATTCAAGCACAGGACAAAGACGAGTTAGCCATTCGTAAAATCTTGGCTTCCCAAACCGAGCAATGGAATAAGGGCAATATTGCCGCATTTATGAAGGGTTATTGGAAAAGCGATAGTTTGTTGTTTGTGGGCAAATCCGGCGCCAATTTTGGCTACCAAAAAACTTTGGATAATTATTACAAGGGTTACCCCGATACCGCAGCCATGGGCAAACTCAATTTTGATTTAATTCAAGTAAAAAGACTAAGCCCAGAATATTATTTTGTCTTGGGCAAATGGCATTTGAAAAGAAGTATTGGCGATGTGGGTGGCGCGTATACCCTACTCTTTAGAAAAATCAAGGGAGAATGGGTGATTGTGGTAGACCATAGCAGCTAACTGTAAGAAATAGCAACAATTTGCTACTCATCAATTACTAAAACAAAAAACATGATTCTCATTATTTTAGGCTTGATTGTATTCATAGCCGCATTTTCACTAAAAAACGCCAACCATCCTTTACCACAATACGCCAATGCCGCAAGGATTACAGGGATTTCACTCATGGTGATTGGTTTTCTAACTTCTAGTATCAAACAAATTGACGCTGGTCAAATTGGTGTTAAGTCTATGTTTGGTAAAGTACAGAACGATGTATTAACCAGTGGTTTGACCATTGTGAATCCCTTGGTAGACGTCAATAAAATTGATATCAAAACCCAGAACTATACCATGAGTGGTGTACATGATGAAGGGGACAAAGCAGGTGATGACGCCATTCGTGTTTTAACCGCAGATGGTTTGGAAGTAGTGATAGACCTGACTGTTTTATACAGGGTCTTGTCTACAGAAGCTCCTAATATTGTAAGAGAAACCGGTTTGGATTTTAAGGATAAAATTGTACGCCCTATTACCAGAACAAAGATTAGGGATAATGCTGTGTTCTATACCGCTGTTGACTTGTATAGCACCAAGCGTGACCAATTTCAAACCAGGATCTTCAAAACCATTGAAGATAATTTCAAATTAAGAGGTTTGGTCTTGGAGCAATTATTGGTGCGCAATATTACTTTGCCTGCCAGTGTAAAAGGTTCTATTGAAGAAAAAATCAAGGCGGAACAGGACGCACAGAAAATGGAATTTGTATTGCAAAAAGAAAAACAAGAAGCCGAGCGTAAGCGTGTAGAAGCACAAGGTATTGCAGACTATCAGCGCATTATGAGCTCTGGTCTCACTGACAAACAGTTACAGTATGAGCAGATTCAGATGATGAAGGGGCTAGTTACATCGCCCAATGCCAAAGTGATTATCATGGGTAAGGGTAGTTCTCCCGTAATCCTAGATACCAAGGACGATAAAAAATAGGAACACTAAATAGTATTAGAGAGCATCGGCCCTGCCGGTGCTTTTTTATTGGGGTTGATCAAACTCAGAGTAGCCCGGATCTTCAAAGTCTATCGGCTTTAGCCATAGCTTTTTTAGATAAAAAAACAATAGTACAAAACTGCCAATCATCCAAGTATAAAACAGGATTTGCGCCAAGTGAATGCCTTGGTCTAAAAAACCAAATTGGTACATGATGCCCAGGGTAGAATTAATGGCCATCCAAAAAATGGCTAGTGCAATGGTATTGACTATGCGCAACAGATATTCCCTAACGCCTGGTTCCATAATGTTGATTGTATGTTAAATGACAAGTAGTTGCCCTAATTGTTCAAACCTAGTCAAAACTTTGGTTGCTCACGGCTGCTAGTTTCAAGATCCGGTCAAACTGGGCTGGGGTTAGGTCATTGTAGAAATAGTAAATGGGGTCTACCTGACGGCCACTTCTATGCACTTCATAGTGACAGTGTGGCCCCGTACTTTTTCCCGTGCTACCCACATACCCAATTACTTCTCCCCTTTTCACTCTCCCACCCACCCGGGCTTTAATCTTAGACATATGCCCATAGAGGGTTTGATAGCCAAATCCATGGTTAATCATCACGCGGTTACCATAACCACCGGTATGAAAGCCCGCATCGCTAACGGTTCCATCTGCTGTTGCATAAATGGGTGTACCAGAGGGAGCTGTAAAATCTAAACCAGCATGTAGTCTCCTGTCTTTGTACACAGGGTCAATCCTATAACCAAAACCAGAGGCAATTCTATCCAGATTTTTATTGCTCACGGGTTGAATAGAAGGCGTGGCATTGATCAGTTTTTCCTTATTCTTAACTAGATTGGTAATCTCTACATAAGACTTGTCCTGAGATTTTTGTCTAATGGCCAATAGGTTTAATTGATCTGTCATGCTATTCACCAATTCCGTTTCACCCATACGTGCCACCAGTTTTACCTCGTTCTTTTTCTCTACCACTTTGGTGCGAATACTATCCGGAATGGGCGTTGTTCCAAAGATTTCACGGTACACATTATTATCCCTGTTTTCCAGCTCGTCCATCTGCAATTCTAGCTCATTCATCCGCTCACTGAGAATGCTATAGCGCTGTTTCATGTCTTCATTTTCCTGACGAAGGAATTTCTCTTTGGGGCTATCAATGTACTTGAACACAATAAAAACAATCAACAACCCAGTTACAATACAAGCCGTTACAAAGGCAAAGACCTGTAAGAGTCTTACCCGCAAAGGCACTTCCAGTTTTTCAAACCGGAGGGTATGGGTATTGTAATAGTATTTGATTTTCTTCATCGCTTAAGGCTTCTGCTTTTGGAATTCCATTTTTAGGCTCAATACCGGGCTGAATACCATGTATTCCACCTAGTAATCCTTACCTTTACAACCCTTGAAAAGCCATCAAAGATAGTTTCAAAGGGCTAAAACAGTGATTTAAATTTCCATAGAACATGAACAGCAGTTCCCAGATTCGTCAGCAATTCCTTGATTTTTTTGCTTCCAAAGGGCATCAGATAGTTCCATCGGCCCCCATTGTGGTAAAGAATGACCCAACCCTGCTTTTTACCAATGCGGGGATGAACCAGTTCAAGGATTATTTTCTGGGCAATAAACAGGCGCCACATCCACGCGTGGCCGATACCCAAAAATGTTTGCGCGTGAGTGGCAAACACAATGACTTGGAAGAAGTGGGTGTAGATACCTATCACCATACCATGTTTGAGATGTTGGGTAACTGGAGCTTTGGCAATTATTTTAAAGCAGAAGCCATTGCTTGGAGTTGGGAACTATTGACTGAAATATATAAGATTGACAAAAACAGAATCTACGTAACCATTTTTGAAGGCGACGAAAAAGAGTCACTAGAAAAAGACCTGGAAGCTTTTGAAGAATGGAAAAAATGGATTGCCCCAGAACGCATTTTATTGGGGAATAAAAAAGACAATTTCTGGGAAATGGGTGATACCGGACCCTGTGGACCCTGCTCTGAGATTCATGTAGACTGCCGTCCAGACGCTGAACGCGCGCTAGTAGATGGCAAGACCTTGGTGAACAATGACCATCCTCAGGTAATAGAAATTTGGAACAATGTATTCATGCAGTTCAACCGCCTCAAAGACGGTAGTCTGGAATCTTTACCCGCCAAACACGTGGATACGGGTATGGGTTTTGAAAGATTGGTGCGCGTGATCCAGGGCAAAACCAGCAACTATGATACCGATGTGTTTACAGGTACCATTGCTCACGTTGAAAAAATTACAGGGCTGAGCTATGATTTTAGTGCCAGCAAACAAGCTGTTGCTTTTAGGGTAATTGCAGACCATATTAGGGCCATCAGCTTTACCATTGCAGACGGACAATTGCCTTCCAATACAGGAGCGGGTTATGTAATCCGTCGCATTTTACGCAGGGCCGTTCGTTATTATTATTCTTACCTGAATTATAAGCAACCCCTATTGCACCAATTACTGCCCCAATTGGCAGAACAATTTTCGGGTGTGTTTCCTGAGCTCAAACAGCAATTGGATTTTGTGAGCAAAGTGGTGAAGGAAGAAGAAGACGCGTTCTTAAGAACCCTAGACAAGGGTCTCAAACGCATAGACGATTTATTGGCTGCCAGTGCCCAATCAGCCGAAAAACAAATTGGTGGTAAATCAGCATTTGAACTTTTTGACACATTTGGTTTTCCCATTGACTTGACCAGGTTAATTGCTTCTGAAAATAGCATTAGTGTAGACGAATCTGGTTTTGAAACTGAAATGCAACAACAGAAAAACAGGAGCCGTGCCGCTTCTGTCTTGGATACAGAAGACTGGGTGGTTTTGTCAGAAACAGCCGGTGAAGGTTTTGTAGGCTATCAAGATATTTTGGTGCATACCCAAGTAACCAAGTACCGCAAAATCAAATCAAAGGGTAAGGAGCAATACCAATTGGTCTTGGCTACTACGCCATTCTATGCTGAGAGTGGTGGACAAGTGGGCGATACCGGTTGGTTGGAATTTAGTGGAGAACGCATTGAAGTAACCGATACCAAAAAAGAGAATGACTTAATTGTACATTTTGTAAATAGCCTGCCTGCCAATATTCAAGCAGAATGCAAGGCCAGCATTAATGTAGAAAAAAGACTCTTCACTTGCTATAACCATACTGCTACGCACTTGATGCACGCGGCACTCAGAACCGTTTTGGGTACGCATGTGGCACAGAAAGGTTCCTTGGTAAATGAAGAAGAACTACGTTTTGACTTCTCCCATTTTGCGCGTGTGACTGATGAAGAATTACGCCAAGTAGAACGGATGGTCAATGACAAAATCAGAGAAAATATTCCAGTAGTGGTGCGTGAATTACCCAAGGAAGAAGCCCTGAAATTGGGTGCCATGGCCCTGTTTGGAGAAAAATATGGCAATACCGTTCGCGTTGTGACCATTGATCCTAATTATTCTATTGAGCTTTGTGGTGGTACACACGTATATCATACAGGCATGATTGGATTATTTAAGATAACCGCAGAAGCAGCTGTGGCCGCCGGTGTTAGAAGAATTGAAGCATTGACCGGAAGCAAGGCTTTTAATTATTTGTATGATCAATTTGCTGGTCTTAGAGAAGTGAGTAGCTTACTTAAAACAAAGGACCCGCTCAAAGCAGTTGAAAAAATTATTCTTGAAAAACAGGAACTAGAAAAGAAATTAGAAAGCTTAGAAGCCAAGCAATTGGTGGTAATTCGCGAGCAATTAATTGCTGGCAAAGAAGCATTCACCTTGAATAGCGGTGCCACTGGATTTTTTGTTGGCCAAGAAGTAAGTGTTAGCAGTGCCGACCATTTAAAGAAACTCTGCTTTGACCTGAAAACTGAGCTGGGTAATGATTATCTGGTTGTCTTAGTAGCCAATTTGGCTGGCAAACCATCGGTCTGCATTTTGTTGTCAGATAGCATGGTCACAGACAAAAATTTAGAAGCGCCTAAGATGATTAAAGACATAGTAACTCCTCTGATCAAAGGCGGTGGCGGCGGACAGAAAACACTGGCTACTGCTGGTGGACAAGACGCTAGTAATCTGGGTCAAGTGATTGCTCAGATAAAGGCATTGGTCATTAGCTAATTACCTAATCAACACAAAAGTGCCCTTTCTAATATGTTGGCGGCCAGACTTGTCACGGCCCTCTACCACATACACATAAGTGGCCATGGATTGCTGTATGCCATTGAGTTTGCCATTCCAGCCCTTGCCGTCTTCTCTGGTCTCAAAGATCATTTGTCCAAAGCGGTTATAGACCCTAAAATAGACCAGGTCTATGCCTGCACAGATGGGACGGATAATGTCATTTCTACCATCGCCATCTGGTGTAAAACCCGTGGGTACATAGATTTCAGGGCAGCTCAGTTCTCCAATATTGATGCTGGTTTCTGCGTAGCAGCCACGGTCTATTCCTGATAAACTATACAGGCCCGGTTTGTTAATCCATTGGCTAAAACCCTTTTTGCCATTGTTCCAAGTATAAGTTACCATGGGGCTGTTGACGGAGTTCTGCAATAAAATACTGTCTCCACTGCAAAGCAATTTGTCTCCCTGTATTGATAGTACCGGTTTGTCTAATACCGTTACTTGTACAGAATCTCTAATAGCACAGTTACCATTTTTGAGCTCTAGCCAATAGTTGCCCGTTTCTGTTACGCTAATGGCAGAACTGGTAGCTCCTGTGCTCCACAAATAACTAAAGCCATCTGGATTAATATTGGATTGCAGGGTCAGGGGTCTGTTGCGGCAAAAACCCGTGTCATTGCCAATACTCAAAGGCAGGGAGTTAACCACGCAGACTTTTAAAAATGTGGTGTCTGTTACTCCATTACCCAACAAGCAATTACCCGATGATCCTGAATAATAAGAGATCATCTGTACTTGATGGCAACCCGTGTCTTTAAAGGTTTTGTTCACCACATTGCCACTGTCAATACTACCATCATCAAAATGCCAGAAGACTTTGGAAAATACCGTATCCTGTCTTACTGCTTCAAAGTTCACCGCCTGCATGGGGCAGAATAAAAACTCCTTTTGCAGGTTGCTGGAATTACCGTTTACACTGGCGTATTGGTTGGATTTATTTAACAAGCTGCCGGCGGAGTAGCCATAAGAAGTGCCTGAAGTTCCAGTCCTATATCCACTTACCTCTGCTGTATAACCATTGCTATTTTGGATTACGTAGACACCTGTATCAAGAAGTATTTGTGCTACTGAATATTCAGTTAATTTAGGAAATAATTTAAATTGACTACTTATATTTTTGTTATTCAAATAAGTAAAATCTTTATCTGTTGTTTTTACATATATACTTAAATATTGATTCGAAATTAAGGGAGGATTAATGGATGTAGAAATTGTAGAATATTTGATAGCTTGTTCTATTGGAGTTATCATTGTCATAAAAGGTCCGCCATATTTTTGAGTAGTACTACAAAAACCAACACCAAAATGTGCTGCGGAAACTGGTTTATTTGTTTTTATGAATGTGGGTTCCACACAATATTCTTCATATGAAACTCCTTTATTAATTATAGTCTTAATTATTCCATTTACATTAATAACAGTATTATTTTGTGTGGCAACAATTTTAATAAGTTCTTTCTCCATATTGGGAGCGGGACTAATTAAAAAAGCAGTCCCCAATGTATTAACTGGTAAATTCTGTTCTAATAACATATTGTTTGCTGCTGCTAAAGGACATGAAATTGGAATAAAAGATAAATTAGCCCCAGAAAAAACTGCCACTTTTTTACAATTCAAAGCATGTATAAAAGAACCGGTAAGGTCCATATCTTTATTTGCTTGATAGAAATAAGATTCCCCTTGATTTAATTGAATAGTAAAAGGAATTGGAGGTATCCCATTTATAGAAGTTTGATTAGGAGAGATTTCTATTAAACTATTATCTTCAACACCTAGAATAAGGAATCCACTTAGAGATTGAGCCAAAGAACCTGCGCTATTGGCATATGTTAAAATCATATAATCACTACCCAAACTTTGCAAAGGCAAAATCTGAGTGATTTCATAAAAATGTAATAACCCTTTTACAGCTAAAAATAATTGAACACTATCGGTTGTTTGAATGAAAGCTCCTTTTTGCTCAACAATTTCAAATTCGTTTGAATAAAACAAACTAACAGGAATATCAATAACATTTTGTTTGCCTCCCAAAATTTCAAAGCTTTGGCTAAAAGATCCAAATCTATTTTTAATTAATCCAGAACAATTATTTTTTGAGGTGATATAAATTTTGGCCGAAACATCATTTATCCCAGAATAAGTACTTTGTTTGGGGACAGTGAGCCAAAATTCTTTGCCTATACTAGAATAAATCTGAGCATTCAGTACTTTACACTGAAATAAAATTGTAATTATAAATAGGATTAACTTTAGTAGTTTCATTATTAGGATATTAAAATGTACTGGCGACAACTTTGTCACCAGTACTTAAAATAATTACCAACAAGCACCAGCAAAAATACATTTGCCATAAGTAGGAGTATATCCAGCACAAATAGTTGAACATTGCCCATACACATCATTGCAAGAATTACCACATAAAGGAAAAAAATTAATTCCATCACAGGAGCACATAGTGTTAGCCACTTGTGTAAATCCTCCACCAACTGCTTTTTGTTCTTCTCGGGTTAGTTTTTTTCCGAGTTGTTCGTACTTTTTCATCTTATCAAATTTAAAATTAAAAATTGGTTTAGTTTGTTTTAATGGTACTAAACGCTTCTACCATATAGCTATCAATGCCTTATTTCAATTAATCGGCAAGAAAATAGCTAATATCTTCCACTGCATAAGTGTCCGGAAGTTTATACCCATTCAGAAATATGGTGGGTGTTCCATAAATCTGCATACCATCGCACCATTGTTGCATTGTCCTTATTGATGCATCTAAGTCCTCTATTGAATCTGAAATGGGATACTTTAATTTGTAGGTATTTAAGTCCTTTGGTTCTGATAAATACCAATCGTCTAATACTTTTTGAATAATAGATGGGTATGCTTTTGCCGCTGCCATTAAATATGCTGTTGCTTGATAAGAGGCAGAATTAGCCTCTAAAGGTGTTTTAAAAATTAATTTGACCTTTATATTGTTATTCTTCTCAAGGAGATGCTCAATTTTCTGGTGGGCTTTGGAGCAGGGCCCGCAATAAGGGTTACAAACTTTAATTAATGTATGAGTAGCCGAAGGATTCCCAAAATCAATTCCCAAACCCTCTACTGGTAGACTAACCTGCTCTTGGCTTTTTAAATGAGCAATAAAAAGTCCCTTATTGAATTTCAGCCTCAAAAATGCTCTCTTGGTATTTTTGGCTTTTTGCAATTCTAGAATAAATGGTTTAATGCTATACCAACCTATAACTGGGAGTAAATAAAGCAGAAGTGTTATCCATGCATATTCAAAAGATAATTGACTTTCAAATTTCCATGTTTTATAAAAGAACACATTTATGAATCCTAGTATTAAAAGACATTGAACAGCTAAACAAAGTACACACCACTGTTTAACTACTTTCCATTGATAATAAATAGAGAAGAAAGTATACGGCAGGGCTAAAACACTTAACCAAGAAACAAGTAACTTGTTGAATTCCAGTGAGTAGCCTCCTAGAATAAGGGTTAAAAAGCTTCCGAAAAAGTAAAAAAGCCCTATTTCACTCCAACTTAACCAATTGAATAATTTTGACTGTTTGCTACTTAAAATGGCGCTACAATTCCCCTTGGATATGCTTGTACAAACTTTCTTTAATAATGGATTGCTGGCATTAATTTCAAAAGACACCAGAAATAAAGAAAGTACTATTCCAATAATTGAAAGGGGCAATTGGAAGGCAGTAAACACAATTTCACCGGTAAAACTTTGATCAGTATGTTGATGTTGAAAAAATATTCCAACAAAAGACAGTATTACAACCAACAATATAAAGGCAATTGGCAATAGGCTTTTAAAACTGTCTTGTAACTTTTTCTTTTCAAAATCTTTTTCACCAGAGTTTTCTGCTTTTTCTGCTACTAAATAATAACCTGTGCATTTTAATAAAAAATCGGCTTTAGAAGCAATTTGATTTTTAGTAAAATCATCTATCAGAAAAGTGACAGAATTAGTAGTCATAGCAGTAACAATTGCTACTGCGGTAGGTGAATTTTTTAAATAAGCTAAAAAAGGCGGCTCCAAAGAATCAAATTCTTCATTAGAAATCTTTAGCGCCGCATTAGGTATATTCCAACTATTAAATGAATCACTTATTGCCAACATGGTTGGCCAGTCAGGGTGATTTTGTAATGTTTCATCAACACTTGATTTTGTAACATCAATTGATAGTAGTTCTAAATATTTGATTACTACCTCTACTGTTGGCTCAAAGTGTTGAAATTTCATTGTAGTTATTTTAACCTGTGTACCTTTCGTATAACTAGGTATAAGTTAAAATCTTAAATATTAAGAAAAAAGGGCAAGTTTGTGAAGGGTCGTTTTAAGTTTGTGAATGGGAATTCTATCAATTTTACATCTTAATAATGTAAATAATTCGGCAGAATTTGTCTATTCACTTAGGCTCCTAGGTTCAATTGGCTTTTAACTAAGGCATAATAGATACCCTGTTTGTTAACCAGCTCAGCATGATTACCAATTTCAGCTATTCCACCATTATCCATAACAACAATTTGATCAGCATTGACAACTGTACTCAATCTGTGAGCAACCACAACCACGGTTCTATTTTGAAAAAAGACTTCCAAATTTCTTACAATAATGGATTCGTTGTTTACATCTAGACTATTGGTTGCTTCATCTAACAAAATAAAACCTGGGTTACGATAAACAGCCCTTGCAATTAAGATTCTTTGTTTCTGACCAACACTTATACCAACTCCTTCTGATCCTATTTTGGTATTAAGTTTTAATGGCAAGTTTTTGATAAATTCATCAATATTGGCTGTTTTCAAAGCCAAATTCAAACGGACTTCGTCAACAATAGTTTCCCCAACAGCAATGTTTTTTAAAATGCTATCCGAAAAAATAAAACTCTCTTGCATGACAACACCGCAGTTTTTCCTCCAACAAGAATGACTAATATTGGATAAGTTAAAATTTCCACAAGTAATATTTCCAGAATCAGGTTCATAGAACTTTAGCAAAAGTTTTAGCAGGGTTGATTTTCCACTTCCACTTGATCCTACAATGGCTGTGGTTTTTCCTTTTGGAATATTTAAATCAATATTTTTTAATACCGGTATATTACCTGCTCCTGGATAGGTAAAACAGAGATTTTTTAAGCTTATTGAAAAATCCTCTGGGATATATGAAACTAAATTGTTGGTGACAGGTTCTTCATCAAGCATTGAGTGAACTTCATCAAGTCTCTCTAAACTCATTTTTGCGTTTTGCCAGCTCTGAGCTGTACCCAGAAGTTGTTCTATTGGGCTATTTAGCTGACCAAGAATAAACTGAACTGCTAGCATACTGCCTATTGTCAAGTCTCCACTAATAACAGATTTAGCTGCTAAATAAGTAATCAATAAGTTTTTTCCTTCATTGATAAAAAAAGCACCTGCTTGTTGCCATTGATTAACCGTTAACACATCAATATTTAATCTAAAAAGTGTTTTTTGAACTTTTTCCCAGTTCAATCTCATGGCTTCCTCTACCCCATTTAACTTAATTTCTTGCATTCCTTGCACCATTTGTATGGCTGTACTTTGTTCTTTTGACGATAGTTCAAATCGTTTGTGGTCTAAGATTCTTCTTCTTTCCAGAAAAAAATATACCCAGGAAGCATACATTCCAGAGGTTAATATGAATATGAGAAAAATTAGTTTGTTATAAATGAGAAGTACAATACCAAATACCAATAACTGTAATAATGAAAGAATTGTATTAACAGAAGAATTTGTCAAAAAGGACTCAATTCTATTATGATCATTCATCCTCTGCAAAATATCTCCTGTTCGTTTTGAATCAAAAAAGGCAATAGGAAGCTTCATCAATTTTTGTAAAAAATCATTTAAAATTGTCAGATTGATGCTTGTTCCAATAAATAGAAGCATCCGATTTCTAAAAAAATCAATCGACAACCTACTTGTCAACAACACTATTTGGCCTAAAAGTATTAAGGTAATAAAATGTGTATCAGACTTTCCTATACCATTATCCATCATGTTTTTGGTCAAATAGGGTAACGCAAAAAGTGAGATGGAGCTTAATAAAGTGGCAATGAATATTTTGAAAAATAAACGCTTATGTGGTTTTAAATAGCTAAGTAATTTTTTCAATTTCAACAAAGAGTTTGTTGAGGTTTTGCTTTTACTTTCTAAATGATTGTTTTGAGGCCTAACAAATAATGCAATACCTTCCTCTTGTCCAAAATCATTAACACTTACCCAGCATTTTTTAAATTCTTCTTGATTATATTTTACAAGTCCAATTGCCGGGTCTGCTAAGTAGAAATTTCCTTTATTGATTTTGTAGAGTACTACAAAATGTTCTTGTTTCCAATGTATAATTGCAGGTAATTCAGAAATACTTTTTTCTAAATCTTGAATACTAATTTTTACAGGTCTAGTAACTAATCCAATTTTTTCTGCGGCCTCAGATATGCCAAGTAGATTTACGCCATCCTTTCCTATTTGTGTTAATTCTCTTAATTCTTGTATAGTTGACTTAATCCCAAAGTGTTTTGCGACCATCCTTAAACAGGCTGGCCCACAATCCATACTATCATACTGTTTATAGAAACCAAATGCCATAATTCTAATTTTGACCAGTAACTACCTTATCAACACAAATGTGCCCTTTCTAATATGTTGGCGGCCAGACTTGTCTCTGCCTTCTACCACATACACATACGTGGCCATGGATTGTTGTATGCCATTGAGTTTGCCATTCCAGCCCTTGCCGTCTTCTCTGGTCTCAAAAATCATTTGACCATAACGGTTATAGACCCTAAAATAAACAAGGTCTATGCCCGCACAGATGGGACGGATAATGTCATTCCTACCATCGCCATCTGGCGTAAAACCCGTGGGCACATAGATTTCAGGGCAGCTCAATTCTCCAATATTGATGCTTGTTTCTGCGTAGCAGCCGCGGTCCATACCAGATAAGCTATACAGTCCCGGTTTGTTGATCCATTGGCTATATCCCTTCTTCCCATTGTTCCAGGTATAGTTGACTGTGGGGCTGTTGACGGAGTTTTGCAATAAAATACTGTCTCCACTGCATAGCAATTTGTCTCCCTGTATAGACAGTACCGGTTTATCAACTACTGTAACTTGTACTGAATCTCTAATAGCACAATTACCATTTTTGAGTTCTAACCAATAGTTGCCTGTTTCAGTAACGCTAATGGCAGAACTGGTAGCCCCTGTGCTCCACAAATAACTAAAGCCATCTGGATTAATATTGGATTGCAGGGTCAGGGGTCTATTGCGGCAAAAACCCGTGTCATTGCCAATACTCAAAGGCAGGGAGTTGACCACACAGACTTTTAAAAATGTGGTGTCTGTTGCACCATTACCCAACAAGCAATTACCCGATGAACCGGAATAATAAGAGATCATCTGAACCTGATGGCAACCCGTGTCTTTAAAGGTTTTGTTGACCACATTACCACTGTCTATACTACCATCATCAAAATGCCAAAAAACTTTGGAAAATACCGTGTCCTGTCTTACCGCTTCAAAGTTCACCGCCTGCATGGGACAGAATAAAAACTCCTTTTGCAGGTTGCTGGAATTGCCGTTTACACTGGCGTATTGGTTGGATTTGTTCAGGAGACTGCCGGCGGAGTAGCCGTAGGAAGTACCAAATGTATTTGTACCATTACCACATACTTGAGCAGTAAATCCATTACTATTAGAAATTGAATGAACGGTAGTGTCTAATTCCAATTGCAGAAATGAATATGCTGGGTTTGATGAAAAAGATTTAAAATTATTACCTACATTTTTACCATTGATAATAGTAAAGTTTTTATCCTTGGAAAGGAGATGGATCTGTAGAAACTGTTTGTTTATTGCAGGGGGTGAGACACTTGTTATAATTTTAGAATTTTTTATAGCCTGCTCAAATGGTGTTACATAAGAAATAAAAGCACCTCCATTTTCTTGCTTGGTATCGCAAAAACTTAATCCCAGGTATGCAACTGTTACTGGTTTATTCGTTTTTATAATTATGTCATTTGAGAAAAAGTCTTCAAAATAGTTTCCTCTATTTAATACTGTTTTTAAAACACCATTAACAAAGACCTTTGTATTATCTTGAGTTGCCAATACTTTGTACCCCTCTTTCTCCATATTTGGTGCAGATGAAAAAAGAAATAATGTACCAAGTGTATTAATTGGCGAATTTTGTTCTAATAAGAGATTTCCATTTTTTACTTTAGAGCAACCTGTTGAAATGTATGAAAATTCTGCACCAGAGAAAACTGCAATTTTTTTACAACCCTCTGAATGAATTGTAGAGCCAGTTAAATCCAAATCCTGATAACCTTGAAATACAAATGTTTCTCCTTTGTTTAAACGAATATTAAAAGGCAAAGAAAGAGTGCCAATATTTGATATTTGACTTGGGCTAATTTTGACAATAGTATTATCCTCAACTCCAACAATTACAAATTGACTTTTTGATCTAGTTACAGAAGTTGGCCCGCCATATGCATAAGTTAAGACCATATAATCGCTCCCTAGGCTTTGAATTGGTATAAGATTGGTTAGATCAATTGTATTATTAGCCCCTGCTACGCTTAAAACTGCTTGAATACTATCTGAAGAACTTATGAATGCTGCTTTATTATCAATTGTTTCAAAATTACCTTGGTAAAAAATATCTATTGGTAAATCAATAACATTTTGTCTACTTGATAGGATATTGAAGTTTTGAGTATAGCTACTATTACTATTATGGAGATTTATAGTACAATTGTTTGTAGAAGTAATTATGAGTTTAGCATTTACATAATTGTTATCCAAGAAAGTGTAAAGTCTAGGAATGGTAAAACAAAATTCTTTTCCTACAGTAGAATATAGTTGTGCTATTAATTCATTTGAACTAAACATTAAAAATAGACACAACAAATATTTTTTTATTTCCAAAAATCTCATTTCAAATACATTAAGTTGTATTGGCGGTTTAAAGGCCGCCAATACAATAAAAAATCACCAGCAACCTCCTGCGAATGTGCATGTTCCGTAATCATCTACAGAACCTAAGCAATATGTATAACATTGGTTATACACATCATAACAACTTGATCCACATACAGGAAATGGAGGATAACCACCTCCACATGTACACATAGTGTTAGCCACCTGTGTAAATCCCCCACCAACTGCTTTTTGTTCTTCTCGGGTTAATTTTTTTCCGAGTTGTTCGTACTTTTTCATCTTTTTAAATTTAAAAATTAATCATCAGAATTGAGTATTTATATTCAATTCCGTATTTAACATGATTAATTTACAAATTTCAAATCCAGAAAAAAGGGCAAGTTTGTAAAGGGTCGTTTCTAGTTTGTGAATGGGAATTTGATCAATTTTTGGGCTTAAAACTGTTAGTTTGCCTCTTTAATGGCTATTTTTTTTGCCCAAGCATTAACCTTGATTAACCATTGTGCAAGGTTCATTAAGGTAGTACCCATCTATATTTGAATCATCAAACAAAAATGATTCTATATGAATAAGCAAATCATCTACAGTACCTTTTTGGCCTTGAGTCTTAGTGCTTGCGCGATGGCACAAACAAAGGAAGCACCAAAAGAAAAAAAATCCAAAGTGGAAGAAGTAGTTGTCATCAATGATGGTGGCAAGGGAACAGAAAAAATGACCGTTCGGGTTGATGGCAATAAAGTCACCATCAATGGCAAGGATATTGACAGTTTCAAAGACAGTGATTGGGAAAAATTAGGTAATAAAAAAGTGATCATTGACATGCATGGCAAGAATGGCTTTGTCATGAATATGCCTCCCATGGAATTCAATAACAAAGACCATTCCATGAAAATGGGAAAAGGTAATTTTGAGATTCGCATTCCCAATTTTGAACACAACTTCAATTTTGACGAGCATGTCATGAAAGGTGGACCAGGCAATGTGCGTATCATGAACTCCAATGGCAGACCCAAATTGGGCATGCAAATTGAAGACCTGGAAGCGGGTGATGGCGTAAAAGTGATCGATGTAGATGATGACCTTCCTGCAGGCAAAGCCGGTTTAAAAGAAGACGATATCATTACCGAGGTTAACGGCAAATCTGTGAAATCCGTAGATGAACTTAGAGACCAGATCAAAGACCTTAAACCCGGCGATGCGGTAAAACTGGGTCTGAAAAGAGGTGGTAAATCCCAGACCCTAGAACTTAAGATTCCCAAGAAATTGAAGTCTGCCAACTTATAATACAGCTTTTTAGTTTTTCTCATGTTGTGCAACCACGCCGTTCCCGGCGTGGTTATTTTTTGATAAAATGGCCTATTCTCACCGGCTTCTGCTACTAGAAAGCTATTTTTGCAAACTATGTCATGGAGCGATAAATATCAGGTGGTGATTGGGTTAGAAGTTCATGCCCAATTGGCTACCCAGAGCAAATTGTTTTGCGGAGACAGCACGGCTTTTGGCGCGGAGCCCAATACCCATATCAGTCCCATTACCATGGGTCATCCGGGTACCCTGCCCAAGACCAATGCCAAGGCGGTGGATTATGCCATTAAAATGGGTTTGGCCTGTGGATGCGAGATTGAAAAAGACAATTATTTTGCCCGCAAAAACTACTTCTATCCGGATTTGCCCAAGGGTTATCAGATTTCTCAGCATACCACCCCTATTTGTAAAGGTGGATTGGTGAGGATCAAAACCGCTGATGGTAGCTATAGAAACGTACAACTAAACCGGATTCACTTAGAAGAAGACGCTGGTAAGAGTATCCATGACCTGGACCCCAATTTTACTTGTATTGACTTGAACAGGGCTGGCACACCCTTGATTGAAATTGTCACTGAACCCGATATTTTCTCTGCGGATGAAGCCTGGCAATACGTGACCGAGGTACGCAAACTGGTGCGTTGGTTGGGCATCTGTGACGGCAATATGGAAGAAGGTTCTCTGCGTTGCGATGCCAATATTTCACTACGTCCCATTGGCACAGAAAAACTGGGTACCCGTGTAGAAGTCAAGAACCTGAACAGTATTCGGAACGTAAAAAAAGCCATTGAGTTTGAAGTAGAACGCTTGGCTGCGCTCTTGGATGCGGGCGAAAAAATTCAACAACAGACCCGCAGTTTTAATGCGGACAATGATACCACATTTGCTATTCGGGATAAGGAAGAAGCCAATGACTACCGCTATTTTCCTGATCCGGATTTAGCACCATTTCATCTAACGGATGCTTTTATTGCAGACCTACAAGCGCAATTGCCCATGCTTCCCAATGCACTCATAACCAAATACAGCCAAGACTTTGGCCTGAGTGATTATGACGCGAACCAACTCTGTGATGAGTTAGCCAGCACCCAATATTTTGAAACAGTAATCCAACATACCCAACACTATAAGGCTGTGGCTAACTGGATGCTGGGTCCTATTAAACAATGGTTACACGAGCAGCATTGGGGCATTGAGGATTTTCCATTAGCGCCTGAGCGTTTAGCGGATTTGTTGAATCTAGTAGATAGTGGCAAAGTGAATTTCTCTGTGGCTTCTTCCAAATTATTGGGCGCCATGATAGAAAATAAACAAGCTACTGCCCTGCAATTGGCCGAGCAATTAAAC
This sequence comes from Bacteroidota bacterium, assembly GCA_947460595.1. GTDB lineage: Bacteria > Bacteroidota > Bacteroidia > Chitinophagales > Chitinophagaceae > Sediminibacterium. The sequence goes on along the minus strand of CANHGS010000029.1, from coordinate 17,211 downwards.
CTGATTCAAGTCAGTGATGCCGGAGAGTTGGCAGCTTGGGTAGATCAAGCGCTTGCTGCCATGCCGGATAAAGTAGCAGAGTATCGCAAGGGCAAAAAGGGTTTGATAGGATTATTTGTGGGTGAAGTAAAAAAATTAAGCAAGGGGAAAGCTGATCCAAAAATGGTGACAGCATTACTAGAAAAAGCCCTGCAATCATAAACGAACAAGCATCCCCAAGGGGATTAAACAACCAATATGAAAAAAATCATCCTTCCTTTCTTAGTAGCCATTTTGCTATTAGCCTGTCAAGAAAAAAAACACGGTGCTTTTGTAGTAAGTGGTCTAGTGACCAATGCTCCTGAACAAAAAATTCTCTTGCAAGAAATTCCTTTTGCGGGTGAGCAACCCATTACCCTAGATTCTGCTACTTTAAAAAAGAACGGAACTTTTGAACTCCGTGCCATGGGTAAGGAAGAAGGACTCTATCGTTTACAACTGGAAAAAGGCCCAGCCATTTTGGTGGTCAATGATGGCAAGAGTATTCGTTTGAAAATAGACATGAATCATTTTCGTCAGTACCAAGTGGAGGGTTCTGAAGCAACACTGGCCATTCATAACCTGATGGAATCTTATCAGACAAAGGATTCTACACTCTATCAAACTTTTATTTTGCTAGACAGTCTGCAAAAACAAAAGAATGATTCTGCCATGACGGTGGCACTAGGTCAAAGAGATTTGCAAGTAAAAGCCATCAATAGTTTTATCAGTGATTTTATCAAAAAATCGCCCAGCCCAGCGGTAAAATACTATGCCATTGGGCTGGCTTCCAGAACCATGCAAACGGAGGAATTAAAAAATCTGGCCATCGCGTCAGCCAATGATTTTAAAGAACATAGCGGTCTGGCTAAATTGAAAAGTTTGTTAACCGTTCAGTCTGCCACAGCTCCTCCTGCTAACAATGATCCTTTATTAAATAAGCAAGCTCCAGAAATAAACCTCCCCGATGTGAATGGCAAGATGGTTAGCCTAAGCAGTTTTAAGGGCAAATATGTATTGGTAGATTTCTGGGCTTCTTGGTGTGGTCCTTGCCGCGCAGAGAATCCAAAATTGGTGGCAGTGTATCAAAAATACAAGAGCCAGAATTTTACTATTCTAGGCGTTTCTTTGGATGAAGAAAAAGAGTATTGGTTACAAGCCATTAAAGCCGACCAATTAACTTGGACCCATGTGAGTGAGCTCAAAAAATGGCAGAGTCAGGTTGTTGTAGATTATGGTTTTGATGGTATTCCTTATAGCGTATTGATTGACCCTAGTGGTAAAATCATTGCATCGCATTTGCGTTCTGCAGAACTTGACCAGCAATTAGCACAGATCTTCAAATAGCAAATCTTACAACAGTAAATCCTTCAAATAGCAAATCTTCCAATAAAAAAGCTTCCAATAAAAAAGCCGCCCCGATGTTATCGGGGCGGCTGAAGTTTTATGACTTACCTAATTAGAGTTGAGAAATTCTCAAACCTATTTTGGCATAGTTCACACTTGCTTTGATACTTGAATTGTCTACCAATTGCAATACCAGGTCTCTAGCTGTTGTAGAAGAAACTCCTGGATTCAGGATAACAACATCAACCGTACCAAAACTGCTATTGGCAGGAATAGTTCCCTTACCAGTAACAGCGGTAAAGTGTGTACCTGCTGTTGCAGTACTTTCACTAGCTATTACATAGTCAAAACTAGTAGCTGTGCTTCTCTGAGCGCCAACTAGGTTAACCCTTAGCGTTACTGTACCAGTTGCCCTTGTTAAAGAAGCTGCTGATGTAGGTGTTGCTGCGTTAAAAGTTGGTACACGAACCATCATAGGATAAGTAATACCAGCTGCATTGGCATTCCAAGAAGCGGCATCAAATTCTACAACTGCACCTGTATAAACAGTGAGTTCGTTTTTAACGCAACCCGTTAGGAACAAGATGCAGAACAATATGGAGGATGTGAGTATTTTTTTCATGTTTCTATATTTTAATATCCAGCATTTTGTTTCAAATTGGAGTTACCGTCAATATCACTTTGAGGCAAAGCCGGAAGGATACGGATATCAGTGAAAGCCACGTTGTTATAGTGTGGTCCTTTTACCAAATCCCTACCCAAACGTTTCATATCAAAGAAACGATGTCCTTCAAAAGCAAATTCAATTCTGCGTTGACGCAAAATCTCTTCTAGCAATTGAGCCTGTGTCATAGCGTTATCAGCAGTTTCCTGTGCAGAACCAGTATAGTCAGTGTACCTTCTTGCTTTGATGGCTTTTAAATCTGACAAAGCGCTAGCCAAATTAAATACGGAAGATCCAGCAGTAGCTTGTGCTTCAGCCCTATTTAAAATAGCTTCTGAAATACGCAAAACAGGAACATTGTCTAAGTTGATAGTACCATTTTTTCCAATGTATTTGGTACACTCTACTTTTATGTTACCACGGCCTGCGGTTCCAGGTTCAAACATAAGGTTACGAACATCAGTACTTCTTGAAGCAACAGTATGGTTTAAGGCAAACACTGTTGTAGTGTTACCTCCAGTTAAAGTAATACCTAAATCATTCAACATTGTAATAGTTGGAACAACGTCTCCAAATCCACCAGTTGAAGCTTGGTTACCAGGAGTTACTAAAGTAGTAAAGGAAGTTTGTAAAGATTCGTTTACACCAATATTCTCAGCTGGTGTTGCAAAACGAATTTGGAACAAAGTTTCTGTATGTGTTTCAGCTCTCCACTGAGCTACATAGTTAGCTGTTGTAGCTAGTTTGCTGCTCGCCAAAGTAATCACCGCATCAGACCATTTTTTAGATTCAGTATAGTCTTTGTTATACAAACAAACACGAGACAACAAAGCTTGTGCTGCTGCTTTATTGGCAACGTTTACACCCAAACCTGGGAATGTAAGTCTAGACTCAGAGGCAATCAGGTCTTTTACAATCTGTGTATATACATCTGCAATAGGAGCCCTAGAAGGTTTCCAAGCCAAGGCATCAGCAGAAGTAGCAATTCCAGTAATAGATAATGGAACACCACCACGATCTTGTGAAGCAACAACAGCACCAGGAACATATCCATATACCCTTACCAAGTCAAAATAGTACAATCCACGCAGGAAGTACAATTGACCTAACCAACGATCCAAATCGGCTTGAACTGGCGTTGGGGTAATTCCACCTACACTAATTGCTGCAATGGTATTGTTGATCTGGTTAATAGCGGCATATGAACCTGACCATACGCTACCTGTAAAATGGGCACCTTGCACGTTTGCAGCTTCACTCAATAACCTACCGGATTTGTTGGTTGCAAAACCATTATCTGCCAATACTTCTGGAATGGCAATTAAATCTCTACCGTATAAACGGGCAGATTTATAAGTAGCATAAATAGAAGTGATAGATGCATCAATGGCATCTTTTGAGGTAAGGGCGGTTGTAGCTTCAATGGACTGCCTTGGGGAAATCTCCAATTGCTTTTTACAACTGGAAAAAACAACCAGCAAGGAAGCCAGCGCCAATCCTGTTTGATATATTTTTTTAGTATTCATATCTGATTCGTTTGTGTTGTTAATAATTAGAATCCAACTTGAACACCCACGGTGTAGTTCTTAGTCTGTGGAACAATACCAGTGGCTGTACCTACGAATTCAATGTCATAGCTGAACCAATCGCTGGCAGTCCAGAGGTTGGTACCTTGAACATAGAAACGGAAACTGCTCAAACCAGCTTTCTTCACTAATGAAGGAGACAGGTCATAGTAAACAGCTACGTTTTTCAAACGAACATAATCAGCTTTAAAGAAAGTTCTGGTTCCACTTTGTGCTCCAGAAGCCTTTGCTTCTGTACCGTTAACATTGTAACGTGGAAAGAAAGTAATCTGACCAGGTGTAGTCCACCTATTGTCATATGCTTGCTTTAATACGTTGATACGAGCAATATTCTCAATTAAGAAGTTTGCCTGTCCATCAGAAGTATATCTGCCATACTCATATTGGAAGAAGAAATCAAATGTGAAATTCTTATAGGTAAGGCTATTTCTCAATCCACCTTGATACAATGGAGTGTTTTGAGGTCCAATGATCTTACGGTCTTTGGCCAATACTTGGTAAGTTAAATTGCCCAAAGTATCGTACCACATTGGGCGTCCAGTAGATGGGTTAACTCCAGCAAATTGCTGTGTAAACAATACACCCAAAGGCTGACCAACTTGAACGGAGTTGTCTCCAGGTAGAATTTTCAAACCACCGTACAATTCTTTAACCTCGTTCTTGTTATAGGCAAATGTGAATGCTACATTCCAGTTAAATGCACCTGGCTTTTTAGCTTTGATCAAATCTCCACCCAAGGTTAATTCAATACCCTTGTTCACCAAACGACCTACGTTTGAAGTAATAGATGAGAAACCAGTACTAATTTGGATTGGCTGAGAAATCAACAAATCCTTGGTTTCTTTATTGTACACTTCTAAGCTACCCGTTACACGGTTATCAAACAAGCCAAAGTCAAGTCCTAGGTTGGTAGTAATATTTCTTTCCCATTTTAAGTTAGGGTTAGCCAACTGAGAGTAAGAGATACCTGATCCACCATTGTAGATACCACCACCACCATACAAACCAAGTGCGTCAAAGTTACCAATCTGATCATTACCGGTGCTACCATAGCTAGCACGCAATTTTAGAGAATTGATCACGTTGGAATTCTTCAAGAAATTCTCTTGGTCAATATTCCATGCGCCAGAAATTCCCCAGAAAGTACCGTATTGGTTATCAGAACCAAATCTAGAAGAACCATCACGGCGTAAAGTAAAGGCAAACAGGTATTTTCTGTCAAAACCATAGTTTAATTTACCAAAGAAACCGTTTCTGCGGAATCCTGAAAAGAACTCACCTACTGATGCAGGCGTTGCAGCATTGTTCAATGAAGTAAACTGATAGGTTGGGAATCCCTGACCATTGGCAGAAATACTTTCGTTATTTTCTCTTCTCAATTCAAAACCAACCAATCCATCCAAACGGTGTTTGGTACCAAATGTCTTGTTGAAATTCAAGGTTTGGTAAGTATTGATATTGGTATTCCAGTTGCTCTGAACGGATACGTTTCCTTTAAAGTTAAAGCCATCAGCTGTTCTTGCGTCACGCACGTTTTTACCTTGTGTAAGACGATAGTCCATACCCACCAAGGTTTTAAATGTTAACCAGCTGTTGATTTTATAATCCAAAGTAACATTACCAATCATTTGGTTGGTACGCTGATACCCGCTATTAAAGTCATTTACTTGAATGATGTTTTGGTTCAAAGTACCAATCAGGTTGGCAGGCGTTTGACCAGGAACACCATAATAAGTTCCATCAGCATTGTAAATTGGGTTCACTGGAATCAAACCAGATGCAGAGAAAGCGGGGCTTCCTAAGAAAGAACCACTAGTCGCAAATGGGTTATTCTGATTGAAGGTGCTCAAGTTAACACTTGCACCTAAGGTTAAACGATCGGTTGCTTTGTTTTGAATATCAAAACGCAAACCTGCACGTTTAAAGTCGGCCTTGGTAATATTGGCTTCTTGTAAAGAATAGTTACCTGCAATACGGAAAGTAGTTTTGTCATTACCACCGCTAGCACTCAATTCATAGTTCTGAATAGAACCTGTTCTAAATGCAGCGTCTTGCCAATCATAGGTAGGCAGGGCAGCAGCAGCAGCCAAAGCTTGTGCTTGGGTAAGGGTAGCAGCATTAGGAACACGCAATTCGTTTAAAACGGTTTGCAAAACTGCTAGGTTATCCCAAGGAAGGTTATTGGCATTACCATAAGCTTCAGACCTCATCTGGAAATATTCCTGAGAATTAGACATTTGCAGTTTTTTCATCAACTGCACGGAACCCATGTATACGTTGGCGTTAAATTTGGTTTTACCCGCTTTACCCTTCTTGGTGGTGATGATAACAACACCGTTAGAAGCGTTTGAACCATAGATAGCAGCAGAAGCCGCATCTTTTAAGATATCAATGGTTTCAATATCGTCTGGGTTTAAGAAAGCTAGTGGGTTATTCTGGGTAAAGCTACCATCAGAACGAGTGTTAATCTGAACACCATCCACAATGTACAAAGGATCGTTACCTGCTAGGTATGATCCCTGACCGCGGATACGCACGTTGATGGCGCCACCTGGCAAACCGTTATTTGATTGCACCAATACACCCGCAGCCTTACCTTGTAAAGCTTTATCCAAAGATGCGTTTGGTAAATTTTCAATTTGAGCCGCTTTGATAGAGGAGATAGCACCCGCTTCATCCCTTTTCTTACGAGCTTGATAACCAGTTACCACTACTTCTTCTAGTGGATCTACTTTCTTTTTAAGCGAAACAGCATACACTGATCCACCATTCAAAGTAATTTCCATTGCTTCTGATCCTACATAGGATACAATAATGGATTTTGCATTCTGGGCTACCTGAATAGAGAAAGATCCGTCTGCTTTTGTTAAAACAGCAGTTTTGGTGCCTTTCGCCTGAACAGACGCGCCTTCCAACAATTTGCCGGTCTCGTCAGCTACCTTTCCAGTAATGGTCCTATTCTGGGCCAAAACGGAAGAAACAGCCAACACCATGCACAGGAACATCGTGAGTACTCTTCTCATAGTTTAGTTTTTTGTTTTTGGGGGCGATTCGTTAATTAACAATGATATAACAACTAAGACATTGGTTTGTTGACTTTAGCTGCAAAACTTGAAATTAAAACAAAAAAATGTTATTATTAATACCTAATAGCTTTGCTAAATGCTATTTAAATATTAGATAAAAATCACTTATTATTATTATCCCTCCTATTACTGCTTAAAAGTGCAACAGCCCGCTGAACTGCGGTTATTTCTTGCCGAAACAGGGCGCAAAATAGCCTAATCAGGGATTCTGCAATTTACTAATTCAGGAAAATGACAGTTTTATGATAATTGGCCAATTCCTTAATCTATAGAATTAGATAAAAAAAGGAGGCTGCCTATTAAAGACAGCCTCCTTACTACTACTATTAAAACTGACAATTATGGATTGTGCAAAATTAAAGTGGTACCCAGTGCTTGAGCAGTGGTAGTTCCAGGTCTTCCGGCAGCATACCCGCGAACAACCAAAGAATACGCTTTTCCTTCACGGATGGTCAAAGATCCAGTTACTACTGGCGTTGAGCCTGATACTACTGCAAGTGTATATGTTCCAGCAGGAATAGTTGTGAAAGTAGACAAAGCTGCTTCATTAGGTGCAGAAGTGCCAACATAAGCCACATTACCAAAAGTGGAAGAACCAGTTGTGGCTACTCCATAACCATCGGCAGTTCTAGTTAACACAGCACTCAAAACAGCACTGGTTGGTGAAAGGTTTAAGAAACGCAAGTTAGCTGATCCCGCAGCAGGTGCTGTCATATTATTGCTCAATGCAATTGCCTTAATAGTTCCAGCAGGAGTTAAGGTATCATAGGCAAATACAGAAGTAGCACTAGAAGCAATTAATGTTGCAGATTTGCTAACCAAATCGGCTGTGCCCGTAAGGGTTCTTAAGCCAATAGTTGTTGCACCTGGCTTCACACCTGCATAGGGTCCAGATAAATTTCCACCATATGCAATTGATGCTGGCGCACCCAATACAGATAGATTGGTATTGTTCAGCATCACGGTAAGATTAGACGGTACCAAGAGTGCAAAATTATGCACGGCTACCATGGCAGATGGAGTGGGATCTGCTTCTGCAACTGGTAATTCCTTTGAGCAAGAATTCATGGTGGCCATTGCTCCAAAGATCAAAGCAAATAGACCCGCTTTATTTAAAATTTGTTTTTTCATGCTTTAGAATTTTGAAAATTAATAGCCTGGATTTTGAACAATGATTGGATTTTGAGTAACCTCTCCAATTGGAATAGGCCAGATAAAACGGAAATCACTATAAGGGATTCCTGGTTGACCCAATGTTACTGGTACACCAATGCCGTACAAAGCACTACCAGTGGTTCCATTGGCCAATTTTGCTGGAATACCAGCTGCTCTTAAAGCAGTGATTGGATCCATCGCTGTGCGGTGAATATCTGGCCAGCGTCTTCCTTCTGCCAAGAATTCAATTCTACGCTCTAACAATATAGCCGCTACTAATGCAGTTGCGTCAGCAAAACTAGCTGTTGTGTATTGGGTAGTTGCAGGAGCAGCACTTGCACGATTGCGAACCATATTCAACAAATCAATGGCTCTTTGTGAAACCGCAGTAGGAGTAAGTCTTGCTTCAATCTCTGCTTGGTTTAATAATACTTCTGCAAAACGTATAATAGGGCAATTATCTCCCCTATTTACATAGTCTGTGTACTTGGTGGTCATGATAGCCAAACCTGCAGCACTGGTACCATTTGAAGTACCACCCATACGGTATAGGTTAGCTCTTCTGTTATCAGAAGCCAACCAAGCAGCATTGTTCCAAATAGTTGGAGAGATGGAAACCAGACCGCGGCCACCCAAATCTGCCGAACCCAACATTTGTGCCATGGCACCATTTACACTACCATTATCCAATGGGTCATTTTTGAAAGAGAACAAATTCTCAGCAGTGACACTATTGCCGCCTGGCAAACCAAATGCTCCTGCTGGATTAGCCAATAAACTATGACCACCAATCACACTTGTGGTAGCAGCTGGTGTTAAAGGAGTAATAGTTGCTGGAATCAATTTAGCCCCTTCGGTTTTGGCATTATCCCACTGTCCCATATGCATATAAATTCTTTGCTTTAATGCAATTGCAGCAGTTTTGGAAGCCCTGATAACACCATTGGTATTGGGTAAATTTGCTTCTGCAAAATTTAGGTCATTGATAATTCTACTATAATCATAAGCCACAGTTGGACGAGGCTCTGTTTTTAACTTATCTAAAGCAGCACTTCCAGCAATCGCATTTTCTCTATAAGGAACACCTAAAGCAGCACCATTTCCGTCTAAGAAAGGTCGCGCATAGTGTACCAATAATTCATGGGTACCCAAGGCCCTCAAGAATCGGCACTCTGCTTCATATTGCGTTGCTAGAGTGGCAGAAATAATTCCAGTAGCACCCACTTTCTTAAAGCCATCAATAGCAATATTGGCTTTATTGATCATGTTGTAGGTATTATCCCACATGGCCTGGTTATTGGCAGTTGTTGGGGTATAAGTACCTTGATAGGTTACCTGATAGAAAGCTGCTAGGTTTACCATGTCTTCTCCACGGCATTCACCTTGTTCAACGGTTGCAGCTCCAAAAGGATAACCCCTACCACCCAAGGTAGTGCTACCAGTTTGACCGGCATCGTATACGCCATTCAGCGCCAATAAAGCCCTTTCCGGAGTGGTAAATACACTCTCATCTGTAAAAGCATTATAGGGAGCTTCATTCAGAACCTTTTCGCAACCCGTAGCAGCCAGTACCAAGACTGAAACTGCAGTAGCTGTAAAAAATTTATTGAATCTCATTTTATTTGTTTTATAGTTAATGTAAGTTTTAGAATCCAACGTTCAAACCAAAAGAGAGGGTTCTTGGTTGTGGAGATACGGCGTTATCCTGTCCTCCTTGTGATGCATTCTCAGGATCCAATCCAGAATATTTGGTCCATAAGGCTAGGTTCTGTCCTTGCATAAAGAAACGCATAGACTTCACATAACCATTGGTATGATCCAATAAACGTTTACTATCAATACTATAACTGAATGTTACGTTTTGCAAGCGAACAAAATCACCTGATTCAACAAATCTAGAAATTGCCAAACCGTTTTGGTTAATATTATTACTTTGACCTTGTACTAATCTTGGCACATTAGTCACTTGGCCTGGAGTAGTCCAACGGTCTAAAATTTCAACACCATTGTTGTGGAAGTTCTGGCTCAACAAAGCTTCTTGACGCGTAATATTCATCACTTTGTTTCCACCTGAATAACGGATTAGAAATTCTAACCCAAATTGCTTGTAACGAATGCTATTTGAGAAACCACCAAAAAAGGTAGGCAAGCTCAAACCAAGGTTACGTCTGTCTGCCAGACCCAAGGATGTTTGTGTACCCAGGGTAGGATCATTTTTGCTATTAGCAAAATAATAAGCCCCATTGGCAATATTGTGTTGTACCAATTTGTCATTATTATCTAAATACATGGGGTTACCGTTTCCAGTATTCACACCAGCATATCTATAACCATATAGATAGTTCAGAGACTGACCTACTTCTATATTGTTATAAGAACCAGGGATGGTTAATACAGGGGTTCCACCAATGGTATATAAAGACTTGATCTGGTTTTGAACATTGGTATAGTTGAAGCTAACGTTCCAGTTGAAATCTTTAGTACGGATGACGTCGCCACCAATGGTCAACTCAATACCTCTGTTTTCTGCTGTACCAATATTTTGAGAAATACTGTTTCCTGGAATACCGGCAGTTGGAGGGGTTGGCACACCCAATACCAAGTTATCAATATCGTTTAAGAACCAATCAAATCCAACATTGAAACGGCCATTCAAAATAGACAATTCAAGACCTAGGTCAAATTTCTTAGAAGTCTCCCATTGCAAAGCACGGTTTCCAATTAAGTTAGGCGCCAAACCGCTAATATTTCCATAGTTAGCTGCTGAGAAGGTACTTAAGTAAGGGAACCCTGTCAATGGATTACCCACTATTGCATAAGAACCTTTTAGTTTCACATCGCTCAACCATTTACTTAAACCAGCACTATTAGACCAGAATTTTTCTTCAGAAATTCTCCAACCTGCAGAGAAACCCGGGAATACACCAAAACGGCTTTCTGGAGCCAGAGAGCTCAATCCATCTCTACGAACAGATGCTTGTAAGAAATACTTACTGGCAAAGTCATAGTTAATCCTTCCAAAATAAGATTGGAATCCAGACTTACTAAATCCACCGCCACTTTGTTGTAAGGTTGCGGTTCCACCAATAAAGTTGTTTTGTAAGAAAAATAAATCAGAAATGGTAGAACCCTGTCCAGATACATTCTTTGATTGATCAGACTGGGCTTCTTGTCCTAGGGTTACAAACAAATTGTGAGCTCCAAAAGACTTATTATAGTTAATATAATTCTGCCATACAAAACGCTCGGTCAATATATTTTGGTTAAAGGCAATACCCTGGCTGCTAAACCCATCGCCATGGCGTGGGTCTAATCCTTGGAATCCATAATCACTAAACATATCATAGTTGAATGCAGAGCGGAATTTGAACCCTTTAAAAGGACTTACTTCTATATAAGTATTGTTGTTGATACGAATTTTATCAGAAGAATATTTGTTCAGGTTCATGGTGAACAATGGGTTGGTATAGTTATCATCTACAGGAATGGTATTGGGACCCAGACCCACTTGGTTTAACAAAGGCCACTGAATATTATAACCAGTAGAATTTGATGCATTGTAAGGGTCTACGTTCGGTAGCATACGCAATGCAGAAGCAACAGATCCGCTCAAGGCGTTGGTTCCGTTATTCTGATCAAAGTCATATACTTTAGCTAAAGTCAGGTTATTACCTACTTTCACATATTTATTTACTTCTGTATCAAAGTTGAAACGCATTCTATAAGCTTTCTGGCTATTAGAAATCAACATACCCTTCTGATCTGAATAGTTCAGAGAGAAGAAATAAGATGATTTTGCAGTGCCACCAGAGAAACTTACGTTTTGCTGAATAGCCAAAGCATTGTTGTTGTAAACCAAACTCTGCCAATCCGTATTTGTTCCAGTAGGACTAACCCGAGCAGCAGCAGCCAAACCAGCATTTACACGCTTTTCATTGGCAATGGTTACAAACTGATCAGCATTCAACATTTGATAAACACTACCTGGAGAAGTAAAGCCAACGGTAGCATCATAGTTAACTTTCATTTTACCACCCTTGTCCCCTTTTTTAGTGGTAATCATAATTACCCCATTGGCAGCCCTAGAACCAAAGATGGCAGTTGCAGAACCATCTTTTAAAATTTCTATATTCTCAATATCATTTGGGTTAATATCGGCCAAGGTATTACTGTTGGTTACTGCAGCTAGGTTTCCAGAGATAAAAGGAACACCATCTACTACAATCAAAGGATCTTGACCAGCACTTACAGAGTTCACCCCTCTAACACGGATACGCGCAGGAGTCCCTACACCACCACCAGCGTTTGAAACCTGCACACCAGCTGCACGTCCACCCAATTGCTTATCAATGGAGGGAGTAACCAATTGTGCAAATTCTTTTGGGTTCACTTTAGCAGCAGAACCTGTAAAAGCTTTCTTTTGCTGCGTACCGTAACCCACTACTACCACATCAGATAGTGCTTTGGCTTCAGATACTAGGTTCACATCTACGGTTTTTTTTCCGCTAATTGTTACTTCTACCTCTCCAAATCCTACATAAGAGAATTTTAAAGAGGCTGTTTTTTCGGGGACTTGAATGGAATAATTACCCTTTCCATCAGAAATGGCATTATTCGCAGTTCCTGTTGCAGAAACGGTCACCCCCGCAAGAGGATTTCCTGCGTCATCGGTTACCTTTCCGGTAACTGTCCGGTTTGATTGAGCGTATGTCTGTGTTAAACACAACAGCACATACGTTACCAGAACTACTAGTTTTCTCATAAGTGTTTATTAGTTTTTAAATAAAAAAGCGAAGGTTAAAATTAGGCAAGTTTCATTAAACAAACGCTGCATCATGCTTCAACAATGGATTAACGGCAATAAAAAGCAAATTTGCTTTTAACATTTTCTTAGTAAGGGAAGCAAAATTAGCTAAGCTCATTGGATCATGAGCGTTTGCGATACCCTTTTGGTCTCTGCTATCTTTTAACAGTTCCTTTACTATAAAAGCTATTGATTAAAACAGGCAATAATACCAAATTGGTCAAAGTGCCAACTACCAAGGTTAGAGAAGTTAACCAACCCAAGGCAAATGTGCCACCAAAATCACTTCCACAGAAAATGATAAATCCAGCAATCAATACCAGAGAGGTATAAATAATGCTAATTCCGGTATGCCTAATGGTCTGAACTAGGGTTGGCGCCACCTGAAAGTTCATGTGAGGCAATTCCTGTTTATAGTTGATTAAGAACCTAATGGTAACGTCTATGGCAATACCCAAGGCTACGCTAAAAACCAATACGGTGCTGGGTTTTAATGCTACTCCGGCCCATCCCATGGTTCCCGCAGTAATGACTAAGGGTATCAGGTTAGGTATTAAAGAACAAACCAAGATCTTGAAAGAACGGAATAAATAAAGCATGCAAAGCGTGATTAATAAAAAGGCCCAGAAAATGCTTTCTTTTAGTCCCTTAATAATAAAAGCAGAACCTTCTAAAAAAGTAACACTGCTTCCTGTAAAAGTTACTTGGTACTTAGTTGAGTCAAAAATACTGGCCGATTTTTTTTCTAAATCAGCTATCAGAACTGGTAACTTAACACTACCAATGTCCTTCATATTGACACTAATCCTAGTTCTTTGTTGATTGGAGTCAACAAACTGGCTAATCAATTTAATAAACTCACCATTGCCACTATTCTTATTGCTAGATCTTAATGCAGTTGATAGTGAGGCTGGAATTTCTAAGGGCAACACATAACTGGCCGAATCGCCACCATAAAATCCTTGATTAGCAAATTTTAAAGCTTCCACAATACTCAAAGGTCTTGCCATTTCAGACTTGCTTTTGGCATAATCGCTAAACTCTTCAATATCTAGCATGGTTTCCATTTTAAGGGCCCCACGGCTTTTCTTGGCGTCAACAATAATCTCCAATGGCATCAAACCTTGAAACTGGGTTTCAAACCATTTAAGATCTGTATAGAGTTTGTCTTTCTTTGGTAGATCATCTACTATAAATCCCTCGCTTTTGATTCTGAAAATTCCCATGATGGCAACAATGGTTACAATGGCAGTAATACCATAGACCCAACCCGCTTTTTTAAAAGTCCATTTTTCAATGCTAATCAAGACCTTTTCTAGGAATTGGTTATCTAAGTATCGGGTATGTTTAGGCAATGGTGCCGGCAAATAACTCAGTACGGCTGGAATAAACAACAGGGAGATAAAAAATAATGCCATGATATTGATTCCTGCTACCAATCCAAACTCTTGCAACAGGGCGCTTTTGGTAAATGCAAAGACTGCAAACCCAATAGCAGCAGCTATATTACAGAAAAGGGTTACAATACCCATTCTACCCACCATAGTTACCAATGCCTTGTTCTTGTCTGGTAATTCTCTATAGGTAGTATGATATTTGTTTAAAAAATAAATACAATTGGGTATGCCAATGACCACCACCAAAATTGGAATTAGGGCAGTTAATAAAGTAATCTTGTAGCCAAGCAAAACAATGGTTCCCAAACTCCAAACAACGCCCATTAACACCACCGTCAAACTCATAAGAACCGCACTAACAGAACGGAAAAAAAGAAATAAAGTAAGCGCAGATAAGAGTACGGATGCCAGAAGAAAAATATTCATTTCCTCTTTGATTCTATTACCCATCACCGTGCGGATATAGGGCATACCACTTTGATAAATAGTAATCTGATTGGCTTTTTCAAACGCGCTCACTTTTGCCACAATATCATTAACCAACCTTGTTCTACTCTTACTATTGATGGTGTCTTTATTAACACTAACACCCATTAAGTACGCATGGGTATCGGGATTATACAAAACTGTTTTATAGAATGGCAAGGATTCAAAAACAGCCCTATCACTATCCAAAGTAGCTTGATTGGAATAGGGATGGTGAAAGATTTTTTGGGGTGATAATTTGCCCGTTACTGAATCTGTTCCTAGTGTAACGGATTCGGGGATACTTAAAACACCGGTAACCCCACTTACTGTTTTTAACTCCTTATGAAATGCAGCAATCTGGTTGAATAGCTCTTTTTTGAAAAAAGTTTTTGCTTCAATGCCCAATACAATGGTATTCCCGTCAGCCCCAAATTTTTTGAGAAAATTCTGGTAGTCTACATATTTGGGATTGTCTGTTGGAACAGCCCTTGTAAAGTCATAACTCAATTTTACTTGGGCGGCATAATAGCCCATTATAGCAGTTAATACCAAGAGGGTCAACAAGGCTGCTAATCTATATTGAAGAATTTTTTTTCCAAGACCGTACCACATAAGCGCTAAAATTGAGCGCAAAGAAACGGATTATTCTTGGTTTTATAGGATTGGCAAGTTACTGTGATTGGGGGCTTTAACCATATTTTATACTATCTACCTTTTTATTATATTACAGTTATGAAACCGCTAAATAGCCAACATATTCGCCAAATCAGCTTTTACATACTGTTAGTTTTTCTGGCCGTCTTCTTATTTCTGGAACTTTCTTCTTTTCTACCTGCACTATTAGGCGCCATCACTTTCTATGTGCTGATGCGCAACAGTATGCAAAGATTAGTGCATGTGAAAAAATGGAAACCGGGTCTGTCCGCCACAGTCTTATTGCTTCTTTCTTTTTTGATTGTACTTGTACCAGTTGGGTTGTTTATCAATATAATTTCAGCTAAAGTGAGCTATGCCGTTCACCATTCTAATCAAGTAATGGACACGCTTAGGCAAATCATTCTTACCCAAGAAAAGAATTTCAATGTTGAAATTCTTAATGAAGAAAATACCAAAAAAATCAGTTTGGCTTTGGCTAATTTTCTACCTTCTGTAGTGGGCGCCACGGTAAATTCAGTTACCACAATTATCATGATGTACTTACTATTATATTTTATGCTAGTAAGTAGCCACCCCATGGAAACCTGGCTTCAAACCTATATACCTATGAAGGAACATAATGTATCCCTAATAGGAAAAGAACTGAATAAACTGGTCATCTCAAATGCTGTAGGAATACCATTAACCGCGCTAGTTCAAGGCTTGGTGGCATTATTGGGCTATTGGGTTGCAGGTGTACACGATCTTGGATTTTGGTTTGTCTTTACTTGTATTACGTCTATGGTACCTGTGGTAGGCTTGGGCATGAGTTATATTCCAATCAGTATTCTATTGTTTGCAGAAGGTGAGAGCACTAAAGCTGTATTACTAATTTTATATTGTGCATTGGTAGTTGGTTCCGCGGACAATGTATTCCGTTTTGCGTTACAGAAGAAGTTAGGCGATGTTCATCCGCTTGTTACCATATTTGGAGTAATTATTGGACTAAAACTATTTGGCTTTATTGGCTTGATATTTGGCCCCATATTGATTGCGCTGTTTATATTACTGATTCGTATTTATATAAACGAGTTTAACCATGTAAACAGTTTTTCCAACAATAATCAGCTAGAAAATTAACCTAGAAGACAAACCAATAGGCAAAGATTTGGCAGAAAATACCCACTAGCAATCCTGTATAAATCTCTTTGTTGGTATGATCGCTTACCAAGAATCTGGCTGTACAAACCAATCCTGTTAGTAATATAGCCAAGCTAATCATTCCTCCCATGGCTACCCCATAATGAAAGGCAATGAATATAATAGCCGTAGATCCGCCACCAACACCCATTCCATGCAAGCTAATTTTGAAATAATTATTTAGTATTAAACCAAAAACAGTTGCTAGAAAAATACCCATAAAAAAGAATTTCAAGACAATGGGTTGGTCTTGAAAATTGCGACTTAAATAATACATCCACCAGTAAAAAAACATACTGATCACATAGGGTACAATGCGTTCTTTTTGGGTACGCAGAAAAATACTATTACTGAAACCCAATCGCCAAAGCAGAAAAACAGCAAAAGCCGGAAAAAAAGCCGTGAGCCAAAACACGCCAAATAATCGCATTTTTAGTTGCCATTCTGTTATGCCTGCAAATTCATAAGGGAACTGCCACATCAAGAAAAGAAAAACATAAGTGGGAATGAATATTGGATGAAATAAATATGAGACAAAAGAAGCTACTCCCTTTAATAATTTATTCCCTTTTTCAATTGGTGTATGAATAGTTTGATCCATATTTTTCTTTTACAATTCCTTACGTAGCCTAGCTACCGGAACATTGAGTTGCTCACGGTATTTAGCAACCGTTCTTCTAGCAATATTATATCCTTTTTCCTGAAGCATATCTGTTAACAGTTCATCGCTAAGTGGTTTATGCTTGTCTTCCGATTCAATCATATTGCTCAAAATCTTCTTCACTTCTCTGGTACTTACTTCTTCTCCACTATCGGTACTTAGTGATTCTGAAAAGAAAAATTTAAGCCG
>CANHGS010000028.1 GCA_947460595.1 Bacteroidota bacterium | reverse complement strand
GGAGCAGCTTTTTTTGCAGGAGCAGCTTTTTTTGCAGGAGCAGCTTTTTTAGCAGCAGCTTTTTTTGCAGGAGCAGCTTTTTTAGGAGCAGCTTTTTTAGCAGCTTTCTTAGGAGCAGCTTTCTTTGGGGCAGCAGCTTTTTTAGGAGCGGCTTTCTTTGCAGCGGCTTTTTTAGGAGCGGCTTTTTTTGCAGTTGCCATGTTTTTTAGATTTAATGGTTAGTAAATAATACATTAAAAATAAAAACTTATTTGCAATTCCAAAAAATATTTTTTATGCAGTCACTGCAACAGGCAAAACAGACACAGTTGCCTTGTCGTTTTTACCTTTCTTAAATTCAACAATACCATCTGACAAAGCAAACAATGTATAGTCGTTTCCAACACCTACATTTTTACCAGGATGATATTGAGTACCTCTTTGGCGAACAATGATGTTCCCAGAGATTGCTGGTTGACCACCATAGATTTTTACACCAAGACGTTTGCTGTGTGAATCGCGACCGTTCTTAACGGAACCTTCACCTTTTTTGTGTGCCATAAAATACTTTTTATAATTTTTTTATTCTTGTTCTACCGCTTACAAGCAAACACAAGTTTGCATGCAGATAATAATACCTGAATTAGATCTTAAGCAATGCTTTCAATCATGATTCTTGTATAGTGGGTTCTGTGACCGTGCTTTTTACGGAAACCTTTCCTTCTTTTCATTTTAAAGGCGATAACCTTCTCACCCTGCACAAGGGCACTGATAATTTCTGCTTTCACAGTAGCTTTTACAGCGCTACCTACAGAAATTGTTCCGTTGTTGTCTACCAACAATACGTCACTGAACTCAACCTTGTCACCGGTATTACCTTGCAAGTGCGGAACATACAAACTTTGACCTGCTTGTACTTTAAATTGTTGACCTGCGATTTTTACAACTGCTAACATAGCTTTCCAAAATTAGGACGGCAAAGGTAGGGATTTAGTGGGAAAAAGCACAAACATTTTTCAAATAATTTCCCATTTTTTCAGGACAAGAGCCCAAATAGAGCGGTTTGGGATGCCTTTACCGTAATATTACCGGAATTTAACGGCAAAAACTACGGTATCACCCTATTTTTGCCCCCTTAAACGATCAGCGAAAGCCCATCTCATGAACCTAAAGTCTTTACTAGCCCGGCCCTTTGCCAATTATATTTATAATAAAACCAAGAAAGGGATGCTTACCGCAGTGGAAGATCAGGGTGCCATCCTGAAAAATCTGCTCAAAACTGGTAAAAATACCGATTTTGGTAAGGACCATCAGCTTGCAGCAGTGAATAGTCACCAGGAGTTTACCCAGGCCGTACCTTTGAGGGACTATGAGCTCTTGAAACCCTATATAGATAGTATTAAAGAGGGCAAACAAAATGTGCTTTGGAAGGGCAAACCCATTTATCTAGCCAAAACCAGTGGAACTACCAGCGGCGTTAAATACATACCTATCACCAAAGAATCAATCCCAAATCATATTAATACGGCCAGAAATGCCCTGCTTTGCTATATGGCAGAAACGGGCAATTCAGCTTTTGCTAATGGGAAAATGATCTTCTTAAGCGGCTCTCCAGCATTGGAAAGGATTGCAGGAATTCCCACAGGGAGGCTTAGTGGCATTGTGAACCACCATATTCCCAGTTACCTGCGTTCCAATCAATTACCTAGTTATGAAACCAACTGCATAGAAGACTGGGAGGAAAAATTGGATAAAATTGTTGCTGAAACCATCCATAAAGACATGACCCTAATCAGTGGGATTCCCCCATGGATGCAAATGTATTTTGACAGATTGTATGAAAAATCGGGCAAGAAAATAGCCGATTTATTCCCCAATTTCAGCGTGATGGTTCAAGGCGGGGTCAATTTTGAACCCTATAAGGCTAAATTGTTTGAAACCGTTGGCAAGCGCATTGACAGCATTGAATTATTTCCCGCTAGTGAAGGATTCTTTGCCTTCCAAGATAGCCAATCGGCCGAAGGCCTTTTGTTAAATACCAATAGTGGCATATTTTATGAATTTGTGCCTGCTGGGGAGATTTTTTCTGAAAATCCTACCCGTTTAAGATTGGAACAAGTGGCCATTGGGGTCAATTATGCCTTGATTATCAATAGCAATGCAGGACTTTGGGGTTATAACCTGGGCGATACGGTCAGATTTGTTTCTACCAATCCTTATAGGTTGGTGGTGAGTGGCAGGATCAAACATTTTATATCGGCCTTTGGCGAACACGTTATTGGAGAAGAAGTAGAACAAGCCATGTTACAAGCTGCTGCTCAATTTGCAGCCAAAATCACTGAGTTTACGGTGGCTCCCATGATTGTTCAACAGGGACAAGGCAAGAGTTACCACGAATGGTTGGTAGAATTTGAGCAATCCCCAGACAATCTGGAAGCTTTTGCAGACAGCCTTGACCAAGAACTTAGAAAAAGAAATGTTTACTATGATGACCTGATAAGTGGCAATATATTAGATAGACTAAAAATTACCTTGGTTAGAAAACAAGGGTTCATTGATTATATGAAGCTGATTGGTAAATTGGGCGGACAAAACAAAGTGCCCCGTTTAAGCAATGACAGAAACTTAGCCAATGGATTAGAAGGATTTCTGCAATCCCAATAGATGGGGGATAAATAAACCGGCTTAACCAAACAGATTGGCAGTATTTTGCCCATCTTTAGGAGGTCCAAATTAATATAATGACGCAAAAAAGAATAGCCGTTTTTGGCTCAACAGGTTCTATAGGTACACAGGCATTGGATGTTATCAGGGCTAATAAAGACCTGTTTAGTGCAGAAATTCTCACAGCCCAAACCAATGATACGCTCTTGGTACAACAGGCGTTGGAATTTAATCCTAATGTTGTTGTGATTGGGGATGACAAAAAATACCAAGTTGTAAAAGAAGCGTTGGCTTCTACCCATATTAAAGTGTTTGCTGGTGAAAAAGCCCTAGAAGAGGTAGCTGCCATGGATTGTTATGACATGATGTTGGCAGGTATTGTTGGCTATGCGGGTTTGAGGCCAACCTTGCAAGCTGTTCAAATGGGTAAGGCCATTGCACTTGCCAATAAGGAAACACTTGTTGTAGCTGGTGACATTGTGATGCAGAAAGCCAGAGAACATCGCGCAGCTGTAATACCGGTAGACAGTGAACATTCCGCCATTTTTCAGTGCTTGGTAGGAGAGGGTAATAACCCCATTTCTAAAATTATCCTTACTGCTAGTGGTGGTCCATTCTTGGGCAAGAAACCCAATTTTTTGGTGAATGTAAAAAGGGATCATGCCCTGCAACATCCCAATTGGAGCATGGGTGCCAAAATTACCATTGATTCCGCTACGCTGATGAACAAGGGTTTGGAAATGATTGAAGCCAAGTGGTTGTTTGACCTGACTCCTGAACAAATTCAAGTAGTGGTACACCCACAGAGTATTATTCATAGTATGGTGCAATTTGAAGACGGTAGTATTAAAGCACAAATGGGCTTGCCCGATATGAAACTGCCCATTCAATATGCCATGGCATTTCCACAAAGAATTACCAATGGTTTTCCTAGATACGATTTTAAAAAGCCTCAGACATTGAGTTTTGAAGAACCGGATCTAAAAACGTTCCGCAACCTATCTCTGGCAATCGAAGCCCTGAAAATGGGCGGTAATATGCCTTGTATCCTCAATGCTGCCAATGAAATTGCTGTCTATGCATTCTTGCGCAACCGCATAGGATTCTTAGACATGACAGAAGTGGTAGAACAGAGCATGCAGAAAATGACCTTCATTGAAAACCCAACCTTAGAAGAGTATTTTGAAACGGATGGGGAGACGCGTAACTTTGCGGCTTCTTTGATCCATATGTAGTTGACATCAAACAAAACAATTAAAATCCAGCATCGGCATGATGAGTTTATTAGCAATAGATTGGGTGAGTATCGGCGTAAAGACAGGGCAGTTCATCCTCTCCTTTTCCATTTTAGTAGTGCTTCATGAATTGGGGCATTTTATTCCAGCCAGAATTTTTAAATGTAGGGTAGAGAAATTTTATCTTTTTTTTGATCCTTGGTTTAGTCTTTGGAAAAAGAAAAAAGGCGATACCGAATGGGGATTGGGATGGGTGCCTTTTGGGGGCTATGTAAAGATCTCTGGAATGATTGATGAGAGCATGGACAAAGAGCAGATGAAACTGCCACCAGCGCCTTATGAATTCAGGGCAAAGCCAGCTTGGCAAAGACTCATCATTATGGTGGGTGGTGTAATAGTGAATGTGATTTTGGCCATTGTGATTTTTATTGGCATTACTTGGGTTTGGGGAGAAGAGTACCTACCTGCTAAAAACTTAAAATTTGGCGTGCACGCGGATTCTTTGGCTAGAAGCATGGGTATTCAAGACGGAGATAATATCTATGCCATTGATGGCAGGGTAGTGGAAGATTTTGGAACCATTGTTCCTGATATTGTAACTTCCGATGCCAAGAAAATTACTGTTGAAAGGGCTGGTCAAAAAATTGACTTAGAGATCCCCGAAGCCTTGATTAAAAACCTGTACACAAAAGCAGGAAAACGCGGCCGTGCGGGTGATTTATCCGCTGATTTTATCAGCATGCGCTATCCCGCCATTATTGATTCTGTTGCCAAAACAGCCAATTTTAAATCTGGCAAATTTGCCAAGGGCGATACCTTAATTGCATTTAACAAACAATCTTTCCAATACTTTCATGAATACGAAGCTTTGAACAAGGGCTTTGGAGATTCAGTGGTAGAATTCACTGTTAAGCGTGGAGCAGATACTGTTGCTGTAAAAGTGCAGCTGAATAATAAGGGAGCCGTTGGATTTTTCCGTGTAACACCTTTTGCCATGTTTGGGACGGTAAGCAAGGATTATAGTTTGGCGCAGGCTATTCCCATGGGATTCAATAGATGTTTTGAAACACTAGATAGATATATCACAGGGATCAAACAAATTTTTACCGGTAAAGTAAATGCCAGTGAATCATTGGGTAGTGTGATTAGTATTGGTAATACCTTCCCAGGTGTTTGGGATTGGCAGAAGTTCTGGACGCTAACTGGTATCTTCTCTATTATTCTGGCATTCATGAATATCCTACCTATTCCAGCATTGGACGGTGGTCACGCGTTATTCACTTTGTATGAAATGATTACTGGCCGCAAGCCCGGTGACAAGTTTATGGAATACGCACAGATGGTAGGTATGGTGCTTTTATTGGGTCTAATGGCTTATGCACTAGGTCTTGACTTCTGGCGTTTGTTCAAATAGTTTAACAGGTAGCATTCTTTGGAATGGCTACCTTTGCACTTTGGGGTCGTATTGGTTTTGACAGCATATGTCACGGTTGGTGTAAGCATGCAGTGCGTTGGATAATTAGCACTTTAATCTGAATATTCAAACTTCAAATGGCAATACTCAGTATGCCATGGCTGCTTAATCAGTGATTAAGTAACCATTCGGGCCCCGGCTAAGGTTGGTCTCTTACCTCTTGCCGCCGCCGACTTAAAACAAAAGAGAATGCTGCATCGGAAGGCTGTGACCGTTGCCTAAGACTATTCAGCTAAGCGTTTGGTTGGTTTGTTTCTTCCCTGCTAACTGCCTACAATTAATAAGAAAATAAGCATGTAGAAAGCTAATGGTAGCGATGTTTGGACAGGGGTTCGACTCCCCTCGACTCCACTTAAAGGGAAACGTAAAAAGCGTTTCCCTTTTTCTTTTAGATGACTCACCTAACTTTACGTTCAAATCATTTACCATGGAATTGGGTATTGGCATGTTTGGAGACTTGAATGTAAGACCTGACGGAACTATTCAAGATACCGGTGAGCGCTTGAAAGAATTGATGGAAGAAATCAAATTGATGGATGAGTTGGGTATAGATTTCTATGGTATTGGTGAACACCATCGTCCAGAATATGCGGTAGCATCTCCTGAAATTGTATTGGCCGCTGCAGCATCCATCACCAAAAATATCAAACTAGGATCAGCCGTTTCTGTTTTAAGTTCAGCTGACCCAGTAAAGCTGTATCAAGATTTTGCAACCCTTGATCAATTGTCTGGAGGTAGGGCAGAACTCATGGCTGGTAGAGGAAGTTTCATAGAATCCTATCCACTCTTTGGTTATGAATTGGATGACTATGAAGCTTTGTTTGAAGAGAAGCTATCCCTACTTACGCAAATCAACCAATCGCCACGCATTACTTGGAAAGGGAAATTCAGGGCAGCGCTCAAGAACCAATTGATTGTGCCAAGAGCCGTACAGGATCATTTAAATATTTGGATTGCAATTGGTGGAACACCAGCTTCGGTAGTAAGGGCTGCTAAATATGGCTTACCCGTTATGTTTGCCATTATTGGGGGAGATCCCGTACAGTTTCAACCCCTGTTTCAATATTATAAAGACTGTTATCAAGAGTTGGGGCATCCTATGGATAAATTTCAAGTTGGGGTACACATGCATGCTTTTTTTGGAGATGACGCCCAACAAACAGCGGATGCCTATTATCCTGTCTACTCTGGACAAATGGATAGAATTGGTAGAAGTAGGGGATGGCCTCCTTATCAACAGCGGCAGTACCAAATTGGCCGAGGTTCTAATGGGCATTTGATTATTGGAGACGCTAATCAAGCTATTGATAAGATTCTTTATCTACAAGAAATGTTTGGGCTAACGCGATTCTCTGCGCACATGGATGTAGGAGGTCCCAGTCATACAACGCTCATGAAATCCATAGAAATCTTTGGAACAAAAATTGCACCCAAGGTGAGAGAAGCATGTAAAGCTAAATAGGTCTTATTTGAAAAAAATGCGTGCTTGTTTTTGTTTGGGATCCATTTATTTTTTAGGGTAATCAAAAACCAGTTGACAAAAGGCTTTAACGCCTATAATAAAACCGGATTCATCCAAATAAAAATCAGGGGTATGATGCCCGCCCACTTCTGCAGGGTTCTTGCCTTTTTGCATGCCACCCAAAGAGAAAAATAGGGTAGGTGCTTTTTCTCCATAAAAAGAAAAATCTTCTGCAGCTGTGGTCCAACTAGATTCTATTAGATTGTCTGTACCTGCTGCTTTTAGCAAAGAAGGAAGCATTTTTTTAGTTAGGGCAGGATCATTGTAATTCACAAGGGTTTGGGTAGTAATTTCAACATCGGCGCTAGCTCCTGCACTCTCTGCCATCCCCTTGACCATACGCTTGATTTTGTCATGGGTGGCCAATCTAGTTTTGGCATCCAATGCCCTAATGGTGCCTGCTAGTTCAGCAGTTTCTGGGATAATATTATTTCTCAAGCCACTATGTAAAGATCCTACTGAAATAATCAAAGGTGCTTTGGTTAAATCAGTTTCTCTGCTGACTATTCTTTGTAATCCTTGAATCACATCTGCGGCAATAGCAATAGGATCTGTACTCAACCATGGCATGGCTCCATGACTGCCTTTTCCGTGTATGATAATTTTAAATTGATCAGCAGATGCTTGTGCAGATCCTGATTTATAGGACAACATGCCAGCAGGCATGGAAGCTGCCATATGTAATCCAAATACCACGTCTAATTTGGGGTTATCCATAGCTCCTTCTTTGATCATTAGTGGAGCGCCAGCTGCTTCATTATTGGGAGCACCTTCTTCTGCTGGTTGAAACAAAAAGACTACGGTTCCTGCCAAATCTTTTTGCATCTCTTTTAAAGTTTTGGCTGTGGCCATTAAGATGGCAGTATGCGCATCATGACCACAGGCGTGCATGACACCTACGGGCTGGCCATTATATTCGCCTTTTACGGTAGACGCAAACGCTATGGGTGTTCTTTCTACAATGGGTAGGGCATCTATATCGGCCCGCAGGCCAATATTGGGTCCAGGTTTACCACCTTTTAAAATAGCCACCACCCCTGTTTTAGCAATAGGATATTTTACTTCTAAACCAATGGATTTGAGGTAGTCAGCTATAAAGGCCCCTGTTTTAAATTCCCTATTTGACAGTTCTGGATTTTGGTGAAAATGTTGGCGCCACTGAATTAATTGGGGTTCAATTTTGCCCACTAATTCCGAATAATTCTTAGGTAATTCTTGGGCAGATGTATGCAAGACTAATGTCATTGCCAGAGCAAATAATAGCTTTCTCATGTGTTTGTTTTGTACAACAATCTACAAAACAATTTACAAAACTTAATCAGCAAACCATTCCGCAAAACTGTCCTTGGTTTCATAAATTTTCATATGCACCAATTTTAGGTCTTCTGGTAAAAGGGGTTCAATGATTTTTTGAATATGATACAGGATGTTTTCTGCACTTGGTTCCATGTTCCAAATCTGTAAGTTCTCAGCATATTGAATGCCCGGGTGTGCTGCCAAATAATCTGCTGAAAGCACCAAACTATGATCTAATTTGTCAATAACGGGCCCCATCACCATATTCTTTAAGTCTTTAAAATCCATCAAAAAGCCAGGTGGGGGTATTGATCCGCTAACAGGTTTATTAGACTGAAAACAAACCTGTAATTCATAGGAATGACCGTGAATATTTTTACAAGGGCCTTGGTATCCATGTATAGCGTGCGCCATCTCAAAATGAAAAATCTTGGTAAGTCTAAGCATCTGCTAAAATAATTGAGGACAAAAATACCTTTAATTATTAATCTTGCTGGAATTTTCAAACAAAATACAAGACTAGTGACAATGACCCAAAGAAAACTGGAGATGCGTTGGTAAGCTCAGGCCGAATGACAAAAGTCATATTTAAGCGCTGAATAAGGGATTATTTTTGGTGGCATGCCCAGCCTATAGGATTTACATATTGCAAAGCCTTTTTCTGTGCAAGAAAATGATTCTTAATTCCAGATTCCGAACAAATGTATCAATCTCCCTATCACCAATTTCATATCCCAGTAATGGGGTTGGCATATACCATTGATAGCCCCATTAAAGTGGCACGCTTTGGTATTTCTTCCGTTATGTCAATTGTAGAAGATCGTTTGGTAGAAATGATGCGTGCGCATTATTATCCCACTATCAATATGGAATACAAGCCTATTGATACCCATGAAGAAGACTATCGCGCAAAGCGAATAACTGACTACTTAAATCTAGTGAATAAGATTGTTCAAGCCCAGGTGGAGAAACTGCGTCATACAGCTTTTGAAGCGGGTTCTGAAATAGTCAAATATTTTGAAATGCTCCCTGACCATAGTAGCCTCAAACAATTGTATCTAAAAATGATGCAAACAGATAAGGAAGAGGAAAAAGCCAATCTAGCAGTTTATCTAAGATCTCATATTAAACCCGGTAGTATTGACGTAAATATCATGACCAAGTTGGACAAGAATAATTACAATAAAGCAGGTGAAGTAATTACAGATGGTTCTGACGCCATTTCTGCCTTAAGAGGTTATGCCAATAGTGATTTAAAAAATAGCTCCATTATTTTTTCTGCGGGAATGAATCCCAGATTGTATAATTATTTAGAGTCTTTCACTGAATTTGATGTCAATGAGAATGGAGATTTTAATAAGAAGATTATCATTAAAGTTAGCGACTATAGATCTGCCCTGATTCAAGGAAAATTCTTGGCCAAGAAAGGATTATGGGTGAGTGAGTTTAGGGTAGAATCTGGCTTAAATTGTGGTGGACATGCTTTTGCCACAGACGGAATTTTGCTAGGACCTATTTTAGAGGAATTCAAACAAAACAAACAGGAATTGATTGATGCTTTGTTTGAAATATATTTTGCGGCTCATTTAAAGAAAAGCGGAAAAGAATTTAGATATCCACCAGCCATTAGATTCACGGTTCAAGGTGGTATTGGTACCCATGAAGAAGATGCCTACTTGCACAATTATTATGAGTTTGATGGGACAGGTTGGGGTACCCCTTTTCTATTGGTGCCGGAAGCTACTACGGTAGATGATGCCACTTTAAAATTGCTGGCGGCAGCCAAGGATAAAGACGTACAGCTAAGCCATGTGTCTCCACTTGGGGTAAGATTTCATTATCTAAAAGGCACTAGCTCAGAAATTGAAAAATTGAAGCGGATTAAAAAAGGGACTCCTGGTAGTCCTTGTACAGAAAAGCATTTGAGTTTTAATACAGAATTTACAGCTGAGCCCATCTGTACCGCGTCTATCAAATACCAGCAGCTCAAAATTGCCCAGTTAAAAACAATGGGACTGCCTGAAAAAGTATGGGAAAAGCAAGTCAATGATTTATTAGAAAAAGAATGTCTTTGTGTGGGTTTGAGTAATGCGGCAGCCATTAACTACTCACAAACCTTTGTCAATAAACTAGGCGCTGTAACCATCTGCCCAGGACCTAATATTGTGAACTTTAATAAGATAATTTCTTTGCAAACCATGTCTGATCATATTTATGGAAGAACCAATATCTTGGGCAATACCAATAGGCCACATATGTTTGTGGCAGAATTATATCTTTATATTGATTTCTTTAAAGAGCAATTACTAGCAGATCTAGAACAGGAACAATTTGAGAAGAAGCGAAAATCTCATGTTGGCTTTTGTCAAAACCTTCGCTTAGGTATTGCTTATTATAAAGGCTTAAAAGGCTTAAGCCACGAAACCCAACTTAGATTAGACAAAGACTTGTATGCAGCTTCTTTAGAATTGGACTATTTGAATTATCAATACAGGATCATTACCAATCCATAATCATTGGATAGTTAATAAGGCCTCCTCCCTCAAATTGAGGTTTCATGTTTTGACCAAACAGAATCTTTATCAACTTTTAGTTTGGGAAATTACTGACTATGGGTCATCTTGCACTAGTACATGAAACAGCTAGTAATTACCTATAATGATAGAACCCTCTTTCATATGTTGCGCCATTTTGATCAAATCAATGATGGGGCCATAGACTGTTTGATGAAAAGAGGATTTAGTCATCAGGCTATGGAAGAAGCCCTTCATATACCAGGGTCTAAGTTTTATGCTACTTTTGCCCAGGACCTAAAAATGCTGGAACAGCAATTCGCCTTTGGTCTAGCACTTAATCAAGAAATAGTTGGCAAGTATTTACAGGTACAGCTCCGTTTTGAACCATCTCAATTTCCACAAGGAATTGGAACTTTAGGGGTAGTGCCCATTACCAATCTTGACAAATTGGGTGTAAGGGAATTAGTCAAAAAAGAGAATAGGGGTATTTCTTTACAGCATGCATTAGTTGACAAACTTCCCCCTACTTGGGAGATGTCACTGATTTTGAAGCCACAAACTAACTATCATTTATTGATTACCGCTTTTCCTGGAACCAGGGCTTATCCTATGCCCAATTCCAACATGCCTGAACTTTTTTTTAAAGCCTGCACCAACTTCTGGGACAACCATGTTTTCTTGGAACTAGGTTAGTTCATTTTTCCAACAATCTTTGAAACTTTATTGGGCATCCAATTCCAATTGTAATAATCGGAAAAAATCGGTCTCTGCTATTTCTGAAACATCACCCGGAGTTAATGGATAGAGGCTAAGGTCTTCAATAGAAATCCTAATTAATCTTCTGCATTTGTGATGAACAGCAGCCACCATTTTGCGTACCTGGTGAAATTTCCCTTCAGTAAGGGTAATTTCTAGCCAACTATGTGGTAAAGATGCTGGTATTTCATGTGAAGCTGGTTCTAGCCAAGATGGTCTTTCTACTTGGGTTACTAGGCAAGGGCTAGTGGTATAGGGTAGGCCACCTTTAATTTCAATATTGATTCCTTGACGGATTTGCTCTAAGCTAGATAGACTAATGTTGTTTTTAACCTGGACCAAGTATTTTCTGCCATGCGGTTTTTTACCTTGAAAAAGTAATCTGGTAATGCGGGGATTGGTGGTCAATAATAACAAACCTTCTGAGTGATTGTCCAACCTACCAATGGCATGCGAGCCTTCAGGAAAATCAAAATCCAGTTCCCCCAATAAGCGTACCTCATGAGAACTTACAAACTGGGAGACCATATTGTAAGGTTTGTAAATAGCAAAATATCGGTGCTGAATCTGATTCACAGCTGCAAGATATCAAAGAAATGAACTGCGTCAACTTAAGCAATATCTTTGCACAAGATCATACTTGAAAATCATGCTAAGTAATAACGACATCCTAAAAAAAATTCGTGTAGCCCTTTCTCTAAGAACAGAAGAAGTGATACATATTCTTTCTTTGGTAGATTTTCATATCACCAAAGGTGCTTTAGGCGATTTGTATAGGCATGAAGACCACCCTAATTATCAGGAAGCTGGGGATCAAATATTGAGAAGGTTTCTAGACGGATTGGTTATTTATAAGCGAGGCCAACAAGAAGCAAAATCTGGTGAAACAGTCATTGATTTAAGAAGTTCAGCTGCTCAACCTAATTTGCCCAAACCAACCCCCAAACCGGCAAATCAGCAAAGCTCAAAAGGGAAATTGCAGTATCAACCAAAATCTCAAGGATCAAAAAAACCAGCGGCTAAAACAGGAACATTCAACCCCAATTTTAAGAAGCCTAAATAAAGGGCTATTAAATGCGTCATTTTTATAGAAATGAAAATGCAACCGCTGGTGTTCATGTTGGTTGACAGGACGGTGAGAAAAGGTCATTTGTTTGTATATTGATTCCTTATTTTTGGTTTGAGCAGCTAATTATTGTACTAATTGTTTTTGAGATGATGACAGCGGAACAGCAGCGATTAAAGGTTAACGCGGGCAGAAAAGTTCCCTTAGAGCAATGGGGGCCCTATCTTTCGGAGCGCCAATGGGGTACTGTAAGAGAAGATTATAGTGGCAATAGTGACGCTTGGAATTATTTTCCATTTAATCATGCACATAGTAGGGCTTATCTCTGGGGTGAAGATGGTTTGGGGGGCATTTCGGATTTTTTTGGTAACCTCTGTTTTGGAATTTCCCTCTGGAACGAGAAAGATGATATTTTAAAGGAAAGATTATTTGGCTTGGGAAATTACCAAGGCAATCACGGCGAAGATGTAAAGGAATTATACTATTACTTAGACAATATACCATCGCATTATTATATGCAGATGCTGTATAAGTATCCCCAAGATGCTTTTCCTTATCAGCAATTAATAGACGTTAATAGAAATAGAACCAAATTAGAACCAGAATACGAAATTCTGGATACGGGTGTCTTTGATCAAAACAAGTATTTTGATGTTTATATAACTTATGCCAAATACAGTAAAAGAGATATTGGCATCAAGATAGAAATTGTAAATAGGGGAAAGGAAACTGCACCAGTAACCATCTTGCCCAATCTATGGTTTTACAATCGTTGGCAGCAAAATGACCTGAATCAAAAACCAAGTATTGAAGAAGTAAAAGAAGGTGTGGTTATGGCTACGCATGAGCGGATTGGAAGTTATTATCTGTATTATCAAAAAGCAAATGATCGTTTTTTTACTGAGAATGAAACCAATACAGAAAAGTTATTTGGTACACCCAATGAATCCATTTTTGTAAAAGACGCATTTAATGACGCCATTATTCTCAACAAGCATGTTGACGAATTGAAAAAGAAAAGCTCCGGAACCAAGTTTGCGCCAGTATATAAAATGAATATTGCCGGCGGTGAATCAAAAACCGTTTATCTGCGTTTGGCAGATGTGCTAATAGATAGTCCTTTTTCCAATGGGTATGATGCTATCTTCCAGCAAAGAAAGGCTGAGGCTGATGCGTTTTATGAAGCTGTGCTTCCAGATAGTTTGAGTGCAGACACCAGAAATATACAAAGGCAGGCCTTGGCAGGTTTGCTTTGGAGCAAACAATATTATCACTACGATATTGAAAAATGGATTAGCAATAGCGATAAGATTGCACCATTAACTGAGCATCGGAAAAATGGCAGAAATCATGATTGGCAGCACCTAAAAAATCAGGATATCATTCTCATGCCGGATAAATGGGAGTATCCTTGGTATGCTGCATGGGATCTGGCTTTTCATTGTGTTCCCATGGCCATGGTAGACCCTACTTTTGCCAAACACCAATTACTCTTGGTTATGCGAGAGTGGTATATGAAACCCGATGGTCAGTTACCAGCATATGAATGGAATTTTAGTGATGTAAATCCTCCTGTACAAGCCTGGGCGGCATTACAGGTATACCATATTGAAAAAAAGCAATCCGGCAAGGGCGATATTGTATTTCTAAAAAAAATCTTTCAAAAACTCATCATCAATTTTACTTGGTGGATTAACCGAAAGGATAAAAATGGGAATAATATTTTTGAAGGCGGATTTCTAGGCTTGGATAATATTGGTGTTTTTAATAGAAGCATTCAATTGCATAGTGAGGCACAATTAGAGCAAGCTGATGGCACTAGTTGGATGGGTATGTATGCCTTGAATCTAATGGATATGGCCATTGAAATATCTATGCATGACGAAGCCTTTGAAGATACAGCCACCAAGTTTTTTGAGCATTTTGTATTGATTGCGGAAGCTTTGAATGAGATGGGTATGTGGAATGATGAAGACAAGTTTTATTACGATACATTGGGGCTTCCCGGTCATGCACCCATTCAATTGCGCATTCAATCTATTGTAGGGCTTACTTCATTGTTTGCAGTATCTATCATTAACAAACAGGTATTCCAAAAATTACAAGACTTTACCAAACGCATCAATTGGTTTGAACAATATCGTAAAAAGAATAACAAATTCTGGCCCAATGAGGAAAAAGTAGAAGAGGATAAGATTTTGATTTCTCTTATTCCTAAAGAGCGTTTGATTGCTTTATTGCAAAGACTGTTGAATGAAACAGAGTTCTTGTCTCCAGGAGGAATCAGGGCTTTGTCAAAATACCATGAGGAGCATCCATATACCGTTAATATTGAAGGAACGGACTATTCTATTCAATATGATCCAGGAGATAGTACCTCCGATTTTTTTGGTGGAAATAGTAACTGGCGTGGCCCTGTGTGGATGCCCATTAACTACTTGATCATACAGAGCATTAAAAAGTTTGGGGAATTCTATGATGAATCCTTGACCATTGACTATCCTACGGGTTCTGGCAACTATATGTCTTTAACGGAAGTAGCCAATGAATTGACCAAGCGAGTCATTAGTTTGTTTGAATTAGACGGAGCCAATTGTAGGCAATTGAATGCTGAGCAAAATTGGTTTTATTGTTTGCCAGAGAACAAAGACTTGGTATTGTTTTATGAGTATTTTCACGGAGATACAGGAAGAGGCTTAGGGGCCAGTCACCAAAGTGGATGGACAGCATTGGTGGCAGAACTGATTAATGAAGTATCGCCTAAGCATAAAAAAACAGCGCTTTATCAGCCTTCTACAGATCAGGAGGATTGATAAGGTTTTGATAGAATTGAATTAATATAAACCCATGACATTAGAACTTACTATTGATCAAATAGTTGCCCACTATCAAATGCTGCCGCATCCAGAAGGGGGCTACTATAAAGAAACCTATCGTTCTGTTGAATGGATTCATCAACACGGATTGCCCAATAGATTTGAAGGGAATAGGTATTTTGGTACTGCTATTTATTTTCTGTTAGACCAAGGAAATTTTTCTGCATTTCATAGAATCAAGAGTGATGA
Organism: Bacteroidota bacterium; assembly: GCA_947460595.1. GTDB lineage: Bacteria > Bacteroidota > Bacteroidia > Chitinophagales > Chitinophagaceae > Sediminibacterium. The sequence goes on along the minus strand of CANHGS010000028.1, from coordinate 27,952 downwards.
GACCTGGCATTTTTACGCAGGGCAAGCCTTGGAAATTTTTGTACTACAAGAAAATGGGGAGCTTCAAATGATTCAATTGGGCAATCAACTACAAGTAGGTGAGACCTTTCAAGCAACTGTTCCCGCTGGGGCTTGGTTTGCCTCTAGGCCTGCAGCAAACACCGCTTTCTCCCTGGTGGGTTGTACCGTAGCGCCAGGTTTTGATTTTGCAGATTTTGAATTGGCCAAGGCGGAGGAACTTGTTGAGGAATTTCCCCAACATGCAAATTTGATTAGGGAATTGTGCAGAATTTAGTGAAGAGTGAAGAGAGGAGGAAGAGGAAAGTGAAGAGTGAAGAGAGAAGAGTGAAGAGTGAAGAGTGAAGAGAGGAGGAAGAGGAAAGTGAAGAGAGGAGGAAGAGGAAAGTGAAGAGAGGAGGAAGAGGAAAGTGAAGAGTGAAGAGTGAAGAGTGAAGAGAGGAGGAAGAGGAAAGTGAAGAGTTAAGAGATAAGAATGAAGAATGAAGAGTGAAGAATGAATAATGAAGAAAGTGAAGAGATGAAAGTGAAGAGATGAAAGTGAAGATAGAAAAGGGAAATTCGAATGTTTTATTTCAGTAAAAGATGGATCACTGCGTAACCAAGGGAGCATAGTAATAATACTACCACTATAGCAATAATAGTCCAGTCTTGGTCTTGTAAAGCACGTTTGAGTTTTCTGGCTTTTTTCTTATCTGTTTGTTTCTGAAGGTCTTTGTTTAGTTGCGCCACATATTCCTGCATCAAATCCTTGTCTTTGAATTCCTGTAGGCCTTCTAGGGCATCATTAAAGAATGCTTCGTCTGACATTTGGTTTTCTATGGCAAAACGTTCTTCAGCCGTGGCATCCCCTTCTAAGTACCGTTTAATAGCGGCTTCGTCTGGTTGGGAACCATTGGGTAATATGTTGCTTAAATCAGCCATTGTGTTGTTGCAATTTTTCCAATAATAAAATTTTCAAATTGCGTTTTCCATTTTGAATATAACTTTTTACTTGCAATAAATTAAAGCCTGTTTGATCAACTATTTCTTGGTAACTCTTTTTTTGAAGATAAAACAAAGTTACACAGGTTTTTTGGGGCTCTTTTAATCCTTCTAAACATTGCTCCAATTCCTGTAAAACCTGCTCTTTTTCTTTTATAGCATCCATGAGGTCTTGATCAGGAGCCAAAGCTGTATCTTCTAAAACAGGCATCATTTTGTTTTTATTTCTTAATTGCATCAGACAATAGTTCCTTGCAATGGTATATAGCCAGCTTTTTACATAAGCCACTTCGTATTTTTGTAATTCAGCAATTGATTTGAGAAATACCTGTTGTACTGCGTCTTTAGCGGCTTCTTCATTCTTGAGGTATTTCATGCAAACACCCAATAATAAAAGGGTATAGCGTTGTAAGACAATCCCCAGCCATTGGTTGTTACCGTCTTGCCGAAACCTATCTAAAAGTTCCTGATCGCTGATATGTTGGAAGCTATTGGTTTGCACTGCTTTAAAATAAGCATTTATAAAGAGATGCCACTTTTGTAAATTTCCATAACTTAACCCAAAATTTGAAGATGGCTTTTGTTACTCCTATTGTTCCGGTTACCCCCATGCGCTTAGAAGCCTCACATAGATCAGAAATGGTGAGCCAATTATTGTTTGGGGAATCCGCAAGCATACTAGAAACCGCTAAGGATTTTATTAAAGTAAGCAGTCTATATGATGACTATATTGGATGGATTCAAAAAAGTCAATTAGTTGAAATAACAGAAGCGCAAGCCTTACATGGGAATGGCTGTCTTAGCGGAGATGTATTAAGGGTCATCACTTGTAATGGAGCTCCCATGCAAGTATCTTTTGGTAGCCCTTTGCACTTTTTTGAACAGGGGAGTGCCAAAATTGGTACTTATGAATTTCATGATCAAGGTAAGTTTTGGAATCCGGCAGAAGCCCAATTTAATGAAGCTACCCTTAAATGGGTTTCTCGTCAATTTTTGAATACCGCCTATTTGTGGGGAGGAAGATCCATTTTCGGGATTGATTGTAGTGGGCTAACCCAACAAGTCTTCCGATTTTTAGGAATCAAATTGCCTAGGGACGCCTATCAGCAAGCCGCCTTAGGAGAAGTTATTGGTTTTTTACAAGAGGCAAAATGTGGCGATTTAGCATTTTTTGATAATGCAGAAGGAAAGATTACCCATGTGGGTATGATGTTAGACAATGCTAGTATCATTCACGCTTCAGGTAAAGTAAGAATAGACGCCATTGATAATATGGGTATTATTAACTCAGATACAGGAGAAAGGACGCATCAATTAAGAATTGTTAAAAGGTATCATCCATAAAAGAAAAGCAACCCTTGGGCTGCTTTTCTTTTATTAAATCAATTAAGTAGAATTAAATTAAATCCATTGCTTTTGCAAAGTAAGTAACAGTACCAGGTAGGGCCAACCAGAAAAACTCACGATAAACCACCAATAAAGTAATCATAATACCAAGCCAAATAAAGAACCAAAGCCAATATTTTCCAGTAGATACTTTTGCTTCCATGTAATTTAAATTTTTGCAAAGATAAGGGGCTGGTTTCAATTTTGAAACCCAGCTTATTGGTTTTTTAAAATTTCTGCAGGTGGTTTTGTTGCCGATTCGAGGTTTTTCTTAGCGGGCGGATCAAAAAACAGCATTTTCAAAGAGACCAATAGTAGAATCAGACCAAAAATCTTCTTCATTTTCTCGTCACTGATATTGAGTGCCATCTTACTGCCTAGGAATCCACCAAGTACAAAAGCTGCTGCAATAATGAATACCATCTGAAAATTCACGTAACCCTGCTTATAGTATTGCATCACGGCCAAGATTCCCACAGGTAGCAGCATAATACCAAGAGAAGTGCCTTGGGCCTGTTTTTGGGTAAATCCCAAAATCAATACTAAGGCAGGTACCATTAAAATTCCTCCACCTACACCAACTAAACCGCTTAAAATGCCAGCAGCTAAACCTATTAAGATGAGAATGACAATGGTACCCGTGCTCATGACAATTAATTAAGGTGTGAATGTTTCTTTGTAGAATACAATGGCTTCATTGATAATAGAAAGTGCTTTGGCTTTGTCACCAAACTCTTCCACAACTACTGTCTTATTTTCTAACTTCTTGTATTCTTCAAAAAAGTGACGCAATTCATCAAAGAAATGTTTGGGTAATTCTTCTATATTATTATAGTGATTTACACCTGGATCATTGGCTGCTACAGCAATGATTTTGTCATCGGGATCACCTCCATCTACCATCTGCATTACCCCAACCACTTTGGCTTCCATCAAAGTCAAAGGAACAACGGGTAAAGAAGTAATCACCAATATATCTAATGGGTCCTTGTCACCACCATAGGTTTGTGGAATAAAACCATAATTGATGGGGTAATAGAATGAAGAAAAAATAACCCTGTCTAATTTCAACAAACCAGAGGGTTTGTCAATTTCATATTTACATCTAGAACCTTGCGGGATTTCAATAACAGCAGTAACTACCCTAGGTGCATTTTCTCCATAAGGTACTCCGTGCCAGGGGTGTAATACATATTGTGTTTTCATTTGAATCTTTTGGGTTTAGATAAGTTAAGGGGTTAAAAAACTAAATTTATAATCTACTAACCAACCTTGGTTGGTTTTAATGATTTTAATTTTTTGTGGTTTTTTGTCAAAAGAATTACTAAAATAGATGATGCTTTCTGCTTTGTCTAAGTCTTCCACTTTTTCTAAATTAATAGAAGCAGTTCTTAGTTCTTGTCTTCCTTCCTTGTCTTCTTGTCTATATTCTTTTTCAGCAACAGCTAAAAATTCTTGGTTCTTTTCATCAGCAACCATATAGAATGCTGCTTTTGTAAAGTCGCCTTTAAGTTTGGCATCAATAAACTCCCTTCCAGCATCAAAAGCATTCTCTGCTGGTAAGAGGGCTACTTGTTTACTAGAACAGGAAATAGCAAAAATCAAAACAACTAAAGAGATAAGACGCATAATTAAAATTCTTGTTTAAAGATACGATGCCCATTTGTAAATTTCACAGGTTTGCTAAAGATTACTGAACCATGAATTTGCAAAATGCTTAATTTTTGTATTTTTATTCAGCGCATAATTGCATAACCCAAACCTACCCTTAATATTATGAAGAAGAAAATCATGATTGCCTGTATTATTGCTATACAAGCTACTACTGTAATTGCAAGTATACCAGTGGTAAGTACTAAAAATGATACAGCTACGGCATACGTATCTAAAGAAGACGAAATGATGGTAAAAAATGCTTTGGCGTCTTTCAAATCTTTGTCAAAAGCAGCAAGAAAAACAAGAATTACTGATGCAAAAGCCTTGTTGAAAAATTACAAAGCAGATAAAGCTACAAATGCATCTCATGACGTTGAAATAAGTACAGTACTTCTAGCCATCCTAGCAATTTTGTTGCCGCCATTAGCCGTTTATCTTCATGAGAATGCCATTAATTCCAAATTCTGGATTAGCTTATTGTTGTCCTTATTATTCTGGGTTCCAGGTGTGATTTATGCATTGTTTGTGATCTTTGCATAACTACAAGCTTATAGAAAAGCCTCCCTGATTCAATCTGGGAGGCTTTTTAGTTGGTATCATGTAAAATGGATCTTTATTGGTGAAAGCCCAAATGTTTAATCAATGCTTCTGGTAATTTTGGGAGTCTTTTTCTTTCAATCAAGAAAGTACTCAACCCAGAAATATCTCTATATACATAATGCTTGTTTAGTGCTCCTTCTAAATATCCTGCTCCTGATGTGTTACCCGTACCTACACGCATGCCAATCATTCTTCTTACCATGATCAAATGATTATGTCTCCAATTACTCATCAAGTGATCAATTTCAATGAGTGAATCCAAAATCTGATAAGAAGTTTGGAACACAGGAAAATCGCGATAGAGCATGATAAACAAAGCAGCCCTTAGAGCAGCAGGAGAAAAATTACTGCGAAGCATAGCTAATTGTTCGGGGCTATGTGATTCCCAAACGGATTCTAAAAAAATATAGTCAAAATCATGAATCTTATTCTGTTCTCTTTCAGTAAGTCCCGCTGTATAGATGATTCTATATTGGCTCCAAAATGGGTGTTGGGCGGCATCGCCGTAGGCAATATTTTGCTCTGACTCCCAATAGACCCCGTCAAAGAAGGGCATTCTTTCCAGCCAGTTGTTTACCAATTGCAAGATGGTATTGCTAGATTCAGTATTGGTGATATGCTCATAATCAGGCTTGGTAAATCCACCTTCATTGGTGCGTTTATAATAATCTTTTTGGTGTCTGCTTTCCAAATTAAGGCCTAATCTAGCTTCAATCAATCTAAATTGTTTGCTCTGAAATCCGGAAGAGGGTGTAAGCAAGTTTCTGAATTCCAGAAAATCCAAGGGGGTCATGGTATCCAATATATGAACCTGTTGGTTAAGCAATTCAAGGATTCTAATAATTCGGCGTAGCCGATGCCTAACCAGATTTAAGTCTTCGGAATTGTCATTAATGGTTTCTTGGCCAAATACCCCCATGATGTAGTCCATTTCAAACAAGATCTGTTTGAACCAAAGCTCATAGGCTTGGTGAATGACAATAAACAGCATTTCATCATGAGCTGGCTCATTGGGCAATTCAAAACTAACAGGGTATTGACTATCTAAGATTTTATCTAAATGCAGGTAAGATCCATAATACATGGGGGCTTTTTCCATAGTTCAAGCTTTGCGGCAAAGAAAGCATTTGTTTTTGACTCAAAGGCTAGAAGATAGTCAAGAAAATAAATCAGCCCATAATGTGTTAAATTTACACAAACTGGTTAATTTTAATGCTTAAACGAAGCTTATGTCATACAAGAAATTGTTTTTTCTGCTTCTCATGACGGCTGTCATGAGCTCTTGTTCCAGTCCAGCAAACAAATCCACTGCCTCCACTGATACCGCCACTATTGACGGGCATCCTGCTTGGATCATGAATGGCAATATTTATGAAGTGAATGTGCGCCAATACACGCCAGAAGGCACGTTCAAGGCCTTTTCTGCACAGTTACAAAGATTAAAAGATATGGGTGTACAAACCCTTTGGTTTATGCCCATCAATCCCATTAGTAAGGTTGATAGAAAGGGAACCTTGGGTAGCTATTATGCGGTAAGTGATTATAAAGCCATTAATCCAGAATATGGCAATTTAGAAGAATGGAATGAGCTGGTTAAAAAAGCCCATGAACTGGGATTTAAAGTAGTGATTGACTGGGTACCCAACCATACAGGAGCGGATCATCCTTGGTTGAAAACCCACCCTGATTTTTTTGTACGAGACAGTTCGGGAAAAGCCATTTCACAATTTGACTGGACTGATACCCGAAAACTCAATTATAAGAATACAGAACTCTGTGATAGTATGATTGCTTCTATGAAATACTGGGTCCAAACTTCGGATATAGATGGTTTCCGTTGCGATGTAGCTCCAGAAGTGGCTGATTCTTTTTGGCTCAAAGCCATTCCGGACTTGAAAAAGGAGAAGAACCTATTTTTCTTAGCCGAGGGCGATAAACCCAATATGCATACCAATGGATTTGACGCCACCTATACTTGGTCTGATTTTTCCATGATGAAATTGATTGCATCCGGAAAACGCAATGCACTGGCTCTAGATTCTATCATCAATAAAACCGATACTAGTTTTCCCAAAAATGCCATGCGTTTGTATTTTACCAGTAACCATGATGAAAATAGTTGGAACAAGGCAGATTATGCAACTATGCCTGGTGAATCACACGCTCCATTTGCGGTGTTAACCCAAACCATCAAACGCAGTCTGCCCCTGATTTATAGCTCACAGGAAGAGCCGTTGTTGCGTTCTATTTCTTTCTTTGAAAAAGATACTATTCCTTTTGCCAAATTTGGCAGAGCCCCTTTTTATAAGAAGTTATTGAACCTACACAGTAGTTCACCAGCGTTGGCTTCCAATGCAGCTTTTAGCAAATTGCTGAGTTCAGCAGATGCACAAGTTTATGCTTTTACACGAACAGCAGGGAAGAGCAAGGTATTAGTGGTTGTCAACCTAAGTGGTAAAGCGGTAGATGCTAGTATTGCAGGTGCTGATATTGCTGGGGATGCAACAGAATTGTTTACAGAAAAGAAAGCAAGCATTAAAGCAGGGCAAAGTTTTAGTTTACCGGCTTGGGGATATCAAGTTTATAGTTACTAAGTGAAGAGAGGAGGAAGAAAGTGAAGAGTGAAGAGAGGAGGAAGAAAGTGAAGAGTGAAGAGTGAAGAGTGAAGAGTGAAGGAAGAAAGTGAAGAGTGAAGAGTGAAGGAAGAAAGTGAAGAGTGAAGAGTGAAGAGTGAAGGAAGAAAGTGAAGAGAGGAGGAGGAAAGTGAAGAGAGGAATTAAATTTTTAGCTTAGTCTGATAAAAATTCAAAAGCCACGAGTAATCGTGGCTTTTCTTTTTACCTTTGTAACATGAATCGTTCCCAACTTGTTGCCCAGATTAAGACCAAGCAAAACTACCTCTGTGTAGGCTTGGATACGGATATCACTAAACTGCCCAAGCATTTAAAAGATGCTACTGATCCAGTATTTGAATTCAATAAAGCCATTATTGACGCTACTAAGGATCATTGTGTGAGCTATAAAATTAATACTGCTTTCTATGAATCACAGGGTCTTAAAGGTTGGGAATCTATGGAGAAAACCTTGCACTATATACCTTCAACTCATTTAAAAATAGCAGATGCCAAGCGTGGCGATATTGGTAATACTTCTACCCAGTATGCCAAGACTTTTTTTGAAGTATTGCCTTTTGATGCAGTAACCATTGCACCCTATATGGGAGAGGATAGTGTGAGACCTTTTTTGGAATATGAAAACAAGTGGAGTATTGTACTTGGTCTTACCTCCAATGCTGGTGGCAATGATTTTCAGCAATTATTAGTCAGTAATGCTTACCCTGAATCTAATATGATTCCTCACTTGACTCAGGGAAATACAGAAAAAAGATTGTATGAAAAAGTATTGGAAAAAGTGGCTTCTTGGGGAACGCCAGAAAACCTCATGTTTGTAGTAGGAGCCACTAGGGCCAGTGATTTGGAACATATTAGGACTATTATCCCAGACCATTTTTTACTGGTGCCAGGGGTAGGAGCACAAGGAGGAAGTTTGGAAGAAGTGTCAAAATATGGCATGAACAAGGATTGTGGTTTGTTGGTCAATGCCAGTAGGGCTGTAATTTTTGCTAGTACTGGATTAGATTTTGCACAAAAAGCTACTGAAGTTGCTGCAGGTTATGCAGCAGAAATGAATCAATTTCTAGTAAGCTAAGCTGCTATTATTTGGATAATTGGTGCATGAGAATAGAGGCTAATTCAGCAGCCCAAACTGCGTGTGATTTAGCAGAATAATGTAGTTGGTCTCCAGCTAGTAAACTGCTATCATTTTTTGCCAACCTTGTTTGTGCGGTGATATGGATAAATTGACATTGGTGTTTAGTAGCAAAATCTTGGCAAATCAAGTTAAAATCGTCAATTTCTTTACTGACATTTCCAATAGAACGCTTGCTAGCAAAGGGAGTGACACTCCAATCTGGAATAGACATTACCACCACGTGTTTGCTATTCCCTCCTGCAAAATGAATCGCTTTCTTGAGCAAGAATTCAAAGTCATTTTCAAATCCTTTGATGGGTAACCCACGGTATTGGTTATTCACTCCAATCAAAAGGGTTACAAAATCATAACTCGCTTCTAATTGGTGATTGAGTATATGATCGGCTAATTCAAAACTAGTCCAACCCGTTTGAGCCACTATTTCTGGCGCATGAAAATGGAGCCCTTTTTTGCGTAATAACTGAATGGTTTGGTACGGAAATCCAGCGTGCAGGGGCACAGATTCTCCAATGGTGTAAGAATCGCCCAAGCAAAGCATGCTATTAATATGGGTACTCATTAGAAATGTTCTTTTAGAATACTATAAAATTGGTAAACGTCTTCAAAGCTACAATAAAGTGGAGCAGGGGCTACCCTAATGACACCTGGTTCTCGATAGTCTACAATAATGCCATTTTCAATCATTTTATCATGAATGGCTCGGCCCTGATCTTTAAAATACAAGCTTAATTGCGCGCCACGCCACGCGGGTTCCGCAGGCGTGATGATTTCAAAATTCAGGTTGGGTAATTGCTTCAATAACCATTCTAAATAGGCGGTGAGTTGGATACTTTTTTCTCGCAAACGCTGAATCCCCGCTTCATCAAAAATGGCCAAAGAAGCTTTTAAACCAATCATGTTAAATACTTGGGTAGTACTAATATTCCAACCACTGGCATCGGCCTTGGCCAGAAAGCCTTTTTCCATTTTAAACCTAGTTTGTTCATCATTGCCCCACCAACCCGCTAACCTAGGCGTATGACTATTAGAAGCCCATTGTTCGTGTACAAAAACTCCCCCTACGGCACCAGGCCCAGCGTTCAAATATTTGTAACTACACCAAACAGCAAAATCAACCTCCCAATCATGCAATTGTAAGGGAATATTGCCTGCCACATGGGCAAGGTCAAAACCTGCAATAGCACCAACGGCATGGGCAGCTTTGGTAATGTTTGCTAGGTTATAAAACTGTCCTGTATAATAGTTGATTCCTCCCATCATTACCATGGCTAGTTTGCCCCCAGCTTGCGCGATGGTATCAATAATATCTTCTTCACGCAATAGCTTTTCACCGGCCCTTGGACTGATTTCTATGATAGCCTGATCTGGATCCAACCCAAAATGTTTGACCAAGGTTTCAATAGCATATTGATCAGAGGGAAATGCACCCGCTTCCATGATAATCTGGTATCGGTCAATGCTAGGTTTATAAAAACTCAACATTAATAAATGCAGGTTCACGGTTAAGCTATTCATCAAAGTGATTTCCTTGGTGCTAGCCCCCATTAGGGATGTTAAAGAGGGCTGCAAATATTCATGAAAACGCAACCAGGGGTTGGTGCCTCCAAAATACCCCCCAACAGCTAGGTTACGCCAGGTTTTCATTTCAACGTCTATAGCCGCAGCCAAAGACTTTGGTTGCAATCCCAATGAATTGCCGCAGAAATAAATAGCATCTCTCCCTTGATGTTGGGGAAAATGAAACCGAGATTTAAATGGTCCCAATACATCTGCCTTATCTGCTTGGTTAGCGTAATCCAGCCCTAACTGATAAATATTATTCATTTTTAGTTGCATAATTCAACTAAAATTACAACAAATCAACCAAGCCTTGTTATGACAAGAGTAGATTAAGCAAATTTGACAGAGAGTGCTGTGTTTTGAAGCGAATCTAGTATTTTCAATGCCTAAAACTATTACTATGCGTTTGATGGTATTTCTGTTTAGTCTTTGTCTTTCTACGGCACTACTTGCTCAACAAACTCCCATAACCAAGGCCAATTATGCAGCGGCCGCAAGGTATTCTCCCAAGAAATTAGAAAAACTGATTTTTAGTCTTAATGTAGATCCACATTGGCTAAAAAAGTCAGACCGTTTTTGGTATATGTATGAAACTTCAGAAGGAAAAAAATGGTACATAGTGGATGCAGTAAAAGGAGAAAAGAAATTGTTATTTGATCAAGCCGCACTAGCCGCCAAACTAACCAAGATCACAGATGATCCCATGGATGCGCAGCACCTCAATATTGATAGTATGCGTTTTATCAAAGACGAGAATTGGGTGCACTTTGAAGTTAAAAGCACTATTGACATTGAGAAGAAAGATAGTACTGCTAAAAAAGGAACACCACCCGTAAAAGAGAAAAAGATTTTCTTTTTTGAATACAATTTGGTTACCGGTGAGTTGGTGGAATTAAACGGATTCAAAAAGCCATTCCGTAAACCATCTTGGGCCAATATTTCTCCTGATGGCAATACCATACTTTTTGGAAAGGATCAAAACCTTTGGTGTATGGACAAGGTCAATTATGAAAAGGCCTTAAAAAATGAAGAAGATAGCACTATTGTTCAAACGCAGATTACCAAAAACGGAGTTGAGAATTTTGGCTATCACAGCGATGGTTTTGGAGAGTCCAATGCCGATAAAGAAAAGAACAAAAACAAACGCAAATCTGTATTTGTACAATGGTCACCAGATTCCAAGTGGTTTGTGATGAATAGGGTAGACAATAGAAGGGTGAAAGACCTTTGGGTCATCAATAGCATTGCTGACCCTAGACCTACTTTGGAAACCTATAAATATTGGATGCCTGGTGAAAAAGAAAGCCCCATTGAGCACTTGCTTTTATTTGAAACCGCCACCAAAAACAATCGAGAAATTGCATCTGGTTTATACAAAGACCAAGACTTAAATATTTGGTCAGCCCCTGCAAAGGTCAGTACTAGGGATGATGAGTTTAGACCATCACTTTGGTTGGGTACCAATGATAAATTTTATCTAAGCCGCACCAGCAGAGACCTCAAGAAAATTGACATTGCTTACGTAGATGTTAAGTCTGCAACTGTGAAAACACTCTGGGAAGAAAAAATGAATACCTATATAGAAATTCGGAGGTTGGGATTGGTGAATGAGGGCAAGGAATTGATTCAATGGAGTGAAGATGATGGATGGGGGCATTTTTATCTCTATGATGAAAATGGCAAACTTAAAAATCAAATTACTTCTGGTCCATGGCATGGTGAAGATATCTTGGGTATTGATGAAAAAGCAAGGGTATTGTATTTCTCAGCCAACGGTAAAGAAAATGGAGAAGACCCTTATTTATTGCATGCTTATCGGGTGAATTTTGATGGAAGCGGATTAAAGTTGTTAAATCCGGGAGATTTTGACCATAGCGCTAGCATGGACGACAACAAGAAATACTTGGTTAATAATTTTTCTAGGGTGAATACCATTCCCAAGTCTGTGTTATTTGCAGCAGATGGAAGAAAAATCATGGATTTGGAAACAGCTGATTTTAGTAGTTTGTTGGCAACCGGTTATAAGTTTCCACAACCCTTCAAGGCCAAGGCCGATGATGGCATTACCGATATTTATGGTGTCATGTATAAACCCTTTGACTTTGATAGTACCAAGAAATATCCCATCATGGAATATGTGTATCCTGGTCCTCAAACAGAAGCGGTGAACAAAGCATTTAGCAAGGGAATGGATCGTACAGACCGATTGGCCCAATTGGGAATGATTGTGATTACATTGGGTAATAGAGGTGGTCACCCAAGTAGGAGCAAATGGTACCACAATTATGGATATGGTAATTTAAGAGACTATGGTTTGTCAGACAAGAAAGCCGTAGCTGAACAATTAGCCGATAGACATTCCTTTATAGATATTAATCGTGTAGGAATCCATGGACATTCTGGTGGAGGATTTATGAGTACGGCAGCCTTATTAGTCTATCCAGATTTTTTCAAAGTGGCGGTTTCCTCTGCGGGTAACCACGACAATAGTATTTACAACCGTTGGTGGAGTGAAAAACACCATGGGGTAAAAGAAATTATTTCTGAAAAAGGGGATACCAGCTTTCAGTACAATATTGACAAGAATCCAGACTTGGCCAAAAACTTAAAAGGAAGGTTAATGTTATCTCATGGGGAGATTGACAATAACGTACATCCAGCCAATAGTATGCGGGTAGCTAATGCACTAATCAAGGCCAACAAACGTTTTGATATGATTATTTTGCCTACACAAAGACATGGATTTGGAGATATGACCGAGTACTTTTTCTGGAAAATGAGCGATTATTTTGCTAGGTATTTGATTGGGGATCCAACTGAAAGACCGGTAGATGAAGAAGAGATGAACCGAGAGCTAGAATTGAAAAAGAAATAGGGGCTCAATCATTAAGCCTGTAGTATTTTTGCAGTATTAGCCCATTAAAATTGTAACGTATGGCTGCCAGAACCGATTTGTTTCAATCGCCTGATTATTATCTGTTAGATGAGTTATTAACAGAGGAACAACGATTAATTAGAGCGTCAGTTAGGGATTATGTAAAAAAAGAAATTTCACCCATCATTGAAGACTATGCGCAAAGGGCAGAGTTTCCCAGTCAGGTGGTTAAGCAATTGGGCGATATGGGTTGTTTTGGCCCAACCGTACCGGAGCAATATGGCGGTGGCGGATTAGACTATATCAGTTATGGTCTCATGATGCAGGAATTAGAGCGAGGCGATAGTGGTATCCGAAGCACAGCAAGTGTGCAAGGATCCTTGGTTATGTATCCTATTTATGCCTATGGAAATGAGGAACAACGCAATAAATACCTTCCCAAATTAGCTAGCGGAGAATGGCTGGGTTGTTTTGGATTAACCGAACCAGATCATGGAAGCAATCCTTCTGGCATGTTAACCAATATCAAAGACGCTGGAGACCATGTGATTTTGAATGGTGCCAAAATGTGGATCAGCAATGCCCCCTTTGCACAAGTAGCCGTGGTATGGGCCAAAGATGAGAAAGGGGTGATTACAGGTGTGATTGTTGAGCGAGGAATGAAAGGGTTTAGCACGCCAACTACGCATGGTAAATGGAGCTTACGCGCCAGTGCCACTGGTGAATTGGTTTTTGACAATGTAAAAGTTCCCAAAGAAAATATCTTACCCAATGTGCGCGGATTAAAAGGTCCCTTGGGCTGTTTGTCTAAAGCGCGTTATGGGATTGCATGGGGCGCATTAGGGGCTGCCATGGATTGCTATGATACTGCGTTGCGATATAGCCAGGAACGCATACAATTTGACAGACCCATTGGTGGTTTTCAATTACAACAAAAAAAGTTGGCCGAAATGATTACAGAAATCACCAAGGCACAGTTACTGGTATGGCGTTTAGGCGTATTAATGAATGAAGGAAGGGCCACCCCTCAACAAGTAAGTATGGCCAAAAGAAATAGTTGTGAAATAGCTACCAATATTGCCCGAGATGCTAGGCAAATGTTGGGTGGCATGGGTATTACAGGGGAATATAGCATCATGCGTCATATGATGAATCTAGAAAGTGTGATTACCTATGAAGGCACGCACGATATTCATTTGTTGATTACGGGTATGGACATTACAGGGTTTAATGCATTTAAATAAAATGGAGCAAGCTAATGAAGCCCCAGTAAAAGGCCCCAAAATATTCTTAGTTGGAATGATGGGTTCTGGAAAATCTTATTGGTCAAAATGGTTGTCTAAAAAATTCAAAACCGGCGGATACGATTTGGATTTTTTGATTGAATCCAATGAAGAAAAAACCATTGCTGAAATCTTTGCAGAAGACGGAGAGGAATACTTTAGAAAACAAGAGGCCAAAGTCTTACGCTGGTTCAAAGAGAAAAAAGCTTTTGTGTTGGCTACCGGAGGAGGAACTCCCTGTTTTCTGGAGAACATGGAATGGATGAACAAACAGGGACTGACCATTTGGATTGATTCAGATATACCAACCCTAGTGCAAAGGTTGTTGCCAGAAAAAGACCATCGGCCTTTGATCAAAGATTTGAGTGATGCTGCATTGGCAGACTTTCTAATAAAGAAAAGAGAGGAACGGATGGGATTCTATCAGCAAGCCAACATTCATCTAAAAGAGTCTCAGATTAATGAAAAGACAATTCTAAAAATCATCCAAGAATATGCATAAACCATTTTTCATAACCGCCGCTATTTTAGGTGCCCTAACGGTTGCTATGGGGGCTTTTGGTGCACACGCATTAAAAGCAATAGTTCCTTCAGAGGCATTAGCCATTTATGAAACAGCTGTTAGGTATCAATTCTACCATGTTTTTGCACTTGCTATCACTGCCATGCTCTATGAGAAATATCCTACTCAATCTTTGATCAATGCCTGTGCCTTTTTTATAATGGGCATGGCTTTCTTTAGTGGGTCATTGTATATTTTAACTATCAAAGCCGCCACTGGAATAGAATGGCTCAAACATGCGGGTCTTTTTACACCTGTTGGGGGGGCGTTCTTCATTTCAGGTTGGCTACAACTGGCCTGGACCGTTAAAAAAGGCTGATATAGTGGAAAACTATAGACGCCGTGTGCCAGTTTTGCACATCCCTGCAGGCTCAGTTATATGCTTGTAAGCATAGCTTATATTTGTTTACATGGCCAATAGTTTAAAAAAGAAAACGCCGCCACCACCGGACCCAGAAGAACTCACTTCAGACAAAGAAGCGGTAGTAACCGTTGCGGAAGTAGTGAAGGATGAACGCACGGGTAAAATTGCAGGCGCAGCAAGTCTATTGACTGCCGTATTTCTTTTCATTGCTTTTACTTCTTATTTGTTTACTTGGCAAGAAGACCAAGACGTGGTTCACCAATTTGGCGTAAAAATCTTTGCAACCACCGATGTGAAAGTCACCAATCTCTTAGGTGTATTAGGGGCCTATACTGCACACACACTCATTTTCAGGGGTTTTGGAATAGCATCCTATTTGTTTTGCACTTTCTTTTTTGTACTTGGTATGAACCTTTTGTTTGATAAGAAAATATTCAAACTGGTGAGGAATATCAAATATGTATTGGTTGGATTATTGTTGTTGAGTATGGCTGCGGCTTTTGCATGCAGCGGATCCGCATTTTCTTGGGGAGGTGCCGTTGGAGAATTAGCATCTGACTGGTTTGTAAAATGGTTGGGGCAATTTGGTACAGGAGCCCTTCTAGCCATGGCTGTCTTTAGTTATGTGATTTGGCGCTTTAATCCCAACTTTCATTTGCCGGAATGGAATTTTAAAAAATCAGCTGAAGGGCCCATTGCTGGCTCCATGCCCGATATTACGGATGACGAAACCCCTGTATTTAAAGAGTGGGACGCGCTAGGAACAGAAGCCAAATTATTTATTCATGAAGCCCAAGAGACAGCAAAAGGCAATAGTTTAAAAGGAGAGGGTAGCACTTTATTGCAAGTAAAAGAATCAGAAGAGCAGGCTAATCCCATGAATGAGTTTGAGATTTTAGAAAGAGAGGATGCGGTAATTGAAGAAAGTGAGGCAGATGAAGAAATAGAGGAATCGGAGATAGAAGCCCCATTTGTGGCTGATATTCCACCCATTACTGTAGCCCCAATTACAGTTTCTAAAAACACATCCAGGGAATCTGTTAACCAAGATGTAGAACTAGAAATAAAAGCAGTTCCCACCCCGGAAGAACCAAGTTTCTCCGCTAAAGCAGCAGTGGGATCTATTGGAACCAAGTATGATGTTACTTTGGATTTAAAGAATTACAAGTACCCAACATTGGACTTATTGGAGACACATGGCAGTGAAAAAATTGTGCATGATCCAGCAGAGTTAGAGACGCACAAGAATCAAATTATTGCAACCCTCAAGAACTACGATATTGCCATTCAGAGAATTGCAGCCACAGTTGGTCCAACAGTTACTTTATATGAAATTGTACCAGCTCCAGGGGTAAGGATTAGTAGGATTAAAAATCTGGAAGATGATATTGCACTAAGCTTGGCAGCACTTGGTATTCGTATTATTGCACCCATTCCAGGAAAAGGTACCATTGGAATTGAAGTGCCCAATGTGCGCAAGAGTGTGGTGAGTATGAAAACCTTATTGGCTTCTGAAAAATTCCAAAACAATAGTTTCTCACTGCCCATTGCCATTGGTAAAAAAATTGACAACGAGAATTTTATTGTTGACCTAGCAGCCATGCCACACTTGCTCATGGCGGGTGCTACAGGTCAGGGTAAGTCTGTGGGTATTAATACCCTCTTGGTATCACTTTTGTATAAGAAACATCCATCTCAATTAAAGTTTGTATTGGTAGATCCCAAGAAAGTTGAATTGAGTTTGTATAGGGTCATTGAAAAACATTTCTTGGCCAAATTGCCAGGTGAAGAAGAGTCTATTATCACCGACACCAAAAAAGTAGTGCATACCCTAAACGCGCTTTGTATAGAAATGGATACGCGTTATGACCTACTCAAAGAGGCAGGTTGTAGAAATATCAAAGAGTACAATGAGAAGTTTACATCGCGCAAGCTCAACCCTGAAAAAGGACACCAATACTTGCCATTCATAGTCTTGGTGGTGGATGAGTTTGCAGACTTAATCATGACTGCGGGTAAAGAAGTTGAAATGCCTATTGCCCGTTTAGCGCAGCTGGCTCGTGCTATTGGAATCCACTTAATCATTGCTACGCAAAGACCGTCAGTGAACATTATTACAGGTACCATCAAGGCCAACTTCCCCGCACGTATTGCGTTTAAGGTTTCTTCTAAAATTGATAGTAGAACCATTTTGGATGCTGGTGGTGCGGAGCAATTGATTGGTAAGGGCGATATGCTTATTAGCTACAACGGAGAAATTACTCGTTTGCAATGCGCTTTTGTAGATACCCCAGAAGTGGAGAAAGTCTGTGCCTTTATTGAAGCCCAACAAGGCTATCCACAAGCATTCTTATTGCCAGAGTATGTAGATGAAAAAGACTTGGAAGGAAAAGATTTTGACAGTGGAGACCGTGACCCATTGTTTGAAGACGCAGCCCGATTAATTGTTCAAAGTGGCATTGGCTCTACCTCTCTCATTCAACGCAGGATGAAACTGGGTTATAACAGAGCTGGAAGGTTGATGGATCAACTGGAAGCCTCAGGAATTGTAGGGCCTAACCAAGGCTCAAAAGCCAGAGAAGTAAGGTTTAAAACAGAAATGGAATTAGAGCAATACTTAGATTCATTGTAGTTTTTTATAAGTAACTGTTAACCCTGTTGACCGATTTAAACTTGTAGAAAACCGATTAGTCAAAAGCTTTAAGGCGCATCTTATTTCCCAAACCTTGGAAGTTGTATATTTGCGCCAGAAATAAGACTATGCGAAAAATCTACTTGCCCCTATTTTCTATTCTAATTATTTGCAGTCAACTCTTTGCACAGAATGACCCCAATGCCAAGAAAGTACTGGAATCAGTAAGTGCCAAGGTGAAAGGATTCAAAGGAATCTCTGCCAACTTTACCATCAAGTCTATCAATGCCAAAGGAAAAGACAATGGCACTAAAACCGGTACCATTGCCATAAAAGGACAGAAATACCTATTAAAGCAGGGTAAGAATGAAATTATTTGTGATGGTGCCACCATTTATAATTTTGACGGTGCTAAAACCATTACCAAGTCATTATTGGAAGAGTCTAATCAGACACTAAGCCCACAAAATCTATTGTCCAATTTTTATGATAAGGATTTTAATTACAAATTGGTTTCTTCTGCAGGCAATTTTCATGAGATTGAAATGACTCCTATAGATAAACGCAAGAGCTTTCAAAAAGTGAATGTATTTATAGACAAAACCAAAAGCATTATTACCAAGGCAAAAGTCCTAGACAAAAGCAATAACACCCTAGAATTTGTGCTGAGCAACTTAAATACGGCTGCTAATTTGCCTGATGCTAATTTTCAATTTGTGAGAACCAAGTATCCAAAAGACGCTGAAATCTTAGATTAATTTCCATTAACTATAACAATTCTTTTGAAAACCATTTGCTCCAGCAAGTGGTTTTTTTATGCCTTGTTTGTACTTTCAGGCTATGAAACAATTGACTTTATTGCTATTGGCAGTGTTGCTGCAACAGGTATCCATTGCCCAGTTTACGGTAAGACTGGTGGTAACCGATGTGGCAACCAAAAAGAATGAGGATATCTATGTAGCGGGAAACTTTAATAATTGGAATCCCAAAGACGAAAAATATAAACTAAAAGTATTTGGAGGTAGTCGCAAATCGGTGGTGCTAAAAGACCTTGCAGCAGGTGTGTATGCCTTTAAATTTACCCGTGGTGGGTTTGAGAAAGTAGAAACCACGGCAGATGGTAGAGATATTGCAGATAGGGTCTTAGAAGTGAATGGAGACCTCTCTACGGACCTAACTATTGCAGGCTGGAAAGATGAGTATCCAGAGAAACCCAAACGTTATACTGCCAGCCCACAAGTCAAAATCTTGGATACCGCATTTTCAATAACCCAATTAAATAGAAAACGTAGAATTTGGGTCTACTTACCCAAGGGTTATGCTAGTTCAGGTAAAACCTATCCAGTTTTATACCTACAAGATGGTCAAAATCTTTTCAATGAACAAACTGCCGCTTTTGGCGAATGGGGTATAGATGAATGTCTAGACAGTTTGCAACAAAAAATTGGAAAGGAATGCATAGTAGTTGGTGTGGATCATGGAGCCAATAAACGCATGACAGAATACAATCCCTATACCCATGCCCAATATGGTATAGGGGAAGGAAAAGACTACGCAGCTTTTCTAGTAAATACTTTGAAACCCTTTATAGATGCTAAGTTCAGGACTAAAAAGTCTGCTGCCAATAACTTTCTTGGGGGTAGTAGCATGGGGGCCGTGATTAGCTTATATGCTATAACCCAATACCCAGAATCCTTTGGTGGGGGGCTGCTTTTTTCCCCTGCATTTTGGGTGTCCCCTGAATTATATGCAGAGGTTGAAAAATTCAATCCCAGTGCTGCTCCCAAAATCTATTTTTATGCTGGTGGAAAAGAAAGTGCTACCATGGTAGCCGATATGAAAAAAATGACAGATCTCTTAGACAAAAAGCAAAACATCCAAATTAGAAAAGTGGTGAATCCCTTAGGGCAACACAATGAAACTTATTGGAGAACAGAATTTGCAGAAGCTTGGTCTTGGTTGTTTAGAGACTAATTGGGAATCAAATAGGTAACCCCCTCAATGGCAAGGTCGGTGTTGGCAAATCCTTCACGGGTTTCTGCTAAAAAATGGTCCAATTTTTCGTATTTGCTACTAAAATGACCAATCAGTAATTTTTGGGCCATCGCTTTTGTGGCAATATTGGCTGCTTGAGTGGTTGTGCTATGAAACCTAGCAAATGCCCTTTCTTCCAAATCTTTTAGGTAGGTGGTCTCATGATAAATCATGGATGCACCTTGTATTTTATCTATGAAGTTCTCTGTATACAAAGTATCTGCACAAAAGGCATAGGATCTATTGGGGCGATTGGCAAAAGTTACCCATTCATTAGCAATGATTTCACCAGACTTGGTTCTATAGTCTTCCCCCATTTTCAGGTTCTCATAATAGACTGCAGGAATGCCGTATTCCAAAACTTTCTCGCGAATAATCTTTCTAGGTTTCTTTCTTTCAGTAATCATAAATCCCCAACATGGAATGCGGTGTATGGTTTGAAAACAGTCAATGCGCAACTTGGGTTGGTCCAAAATAATACCTTCTGCTGTTAGCGGGTGAAAATTCAAAGGGTAGGGCAAGGTAGTACTAGCAACATTCAATTGTAATTGAATAATAGTTAATAAGTCAGCAGGCGCATAAAGGTTCAATGGATGTTCTCTACCCAAGAGCCCCATACTGGTAATCAGACCAATCAGTCCAAAATAATGGTCACCATGTAAATGTGAAATTAGAATATGGGTAATCTTGCTATGCCTAATTCTATATCTGGCAATCTGCATTTGGGTACCTTCACCACAATCAATCAACAATAATTGGTCATTGATGGTCACCAACTGGGAAGTAGGGTGCCGATCATAAGCGGGAAGTGCGGAATTGTTGCCTAGAATGGTTACGCCAAACATGAATTGGTTGCTAAAAATGAAAAATAGGACAACAACGTGCCCGTCCACCTTTTGTTAACAACTATCATATAGGTCTTTTTATTGCCATATTAGGTCTATTTATTTCTAAATAGGACTATATTGTGCCGGAACTGAGAGGGCTCCAACTGAGGCAAATAAAATTCAGTTCTAAAAATTCGAATATTCATGATTTAATCACTACTTTTGCAGCCGATAAAAAATTAGAAGTAAATTTCCGGAGTCTTTTTAAAAATTTTGAGATGCCTTATTTAACAACAGAAAAGAGAGCAAGTATTTTTGCAGAATTTGGTGGAAAAGCCACTAACACCGGTTCAATTGAAGCACAGGTTGCTATTTTGACCGAGCGTATCGTTCACATTTCCAATCACTTGAAAGCTAACAAGAAAGATTTTTCTACTCAGCGTGGTTTGATGAAAATGGTTGGACAGCGCAAGCGTTTGTTGAGCTATATGCAAAAACATAACTTGACTGGATATCGCGCCCTTATTGAAAAACTGGGTCTGAGAAAATAATCTTTACTATGATACTTATAGACTATTCCCAACTGACATCTAGGTACGGTTGGGAATAGTTTTTTGTGTCTACACCTGATTTCCATTTTCATTTTCCTTTCACAAAGGCCACGATTTACTGGTTTAACGTCTTGTAAATCAGCGGCCTACTACAATACAAACATGTTATCACAACCAACTAGTGTAAAATTTGATCTTGGCGGTGGACGCGAAGTGACAATTGGTACCGGCAAATTGGCCCGTCAGGCCGATGGTGCTGTTACCGTAAGCCAGGGCAACTGTATGATTCTGGCAACCGTTGTTGCCAATAAAGACCCTAAAGAAGGACAAGACTTTTTTCCTTTGAGCGTAGACTACCAAGAAAAGTTTGCATCTGCAGGCCGTATTCCTGGTTCTTTTTTCAAAAGAGAAGCTCGTTTAAACGATTATGAAATCTTGACCAGCCGTTTAATTGACCGCGCGTTAAGACCCTTATTTCCTGAAGATTATTTGTGTGACGTTCAGGTGTTAGTATCACTGGTATCAAGCGATCCTGAAATCATGCCAGATTCACTAGCTTGTTTGGCTGCTTCTGCTGCCCTTGCTGTATCAGATATTCCTGTAATGGAAATCATTTCTGAAGTAAGAATTGGCCGTATTAACGGTGAATATATTGTCAACCCAACCCGTTCTCAGTTAGCTGAGTCTGACTTGGAGTTCTTGATTGCTGCTACTGAAAAGAACTTGATGATGGTGGAAGGTGAGGCAAAAGAGTGCGCTGAAGCTGACTTGGTGAAAGCATTACAAATTGCACACGATGCTATCCGTATTCAAATTAAAGCTCAGGCTGATTTGCGTGCTCAATTGGGTATTACTACCAAACGCGATTACAAAAAACCTGCGTCTGACGAAGCTGTTAATGAAAAAGTAATTGCTTTTGCCAAACAAAGGGTATACGAAATTTCTAGAAAAGGATCTGCTAAACACGAACGCACTGATGCTTATGCTCAGTTAAAAGACGAGTTATTGGCTAGCCTTGGTGAAGCAGTAACTGACCTAGAGAAGAAATTGGCTAAGAAATACTACGAAGACCTGAAATGGACCGTAGTAAGAGATATGATGTTAGAAGACCGTATTCGCTTAGATGGCCGTAAATTGGACCAAGTTCGTCCTTTGGCTATGGAAGTTGAACCACTGCCTTCTCCACACGGTTCTGCTTTGTTTACAAGAGGAGAAACCCAGTCTTTGACTACCGTAACTTTTGGTACTAAATTGGATCAATTGTTGTTGGAAACAGCTGCAAAATCTGATTATGGTAATTTCTTCTTGCACTACAATTTTCCTCCATTCTCTACAGGAGAAGTGAAGATGATTCGCGGTGTAGGTAGAAGAGAAGTAGGACATGGTAATTTGGCCATGCGTAGCTTAAAGCAAATGATGCCAGGTAATGACTATGCTTACACGGTTCGTGTAGTAAGTGATATCTTGGAAAGTAATGGTTCATCTTCTATGGCAACTGTTTGTGCTGGTTCATTAGCCCTAATGGATGCTGGTGTTCCAGTTCCAAAACACGTGAGTGGTGTGGCCATGGGATTGATTACCAGAGCCGATGGTAAATATGCTATCCTTACTGATATCTTGGGTGATGAAGATCATTTAGGTGATATGGACTTTAAAGTAACTGGTACCCGCGATGGTATTTGTGGTGTACAGATGGATATTAAAGTAGACGGTTTGAGCATGGAAGTGATGATGGAAGCATTAGAACAAGCACGTGCAGGCCGCTTACATATCTTGGATGCTATGTATGAATGTATTCCTGCGGCTAGGGCCGATGTGAAACCTCATGCTCCACGCATGGTTAAGTTGATCATTGACAAAGAATTTATTGGCGCAGTGATTGGACCAGGTGGTAAAGTGATTCAAGAAATTCAGCGTGAAACTGGTACTACCATTAATATTGAAGAAGTAGGAAATACCGGAGAAGTAAGCATTTTCTCTGCCTCTAAAGAAGCTGTTGACAAAGCAGTTGCTTGGGTACGCGGTATAACTGCTGTTCCTCAAGTAGGTGATGTGTATGAAGGACCAGTGAAGGGTATCAAAGAATTTGGCGCATTTGTTGAATTCATGCCTGGTAAACAAGGTTTGTTGCATATCAGCGAGATCAGCTGGTCAAGGTTAGAAACCATGGACGGTCTGTTCAAAGAAGGCGATATGGTAAAAGTTAAATTAGTTGGCTTGGATCCCAAGACTGGCAAGTTTAAATTGAGCCGTAAAGTGCTCATGCCAAGACCAGAAGGTTCAAGACCTAGAGAAGATAGAAATGATGCTCCAGAGGCATAATTGAATAGAACACTGAAATGGCCTGCATCGCAGGCCATTTTCATTTAATAGTAATCATGGAATCAACTATACAACTCAGCTTTCAATTGGCTGATCAAGACCAGAAAGACTTGCTTATTGCACAATTATCAGAATTGGGTTTTGACGCATTTGAAGAAACTGAAACAGGCTTACATGCTTTTACAGCCTTGGATAGTTTTGAAGAGGCAGCGGTAAAAGAATTATTAAAAGGTCAACCCTACACCCAAACAATTATTGCCAAGCAAAATTGGAACCAACTTTGGGAATCCAATTTTGAGCCTGTGACAGTGGAAAATTTTGTAGGTATTAGAGCGGGTTTTCACCAAGCCATAGATGGGGTATTGCATGAGATTGTGATTACCCCAAAAATGAGTTTTGGAACAGGTCATCATGCTACTACCTATTTGGTCATGAAAGCCATGAAAGACCTAGACTTTAAGGGTAAAACTGTATTAGATTTTGGATCAGGTACTGGCATATTGGCCATTTTAGCTGAAAAATTAGGCGCGCAGTCGGTTTTGGCAATAGACAATGATGACTGGTGTATTGAAAATTCACTTGAAAATCTGGCCATTAACCAAACCAAAGTGATTAGCGTAAAGAAAGCAGATTCAGCCGCCTTGTTAGACCAGTTTGACTTGATATTAGCCAATATTAACAAGCATATCATACTGGCAAATATGGAAAATTTGGGTAAAGCATTATCAAATGGGGGAACCATTTTGCTGAGCGGATTATTGGTTGAAGACGAGTCTGATATTATGGAAGCCTGTAAGCAAAATGCTTGGAAACACCTTTTTACCCAACAAAGAAATGGTTGGTTGGTGATTGGAATGGCAGGTTAAAATAGGTAGAAAATGGCTTTGTTAAGAAATTATTAAGAATCAGAACCTTATATTTGTTATTCAAACAACTTCAAATCACCCCCGAATGAACGAATTTTTGCTCATTGTTCTGGCTTACTTGATCGGGTCCATACCTACAGCTGTTTGGGTCAGTAAGACTTTTTTTAATATAGATATTCGGGAATATGGTAGCGGGAATGCCGGTGCTACCAATACATTCCGCGTATTGGGTTCTAAATGGGGCTCTTTTGTCATGTTGGTTGACGTATTAAAAGGGGTATTGGCCACATCGCTCTATATTTTACTGCCCTACTATTTATTCAATGAATGGGATAGAACCAATTTTATGATTGGTTTGGGCTTGGCTGCTGTTTTGGGACATATTTTTCCCGTCTGGGCCAATTTTAGAGGAGGAAAGGGGGTTGCTACATTATTGGGAATGGCAGTAGCCATACAACCCATGGTAGCCATTTGCTGTGTGGGTGTTTTTTTAATTGTGTTATACTTGACCCGATTTGTTTCTCTTAGTTCCATATTGGCAGGAGTATCTTTTATGATCTTCATTCTCTTTATTTTCAATGAAAAAGAGACCCTTTACAGGGTATTTGCCGTATTGGTAGCCCTGATGGTAGTTTTAACACATCAGAAGAATATTGGTCGAATCTTAAGGGGAACAGAGAGTAAAGTGCCTATTTTAAAGCATCGCGACAGAAGAAAACAGCGCCGCAAAGAGGGAATTTAGCCCAGTTTTTCGTAACTTAGCCCTCTATTTCCCACGTAAATCTCCTTTTAGGCATGTCTAATCAAAATTTGTTTGAGAAGTTACAGTTAAAAGACGAGAAGAACCTGTTGATTCAAGGTATCCCCTCATCCATCGAAAAGCAATTTGCTAAACTCACTTACGCCAAGAATGTTACCCCATTGCTGAAAAGCAAAAAAGTTGAATTTGCCTTGGTATTTGCATTAAGTCAACAACAGTTGAATAACGTATTAAAAGAGGTATTTCCTGCATTGAGTGCGGAAACCAAATTATGGGTAGCTTATCCCAAAACATCCAGCAAGATTGTGAGTGATCTGAATAGAGATTGTAGCTGGGATTTACTCATTAAAAATGGCTATGAGTCCGTTAGACAAGTAGCAGTTGATAATGTGTGGAGTGCTATAAGATTCAAAAAATTAGAAACCATTCCAAATAGGGATCGTAGTTTTTCTGATATCAAATCAACCGAATCTAATGGGGTTGATTTTGAAAAAAGGTTGGTAGTTCCACCCGCAGAATTGGGTAGCATGTTTTTAAAACACAAGGATGCACAATCCTTTTTTACCTCCCTTTCTTTTACCGATCAAAAAGAATACGTGAGCTGGATTGAATCTGCTAAAAAAGAAGAGACTAGAAAGCGTAGATTAGAGACCGCTTTGGAGAAACTCTTAGCGGGTAAGAAGACCCCCTCTGAGAAATGAGGGGAAAGTCAAAATTCCAAAGTCAAAAGTTAAAAGTCAAAATAAGTAAAAACTAAAAAATAATAAGTAAAAAATCAAAGTAGCATTATTTATATCTAAAATGGATAATAAAAATAGCTTTTCACTATAACGATAACGTAGAATGCCGCTCAATTGAGTGGCATTTTTAGTTATATTAGTGAACAATTTTGCAACATGAAACAATGCTTCTTACTACTAGGTTTATTGATTGCTTGTTACGGATTTACGCAAGTAACGCAGCGCAATATTTTAACCAATCAATTTAGCCTGGCGCAAGTAAAAGCTGCATTGGTTTCTAAAGACGCATTCAAGCCCTATCCCCAAAGTGCAGAAGCATGGCGCAAAGCAGTCCCAGATTCAGTGATCCAAAAAAATATTCAAGCAGGGGAAGCTGGTTTGAAATTCAAGTTTGAACCCATTACGGCTACCATTGCCTTAGATTTTGTTCGCTCGGGCGATAGAGAACGACATAGCAATATCAGTTTTGCCAAAAGGAATACCCTTACAGAATTAATCTTGGCGGAAAGCATGGAAGATAAGGGAAGATTTATAGAAGCCATTTTAAATGGGGTTTGGTCTATTTGTGAAGAAAGTTATTGGGGTGTACCGGCACATATTGGTCAAACCGGTTTACCTGATGTAGACAATCCAGTGGTGGATTTATTTACTGCAGAAACAGCATCGGTGTTGGCATTGGCCGATTATTTTACGGGTGCCAAATTGGACAAGATTAATCCTTTGATTCGTAAAAGAATTTATGCTGAAACCAATAGAAGGTTGTTTATACCCATGATGACTAAGGGAGACAATTATAGTTGGATGAGTAAGACCAAGTCCGTGAATAATTGGAACCCTTGGATTATGTCTAATTGGATGTTTAGTAATTTATTGTTAGAAAAGCAGGAACAACGCAGGGCCGATATGCTCTATGCTTCTATCAGTGGTTTAGATAGATATCTCAATGGATTGGGCGAAGACGGAGGATGTGATGAGGGGCCTAGTTATTGGTTTGCTGCAGGTGGATCAGTATATGATTGTTTAGAGCTCTTAGAGCAATCTACCAAGTTGCAAGTGTATGACCATCCATTGATTCAAAAAATGGCAGCCTACGTTTACAAAGCACATATTGATGGGTATTATTTTACCAATTTTGCAGATGCTGATCCCGTTCTAAGACCAGAGGGATTAATGCTGTATCGTTTTGGTACAGCTATTGCAGACAAACAATTGAAATCACTTGGTGCTTGGTCATTTCAACAATTCCCCAATACCGGAGTTACCGGATTTCAACGCATGAGAAAGGTGGAAAATCTTTTGACTATTGCTCAAATTAAAGGGGGCAATGAATACCAACCTGTTAAAGACGCTTGGGTCAGTGATATTCAAGTAATGACCGCTAGAACAAATAAGGGATTATACTTGGCCACCCATGGTGGACATAATGCCGAAAGTCATAACCACAATGACGTGGGTGATTTTATAGTCTATGCCAATGGGCAACCCATGATAGTGGACGCTGGCAGGGGAAATTATACAGCCAGAACCTTTTCCAGCAAGCGATATGAATTATGGTTCACAAGGTCTGAGTACCATAATCTGCCAATTATTAATGGATTTGGACAGACTGCTGGTAGGGAATATGAAGCCACCCAAGTAGTATCAAATATCAATGAACAACAAGCAGCACTTTCCATGAATATTGCAGCCGCTTATCCCAAGGAAGCGGGAATAAAACAATGGGAAAGAAATATTAAACTAGACCGAGTTAAAAATCAAATAGCCTTAACGGATAGTTATGCTTTAGAAAATAAAGCTAATTCCATACAACAAGTATTCATGACCATTGCCACTGTTAATTTGTCCAATCCCGGAAGCATTATTTTAACTGGCGATGGGAATACACAACTTCAATTAGACTACGATGCCAAACAATGGACAGCCAGTTCAGAATTGACTTCTACAGAAGGAATGGAATACAATAGTTTTAAAACCAAATGGGGTGGAAAATTGGTCACTAGAATTTTGTTAACGGCCAAAACACTCAAACTATCTGACAATCATTCTTTCAAGATTAGTATGAAGTAACAAATGGGACTGTTTTATAAACTGTGTAAGTGAGGGATAAGTTGGGGTGCACCCCAACTTATCCCTCACTTTTTTTAACTTTAAAACACAGTTT
>CANHGS010000027.1 GCA_947460595.1 Bacteroidota bacterium | reverse complement strand
TGGACCAAGCAATAGGATAAAATTAAAAAAGGACCCCGATTAAAAAACGGGGTCCTTTTTCTTTTAGTATCAGTTTAGTTTATTGCAACTCAAATGCTTTCTCCAACACATTTTTAGAATCGCCACCTACCATTACTTTAAAGGCGCCATTTTCTAAACGAGCATTGCCTTCTCCATCATAGAAAGACAAGTCTTTACCCGTAAGTACAAAACTGATTTCTTTTGATTCACCCGCTTTTAGGAATACTTTCTGAAAGGCTTTTAACTCTTTTACTGGACGCACAATAGAAGCCGCAATGTCACGGATATACAATTGCACTACTTCTTCTCCATCAACTTTTCCGCTATTCTTCACGGTTATGCGAACCTGCAAAGGTTGAGAGCGCGTGATTTTTTCTGAACTTAAGGATAGATTGGAATAGTTATAAGTAGTATAACTCAAACCATATCCAAATGGATAGAGTGGTTCATTGGGAATATCGCGGTAGCGAGACTTCCAACTAGCATCACCTGTTTCAGGGGCTGGTCTATTGGTATTGAAATGGTTATAATACACAGGCACTTGACCCAGTGCATAAGGAAAACTCATCACAGCTTTAGCAGAAGGATTATAATCACCAGCCAACATGGCTGCAACGGCGTTTCCTGTTTCAGTGCCCAAAATCCAAGTTTGTACAATAGCTGTTGTAAGGTCTTGAATATTGGTCAACACAAGAGGTCTACCGCTACTCACCAACGCAATCACGGGTCTACCCTGTTTTTGCAAAGCACGCAATAAACGCAATTGACCTTCTGAAATATTAATATTGGATAGCGCCCTATCCTCACCAGCCATCTTACCACTGATACCAATATTCACCACTACAACAGAAGCTTTGTCAGCAGCAGCTACAGCGTCTTTCACCAATTGCTCATCCGTTGTTCCGTCTGCCAAATAACCAGGTGCATAGTTCACATTATTGGACCCAAATCTTTTCTCCAACCCTTCTTTAACTGTAACAGCATCATTGGCTGTACCATTGGCAATCCAGAAGTCAAATAAGTCTTCTTTGCTTGCAGCAAAATGTCCTATCAATGCAATCTTGCTTCCTTCTATTTTTAGCGGAAGTGCCTCATGATTATTCTTAAGCAAAAGAATACTTTTCTTAGCCGCTTCCAGTGCTTGTGCACGATTGGCTGCATTAAACAAAGTAGCAGCTTCTCTTTCTGCATTGGAATATTTATAAGGGTCTTCAAACAAACCCAATTTGAATTTGAAATATAAAATTCTTCCAACTGCATCATCTACTTGCGCCATGGTCAACTTGCCTTCCTTCACCAATTGTGGTACAAAACGGCCAGATACATTGGCTTCCATATCCATGTGACTACCCGCTTGCAAGGCCTTTAAAGCCGCATCCTTTTCATCTACGGCATAACCATGGTTGATCATCTCTCCAAAACTCCCCCAATCACTTACCACAAAACCTTTGAAGCCCCATTTTTTCTGTAAGATATCGGTTACCAAATATTTGTTGCCACCTGCAGGAATACCATCAAACACGTTAAAGGAATTCATGACAGTAGCAGCACCTGCATCTACCGCTGCTTTATATGGTGGCAGGTATTTGTTCCATAACGCTACGCGCGATACGTCTACATTATTGTATTCTCTTCCTGCTTCTACTGCGCCGTAGACCGCAAAATGTTTGATGCAAGCCATGATATGTTCTGTATCAAATTGTTTGCCCTGTAAGCCCCTTACACGGGCTGCTGCAACCAATCCACCTAGATAAGGATCTTCCCCAGCGCCTTCCATAACACGGCCCCAACGCGGGTCATTACTGATATCGCACATGGGTGCAAAAGTCCAGTGTACCCCGGCCGCTGCTGCTTCTTTAGCGTGTATTGTTGCATTTTTTTCAATGGCTGACAAATCCCAAGTACCGGCTTCTGCTAGAGGAATGGGGAATACGGTTCTATATCCATGAATCACATCAAAACCAAATAACAAGGGAATACCCAATCTTGAATTATCCATCACGGCTTGTTGGGCGTTTCTGGTTTCTGTAACCCCAATCACGTTTAGAAAAGAACCTACGCGCCCTTTTTTGGCTAGATCCAATTTTGCTTTTTGACCTGGGTCATTGGCGGCCGGTCCTGTGAACACGCCACCATTTAATTGGTTTAGCTGACCTGCTTTCTCCTCCAAAGTCATGCGCTGCAACAAATCTTTGATGCGCTGATCAATGGGGGCTTTGGCATTTTTGTACAAGGGTGTGCTTGCAGGAATCCTATTTTGCGACTGCACTGCAATGGCCATGAATAAAAGGGCTGCCGCTGCAAAAAACTGCTTTCTCATAGGTTGAAGTTAAGATGATGGAAATGGGGTATAGTCGAGTTATAAAGTTAGCTTAGAAACGCGCATATTCCCGCTGAAACACTAATTTTCACCATTATCAGCAAAAAAAACACCAAGTCTTGGAACAGGTCAAAAATCTAGCATCGCTTACTACCTTTTTCAATGAAAAAGTGGACCGGTATAACCGGCCAAGTTTTATTAGTGCTGACCCAATTTGTGTACCCCATTTGTTTAGCAAAAAACAGGACATAGAAATAGCAGGCTTCTATGCAGCCATCTTTGCTTGGGGCAATAGAACCACCATCATTAATAAGTCTAAGGAATTAATGCAACTGATGGATATGACGCCGCATGATTTTTGTTTGAATCATCAAGAGTCGGATCTAAAAAGACTATTAGGTTTTAAACACCGAACATTTAATGCTACAGACCTCTTGTATAGCATTGATTTTTTGCAGATGCACTATCGCCAACACAATAGTTTAGAAACGGCTTTTTTTAACAAACAGGTTTTGGCAGAAGTTCAAGACAAGAGAATAGAAGTAGCACTCACCCAATTTCACCAATACTTTTTTTCTTTGGAAGATGCGCCCAATAGAACCAGAAAACATATTGCCACCCCTTATAAAAATTCATCCTGTAAAAGATTGAATATGTACCTGCGTTGGATGGTGCGCAAAGACAAAAAAGGGGTAGATTTTGGGATTTGGAAAAGCATTTCGCCGGCTGATCTAATCTGCCCCATTGACTTACACGTGGCAAGGGTAGCCAAACGCTTTCAGCTATTAGACAGAAAACAAACTGACTGGGCCGCAGCCCTAGAACTAACCCAATACTTGCGTACCTTAGATGCAAAGGACCCCGTTAAATATGATTTTGCCTTATTTGGCTTGGGTGTCATGGAAAAATATGTTTGACCAGTTTTTATAGCATGAACACAATCACTGATTTACAGGCTTTAGAAAAAATGAGCATGGATGATTTGGTAGCCCATATCAATCACTTGATTGCCCATGATTTTTCCAAACTGGTTTACTTGCTCTATGCCGTAGACGTACCTGAGAAAAAACTCAAACAATTACTAGCAGAAAATCCAGGTGAGAATGCTGGAAAAATCATTGCTCAATTGATGCTAGAAAGACAGGAACAAAAACGCAAAAGTCGTGAACAGTTTAGGCAAAATCCAGATGATATTCCAGAAGATGAAAGATGGTAACTAAAGCATCTGATCCACTGTTTTAAATTGGTAGCCCTTGGCTTTTAAATCTGCAATCAATGTTCCTAATTGCTCATAGAATTTGTCTATCCGTCTTGGATCTGTGCCCACATGAACCAATAAAACTACTCCATTTAATTGGTGTGGATCCTTTGCTTCAAAAGCTTTGATAGATTGCAAGATGGCTTCACTGCTTTTATAGGAAGTTCCCATCTCTGGCCAGGTATAGTCTGCATTGGATCCTGTTCCGGGCGTAAAGCTCAACAAACTAATGCCCGTTTCATTGGCCCATTTGGAAACAGTATCATTCCACCATTCATAGGGCGGGATCATGTAGTGATTGCCTGGCCCTAACCACTGATTGTCTCGCATAGCTTTGAGGTTCTGGTTAAAATCATGTAGAAATAATCCGCGCGTAACCAATAAACTATCTCGCTTGGTCCAATCACAATACAATAGATGTTGGTCAGAATGTGGTCCCAAAAAATGAAATCCATCTAACAGGGTTTGAATATCTTTTTTGAACAAGGGATTTCTATAAAATCTTCCCGTAAAGAAAAAAGAGCCCCTCACATCTTCTTTTTTCAGTGTTTGAATGATGCTAGGTAACCCTTCTCCATATTCATCTCCTGTAAACACAAGGGTTATTTCCTTTTTAGAAATATCGCCTCTAATAGCTGCTCCATGAGACTGAATGGTTGGAGGTTGCATTCTACTAGCAACTCCCCAATACTTATTAGAACCATTACTAGCATTGGCTTCTGCCGCTTTTGCTGCTAATAAATACACCAAGGAAGCAGTGCCATCCATGGTAGGTTCATTGGTACTGTAATCTCCATAGTCATCGTGATACACAGCTAGGTCACTTTGAAAACTTGCGTATTCGTCTTCATTTTGCAATTTGATCCCTATCAGGTTTTGAAAAATAGAAGTATAAACCGGGCCGTCTACCAAACCACCATCAATAGGATAATTTTTTAAGTGTGTAAATGCAGCGTGAGGGTCAACAGGCGTATCGCCTTTGGCGGGTAAACCATAAACCATACTGGTTCCCCATGGATTACAACCGAATAGCCAATCTACATTAGCTTGTTCCAAAGCAGCATAACTGCTGTCCTGATCAAAAGACCTGTACCAATAACATTGAATGGCAAAACTGGTAGTGAGGTTATTGCTACACCAAGTAAAAGGTACTCCTCTATAAAAAGCATTGTGCTTGGCTTTTTGCCAAACATTATAAATGTCATCACCAAACTTTAACATAGTCTCTGAAGACATCATATTAGCATGACCATAGTTTTTTGCCAACTCATACACACCTAGATTGATAAAGGGATACCATTGATAATGCCGCATGGTATCGTTGCCCATCCAAGTAGAATCATTGCTTTTTCTTAATCGACTATAAATTCCATGTAACTGCTCATACTGTTTGTTCTTAGCAATCTTATACAACTGTGTCTCCGCTAATGCCATATCATCTTGCCAATCGTCTTCTTCATAAAAATAGGGTGCACCACCGGGAGCGGTTTGTGCAACGCCTGGCATTTTTAAACCAATTTCATAGGCAGAGAAACTTTTCTCATAGAGTGTCTTGGCATAGTTAGGATTGCGCTTTTGAAAAAGCTGATATCCCAAAGCAAAAGCACTAGAAAATTTACCCGCAGTAGAAGCCGCACCCGTTGCACGATTCTTGTATTTAAACAAACCCTGTGGTTTGCCCGTGATGAAATAGACAGGGCGTTCATAACCTTTATTATAAAAACTGTCTTCCTTTGGAATGCGCATGCTGCGGTGATCTCGGTCATCGGCTAATTGGTTAAAGAGCCAGTCTTTTTGGGGATGCATTTTGAGCAACCAATCCAAACCCCATTTGGCTTCATCCAATACATCGGCCTGGCCATTTTTCCCATCTAATCCATTAGCTTGTTTGATGTCTTTGAACTGCGCAGGAAAATCGCGGTAAGCCGCCAACAAATGATAGGTAGCATTGGCCGATGTAGCTGAGTATTGCAAATAATCACTGGCATCGTGCCAACCACCACTTGCGTCTATATGGGTACCATCAGGCACAGGAGCATAGACCGTGTAACCATCATGGGTATGACAACTGTCTTTTAAAAATGGATTAAAGCCACTTCTTTGTTGACGCATATAACGCAAACAAAAATCAGCCGTACCATCATAGACCTGATTGTTAATAGGAAAAGTAGGAGACTGAATATTGCCTGCTCTCAAATAAAAGGTTCCGGATGTTGCAAAAGCTGAAAAGTCTAACCGAAAAGTTTGTTGAAAAGGGCCATAAGCACCAAATGCTTTTCCCGCTGCCGCACGATAGACCGTCTTGTTCGTTTTTGCGTCTACCAGTTCAAATTCCTTTAATGCCTCAGGTTGTTTGCTACACCATACCGCTACTTTAATAGATTTTTGTGGATAGCCCAATTGGTTGATCCTAATCCATGTGTTGAGATTGTTTGCAGTTACTACTAGGGAAGTCTGACTAGTTTGTGCCAATGCATCAACCATGACTTGTTTGCCCATCATTAGGGTGAACAAGAGCAGTAATGTAGAAAGGATCCTTTTCATGGATTAAATGTACCAATTAGCAGCGCATTTTCCGCTATTTTCGCCATTCAAAACAACTAGTATGAAGCTTGTCTCTTATATGGCCGATGGCCGCGATCAATTGGCATTTTTGGTAGAAGGGTATTTGTATGATTGTGACCTGATGCACCCAGAACTACCCAATAGCATGAATATGTTTTTGCACTATTGGGAAGACATGTTTCCCATTGCACAACAAGTAGACGCAGCTATTAAGTCTGGAAAGATTAGCACAGATAGAGGCATTTCCATAGAAGGTCAGGATGTTTTGGCCCCCGTGCCTTTTCCAACATCTTGTAGAGACGGTTATGCCTTTAGACAACACGTGGCTGCTGCTAGAAGAAATAGAAAAGTAGAGATGATTGCCGAGTTTGACCAATACCCTATTTTTTATTTTACCAATCATCATAGTGTTCAAGGACCTGGCCCCATTAAATGCATGCCTGATCATTTTGAAAAATTAGACTTTGAATTAGAAGTAGCCATAGTGGTTTGCAAAGCAGGCAGAAATATTACCGCAGAAGAAGCTGATAGCTATATTGGCGGACTCATGATCATGAACGATATGAGTGCTAGGCGCTTGCAGATGGAAGAAATGCTGCTCAATCTAGGACCAGCCAAGGGCAAAGATTTTGCAACCTGTATTGGACCAGTTTTAGTTACACTAGA
Organism: Bacteroidota bacterium; assembly: GCA_947460595.1. Classification (GTDB taxonomy): domain Bacteria; phylum Bacteroidota; class Bacteroidia; order Chitinophagales; family Chitinophagaceae; genus Sediminibacterium. The sequence goes on along the minus strand of CANHGS010000027.1, from coordinate 37,801 downwards.
TGAATTAGAAGGCTTTGAAGTGCCTGCCAAAGAAGGTCATGTTGGAAAAAACTGGAACCTATCTATGACTTGCAAAGTAAACGGCGTTCAAGTGAGTGAAGGAAATGTTAGCCAGATGGATTGGACCTTTGCCGAGATTTTAGAACGCTGCGCCTATGGGGTAAATTTACAACCAGGCGATGTAATTGGTAGTGGCACAGTAGGTACTGGTTGCTTCTTAGAACTCAATGGTACGGGCAAATTAAATAACCCAGACTACCAAGAACAGTGGTTGCAAGATGGTGATCTAGTAGAAATGGAAATAGAAGCCCTTGGCAAATTGGTGAACCAAATTGAAAAAGAGGATACTGATTTTTCTATTCTAGCACGCAAAAAAATAAGCCATGCGCATCAATTTTAGTGAGCTCAATACCATGGAAAAACAGCAATGGTTGCAAAGCGCCATTGCCCCCAGACCCATTTGTTTTGCTAGCACCATTGATACAGCAGGCAATCAGAACTTGGCACCCTTTAGTTTTTTCAACCTCTTTTCTTCTAACCCACCAATAGTGATTTTTTCTCCCTCAAGAAGGGGCAGGGATAACACCTTAAAACACACACTAGAAAACGTATTGGAAGTACCAGAAGTGGTGATCAATATGGTAGACTTTAACATGGTACAACAAATGAGCTTGGCCAGTTGTGAGTTTCCAAAAGAGGTGGATGAATTTGTGAAAGCTGGTTTTACCAAAACGCCTGCAAGCTTAGTAAAACCCGCTATGGTAGCGGAAGCTAAGATTCAACTGGAATGCAAAGTATTAGAAGTAAAAAGTCTGGGGGAACAAGCTGGAGCAGGGCAATTGGTCATTGCAGAAGTGCTTTGTATGCACGTGGCCGATGCAGTAATAGGAAGCGATGGAAAAATAGACCAACACCAATTGCACTTGGTAGCCAGACTTGGCGGAGACTGGTATTGCAAAGTGGAACCAAGCAATATGTTTCAAGTAAACAAACCCAATACACAGTTGGGCATTGGTATAGACAGTTTACCAGAAGGCATTAGAAATAGTACTATTCTCACGGGTAATCATTTAGGACTCCTAGGCAATGTGCATGATTTACCAGAAGTGAATCCTGCTTTTGAAGACGAACGATTAAAAAGCATTATCCAATACTATAGCGTGAACCCACACGAGATGGAAAAAGAATTACACCACTATGCAGCGGAGCTTTTGAATAGCAACCAGGTAGATGCCGCTTGGCAGGTGCTATTGGCTTTGGAAAATGTCTAATTTATAAGTCTCCCAACTGAGGGCGCATAATAATATCTTCTACTACTGCCTGCGGCGAAAGAGAAGCAGCAGCAATCATCATCTTGGCAATGTCATTTGTTTCCATGATGCGAACAGGATCTATTTCAAAGCCATCCCAACTAGCACTTAATGTAGCACCAGGGCATACCGCCGTTACTTTTACGCCATGCGGTTTCATTTCTTCGCGCAGATTTTTACTAAATCCTAGCATGGCAAATTTGCTAATACTATAAGCTCCTCCATTGGCATAAGCTTGCAAAGAAGCGATGGAACAAATATTAAACACATGCCCCTTTTTGGCTTCCATCATGGAAGGTAAAATGGCGCGGGTTAAATGATAGGCGCTATACAAATTCACTTGCATCATTTGTTCTAATAAACCCTCGGCTTCATTGTACACCGAGCCTGGTTGAAACTGACCTGCATTGTTGACCAAGATATCTGGTTGGCCATATTGCAAACACCATTCAGCAAAAGCATCCAGCTCTTCCCTTATAGCAAGATCTGCCGCTTTGGCCTTGATCACTGCGTTGGGGTATTGTTCCATTACCGTTGCCACTAAACCATATAGTTCAACTTCATTACGGCTACAAACCAATAGCTGATGCCCCTCTTTTGCAAATGCTTCTACAATGGCTTTTCCAATTCCCTTTGACGCTCCTGTTACAATAATATTCATGGTTCCAATTTCTATCTGCTAAGTTCGAACATTTTATTGAACCCAAAGAACTCATTACAGAAAGGGAGTTTTAGATTTAGTCCGTATTTTGCAGCATGCAATACCGTCATCTGTTTTTTGACCTAGACCATACTTTATGGGATTTTGAAACCAATGCCAAGGAAACCTTAGAAGATATTTATCACACCAATCAATTAGCCGAACGTGGTGTGAGTGATTTTGAAGTCTTTTTTAAACATTATAGCTATCACAACGAACGTCTCTGGGATAGGTATACCAAGGGTTTTATCAAACAGGAAGAGCTTCGTTGGAAAAGAATGTGGTTATCTCTCTTAGAATTCAAGATTGCTGATGAACCCCTGTCAAGAAAATTGGCTGTGCAGTTTTTAGAAGGACTTCCCAATAAAAAAAGGCTCTTTCCCTATACTATTGAAATTTTAGAATACCTCAAAGCCAAGGGCTATCAGATGCACTTGGTGACCAATGGCTTTGAAAACGTACAACACAATAAAATCAGAGAAAGTGGCATGAGTGGCTATTTTCAACAAGTGATTACTTCTGAAGCCAGCAATAGTCTTAAACCCAATAAAGAGATTTTTGATTATGCTTTATCAAAAGCAGGCGCCAAACGGGAAGGGAGCATCATGATTGGAGATAACCAAGACGCAGATATCAAAGGGGGTATGGATGCAGGGCTGGATACTATTTTTGTAAACCACCTAAAAGTAGTACCCAAGATCAAAGCCACTTATACCATTGAACATTTAAAAGAATTAGAAAATATCTTCTAAAAATCCTTTAATGAAGGCTTTAATTAATAGAGGCTGAGACAAAAAATGTTACCAGGAGGCTAAAACAGTTACCCCACCTTTAACCACCTGATTCAACTCCACGTTGATTTTGGCATTCAAAGGCAAAAGCAAGTCTACCCTGCTACCAAACTTGATAAATCCGTATTCTTCGGTTTGCTTTACTTGTTGACCAACCTTGGTATAGTTACAAATCCGCTTAGCCAAAGCACCCGCAATTTGTTTGTACAAAATTTCTCCATGTGGGTTTTTAACTACCACACTCCAACGTTCATTCTCTGTAGAAGACTTGGGATGCCAAGCCACCAAGTATTTTCCCTTGTGGTATTGGTTATAGACTACTTCTCCATCTACTGGATTGCGGTTTACGTGCACATTGGCAGGGCTCATAAAAACACTTAACTGAATCCTGCGGTCTTTAAAATACTCTTCATCCGTAACTTCTTCAATCACCACCACTTTTCCATCGGCAGGGCAGATGATTTGGTTGGGGTTAATGGTATGGTTCCTATTGGGCATCCTAAAAAAAGAAACCAAGAATAGGAATACCGCCAGTGTAAGAAAAAATATCAAAATTGCCACCCAAGGTAGGCTAGCACTTAAAAAAGTAAAAGATGCAAGGTTAATGCCACCAAATACCAATGCGGCAATGCCAATGGTCTGATATCCTTCTCTGTGTATGGTCATGTTTCAATTATTGAGGGGCAAATGTAACGATTTATAAAAACAGGTCGGTAAAGATCCAAACATATGGGGTTGCCAACAAAAGGGAATCAAATCGGTCAAGGAAACCACCATGTCCGGGCATCATTTGACCACTATCTTTTACACCCGCCATCCGCTTAATTTTACTTTCTAATAAATCGCCCAGCGTACCAAGAACCGAGGCAATTAATGAGACAAAAATTAAAGGACGCAGCGGCAAATCAAACAAACCATTACCACCATAACTCACTACCATTACGGCTAGAATAACCCCAGCAATAGTGCCTTCCCAGGTTTTGTTGGGAGAAATATTAGATAATGGAGTTCTGCCAAATAAAGAGCCTGTAATATAAGCCATGGTATCATTGATCCAGATAGAAGCAATTAATACCACGGGCAATATCCAACCAAGGTCAGCCTGAAAGCCCGCGGTGATTCTTCCACGGAGTTTTACCATGAGGGCCCAAGAAAGGGAGATATATAAAAATCCAGCAATTAAAGTTAGTACGGAATCAAGGGTTAACTTTTTGAAGGAGATCAGACCCGCCAAAAGGGTCAATCCCCCAATGACTAAGATCATGTACCATCCCAGGTTGTGCAGGTTCCAAGCTTCCCACAAAGGATAAGAAAGGGCACTACTCATCCAAAACATAAAGGCTACACCCAAGCCCATCACTAAAAAACGTAAGCTGCTGGGCATTTGCTGGAATTTGGGATCAATCTTGTCCACCAATTTGTAAAACTCCCACCAGCAACCAGTATGGATGACCAAGAACAGCGCTAAAAAACTCCATTGATTCCATAATAAGCCAGTCAACATTATGCCTACAAAAAATACGGCACTGAGTGCCCTGGTTTTAAATGTTGCAATATTGAATGCCATGATAGAAAATTCTGAGATTAAAAATGGGCAGTCTAGTTTAGGATGGTTTTGTTGATGATTTGCTGGGCGGTCTCCTTCAGCAAGTCTGGAACATAGATTTCTATATCCCCAAAATTCACATAACTACTGTCTTGCTTATTCAATACCTGAACGGGTATTTCATTTTCATCCAATAAACCCTGAATAATACTGGCTTCTGCGTAATTACGGGTGCTAAAGATTTTCTTCCACTGTTGCATGAGATGCTGGGTTCTTATTGGATGCCAAAGATAGGGCAAGTGCCGATTCTCTGCGGAACATTTGCAATAACAACCATACAGCACCAAAGGCTACCACCCCCAACCAGAGCGGCATATTTTCATCCATGGTTTTTTCAACACTCTTGCCCTTGAGACTGGCAAAATAAAGCTGGGTTACAATTAGGCCATTGTACATAAAGTGCATGGCAATATTCATCCAAAGGTTGCGACTATAGTAAAATACATAACCCAAAATCATTCCCAAGGCGGTTCTAGGCAAGAATCCAAAAAAAGAAAAATGGATAGCACTAAATAACATACTAGTAATCAGGATTCCCAGAAAAGCATTCTTGGTCCAACCAATAAAAATCTGTTGGAATCCGCCCCTAAACAGGATTTCTTCAAACATGGCAGGTGCCGCAGCCATCACCAACATGGCTAGTAAATAATCCCATACAGATTTCATGGTAATCATGGCCATCATGGACTGTTTGTAGCTGGCTTCTAGTTCTTTGGCCTTGGCCAACCATTTGTCAGGCATTGGAATATGTTGATTTAATTCTCCCAAGGCACCACTTAAAATCAATCCTGTAAAGCCAATCAATACCACCAAAAGAAACTGCTTTGGTAGCATAACCCTATTAAAACCAAGCCATTGCATAGGCTTTTGGTCCATAACCTTGGCTAGAATCAGTGCCGGAGTACAAAAAACCAGAAAAGAAGCCAGGGTATTTAAAAAGCGGGTGGCTTGTAAATGACCTGGCTGGGTCAGGGCTTTGGCTACTTGATCAAAAGGAACATGCATCATCACAGCACCCAGTGATAAAACCAGCAAATTTCCTACAATCATACCGGCACCCAAGCATCCCAATAAGAGGGCAAACTGGGAAGCATAAGTAAACGAAAAAGTCCTTTGCTGCATAAAACTAAAAATAAGCCTGTAAATTTGCATTTTTGTACAATGCCCCTGCAAGTTAAAGGATAAAAGGCAGGCCAGAATCAATTCAAAACGCCCAAAAGCAATATCAAAGGTTTCATGGTCAAAATAGAAAATATAGAATTACCCGATTTCCCACTTTTGTTAGCGCCCATGGAAGACGTGAGCGATCCGCCATTTAGGGCCGTTTGCAAAGACAATGGAGCAGATTTAATGTATACTGAATTCATCTCCAGTGAGGGATTGATCCGGGATGCTATCAAGAGCCGGCAGAAATTAGACATTTTTGACTACGAACGCCCCATTGGAATCCAGATTTTTGGGGGCGATGAAGACGCCATGGCACTGAGTGCTAGAATTGTAGAAACCGTGAACCCCGATTTGCTAGACATTAATTTTGGATGCCCGGTTAAAAAAGTGGTAAGCAAAGGAGCTGGAGCTGGCGTATTAAAAGATATTGACCTAATGATCCGCCTAACGGAAGCTGTGGTCAAAAGCACTAAGCTTCCCGTAACAGTCAAGACCCGTTTGGGCTGGGACAATAATAGCTTGAATATTGAAGAAGTAGCTGAGCGATTACAAGACGTAGGCGTAAAAGCCTTGTCTATTCATGGAAGAACCCGTGCCCAATTATACAAGGGAGAAGCAGACTGGACCTTGATAGCCAAAGTGAAAAACAATCCCAGAATTAAAATGCCCATTTTTGGCAATGGCGATATTAATTCCCCTCAAAAAGCCAAGGCTTACAAAGAACGCTATGGCGTAGACGGAATTATGATTGGACGCGCAGCCATTGGTTATCCTTGGATTTTTAGAGAGATCAAACACTATATGGAAAAGGGCCAGGTCATGGCTCCACCCACTTTGGAAGAACGTATTATTGTCTGTAAAAAACACTTACACAAATCCTTTGAATGGAAGCGTGGTATTGCAGGGATTTATGAAATGCGCAGACACTATACCAATTACTTAAAAGGCCTACCCAATATCAAAGAATTCCGCGGCCGTCTAGTAACGCTCAATACGGTAGAAGAAGTTGAAGCAGTGTTGGATGAAATTGCTGTTTACTACAAGGGCTATGAATTTGAACGACTCAATATTGAGTTAATTGACTATCATCAGAATTGTCCGGTATAAAATAATTTTAGTTTTGATTTTGATAAGTCAATTTTCAATAAGAATTGTATAGTATTGTTATTTCAAGATAAATGAAATGACTGCAAAGCTTACCTTAACTCTAGATAAAACACTTGTTGATGCCGCAAAATTGTATGCTAAAAATTCAGGTAAATGTCTTTCAAAAATTGTTGAACTATATCTTGTAAATCTTACAAGTGAGAAAAACATTCAGACTATTTCACCTAGTTTGAATAAACTAATTGGAGCCGTTAAACTTCCAAAGAAATTTAAAGAAAAGAAAGAATTCCAAACTTATCTAGAGAAAAAACATTCTTGAAGTTAATTTTTAAAAGAATAAAAGCTCCTTATTAAATATCTCTAATTAACCACTATGAGCTTATTCCAAAAGAAAGAACCCATTACCGAAGAAGTAAAGGGTAAACAATTAGTTTGTCCCATCTGTTCCAACAATTATTTTTGGACAAGATCAGCCCAACTAAATACTTCTGCAGCTACCTTCTTTGGACTAGATTGGGCCAACCGTTCAGCAACATGTTTTGTTTGTTCTGAGTGCACACATATCCATTGGTTTTTGGGTTAAGCTTTCTCTAAAAGCATATCACTATAAGACTGCTGCATCATTTGATTGGGTTTTAAATTAAATAGGTGCTGGTAATGTTCACACTGTTCTTGCAATTTTTCTAGTGAGTATTGTCCTTCATTATCAATGGCTTCTACTTCTAGAAAAGTACCCAGGCCTTTTACTTGGTCAAAGTGGAATTTAACGTTCTCTATAAAATAGATTTTACGAATTTTGTCTACCACCATTTTAATTCCCAATTGATGGGTTAAGATAGATTTTAAAGCAGGGTCTGGCTGGTGCCGATATAAAATGACAGAAGACAGTTTTGAACCCGCTTGATTCTCCCTGTCATAATTGATAAGCGCGTTTTCTATATTTCCCTCTCTCAGTTTCAATCGCCCCTTGGGCACATTAAAATAAGTGTCTATTTGGTGGTCTACACCTTTAAAGAGTGGCTGCAATTCCAATAATATATTTTCATAGGGTTCTAGGGAATCAACTTTGGCTTTGAATTCTATATTGCGGATTTTCATAGTAACAATTAAATGATAACAAACAAAAAGCGCCACAATATTGGAACTTTCAACCAATCTAAGGTTAAAAACAAGCTATTTTTTAACAGAAAATGAGCGAATGGCCTCCGTATAATCATGGGCTCTTTGTTCTGCAAAATAATCTGCTCCTAACATCAAAATGGCTTGTACAAAAAGTGCAAAGCCAAGACCTTTCCAAAACTCTTGAAGGTCATTTTTCCTAAAGTAGACATAGAGGCCCATTCCTATCAAGGCCAAAACAATTTCTATCCATCTATAAATGACAAAATTTTTGTTCACTACTTCCATTCTAGGAAGTTCCACTTTAACTATTTGATCAGGGTTCATGTCTAGGTTATAGACCATATCAACCCTCTGTTCATCGCTCCGCGAATAAACGGTGTACCCCACTATCAATTGCATCAGGGCGATGGCTAAAAAAGGAATAGATGCTCCCTTCCAAAATGCTGTTTTAAAATAGAGCCAACCCAAAACTGCCAAAATAATGGCAATGATACCAATACCCATAAAGAGTAAACTCTCCTGTTTCTCTGCTAGAAAATATTTTTCAATGAGTGCTTTTGTTAACATGATTATTGAATTTGGTCTGTTAATGCCGCATCAAGTGGCGATACCGTTTGCGCAAAAAAATGGGTAAGCAACCCTGTTTCATTTACCAAGTACTTGCTAAAATTCCAAACGGGCTGTTGGTTGCACCAACCATTTTGTTCAGCGTGTGAGAGCCATGCAAATAAGGGATTCTGAGTAGCTCCTTTGATCACAGAAGATTTCTTAGCCAATAAAAAGCTGACACCATAATTAATTTTACAAAATTCAGCAATAGCGGCATCGTCTTTTGTCTCTTGGTCTTTAAAGTCATTGGCCGGAAAACCAATCACCACTAATTTGTTGCCATATTGTTTGTGCAATTGCTCCAGGGCTTCATATTGACCCGTGTAACCACAATCACTAGCGGTATTGACCAAGAGTATTTTCCTTCCCTTGAATTGATCCATTCTAATTTTTGTTCCATTGTTCAACTCCAATTCCAAGTCATAGAAACTGGTCAAGGGTAATTTGTTGGCCGTATTTTTTTGAATGGCTTTGGCCGATCCAAATAATTTACCAGGCAACATGATTAAGGGGTAAATGGCTTTGAGAATGGATTGCCTGTATGTCATGTTTTTTTGTTTAACCAATAGTAGGGCTGCTACTAGGACTACTATTAGCAGGATGCGTTTTTTCATATTATCGGATGATCCATTTAAATAATTTCAACTTGCCTTTTAGTGGTGGATACTTCATGGCAGGATCAAACCAGGTAGGCGTTTTCATCACTGCTTTTTGATGACTAAAAGTATCAATAGAAAACTTGCCATGATAAGCACCTGTTCCACTAAAACCCCTTCCACCAAAGGGTAGGTTGTGATTGGTTAAATGCCAACTGGCATTGTTTACACAAGCCCCTCCAGAAGGAACCTCGGATAACCATTCCTTTTCAACAGAACCCGAAGCTGTAAACACATAAAAGGCCAGAGGGTTGGGATGGCGTTGAATGATTTGTAAAGCCTGCTCCTTTGTTTCAAAACTAAAGATGGGAAGAATGGGACCAAAAATTTCATCCCGCATGATACTAGCGTCTAAAGAAACCGATTCTAATAAAGTGGGTTCAATAAAAAGAAGCTCTTTATTCACTCGACCGCCATGTAAAATCTTGCCTTCACTCAAATAAGCGCTTACCCTATCAAACTGCTTTTCATTAATAATCTTCCCATAGTTCTCACTCTCTTCTGGCAAACTACCAAAAAACTGCTCAATTCTTTTGCGCATGGCGTTAACCAACGCTTCTTTTTGACTGGCATGCACCAATACATAATCAGGTGCTACACACATTTGACCCGCATTGGAAAATTTGGTCATCACAATGCGTTTGGCAGCAATTTCAATATTGGCGTCTGCCTCCACCACACAAGGACTCTTACCACCTAACTCTAGTGTAACGGGTACCAAATTTTCAGCAGCCATTTTGTAAATGAGTCTGCCCACAGCTGTGCTGCCCGTATAAAACACATGGTCAAATACAAAGGATTGCATCATGGCTGGAATCACCGTTGCGCCATCGCCAGGAATAAAAGAAATATATTCTGGCGCAAAGCAAGATTCAATAATGGTCTTCATCACTTGCTCGGTAGCACTGGCAAATTCACTGGGTTTTAGAACCACGCAATTGCCTGCTGCTATAGCTCCAATTAAAGGAGTAAACAATAATTGAAAGGGATAGTTCCATGGGCCAATAATTAAGACCACGCCCAAGGGTTCCTTTTCTATTCTACTGCTAGAAGGTAGGTTTAACAAATTGGTACGCACAGGTGTGGGTTCTAACCAAGCTTCAAGATTACTAATAGTGGCATTGAGTTCAGAAAGCACAAAACCGTTTTCGGTAACCCAACATTCCTCTTTGCTCTTTTTTAAATCTTGGTATAAAACGCTATATAATGCGGCTTCATTGGCCACAATAGCGTTGCGTAGCTTGATTAATTGGGCTTTGCGAAAATCCAAAGACTTGGTAGCCCCGGATTGAAAATAACTGCGCATGCTGGCTAGCATCTGTTCCATAATATTATTTTACTGGGGTAAGTTATAATTCTTCTTGCAATCTCTTGCAAAATCAATAAATTCATAGCCTAAATTACAAGTACAACCATACCAACGATTCTTCCATGAAAAAAAACGAACCAACCAACAATTCCCGCCGCGGCTTTTTACGCAACGGGGCACTGGCTTTAGCCGGTTTTACCATTGTTCCCCGTCACGTTTTGGGCAGGGGCTTTACCGCACCCAGTGATAAATTACAAGTAGCCGGTATTGGCGCTGGTGGCAAGGGTGAAAGTGATCTTTGGAATTTCTTCCAGAGTGGCAAAGCCGATATTGCTTTTCTCTGTGATGTAGATGAACGCCAAACAGCCAAGAGCCGTGCGCGTTATCCTAAAGCCAAGGTTTACAAAGATTATAGGGAGATGCTTGACAAGGAACACAAGTTGATTGATGCTTGTTCTGTGTCTACCCCAGACCACCAACACGCAGTGCAAGCCATGGCTGCCATGCAATTGAAAAAGCATGTCTATGTTCAAAAGCCGTTGACACATGATATCTATGAAGCGCGCATGGTCACCAAAGCGGCTCATGACAACAAGGTAGTTACTCAAATGGGGAACCAAGGTTCATCCGGTGATGGTGTACGCCAATTAATGGAATGGTACAATGCGGGTCTTCTAGGTGACGTGCATACCATTTATTGTTATACAGACCGTCCAGTATGGCCTCAAGGCATTGCATGGGCAAAAGAAAAATCTGCCATTCCCAAGGAATTGGATTGGGATCTTTGGCAGGGAACTGCTCCCGCTAAGGATTATGTAGAAGGACTATTACCATTTAACTGGCGCGGTTGGTGGGATTATGGTACCGGTGCCTTGGGCGATATGGCTTGTCATATTATGGCTCCTGCCTTTGCAGTACTAGGTCTGGGCTATCCAGATGCAGCAGAATGCAGTGTTGCAACCAGGTATGTAGCCAACTGGACCAAGGCGGCTTATCCAGAAAGCGGACCTATTGCTTCTCATATAATTCTAACCTTTAAAGGCAAGAATGGCAAGCCAGATTTAAAACTACACTGGATGGATGGCGGCATTCAACCAGAGCGTCCAGAAGAATTAGGACCCAATGAAGAAATGGGCGATGGCGGCAACGGTGCCATCTTTATTGGCACCAAGGGCAAAATGATGTGTGGCACTTATGGTATTAAACCTCAGTTATTGCCTACAGAAAGAACCAAGACCATTGTAGTTCCTCAAACCATTGCTAGAGTTCCTAAAGGCGATGCGGGTCACTACGCCGCTTGGGTAGAAGCAGCTATTGCTGGATATGGTTCTGATAAAGCCAAGAACCTAAGCTCTCATTTTGATATTGCTGGTCCTTTAACCGAGAGTATCTTAATGGGTAACCTAGCCATTAGAAGCTATGACCTAGAAAAGAAAAATGCCAAGGGTGGTATGGATCATCCAGGAAGATTTATCAAATTACTTTGGGATGGACCAAATATGAAGATTACCAATTTTGATGATGCCAATCAGTTTGTGAAGCGTACTTACCGCGACGGTTGGTCACTAGGTGTTTAGTCTTAATGATGGCATAAAAGAAAGGGACCCCAATTTGATTTGGGGTCCCTTTTTATTGCTATAGCTTGTAGTGATACTAGTAACTAAATCCTTGCAAGTACGCGCTGTCTAATTCAGCACTTTCCAATGGATTAGAACCAGTGAAAGCTTCTTGTTCAACCACATAATATTTCAAACCTGCATCAGTTCCAGCTTTGATAATAGACTTAAAGTCAATAGTTCCCTTGCCCAATTGGCAAGACTCATGACCAGTCTTAGTCTTTGTCAAGTCCTTGATATGACATAGGCGGAAGCGATTAGGATATTTTTTGAAATAAGTAAGAGGGTCAATGCCAGCCGCAACTACCCAATAAATATCCATTTCAAAATCAACCGTGTCTTTGTTGGTATTATCCATCATCACATCCTGTGGTACTTGTCCATTCATGGGAACAAAAGAATAGTCGTGGTTGTGATAGGCAAAGCGAATGCCATTTTTCTTACAGGTCTCACCGTTCTTATTGAACTCATCTGCAAATTTCTTGTAATCGTCAATTGACTTTTGTGCGCCTTTGTAAGGACAGATCAAATATTTCATACCAATGGCCGCAGCTTCAGCAGCTTTGCGTTCAAAATCTTTTGAAGTATCGCAGTGCGCAGACACCATTTTCATGCCCAACTCGTCCATATATTTTTTGAAATCTTTGTGGTCCATGCCCCAGAAAATTCCTTTGGATCCTTCAAAGCTTTCAATTTGTTTGTACCCAAAAGAAGCCAATTTTTTCAAAGTACCTTTAGGGTCTTTGGCCATGTCTTCTTTTACTGTCCAAAGTTGAATGCCAAATGCGGGCAATTTCTTGGCGCCGAATCCTTCAAATAGAGATGCTGATTTTCCAGCAAATGGCAAGGATAAACCTGCCGCTGCAAAAGCACTCATGCGGAGGAAATCTCTTCTGTTATTATTCATACAATCGTTTTTAAAAATGAATTATCCCAGAATGAAACAAGATCATTCCGGAATAAGAATCAATTTGGTTACTACTAGGTAGCCCAGGCTTTGTCTCCTTTTTTGTAAGGAATACAGCCTTCGTATTTTCCGGGAACCGCTACATAGCGCAATGCTTTGGTAGCACCTACTTCAGAAGTAAAGAAGCCCAATAGGGTCAGTTCTTTCATCATCTTGAAATAGTGGTTAGGGTCTGTGTCTTTTTTAGCTTTTTGGTATTCCTTGGTTTCTTTGTCCAAGTCTACCAACAAATCATGTCTTTGTTCTGGCGTGCTATCCAAGAAAGACTTACCAGATTTTTTCTTAGCAGCTTCATCCAGCTTTTTAAATCCTTCTAAGAAAATGGTTTGGTCTTTTTCTTCATAGCAGTCTTTTACATAGACGCTCATGAATTCGCCCACTTTGGCTTCTTTGGCACCGGGTGTGGCGGTGGCAGGTAAGATGGTTTCTCCTACTTCATTGAGGAAGGCAATATTGTCCTTGCTTAAATTGAAACCAGCTGCGCCCTTGTCTGAAGTTTTGCAACCAGACAAGAAGGCTTCTGCTCCAATCAAAGTTCCGCCCAACAGTAATGCAACACTGGAAATGGCTTCTCTTCTGTTCATTATCTTTTGTTTAAGTGTTTGATTAAAGGTTTTGTTTTTTAAGTTCTTCCACCGCAAAAGCCGCAGCCCTAGCAGTAAATGCCATATAGGTCAATGATGGATTCACGCAAGAAGCGGAAGTCATAAATGCACCATCAGTAACAAATACGTTTGGCGCATCCCATACTTGGTTATTGCCGTTCAAAACAGATGTTTTGCGGTCTTTACCCATTCTAGCCGTACCCATTTCATGGATACCCTTTCCTGGCGTACCGTCTCCATCCCGCCCTTTCACGTCTTTAACACCTGCCGCAGTCAGCATTTCAATAGCATCTGCCACACAGTCTTTGCGCATTTTCTTTTCATTCTCTTTGAGTTCGCAGTCAATGGCCAAGACATTCAGACCCCATTTGTCTTTTTTGTTTTTGTCAATGCTAATCTTATTGTCATGATATGGTAGCATTTCTCCAAAGCCACCCATTCCCATGGTCCAAGAACCTGGTTCTGTAAGCGCGTCTTTAAAGTCTGCTCCAATATTAAATTCAGCTACTTGACGGCTCCATCCTTCTCTGGTTCCACCACCTTGGTAACCAAATCCACGCACATAATCGCGTTTGTCATTACCTACGTTGCGATACCTTGGAATATAAATACCGTTGGCACGACGTCCAAAATAGTATTTGTCTTCGTAACCTTCTACATATCCACTTGCACCTGTTCCCAGGTGGTGATCCATTAGGTTATGACCCAATTCATTTGAACTACTACCCAAACCATCAGGCCATACATCGGTAGCAGAGTTCATCAAAATTTTAGCACTATCCAAGGTACCCGCGTTTAAGAAGATAATCTTGGCTTTATATTCAACTGTTTTATTTGTTTCGCTATCCAACACTTCAACACCTGTTGCTTTTTTCTTGTCTTTGTCATACAAGACTTTGGTAACAATTGAGAAAGGACGCAAAGTAAGATTACCTGTTTTTTGAGCAGCAGGTAAGGTAGAAGATTGGGTACTAAAGTATCCACCAAAAGGACAACCCAACCAGCACTTATTTCTAAACTGGCAATTGGTTCTTCCTTCATGAGGAACAGTTAAGTTAGCCGTACGGCCAATGATCATGGCGCGCTCACCTTTGTACAAATCTTTGATTCTAGCAGCCACGTCTTTTTCAACGCAGGTCATATCCATGGGAGGCAAAAACTGACCATCGGGCAAAACTGCCAAGCCGTCTTTGTTTCCACTAATCCCGGCAAATTTTTCTACATAATCATACCAAGGAGCAATGTCTTTATAACGCACTGGCCAGTCAACACCATGACCATCTTTGGCATTGGCTTCAAAGTCTAAATCGCTCCAGCGATAACTTTGTCTACCCCACATCAATGATTTACCACCTACATGGTATCCGCGGAACCAATAGAAAGGCTTTACTTCTGTATAAGGATGCTCACTATCCTTGCACCAATAATCTAGGTTGGTTTCATTCAAAGGATAATCCCTTTTTAAATTGGGATAATCATGAATCATTTGTTGGGTTCTTCTTCCACGGTGGGGAAAATCCCAGGCTTCCTTATTGGCGGAAACATAGTCTTTTACGTGTTCAATATTGCGCCCTCTTTCCAGTAGCAATACTTTCAGACCCTTTTCAGTCAATTCCTTGGCAGCCCAGCCACCGCTGATTCCTGAACCAACTACAATTGCGTCATAAGTTTGATCGGCCATTTTTGTGGGTTTATTTTTGGATGTTATGGATTTAATTAAATGTCACAGATTTGAATTGCCTTACGCAAGGAAGCTATTGGGTCTGGGTTCGATGGAATAAATTCCTGAGCCACATAACCTTTATAGCCTGTTTCATGAATGGCTTTCATGATAGCGGGATAATAGAGTTCTTGGGTCTCGTCAATTTCATGACGTCCTGGAACTCCACCAGTATGGTAGTGTCCGTAATATTCGTGATTGGCACGAATGGTACGGATCACATCTCCCTCGTCAATTTGCATATGGTAGATATCATAGAGCAATTTAAAATTTGGAGAACCCACACGTTTTACCAGTTCTACACCCCAAGTGCTACGGTCACACATATAGTCTTTGTGATCCACTTTACTATTGAGTAATTCCATTACTAAAATCACACCTTTTTTTTCTGCTTGAGCTACAATTTGTTTCAAACCTTCGGTACAGTTTTTTAAACCGGTTTCGTCATCAATGGTTCCGCGGTTACCACTGGCACAAAAGAGATTGGTATATCCAGCAGCAGCAACAAGGTCAATATGTTCGGTATAATTTTTAATCAGCTGCCCATGGTATTGTTTGTCGTTCCAACCCTTGGTCAACCCCAATTCTGCGCCATTACACATGGTAGAAATCAGGTTGTATTTTTTGAGCATGGGCCAATCTTTGGGACCCACCAAATCCATACCTACTAATCCCAATTCCTTAAACTGGCTGCAAAGTTGTTCTAATGGAATACCATTGTAACACCAACGGCAGGCAGAATGGTTGATATTGCCTTTTAGGGCTTGTGATGGTTGATTCATGTTGGATGTAAAAGAAGATAATCCGGCACCAGCAGCTAATGCTGCAGATCCTGCAACCATGTTTTTGATGGCATTTCTTCTATTGGATGTTTGTGACATAAGGATTAAATAAAATGAGAATAAATTAGGCTTTGGTTAGGGTTTCTTTTTGTTTACCCTTCATATAAAACAACAAACCTGCAAAAGCCACAGCCAAGATGACTGGAATAACCAATGTTGCATTAATAATTTCAGGACCGGCAGCTTTCTTTGCTTCGTTTAATACATTGGCAAATTCAGTACCAGGAGCCGCATCATTGTACTGTGCCATATCGGCGCCAGCTGGTAATTTACCCGCAATCAAACGGTCATAATAACCACCCATGAACATCATGTAAACAGAAACGGCAAACATACCCGCTCCACCCATAAAATTCATTCCTACTGCACCAGTTTTGGGCATGTTTTCAGACACAAATCCCAGCATGGTGGGCCAGAAATAACAAACACCCATTCCAAATACAATGGCTCCAACAAATAACATATTACCCGTGGTATGTCCTAACAGATAAAGACCCAGTGCGGCCAAAATAGCAGAAATCAATAACACCCCTGCAGGTGAAAATTTGTGAACTACTGGTTCCGCAAATGCACGTCCCAAAACCATGACACCGGTTTCAATGGTCAACAAGAGAATGGCGTTATCAGAAACGTTTTTCAACAATACATCAATCCATTGGCCAGTAAATAATTCGGTAATGGCTGTTCCAAACATCAAAACAATCATGAATAGAAACAAAGGATTCAATACGGCTTTGTACATCTCAGCAGTTGAAACCCCACTTGCTACTCGTTCTGTAACTGGGAAAGTCAGTTTGCTAAATAAGTAACCATATAGTATAGTTGGAATAACCATCAGACCAACTTGAATTTGCCAGCTAATACCCAGCTTACTCAAGAAATAAACAATTAAGGTACCAATAACAATTCCTCCAGGGAACCACAGGTGAAAGTGATTCAGTTTGGTGGTTTTGTTATCAGAATAAATAGTAGCTACCAATGGATTACAAGCAGCTTCAACGGTTCCGTTGGCAATACCAATACAAAGGGTAGAGATAAACAAACTCCAATAGCCACCAGCAAAAATGGTGAGCAGAATCCCAATCAAGTGAAAGCTAAACGCAACCAGC
The DNA here is from genome assembly GCA_947460595.1 of Bacteroidota bacterium. Classification (GTDB taxonomy): domain Bacteria; phylum Bacteroidota; class Bacteroidia; order Chitinophagales; family Chitinophagaceae; genus Sediminibacterium. The sequence continues at coordinate 20,565 of CANHGS010000027.1, read as the reverse complement.
AATAGCTTCTTCATGCCAATGATATCTACAAAAATACCTCCAATGACTACGGCTAGAGGAAATCCCCAGAACGCAGTGGCGGCAATGGTTCCAAGTTCTTCTGCCTTTAAATGAAACTCAGTACCTAGCTGACCAAGAATACCTGCACGGATTCCAAAAGATAAAGAAGTTACCAATAAGGCCAGACAACTGGCAACAAATAATTGACTACGCTGTGGGGTGGTTTGCATGTTGAATGAATTATGGAAAGCAATGTTTAGGAACTAAATGTAATTTTTTATTTTTAAAAATGGCTTGAATTCATCGGCAATCAAGCTATTTTTTTCGGCCATCAGGCCAAAGCATTGCATTGTGTCTGTCTGACACTATTAAAAAGACAAAAAATCAGTCACCTAACACAAAAAAGTATCAAGCCACTAACTATTGTCAAAATATTCATCCATCACTGCTTTGCTTGTATTAAATTTGAAAGGAATTTTTTAAGCTATCATCGATTGCATCATTAATTACAAAAAAGCTATATGAATCGTAAACTCAGAATGGGCATGATTGGAGGCGGAAAAGACGCTTTCATTGGAGCCATCCACCGTTTTGCCGCCAATATGGACGGATTAATTGAAGTAGCCGCTGGTGCATTAAGCATCAATCCAGAAATAGCCGTTGAATCAGGTAAAATGTTGTTTCTACCAGCTGAAAGAACTTATTTGACCTTCCAAGAAATGATTGAGCAGGAAGCTGCCCTACCTGCAGACAAAAGAATTGACTTTGTAACTATTGTAACGCCCAATTTTGCGCATTTTGCCCCAGCCATGATGGCGTTGGAGCATGGCTTTCACGTAGTCATAGAAAAACCTATTGCTTTTACATTGGATGAAGCCAAGCAACTCAAACAAAAAGTAGAGGAGACTGGATTGATCCTTTGCCTAACCCATACTTATTCAGGTTATCCATTGGTAAAACAAGCTAGGGCCATGGTGGCCGATGGTGTTTTGGGCGCTATCCGTAAAGTATGGGTAGAATATCCCCAAGGCTGGTTGAGCAAACTCTCTGAGCGTGAGGGTAATGCCCAGGCAGCTTGGAGAACGGATCCTAAGAAAAGTGGTAAGAGTGGCTGCATGGGCGATATTGGCACCCACGCTGCACACCTTTCTGAATATATTACAGGAGCGCAGATTACCCATCTCTGTGCCGATTTAAACGCCATGGTTCCGGGCCGTATGCTGGATGACGATGGTAATGTCTTGTTGAAATTTAGTAATGGTGCGCACGGAGTATTAATGGCTTCTCAAGTAGCTGCCGGAGAAGAGAATGCACTTAAAATTCGCGTATACGGAGAAAAAGGCGGTATTGAATGGGCCCAACACGAACCCAATACCCTACTAGTAAAATGGTTAGACGCGCCTACTCAAATCCTGCGCGCAGGAGGCAATTATGGTGACCGTTTAAGCAGTTATGCTACTATGAATTGCCGTACGCCAGGCGGACACCCAGAAGGTTATCTGGAAGCATTTGCTAATATCTACCACAATTTTGCTAAAACCCTTTCTGCCCATTTAGACGGAACAGAACCCACCAAGGAAGAATTGGATTTTCCTAGCGTGGTCGATGGCGTTAGGGGTATGGCCTTTATTGATAATGTGGTAGCTTCTGCTCAGTCAGACATTAAATGGACCGAATACAAGATCTAAACCAATTAATCAGTTCTTATGACCAATATTAAAGGACCCGGAATTTTTCTGGCTCAATTCATGGGAGATACCGCTCCCTTCCATCAACTTGACACTATTTGTGCCTGGGCCAAGAGCCTAGGTTTTGTAGGTGTACAAATTCCTAGTTGGGACCCGCGATGTATTGACTTGCAAAAAGCGGCAGAGAGCAAAACCTATGCAGACGAGATTAAAGGCATTGTAAACGCGGCAGGTTTGGAAATCACCGAACTCAGTTCCCATTTACAAGGACAGTTGGTAGCGGTGAATCCAGCTTATGACGCTTTGTTTGACGGATTTGCGCCAGAGGCTGTTAGAAATAATCCAACAGCCAGAACCGCTTGGGCGGTGCAGCAACTGGAATATGCTGCCAAAGCATCACGCAACTTAGGCTTAGACGCACACGCTACATTTAGTGGTGCACTTCTTTGGCATACCGTATATCCTTGGCCACAAAGACCCACAGGATTAGTAGATACTGGATTTACAGAACTAGCCAAACGTTGGTTGCCCATCCTCAATAAATTTGACGAGGTTGGAGTAGACCTATGCTATGAAATTCATCCAGGAGAAGACTTGCATGACGGTATTAGTTATGAAATGTTTTTGGAAAAAGTAGGCAACCACAAAAGAGCCAATCTCTTGTATGATCCATCGCATTTTGTATTACAGAGCCTAGACTATCTAGCTTTTATAGACTATTATCATGAGCGCATTAAAATGTTTCACGTAAAGGACGCCGAATTTAATCCAACGGGTAAACAAGGGGTCTATGGTGGCTACCAAAATTGGATTGATAGAGCAGGTAGGTTCCGTTCCTTGGGCGATGGTCAGGTAGACTTCAAATCTATCTTTAGCAAACTAGCCGCCTATAATTATAAGGGTTGGGCAGTCATGGAATGGGAATGCGCCATCAAACACCCAGAAACCGGTGCCGCTGAAGGTGCTGTCTTTATCAAGGATCATATGATTCGCGTAACAGAAAAAGCTTTTGACGATTTTGCCAATACCGGTTCTGATGAAGCATTTAATAAACGCATTTTGGGAATTCAGTAATAACTTTAATTATTCATTTTTAAAATTCAACACATTGAAAAAGTATTTAGTAGCCTTGAGTGCCTTTGTAGTATTGGCATCTTGTGGAGGCAATAGCAGCTCAGAGAAAAAGGAACCCTCTAGTGTTAGTGAAGCTCCAGCAACACCTGCAGCCAATGACATTAGTGCCAATCCTGACTATGAAAAAGGATTGACTCTGGTTGCAAAATCAGATTGTTTAACCTGTCATAAAACCGATACCAAGAATATTGGACCGGCTTATAAAGACGTTGCTGCCAAGTATGAAAATAATGATGAAAACATAACTATGTTAGCAGGAAAAATAATCAAAGGTGGGGCTGGCGTTTGGGGACAAGTGCCCATGACACCACACCCGGCATTATCTGAAGAAGACGCCAAACAAATGGTGAAATATATTTTATTACTCCGCAAATAAAACAACATGCAAACATTGCTTTTAGCCAGTCTTGTTTCCCTTTCCCTACTAGTGGGCAATCCTGACAAACCAACAACACTCAATCAAACAGAAAAAGGTTTCAAGTCACTCTTTGATGGCAAAACCAGCAAGGGTTGGCATGTATACGGTAACAAATCAGGGGGAGAAGCCTGGAAAGTAGAAGACGGGGTGCTTCACTTAGACGCTGCTTACAAAAAAGCCAATAAGGGCAATGGCGGTGGAGACCTGATTACAGACGCTGCTTATGAGAATTTTCATTTGAAAATGGAATGGAAAATTTCTCCCAATGGCAATAGCGGTATCATCTTTTATGCGCAGGAAGACACTGCCAAATACAAGGAATCCTGGTGGACTGGTCCTGAAATGCAAGTATTAGACAATGATGGCCATAGCGATGGTAAAATCATCAAACACCGTGCAGGTAACCTTTATGATTTAGTAGAAGGAAAAGAAGGCGTTGTAAAACCTGTTGGAGAATGGAACTTAGCAGAAGTAATCAGCAATAAAGGCAAACTGGAATTGCTATTAAACGGTGTAGTAGTGGTTTCTACTACCTATGGCGATGAAAACTGGAAGAACCTGATTGCAGGAAGTAAATTTAAAACCAAGCCAGATTTTGGCAAGCTGTTTAAAGGCCATATTGCTTTGCAAGACCATGGGAATGATGTATATTTCCGTAATATTCGCATCAAACAACTCTAAACACTCAAACAACAACCAATACCAACAATTGCCATCCTCCGGGATGGCTTTTTTGTGGCCATGCATTTGCTTTATCTTAGCGCCATGGAAATGCAGCGCGATGAATACTATATGCAACAAGCCCTTAAAGAGGCACAGAAAGCTTATGATGCAGACGAAGTACCTGTGGGTGCCGTTGTGGTCCAAGACGGCAAGATCATTGCCAGGGGACATAACCAAGTAGAGCTTTTAAATGATGCTACGGCCCATGCAGAGATCCTAGCCATTACATCGGCATTTGCTTTTATGGGAGCCAAGTATTTACCAGATGCCACCCTATATGTAACCCTAGAGCCATGTCTCATGTGCGCTGGGGCCCTATACTGGAGCAAGATTGGCCGCATTGTATTTGGGGCTTATGATGTTAAAAATGGGTACCAACATATTACCAAGGAACAGTCCCCTTTTCACGTAAAAACTGAATTAATGGGAGGAGTTTTAGAAGCCGATTGCAGTTTTATTATCCAAAGTTTCTTTAGAGCCAAGCGATAGTCCATTTTCGAGATGGGAAAGAATTGAATTGTTCGGGGGTTAATCAACTTTAAGGGAGTAAATTTGTTTTCACCTTTTATAAAAACCATCATTATATGTCATTTACACTAGCGCCTTTACCGTACGCACACGAAGCTTTGGAACCACATATTGATACCCTTACCATGCAGATTCACCATGGCAAGCACCACCAGGCTTATGTAGATAATTTAAATAAAGCCGTTGCTGGCACACCCAATGAAGGCAAGACCCTTGCAGAATTGGTAGCTGTAGCCGGTAGCATTAGCCCCGCAGTTAGAAATAATGGCGGTGGTCACTGGAACCATACTTTCTTCTGGGAAAGCTTGGCCCCTAATGCTGGGGGTGCTCCAACAGGCGCTTTGGGCGATGCTATTACCGCAGCATTTGGCTCTTTTGATGCGTTCAAAGAAAAATTTGCAGCAGCAGGTATGACTCGCTTTGGAAGCGGTTGGGCTTGGTTGATTGTAAAAGATGGCAAACTAGAAGTTTCTTCTACCCCTAATCAAGACAATCCTTTGATGGATGTGGCTGAAGTGAAGGGTCAACCCATCTTGGGCGCTGACGTTTGGGAACACGCTTATTACCTAAAGTATCAGAACCGCAGAGCAGACTATTTGGCTGCCTTCTGGAATGTAGTAAACTGGACCAAGGTAGCAGAACGTTTTGCAGCCGCTCATTAATTCAGCATTCAGTCTTTAAAACAGACCAATCAAACAGAAAATAGCTTAGTTTTAATCCCGCTTTGGCGGGATTATTTTTTTAAAAAAATGCATCATGAAACAACTTGCTTACAGCCTACTTACACTAACCTTATTAGCTTCTTGTTCTTCTAGTATCAAACGCGTATATGTGTTGAGTAAGGGACCCGCAACAGTAGACGAAGCGGCTAAGACCATTAGTGCCAAAGATGGTACCGGTCATGAAGAAAAAGTAGTGAGTTATACAGATGCCACTACCGCTATTCAATTAGACGCACCTGCTGGCAAAACTACTGTAACCCTTACTGATAAAGGTTTATACGTATTGAATGTAAAGAATGATACCATTATTGGTGCCTTACAAAATTATACCGCGCCTAAATTGCAACAGAACTTATTGACACAGGAAGACTTGAAAATGAAGATCGATAGTTTGCAACAATTGGTAGCCGGAAAAATTGCATCCAAAGAAAAAAACTTCTTTATCCTACCCAATCAAGCGGTAAAGATTACAGATAATTTAGACGCTATTATTGTGACTCCCTATCACCAAATGCGTTCTGCTGAATCAGTAGACGGAAAAGCACCAGAAGTATATCGCTTTTACAGCATCCGTGAAATTAGAGAAACCATTGGCAAATTAGAGGAATTGACCAAGCCTACTACAGCTGCTGAACCAGCCAAAAATTAATCCTAAAAAGATGGGGGATTAGGAAGTTTACTAGGCATGCTATGAACCCAAAGAAAGAAGGCTTTGCGTTGACTCATGGAACCGGGTCATAACCATGTGATCCACCGGGATGACATTTGGAAATTCTTTTGATGGCCAGTCCTCCTCCCTTCCAAATTCCATGCTTTTTCAAAGCATCTGCTGCATACTGAGAACAGGTAGGCGTAAAACGGCATTTAGGGCCCATGGCGGGTGATAAAACCCATTGATAGAACCTAATCAATACCATAAAGGGGAAGATCAATATTTGCTTGCCTATTTCCTTCATGACTTAGGTTTGGGGTTGGAGAAGTTAGTTAGTTAGTTAGTAAGTTAGTGATAATGTGTCTTTGAAGCAGTATTGATCAATCGGTTGTTGCTATTGTAATAACATCTTTTGAAGCAAACTGGTCTACCAATTTTTGCATTAAGAACTGCATCTTGTTTTGAATGAGTTTGCCATCAGGCAATTCTTTTCCTGTGTAAATAAAAAACAATTGCCATTGGCGGTCTTGGGGCAATCCAGTTTGCAAGATGGCTTGCTCTAACCTAAAAGATTCACGCAATAGCCGCTTAATCCTATTACGGTCTACTGCTTTTTTAAAATTCCTGGAACTGGCTCCCACACCCGCCATCAGGGTTTCACCAACAAAAGGACTATTGGTCTGGTAAATTAATTTTATAGGAAAGGCATTCAAGGATTTACCTGAAGCAAACAATTTTCCTAAGAGCTTTCGGCTCTTGAGCTTTTGGTTGCGAGGAAAACTAAATGGCCCTTGTTTCATACATCAAAATTAAAAAAGCCCCGTTCCGAATGAACGGAACAGGGCTAAATATTTTTACTACTTAGTAGTGGAATTATTTTAATCCTTTTTCGCTAGAAACAGAAAGTTTCTTGCGACCTTTCGCTCTACGGCTAGCCAATACTTTGCGGCCGTTGGCAGACTCCATACGTTTGCGGAAACCGTGAACGGTTTTTCTGCGACGTTTGTGTGGTTGGAATGTACGTTTCATTTTATCGATTTTTTACTAACCCGGTAATATTGTTACGTTTCATGCCTGCAGTCACCATACTGCTGCTTGTGAAAGGAGGGCAAAGGTAATGGTTGTATAGGAAACTGGCAAAGGAATATCAAAAAAAGCCCTAAAAAAAACCTCAAAGCCTGTCGCAGGGCGGTTTTCAGCCCAAAATTCTGCTGTTTTAGTCCAGAGAGACTATTCTTAAAAGACTAAATTAGCCCTGTAAATCAACGTGTTGTGAGAAAACCGGCCTACCAAAAAATTGACTGGCATGCTCGTCAAAATCTACCGCAGAATCGGTGGTACAAAAGCGAATGACCGCATTTTTGGAACATTGGGCCGCCATTTCTGGGTGTTTATCCAAATAGACAACCAAACTGTTGGCCACAATTTCTCCTTGAGAAACAATGGTTACCCCTGCAGGTGCAAACGCTTTAATCTTGTTGATCAGTAATGGATAATGTGTGCAAGCCAATAAAATAGTGTCAATAGTTGAAGATTGTTGCATTAATTGGTTCAAGTGTTTTTGCACAAAATAATCTGCACCTAGTTCATTGGCGGCTCCATTTTCTACCAAGGGAACCCACATAGGGCAGGCTTCTTGAAAAACTTCCATGCCTGGAAAAAATTTATGGATCTCCATAGGATAACTATTACTCAGAACGGTTCCTTGAGTACCAAGCACGCCCAAATGCCCAGTGGTAGAATAGTTGCCAATAATTTCAGTACTGGGTCTAATCACCCCAAGTACCCTTTTAAAAGGATCCATACCTGGCAAATCCTTTTGCTGAATATTGCGTAAGGCCTTGGCCGATGCGGTGTTGCAGGCAAGGATCACCAGCTCACAACCCTGTTTGAAAAACCATTGTACGCATTCTAAAGTATACTGATAAACGGTATCAAAAGACCTAGGACCATAGGGTGCTCGAGCATTGTCTCCCAGATAGAGATAATCATACTCAGGTAATTGGTCTACAATTTCCTTGAGTACGGTAAGCCCCCCATAGCCACTGTCAAATACCCCAATTGGTTTGTACTGCATACCCGTTTGTTTTGCTTATACCAAAAATAAGAACCCTGCCGCAAGGACAGGGTTCCAATATTACAAGTTCTTAGTTTTTGTAATTACTTCTTAACAGGAGCTGGAGCTGCTGGTACTGGTGCACCTTGTGCTTTTAACTCATCTAGGACTTCTTTAGGCAGGGTTAGTTTTAGGTCTAACGCTACTTTAATAGAAAGGTTATCTGTGATAGGAGACTTTAACAAAGCATCGCTACGGAAGATATGGCTGTATTTCTGCTCACGGATAATTTTTTCCAATGAAGCATAGATTTTTTGCTTGTAAGGCACCAATAGTTCTTCTTGTTTTTGTTGAACTGCTTGTTGTTGAAATTGTTGCCAATTCACCAATTGGTATTTCAATTGGTTGATTTCTTTTAAAGCTTGTTCGCGAGCCCTAGCTGGCATGGTAGCACTGTCTTTTTTGAAAATGCTGTCTCTGCGCTGAAACTCACCTACTTTGTATTCATAGTCAACTTGCAATGAATCCTTAGCATAGCTCTGCAAAGCAGTAGTCACTTTGTCAATATCTGGCATCAAACCCAAAACGCTTTCTTCGTCAAACGTGCCTATTTTGGTTTGTGCATTGGTGTTGCTGCTGAACAAAAGGCTTCCAAGTACAGCCGCACACACAAATAATACTTTCTTCATCTTTGAGAATTTATAATTGTTGGTTGTTTAAAATTTTATGCCCAATTCTTTTAGAACGTCATCGCTCTTGTCCAACTTTGGGTCGGCAAATATAATGGTAATTCCTTCACTTTTATCTAGTACAAAATCATAGTTTCTAGCAGTAGCCAGTTTTTGGATGACATTGTAAATCTTGTCTTGAATGGGTTTTACCAGTCTTTGGCGCTCTTTAAATAGGTCTCCCTCATAGCCAAAACGTTTTTTCTGCAATTCCCTTACCTCTTTTTCCCTTACAAATAGCTCGTCTTCCCTTTTTTTCTTGAGTTCGTCCGTTAACATAAATTGCTCGGCCTCATAGTTCTTGTACATTTTGTCTAGGGTAGCTTGGCGATCGTCAATTTCTTTTTGCCATTGCTGACTAATGGCTGCCAATTTCTTGTCGGCATCTTTGTACTCTGGAACCTTGTCTAGGATATATTTAGTGTCAATAACGGCATAGCGTTGCTGCGCCTGAGAAGCGACTGACAAGCAGAGCATCACCACCAGAGAAAGTACTAATTTTTTCATACTACTTAATTTTTAGGTTTATTCCGGTTCAAAGCCCAGCATGAAGGTGAATCTTGCTGCATCTTTCAACGCGTTGTTTGGTGTAAACCTATCCAATCCTATGCCATAATCAAATCCAAGCAAACCGAACATGGGCAAAAAGAAGCGCATGCCAATACCAACGGACCTTCTCAACTGAAAAGGATTATAATCTTTCATAGAATACCAACCATTGGCTGCTTCAAAGAAGCCCAAAGCATAGATAGTACTACTTGGGTTCAAGCTCAATGGATAGCGCAATTCCATGGTGTATTTGTTAAATATGGTAAAGTACTGACGGGTACTTTGTTGGTCAGGGTTGATCTTAGGATTAGAACTGCTATATACAGGATATCCGCGGTGGGCAATGATATCATAACCCAAGAGCGCAAACTGGTTACTCAAACCGGCATCACCCACTTGGAAACGTTCAAAAGGAGATACTTGTAAGTCTTGGTTATACCTGCCCAAGAAGCCCAATTTAACGGAAGTTCTGATTACAAACTGTTTGTTATGTTCAGCACCTCCTGGTTTACCCAATGGAATAAACCATTCTCCGTTGAAACGCCATTTATGGTATTCAATCCACTCGTAAGGATTGGTTGAATTGGCAATTTTATCACTCAATAAAGTATATGGTGGCGTAAACTGCACACTGGCCAAGAAATTAGAACCACTTCTTGGGAACAAAGGTTGGTCAACAGAAGAACGTTGTAAGGTCAGTTTCAGGTTCACGTTATGCGCATAACCATTGTCAAAACCAGGTAGGTTCACAGGGTCAATGGCATAGTTATTTAAGTTATATCGCGTAAAGCTTAATGCTGTTGTTAAAGAGAAATAGTCATCCGGCCATTTCAACTGCTTAGCCAAAGCCACGGTTACACCAGTGGTAGTAATAGAACTTTGGTTAGAATAATTGGGGTCGTACTGACCAGTAATGGGATTGTACGTTTGTCCGTACTTGGTATTATAAATACTAAATGACAATGCATTTCTTTTCTTACCACCAAACCAAGGTTCTGTGAAAGAGAAGTTATAAGAACGGAAGGCCTTACCATTACTCTGGATACGCAAGCTCAGCTTTTGACCATCCCCCATGGGTAATGGATCCCAAGCAGCTTTCTTCCAAATATTACGGATAGAGAAGTTATTAAAAGATACACCCAAGGTACCTGTTAAACCAATCACACCACCCCAACCGGCGCTCAACTCTAACTGGTCACTGGATTTTTCTTCTACGGTATAGTTGATATCCACGGTTCCATCTTCTGGATTTGGAATGGGGTTGATCCCAATTTTTTCTTGGTTAAAATAGTTCAATTGTGCTATCTCTCTGTTAGAACGTACCAAGTCAGTTCTGCTGAACTTTTCACCGGGAATAGTTCTCAATTCCCTTCTAATCACATACTCTTTGGTACGGTCATTACCAGCAATACGAATATTCTTGATAGTGGCTTGAGGCCCTTCTACTATTCTAATTTCAAAGTCAATGGTATCATTGTATACCGCTGTTTCTATAGGGTCTGTTCGGAAAAACAAGTATCCATCATCTTGGTAAAGACCGCTAATATCTCCGCCTTCAGGCGATGCGTTCTTACCCAATTTCTTGTCCAGAATTTCCATATTATAGGTATCGCCCTTGCGGATACCCATGATGGCGGTTAATACAGAATCACTGAATTTGGTATTACCCCTCCAGTTGATATTTCCAAAATAGTATTTGCGGCCTTCTTGTAATTTAATATCTACGTTTAGATCCCCTTTCTTGGTATGGTAAACCGTGTCTTGCAAAATAACCGCATCACGATAGCCCAAGCTATTGTAGTAAGTCAGGATATTGTCTAAATCAGACTCAAATTTCTTTTCATTGAATTTGGCAGAAGAAAACTTAATACGCACATAGGGATCTAATACTTTTTTGGTACGGCTAAAAGTGAGGTACCCTTTTTCTTTTAAGTAATCGTCAAAACTGTAGTGCTTGGCTTCAACAATCATACCCTTGTCATAAGTAGGGAACAAGGTTAGACGTGATTGCTCGTGCGTTTCTTTCAATTGTTTTTTCAGCTTGCTTTCTTCTACATTGGCATTGCCTCCAAAATTGATATTGTTAATATGCACTTTAATACCCTTGTCAACCATAAAGTTTAAAGTAAGGGTATTGTTTAAACTAGAATCCTTGGTTTCCCTAATTGCTACTTTGGCGTCTTGGAAACCTTTCTCAGCATAATATTTTTTGATGGCTTCCACCGCTGTAATCTTCATATTCTCAGTTACCACACGGTTGGGTACCAATCCTGTTTTACCAGATAGGTCTTCACTCTCACTCTTCCGGGTATTTCTAAAATAAAATTTTGACAACCTAGGTCTCTCAGTTACTTCAATCTCTACCCAAATATTTTTCCCTTCTAATTTAGTTAGATAGATTTCAATATTACTGAAATAGTTCTGACTCCAAAGTTTGGTAATGGCTTTGGCAAAATTGTCGCCTCCAGGAATCTTAATGTCATCGCCCACGTTGATATTGGCAATAGAGATAAGCAAGTTCTCGTCAAAGAAACGGTTACCCACCACTTTCACGCCAGCCACTTTATAGTTCTTGGGTGTTTTTTGTTGGAAGATATTTACCAAATCTGCTTCAATAGAAGTGATGGTAGTATCTGTTGAACCTGTGGATGATTGAGACTGGGCCTTAATACCCAACAACAAAACAAGGAAAGCCAACACTAAATATTTGTACAATTTCTGCATCCGGTTCTTTTTGTGATATTCCAGTCTGAAAACAGGTTCCATACTGCTTTCAGCGTTTTTCAAGGTTTTAAGTTGGGCAAATTAACGGGAATAATTAAAAGTGTTTGTTAAAACCCCCTTTATTAGCCAACTGTTTTAAATTAGAGGGTTTCAGACCAATTGGGCTTCCTCCTCAATTTGTTTGTCTGTTTTCCCAAAACGTCGTTTCCGACCTTGGAAATCCAATATGGCTTCTACCAAGTTTTCTTTCCTAAAATCGGGCCAACGGGTATTGGTAAAATAGAGTTCTGCATAAGCCAATTGGTACAATAGAAAATTACTAATGCGGTATTCTCCACTGGTTCTAATCATCAGTTCAGGGTCAGGAAACTCACTGGTAGCAAGGTACTGCTCTAAAGTTTCTTGATTAATTCCATCCGCTTGAATCTTTCCTGCTGCTACATCAAGACCAATTTGTTTTACCGCATTGACTAATTCCCAACGGCTGCTATAACTCAGGGCTAGAATTACATTGAGACCGGTATTATGACTAGTCATATCCAATGCCTCGTGTAATTCACGGTGCGCGTCCTGGGGCAATAAACTTAAATCACCAATCACGTGCAAGCGAATATTATTTTTGTTCAATACCGGCACTTCCTTGCGAATAGTGTCTACAAACAAAGACATTAGTCCTTCCACTTCTTTTTTGGGTCTGTCCCAGTTTTCTGTACTAAAAGCATACAAAGTCAGGTATTCAATACCCAATTCTGCACAGCCTTCTACAATAATTCTTACAGACTCCACTCCATGGAAATGCCCATAGAGGCGCTCTTGCCCCTGCTCCTCTGCCCAACGTCCATTGCCATCCATAATGATGGCAATATGCCTAGGCAGGCAATCTGTTTTTATTTTAGCAATGAGGTCTTCCATCATGGTATTCCCTACATTTAGGCTGCAAAATTAACAAAAAGGCTTGTGTTGAGCGGATTTAATTGCAGAAAAAAGGGGACAAACCCCTGTTTAAGTCAGAATTAAGCTAGTAATTGGTGGCTTGGGGGCAGCGATAGCTCTGCAAATTGAAGGAAAGTCCCACTTGAACGGTCAAATAAGCGTCTTTTTGAAGACTATTTCCTCTTTGTCTACCCTTGGTTCCAATGGAAGTTCCTGTTTCATAACTCCTGTCTTGCAACAAAAAAGCGGGAGAAGGTGACCCATCCGGTAGGGCTGGAAAAGCATCAGGGGCATAAGTGGTACTCACATCGTCTAAATAATCGGTTCTAGTAAAATGGTATACCGCTTCCCCAAAAATATTCATCCTATCGGTTAAAGCATATTTAACCCCTACCCCAAACGGGATGGTGATGGCAATTGGATTATAAGGCAAACGGTCTGGATACAAAGTACTACCCTGACCCTCGGTTCCCAAAGGTCTAAGCAAATATTTCTCCTCCCCCAAATAGGCATAGGGGTCAAAAGACATGACGCCCAAACCCAGGCTAATATAGGGCGTGTAACGGTATTGCTCAAAACCAGGAATGAATTTGAAAAAGTTGAAGTCACCAGAAACGCTTAGCTCCCAAACATTGGTATTAAAGCTCAGGTTGCGCTGTTTTTCAGTGGGATTACTACTATAGGTGTCGGAATACCCCAAAAAAGCATAGCCTCCAGTGATCCGCAGGCCTATGTAATTATTAACCTGTTTTCTAAAAAATAAACTACCCGAGAACTTGGGCCTATTAATCCGCATATTGGTGTTCAGGTCTCCAAAATAATGACCCAAACCAACGGCAAATCCATACTCTCCTTGGTGCACATAGCTTTCCATACTCTGCGATTTTGCAGTCATAGAAGACAAAAACAGTAAAACAACAATTGCAATTCTGTTACGCATGTGACTATTGGATCTGGTTACTGTAAAATAGCACCTAATTTTTTAAACGTAAAAGTTAATTTCTTTTGTCTAATCCCCAAGTGAGCTTGGTCCTAAGGGTAGAAAGGAAGTTATTTTCATTCAATCGGGCCAGATTCACACAAAAATCCTCCTTCCTAACCGCCAATTGAATGGTCTTGCTCACAATCTCTCTTCGGGCATCCAAGGCGCAAATGAATTGGTCGGCACGCCCCTCCACTTCAAATGAAATCACATTGGAATCAGGTACTACAATGGGTCTAACGTTTAGGTTGTGTGGCGCCACTGGCGTAATCACAAAACTACTAGACTCAGGGAATACAATGGGGCCATTACAACTCATATTATAACCCGTTGAACCGGTAGGAGTAGCAACTATTAAACCATCGGCCCAGTAGGTGTTCAGGAATTCTCCATTCAAATAGGTATGAATCTTGACCATGGGTGAAATATCCCTTTTGTGTATGGCAAATTCATTCAAGGCAAAGGGAATATCGCCAAACAAACCCTCATTAGAATCCAAGTGAATCAGGGTTCTTTTTTCAATATGAAAGGTTCTATTGATCAGGGCGTCTACCGCCAAAGAGAGTTCATTCCTACTAATACTGGCCAAAAAGCCCAGTCTACCAAAATTGATACCCAGTATGGGAATATTCTTTTGTTTGACCAAGGTAACGGCATCTAACATGGTGCCATCGCCGCCCAGGCTAATCAAAATATCTATATCATTACTTAGGTCATCAGAATTATAAAAAGGCTTGAGTTTTTCCTGAATAGGACCTGTAAAACTAAACTGCTCCAATAATTGGTGGAAGATCAAAATGCTGGTCTCATGCCGCATGAGTTCCTCTAACAATAATTGAATGGGATTCTCTTGCTCAAAATCCAAACCTCGGCTGTAGATGGCTACTTTCATTGCTGTAATTGAGTGGTGCCTAGGGCACTAGAAATCGTTTCTGCTTTGTAAATATAAGCCATCCTTCCCTAGCTGGTTAAAGCTATATTCAATCTTGAACACAAAATCATAGATAGAAATGAGGTCTAGCCCAAAGCCATAAGTGTGCAACACCTTGTTATTGAGCGTGTTACCTGCTCTTGGACTGGTTATATGGGCATACCCAAGGTCTGTATAGGCTTTTAGATAGATTCTAAAGGGAATTTTATCATGGGTTTTAGTTTTAAGAGGGTTTTTGATGTCAAACCCTATTAATTTCTGGTGGATGGTGGTTTTGAAAATCCCTCCCTTCATACCATCAACCACATTGTATTCCAAACCACGCATTTGCATGCTCCCATATCCCAATAAACGCTGGTCAGTAAAAGCGTTGTTTACTGGGAACTTCATTTGTACCAATCCCTCTACATGTAGAAAAGCCGTTTTGGCTAGCGGAATGGCATATACAGCTCTGGCATTGGCCATCCAAAGTTGCGATTTTCCAAAGCCCCCACGTTGATACAAATTACCCTCAAACAAAAAACCATCGGTGGGGTAGGCATTGTAGTCTGCATTATAAAATTTAAACCGATAATTCAGGTCTACATAGCGGAACTGTTTTTCTTGGTTGACAAAATAATGGGGCGTTTTTTTGAGTACCGTATCATCAACAGATTCATTGTTATAAGCAATGCGTATGCTATGTCTTTGTTTAACACCAGGACGATAGGAATAAGTTAGATCTGCTCTAATTGATTTTTTCAAATAGCGGTCTTCCATTTTGAAAAATTGCTGCTTATTATCAGTAGTGGCATAATTGACTTCACGCTGTGTACCATAGACCAAACCAATATTGAATCCGCTTCTTAATTTTTTATCAATAAAGGGCAAATCATACCTAAGTGTTACTTGTTGCGTATATCCCGTAATCAACCAAATGTCTAGGTTGTCATTTCTGCCGGTAACATTGTTCTGAATAAACTTGACGCCATAATTCACTCGGTCTAAACTTCTTTTTTGGTCAACCCACCACTGGTTAAAGTTTCTATCTATGAGTTTGAAATAAGGCAGGGGAAATAGATACCAGCGCTCTTTTAACTGCACTTGCATCTCTAGGGTAGAATCTGTTTGTATGGGAAACACTTGCGCGTCTACAAACAAAGCTGTATTCATCAATTGACGTTTGGCCAATAATACTTCTCTTTCAATATCGTGCTTGGCAATGGGTGTTCCCTCTTGAAAGGGCAATTCCCTTCTCACAATCATCAACTTGGTGCGCTTATTACCGGTTACCAATATAGACTTTACCCTAACTGAGTCTGATGCACTAGTAGGAACCAAAATGCTGTCCCATTTTTCTTTTTTTGAAAGGACTTGTTTTTGAGCCTCCACGTTTAAAGAAAATAACGAAAACAGGACCAACAGTAAAATGCAAAATAACCCTTTGGGGTATGCATTACATCGGATTATGGAAATAGACCTGCTAGACATTCAGGTAGGCCAGTAAGTGGTTGTAATTGTCTTTCAATTCATTGGTGTAGGACTCTTCACCAAAATAGTATCGCACTACATAATCATAGCGCTGGAAAGTAGCCACAATAGCAGAGATCTCAATCTTATTTACTTTGAGGGTAATGATAATGAGCCCAGTTTCTGGTTCTGTAAACGTGTTGCACTGGGTAATTACTGCGTCATTGGTTTCAACCAAACGGCTGATCTCACCAAAACTATAATTACGTGTAGAAATTTCCAGTACAATTACACCTCCTTTTTCTTCATTACCCACAAAGCGAGACAATTGTTGCATAAGACTAGCGAGTGTAATTACACCCAATAATTCAGCCTGTTCATTGATCACAGGTACCAAGGAAAACTCCCTTTCTGCAGCCATTTTTAAAGCAACCAGAAAATGTTCCTCTCCCTTGATTGAAAGATTGGCAAATTGATCTTGTATGGTAGCAATAGTTTGTTCTTCGTCTACATCTAGTAAATCAGATTTTGCAATCAAACCCACAAAATGCTCCTCGCTCAACACGGGTAAGTGCTGCACGTCATATTCATCCATTAACTGTAAAGCAAATGAAACCCTGTCCGTAAGGTGCAAAGAGGGAAATCCAGTATGCAGTATCTGTGAAGCTAACATATGCCTTTTTCAATTGATACAACAAAAATCAAGCAAGGGTTGCTGCTGGTGTCTTCAATTTTTCTAAAAAAGCTTCTAGAATCTGATTGAATTCACCCGGAACTTCCATCATTGGTGCGTGACCACATTTATCTATAAAATGTAGTTCTGAATTGGAAATCAATTTATTGAATTCCTGTCCAACAAATGGGGGTGTAATGCTGTCATTATTTCCCCAGATTAACAAAGTGGGTTGTTTGATACCGCTAATTTCTTCACCCAAATTATTGCGAATAGCACTTTTTGCTAAGGAAATAATCTTGATGACTTTGATCCTGTTATTGGTAATTTCAAAAACTTCGTCAACTAATTCTTTGGTGGCAGTAGCGGGATCATAGAAAGTAACCTGCGTCTTTTTCTTGATATATTCATAGTCACCACGTTTGGGATAACTATCGCCCATGCCATTTTCAAACAAGCCACTGCTACCAGTGAGAATGAGTGATTTAATTTTTTCGGGGTTTTTAAGCACGTGCACCAATGCTACATGTCCTCCTAAGGAATTACCCAATAAGTGAATATTGGTATAACCCCTAAGCTCAATAAACTTGTGAACGTGTTTTTGTAATCCCCCAACGGTAGTATGAAAAATGTCTAATTCAAACAGGGGCAACAAGGGAACAATCACCTTGTATTTCCCTCTAAAATGTTCCACCAAGTCAGCAAAGTTGCTCAGTGCACCAAAAAGCCCGTGTAATAATAAAAGCGGCTCTCCCTCTCCCTCCTCTATAAATTTGAATTTATCTTGTTGTTTGATCTCGTAATCCATGTTATAATTTCTTATGCAAGCACGCTTGGTTTCTTTAACAGCACTACCCAAGTTTAAAACGCTTTTTCGCTAACAATCGTATCTGCATCTGCAAAATACAGATTTTAACCTAAAACAGGACATTCAAGAGCTTTATCAATAGGTTAAGGTCTTAGTTTTTGGCAATTCTTTCAAAAAACAGGGTCAATTCCTGAAACCTATCTTTAAAAACAGGAATTAACTTTCCAAACCCCTGCATCATAGTAGGTGCCAGAGATTCCAAATAGGGATAGGCTTTTGAGGCAGAAAGGTCTACCGATTGCAATAGTTGTAATTGTTTGGCATAAAACAGCAGGATGCTAAAAACGGTCAAGTACAAAAATGCATAGACCAAAATGCCCCCCACTGTATTTAACCAACCTAATAAAACCATGTCAAAAGCAGCTTTTACCAGAGCAGCACCCATTCTCACCAAGACCCATACACCTAACATGATCAATAAAAAAGCTAAAAAGGGTAGCCAGCTAGCAGCAACATGGGTATAATTGGCCAGAGCTTTGGCCAACATAGCGCTCAACTTAAGCGCGGCCGCCAGCCCAATAAAAATGCTCAGAAAAGCAAAAACCGCTACTATCAGGCCTTTATTAAACCCTTTGTAAGTGGCCAATGCCAATAGAACCAGACAAATTACATCTATGCTACCCATGGGCTAGAATTATCCTAAAAGGGTTTTCACTGCTGCAGAAATGGCTTTACCCTCGGCCTTGCCCGCCAATTGTTTGCTGGCAACACCCATTACTTTTCCCATGTCTTTTGCACCAGCGGCACCGGTTTCAGCAATAATGGCTTTTAAAGCAGCTTCTAGTTCTTCTGCACTCATTTGCTGGGGCAGGAATTTCTCAATCACGGCAATCTCTTCTGATTCCTTGGCAGCCAGATCTGGCCTATTCTGTGTTTGATATATCTCTAAAGAGTCCTTTCTAGACTTTACCAGTTTTTGTAACAACTTGATTTCAGTATCTGCGTTAATTTCTCCGTTGGCTCCTGGCTCTGTTTTGGCCTTGATAATTTCTGCTTTAATGGCCCTCAAACCACGTAAAAGTGGTTCGTTCTTAGACTTCATGGCATCTTTCATCTGGTCCATTACCTGTGTTTCTAAACTCATATACTAGGTTTTATTTGTTCTCTTTTAATTGAATGTCTCTGAATTTTTTATAAAAATCCTTTGCATAGGCTTTCATTTCTTCCACCAATTCTGTTTGTTGGGTAGCACGATGAAAAGTATCGGCCATGCCCATAAAAGTTTGGTAATAAAAATCGGCCATCTCGTCTACCATCATGTCTTTGGTCCAAAGGTCAATCCTTAGGGCAGACTTGTCTTGGGCGTCCCAAAAAGCCACCATCATAGACTTGGCAGGTTGCATGGCATCGGCAGTGGAATCAGAAGCTGACCAGTTGATCTGATCCGGCACTTTGTTTTCATCTAAATGAATATCAATGGAAATGGTTGATTTGTGCATATTGCTATTTTTAAATACTGGCGCAAAACTACGTTTTCTGTTGCAAGTAGCTTATTTGGCTATGGCAAGGATTATTTCCCAAACTCCTTGAGCGGTTTTATCCCAACTAAAATTCTGTGCCCTTTCTAAGCCTTTATCAATTTGAAAGTTGCGCAGCTTTTCGTCTTTATAGAGTAAGAGCATCTGTTTGGCTATGGCATCAGGGTCATTGGGGTCTGTATATAAAGCAGCGTCTGCACCAACTTCTGGCATACTGCTGGTATTGCTGGCAATCACCGGCACCCCAGACTGCATGGCTTCCAATATGGGCATACCAAAACCTTCAAAGAAACTAGGGTAAACCAAGGCGTAGGCCGATGCAGTAATTCGGGATAATTGTGCTTCTTCCAAAGCTCCCAATAAAACCAAATCTTCTCGGTATTTATAGGTCTTGATTTTCTCCAACAAGTCTTCATATTGCCAAGCCATTCTTCCAGCTACCAATAATTTCATATTGCTTTTCTGCCATTTTTTAAACAGCGAAAAAGCTTTTAATAGGTTGAGTAAATTTTTCCTGGGATGAATACCTCCCACAAATAAAAAATACTCTCTACCATCAGAAAAACTATCTTTTACTTGGTTTTTTTCTTCCCAAGTCAAGGGATGGAAACCCTCACGAGCAGCGGGATAGACGGTATTTATTTTATTTGCCGCGTTTGGAAAATGCTTCACCAGATCCGCTTTTGAAAAATCAGAAACAGTTAGAACCTGCTTGGCTTTTTTGATAAATCCAGGCGTACCTAATTTGTAATACCAGTACTGGTGCCAAGCAATGAATTTGGGATAATGCAAATAAGCCAAATCATGGACCATTAATAATTGTGGAATGCTACTATTAGTGCTACAAAAGCCATAAGGATTGACCCAAACATCGGGTTTGAATTTCTTCAAGGCAGCTGGTGCCGCAACATTGTACCAATAAAAAAAACTGGCTGGATGTCTGGCTGCTGGGCCAACCACAATGGGTGTACAATTAGGCGCAAACACAAAATTGTCATCATAAGGCCTGTCAAAAACCAGTAAAAATTCATGCTCGGGATAGTTGATTGCCAAGCGGCTAAACACCTCTTGCACAAACCATCCATAGCCTTCCATTTGACCTTTTTGAAGAAATATTGCATTAACTGCTATGCGCATGGAGCAAAGCTAGGCTTTGCTAATTCAAAAGTCAAAATTCAAAAGTCAAAAAGTGCTTTCTTCCTTCACTCTTCACGGGACTGTTTTATAAACTGTGTAAGTGAGGGATAAGTTGGGGTGCACCCCAACTTATCCCTCACTTTTTTTAACTTTAAAACACAGTTTAGATTATGGACAAAGAACAAATGCTAT
>CANHGS010000026.1 GCA_947460595.1 Bacteroidota bacterium | reverse complement strand
TGAGTATGGAGTGTTGTTAAATTGATTATTTACTCTCAAATTGACCAAAAACAGGGAAAAAAGTGTGTAACCACAGTGTAACGGAGGTATAGACATGAAAAAACCCATTGAAAATCAATGGGTTATGTTCATTTCTGCGGACCGGACGGGACTCGAACCCGCGACCTCCGCCGTGACAGGGCGGCATTCTAACCAACTGAACTACCGATCCGTTTCCTCAAAATTGACCACTAGGGGGTTATTTTTCGGATTGCAAAGATAAGGGGAAACAGGTTTTACAAACAAATCTTTTCAAAAAAAAATTCAAACCTTATTTTTACCACCTGAATTCAACATTATGCCTCAATACCCGAATAGACAATTCCTTGATTTTGAGAAACCCATCAAGGAATTATACGAGCAAATTGATGACACCAAGAAATTGGCAGAGAAGAATACTAAGATAGATTATAGTGCTACTATTGAGCAGCTAGAAGCTTCTATTATTGAAAAGCGCAAAGAAATTACCGCTTCTTTAACACCATGGCAGCGCGTTCAATTGAGTAGGCATCCAGATAGGCCTTATACCATGAAGTATATCCAGAACATGACCACCAATTTTGTGGAATTGCACGGAGATAGAAATGTAAAGGATGATAAAGCCATGGTAGGTGGCTTTGCAGACCTGAATGGACAAACCGTGATGGTGATTGGTCAGCAGAAAGGAAGCAATACCAAAATGCGCCAATTACGCAATTTTGGTATGGCCAATCCAGAAGGATATAGAAAAGCATTGCGTTTGATGCGTTTGGCTGAAAAATTCAATAAGCCTGTCATTTGTTTAATTGATACCCCAGGTGCATTCCCTGGTTTGGAAGCAGAAGAACGTGGTCAGGGCGAAGCCATTGCTAGGAATATCTATGAAATGATTCGTTTAAAAGTGCCCATTGTCATTGTCATCATTGGTGAAGGTGCTAGTGGGGGTGCATTGGGAATTGGCGTGGGAGATAAGACCTTGATGATGGAAAATACTTGGTATACGGTGATTTCTCCAGAAAGTTGTAGCTCCATCTTATGGCGTAGTTGGGACAAAAAAGAAACTGCGGCTGAACAATTAAAACTCACCCCAACTGATATGAAAGGTTTTGGATTGGTAGATGAAATTGTACACGAACCAGATGGGGGTGCCCATTGGGATTATGCTGGAGCAGCTGAAATTCTGAAAACCTACATTATTAGAGCGTTGGAAGAAGTTAAACACAAAGACCCATTACAAAGGGTGAATGAAAGAATTGAAAAATACGGTCAAATGGGCTTCTGGGAAGACATTCCTGCTGCGGCTTCCAATGAGATCATAGAAAACTAAATCAAATACAATATTCAAACTAGCATTGAGCATGTCTTTAAAGAACATTTTACGCGGTACCGGAGTAGCAGTGATTACTCCATTCAAATCCAATTTTGAAATTGATTTTGATGCATTGGGAAAAGTGATTGACCATTTGATTGAGGGAAAAGTAGAATACTTGGTAACACTGGGTACTACCGGTGAAACCCCTGTTTTAGACAAACAGGAAAAGTTAGACATTGTTAATTTTACATTTGATAAAGTGGCTTCTAGGGTACCAGTGGTTGTTGGTATTGGGGGTAATAATACCCATGAACTCATTCAAGACTTACAAAAATTTCCATTGGACAAAGCGGCGGCTGTTTTAAGTGCATCGCCCTATTATAACAAACCTTCACAGGAGGGCTTGTATTATCATTATAAAGCCATTGCAGAAGCTTCTCCCAAACCAGTGATCTTGTATAATGTTCCAGGAAGAACAGGCCGTAATATGTCTGCAGCAACCACTTTAAAACTGGCCCATGAAGTACCCAATATTGGAGGTATTAAAGAAGCCGGTGGCGATATGGCCCAATGTATGACCATTTTAAGGGATAAGCCTGCAGATTTTCTAGTAGTAAGTGGTGACGATGCTTTAGCGCTTCCTCAACTAGCTTGTGGTATGGATGGTGTAATCAGTGTTGCTGCTAATGCTTATCCTAGGGCTTTTTCTGATATGGTAAGGAATTGCCTAATTGGAGATTTTGCTTCTGCTAAAACCATCAACGATCCATTGATGGATGCTTATGACCTCATGTTCACAGAAAACAATCCAGCTGGTGTAAAAGCCTTTATGTATGAACAAGGTTTAATTGGCAATCATTTGCGTTTACCTGTTGTTGCTTTGAGCCAAGGCGTTCATGAAAAAGTAAAAGCTTTTTTGGCCAAATAGTACGCCCAATGGCAAGTGCTGTTTCCCTTTATTGTTGATCCAGATATTGGTTCAAAACAGTAGTGAATTGCTTGGGCGATTCTTCCATAGGTACATGCCCCACTGACTTGAAAATGGATAATTGACTATTGGGAATGGCTTTTTGAAACTGGTAGGCGTGTGCAACAGGAATGAGTTGATCCCCTTCTCCCCAAATGATAAGGGTAGGTGTTTTAATGCCTGCAATTTTGGCCGATTCGTTTTGGAACCCCGCACGCATTCTATCAATTAGAGCAGCCCTATTGCCTTCTCTGAGTGTCATTTTAAAGTAAATATCTACTAGGGAATCGCTAATTCTAGCATCGTCAACATAAACGTCTTCCAAACTTTTTCTAACCAAAAATCTGGGAGTGACAAATTTGACTATCTGATTCAGAAAGGGTGTTTGAGCAATCTTAAATCCAATAGCACCTTTTGATTTGGTCAAACTTGAAAACCCACTGGCATCTACTAATACCAATTTAGCAACTTTTTTAGGATAGGCTAAAGCATAATGCCAAGCAATACCTCCTCCTAATGAATTGCCTATAACTATGCATTTTTTTATAGACAGTTTTACTAAAAAACTATCTATGAAACGAGTGTAATAATCAAAGCTGTAATCCTTTTTGGGGTTTGGTCCTGTTAAGCCAAAAGCCGGAAGGTCCATTCGTATTATTCGGTGCTTGTCTTTTAGGTTGTCAACAACACTGTCCCAGGTTAGCAGAGAAGAGGATGTGCCATGAATTAAAACAATAGGAATACTATCCTGGGTATTTCCTTCATCTCTATAGTGCACATTCATCCCCATTAAATGAAGAAATTGAGAAGCGGGATTGGCATAGAGTAGTTTTAAATTTTCTACAGGAATATCTTTTCTATAGAATACTACCCCAATTAAAAATAACATGCCAAGAAAAAGGGCAAAAATAGCCAGCAGAATTTTTCCAAATTTTTTCATGAATAGGTATTGGATCTTTAAACGCTCAATTTCAAGTTACAACAAAAGTCCTTTCAGAAATAGCAAGGCCACACTAAAATAAATAATCAATCCAGTTACGTCTACTAAGGTAGCTACAAATGGAGCTGAGGAAACGGCTGGGTCGGCGCCTAGCTTTTTTAAGGCAATGGGCAGCATAGATCCTGTTAGGGTTCCCCAAAGTACCACCCCCATTAAACTAATACCAACAGTAGCCCCAATTTGAAACCAATGGTCGCCATAAATTTGTGGTGCAACACTATGCCAAACAATCACTCTAATAAAACCAATGATGCCTAATACAGACCCCAATAACAAACCACTCAACAGTTCTCTTTTTAAAACACGCCACCAGTCTGACAAATACACATCGCCCACGGCCATTGCCTGAATAATTAAGGTTGAAGCTTGTGAGCCACTATTACCACCGGAAGAAATAATCAATGGTACAAACAATGCCAATACTACTGCCTTTGCAATCTCGTCTTCAAAATAACCCATGGCGGTGGCTGTTAGCATTTCTCCCAAAAACAAGACCACTAGCCAGCCAATTCTTTTTCTAAAGAGTTTTAACAATGGAATATCTAAATAGGGTTCATTCAATGCTTCTGTACCACCAATTTTTTGCATATCCTCACTGAACTCTTCATTGGCCACCCACAACATATCATCAATGGTCACAATACCCAATAGGATATTGTTATTGTCTACCACGGGTAAGGCCACCCGGTTATTCATTTTGAATATTTGGTTGGCGTGCTCTTGGTCATCATTGACCAATAAAGAAACCACCCTTCCGTCAAGAATATCAGAGATTAATTTATCTGGTGTTGCAAGGATCACATCCCTAATTCTAATATCGTCTAACAATTCACCTTGTTCATTGATAATATAGATAACATCAATGGTTTCAGAGCTTTTCCCATACTTGCGAATAGTTCTAAAAACGTCTGCAACGGTGTTGTGCGCAAACACGTACACATAGTCTGGGGTCATTAACCTGCCCACACTGTCTTCGGGATAACCCAGTAAGGAGAGGGTGATTTTTCTTTCTTCTGGGTCCAATAATTTAATGAGGTCTCTAATTACCGCCTTGGGTAATTCCTCTAAGAAGTCTGTACGGTCATCCGCCGGAAGCTCATTCAATAATTCCGCTGTCTTGGCTGTGGGTAGCTCTTTAACAATGTCTTTTTGTTGCGATATGTCTAAGATCTTAAATACGGATGCCGCCCTATTAATGGCCATATTGGCCACTATTTGGGATTCGTATTCTGGATACTCATTGATTAACTCAGCTACATCACTGATATTCTGGTCATTCAGGAATTCCTGAATGGCCAGTTTGTCTTCTGTTGCAATCAATTGCTCAAAGACTTCCTTAATATCGGGCTGTTCCATTTCTAAAGACATGGCTGCAATTTAGCCATTAGCGTTCAGGAGAGAAAAAATAATGCTGGCTCAATTACTTAGTTAGGCTTAATTTTCGCTCATGATTTTACCCATATTGGCCATAGCACCCTCTAAAGAAAGGGGAAGGGGTGTTTTTGCTACCGAAGCCATTGAAGCTCAGACCATTTTAGAAATCTCTCCAGTACTGGTGTTTTCTATGAAAGATCGTAAAAAGGCGGAAGAGACCTTGCTATACAATTATATTTTTGAATGGGGCCAAGGGCATGAAATGGGGGCCCTTGGTTTGGGATATATTTCTATTTATAACCATTCTTATCAACCCAATTGTAGCTACCAAATGGATTTTGATAATGAATTAATGACCATTACGGCTATTCATGACATTGCTGTAGGCGAGGAACTATTTATCAATTACAATGCAGACCCAGAAGATCAATCACCCATTTGGTTTGACGCGCAATAAGGGCTTATTTCCAATAATCGTATCCCATTAATTTAGCCAATTCTAGTCTAGATAGACATAGCTGGTATTGGTATTGCAATCGGCTTAGTTCTGCTCTTTGTACATTGGTACTGGCATTGGTTAATTCTAAATTAGTACCAACCCCATTTTTAAAACGAATGGCGGCTAATTGCTGTGCATATTTGGTTTGGTCAATTTGAGACTGGGTATTGGCAATTCTTTCTAAGTTGGTTTGAATATCCGTTAAGGCTTGGGCAATATCTTTTTTATAGCCTGCATTCAATGATTGCAAGGCTAGCTCTTGCTGTTGAACCATTCTTTCTTGTAGCTTAATCTGTTGTTTGGTTCTTCCGCCTGTATAGATGGGAACCTGTAAGCTTACCCCGGCAACACCATTTAATTGAAAGTTGTAGATGTCAGGTAAATACCCATTTTTAAATCCCACTCCTCCGTTTAAGTTAATAGAGGGTTTGTCTTGAAGTTTGGAAATAGCAATATCGCCTGCTGCCTGATTAATCCTGTCTTTGGCTAATTTAAAATCTAAGTTATTACCAACTGAAGCATCTAATGCTGCAGCTGCATTGGCTACTTGTAGCGTAAAGTCAAATTGGTTTCCGTTGGCAGCATTGGCACCTGTGGTATAATTCAATAGGTTCATTTGTTTTTGTAAACCATTGCGTAAATCGGCCTTCCGGTTGATTTCATTGTCAATGCTTGCCTGAATATTGAGTAGGTCAATTTTTAGCGCTTCGCCATCTTTAATTTTAGACTGTACTACTTTTTTGTTCTCCTCTAAAAATTGAAGAACAGAATCCTGAATACTGATGGCTTTTTGTAAATAAACCAGATTATAATAGATAGTGGCCACTTGATTAGCCAATTGTGACTTCACCAATTCCATATTGTCTTTGGCCAATTGTAAGTCTGTTTTAGCTTTTTCAATAGTAGCTTTTAAACGGCCAAAATCAACCAGCATATAATTGGCATTGACTGTTGCATTATAGTTATGATTGGGAAAAAACTTCACCTCCTGATTGCCTCCATTTATGGGAAGTGTTGCTTTGGATACAGGGGCTAAATAGCTATAGCCTGCATTTGCTCCAACAAAGGGGTTAGCACCCAAACGGCTCAGTTCTATTTTATCTTCTGCTGTAACTATTAAGTTCTCTGCTTCTTTTAGCTTGGGAAAATAGCCAAAGGATTGGTTAATGAGTTGTTTGAGTTCTGGGTTTACCTGCACCTGTGCGTTTGTGCCCAATTGGCAAATTAACAGAATGAATAAAGAGGTTAGCATCTTATGCATAAAATGTATTTTAATGATGTTTTGTTGGTATTAATGAGCTTCTGAAGCTGCTTTCATGGCAGCGGCCAATTCTTCAGGTGTTTTCTTTTTAACTCTTAAAAAAAATATTAATGGTAATACTATAATAAAGAAAATGCCAATTAGTCTAAACGTATCTAAGTAAGCTAGAAAATAGGATTGTCGTTCAACGGAGCCATTCATAATGGTTAAGGCTTTTGCATTTGCAGTAGCAGCTATATCACCAGACCTACTCATAATATTAGCAGCCATGGCGCTGGCTTGTTCGGCGCCATTTTGCATATTGCTTACTAAGTCGCTTCTATGCTGTGCATATTGTCTGGCTATATAATTGTTGGCAACAGCAATACCAAAAGCCCCGCCCAATTGTCGGATCATATTATTTAATCCAATACCTGTTGCATAATCTTTTGGATGTAATCCTGCTACCGCCTGATTAATCAACGGCAACTGACTCATGGCAATACCCAATGCCCTAATGACAAATAACCAAAAAAGGTCCGCTTTGCCAATATCTAAACTTACCCTGGAGTTCAAAAATGCATAAATGGTAAACATGGTAAAACCTACTGCAATAAATGGCAATGGCGGAACTCCCTTACTAAGCATAATACCCATGATGGGCATTGCTATGACACCAAACAGGGTGGGAGCCAATAATGCCAAACCAGTTTCATAAGGGGTGAATCCCAAAACCCTTTGAGCCAATACAGGATAAACAAATACAGAAGTAAATAGTCCAAAGCCAGCTACAAAAGTAAATATGGTAGTTACTCCCAAATTTCTATTACCCAATAAACGAATATTTACGGCAGGCTGCTTTACTTTCAATTCTTGCCAAATAAACAAACCAATACTCATGGCAGCAACCATGGAGCAAATTCTAATGGCCTCACTATTGAACCAGTCTTCGCTTTCACCCCTTTCCAAGACAAATTGTAAACAGCTAATGCCAGCCATGAGTAAGCCAATACCCACATAGTCAATATTAATCTTGTCTTTATTTTTGCCTTCTCCTTCTTTTTTCTCGATAAAAATAAAAGAAAGGGTAGTAGCAATAATTCCAATGGGAATATTCACTAGGAAAATTAGGGGCCAACTAAAATGTTCCATCAAATAGCCGCCCAGCGTGGGTCCTAGCGTAGGGCCTAGTACAATACCCATACCAAATAGTCCAGCTGCTTTGCCCCGGTCTTTGGGTTCAAAGGCGTCAAATAAAATGGATTGTGAGGTAGAGAGCAAGGCTCCTCCACCAATTCCTTGTATAAATCGCCAGATGACCAACTCCAACAAACCGTTTGACTGTCCGCACATATAAGAGGCCAGGGTAAACAAAATCATGGAGACTATATAGTAATTCTTTCTACCAAAATAGTCGGCCAAAAATCCAGTAAGCGGAATGATAATCACATTGGCAATGGCATAGGATGTAATCACCCAACTAACATCTTCAATGTTTACACCCAAACTACCGCTCATGTCTGTTAAAGCCACATTGACAATGGACGTATCTACCAATTCCATTACCGCTGCGGCAATGGTGGTAATGACAATAATGGCTTGCGCAAATCCTTTAGGAGCTGCCATATAAAATTATTTAGTAGGGGCTACAATGGATACACTCAATCCTGCACGTAATAGTTCACGATGTTTTTCCAAGTCATCAATCCATATTTTCACCGGTACGCGTTGGGTTACTTTTACAAAATTGCCACTGCTATTATCAGGTGGTAATAAGGCAAATTTTGCTCCGGTGGCTTCACTTAAAGAAGCAACTGTTCCAATCAGATCAAGGTCTGGATAGGCATCCATTTTT
Organism: Bacteroidota bacterium; assembly: GCA_947460595.1. Classification (GTDB taxonomy): domain Bacteria; phylum Bacteroidota; class Bacteroidia; order Chitinophagales; family Chitinophagaceae; genus Sediminibacterium. Next base: position 37,590 of record CANHGS010000026.1, on the reverse strand, counting down.
AAAACTACTTTTTTGCCTGGGGTCAAAGCATACAATTGATTTTCTTTAAAATTGCCCACCACCCAATAGCTACTATCATTGACAATGGAAAATAGGGGCGTTCCTGCTTGTACAAATTGTCCGGTACTGATGGTTTTCTTTCCAATCTTTCCGCCCTGTGGTGCATAGATTTTGGTATAGGAGATTTTCAATTGTTGTTGGTTAATCCTAGATTGCTTCACAACCATAACGGCTTCCGCTTTTTTCACATTTGATTCCAAAACGGCAATCCTACTTTGGGCGGCGGATAAATCATTGTGACTATTGTCTAATATTTTTCCAGCGTTTTCCACAGCAAATTTACTATCGTCTAACTGTTTGCGTGTAATGGCTTCACTATTGAACAAATTCTGATCTCTTTGCAGATCATCCTGGGCTTTTTTCTTTCTCAATTCACTAATGTCAATATTGCCCTTATTTACTTTCAAAGAAACAATGGCATTGTTCAAAGCCGCTTTTGCGTTTACTATATCTGTTGCTGCTTGGGCAAAATCTGCTTGCATTTCTTGCAATTGTTGTTGTAGTTCAGCATCATCCAATTCAACCAAGAGATCCCCAGCTTTTACGCTATCGTAATCTTTTACGGCAATGGTTTTTACATATCCTGCAACCCTAGGGAGTACGGGCGTAATTTGTGTTTCAATCTGCGCATTGTCTGTTGTTTCATGCGTTAAAACAAAATGAATTTTTTGGTAACCAAAATAACCTGCTACTAGTAAAATCAAACCAATAATGATAAATTTTACGGGGCTTTTTGGCTTTTTAGTGTTTGTTTGTTCCATGGGTCTTGGTTTAAATGTCTTTTTCAATAAGTAGTTGCGCGTGAACCATTTGTTTCAAATGTTGAATCAGTCTTTTTTTGAATAGAGGGTCTTGGTATGGGTTCTCATCAAATGCTTTGTTCAAGAGCATATTGCACATGATTTTAGATTGCATTACTTGGTTAATAGTGCCAATAATAGAAGCAAAAACAAAGGGCGGATCCACTTTTTTAAATTGCTTTTTGCGAATACCTTTTTCTATTATGGCAACTACGTTTTGGGTATTTTTAACAAAAAGACCAATCACGTTTTGGTGCAGCTGTTCTCTCTGAGAAACCAATAGTTCTTGTTGCAAGACTCGGTGGAATTCAGGTTGTGAAAAAAAACGGACCACATAGTCTTCTATAATTTGGTCCAGTTTCTCTATTTCTGTAAGAGATTCATCTGCCTCAACGGCTTCAATTCTATTGCGCATATAGCTGGCCTTCTGTTCCAGCAAGGTTTCAAATAATTTCTCTTTACTCCCAAAATAATAGTTGATCATGGCAATATTAACATCCGCCCGTTGGGCCAATTGGCGTATAGAAGTTCCTTCAAAACCATTGGTGGCAAATAGTTCCACCGCCACTTCCATAATATGTTCCTTTTTGTCAATGCTCATTTGAATAAACTGCTGCAAATATGCGAAGATTCCAGAAATTAAACAAACGTTTAATTAACTTTTAATCCACCATAGGAAACTAACAAGGTTTTAAAGGTTTTCATTATGTTTGACAGAATCAATTGATTGTTCCAACAACTATTAGCCATGCGCAAATTCATATTAGCCCAATTATTGTTTTTTTGCTTTGCCCATTCAGTGATTGCTCAAGAGCTGCAATCCATTCCAGGATTCACTGGGTATGCAGTACCCGCAGAGTCTTGGAGAAGTAAACTTTTTGATCCGCAAAAAGGGGTTAGTAATTGGACAAATCTGCAACAGCAATTAACATATCATTTCTATCTTAGAAATACGGGTTCCCTTGAACTATCTATTCAAGTAAGGAATCCAGAGGGCTCCTCTAGATTGCAAATCTTATTTGACAAGCAGCCATTTATGGTTAACGTTCCAAAATCAGAGAAAACTATTTCCTTGAAAATTGGAAAGGTAACTATTAAGGATACTGGCTTTCATGTATTGCATATAAAGGGTTTGAGTAAAACAGGAAACACAATTGCTGAAATTGCTAGTATTGATTGTAAAGGCTCCGCAGCAGTAGACATGCATTTTAACCAAAAAGAGCGCAGAAATGCGGCATCGGTTCACCTACGATACCCCATTTCAGATACAACCCGTGTCATTGCTTTTTACAATGAATTGACCATTCCGGTTGGAGCTGATCAGGTGCATAGTTATTATATGGCTAACGGATTTGCTAGGGGCTATTTTGGCATTCAGGTTAATAGTGAAAAAGAAAGAAGAATCATTTTTTCTGTTTGGGACGCAGGCAATGAGGCCGTTGACAGAGGCAAAGTAGCTGATAGCAACCGGGTACAATTATTGGCCAAGGGCAATGGGGTAGTAGCCAATGATTTTGGTAATGAAGGCACAGGAGGTCATAGTCATTGGGTTTATCCCTGGAAGACTGGGCAAGTGTACAAATTTTTAGTAACAGCCCTTCCTGATTCAGCCTCTAATACCACCATTTATTCAGGATATTGTTTTTTACCCGAACTCCAGCAATGGAAATTGATTGCTGCATTTAAAGCGCCTAGAGACGGAAAATGGTTGAGAAACCTTTATTCCTTTAACGAAAATTTTGTAGGTCTAAACGGACAACTACAACGTAGGGCACAATTTGGCAATCAATGGATACAAAGAGAGAATGGTACTTGGCTAGAATTAACCAACGCTATTTTCTCTTATGATGCTACTGGAAAAGCCAGAGACAGAATTGATTATGGTGCTGGCGTACAAGATGGTCAATTTTACTTGTGGAATGGTGGCTTTGAAGCCCCAACTGCGCAGTTTGGCCAAATCTTTACGCGTTCTCCATTATTAAGCAAACCAACTATTGATTGGAGTAAAAATGCAGATAGTGCTGTTCAAATGACAAAGGATTATGAACAATTGAACAAGGCCATTCAAGCTAAAACCATAGATACTACTGGAAGTATTGATGGCATATACTATAAAATTATAAAAGAGGGTAGCGGAGCATTTGTTCAGACTACAGATACCCTAACTGTGATGTACCAAGGTTGGCGTTTTAGAGACGGGTTTGTTTTTGATCAGACTAAAGAGAAACCGGCAACCTTCCCTTTAAAAAGATTGATCAAGGGATGGCAATTGGGGCTCCAATCTTGCAAACTGGGAGGCAAAATAAGGCTGTATATTCCTTCAGGATTGGGCTATGGCATTAGAACCAGGAGTAAAGATATTGCGCCAAATGAAATCCTTGTTTTTGATATTGAAGTTTTGGCTGCAAAAAAATAAAGCAGATTCATCAATTAGCTTTATTGTATATTTAATTAGGAATAACAATACACTATTCTTTACAAATATCAAATGCCTCATTCTTTAGTGCCCCTCCCTAATATACTTGTAGTGGAAGATGATGCCTTTATACAAGCCATCTTACAGCAGACTTTGAGTGAGCATTTCTCCGTTTCGCTTTTTACAGATGGGATGGATGCGTTCAATTATTTGCAAACTGGCAATCTGCCAGATTTGATTTTGTCAGACTTAAACATTCCTGGATTAAGTGGAATGGAATTATTGCATCAGGTCAGAAATAATGGTTTTTTTAGTGCTATTCCTTTGGTGATACTTTCCGGTAAGGAAGATTCAGAAACTAGGATACGGTGCCTAGAAGCAGGAGCAGATGATTATATAGTAAAGCCTTTTAATCCAAGAGAGTTGGGCGCAAGAATAAAAAATATTATTAGAAGAATGGGCAAAAACTAAACGCTAGGAGCATGTCTCAAGAAATGATAGCGTGATCATCAAATGGTCGGGTATGACCCAAGAAGCGCGTGTAATTATTTTTTCAAAAATTTCAAACAAACTGGATTGGGGATTTGTAAGCTGCTGCCAGTATGCTGTAGCAAACCTGTTATAGCATCTCTATGAAAAATTTCTACATTACTAGTAAGCTGGTTGGCTACCAGTAAAAAATTACCAGAAGGATCAATGCTAAAATTTCTAGGTCCTTCACCCCTTGTAGATTCATAACCTAATGCGGTTAATTTGCCCGTGCTAGCGTCAATGCTAAAAATGGCAATATTATTTTCTTTGCCTCTATTAGAAGCGTAAAGAAATTTACCATCAGCTGAAATATGAATATCGGCATTGCCTGGCTGGCCTTTGTATTCAGCCGGGTGAGTAGCCATTCTTTGAACAAAACTAGTTGCGCCATTTTGATAGCGATGTACAGAAACCATTCCACTCATTTCTTCTGTTACATACACAAATTTGCCATTGGGTGAAAAATCCAAATGTCTGGGTCCGCTACCTGGCTCAATAGCTATATATGGTTGAGCGCCAGCTGTGAGTGGCTCTTTGGACGCTTGGTTAAATTGGTAAATAGTTACTTTGTCTGTTCCCAAATCTGGAGTTAGCAAGTGTTTTTCATCAGGTGATAGAAAGACAGCATGTACATGGGGCATATCTTGTCTACCTGGAATTTTCCCTTTGCCAGTATGCACAATATGTTGGGTAAAAGGGGCAATACTGCCGTCTGCATTAACGGGTAATGCGGCCAAACTGCCTCCACTATAATTGGCGGTTAATACCCATTTGCCATTTTTACTAATAGATACATGACAAGGGTTTTCACTGCCGCTAGAGGTTTGATTGATAAATTTTAACTTACCAGTGGAAGGGTCAAAAGCATAGGCGCTTATTAGCCCAGCTTGCTTTCTACTCACTTCATTTACTGCATAAACAAATCTTCCATTTGGGGCAATGGCTAAAAAAGAAGGGTTGGCTGAACTGTCTGTATTGCTTATCCAATCAGCTTTTCCTGTTTTACTGTTAAAATGGTATACATAGATGCCCTTACTAGCACCGGAGGTATAAGTACCCACAAATAAAAAATAGTCTTGAGCAGAAACAAGAACAGTAAATAGGCACGCCATGATGAACAATAACCCTTTCATATGCATTCATTTAGATTTGAAAGATAAAGCAGAACCAGTAAAAAGAATGGATTCCATTAACTTTATTGATATGAAGGCTAACAAAAATATTGGCTGGACGCCTTGACTTTTATGGTCATTGGTGTAATGGCCTGTCAATCAAAATCTATGAATACATCAGATAAAACCTATGCGCTTAGATTGAAACCTGGTCAAGATCTTAAATTGTCCTTAGACAGTTTTGTGCAAGTTCATCAGTTAGAAGCTGCCTGGATTCAAACCGCAGTGGGCAGTTTAACAGATTATCATATTCGGTTTGCTAATCAGCCCAATGGGAGCAAAGCAACAGGTCATTTTGAAATAGTGAGTCTGGTTGGAACATTATCAGTCAATGGGTCGCATATTCATATCTCAGTTTCAGATAGCACGGGAAAAACAATTGGGGGGCATTTATTAGAAGGCAACAAAATATACACCACTGCAGAGATTGTCATTGGCAGTTCTAATCAATTTCAATTTAAAAGAGTAGAAGATGGAACAACCCCTTGGAAAGAATTACAAGTAAAAGAATTAAACAAAGGACAATAACGTATTCAAATAAAAATCCCGGTTACCTAAGCAACCGGGATTTTATGGAGGCCCCATGGGGGCATGTATTTTTGAAGCTAATTATTTAGCATTCTTCACGTATTTATCCAACCATTGGTTCTGTTCCCAAAGCATGTGCAACAAGTTTTCCTTGCCACGATAGCTATGTGCTTCATAAGGTAAGAATACAAATCTCACGGTTCCACCATGACCTTTTACTGCATTGTACAAACGCTCACTATTAATAGGGAATGTACCAGGGTTGTCATCACTATCGCCATGAATTAACAAAATAGGCGTCTTGATATTGTTGGCATAACTAAATGGACTCATTTCAAAATAGAGTTGCGGTGCTTGCCAATAAGTGCGGTCTTCATTTTGGAATCCAAATGGAGTAAGGGTTCTGTTATAAGCGCCACTACGAGCAATACCTGCTTTAAACAAGCTAGTATGTGCTAGCAAATTAGCAGTCATGAAGGCGCCATAACTATGGCCCCCAACCGCTACGCGTTTTCTATCGCCAATGCCAAGGTCAGATAATTTATTAATGGCAGCTTCTGCATTCATTTGCAATTGGGCCACAAAATTGTCATTGGGTTTCTTTTCAGCACTGGCTGCAACAATAGGGAATTCAGCATTATCCAAAACCGCAAATCCTTGGGTAACATAAAAAATAGGAGAGGCCCAGCTAATAGTAGTAAACCTAGACTGAGAACCCCTAACCTGTGCAGCATCAGCAGCACTGTTGAATTCACGGGGATAAGCCCACATCAAAACGGGGAGTAGACCATCTTTTTCTTTGTTATAGCCCTTTGGTAAATAAAGATCACCGGTCAGGTCTACACCATCGGCCCTTTTATAGGAAACTTTTTGCTTGGTTACGCCATCTAGTTGTGGGTAAGGATTGGCAAAATTAGTTAATGGTTGATCGGCTATGCGTAGCATCAGATTTTTCAAATAGTAGTTAGGTACTTCTTTCTGAGACTCTTTTCTGGTAATCAACACCAATTTATTGGCATCCAATACTTCCGCTACAAATTCATAACTACCCTCAGCACAACGCCAAATAATTTCATTCTGTTTGCTGCTTAGGTCAAATTTGGCCAAGAAGGGAAGGTCACCTTTTGCTGAGGAACCGGTGGTATTGTTCATCAACAATTTTTTACCATTTTCTATGGTTTGAATCACTTGCCTGCCAAATGCATTTTTGGTAGTAACAGGGGTACCTGGGTCATTATAGGCATCTGTTTGATTGCGTTCAAACAAGAGTTCCAAACTATTGGTACTGCTATTATAACGGCTAACTCTGCGCATTTGACGGGTTCTAGAATTCTCTTGAACAAGGGCTAGGGTAGCATCGCCCCAGCTAGTTCCGCCATAACGGAATTTTGTTTTGAACAACTCTTTAGTAGCGCCTGTAAAAGGAGCGCTTAATGCATAAACTGCATCATGGTATTCTACTTTGTTTTTGATTAAACCGGAGTCTAAAGGCATGGCCCAAGTAATAGTAGCCGCTTCATCATCTCTCCAGTCAAAAGCACGAGGAACATTTTGGGTATTGTCATAACCAGATGGTGTTCCTTCACTTGAAGGTAATTCTGCCAATACTTTCACCGTAGTTCCCTTTAAGTCTGAAATACTGATAGTAGAAGGAAATCCTTGAGCAGTGACCAAATAAGAAAATGGTTTGCGAATGGTTCTATGTAACAGGTATTTTTTATCTGGAGACAAAGTAAAAGAAGCCAGAAGTCCAGGTTTGCCAATAGCGGTTTCCACGCCATTTTTGTTTTGAATCAATTGCGCGGTGGCATAGAATTCAAACAATTGTTCGTCATAAGGGCTCTTGATTAAATCTTGGAAAGTAGCACTAGGAGCCGCTTTGCCTAAGTTTTGCTGAATAGTTGGTCCCTTGGGGGTAATAGATTTTTTTGGGGCAGCTGCTGCGCTTTGAGTTGTGGCTTTGTACAAAATGGAATTATCATCCAACCAGGTAAACGCATTACCCAAAACAGTATTCACTGATTTTTTATTGATTTTATTGGCTTTTTGAGTGGCTACATCTATTACATACAAATCAACACCAGTAGCAGTGGTATTGGTAAAAGCAATTTTGGTTTCAGAAGGGTTCCAAGTAGGTGATCCTCCTAACAAATTAGCTGGTAATCCACTCACTTTAAATTCCTGATTGGTCTTGATATTCTTCAAGATAAAATTGTTGATATACGATCCCCTGCTTGGAGAGAAATTATTAGGGTTCAACCTAAGTCCAGCAATCCTTAGTTCAGGTTGGCCCAATTCTTCCACGGTAGGATAAGAATTACGCTCACTGAGTAGCATCCAGCTGGCATTCCCATTAATGCTGACACCCGGAGTAGGTTTGGCTAATAAAAGGTCCGCAATATCTTTTGGCGGTGTTTGATAACTCATGGCGTCCTGCGCCCAAAGCCCTGTTCCTAGCAATAGGAAGCATAAGGCAGTTAGTAATTGTTTGGTATTGCTCATAGTTGAAGTTTTATATGTTATTGATAAACTCTTACAAAATCAATTTCCATTCGTTTGGGAAATACTTTTTCGTCAACACCTTTTGCTCCTCCCCAGTTTCCACCAACGGCTAGATTTAGTAATAGATGAAAGGGTTGGTCAAATGGCCAAGCCGATTTATCGGAATGTTCATTTTTATAAGTGAAGTAATAATTGTTATCCATGCCAACTTTGATAGTCTCAGCGTCCCATTCTAATTGATAGGTATGAAAAGCTTGGCTAATGTCTTTAACCGTAATGATACCCGCTTTTTGGGTTCCAATCATGTGATTATATTTCTTAGTGTGTATGGTGCCATGTAAAACGCCTTGGTCATAACCCACGTGTTCCATAATATCAATTTCGCCATCGTCCGGCCATTTGAGCGGTGTGGTTGAAGCCAGCATCCAAATGGCAGGCCAAGTGCCTAGTCCATCTGGGATTTTTGCCCTGATCTCTAACTTGCCATAGGTCCAATCGCCCTTACCCTTAGTCACCAGTCTAGCAGAGCTATAAGTGTTCTTACCCAGATTTTCTTTGTGGGCTTCAATGATTAAATGACCATTTTCTACGCGGGCATTTTTTTGTTGCTGGTAAGTGTAGTATTGTAATTCATTATTACCCCAGCCATTTCCGCCAGTGTCATAGTTCCATTTTTTGGAATCTGGAAGACCCTTATAATTGAATTCATCACTCCAAACCAATTTGCGCTGTTGCTGCGCGCTGGTATGAGAGATTAGTACCATCAGGGTAAGTGCGGTTAATAGTATTCTAAGCATCACTTTGTTTTTACGTTTGGAAGTTAACCATAAATTAAATTCAATGCACCTAGGTTTGATAAAAGGAGGAAGATGGTACACAAAACCTTAAACAGGTCTGAAATAAATTTGCGCAGCAAACCTTATCCCATTAATTTTGTGAAGCAATGAAGCAAATTACACATATCCACCATCATCATTCCTTACCCAAGCGGTAGGCTGTTGGTGTTTTGTGTTCCTATAAAACATTGAAAAGCTTACCCTCGGGTAGGCTTTTTTATTTACACCCCTTGGGGATATTAAAAATGAGGTTATGACAACAAGCAACAATGAGACACAGAAATTAAGGTTGGCCATTCAGAAAAGCGGCCGACTCCATGATGATTCTATTAGATTATTAAAGGAATGTGGGATTGATATTAGCAATGGGGTCAATAAATTAAAGGCAGAAGCCAGCAATTTTCCCATAGAAGTCTATTTTTTAAGGGATGATGATATTCCTCAATACGTTGAAGACGGCGTGGCCGATATTGGTTTTGTGGGTGAAAACGTGGTATACGAGAAGAACAAACAGGTGAAAGTGGGAGAGAAACTGGGTTTTGGAAAATGCCGACTCTGTATTGCCATTAGAAAAGGGGAAGAATATACAGGGGCTCAATTCTTAGACAATAAGCGAATTGCCACCAGTTATCCTGTCTTGGTGAAACAGTATTTGAATAAAAACCAAGTAAATGGAGAAATCCATGAGATCAGTGGTTCGGTTGAGATTGCACCAGGTATTGGCTTGGCCGATGCTATTTGCGACCTAGTAAGTAGTGGTTCAACCCTATTCATGAATGGGTTAAAAGAGGTGGAAACCATTTTGGAATCTCAAGCGGTGTTGATTCAGAACCTGCTGTTGTCAGAAGAGAAATCACAGACCCTTGCTAGATTGCTGTTTAGAATTCAGTCTGTGAAAAAGGCTAAAAATAACAAGTACATCTTGTTGAATGCCCCCAATGAAAACCTCAATAAGATCATTTCTTTGTTACCCGGCATGAAGAGCCCAACCGTGTTGCCCTTGGCCGAACCGGGATGGAGTAGTGTTCATAGTGTATTGAAAGAGAATGAGTTCTGGGATATAATTGAACAATTAAAAGAAGCTGGAGCCCAAGGAATCTTGGTGGTGCCAATTGAAAAAATGATTATATAGTATGAAAATAGTCAAGAATCCTACCCCTGAACAGTGGCCGGCAGTTTTGCAAAGACCCGAACTAGACGATAGGGCTTTAGAGGCAAAAGTTCAGGCTGTATTAGCCGCAGTGAAGCAAGAAGGAGACGCGGCAGTTCTGCGCTTTACCCATGAATTTGATGGGGTAATCCTTTCAAAAGAAGCGCAGTTGGTCAGTGTCAAAGAAATTGAAGCAGCCATAGCGGCATTGTCCCCTGAGTTAAAGGGGGCCATTGAGCAAGCGGCTAAGAATATTCGCTTGTTTCACCAGACCCAAGTTGCTGATCCAGTAGTGGTGGAAACCATGCCTGGGGTAAAGTGCTGGCGCAAATCAGTTGGTATTGAACGAGTAGGCCTGTACATTCCAGGCGGGTCAGCGCCATTGTTCTCTACTATTTTAATGTTAGGTATACCCGCTCAAATTGCTGGTTGTAAGGATGTTATACTTTGTTCTCCACCCAACAAAATGGGTGGGTTGCACCCGGCTATTTTATTTGCCGCGCAGTTAGTAGGGGTCCAGAAAATCTATAAAATTGGGGGTGTACAAGCTATTGCGGCCATGGCATATGGAACCCAAAGCATTCCCAAAGTGAGTAAGATCTTTGGTCCTGGTAATCAGTTTGTAACCTGTGCCAAGCGTTTGGTGCAGCTAGAAGGTATTGCCATTGATATGCCCGCTGGTCCTAGTGAGGTTTGTGTATTGGCAGATGACAGCGCCCATCCCGCTTTTGTGGCGGCCGATCTCTTGAGTCAGGCAGAACACGGGGCAGATAGTCAGGTTTTGTTGGTAACCACCTCTTTAGACTTGGCAAATGCTGTAGAAAAGGAATTAGTATTACAATTAGATAAATTGTCAAGAAAAGATTTGGCAATCAAATCATTAAATAATAGTACTTGTATTTTAATTGAAAGCATGGAACAGGGGTTAGCCCTTGTAAATGCCTATGCCGCGGAGCATTTAATCATTGCTACAGCTAAGCCAGAGGTTTTAGCAGAGCAGGTAATAAATGCAGGTTCCATTTTCTTGGGTCATTATTCGCCCGAGTCCGTAGGGGATTATGCTAGCGGTACCAATCATACCCTGCCCACCAATGGATTTGCCCGTGCGTATAGTGGGGTGAGTGTAGACAGCTTTGTAAAGAAAATCACTTTTCAGCAATTGAGTCCAACTGGTTTAAAAGCCATTGCTTCTATAGTAACCATAATGGCCATGGCAGAGGGGCTAGACGCACACGCCAACGCAGTCAATGTGCGTTTAGATTACTTAAAAGGATAATTGTCGCATTCGTCTATTCATATATTAATTTTTGAATTAATATATATTTTGACTTTTTAACTTTTGAGTTCTTATATTTTTGACTTCTTATTTATATTGACTTTTGAATTTCCCAGCATGTTCCAATTAGACCAACTGATTAGAGAGAATATCAAAAACCTAAAAGCTTATTCATCGGCTAGGGATGAATTTAGTGGTGAAGCAAGTGTGTTTCTGGACGCCAATGAAAACAGCCTAGGCTCCCCTTTGAAAAAATGGTATAACCGCTATCCTGATCCGCACCAACAATTGGTTAAAAAAGCCCTGAGTCAAATCAAGGGAATAGCTCCGGAACATATCTTTCTTGGTAATGGAAGTGATGAATGTATTGACCTGCTCTATAGGTGTTTTTGTGAGCCGGGTAAAGACAATGCCATTATCTGCCCACCAACTTATGGTATGTATGAGGTTAGTGCCAATATCAACAATATTGAACTGAAAAGAGCACCCCTTTTACCAGATTTTCAATTAAACTTGGCGCATATAGAAACATTGATTGATGCAAATACCAAGTTAATCTGGATCTGTTCTCCCAATAATCCTACTGGCAATAGCCTTCATAGAGCAGATATTGAAATGGTCTTGAATCATTTTAATGGCATAGTGGTCATAGACGAAGCCTATATCAATTTTGCTAAACAGCAGTCCTTTATCCAAGACTTGGTGGATTATCCCAACCTAGTAGTACTTCAAACCTTTAGCAAGGCCTGGGGTTTGGCTGGTCTTAGACTGGGTATGGCTTTTGCTTCTAAAGAAATTCTGGAAGTGATGGATAAAGTAAAGCCTCCTTACAATATTAACCAAGTAACCCAGGAACTGGCTTTGAAAGCCATGGAAGAATTGGGTCAGGTAAAAGACATGATCACCATTTTAGTAGATATGCGTGAAGCCCTTACTAAGGTTTTTGAATCCATGCCTACGGTTGAAAAAGTCTATCCTTCAGACGCTAATTTTATCTTGGTTAAAATTGCGGAAGCAAGAAAAATCTATGAATTCCTGCTAACCAAAGGAATTGTAGTGCGTGACCGTAGCTCGGTGCAACTCTGCGAGGACTGTTTGCGCATCACCATTGGAACAGAAAAAGAAAATACAGACTTGGTTGATGCCATGCAGGATTGGTATGAATCTCAAATAATCCCAGAATAATTCTGTTTTGATTTGTAATTTCATGTCGTAAGCAAATAAGAAACCCAAAAACAACCACATGAGAAAAACATTTTCCTTTTGCCTATTGGCGCTTGGTCTCTCTTTAACGCAATTTTCTGCCCATGCGGGCGATTCTACCAAATTGGCCAGCAAAGCCATAATGCCAGACGCTGACAATGCTGGTCTAAAATTACCAGCTGGTTTTGGGGCTTTAAAAGCAGCAGATAGCATTGGTAGGGCAAGACATATAGCCATCACAGACAAAGGAACCATCTACGTTAAGCTTTCTAAGTTAGTGAATGGGAAAGGCATTGTGGTTTTGCGTGATACCGACGGAGACGGAAGGGCTGAAGAAAAAGGCAGCTTTGGTGATTTTGGTGGAACGGGTATTGCCATCAGTGGCAAATGGCTTTATGCTTCTTCGGATGAAGAAGTATATCGTTATATGTTAACCCCCGATGGTTCGTTGGTGAATCCCATGTCACCTCAGAAAATTATTACCGGTTTGATTGATAGAAAACAACACGAGTCCAAATCCATTGCTTTAGACGGCAAGGGTAATATTTATGTGAATATTGGTGCTTATTCCAATGCATGTCAGGAAAAAGACAGAACCAAGGGATCAAAAGGAATGATGCCTTGTCCCATTTTGGATTCCGCTGGTGGTATCTGGAAATTTGACGCAGAAAAAGCTAACCAAACCTATGGGGATGGTAAAAGATTTGCCACTGGTCTGCGTAATGTAATGGGTCTGGATTGGAACAAACAGAACAACCAATTATTTGTCATGCAACACGGAAGAGATCAGTTACATGATTTATATCCTGATTTATTTGATAATAAAGCTAGTGCCGAAAAACCAGCAGAAACCATGTATGCACTCAAAGAGGGTAGCAATGCAGGATGGCCTTATATCTATTATGACCCTGAAATGAAGCAAAAAATAGTAGCGCCAGAATATGGTGGTGATGGAAAGAAGGTTTCTACGGATCCTGCTTTTCAAGACCCAGCTATTGCATTCCCAGCACATATGGCACCCAATGCCTTGTTGTTTTATACGGGTAATCAATTTCCAGCCAAGTATAAGAATGGTGCATTTGTAGCATTCCATGGTTCTTGGAATAGGGCGCCCTTGCCACAGGAAGGGTATTATGTAGCTTTTGTACCATTTGAAAATGGTAAACCAACGGGTCAATGGGAAATCTTTGCCAATGGTTTTGCAGGAATAGAAGTAGTAACAGGCACCAAGGGCGCTCAACACCGTCCCTGTGGTTTGGCCCAAGGACCTGACGGTTCTTTATATGTATCAGACGATAGCAAGGGAACCATTTATAGAATTATGTACAACGGTAAATAGTCATGGAAAAGAAGATAATGTTGCTCATGGGCTCACTATGCTTTGGTCTAAACGCCTTTTCTCAATCATCCAAGCCAATTAGTAAATCGGTGATAGACAATGGTAAACTTGTTTATGCAACTAGGTGCTTGGCTTGTCACCAAGTGGATGGTGGGGGCGTTCCGCATTTAAATGCGCCACTAGACGGGGCATCTACCGTTCTTGGTGCGGATAAGGCCAAATTGATTCGCATTGTATTAAAAGGTTATTCAGATAGGGTTGAAATTGATGGTGAGTTTTATTCCAATAATATGGCGCCTCATAGTGATTTAAAAGACCAACAAATTGCAGACGTACTTACCTATATCAGGAATACTTGGACCAATAAAGCTTCAGCGGTTTCGGCTGCTGAAGTAAAAGCTGTTAGGGCAAAATTAAAATAGTATGCGCAGAGTTTTATTTATAGACAGGGATGGAACCATTATTAATGAACAGCCTCCTACTTACCAAATTGACGATTTTTCAAAACTGAGTTTTTATCCTGGCGTATTTCAGTACCTGGGTTTGATTGCCAAAGAACTGGATTATGAATTGGTGATGGTGAGTAATCAAGATGGTTTGGGTACGGCTTCTTTTCCTGAAAAGACCTTTTGGCCTGTGCAGGATTTTATCATGGAAACCCTAGCCAATGAGGGCATTCATTTTGCTGCAGCCCATTTTGATAGAAGTTTTTCGCATGAAAACCTGCCCACACGCAAACCGGCTACTGGCATGTTAACTGAGTACTTAGATGCTAGCAAATATGATCTGGCCAATAGCTATGTAATTGGTGATAGGATAACAGATATACAGTTGGCAAAAAATTTAGGCGCTAAAGCCATTTGGCTCAATACGGATCCTAATTTGGGTGGGGTAGAACTGGCAGATAGTATGGATGCTTTAAAAGAAACCATAGCGCTTGAAACCCTTGCTTGGGAAGAAGTCTATGGATTTTTAAAACTAGGATTAAGACAAGTAGTACACCAGCGTAATACCAACGAAACCAAGATTCAGGTGGTATTGAATGTGGATGGTTCTGGCAAAGCCGATATTCAAACAGGCCTGGGCTTTTTTGACCATATGCTTGACCAGATTGCGCGTCATGGGAAATTGGATTTAACGGTGCATACTAAGGGAGATTTACATATAGACGAACACCATACTATTGAAGACACAGGTCTTGCATTAGGGGAAGCATTTGGCTTGGCTTTGGCCGATAAACGAGGCATGGATCGCTATGGATTTGCACTGCCCATGGATGAGGCTTCCGCACAAGTCTTAATTGATTTTGGAGGTAGAAATTGGTTGGTTTGGGACGCTGAATTCTCTAGAGAGAAAATTGGAGAAATGCCTACAGAAATGTTCTTCCATTTTTTCAAAAGCTTTAGCGACGCCGCCAAATGCAACCTAAATATTAGTTGCAAGGGAGACAATGAGCACCATAAAATTGAAGCCATTTTCAAGGCCTTTGCCAAAGCCATTCGCATGGCAGTGAAAAGAGATCCTTTCTCCAATTACTTGCCCTCAACCAAAGGAGTTTTATAATTATTTGATACGGGTCCAGGTTTCGGTTCTGCCCACTAATGAGATGCCAATATAGCCTCTGACTAAGAGCGTATTGGCATCTTTCATTTTCATATAGCACTTGTATTCCTTGCCATTTTGAGGGTCATAAATTTTACCATCGTTCCATTCGTCTTTATCAAATTGAAACCCCCTCAAAATCTGTAATCCCCAAACGGGTTTGGACTTTAAATTGGCGTCAGGATTGTTTTTATCTGTTTTGGGTTTGCCAGCTTCGTCATTGGGTTCTTTTAGCCAGACAAGTTTTCCATGGTAGGCATTGCCTTGTTTGAAGATCTGTATATGTCCTTTACCTGTAGCATTTAACCAGGTTCCCAAAATATCGTCTGGTCCAACACTGGCCTTGGATTGAGCACTAACTAGGAGGCTAATGGCAAATAAAAGAGACTTCAAAAGCTTCATGGCATTTTTTTTCAAATTTGCAGCAAAGAGTTGCTATTTGCAAATCTTGTTGAAACTTAACTGGTTTTTCCCCTTTTTATTTTCAATATTTCATTTTTTGGAATAATGGATAGGGTTGATTTGTTAAAATAATTGTGATAATCTTACCGCTTTGAACCCATAGTTCAAGGCGGGTTTGTTTTTTTTGAGAAAATTTTGGTTCAAATGCAATTCTCTACCATCTTTGCATAGCAATGAATCAAGTAACAAACAAATATTGGTGGTGGCATACAAACTCTATACGGGGATTGTAGTGGCATAGCCAATACTTTTTGAAATAAATTCAAAGCCCCGACAATTTGCCGGGGCTTTTTTTTATCCCAACCTAAATAGACCATTCAACAGAAAATAGATTAGATGTCAATGAAGAAAATCAAATTGGAAACAGTTAGCAAAAGAATGCTTGCCGATGTTTTTACACCGGTAGGGATTTATTTGCGATTGCGTGACCGTTTTAGGGATACCGTATTGTTAGAAAGTACTGACCACCATGTAGCAGAGAATAGCTACTCTTTTATAGGTATCAATGCTATTGCAGGCATGGAATTAACATCTACTAGCAGCATGGAATTTAAACTGCCAGGTCAGAAACCTCAAAAAGCGGCGTTGAAACATCCTGCTGATGCGCCCAATGCTTTATGGAATTTTATGCAGCATTTTGAGATTGTTCCAGCTGAACAAAAGGAAGCTGCGTTTGCGCAAGGTTTGTATGGCTATGCCAGTTTTGACGCAGTACAATTTTTTGACAGTATTCAGTTTAATGATTCTAAAAAAACGTCAACGGATATTCCTTTGATGCGCTATCGTTTATACCAGTATGTAATTGTATTTAATCACTTTAAAGACGAGCTCTTTTTGTGTGAGAATAAAGTGGCTGGATTAGAATCTGACTTACAAATGGTAGAGTCCTTGATTAAAAGCAAAGACGTACCAGTGTATCCCTTCCGCATTAATGGCCCAGAGTCTTCTAATATAACAGATGAAGACTATTGTCAAATGGTGAAAAAGGGCATTCAATCCTGTTTTAGGGGAGACGTGTTTCAAATTGTATTAAGCCGCAGATTTAATCAAGGTTTTACGGGGGATGAATTCAATGTCTATCGCGCCTTGCGCAGTGTGAACCCTTCACCTTATTTATTCTTTTTTGACTATGGCGATTATAAATTAATGGGTTCTTCTCCAGAAGCACAATTGATTATTCAAAATGGTAAAGCTATAGTGCATCCCATTGCTGGTACTTTTAAAAGAAGTGGAGATGATGCAACAGATAAAGCCATGGCGGAAAAATTGTTACAAGACGCTAAGGAAAATGCAGAACATGTTATGTTGGTTGATCTTGCTAGAAATGATTTGAGCCGTTGTTGCACAGACGTTGTAGTCAGTCATTATAGGCAAGTGCAATATTATAGCCATGTAATTCATTTGGTGAGCGAGGTAACAGGAAATGTGCAAGAGGGACAAAATCCATTTGAATTATTGGCCAAAACCTTTCCTGCCGGTACTTTGAGCGGTGCGCCTAAATTCAAAGCCATGGAACTGATTGATAGTTTTGAACCAACGGCTAGGGGTTACTACGGGGGCGGAATTGGTTTTATTGGCTTTAATGGAACCTGCAACCATGCCATTATGATTCGCACTTTTTTAAGCCGCAATAATACACTGGTGTATCAGGCAGGTGCGGGTGTAGTTGCCGCAAGTGTCCCAGAAAATGAATTACAAGAGGTAAACAATAAATTAAATGCGCTAAAAAAAGCCATTGTTATTGCAGAGGGTATTTAGCATTAGAAGAAGTAGCACTATGAAGATTTTAGTATTGGATAATTATGATTCTTTCACCTACAATCTGGTTCATTTGGTAGAGCAGATTACCGGTAACAAGGTAGATGTATGCCGCAATGATGAACTGCCCTTAGAGAAAGTAAAGGCTTATGACAAAATTTTACTCTCGCCCGGGCCAGGAGTCCCTTCTGAAGCGGGTTTGATGCTTGCTTTAATCAAGGAATATGCAGCTGCTAAATCTATACTGGGGGTTTGCTTAGGACATCAAGCCATTGGAGAAGCATTTGGAGGGACACTCACCAATTTAAGTACCGTTTATCATGGTATTGCTACCCCAGTGCAACAGGTTGCCAATGAAGGAAAACAGTCTAGGCTATTTGAGGGTTTGGCAGATGAGTTTGTTGTTGGAAGGTACCATAGTTGGGTAGTAGACCAACAAGATTTTCCATCGGACTTACGCATTACCGCCATTGAGGAGCACGGGTATATAATGGCTTTAGAACATACCACTTATGATGTTCAAGGAGTGCAGTTTCATCCGGAGAGTATTCTTACACCAGATGGAGCGATTATTGTAAAAAATTGGTTAAAAAAATAGCTACAAAATCCTATAAAACAGATGAAAAAATTATTACAATACTTATTTGAACACAAGACCCTTAGCAGGGAAAAAGCCAAAGAGGCGTTGGTGCAGATTTCTAATGGGCAATTCAATGAAACGGAGATTACGGCATTTATCACCGTTTTTTTAATGAGAAGTATTACCATTGAAGAGTTACAAGGCTTTTGTGACGCGCTCATGGAATTACGCATTCAGTTTAACACCAAGGGGCATGAAGTCATAGACATTGTGGGTACTGGTGGAGACGGAAAGAACAGTTTTAATATTTCTACCTTGGCCTGTTTTATAGTTGC
The DNA here is from genome assembly GCA_947460595.1 of Bacteroidota bacterium. GTDB lineage: Bacteria > Bacteroidota > Bacteroidia > Chitinophagales > Chitinophagaceae > Sediminibacterium. The sequence continues at coordinate 19,040 of CANHGS010000026.1, read as the reverse complement.
TGGTGCGGGTCAAAAAGTGGCCAAACATGGTAATTATGGTGCAAGTTCTATTAGTGGCTCATCCAATGTAATGGAGCAACTGGGATACAAGCACAAGAACAATCATGATCAATTATTAAAAGAACTAGAGCAAGCCAATATTTGTTTTTTACATGCGCCACTGTTTCATCCTGCATTAAAAGTAGTAGCCCCAGTAAGAAAGAACTTAGGATTGCGCAACTTTTTCAATATGCTGGGTCCCATGGTTAATCCAGCATCACCAGCTTTTCAATTAGTTGGGGTCTATAATTTAGAAATGGCCAGGATTTACAATTATCTCTTACAGCAAACGGGTAGGGCCTTCACCATTATCCATAGTCTGGATGGCTATGACGAAATTTCACTAACCAGCGATACAAAAGTCATTACCAATTTGGGTGAACGGGTGTATACGCCTGAAGAATTGGGCAAAAGAATGGTAGCGCAAACGGATATCTATGGAGGTAATACGGTAGAGGAGTCTGCTGCCATTTTTAGAAAGATTATTCAAGGCCATGGAACCTGGTCACAGAATGCGGTAGTGCTTGCAAACGCAGCCATGGCACTAAATTGTACGGGAAAATATGCCAATTATGAAGCGGCGTATCTAGCAGCAGTGGAAAGCCTGGAGTCTGGAAAAGCTTTGGCTTCATTAGAAAAACTAATATTGTTACAACCATGAATATTCTAGAAAAAATAGTTGCCCGCAAAAAGGAGGAATTGATTCAAAGAAAAGCCTTGATTGCTATTGAGCAATTACAAGCAATGCATCATTTTAATAGACCCTGTTTTTCAACCAAGGCTTTTTTAGCAGATCCTACAAGAACAGGCATCATTGCGGAATTTAAAAGACAATCACCTTCAAAAGGGGTTATTAACGGCAGTGCAGATGTTGTTTCAGTAACAGGGGCTTATGCACAGTCTGCAAGTGCCGTATCTGTATTAACCGATACCGATTTTTTTGGAGGCAGTTCAGAAGATTTGATGGCGGCAAGGGTACATGATATACCGCTATTAAGAAAGGATTTTATGGTTGATCCCTATCAGGTCTATGAAGCCAAAGCCATGGGAGCTGACCTGATTTTATTAATTGCTGCCTGTCTAGAAGTGGATCAAGTAAAGCAACTGGCGGCTTTGGCACATACACTTGGTTTGGAAGTATTATTGGAAATTCATGATGCCTCTGAACTTGGTCATATCTGCCATGAAGTAGACTTGGTTGGGGTAAATAACCGGAATTTGAAAACCTTTGAAGTAAATATTCAGACCTCCCTAGACTTAATTAAGCAAATCCCAGCAGATAAACCTGCTATTGCAGAAAGTGGGATCAGCAATGTAGATACTATTGTAACTTTACGTGCAGCCGGTTTCAAGGGCTTCCTGATTGGTGAAAATTTCATGAAAGAAACCAACCCTTCCACTGCTTTTGCTGATTTTGTCAATCAACTAAAAGCTAGCTAACATGCAAATTAAAGTATGTGGAATGACCAAGGCGGAGCAAGTACTCCAATTAGACGAATTAGGGGTTGAATTTGCGGGATTCATTTTCTATCCTAAATCGCCCCGTTATGTGTTATCCCATATGAGTATGGAACAATTAAAAAAACTCAAGGGTAAGCAAATAAATAAAGTAGGTGTGTTTGTGAACACTCCTGTTGAAGAACTGTTGCAGTTAGTAGATGCATGCGGACTTTATTCAGTGCAATTACATGGAGATGAAAATCCAGCGTATTGTGAACAGATAGCCCAATATGTAAAGGTGGTGAAGGCATTTAGACTAAGGGAGGGAGAAGATATTCTATGTAAAGCAAAAGATTATCAAGGCCTGGCTGGTATGTTCCTTTTTGACACAGAAGGAGCGGGATATGGTGGTACAGGAAAAAAATTTAATTGGGATATTTTAAAGGGCGTGAATGTTAATAAGCCATTTTTTTTAAGTGGGGGCATTCAGCCAGAAGACGTTGTACTAATTAAGGCATTTGATAATGATACCGTGGCCAAAGACCTTTTTGCAGTGGATATCAATAGTAAATTTGAGCTGGCCCCAGGTATAAAAGACATGGACAAAATTCAAACATTTGTAAAAGCATTAAAAGGAGGATAGAGATGGTTACCAAACATGAAACTTATCAGGCACCCAACGCGCAGGGCTATTATGGCCGTTTTGGAGGCGCGTATATTCCAGAAATGCTTCACAGAAATGTGGAAGAACTCAAGGCTCAGTACCTAGACATTATGCAGGAAACCTCTTTTCAAAAAGAGTTTCAGTACTTGCTGCGGGATTATGTTGGAAGACCAACTCCCTTGTTTTTAGCAGATAGATTGAGCGCGGAATTTAATACGGCTATTTATTTGAAAAGAGAAGACCTATGCCATACAGGGGCGCACAAAATCAATAATACCATTGGACAAATCTTATTAGCCAGAAAATTGGGTAAGACTAGGATTATTGCAGAAACAGGCGCTGGTCAGCATGGTGTAGCAACTGCTACGGTTTGTGCCCTTAAAGGCATGGAATGTATTGTTTATATGGGTGAGAAAGATATTGAACGTCAAGCGCCCAATGTGGCCCGTATGCGCATGCTTGGTGCAAAAGTAATTCCAGCCATAAGTGGTAGTAGAACATTAAAAGATGCTACCAATGAAGCCATTCGTGATTGGATCAATAACCCAATAGATACCCATTATATTATTGGAAGTGTGGTAGGACCACATCCTTATCCAGATATGGTAGCGCGCTTTCAAAGTGTGATCAGTGAAGAGATTCGTTGGCAGTTAAAAGAAAAAACGGGGAATGAATTACCTACCCATGTGGTTGCATGTGTAGGGGGTGGTTCTAATGCAGCCGGTGCTTTTTACCATTTTTTGGATGAATTATCTGTTCAGATAGTGGCAGTGGAAGCAGCTGGAAAGGGTGTGAATAGTGGCATGAGCGCAGCTACCACCCAATTGGGTAAACCTGGCATTTTACACGGAAGCAAAAGTTTGTTGATGCAAACAGAAGATGGCCAGATAGTTGAGCCCCATAGTATCTCCGCTGGTTTAGACTATCCTGGAGTAGGTCCTCTGCACGCAAATCTATTTGATTCAGGTAGGGGTACTTTTTTAAGTGCTACGGATGAAGAAGCATTGCAAGCGGCCTTCCATGTGAGTAGAACGGAAGGAATTATACCAGCACTGGAAACAGCCCATGCATTTGCTGTCTTGGAAAGGATGCAGTTAAAGCCAACAGACAGGGTGGTACTTTGTTTGAGCGGTAGAGGAGACAAAGATCTGTCAACTTATATTCATGAATTAGACACCCAAAGCGCATTATAATCCAATAACATGAGCAGGTTAGCCAATCTATTTGCATCAAAGCAAAAAAATATATTAAATGTCTATTGTACAGCGGGATATCCCCGGTTGAATAGTACCATTGACATGATTGAAACATTGAGTGAAAATGGGGTTGATATTATTGAATTGGGAATGCCCTATAGCGATCCCTTGGCCGATGGTCCCGTGATTCAGCAAAGCGGTAATATTGCCCTTGCTAATGGTATGACCATTGCTGTTTTATTTGATCAATTAAAAACAGTTAGGCAGGTTTCAAATGTTCCCTTAATCTTAATGGGTTATATGAATCCGGTGTTGCAATACGGATTTGAAAAGTTCTGTAAAGAAGCTGCCGCAGTTGGGGTAGACGGACTCATTTTACCTGATTTGCCTGAGTACGAATTTGAAACCGAATATGGTGCTATTATCAAAGCAAATGGGTTGGATTTTATCTTTTTGGTTACTCCCGAAACCTCAGAAGAAAGGGTACGCAAATTGGATGAATTGAGTACAGGGTTTTTATATGCTGTAAGTTCTTCTGCTACTACCGGAAAGGACAAGGATTTTGATGCAGTGGAAACCTATCTACAAAAATTAGCAGCTATGTCATTGAAAAATCCAGTATTGGTTGGGTTTGGAATTAAGGATAGGGCTACTTTTCAGTCTGCTTGTAAACATGCTAATGGTGCTATTATTGGTACCGCATTTATTCAAGCCTTAGAAGGTTCAGAAAATTTAAAAGCTACGGTGAAACAATTTTTGGCAACGGTTCAATAATACTTTTAGATGAAATTGGTGATTGTTAAATACAATGCAGGTAATATTCAATCCGTGCTTTATGCTTTGGAAAGAATTGGTATGGAAGCCCTGGTAACAGATGACCTTGAATTGATTAGGTCTGCGGATAAAGTTATTTTTCCAGGTGTGGGTGAAGCTAGTACGGCTATGCAGTATTTGCGTAAAAGGGAATTGGATCAACTCATCAAATCTTTGCAGCAACCTGTTTTGGGTATTTGCTTGGGTATGCAATTAATGTGTGCCCATAGTGAAGAAAACAATACAGACTGCTTAGGTATTTTTGAGGAAAAAGTAAAACGTTTTCAACCATTAGCGGATAATCAAATACAACTTAAAGTTCCACAGATAGGTTGGAATAATATTCATTCGCTAAAAACGGATTTGTTTAAAGGGGTTACTGAAAATAGTTACTGTTATTTTGTTCATGGGTATTATGCGTCCCTTGGTGCACATAGTATTGCCACCACCGATTATGTTTTGCCTTACAGTTCAGCCTTGCATAAAAACAATTTTTATGGGGTGCAATTTCACCCTGAAAAGTCTGCCACTGTGGGCGAGACCATTCTCAGTAATTTTTTAGCATTATAGATTAATAATATGGAAATAATACCCGCAATAGATATTATAGACGGTAAATGTGTTAGGCTCACCCAGGGTGATTATGCGCAGAAGACCATTTACAATGAAAACCCTTTAGAAGTAGCCAAAGCATTTGAAGCAGCTGGTATTAAAAGGCTTCACTTAGTAGATTTAGATGGGGCAAAGGCTGGCACAGTTCAAAACTGGAAAGTGTTGCAAACCATTGCTGCCAATACTAGTTTGGTCATAGATTTTGGGGGAGGCATTAAACAGGAAAAAGATTTAGCCATTGTATTTGAATCTGGTGCCGCTTATGCCACCATTGGAAGTTTGGCAGTAAAGTCACCAACCATTTTTGTGGAATGGATATTAGCCTATGGGGCAGATAAGTTTTTGCTTGGCGCCGATGTAAAAGACCGAAAAATTGCAGTGGCAGGCTGGTTAGAAACCACTGAGTTAAACATTATGGACTTTCTGGGTGATTATCTTAGCAAAGGTGTTGAACAAGTGTTTTGTACCGATGTAAGTAAGGATGGTAAGCTAGAAGGCCCGTCTTTAGAATTATACCAAGAGATTTTAGAAACTTATCCAGAAGCTTATTTTATAGCCAGTGGCGGGGTGAGTTCTATGGAAGACCTTTATGCACTAAAAGCCCTTGGTTGTTCTGGTGCTATTGTTGGGAAAGCCATTTATGAGGGAAGGATTACACTGGAAGAATTGAAAACCTTTTTCTAAGTTAACTAAGAAAACATGCTTGCAAAAAGAATCATACCCTGTTTGGATATTCGAGATGGAAGAACCGTTAAAGGAGTTAATTTTGAAAATATCCGTGACGCAGGAGACCCTGTGGAACTAGGGGCATTTTATGCCAGTGAGGGTGCTGATGAATTGGTTTTCTTAGACATTACCGCCACCAATGAAAAGCGTAAAACCCTAAGTGAATTGGTCAATAGAATTTCGCACCATATTAATATTCCTTTTACTGTGGGAGGGGGTATCAGCAGTGTAGAAGACGTTTACCAACTCTTGAAAAACGGTGCGGACAAAATTTCCGTAAATACTTCTGCCTTTAAAAGACCGGATTTGATTAAGGAATTGGCCAAAGAATTTGGAAGCCAGTGTGTGGTTTTGGCCATTGATACCAAATTAGAGGACGATGGCCAATGGTATGTTTACCTCAATGGTGGCCGTGTTAAAACCAATACCAAATGTAGGGATTGGGCAAAACAAGCCGTAGATTTGGGGGCTGGTGAAATCTTATTGACTTCCATGAACCACGATGGAACCAAACAAGGATTTGCTTTAGATATTACTGGGCAATTGGTCAAAGATTTACCGGTTCCCATAATAGCATCTGGCGGTGGTGGTACAATGGCTCATTTTGAAGACGTATTTGAAATAGCTAAAGCAGACGCGGCACTAGCAGCTAGTATTTTTCATTTTAAGGAAATTGCCATTCCTGATTTGAAACAATATTTAAAAGAAAAAGGAATTGAGATTAGACTATAACTAGGAATATGAAAATAGATTATTCAAAATATGCAGACGGATTGGTTCCTGCCATTGTACAAGATTTTGATACAGATAAGGTATTGATGATGGGCTTTATGAATGAAGCAGCCTTTTTGAAAACGGAAGAATTAGGCAGGGTTACTTTTTATAGTAGGAGTAAGCAAAGGCTTTGGACCAAGGGTGAAGAGTCGGGTAATTTTTTGGAACTCAAGTCTATTGCGGTAGATTGTGATAATGATACCTTGCTGATTAAGGTGCATCCCAAAGGACCCGTTTGTCATACCGGAGCGGATACTTGTTGGATGGAAAAAAATCATAACAGCAATTTTTTAAATTATTTAGAAGACATTATTACCCTTCGTAAAAATGCTTCTGTAGAGGATTCTTATGTAGCAAAGTTATTTGCCAAGGGCATGAATAAAATGGCTCAGAAAGTAGGAGAGGAAGCTGTTGAATTGGTGATTGAAGCAAAGGACAATAACAAAGAATTGTTTTTGAATGAAGCAGCCGACTTAATGTTTCACTATTTAATTTTACTAAATGCAAAGGGTTATTCATTAGACCATGTAGTTTCAATTTTAAAACAACGTCATTCTAAATAATTATGCAGAAATATCTATGCTTCATTTTGTTTTTAGCGCCATTGTTTGCTTTTTCGCAAATCAATCAAAAACAATTTGTTTTATCTGGGAAAATTAGTGGGCTCAAAGACAGTACCAAAGTGGTGTTGGTTTCAGGTAGTAATGCACAATCCACAGTTTCTGTCATTTCTAGAAATGGTTCCTTTAAACTAAAGGCTTTGTTGTCAGAGCCTGATGTGTATCAATTGAGTTTTGAAGGGTATAAAGAAGTAGCTGATATTTTTATTTTCAATGATTCCTTGAACCTAATTGGTGATTTAAATAATGTACCGGGATGGGGCTTTACTGGTTCTGCTATACAAACCGATTATGAATTTTTCAAACAACAATTCAATCCTTATAAAGACAAATTGAATGGCTTGGCGGCAACCATTAACCAAGAGAAAGATGCTGTTAAAAGAAATAATTTGTTACAAGAATTTACAGTAGCAAAAGCGGTGGTTGTAAAAAATGCTGCAGATTTTACCAAAGCAAAGCCAACCTCAGCAGTTAGTCCATTTGTTTTATATGTGCTAAGTCCATTGTACGATGGTGGCGCTGTTGAATTAGAATCCTATTATGCCCCCTTGAATGGATTGGCAAAAACGGGTCCTTATGCCAAAGCCATAGAAAATAGTATCATGGAATCAAAAATAGGAGCCATTGGTAGTAAGGCCATGGATTTTACGCAGAAAGACATGAACGGCAAATCTGTGTCCCTTTCTTCTTTTAAGGGTAAATATGTGTTGGTAGACTTTTGGGCTAGTTGGTGCGGCCCTTGTAGGCAAGAAAACCCCAATTTAGTAAGAGCCTATGCACAGTTTAAGGATAAGAATTTTGCCATTTTAGGGGTATCTATTGACAAGGAGAAAGCCAATTGGATGCAGGCTATGAAGGCCGATAAACTCATATGGACCAATTTGATTGATGCACAAGATGGGCCAGGATCGCCGGCTATGATGTATCGCGTTAGCGTAATTCCAACCAATTTCTTGATTGATCCAAGTGGGACCATTATTGGCAAGAATTTAAGAGGTGCAGAATTAGAAAACGCCCTGAATAAATTCTTAAAATAACTAATGGAACAATAAAGCATAACTGGACTCATCAAAACCAATGGCAATGATTTTGCCGTCTAATTCAATGATGGGTCTTTTAATGGCGCTGGTATTGGCCAATAAATAAGTAATGGCGGTAGGAATGCTGTTAATCTTCTTTTGTTGCAAGATATCTAGTGATCTCCATGTGGTTCCTTTCTTATTTAATAAGGGTTCCCAGCCCTTTTGTTTGGTCCAGGATTGAAGTTTTTCAGGGGTCAGGCCCTTTTTCTTATAGTCATGATATTCAAAGGGTATGCCATTGGTTTTTAAATATTCCAGTGTTTTTTTTACCGTATTGCAATTAGTAATGCCATAAACTTGGTACATAAGGGTTAATTTTGAGTATTCAACCGATGGTACTTGAATTTTGTAGCACTATCGGTTTTAAAATAGCTTGCAGAGCGCAAATATCCCTTTTTCATGGTTAGAACCCTTTTATTTTTCTCATTAATTTTTTTTGCAATGGGTGCATTCTGTCAAGTACAGCAGCCCAGGACCAAAAAAATGTTAGGAATCATCATAGGAAATGTTTTGGAATCTAAAACGGGAAAAGCGGTGTCTTTTGCTGCTGTTTCTGTCCAATTAATGGGAGATACCGTTAAAACGGCTACAGCTGTAACAGACAAAAATGGGGCATTTGAATTTCAACAATTACCCTTGGGTTATTTTAGACTTATTGTTTCTGCCATGGGTTTTGCAACCCTAAATATGGATAGCATTTATCTCAGGGAAGAACGCTATGATTTTAATTTAGGTGATGTGAAATTGAGTGAAGTGTCTAATAGTCTGGGGGAAGTGATTATCTATTCTGAAAAACCCCTAATTGAAAATAAGGATGGTAAACTAACTTATAATGTAGGTGAATCTGCACTGAGTAACGGCGCTACAACGGCAGAATTGCTCAAAAATATGCCCTTGATTAGTAGTGATCCCAACGGTAAAATTTTATTAAAAGGGAAGGAGCCAAAGATTCTGATAGATGATAAACCTACTGATCTAACGGCACAGCAATTGCAAGATTTATTAGAAAGTTTGCCCGGCAATAGCATTGAGAAAATAGAAGTGATGACCAATCCACCTCCACAGTATGCAACCGAAACCGGGGGAGTCATTAATATAGTTACCAAGAAGGGAAAAATTGGTTGGGTAGGCAGGTCTATTTTAAGCGCAGGAACTAGGGGCGAAGGCAGTTTTTCCACCAACCTAAGCTATAGAAACAAAACCTTTTCATTTGCTTCTACTATTAGTTTGGGTGCTAGTAGTTTTGTTGGAAATAGTTATTCCAAACGGCAAAATTTTTATGCTGATAGCTCCAATAAATTCAACACAGAGACCAACTATGACAATAAGAATTTGAGACCAGGTCTGAGGTTGCAAGGGGATTATCAAACCAATCCTCAAAACTTATTCAACCTTACTTATCAGGGGAATCTTAGTTATTTTGATAACCTGAGTCATACCCAGTATACCAATATCAATCGCAATGATGATATTTATAAAATCTCTACCAGAACCAATGCTAGTCAGGGAGATGGGTATAGTCATTATGTTTCAGGATCCTATACGTTAAAAAACAAGAAAAGACTTGCTGAATATATTCGCTTTATTGGCTCTTGGAGTGATGGGAAGAATGATAATGACAAGGACTATTACCAACAATTCCTAAGCGGCTCCTATGTTCCTACCGGTGTTGATTCAACGCAGAATCAATACTTCAATACATTTAATAGGGGCTATTCCCTGAGGTTGGATTATAACAAGCCATTGAAACTGCTAAAGGGTAATTTTAATACTGGAACCAGTTATCAGTTTAATCGTTTTCACAATACCTTAAATACTAGTTTCCTTTCTAAAACAGATTCTACTTTTGTGACCAATAATTTGTTGAGTAATGATTTCTTTTTTAATCAAGGAATTTTTACCATTAGGGCTGGATTTAGTTTTGTATTTAGTCAGCAATTGCACTTGATCTTTGGAGCTCAGGCAGAAGAGACCAAAACGGATTTTGATTTTGTAAAAGGTAATTCAGCCAATGTTTCTAATAGTTATTGGAACCTATTACCCAATATTACTTTGCGCAAAGAGTTTAGTAAGACTATGAATACAGCATTGGTCTATCGCGCTAGCATCCGTAGACCAGGATTGGGAGAATTGAATCCCAATATTGACTACAGTGATCCCTATAATCTCAGATTCGGGAATCCTTTTTTGGCGCCAACGTTGGCCGATAACTTTGACTGGAATTTTTCTTTAATGAAGGGTAAATATTATATCAATACTTCTGTAGGTTATAATATTGTAAAACAAGTTATTAATAGTTTTAGAACCTTGGCTGGTGGCGGCAAGACCTTTATTACTTATGTAAATATTGCGGATAGAAAAGAGTATGAAGCCAGCGCTTGGGGGGGATATACTTTTAATAAGTGGTTTAGAATGAATGGCAGTTTGGGCTATTCTTATAATCTATATGCGGAAGCAGAAAAGCAATTGTACAAATACCAAGATGGGGGCAGCTTTTATACAACCGTACAGTACACTTACAACCCCAATAGCCTATTAACTATGGAAGGTACGGCTAGGTTTAGCAGTTTCGCAGATCCCCAAGGAAGGAGCAGGAGTAACCTGACTATGAATCTTGGCTTTATGTACAGATTCTTTGATAGAAGGTTGGTGGTGGGAGTTAATATTGCAGATCCTTTTAGGGCACAACAGTATTTCTCTTCTGTTTATGGTACCAATTTTAATATTGAAAGTTTTAGTAGTAGTAATACTAGGAATTTTAGGTTAACCCTTTCTTATCAACTCAATAAATTGGTGCAGAAAAAAGCCATTTCTGACAAACAAAAACAGGATATCATCAATAAGGTAAAAGCTACTAAGAAGCCAACACCAGCGCCGGCACCAATTAAGAAACCAATTGTTTAATCTTAGCAGACAACCAACTATCTTTAATAGGTACCAACCATTTGTCTAACATTTCTGCTTTAGTGGCTACTAAATTGTTAAAGTAAATGGTGTCTTGTAACAAGAATCCATTGTCAAATCCATATTGTAATTGGGCCAAGGGTAATATCTGAATTTTGTCTTTGACTACAAAAGCCAGGTTCTGGCGGTTGAACATATCTACTTTAAATTGCGCTTCAATTTGCTTAATCAATCTTACAGAACTATCTGTGCTACAGCCACTCACACCCGCATGGGTTTCATCTGCCATCATTACAATAAACTGTCCGTAAAGCAGATTGGCAAATCCTTTTACTGGCGTACCATGGGTATTCCAGCTGGCTAAAAAAGCCTCCAACATGGGCTCTATTTCAAGAGCTTCAGACAGTAGAAACAATCTACTGCTCTGGTAAATCCATACCCTAGAACTAGGGTGAAAATCTGCTGGTAAATATTGGGCTACGTCAAAATTCATAGTATAAAATTAAGGATTATTCCATGGAAGCAGCAATCAGCTCCGCAATATCCAAAACAGCCACAGTGCTTTCTTGTTCCCTATTTTTCACACCATCAGTCATCATGGTATTGCAAAATGGACAGGCAGCTGCAATAATACTTGCGCCGGTAGTTAGCGCTTCATCTGTTCTTTCAATATTAATACGTTTGTCTCCTGGTTCGTCTTCTTTGAACATTTGAGCCCCCCCCGCACCACAGCATAGTCCATTACTCTTACAACGCTTCATTTCTATTAGCTCTGAATCTAAAGCCTCCAACACTTTTCTGGGTGCTTCATAGATATTATTTGACCTGCCTAAATAACAGCTATCGTGATAAGTAATTTTCTTTCCTTTAAAATCTCCGCCTTCTTTAATTTTTATTTTACCCTCATCAATCAATTGTTGCAAGAAACTTGCGTGGTGCATTACCTCATAACTACCACCCAATTCTGGATACTCATTTTTTAAGGTATTGAAACAGTGAGGGCAGGTAGTTACAATTTTTTTAATGCCATACCCATTCAAGATTTGAATATTTTGATAGGCCATCATTTGAAAAAGGAATTCATTTCCAGCCCTGCGAGCAGGATCTCCGGTACAGGCTTCTTCCTTGCCAAGTATGGCAAAATTGATACCCACTTTATCAAGAATAGTGGCAAATGCCTTGGTGATTTTTTGAGCTCGTTGGTCAAAACTTCCAGCACAACCCACCCAAAACAAAATCTCGGGAGTTTCGCCACTTTGCATCATTTCAGCCATGGTACGCACCTTCATAAAAAGAGTTTTTACGAATGTACTGTAATTTTTCTTTGTGCTGATTGAGCAATGTTAAAAGAGTAATTATGCAAAATCTTTGACTAACACTAACTCTTGAATGCGCTTATATTTGTTAATGCTTCTGACAATTTTTTTTGGTTTTTTAGTTAGTTTTTTAGGCCAATTACCCTTGGGAAATATGAGCTTTACGGCTACCCAGATAGGGTTGCAAGAATCTATTTCCAAAGCATGGCAATTTGCCATTGGTGTTGCATTGGTAGAAATGGTTTATCTGCGTTTTGCCCTTACTGGGATGGACTGGGTTGTTCAGCACAGAATGGTTTATCTTGGTTTGGGTTGGTCAACGGTTGTTTTATTTCTGATCTTGGGAATGATGGCCATACGGAGTGCTAAAAAACAGCAAACGGAATCAAAAGCATTAGTACTCAACAACAAACTCAACCGATTTATATTGGGGCTAACCATGAGTGCCTTAAATCCGGTACAAATCCCATTTTGGGTGCTATGGACTTCCTTATTAATTCAGACCAAAAGATTGACGGTTAGTTCAATTGATTTCAACTTGTTTACCATTGGTGCAGGCACTGGTACCATTGCAGGACTGGCCGTGTATATACATGGAGGCAAATGGTTGGTTCAGAAAATCAAAGCCAGCAATCGAAGCCTAAATATTGCCATGGGTATTGTATTTCTGCTAACTGCTTTGTTACAACTCTACAGAATGATCTACCAACCCTTTGTTTAAACTAATTTTCTTTGGTCCATTGGTCCCGATCATTAGGAGAGAATTTCCAGGGAGCAAAATTATTTTCAATATTGCTAAACGTGCCATTCCATTCCTGAGGTGCATTACTTTCTTCCATAATCAAGGACCTGCGTAATTCCAAAATGATTTCTAAGGGTGAAATGCTTACAGGACAAGCTTCTACGCAAGCATTGCAGGTAGTGCAGGCGCGCAGTTCTTCTACACTTATATAATTGTGCAACAACATTTTTCCATCATCCACAAAATTTTTATTGGCATTGATATTCTTGCCCACTTCTTCCAATCTGTCACGGGTATCCATCATAATTTTTCTTGGGCTCAACAATTTGCCCGTGGTATTGGCCGGGCAAGCTGAGGTGCACCTACCACATTCGGTACAACTATAAGCATCCAATAAGTTTTTCCAGCTTAGGTCAAAAATGTCTTTGGCACCAAAACTGGCTGGAGCTGCTGCGTCTGTTGGAGCCAATGCTGGTTGCATGGCATATAACACTTCATTTTGAACCGAAACCATATTGTGCATCTTACCCTGTGGTTCTAGTCTAGCATAATAGGCATTTGGAAAAGCCAGCATAATATGCAAGTGCTTGGAATAGGGTAGGTAGTTTAAAAAGGTAAAAATGCCGGCAATATGCAACCACCAACAGATTCTTTCAAAAACCACTAAAGCTCCAGAGCTAAATCCCTGTAATAAGGGCCCTAATTGGCTGGATATTAAAAAGTCTCCCGTTGGGCGATAATGCTCCAAACCACGTGTTTGCAATACTAGGTCAATGGCATTCATGGTTAAAAATAATGCCATCAATATAATTTCTGTAATCAATATATAATTGGCGTCAGTTCTAGGCCATCCGTTCAAATCCTTGCTCACAAAGCGTTTTAGCTTGATCATATTCCTTCTGACTAGAAAGATTACACAAACTATGAGCACCAATAGTGCCAAAACTTCAAAGGCATTGATTAACCAGGCATAAGCGGCTCCAAGAAAGGGTAAGAATAGACGATGCGTACCCAATACGCCATCCAAAACAATTTCTAATACCTCAATATTGATAATGATAAAACCAGCATAGAGCACTAAGTGCATGATGGCGACCAATGGATTTTTGAACATTTTCTTTTGCCCCAATGCCAAGAGGAATAGGTTTTTCCATCGTTCAGAGCTATGATTGTTCAAGTCTTCTGGTCTCCCCAAAAAAATATTTCGCTTAATTTCAATGACTTTTTTTCTAAATAGCCATATAGCAACAACGGTCAGAATCAGAAAAAGGATTTGAGGTACAAGGGCCATATTCAAACAATTATATTGCTAAGTTAGCAGTTTTACCCTGTTGTAAATTGGATTGTGGAATGGTTTTATTGTGCTTATTTTTGGCATTCAAACCAGTATATGTCAGAGAGAAAATATATCCTGAATCAGGAATCGGCCAACCAGAAATTACATAGGATGGCCTTAGAAATAGCAGAGAATTTGAGTGGAAGTGATGCTGATATTATTTTGATAGGGGTAAGGAATAGCGGTACCGTTATTGCAGAAAAGATTGCGGCTTTTTTAAAACCCTATGTCAAAAATCAAGTAATTAATATTTCGGTTAGCCTTAATAAGGGCCTTCCCAAAGAAGTTATATTGAGTGAGGATCTTAATTTTACGGACCTCAATATTGTCTTGATAGATGATGTGTCTAATAGTGGTAAAACACTCCTGTATGGGTTAAAGCCCTTGATGGAATTTTACCCAAGGACTATTCAAACCCTAGTCTTGGTAGAGAGAATGCACAAACTCTATCCAGTAAAGCCGGATTATGTGGGTCTTTCTATTGCAACAACCCCGGAAGATCATATTCAAGTAGAAGTATCCAACGGTGAGGTATTAGGGGCTTATATTGGATAAAGACTTGCCGGTACTGTCAATAATGATAGAGGATATGCCCAAGGAATAATAAATTGTAAAATAATCTATGGTGTAACTTTGTTTTACCTATCAATTAAATCTTGAATCATGGACGCAGTAATACAATCGAGGGTCAATGTTTGGACCAATGGTAATTATGACCAAGCTACCAAAGACGCCATATCTGACTTGCAGTTAAATAATGTGGACGAATTAGCCGATGCTTTTTACCGTAATCTAGAATTTGGTACGGGCGGTCTTAGAGGGATTATGGGTGTAGGTACCAATAGAATCAATAAGTATACCATTGGCATGGCCACCCAAGGCTTTGCTAATTACCTCAAGAAGACTTATGGTGATGCTGAAATTAAAGTAGCCATAGCGCACGATAGTAGAAATAATAGCCGCTTTTTTGCAGAAACTACCGCTAATGTATTTGCAGCCAATGGCATCAAAGTCTTTTTGTTTGAAGCCCTGCGTCCTACGCCAGAATTGAGTTTTGCCATTCGTCATTTGGGTTGCAATGGAGGAGTAGTTTGTACGGCTTCACATAATCCCAAAGAATACAATGGATACAAAGCTTATTGGAATGATGGAGGTCAATTGGTTCCGCCGCATGATAAAAATGTTATTAAAGAAGTAGAAGCAGTTGCAGGTATTGATGAAGTTAAATGGAATGGTGGCGAAGCCAATATTAGCATCTTGGGCAAGGACATGGACAATGCCTACATTCAGATGGTAAAGGGTTTGAGTATTTATTCAGATGTGATTGCTAGACAGAAAGATTTGAAAATAGTCTATACCCCCATTCATGGAACCGGTATTACCTTGGTGCCTGATGTGCTCAAAGCATTTGGCTTTACCAATGTAACCATAGTAGAGGCACAGGCTGAGCCCGATGGAGATTTTCCAACAGTTGCCTATCCCAATCCAGAAGAGTCTGCAACCATGGGCATTGGCTTAAAGCTGGCCAAAGAAATGGATGCCGATATCTTGTTAGGAACAGACCCAGATGCTGATAGGGTAGCTATTGGGGTGAAAAATCATCACGGAGATTGGGTGCTTATGAATGGCAACCAAACTGCCGTCTTGGCTTGCAATTATATGATGGAAGCTAGAAAAGCCAAAGGAATTGCTAAGCCCAATGATATGGTCATCACCACCATTGTTACTACTGAAATGGTTAACGATTTAGCAGCAGGTTATGGGGTTGCTTGTTACAATGTACTTACTGGATTTAAATGGATTGCAGAATTAATCAAGGCTAAAGCTGGTCAAGAAAATTATATTATTGGTGGAGAAGAAAGTTTTGGTTTGATGATTGGAGACCAGGTTAGAGACAAAGATGCCGTTAGTGCAGTAGCCCTCATGTGTGAAATGGCTGCTTATGCCAAGGATCAAGGATTGACTTTGTTTGATAAAATGATTGAACTCTATCAACAATATGGTTTCTATTATGAAACCCTAATTAGTATTACCAAGAAGGGTATGAATGGTCAAAAAGAGATAGCTGACATGATGAATGGATATAGAAACAATCCACCAGCCACCATTGATGGTTCAAAAGTGATACAATTGTTGGATTATGAATTGCAACAAGGAACCAACCCTTCTTCTGGAGAAAACTGGCCCATACATTTGCCCAAAAGCAATGTGTTGCAATTTATTACAGAAGACGGAAGCAAGATTTCTGCCAGACCTTCAGGAACGGAACCTAAGATTAAGTTTTACTTCAGCGTGAAGACCAGCCTGGCTAACAAAGCTGCATTTGATAGTACCTTTTCCCAATTGGAAGCCAAAATTGCCAGAATCATTGCAGATATGCAATTGAGTTAGTGGTAAATGTAAAAGATAAGAACTCCTGTGAAGAAATTTTTCACAGGAGTTTTCTTTTCACATATCCCCAAATCAAATTCAGTTAAGCAAGCTATGTGTTATATTCGTTTTGCTTATGAAAAGAGAGTATGTTGATTCCTACCAACACAAAGGCTTGAGAAAACAGTTGGTAGATTTATTGAGGTCTAAGGGCATTACGGATAATCATGTCTTAGACGCTATCAATGCTATCCCAAGGCATTTTTTTCTAGATTCAGCATTTGACAAAATAGCCTATGAGAATAGGGCATTTGACATTGGTGCAGACCAGACCATTTCACACCCTTATACGGTTGCCTATCAATCGCAATTATTGCAGATTAAAAAAATGGAAAAAGTATTGGAAATTGGAACAGGTAGTATGTACCAATCGGCGGTACTAGCAGAAATGGGAGCTAGGGTCTTTAGTATTGAAAGACAAAAACAGCTTTTTGACGAGAAGAGCAAATTCTATGTTCGCGCCAAATATTTTAGCGCCAAATTCTTTTACGGCGATGGTTTTGAAGGACTACCAACTTATGCGCCATTTGACAAGATTTTGATTACCGCGGCAGCGCCATTTATTCCACCCAAATTATTGGCGCAATTAAAAACTGGAGGATCCATGGTCATCCCATTAGATGAAGGAACGGAACAAAGAATGTTGCGTTTAACCAAAATGGCCGATGGCTCTATTCAAGAAGAATCCTTTGAAGCATTTTCTTTTGTGCCCATGCTGACGGGGAAAAATAGTTAAGAGATAAAAATGATGTGTGGATGGTCTAACCCCTTGAGAGATGATTTAGTGAAGCGTTAAGAGTGATGAGTGAAGAATGGACGGTGTTCTCAGTAAAAGAGTTGACCTAGGCTGCGCCTAGGTTTTAGTTATAAATTATTCAGAAAAATCTCATTTGACTAGTCCTAAAATAGGTTGACTAATTTTAGGTAATAATTGAAGGTACCAAGGGAGGAGAACTTTGCAAAGTTCTCCTCCCTTTTTTGTGCCATAATCTGGGTACTATCTGGCTTTGTTCGTGCATTTTCATTGGAGTAACATAATGATTACTTAGATGTGGTCGCTGATTATTGTAGATTTCTACAGCCTGACGTACTATTTTTTCAGCTTCATAGGCTGTGGAGATGGTATCTCCAAGTCCAAACTCGTCCTTTAAGATGCCGTTTTACTCTTTCTGCAATTGCATTTTCGTATGGATCACCATTAATGGTCATGCTGATCTCAATATTGTTTTCCTTAAGTAAATCGGTATAGAGAGTGCTACAGTATTGCAAACCTCTGTCGGAGTGATGTATTAATTTATCACAGTAAGCTCTTCCTTTTAATGCCACATGTTAAGCCTTAAGTGTTGATGCTGCAGTCATATTATCACAGATTTCATATCCTACAATTTTCTTTGAGTAGGCATCTGTTATCAAGTGTAAATAATTAAACCCTTTTGCAATTGGTATGTAGGTTATATCTGCCACCCATACTTGCTCTGGCCTCTTAATTACCAAGTCCTTTACCTGGTTTGGATGCTTCAACATAAAGTGTTTTGAGTTAGTGGTGATGGTATACTTCCTCTTCTTTTGGATTAACAAATACTCCTCCCTTAATAATCTAAATAGGCTGTCTCTACCCATTTTAATTCCATCACTTTTAAACTCTTCTTGTAATAAATAATAAAGCTTACGAGTGCCAATTCGGGGCATCATTGCACGTATAGCAAGCACTTTCTGCTTGGCTTTCGCTTGATCATTGAGTTTGGTAAGATTTAGTTTTTTTGTTTTATAGTAAGCCTGCTTACTATAGCTAAGCTGCCAACATACAGCGGTAATATTTAGTCCTTTTTCTGTTGCCAGTTCTCGGACAACTTGGCTTCGATTTTTTTTATGATATCAGTATCAAGTTCTCGATTAGTTACTTCAATTAACTTATCATAGACCTTAATCTTTAACTCAGCAGCCTTTAATTTTGCTTCTAATTCTTTAATTCTTTGACTCTGTGGATCAATCATCGGACGTCCCTGTTTTGTTGTGGGAGTAGAATAATCAAAATTACCATACTTTCTACACCATTTCAAAACACAACTTTTCCCCTTTAAATCATACTTTTTTTGCAGTCCGTCCTTCGAAATGTTCCCTCTCTCATATTCTCGAACAACTTGCTTTTTAAATGATTCACTGTACTTTTTTGGGGGGACACCTCTTTTTAATAAAATCTTTATCTGTTCCATATTTGTTGATTTTGTAGTCAACTTTTATTAGGACGAGACACATTCAAAAAAAATCCCCTCGAAAAGTCGAGGGGATTTAAAAAATCATAGTCGCGCAACAAATGCTACTGCATTCTTCACTCTTCACTCTTCA
>CANHGS010000025.1 GCA_947460595.1 Bacteroidota bacterium | reverse complement strand
TGCTTGGAAAGGAATGAACGAAGAAGAGTTTGATTGGTGTATCGAACAAACTATCAATGCATTCGAAGGTGGAAAATACCTTAATATGATTTTAGATGACGGTGGTGATTTAACAAACTTAGTATTTGACAAATACCCGAACTTAGCAGAAGACATCAAAGGTTTATCTGAAGAAACCACTACAGGTGTTCACCGTTTGTATGAGCGTATGGCAAAAGGCAGTTTGCCAATTCCTGCCATTAATGTAAACGATTCTGTTACTAAATCTAAATTTGATAACAAATACGGTTGTCAAGAATCTTTGGTAGATGCAATCCGTAGGGCTACTGACGTGATGATGGCTGGAAAGATTGCCGTTGTAGGTGGTTATGGTGACGTGGGCAAGGGTTCGGCGCTTTCTCTAAAAGGTGCTGGATGCCGTGTTATTGTTACTGAAATTGACCCCATCTGCGCATTACAAGCAGCAATGGAAGGTTTTGAAGTAAAACCAATGGCTGAAGCTGTGAAAGAAGCTGATATTGTTGTTACTGCATCTGGTTGCAGAGACTTGATTACTGAGAAACATTTCCGTTCCATGAAAGACAAAGCCATTGTTTGTAATATTGGACACTTTGATATTGAAATTGATGTGGCTTGGTTAAATCAGAATTATGGTCATACCAAAGACACTATTAAACCACAGGTTGATTTGTATAATATAGAAGGAAAAGACATCATTTTGTTGGCTGAAGGCCGTCTAGTGAACCTAGGTTGCGCAACAGGACATCCATCATTTGTAATGAGTAATAGCTTTACTAACCAAACCTTAGCTCAAATTGAATTGTGGACCAATTTCAAAAATTATGAGAATAAAGTTTATGTATTGCCTAAACACTTAGATGAGAAAGTTGCATTCTTGCACTTAGCTAAAGTTGGTGCTGTTCTAGATGAATTAACAGACGCGCAAGCTGAATACCTAGGTATTGCAAAATCTGGTCCTTTTAAATCTGATATGTATCGCTACTAAGAACTTTTAGTACAAATAGCTAAGCCCCCAACAGTTAATTGTCGGGGGCTTTTTTTTATTTAGCTTGTTTTAGTTCTGCCATTTCTGCTTTAAGCTGATTCAATTGTTCTTGTAATTCTTTCACGGATGCAACTAAAATGGGGATTAAACCAGATGCATCTACCATTTTACGTGAATAGGTCTTGTACAAATTTTTACCTTCCAAGTATTGACCATTTTTAGCATACACCAAGGATGGCAAAATCAATTGTACTTGATCTGCATTAAAACCATACTGAAGGGCTTTAGGATTTCCCAAATATTGAAAATCCAGTTCATTGTATTTAAAAGTTATAGGAGTTAATTTCTGCAGAAGCTCATTTCCGCCTTTAATTTCAACCGCCTGTTTCTTAAGTGCAGATTCTGAGATTTCTTGGGCAGAAGCACTTTGAGACATCATCAATGAAAAGAACATCAACAAACTAAGACTTGATAAGCGTAGCTTTTTTTTCATGGCATAAAATTTAAACTGAAAGCATCTTTTCCTTAAAACATAAAATAAAACAGCTTCGTTGACTAAAAAATGTTAAACAGTTGAGAAAATAGGAGCATACAATGGTTATGCACAACTATGAATAAATAAGCTGTTGAAATAACTTAAGCCGTGGTTATTTTTGAAAAAATAGAAGGAATGAAGAAACAATTTTTTTTTGGCAGCATGGCTTTATTGGTATTGTTGTTCGCATGTAACAATGGCAAAGATCAAAAACCTGCCACTGATTCAACCAAACCCGCAGAAGCCAAATTAGGACCCGGTTCTGTTATCAAATATGATAGTTCAAAAAGATATGTGTTCCTTACTTGGGATGACTCACCCCAACCCCCAGGAACTGTCAATAGCAAGGCCATCTTTAGGGAGCATGGTATTAAAGCTACTTTTTTTGCAGTTGGATTTAACCAAGTGGGGCCTTGGAAAAAAAGGATGATTGATTCTTTGAGAAATGACTATCCACAGTTTTTATTGGCCAACCATAGCTTTAGCCATGGTTTTAATGATAAGTATAGCCAATTTTATGCGCCTGCCAATACGGATAGTGCCTTAAATGATTTTATCAAAAACGAACAGTTGTTGAAAATCCCTGTGAAAATCATCCGACTTCCCGGCAATAATACTTGGGCATCTAATGGAGATATACAGGGTCAAAAATCAACCACCCCTGTAGTTGTTAAATTGGATTCATTGGGCTACAAAATAGTTGGCTGGGACATGGAATGGTCACAACAAGCCAAAGCCAAAGCTCCCAAGGAGTCCGTTGATGAAATGATTAAAAAATTGAATCAGAAATTTGATGACGGAAGCACCAATCAACCCAATATGATTGTGATCCTTTCTCACGACCGTTTATTTGAGAAAAAACAATATGCTGACTCATTGAGTAGATTCATCAACATCCTCAAACAAGACAAGCGTTATGTGTTTGAAACAATTGACCACTATCCTACTGTTCAGGCAAAAAAATAAGGATTGTTTCATGTCTAGCTATAAGGGTAAAACGAATAACTGTTTGTTTTACCCTTGTTTTTTGTATGCCCAGCTAGGGCTTTAATGATTGATAAACCCTTACCTTCGCCCTGTATTGGTCCACAAGCCATGCAATGAACTAATAATCACAAGCTGAACAATCATGACCTTGAATCCCACACGAATTGAAGTGATGCATTTTCTTGCACAGAAAATTGAAAATATCATTGAAGAATTCTTGAAACCCATAGATATTAATTGGCAACCCTCTGATTTTCTCCCTGAAAGCAATAACCCGGAATTTACCAAAGAGATTAAGGAAATTCAAGAGCAGTGCAAAGCCCTTCCTTACGATTATATGGCCATCTTGGTTGGTGATTTGATAACAGAAGAAGCGCTTCCAACCTATGAAAGCTGGTTGATGGAAATTGATGGCATTAGCAAAGGGGAACCAAAAGGTTGGAGTAAATGGGTTAGAATGTGGACAGCCGAAGAAAACAGACACGGCGATTTATTGAATAAATATATTTATCTCTCTGGCCGAGTGAATATGCGTCAAATGGAAATTAGTACCCAGCACTTAATTGCTGACGGTATGGAAATTGGAACAGCCAGAGACCCTTATCGCAATTTTGTTTACACTTCTTTTCAAGAAATGGCTACCAATATTTCACATAGAAGAACAGCTACTCTGGCAAAGAAACATGGCAATGAACAATTGTCTAAAATCTGCGGAGTAATTGCAGCTGACGAGGCACGTCATGCAAAAGCATATCGTTCATTTGTGACAAAAATATTTGAAATTGATCCAAGTGAAATGATGATTGCTTTTGAAGATATGATGCGAAAAAAAATTGTTATGCCAGCACATTTTCTTCGTCAACAAGGAGAAAAAATTGGACAAAGTTGGACTCATTTTAGTGACGCCGCTCAAAGACTAGGTGTTTATACCAGTATGGATTATACCAATATTTTAGAATCCTTAGTAGAAGAATGGAATATTGGAAATATGACAGGATTGAATGGTGCAGCAGAAAAAGGAAGGGATTATTTAATGGGTCTACCATACCGATTCCGTAAAGTGGCTGAGCGCAGTGGCATCAAAGCTCCTATTGACTACCAATTCAACTGGATATTATAAACAAGAAGACGGTTTTTGACCCGCAACTTTCTGACGCTTGGTTGGGTTCAGTATTTTTAACCAATGACCAAGCTATTCAGGTAAATGAATATTTTTCCCAACATCCCTTGTTTAACTGGGGAGACATACACAATTGTGAAGACAGAGCAGAAGCCATTGCTATCTTGTTAACACAATGGCAGATTCCTCATTTTAAGGCCTGGGTATTTAGTGGGTATTTCCTCAAAAGAAATATGGGAAGCTTAAAAAACAAATGGAATTACCATGTTGCCATTATGCTCCCAACCATGTTGGACACAGGACAATCTGCCATGGTTATTGATCCTACCCATTCAGATACCATAGAAACTATAGAACATTGGGCAAATACTGTAACACTTGATGCTCAGAGTCATTATCTGATAAAGCATGGATATATTTATATTTTCCCAGTAGGACAAATACGTAAAGAAAACTGGCACCATCGCAACCGACAAAATTACAAATGGACCATGCAAGGGTTAGCTGGCATTAATGGCGTGAGTACTATGGGAAAAGCAGCGGTAACCTTTAATAAATTCAGGATTAATAGAACCATTAAAGCTTTTCAGATGCTTCAAAGGAATAATCCCTTTTCTTTTAATCCTGCTTAGGCTTATTCCAAAGTTGATAGGGATACATGAGCCATTGGTTAATCAACTGTAGCGAAATCATACACTGAAACAAAAAAGAAGGATACACTGCTTTCTTTTTCTTAAAAACTGCTTTTAAAATTGATTGTGCCACTTTCTGGGGAGATTGTGATGGCCATGGCAAAGGAATAGACTCATGGCTTTTAAAAAAGTCTGTTCTTGTTGCAATGGGGTATACTAGCATTAAATGACATCCAGGATGATGCTCAAATCTAAAACAATCTGCAAAACGATCTAGTGCTGCTTTGGTAGCCGCATACATGGCATAATTGGGCATACCCGTTTTAGCCATAGCTGATGCCGTAATGATATAACTAAAAGGACGGCCTTGGGCAATTTGCAACATTTGATATAGTCCCTCTAGTGGTGCTACTAAATTTACCTGTAATTGAGCCTGTCTTGCACTAAAGTCCTGGGACCCAAAACTTCCATAAAGGGCAAAACCCGCATTAGCAAAAAACAGGTCTATCCTCCCTAGCTTTTCTAATGCCAAAGGAACCAATTGTTGTATCTGCAAAAGATTGGCTAAATCCAATTCTAGCATCTGCAACTGTATCCTGGAAGTTTCCATGTCTAAAGACAATTGTCTTAAACCTATTGCGTCTTTATCAATAGCCAAAACATGACAATGATAGTTTGCCAATTCCATCACCAGCGCTCTGCCAATGCCCGATGAGGCACCCGTAATTACAATATGTTGTTGGTTAAATGACACTATATAAAATGGGGTATGGGAAATGCTAGTTTAAAATCAGGAATATGCATACAGGCCAATCGCTTCTGAGATCCAATACTTGGAAAAAGCCCCTCTCCTGTTTCTACCCCATTCATCTTTGAGAAATAAGCCTTTCCACTCCCTTTTGGATGAGTAATATAATGTTTACCATCTAGGGGCTGAATAAATTGAAATGGGAACATAGACGTATGCAATGGTAATCCAATTTTGCTTTTTTTGAAATGACTGCTAAAAACTACTTGATCATTCAATGCAACTTTGATGGATTGAGATGCTGGCGACAACTGTTTAAATTCAAATTGGGCCAATTCTTTTGGGATACCCCAATTTTCTCTTCCATTCATTACTGAATCTAATGAGCTTACATAGATCTTAGAAATATGCCAATAATATTTTCCATTAACCTGAAACATGCCAGGTATAAACAACAATTCTCCATAGGGTCCCACTGGAGATTCCTGATAATTGACCAACATTACTAAACCAATATTCATCCAAAGGGAAGCCCTGAGCTCCTCAGAAATAAACCCCTCCTTCATTAAAAAATGGTCTGAAAAGCGATACAATAGTAAATACCCTTCACCTTTCAAACGCCAAGGAGCAGGGCAAACTTGATATGGAATGGTTGGCTCAATCATCTCTATTGCAATGTAATACTTTGTAATGGTTTTGTATTTATTAGCAGTAGCTGAATCAGCAATCTTGCAAGTACTTATCTTTATGGGATGAATGAAGTAATTACCATTACTAGTGCTACCATTGCTGATATTCCAGCCTTAGTTTTACTGGTCAACAGTGCCTACAGGGGAGATTATTCTAAAAAAGGTTGGACAACGGAAGCCGATCTATTAGATGGCCTGCGAGTAATTCCAGAGACAATGTTGGAACAAATGAATACGCCTGGCCAACATTTTCTAAAAGCCACAGATCCAGCGGAAAAGATTATTGGTTGCGTTTCACTCCTAGAAAAATCAACTAAAATCTATCTTGGAATGCTCACGGTAGAACCAACTAATCAAGGTGCTGGCATTGGTAAATACTTGATGCAAGCTTCTGAAGAATTTGCTTTAAAACTAGGAAAGACCCATATAGAAATGACCGTTATTAGTGTAAGAGCAGAACTGATTGCTTATTATGAGCGAAGGGGCTATCAGCTTACCGGTGAAAAAAGGCCGTTTCCAAATGACCCTAAATTTGGGATTCAGAAACAGCCTTTAGAATTTATTGTGATGGAAAAAAAACTCTAGTTTAATATCCCCATTTTTTCATAGACTCAAAATCTGCTTTCATAGATTGGAGAGGAGTTAATTGCTGATAAGACTCCTGCTCCACCACAAAATGAATGGTCCCGCCTATTTTACGGCCTTGGTCAATTATTTCTTTTACACCAACCACTCCATTACCTAACACCGTGCTTTCATAACCGTCTTCCATTTCACCCTTGGTGGCAGTTTTAATCTCATCTTTCACGTGCATTAATTCAAAACGACCTGGGTATTGCTTTACAATTTCTAAGGCCCTGCCTCCTGCACCATACATATTTCCTATATCTAATTGCTGAGCAACCAACGATGGATCAGTATGCTTGACCATAATATCAAAAACTTTTTGATTGTTTAATTTGGTACTGAACTCAAAATTGTGGTTATGATAGCCAAATTTCATCCCTGACTTTTTACACAATTCGCCAGATTTATTAAAGACATCCATATAGGCCAAAAGCCCATCATAGGTTTTTCTAAGCTGCTCGTCTAACCAGGGACTAATCACGTATTGTTGGCCAACAATGGCCGCGTCTTCTACGGTATTTTTCCATGAATCAGTAAAATCTTTTTTAGCGGTATCCCAATGTAATCTTTCCATTACTGTGTGACCACTGGGCATTTTTAGGCCCAAATCATCCAATACCTTTTTAAATTCCTTTGCCGTAAATCCGTAAAATTTTCTATCTACATAATTAGCATGCTCTACGTTGCGATATCCCATGGCTGCCAATTGTTTCAAAGTTCCAACTGGATCTTTTTTCATGTCATTTCTAACAGAATAAAGCTGCACACCTAATACAGATCTAGCAGCAGTATTTGCAAACAAATGATGAGGCATAGTTGCTGCACCAGCTAACAATAAGCTAGTTTGAGCTAGAAAATTTCTTCTTGAAGCAAGCATAGATCAATTTTTACATTATTTAAGGAATCTCCTACTTAATTATAGTACAATTTAAGGAATCTTTTGAATGTAACTAAATAGATCTGGATCTTCTTATTATGGGGCAAAGGCTTTTGAGACAAGCCATTGGCTAAGGCTTTATCTTTGCTAAGATGAGCTATAGGAATACCATATATTCCATACTATTAATCGTATTAACCCTAAGCCAATACCCAAATTGGGTCTTGGGTCAAGAAAAACCTGTGCCAGACACTTTTTTCCTAGCCAAGAAAAAAGGCATTTTAGGAAAAATTGGAAAAAGTATTTCAGTGAGTGGAGACATCCCCATTTCCGCGGACTCGGGTTTTTTTAAAAATGAAGCGCGTTATGCCATTTTCAAAGGAAAAACAATCCGTCACATCTATATTCAAAAACCAGGCTTTAATGGCACTGTAAATGATACCTCCAAATTCATTAAAAACTTTTTCAATGATATTGGGAATCGCTTACACCCAAACACTTCTGATAAAATCATCAAAAAAAATCTGTTCTTTAAAGAAAAAGATACGCTCTATCCGGCATTGGTGGCAGATAATGAGCGCTTCTTGCGCGATATCAGTTTCCTACAAGACGCCAATATTTTGGTAAGACAAAATGATGAAAATGCTGACCAAGTAGACCTTATTGTAGTTTGTAAAGACGTCTTTCCAATTGGGGGTAGTGCAGACCTGGGATCTGCAAAAATGTTGAATTTTGAAATCAACGATGACAACCTGGTTGGTACAGGCGATAGGGTTGCTTTAGCCAATCTAATTGACCTAGACCGAAACCCTAAATATGGATTATCTGCCCAATATTTGAAACGAAATATAGGAGGAAGCTTTATTGACTTAAGCGCAGTTTATAGCAATATTAATCCAGCATTTAACAGCGGAAGAAAGGAGGAAACAGTTGTCTATATTAAAGCAGAACTTCCCTTGGTTAGTCCTTATAGAAAATGGACAGGATCTTATGAAACAGCATTGCGATTTACCAGCAATAGGTATTTGAATGACTCCGTTTTTGAATCCGATTTCAACTATCGATACCGTATTTTTGATAGTTGGCTAGGGTATAATATTGGTACCAAAAAACATTTATCTAATGTTGAAATCAATAAACGATTAAAGCACTTGCTTTCAATAAGAGGTATTTATAGAAGATATGAAACCATTCCAAAATACTATCAAACCAACTACAGTAGTGATTACAGTGACTTGGCCACCGTTTTAGGCGCTTTAACCGTTTTTGAACAGAACTATTATCATACCAATTTTATTTATGGATTTGGAAGGAATGAGGACGTTCCAGAAGGATTTTCTATGTCATTGATTGGTGGCTGGACCAATAGAAATAATATATCAAGACCCTATTTGGGTTTTGACTATCAACGAAACTATTTTACTAGAAAAAAGAATTATCTCAACTATGTGCTGCGTTTTGGAGGTTATTATGGTAATCAAAGACTAGAAGACTTGAGTTTCCTAACTGCAGTTGAAACTTTTACCAGACTAAGAAAAATAGGGAATAGCAAATGGTTGGTCAGACACTTCTTGAGCGGCAGTCTTACGGAACAAATAAATACCCGATTGAATGATCCTTTGAGACTTTCTAGTATTTATGGCATTCCGGATTTTAACAATCTCAATTCCAAAATCAGTTTTAGAGCTACCGCCAATTGTGAGTCCGTCTTTTATAATACCTGGAAATTTTTTGGTTTTAATTTTGCGCCCTTTGGTTTTACCAATCTTTCTTATTTAAAAGAATCAGGACAACCCATTGCCAAGGGCGACCTTTATACTGCTTTAGGGCTTGGTGTAAGAACCAGAAATGAAAACCTGGTTTTTGGCACCATGGAATTAAGGGCTTCCTTTTACCCTAGAACCATCAATAGTATGCCTGTTTGGAATATTGTTTTTAATACGGCTTTACAATACAAATACAATAGTTCCTTGGTTAAAAAGCCTGATTTTGTGCGTGTAAACTAAACCCAACTATCTAAATACAGGGTTAGCTGATTTTTTTTCATTAGTTTTCCATTCTAACAAAACATCAAATGAAAAAACTGATTCTTCTATCCTCTTTTGCTTTGTTGATAGGACAAGCAATTATGGCCCAGGATGCAAAACCAAAGCCAAGCCCAGCAGCCAAAGTAACGGAAACCATTGTTTCTGGTGCATCTATTACCATTGACTATAGCCAACCAGCCGTAAAAGGCCGTACCATTGGTACTAATCTTGAACCCATGCCTGGTAAAATTTGGAGAACCGGCGCCAATGAAGCAACCGTATTTGAAACAAGCAAAGACATTTTAGTACAGGGTCAAAAACTTCCTGCAGGTAAATACGGATTATTTTCTGTTGTGAATAATGGAGAATGGACCATCATTTTCAATAAGACCTTTAAACAAATGGGAGCCTTTCAATACAAAGAAGCCGATGATGCCCTTCGCGTAAAAGCAAAGGCAGATAAAGCACCAGAATTTCATGAGAGAATGACTTTTGAAATAGCAAAATCTGGTGGTATCACTTTGTATTGGGGTGACAACCGAGTAGTATTTCAAGTTAAATAAGCAACTATTTTATTGAGAAAGCCCCGAATGATCGGGGCTTTCTTTTTTTGGGATCCAACAATTAATTATCTGCTTTGTTATAATTTCACAACTGGGAAATCTGGTTCAAAAAATATGGTACAAGCTTATAATTTTCTTGCCAGTTGGCAATTGTTTCCAGAAAAATGTGATTTTCAAAAAGGTTTTGCGCCAAAGAGCGGCAACTATAAGATTGAATCCATTAAAAATGGTCATGCTCTAAGTATTAGCATTAACTGGGTAAGCCTTGAAAATCAGGCGTTTTATAGCCAATATGAGATGATTCCCGATGATACTCATAGGCCCTTAGAAAACCTAGATTTTGCAAATTTTATACAGGCAAGTGTTTTAAATGCATCTACTATTCAATGCCAATTCTTTAAAGATGACCAAATAGTTTTGGTGGTCACGCATGAGATTTTACAGAATGGTCATTTGAAATTGACCCAACAGGGAAAAGATGAAGCAGCTAATCCCTTTACCAATATTGAAATCTATCACAAACAGATGAGCGTACTCCCTTATGCTTCATCAGTAGGTAGCGTAGCAATTAGACCAACCAAGGAAGGGGTAATCAAGCATAAAGCCCTTTCTGCCATGGAAGAGCAGACCAATATGCAATTGGACCAGATTAGGCAACAAATAGAATTACTAGCCAGACAAGCACAAGAGATCAGAAAAAGAAAGGAATTGAGCATGATGATTTATGAAGCCAAACTCAATTTCAAACCTCAAATAGGTCAAATTTATCACTTATATGAAAGAAGGGATGGCTCTCATTTACTATCCTTGGTAGCGCCACAGGAATGGGGAGGATCAGGCCCTTTTAAACAATTTGTTTCTACGGTAAGACTTTTGGCAGACCATACCTGGGTAGAATTAAATGAACCTAATTAATCCCATATAAACTTCCCCCTTTCTCAAATAAACGGTCAATCTTTTTTTCAACTTCTGGGTCTGTTACTAATACAGGCGCATGATGCGGCTTGATTCTGGCATCTATAACCAAGGGACCATTACAACCCCAATGTTTATTGGTCTGAAATGCTGCAATTCCATGAATATCGTGCGATGGATTGCACCTAGTAAATGCTACCCATAAAAAGTTGTTTAAGGTCTCTGCAGTAAAACTAGCGTCATCTGCTAAAACAATAAAGGGAACCCCTTTCAATGCGTCTAAGTGGGGTAATAACTGTTCATTTAAAGAGGCTATTTCTATAAGGGTTTGCGGATAATTAATAAAGGCCTTTGCTTGTAAAACAACTACGCCAGGTAAGGCTATGTTTGGCTGCTCAAATAAAGTTAATTCCTGTAAAATACTAGGTACCTCTTTTTCCAATGTTCTAATGGGATTACCATAAGCAGCAAACACTACTTTACTTCCAGCATTCAAACCCGTTCCGGAATAATCCAAGGTATCCATGGTAGTTTGGGTATGAAAATGTAAGTCTCTTTCTAAATGAATTCTTTCTAAGACAAATTGCAAATAGGCTGGAATATTCCTAGTTCTTAATTGATTGGTATCATCCGCTGTGATAAACAAAAATTTAGCCAAACTTAACTGTCCAGTGCCCAACACATGATTGGCAATGGTTAATAATTCAGCCGGCTGTTTGGTTGGGGTATAGGGTGTGTATCGTTCTGAACCAATGGCCAATAATAAGGGGTGAACACCAGCAGCATCCACTGCATGAACTTCCTTTAAACCCGGCACTTCCATGGGAATAGCGGCACCTGTTAATTCATGTATTAAATCTCCAAAACTGGTATCTTCCTGTGGTGGTCTACCTACCACTGTAAATGCCCAAATGGCATCTTTACGAGCATATACTTTGTGAACACGCATTAAAGGAAAAGGATGCGTTAAACTATAATAGCCCAAATGGTCTCCAAATGGACCCTCTGGTTTATTTTCTCCCGGATAGACTTCTCCTGTTATGACAAAATCTGCATCGGTGCTAATGGCATAACCATCTTGGTAAGCATATCTAAACCTTCTACCACCCAATACGCCGGCAAATGTCATTTCACTAATCCCTTCTGGCAAGGGCATCACAGCTGATACCGCGTGTGAAGGAGGTCCTCCAACAAAACAACTTACTTTCAGTGGTTGACCCAGTTTATTAGCCTTTGTTTGGTGTACGCCAATACCTCTATGCAACTGATAATGCAATCCAATTTCTTGATTGGTTATATAGTCATTACCGGTTAATTGAACACGATACATCCCCAAATTGGCATGCATAATACCAGGCTGATCAATGTCTTCCGTATATACCTGAGGAAGGGTTACAAATGCTCCCCCATCACCTGGCCAGTGCTGAATCAGTGGTAATTGGTCAATGCTAATTTCTTGGTATAAAACAGGCTTACTAATAGGATTCTTTAGGGGTAAAGCTTTTAGCGCAGCCAAGCCAGCTTTAAAATTGTCAATGGGATGTTTAATGGCTTTTATGGGATCTCCCTTTAACGCAATCAAGTCTTGCACCAATTGAAAACTCTTTCTAAAGATAAACTTACTGCGCTCCATGGTACCATAGATATTGGAAGCTGCTCTAAATTTAGAGCCTTTCACGTTTTCAAACAGCAGGGCTGGCCCTTGCGCCGCATAGACCCGCAAATGAATGGCAGCCATTTCTAGATAGGGATCAACTTCTTCTTTGATCCTAACCAAATGACCATTTTTCTCTAAATCTATCAAACATTCTTCCAAGGAGGCATAACTCATAAAGACATAACATTAAGTGCCAGAAAAAGTTATCATTCAAGTACAAAATTACAGATAAATGATCCAATGAATAGGGATGATGAATCCACTTATCTTTGTGGCATGACCAAATTGAGTGTAAACATCAACAAGTTTGCCACTATTCGCAATAGTAGAGGCGGAAATAATCCCAATGTGGTGCAGGCTGCTTTGGATGCTGAGCGTTTTGGGGCTGATGGTGTAACGGTTCACCCAAGACCAGATGAACGCCATATTCGCTACGCCGATGTTAGGGAATTGAGCAAAGTTTTGACCAAGGAATTCAATATAGAAGGCAATCCAAAAGAAGCTTCTTTTGTGGATTTGGTTTTAGAAAACAAACCTGCTCAAGTAACATTAGTACCAGATGCTTTAGGTCAATTAACCAGTAACCATGGCTGGGACACCATTGCCAATCAGGATTTTTTGAAAGACATTATCCAGCTTTTTAAAAATGCGGGCATTCGAGTATCCATTTTTGTGGACCCCATCATTTCTTTTGTGGAAGCTGCTGCTAGCACTGGTACCGATAGAATTGAATTGTATACAGAAGCTTATGCCACCCAATATGCCAATGGTCATGCCGCTGCAGCCATAGCACCTTATATTGCTGCCGCAGCAAAAGCAAAAGAATTAAACATGGGCATCAATGCTGGTCATGATTTAGATTTAAATAACCTACAATTTTTTAAGTCACATATACCCTATCTTGATGAGGTGAGTATTGGACATGCCTTGGTTTGCGACGCCCTCTATTTGGGATATGAAAACACCGTTCAATTATACCAACGACAATTAAAATAGTCTTCACAAATACCCTACGCTGTGAAAAAAATCTTGAAATCACTGGGCAGGTTTGCTGGT
Source organism: Bacteroidota bacterium (assembly GCA_947460595.1). GTDB lineage: Bacteria > Bacteroidota > Bacteroidia > Chitinophagales > Chitinophagaceae > Sediminibacterium. Next base: position 32,540 of record CANHGS010000025.1, on the reverse strand, counting down.
ATTACCCAATGGACCAAACCCATGGCATTTCAATGGCAGAAATGGCAGCACAAAAAAGCCAATAAGGCTTTTAAAAAACAATTTCCCTGTCAAGTTTTACCACCAGACAAATGGCTATTTGAAACCTTTCAAGTAGACTATGCAAAATACCAACTTGATGGCGCGCTTTGTGCCAAGGAAATCATTGATTGGGCAAGGCCACAGTTGCCGGAAGCAGCAGTTTGGAAAATTTTAGATTGGGGTTGTGGAACCGCACGTGTAACGCAATATATACACCAAAATGCTCCTTATAGTTTGGTGTATGGTGTAGACACCAATATAGAAATGATTCACTGGAATAGCCAACACATCAATGGGGTGCTTTTTCATGCTATTACACAAAGGCATTCATTACCCTATCCTACTCATTTTTTTCACTTGGTATATGGTATTTCTGTATTCACACATTTACCCATACAAGAACAAAAAGCTTGGTTAGATGATTTATTGCGAGTCATGGAAACTGGAGGCATTTTAATCCTGAGTACCCATGGAATTTACTTTAAAAAACAGCTTTCAAAAAAACAATCCAGGCTATTAGAAGCAGATGGATTTCTTGAATTAGAAGAAGGCGCTACAGGGATTCCTATTGGAGATAGAAACTATGCTGTTTATCAGGATTTTCATGTTTTAAAAGCCCATTTTGAAATCAATTTCAAAATCATTCAATCTTATCAAGGCCAAGATTTTCCGCAAATCATGGGGGGACAAGACCTATGGATTTTGCAAAAAAAATAGCTCCAATTGGAGCTATTTTTTTATGCTAGATAAGCTATGTTATTTTTTCTGATCAACCTCTGCTTGACGTTTAGCACGGTAATCAGCGTCTTTGTACAATTTCTGAACCTCATCCAATTTACCAATGTACAAGCTTCTTCCATGGGTACCCAAAACTATGTCGTTTTCACGTGCTTGGGTAACAATATCATGAATGGGTACACTTACGGGTAAGCCTTTATGCCATTGCATAAAGCTTTCTCCTCTATCAATACTTACAAACAATCCACCGTCAGTACCCACATATAAAATACCTTCATTGGCATGATCTTCTTTGATCACATTCACAGGCTCATTAGGCAGGTCTTTACCAATTTGCTTCCAAGTGCTGCCATAGTCTTCACTAACATATACATAGGGAAGGAAATGGTCATTTCTATAGCCGTTTAAGGTAATATAAACCCTACTTTCTGAATAAGCACTAGCTACTACCCTGCTCACATATAATCCCTTAGGAAGTTTCTTATTAATCAAGCTCCAAGTATAACCACCATCCTTGCTTACTTGTACATTTCCATCATCAGTTCCTACATAAATCAAACCAAATTTCAAGGGGCTTTCACTAATGGTGCTCAGTGTACCATAAGGCACATCGCCCTGGGCAGGATTAGTGGTTAAGTCTGCGCTCATAGTAACCAAACTATCTCCCTTATTCATAGATCTATGGAACTTGTTGGAACCATAGTAAAACACGTCTTGATTATGTTTGCTCAATAGGATGGGTGCCTGCCAGTTAAATCTAAAATTGGTTTCTCCCAAATCGTTGCTGGGCTTAACAGATTTTCTATCGCCACCGGCAGTATTACTGCGCATATAGTTCCCGTACTGAGAACCTGTATAAACGGTTTTATTATCTCTGGTATCTACCTGTACTTGCATACCATCGCCCCCATTGAGGCGCTTGTAGGGATTCTCACCTGAATCATACCAATCATAGTCTTCTCTAGTGGTACTAGGTGCAAACCAAGTGCCATTATCTTGTAATCCGCCATACACATTATAAGGCTTGGCATTGTCAACGGCAATATTATAAAATTGACCAACAGCAGGCGTATTGGCTTTGAACCAATGTGCGCCATCGTCATAACTAATATTGGCACCACCATCATTACCATTAATAATATGACTGTCTTTAGCTGGATCAATCCAAACTACGTGGTGATCAGAATGCACGTGCTCTTTGGCTATATTGGTAAATGACTTTCCACCATCCTTGCTCATCATCACGTTTAAGCCTGTAATAAATACTTTGTCTGGATTAGATGGGCTAACGAAGATTTTTCCAAAATAATAACCATAGGTACTATAGAAAAAAGAACCAACAGATTTATCATTGGTTTTTTTCCAAGTCTCACCGCTATTATCACTCCTATACACTTCACATCCCAGAATTGGTGTTTCAAACAAAGCGGCATTGGCATCATACAAAAAGTCCCAAATGCAGGTTGGCTTTAGTTTGTCTGCTTTTACCAAATCTTTCAATATGGCAGGTGTATATTTTGCAGGAATCCCATTTCTCCTACTAGAAGTAAATGCAGTCAATTTTTTATTGTCCAAAGCAAGGAATTGCTCTTTTGTTAAGTCTTTAAAATCGCGTAGCACATAACGGCTTGTATCAACAACGCGCTTAACAGTATCCGCTATATGAAACTGATTGTCCAAAACGGCGTATACAATATTGGGTTGCTTGGGCGATACGGCTAGACCAATCCTGCCAACCCCATCCCCATTGGGGAAACCACTTCCTACTTTAGAAACTAGTATCCAATTATTTCCGCCATCGTTACTTTTATAGATTCCACTGGTTTTACCACTTTCTTCAAAATTAGAAGCGGTTCTGGTTCTGTACCACATAGCCGCATATAATTCATTGGGATTGGCTGGATTCATCTCTAGATCAACTGCTCCAGTTTTATCATCAACTGCCAAAACTTGTTGCCAAGTTTTTCCAGCATCTGTTGTTTTGTAAACGCCTCTTTCTTTGTTAAAAGAAAAAAGATGCCCCAATGCCGCTACCCAAACAGTATTGGGATCGGTTGGGTGCAATTGGATTTTTCCAATATGATGACTTTCAGGTAAGCCCATCCAATCCCAATGTTTACCATTGTCATTGGATTTATAGACACCCATTCCAGCATAGGATGATCTACTGCTATTTACTTCTCCTGTTCCCACCCAGATAGTTCTGGTTTTCCAGTTAACAGCAATATCACCAATGGTTAAGATATCGGTACTATCAAAAATGGATTGGAAACTTTGACCATTATTGGTTGTATGCCACAAACCTCCAGATGCATAAGCAAGATAAAATTCAGTAGGATCAGTAGGATTGGCATCAATATCCACTACCCTTCCACTCATGACACTAGGACCAATATTGCGGAATCCAGACTGGTTAACCAGTGATTTTTTTTGAAGTGCTTGGCGTTGTTCCACCACTTTTAACCTATCTGTTGCCGAAGTGGGTTTCACCTGGGCTTGTCCGCAAATAGCAAACAATAAGCCAACTATAACAGTTGTTTTTCTCATGAGATGCAGAATTTTGGTAAATTGAATGGCTAATTTAACAATAATGCGCTACTGTCTAATACCATTTCTCCTTTTAATTTATAATCTTGGCTTGGGCCAGTGTAAAACCTTTAAAATTGCCGCCAATGGCGATACGTTGAATTGCACAGATTTCAATGGATTCAAACAAGGGAAATGGACGGTACATATAGAACCATTAAGAGGGAATCCGGGTTTTGAGGAAGAAGGGATTTTCAAAAATGATAAAAAGGAAGGGGTTTGGAGAAATTTTAATTTAATGGGCGATATTATGGCTGTGGAAACCTATCGTTGGGGTTTGAAAAACGGAAAATGCCAATACTTTTCCATCAATGGCATTGAAAGGGAAGAAAATTGGCGGGCTAGTAATCCCAACAAAGCCTACGATACTATTGATGTAGCAGACCCAATGATACCTAATAAGTATGAGCGTGTGATTGTAAAAGTAGATGGTAGTTCTTTAAAACACGGCGTTTGGAAATACTACAATTCTATGTATGGCACGGTTACACACACGGAAAAATGGGTATTAGACAACCTACAAACAGATCAATCGGAACCATTGGTCAAATCAATAGACAATACCGGACCCGATTCCCTTGGAGGGGAGCCCAAAAAAGCAGTGACCAAACCCAAACCAAAGGAAGTGGAGGATTTTGAAAAGAAAAACAAGGGGAAAACAATGAAAGTTAGGGATGGCAAAACCGGCAATTAACCTTCTTTGGCAAAAGCAACCTTTTTTACCCTACCCCACAACAATCCATCCAACCAACCCAGGAACTGACTGCACTGGCATATAGCGCAACCGGGGTTGATTTTTATTTTATTCCCTTAGCAAAAAATTGGTTGAAAAATACAAAGTGATAATCTATGGATTTATTCCAATAAATAAAATTATGCTCACCAGGTCTTTCAATATAATCGTGGGGGATTTTTAATTTATTCAGCTTATCGTGTACTGCCCTATTCATGGCCAATACCCTGTCTTCTGTTCCACAATCAATTAAAATAGACAGAGAATCTTTGGGATAGTGTTCAATGGTATTGAGTACACTCCAATCATTCCAATATTGCTTATTAATAATGGGATCTCCCAATCTTTTTTCTACGCCATATCCTTGGGTAATCACAGAAACATGAAGCGCCCCACTGGTGCTGCCACAAGCCCCAAAAATATTGGCGTGTCTAAAGGACAAAAACATAGCCCCATGACCTCCCATACTCAAACCTGTAATAGCCCTAGCTTTTCTATTAGCAATAGTAGGATAATGACTGTCTATATATTGGGGTAATTCTTCTGCTACAAAAGTCTCATATTGATAGCTGCTGTCTACGGGGCTATCAAAATACCAACTGGTAAACCCTCCGTCTGGGCAAACTACCATCATGCCATATTGATCTGCCAATGCTTTAATATGAGGCACTTTCAATATCCAATTATTATAGGCACCAAATGCGCCGTGCAACAAATACAAAACCGGGAATTGTTTAGCCGACTCTTTATTAAAATTGGGCTTAATGACAATGGTCTTAATAGACCGCTTCATTTTAGGACTATACACTTCAATACTATCTACACTGGCAGCATTGCCATAGAAAACAGCTAAGACAAATAGACTTAATAAAAAACTTGTTGCACGATTTTTCATAAAAATGATGGATTGGAAGATGGAAATTTATTCAGGTCCTTTTAACCCCTAAAGGGCATTGGCATCAAAATATTTCTTGAATAACAATAGTTGAAAGTCAATGCTATTACTCCAATAAGCCGTATTGTGTGCACCAGGACGTTCTGTATAATCATGGTCTATTTTAAGCCTTAACAATTTTTCGTGCAAGGCCTTATTAACTGGGTAAAAGAAATCGTCTACACCACAATCAAAAACCAGTTTTAAAGAATTATTTTTTAATCCATCTACCATTTCCATTACGGTGTTAGCATCCCAAGCAGACTTATTGTTAGCATAATCGCCCAAGGCTTTTTTGATTTCCCAGTTATTAGGAAATGGCCTAAAGTCAACACCCCCACAAATACTTCCAGCTGCGCCAAACACAGTTTGATTACGAATAGCTAGGTACAGTCCACCATGACCACCCATACTCAGTCCTGTAATGGCACGATGCTTTTTATCAGGCAAGGTTAGGTAATGCTGGTCAACATAGGGAATCAAATCTTTGATAATAAAAGACTCATATTTAATACTGGAATCTATAGGGCTATCAAAATACCAACTATTGGCGCCATCTGGGCAAACAAAGATCATGTTCATCTCTTCCGCCTTCTGCTGTAGCTGAGGAGCCGCTTGAGGCCACTGGCGTTGATTGCCCCCATATCCATGGAGCAAGTATACCGCAGGAATTAACAGCTTGTTTTTGTTCTTGGGCTGAATGACCACAAATTTAACTTGCTTGTGCAGGCTATTACTATAAAACTGCACGGTATCTACAGAAGCACTTGCAGAGAAACAAATCAATACTGCCAAAATCAGGAATAATTTCAATGGACGCATAGTTTTAAAAATTAAAGTCACCTGAAATTAATCAAGTGACTTTAATCAAAAAAATAGAATTGTTAAATGGAATACTAATGCTTCTTTTCCATGGCTTTTTGCATGGGGTTAACACCCGTGCTCTGACCACGACCACCGCCCTGTCTTGCCTTGAAAATGGCAAACTTGCTAGGTACTACTGTTTCCATACCCCAAGTATTGTTATTTTCATTGATATCTGCGGTTTCACGCATGGGATCCAATTTTATACCTACTGCTTTCTTATTGGTCAAGAATAGCTTGGTCACTTTATTTTCATTCAAGCGCCAAACTTGTGCCGGAATTCTTTCTGTTTGCTTGGTTCCATCTTCAAAACTAAATTCCACAATAATGGGCATTACCAAACCCCCTTTATTGCTAAAGGTAATTTCATAGAGATTTACATTAGCATATTTGGCTTTAGCAGCATCATCCATTGCTTCTGCTGTCATATTGGGAGGAGTTACTTTGTACTTGGTAGTATCATAAGGTTCAATTCCTCTAGCATAACGCCAGTAAAAATCTCTTAGACTAGTATCGGCATCGGTTAAGAAAATGATATTCTTGTCTTGACGATTTCTAATTTTAGAAATATCGTCAAATGGATTCAACATGGGTTTGGCTAAAGACATCATGCCATTGGCACTAGCATTCATGGGGGCTCCACCGCCTCTTCCACCTTGAAATCCACCTTGTGCGGCCATATTGGGATCATAAACACCATGCTTAACGGTATCAATGGCAATATCGCAAGGATCAATACCATAGAACCAACCTCTCCAGAACCAATCTAAGTCTTCCGCACTTGCGTCTTCCATGGTACGGAACAAGTCTGCAGGTTGAGGATGTTTGAATGCCCAACGACGTGCATATTCTTTAAAACTATAGTCAAATAGTTCCCTACCCATAATGGTTTCACGCAAAATGTTCAAACCAGTTGCTGGCTTGGTATAGGCATTGGGGCCAAAGTTGACAATGTTTTCACTATTTGTCATGATTGGCTCCAATTGATCCTTAGGCAAACGCATATAATCAGCAATGGTATAAGCGGCGCCTTTACCTCTAGAAGGATATTTGTTGTCATATAATTCCTCGGTCAAGTATTCAACAAATGAATTTAACCCCTCGTCCATCCAACTCCATTGACGCTCATCGCTATTAACAATCATCGGGAAGAAATTGTGGCCAACTTCGTGAATAATCACACCCAACATGCCTTGTTTGGTGGCTTCACTATAGCTGCCATCTTTTTCTGTTCTACCATTGTTAAAACAGATCATTGGATATTCCATACCGTTAGAAGCTTCAATACTTTGAGCAACTGGGTAAGGATAAGGAATAGAGAATTTAGAATAAGACTTAATGGTATGGGCTACTACTTTGGTAGAAAACTTTCTATACAAATCATAAGCTTCTTTTGGATAACCACTCATGCACATGATTTTCTTTCCCTCTACATAAGCAGGCATGGCATCCCAGATAATTTTTCTAGAAGAAGTCCATGCAAAATCACGCACATTATCTGCTTTATAAACCCAAGTTTTCTTGGCAGTGCTTTTTTGCTTTTCAGCTTTCTTAGCCTCATCAAGGGTTACAATTTCAACCGGTTCTTTTGAATTTTGTGCTTGAGACCATCGCGTCATTTGAGCGGGAGACAATACTTGACCATAGTTTTGACATTCTCCAGTAGAAAGTATGGTATGATCAGCAGGAACCGTCATGCTCACGTTGTAATTGCCAAAAGTTAAGGCAAACTCGCCCCTACCAGTAAACTGGTGGTGCTGCCATCCTTGGAAATCACTATAAACAGCCAATCTAGGATACCATTGTGCCATGGTAAAGAAATGGTTGCCGTCTTCTGGAAAAAACTCATATCCACCCCTTCCACCAACAGTTGAACGGTTGGAGATTTTATAATTCCAACTAAGGTTAAAAACAAATTTCTGACCTGGTTTTAAAGCAGTGGGTAGTTCTACACGCATCATGGTTTTGTTGATGCTGTATTTCAAGTTCTTGCCTGTAATATCGGTTAACTTGGTAATTACATCGCCCAAACCATTATCCTTTGCTGCATCCATCATAGCATCTGCCTGAGTGGTTGACAATTGTCTGCCCATCTGGGATGAATTCTGGTATCCTGCATTGTTGATATTGCTATGCTCGTTCTCATCCAATTGCAGCCAGAGATAGGTTAACACATCTGGAGAGTTATTGTAATAGGTAATAGTTTCACTACCCTTCAAGGTTAAATTGGGTTCATCCAATTCGCATTTGATATTATAGTCAACTCTTTGCTGCCAATATTTTGGGCCTGGGGCTCCACTTGCCGTGCGATATTCATTGGGCGTAGGAAGAATGGTTCCCAACTGCTCAAACTTGTTCCCGTGATTGGAACCTGGATTGTTCATGATGTTTTGCGCCTGCGTTAAAGAGGCAAACGCCATCATCAAAACAATGAAACCTAATTTTCTCATAATTGTATGGTTTATTGTGGTATTACGTTGTGAAATCTATCTAGTGCCATGTTTAAAGCCAATGCAAACACAGCAGCACTTACAAATAAAAGCCATTCCCTTCTATTAACCTTGATTAAGCCCACAAAAAGAAAGGAAACTATCAAGATTACTAGAACTATTAGAATTTGTCCTAGTTCTAAACCTAGGTTAAAAGCCAATAATTGGGTTAAAATCCCCTGGTCTTTTCCCAACATGCTTTTTAAATAACTGCTAAACCCTAATCCATGAATCAATCCAAAAAACAAAGCCATAAAATAGATGGGAGGAAATTTTGTTTTAAAGACAAACTTTTTGACAAATAAATTGCTAATGGCTGTTATTAAAATTGTCAGGGGTATTAGAAACTCTATCCAATTTACCGAATAGCTGACCAGATTTAAAACGCTCAAAGCTAGTGTGATGCTATGTCCAATAGTAAATGCAGTTACCAAGATGAATACCTTTTTCCAATCGGCAAATTGGTATCGAATGGTTAGTGCAATCATAAAAAGCACATGATCACTGGTGGTTAAACCAGCCAATTGAGACCAGAAGGAAATTTGCCCATTCCAATTGGCAATATGCTGAAAACCAGTTTCTAAATACAGTTTAAAATCATTCATAAGCGATGTTTCAAATTAATCATGACATTTGTAGTGTAAATAAAAGAATGTTGAATGGTAAATAGCATGTTTCAATGGATTTCTTTGGCATTTATAGCCCTATTGCACCCATTTTATATCTCTGTTATAGAAATAAATCATAATACAAAAGAAGCCACTGCAGAAATCAGTATCCGAATTTTTACCCAGGATTTAGAAACTACCCTCCAAAAATACAGTAGTAGCAAGGTAGATATTGCCCATCCTACAGACAATGCATTATTGGACAAGCAAATAAATAACTATATCCAACAAAAGCTTCAACTAAAAATTAATGGAAAGGCTTCAAATATTCATTACTTAGGCCACGAAATTCAAATGGAAAGCGTTTGGATTTATGCAGAAGTACCAAAAGTGAACCAATTGAAAAAACTAGAGGTGCAGTGCCAAATTCTATTTGACTTTCAAACACTACAGAGTAATATTTTTCATGTAAAATCCAATGGTCTGGAGAAAAGCTTTAAATTAGACTATCCCAAAAACAGCACTAGTTTTGAGTTTTAGTCCATTCCGGGGTCTAATCGGGTCTGCACCAATACTTTGTCTATGCGGTGGTGATCCATATCAATGACTTCAAATTCAAAGACTTTCCAACTAAGCTTTTCTCCTGTTGCAGGTATTCTTTGTAATTCGTGAATGATAAACCCTGCAAGGGTATCAAAGTCTTGATCACCTTCCATCATCCATTCTGTTTTGTCAAAATGACTCAAAAAGTCATAAAAAGGAATTTGTGCATCTACCAAGAAGGATCCGTCTTCTCTCTCCAAAATATCAAAACTTTCATCTTCTTGTTGGGGAATATCTCCTACAATGGCTTCCAGAATATCATTGAGTGTAATCATTCCTAAAATAGAACCATATTCGTCAACTATAAAGCAGTGATGAATCTTTGTTTGCTTGAATTGCTCTAAAACCTGATACGCTGTATTATTCTCTGGAACATACATAGCGGGTTTCATGATGGCTTGAACACCTGTGTTTTCAGCTACTACAATAAAATCTTTGATTGCTACCACTCCCATTATTCTATCAATTTCACCATCGCAAACAGGGTATACAGAGTGAACTATTTCTTGCATCATGGATTTAATTTCAGCCACCGATTTATGCTGATCAATCCATACAATATCACTTCTATGGGTCATCAAAGAAGTAATATTTCTATCGCCTAAATGAAAAACGCGTTCAATGATTTCTTGTTCTGCTTCTTCAATGGCTCCATGCTCTGTTCCCTCGCTAATGATGGCTTTGATCTCTTCTTCCGTAACCTGATTTTCACTGGTTTTTACATTCATCAATCGCACTAGCAAATTAGAAGCGCCCATTAATAACCAAACAAAGGGATAGGTAAACCAAGAGATAATACGCATGGGACCAGCAGCTTTTTTGGCAATACCTTCTGGATTGCTCAAGCCAAGTCTTTTGGGTACCAATTCACCCAAGACCAGAGATAAAAAAGTAATTACAATCAGGATAATCACTGTAGCAACGGTGCCACTGTAAGGTTTTACAAAATCAATCTGCGCAAGACTTGATTGCAAGGGAGTTTTAAAACTATCCCCGGAATAAATACCTGTAAGGATACCAATCAGGGTAATGCCTATTTGTACGGTTGATAAAAAACTGTCTGGGTGATTGGCCAGTGCTAAAGCTTTTGCTGCGTCTTTATCCCCTTTTTGGGCCTGAGCTTCTAACCTTGCTTTTCTAGCAGAAACAAGGGCAATTTCAGCCATAGAAAACAAACCATTGACCAAAATCAGCGCTAAAATGATGAATACTTCTGTCATGTGATGGTTCAAATCTAATGAATTGCCAGCAAATCAAGGTTTCCCATCCAAATCTAGAACAACATACTGTGGAACTTCTTGCTCCCTGGTAGCTGGATTTAAAAATTGAGCTGTTAGAATACTTACTGAAAAATTAGGGCCCTTGTGTAAAATTTTGGAAGCAGGAAATGCCTTTTGAAAAATAGATATGCTATCAGTAGAGGTTAGTAGAATGTCTGAAGCCATAATTTCTGCGCGTTGAAATTTATGTTTAAAAATATGATCTCCATAAAAATGCATGGCCCTACTATCACCAGCACCATATAGCACCATTTTATTTTTATCTAAGCCAGCTTTGTTTATATATGCTGCGGCGGTATTGCCCATTTGAAATTCTAATAATCTTGGATAAAACTGGGTACTCAAAAATAGATTTACTGCAATTACCGTATAAAAAGCCGCAACTAATGTGGAACTACTACCCATGAAATTTTTATGCCTAAAAATCAACCAGATAAAAAATAAAAGTCCCATGATGGCTAGGATTGGAACATAGATAGGAATCTCCGGAAAAGGATAGCGCATCAACACAATTACGGCAAACCACAAAATCAAGAAAATGACAATATGAAACCATTGAAAGGTTTTACTAATCCTAGGCCATTGATTTGTCAGAAACAGTTTCTCTAAAAATACAGCTGTTACTATTGCTGCCAAAGGAAAAACCACAAAAATATAATGGGGCAATTGCGCCTGACTCCTTGCTAAAATGCAGTAGGTAAACACAAATCCGCCGGTGCTAATCCACTCCGCTTTTTTATTTAACCAAAAACGGGATTGTACTAATTGCCAAATAGAGAAAAGCAAGCCGGCTAGGAAAAAAATAATCCAAGGCAGAAAGCTCCATAACATGTTTTCCAATAAAAAGCTAAAATAGCTCATTTCATGGTACCTATTTTCTCCGGTATACCTTCCAAAACTCTGGGTCCAATAATAGAACCTAAGTCCGGATTGTACGGGACTTCCATTAATGAGTTTGCCTGGATGCAGGTCAAATTGTTGGTACAAACCAACACTCATTGGAAGCAATAAAATAGCAATGATGACAAGTCCCATCAAGTATTCCCATCTAAAAAATTGTTTCCAGTCCCTTTTGAGCATAAAATGGGGTAAGAAAGCAACAATAGGTACCATTAAAGCAATGGGGCCCTTGGTCATCATTCCCCCAGCAATAGCTATAAAGGCCAAAATAAAATTCAACCATTTTCCATCTTGGTACCAGGCGCTTAATTGCCAAATACTAACAATTACCCAGCCCATGAGCATGGTATCTGTTCTAACATCATGGGTAATTAGAAAAAAGGCTTGACAGGTAGCTAAAACCAATGCGCTTAAACGCGCGATATTTTTTCCATACCATTGATAGGCCAAGGCCTGAGTAGCATAAACTGCTAAGACGGCAAATAAAAATGAGGGTAGTCTATACGCCCAGTCATAGATTCCAAAGACCTTTAAGCTCAAGGCGCTTAGCCAAAACAACATGGGTGGCTTGTCTAGATAATCTGCTCCCATATCATAGAACCATAACCAAGATTTTCCTTCTAATAATTCCCTACTTATTGAGGCATATTGTGACGCATCAATATCCATTAGTGGAATTGAAAACATGCCTACCAAACAGGTAAAAAAAGCCAAACCCAATACCGAATAATACAATCGATTACTGATCATTTGGAACTGTTTTGTGAAACTATGGTCAATGATTGAAAACGTTGGTGATAAATAGTAGCGGTTGCCCAACCTATTAGGGTTCCTAGAATTGCGCCGCATAGAACATCAAAAGGATAATGCACCCCAACATAAACCTGCGCATAGGCAACGGAAGCCGCCCAAAAAAGAAAAAACCATTTCCATTTTCCCAACACCCTACCCATTGTCAGAAATACAAAAATGCTAAAAGCAAAATGATTGGTAGCATGGGAAGAAGTAAAACTATATCCTGAGCCACAACTAGGCAATAATAATCGAACCATGCCCACCAATTCAGGTTCATTACAGGGGCGCAATCTAGCAAAAAAAGGTTTGAACAAACTACTACTTAGTTGGTCAGAAATAGCAAACGTAACAATTGCCATAAGTATCCAAGAAAAAGCTTTTGTAGGAAAATTAATCACCACAAATAAGATCAGAAATAGATATAGGGGCAGCCAAGTATTGGCTTCTCGCCAAATAGGTAACATGGCGTCTAACCAAGGATGGTTCCAAGCACCATTGACCAATAGAAACAATTGCCTATCAATGGCATCCAGCCATGTCCAAATTTTTGAGGGAATTCCTATTAAGAATATACGGTCCACTACCATCTTGTAAAGATAAAGGAAGGAATTTGTTCCTAACCCAACTGGAAAAATGTTTCCAAAAAAGCTTTATTGCACTATTTAATAGCGTTTTTTCTGGCAACCAGTATTAATCTAGGAGAATCTTGTAAATGGTAATTACCCAATTGATAGTCTCCAAATACTTCTAATACTTGTAATCCCTGATAAGAGAGCATTTCTGTGAAATCACCCAAGGTGAATTTGGCTACTTTCTCAGTATATAAATGCTTTAGGGATTGATTGGAAGTATCTGTAATTTGAATCTGCTTATAAAAATGCCCCTCATCATTCCATTTACTAATATGAAATGTCACATCTTCTATTTGAACACTGTGTGTAGGCTGTTGATTTTTTTCAGCGTAACGCACGTTTAAGTAATCAATCACAAAAATACCACCGGGTTTCAAACTTTGTGCAATGGTTCTAATGGCATTGTCATGCTCTCTCTTGGTCCTAAAATAACCAAAGCTGGTAAAAAAGTTAAAAGCAAAATCAAAATAGTTAATCCAAAAGGGCAATCGCATATCGTGTTGATAAAAATGCAATTGGTCTGACTCATCTAATTTTGCCTCTTGGATAGACTCTTCAGAAAGGTCAATGCCCGTTGCCTCATAGCCCATATCGGCAAGCGCCTTGCTATGCCTTCCCTTACCACAAGCCACGTCTAACATGCTTGCTTGATCTTTTGGTTTGAGATGTGTAATAAGTAGTTGTATGAAATCCAATGCTTCCTGTTCATCACGGTGTTGGTACAACAAATGATAATAATGAGAATTGAACCAATCTTTGAACCAGGTCTTGGGCATATAAGGGTTTGTGCCGCAAAAATAGGCAGGAGAATCAAATAAAAAATTTGAATTATGTTTGCAGCTCTAAAAACAGGTAATGAATGGCATTGATTAAGAGTATTTCAGGTATTAGGGGCACTATTGGTGGCATTCCGGGTGACAATTTGAGTCCACTAGACGTAGTTAGGTTTACCGCAGCCTATGGATCTTGGTTAAAAGAATCCTTAAATGATGGTTCCAGTATACGTAAAAAAGTGGTAATTGGTAGAGATGGTAGAATTAGTGGTGAACTGGTTCAAAGAATTGTTGTAAGTACCTTAAATGCATTGGGCATAGATGTTGTAGACCTTGGTTTAAGCACCACTCCTACCGTTGAAATGGCCGTGGTTTTTGAACAAGCAGCTGGAGGCATTATCCTTACAGCTAGTCACAATCCCAAAGAATGGAATGCGCTAAAATTGTTAAATAACAAGGGAGAATTTATAAGCGGTGAGGAAGGGGCTAAAATTTTAGAGATTGCTGCAGCCGATCAATTTGTTTTTGCTGATGTTGACAATCTTGGTTCTTATTCAACCAATGAAACTGCTTTAGAAAAGCATATTCAAATGGTGGTTGATTATCCTTTGGTAGATGTTGCTGCAATTAAGCAAGCAGGATTTAAAATTGTTGTAGACGCCATTAATAGTACCGGGGCTACCGCAGTTCCTCAATTATTAAAGGCTTTGGGTGTAGAAGATATTGTGGTATTGAATGGAGAAGTGAATGGTCAATTTGCCCATAATCCAGAACCATTACCGGAACACTTGAATCAATTGTGTAATGAAGTGAACAAGCAAAAAGCCCATATGGGAATTGCGGTGGATCCTGACGTAGATAGGCTTTGTTTTGTTTGTGAAGACGGCTCCTTATTTGGAGAAGAATATACACTGGTAGCAGTTGCTGATTATATTTTAAAACACAGAAAAGGCAATACCGTAAGTAATTTATCTAGCACTAGGGCGCTAAGAGATATTACAGAAAAAAACGGTGGTCAATATTTTCCCAGTGCCGTTGGAGAAGTGAATGTGGTAAATATGATGAAGGAATCTAATGCCGTAATAGGAGGAGAAGGAAACGGTGGAATTATAGTTCCCGATCTACACTATGGTAGGGATGCTTTAATTGGCATTGCCCTATTTCTAACGCATTTGGCTCATGAAAAGAAAACCGTGAAACAATTGCGCAACAGCTATCCTGATTACTTTATTAGCAAAAATAAAATTGAATTGAATCCGGGAACAGATTTGAAAAAAATCTTTACACTGATTCAAAAAAAATATAAAAAACAACCCATTAATACCATTGATGGATTAAAGATTGAATTTGATAATGATTGGGTACACCTGCGTCCAAGCAACACAGAGCCCATCATCCGAATTTATGCTGAAAGTAATTTTCAAACAACCGCCGCAAATATTGCCATGCGTTTGATGCAGGATATTAACGAATCTCAGTAAAGCAAGACCATGGAAAGAATCTACTTGGATAATGCCGCAACTACCGCACTTGATCCAGCTGTGCTGGAAGCCATGATGCCATATTTAACTACTAATTTTGGAAACCCCTCCTCTATTTACAGTTATGGAAGGGAATGTAGAATGGGTATTGAAAATGCAAGAAAAACAGTTGCAAAAATTTTAAATGCACATCCAGCAGAAATCTTTTTTACTAGTGGGGGAACAGAAAGTAGCAATACCGCTATCACAGCTGCTGTAAGAGACCTAGGTTGTAAACATATTATCTCTTCTATCATTGAACACCACGCAACCACCCATACTGTAGAGTATTTGCATAAAAATGGGGAAGCCGCTTTGAGCTATGTTAAGTTATTGGACAATGGTCATATTGACTTAGCGGATCTTGAATTGTTGTTAAAAGAAAGCAAGGAGAAATGTTTGGTTACTTTAATGCATGCCAATAATGAAATAGGAAATATATTGGATATACATACTGTTGGTAACCTCTGCAAAGAATATGGAGCCATTTTCCATAGCGATACCGTTCAAACAGTTGGTCATTTTCCATTTGACTTAAGAAATACACCCATACATTTTATAACAGGCGCGGGGCACAAATTCCATGGACCTAAAGGGGTAGGCATACTCTATATAAATGAGCATGTCAAAATTAAACCATTGATCAATGGAGGTGCTCAAGAACGCAATATGCGTGCGGGCACTGAAAACGTTTATGGTATTATCGGGTTTGCAAAAGCACTTGAGTTGGCTACTGATCATTTTGAAAAAGACAGTCAATATATTCAAGGACTAAAGGAATATATGGCTGAAGCTTTACAAAAAGCCATACCGGATTGTAGCTTTAATGGGGATAGAACAGGTAAATCCTTATATGCCGTATTAAGTGTGAGTTTTCCAAAAACAGAAAAAAGTGAAATGATCCTTTTCAATATGGATATCAACCATATTTGTGCTAGTGGTGGAAGTGCTTGTACTTCTGGAGCAGATCAAGGCTCACACGTAATTAGGGCCATTAATGCTAATCCCAACCAAGTAACTGTAAGATTTTCTTTTTGCAAACACAATACCATCCAAGAAATAGATCATGTAGTTGAGAAACTAAAAGAAATGATCTAGTTTAACTAACAAAAGCCATCACTAGTAAACCCATCACATGAAAAAAATGAAATTGATACTTGCTCTATGCAGTATGATTGTATTGTTTGAAGCCTGTAAATCTTCTTCCATGTCCGTGATTGGATTCTGGGTTAAAAAAGACACAGAAGTATTGGGTAAAAAACGCAGTTTGTTTATCATGGTCCTGACCCAAGACTTAAATGCCCGCAATCTGCTTGAAACAGATTTAAAAGCAGCTGCAGAAAAAAGAGGGCTAAAAACCGTTACCAGTATTGAAGCATTAGGACCAATGAATGTGGGGAAAAATTTTCCAGTAGACGCCATTCTAGCAAAGGTTAAGGAATTAAAATTGGAAACTATATTTACGGTTGCGGTAAAAGATATTAGAACAGAAAGTCATTATGTACAAGCGTCACAGTCTTACTATAATCCAGTGGGCAGTTATGGCTATTATGGCAATTTTGGTTCTTATTATGGCAATTACTGGGGTTCTGGTTTGGGTATGATGGGACCAGGCGTTGTTATGAGTACAGGCATGTCTAGTTACAATCCTGGCTACACTGTTGAAAAGAAAACCATCTATCTAGAAAGCAACTTATATGACACACAAAGTCAGGAATTACTGATGTCTATACAAACAAAAGCCGTAGATCCAGAGAGTATTGCAAAAGCCAGTAAAAAATTCACTACTGAAATGGTTAAAGAACTTGATACAGAAATCAAGCTCAGAAAGTAATTCAATTGTCATTTTTTGATGAATCTTATTTTCAAAGCAGCAAGATTTCTTGCTGCTTTGTCTTTTTATAAATAATTGAAATGAAACTAGTTTTTCCTATATTAATAGCTATTCTAATTAGCCTATCCTCCTTTGCTCAAGACCAGATTATAAAAAAAGATGGCCAAAAAATTAGTGGCAAAATCACAGAAATAGGACTTTCAGAGATCAAGTATTATCACCAAGATAATTTACAAGGTCCTTTGTACAGCATTAGTAAAGAATTGGTTCAAATGATTATTTATGAAAATGGCAAAAAAGAAATCTTCAATGCCAATGATGATTTAAAAAACAGGGACAATTATCCAGGCCAATTAACAAAAGCCATTAAACTGAATTTTTTCTCACCGCTAATCGGTTATTCTGAGTTCAGTTTTGAGAAACAAGTTTCAGTTGGACAATCCTATGAATTATCCTTAGGAATCATTGGATTAGGTAAAAACAACCTACTAGACTATAATTATGCCAGCAGCATTAATGAAACCCAAAAGAACCAATTTGGCGTTTTTGTTAGCGGTGGATACAAGTTTAGTAAACTTCCAGACTTTCTATTTGGAAGAACCAGATTTACCCATATCATGCAGGGGGCATATTTAAAACCAGTTATTTATCTTGGATCCTATAGTGAAAATAGAATTGCGTACAAAGCCAGTAGTCAATATGCCATAGAAAAACAACAAGTAAACTTTGGGGCATTGCACCTAGAATTTGGGAAACAATGGGTATTTGGTAATAAAGTATTGATAGACGGTTATTGGGGATTAGGCTACGGGTTTGACAACAAACTAGAAAGCAATAGCTATACCAATAGTAAAGCAACAGCAGCCTACAATTATGCCAATACCAGACTAGGTAACAGTCCTGGACTATCTTTTTCTTTTGGAGTTAAGCTGGGTATGTTAATTAGATAGCCTAGCTATCCCTGGTATTCATCTTCCTCCTCGTTCAAGTCAAATTGCCCAAGGTTCATCATGCTACCCATTAAATCTTTGAATTCAATTTTACCATCAATATTACGCTTACTGATCATAGAATAAGCCGCTAATCCGTGTAAGACAAATTCCATAAGTAATGCATTTTCGTTTTCATTGGCCTGCGGAAAATGTTTTTTAACTATGCCATATAAACCATCAACTTGGTATAATGCAGCAATTTTAGCATCGTCCTTCATGTCTAAAAGCAGGTCTACCTGTTTACCAGCATCAAACCAACGAATAATAGATTTAAAGGGATTTTCAGGTTCTTTCTCTTCTACTGATTTCTTTCCTGTGGCTCGTTTCTTTTTTAATTGATCAGGATTGGGAAAATACTGTACAAATTGAGAACGAATAGATTTATCTAATAACTGAACTGCCACTTGATAAGGACCTTCCTGTTCGCCTTCATACACCAATTCAATCTTTCCAGTAATAGCTGGAATAATGCCCTGCAAATCAGAAATCCAAACCTGTGTATGAGCCTGTCCATGAATAATGGCCCTTCTCTCAGCTGCACTAATGGCATTCTCATATGCCGCAATAGTAAGCCTAGCACTTACCCCACTTTTCTTATCTACATACTCATTATTTCTAGCTTCAAATGCAATTTGTTCAACCAATCGTTTCAACAAATCACTAATAGATACCCTTTCCGTTTGAATAGGCAATAAGTTTGCTTCCTGTTCAGTAATAGCCAAAGAAGTTTCAATGGTTTTGGGATAATGGGTCAGAATCTGACTTTCTATTCTATCTTTCAAAGGCGTTACTATGCTACCGCGATTGGTATAATCTTCCGGATTAGCGGTGAATACAAACAAAATGTCTAAGGGCATCCTCAATTTAAATCCACGAATTTGAATGTCTCCTTCCTGTAAAATATTGAACAGTGCTACTTGAATCCTAGCTTGCAAATCAGGTAATTCATTAATCACAAAAATGCCTCGATTACTTCTTGGAATAATCCCGTAATGAATGACTTCTTCATCAGAAAAACTCAATTTCATATTGGCCGCTTTAATGGGATCAATGTCACCGATTAAATCAGCCACACTTACATCAGGGGTAGCCAATTTTTCACCATAGCGTTCATGCCTATTGACCCAATGAATGGGCGTATCGTCTCCCAATTTGGCAATCAAGTCGCGTGAATATTTGCTCAGGGGATTCAAAGGATCATCGTTTATTTCAGAGCCAGCAATGGTAGGCACCCACTCGTCTAACAATTCCACCATCTGTCTAGCCATTCTGGTTTTAGCCTGCCCTCTTAGTCCTAGATAAAGAATATTATGACGGCTCAGTAGCGCCCTTTCCGTATCTGGAATCACCGTGTCTTCATAACCCATAATACCTTCAAAAGGGTTCTCTTTTGACTGCATTTTCAAAATCAAGTTTTCTCTGATTTCTTCTTTTACGGTTTTAGAATGGTAACCACTTTTTATCAATTCTCCTAAAGTCTGAATGTTTTGCTTGCTCATGTGCTAATGTTAATAAACGGTTTTATTTTTGCCACTTTCAAAATCCTTGAACAGAAATGCGCCTAATTTGTCTAAGGACGCAAAAAATGCTTTGCCATTGTTGGTCTCTGTGAACTCCTGAACAAAGCTCTGAAGATAAGGGTCAGAAGCTATCATGAATGTGGTGATGGGTATTTTCAATTTCTTGCATTGTGCCGCTAGGTTAATACACCTGTTGACTACTTTGCGATCTAAACCAAAACTATTTTTATAATACTTTTTACCAATTTTCAAACAAGTGGGCTTACCATCTGTGATCATAAAGATCTGTTTGTTGGGATTCTTTTGTTTTCGTAATAAATCCATGGCCAATTCCAAACCCGCAACCGTATTAGTATGATAAGGACCTACTTGTAAATAAGGCAGGTCTTTGATTTCAATACTCCAAGCATCATTGCCAAAAACCACAATGTCTAATGTGTCTTTGGGATAACGGGTAGTAATAAGTTCACTTAGTGCCATGGCCACTTTTTTGGCAGGCGTAATCCTATCCTCTCCATATAAAATCATGGAGTGAGAAATGTCAATCATCAACACGGTTGAAGTCTGGGTTTTAAAGTCTGATTCACGAATTTGCAAATCATCTTCCCGCATAGAAAAATTTTCTACCCCATGGTTAATCTGAGCATTTCTAATGCTTTCAGTAAAATCAATTTGTTCCAAAGAATCTCCAAACTGAAAGGGTCTGGTATCGGGGGTTAGCTCATCTCCCCTGCCCTGTTTATTGGTTTGATGACTTCCCTGTTTGGCTTTTTTTAGCTTACCAAAAATCTCTTCCAGACTTTTTTTTCTAATGGTCTGCTCAGATTTACCAGTGATTTTAAAGCTACCGTCCTGAGGATTTTCTTTGAGATAACCGTTTTCTTTTAGGTCCTCAATAAAATCGCCCATGCCATAATCCTTATCCGTTAAATGGTACTGTCTGTCAAGTTCATTTAACCAAGAAAGGGCTTCCGTAGCATCCCCATTGGTATGTGTGAGCAATTGCGTAAATATGTCAAGCAATTGCTCAAACTTGGTGCCAGCACCTTGATTGGGTTGAAACTGAAGAAAACGATGTCCTATCATAATGGGAATCTACAAAAGAATTGGAAACTAGTGTAAGGTACAACAAGGAATTAAAGAATAAGTTCTAAAAAAAGATGCCCGGACTTCTATCCAGGCATCTTGTAAAATCATTTATTTTTTTTGACCAATTATTTAAAACTTTTTATTTTTTTAACTTTTGACTTATTACTTGTTCACCGAATCGGCCGCCATCATTTTACCAGGAATCTGAATCCTTGGATTATAAATGGTTTGAATCTGCTCCAATCCTTGTAAATAGCTTTCAGCCATTCTTTTTTCGTCAGCCATTTGTTCTACTTTATCTCCAGATAGACCATTGTAAAACTTCACTTGCTGTTGCAAATCTTTTTTAACGGAAGCTGCCACTTTATTAGCTAGCGTAGTATCGCCTGCCATTAAACACGCTTCTAAGAATAGCAATGAATTCTTGTTATGCATATTTCCGCGGCTAACCATTCCATAAGAGAAATTTTCATCCAGCATCATCTTATCAACCAATTGCAAGGCTTTCTTAGCTTCTTCTTTTCTGTTTTTGGCAGATAGGTCAATGGCTAATTCAGCATACGCATTTCTAATGGTATTTAAGTGTCTACGGTTTTCTTCATCAAAATAAACACCTTTTACATTGGCATTACCAAAAGCAAAATTATTCAAGGCCTTAGACAGCATCCAATCTGTATTCACCCTACTATTTTGTACCGGCACCAATCTAAAACTCAAACCATCTCTTCTCAAGAATTGGTCAAATCCAAGATCAACACCAGGATTGGTAAAATAAATAGGACGATTCCATTTGTTAGCCGCAATAATATTTAATACCGCTAAGTCATTCTTCATTAATGAACCCTTAGGTATATCAAAACGCATTTCTCCAACAATGCTATCGGTAGCGTTGGCTACTTTGTTTTTTAACACAAAATCCTTGTCAACAGGTACTGCAAACTTTCTAACAGGGAAACTGTTTAGCGGTTCTGAACCACGGCTATTGTCTAGTTTGTCTGCGTCATCACTACCCACATAATTCTTCATCACGTCATAAAGGTCATAATAACGGTCTTCCGGAATATTGGGTCTTGGTGAGTACACTATATAATCACGCTTACCTGCTTCAATTTGTTCAGGAGACCAGATCACATCAATGCTATCGCTCTGGTTTACTTTATAACGCAACTGATTAATATACCAGTCAATACCCAATAGACTGTAATTGATCACGCGAATATCAGGGCGAATGCCTTCTACTTCTTGAGCATACCAAAGTGGGTAGGTATCATTATCACCAAAAGAGAAAAGGATGGCATTGGGCGCACAACTTTCTAAATAATCTTTAGCAAGGTCACGAGACAATACTTTTTGACTGCGGTCATGGTCATCCCATTCCTGCTGCGCCATTAAAGAAGGAACTGCAAAGAAACAAAGCACCGTAGCCGCTATTGCTGCAACTTGCTGAGAAAGTTTAGAAGAGAACCAGTCACGCACTTTTAAAACGCCAAGTCCAATCCAAACAGCAAATGCATAGAAGGATCCTACATAAGCATAGTCACGTTCACGAGGCTGGTACCCTGCTTGGTTCAAATAAATAACAATGGCAAACCCGGTAAAGAAGAACATTAAGAAGTTGACCACACCGTCGTCACCGCGTTGTTTAAATTGATAGAATAATCCAATTAAACCAAGAATAAAGGGCAATAAAAACAATTTGTTATTGGCTTTATTGTTCTTCATACTATCGGGCATCAAAGACTGATCGCCATAAAGCATATTATCAATTAATGAGATGCCAGTAATCCAGTTACCATCTCGGATATTTCCTATGAACATTCCCTGAACGTCATTTTGCTTACCGGAGAAATTCCACATAAAATAGCGGAAATACATCCAATAGAACTGGTAACCAACTAAGAATTTTACGTTATCTGCCTGTGTTGGAGAACGATCATATCCCCCGTCTTTTAAACGATTAATATTTAAGAAATAGGCATAATAGTCCGCATGGTTTTGATCATTACTAGCATCCCATACCCTTGGGAAAACCATTTTGTCTTCTGCTTGATACAAGTATTTTCTATCAGGTCCAATTTCAATGTATTTATCACGGGCTTTCTCATATTTCATAGAGCCGTTTTTCACATCAACTGGTTGTGCATTAAACTTTTGACCATAGACCAAAGGAAAATCTCCATACTGTTCCCTTCCTAAATAACCCACCAAACTCATGGGATTGTCTACGTTGTACATATCAACAGAAGGGTTAGCATTACTCCTAATCATGGTTGTTACATAAGTACTATAACCAATCAGCATAAATGCCAAAGACCAGAGACTGATGCGCAAATAGGCCCAGTTCTTTTTGGCAGCATAGTTTAAGCCATAACCAATCAAAGCAGCCAGTAATACAAAGAATGTGATAAACCCACTAAAGAAAGGAAGCCCCATTCCATTAACAAACCAACGGTCAAAACTGCCCGCTAATTTCACCGTATATTGAATTACGCCAACTTGAATGATTCCAGTAACAACACAACCAATCACAAAGAATATATAAATGCCACCGTAATGTGCTTTCTGGTCTTTTTTCCAATTTTCAACCAAGAACAGTAAACCAATAGCCGCCAAAGTTCCAAAAATCATCAAGCCACCCAATGTGGCATCCATGGTTAGGCCACGGTCTTCATTTACTTCTCCGTTAGCAGCCACCAATGCACCTATAAAGGCCAAGGCTCCGCCAATGGCAATAATGCGTAAAAACCACTTACGCAAATTGGCGTAATTGAAACTGTCTTTCTTTTTAAAATAGTACACCATCACAATGGCTGGAATGGTTAATAGGTTCAACAAGTGCACCCCAATGGACAAGCCCATCATAAAAAAGATAAAGACAATCCATTTGTCTGCCCCTTCTTGCTCTGCGTGGTTCTCCCATTTAAGAATGGCCCAAAATACTATGGCAGTAAAGAAACTAGACAAAGCATATACTTCACCTTCTACTGCACTATACCAAAAAGAATCGGAGAAGGTATATGCCAAAGCACCTACCACACCTGCACCCATAATGGACCAGATTTGGTAACTACTTAAGGTATCAGTTGTTTTTACCTGCACAATTTTGCGGGCAAAATGAGTGATGGTCCAAAACAAGAAAAGAATAGTAAAACCACTTGCTAGTGCACTCATTACATTCACCGCTTTTGCAGCAGTAAGGGGATTATCACCAAATAGTACAATGAATACCCTACCCAAGATTACAAACAAAGGGGCTCCTGGAGGATGTGGAATCTGTAGTTTAAAACAACTACTCACAAACTCACCACAATCCCAAAAGCTTCCACCCGCTTCGGCGGTCATGATATACACGGTACAGGCTACAAAAGCCACTACCCAACCAACAATGTTATTGATCCGATTAAATTGCATACGGTTTTGGTTTTTTAAGACTGGCAAACATACCTTAATAATCCTAAAATGGAAAAACTGACACCCTCTTTTATGATATTTAAGAAAATCTTAGACCTTGGTTTGAAACAAGTGGCTATCATTGGCAATTCCCTAGACCTTTTTGGGATCAAGTAGTTCTTGACATTTTTTCAGCTCAAAAGGCAAAAAGGCCAAAAAATCAATCCCTTAGAGGGGGCGGCTTTTATAAAATCTTGTTTAAACTACTTTGAAACTGCCAATTTACAGCATTTTGACTTTGGCTTGTTATCTTTGCGGCTCTATGGAAAAGAAGCGTTCGGTGGCCTTTCACACCCTAGGGTGCAAATTAAATTTCTCCGAAACCTCCACCCTTTCTAGATTAATGGAAAATGGCGGGTTTGAGAAAAAGGACTTTTTTGAAGACCTAGCCGATGTATATGTAATCAACACTTGCTCCGTTACAGACAATGCTGACAAGGAATGCAGGCAATTGGTTCGTAGGATTCAGCGCAAATCTCCCGAAAGTTTTGTGGTGATTACCGGTTGTTATGCCCAATTGAAACCGCAGGAAATTGCAGACATTCCAGGCGTTGATTTGGTACTTGGGGCTGGAGAGAAATTTAATATCATTCAGCATATTAGCGAATTGACCAAGGGAGATTCTGGCAAGGTTTGCTCCTGCGATATTGAAGAAGTTACAGGGTTTAATGCTTCTTTTTCTATGAATGACCGTACCCGCTCCTTTTTAAAAGTGCAGGATGGTTGCGATTACAATTGCTCTTTTTGCACCATCCCAATGGCAAGGGGCAAGAGCCGCAGTGACAATGTTGCCAATGTGGTTAAGAATGCCCAGCAATTGGCAGCGGATGGGGTAAAAGAAATTGTTTTGACAGGGGTGAATCTAGGAGACTTTGGCAAGGGGCCTAACGGCGATTTAAAATATGAGGAGAACTTTGAAACCCTGATTCGTGCATTGGATGAAGTGGAGGGGATTGAACGATATAGAATTTCATCTATAGAACCCAACCTGCTGACCAATAGTATCATTGACTGGGTGGCAGAAAGTAAAAAATTCATGCCGCATTTTCATATTCCCTTGCAAAGTGGCAGCAATGAGATTTTGAAATTGATGCGCAGGAGGTATAAAAAAGAATTATACCAAGAGCGCGTAGAAAGAATCAAAGAACGCATGCCCCATTGTGCCATTGGCGTAGATGTAATTGTGGGATTTCCAGGTGAAACCAATGCTCATTTTCAAGAAACCTTTGATTTCTTGCATGCATTAGACGTTTCTTATTTACACGTATTTACTTATTCAGAAAGGGATCAAACTAAGGCCTTAGAAATTGAACCAGTAATTCCCATTCATATACGTAATGAACGAAACAAAGTATTGCGTAACCTATCTTATCAAAAGTTACAATACTTTACAGAACAACACTATCAAAGCAATAGAAAGGTCCTGTTTGAAAAATTTGAAAAAAACGGGATGATGGAAGGTTACACGGACAATTATTTACGCATTACAACTCCTTACAGAGCAGAATGGGCCAACCAAATAGTAGACTGGACTGTTCAATAATTAATACATTGGTTCTAGATATTCAGCAGGAAATTCCACTACCATTACTTGACCCAAGCTTTCTAGTTTGACAAAAATTTTCTTTTTGGCATTCTTTAATACCGTACCCTCCTTACCCATAAACACACCATGTTTTACACAAACCTTGGTGGATTCCTCAAAACCTTCTTTGGCAATCAAAGAAATAACGGCGTCTTTTTCAGAGAGATAATGTTTGATCATGTTGATTTCTTCATCTCTAATCACCGCTGGCTTTTTAACATAATGAACAAAATTGAGGATTCCATCAACGCTCAAGACCTTTACTCTATCTAGTAAATTAATTCGCACAAAAATATAAGACTTGAATAAGGGTTCTTCTACCACTTTTTTTCTATCGCTCCATTGCCTTTCAACTTTGTTCAATGGGCACCAAGACTCTATTCCCAGCTTAATTAATACCGAATCAATTTTCTTTTCCCACCTGGGTTTGGTATATAAGGCATACCAATTCTTTTCATTTTCCATCTAATATCAATCGTTTGGTACTAGTTCAATTATTTTAAAACGGTAGCTGTTTGAGTATTAATCAAGCTGATCACCATCTTTACGGTTTCATCAACATACATGTCTGTTTTAATAGACTTTAACCAAGCCTGATACCGTTCTCCCTTTACTTTATCAGGGTTATTATAAAACTTATCATGGTCAACTTTAATTGCTTCAACGGCCATCTCTTCCTTGATTTTTAATAGCGAATTGTTTTGACTCACTGTTGCCTTGATTTGTTTTTGCATGTCTTTGTATTTCTGCAAATTCAAGTTTACAGGCATTTCTGCATTTTTACTCAACCAAGAAAGGTTTTCACGCAATAGATTCAATGATTTGTTCTGAGCAATCTTGTCATTCTCATTTTTTACAACGCTGGTAAAATCAGCCTTGTTCCAAGTGTCATAACTGACTTTGGTAATTTCATCCCATGGTAAAGAAGCCGCATTGTCTTTTTCACGAATTTTATAAAATTCATACGCATCAGGTAAAACCACATCAGGTGTTACCCCTTTTAGTTGAACAGATCCACCATTAATTCGATAGTATTTTTGGAAAGTCAATTTTACCGCGCCATATTCCGTTCTACCACTGCTAAAGTCAATAGGCTTACCAAAAGGAACCGTTTTTTGAACCGTGCCTTTTCCATAAGTGGAACTGCTGCCAATAATAATACCTCGCTTATAATCTTGAATAGCTGCTGCAAAGATTTCACTGGCTGAAGCACTAAGTTCATTGACCATCACGGCCAATGGACCATCATAAATAGCACCCGCATTTTTGTCATTCAAGGCACTAGATTTTCCTTCTTTATCACGAACTTGTACAACGGGTCCCTGGTTTATAAAAAGACCAACCATTTGAACTACTTCGTATAAGGAACCACCACCATTATTACGGATATCTAACACAATACCTTTTACATTTTCTGCCTTTAGTTTTTCTACTTCTTTGGCAACGTCTTCAGAACATCGGCTTCCGTCTTCTCTTTCAAAATCGGCATAGAATTCTGGTAAATAAATGTATCCAATCTTATCAGCTCCATTTTGTATTACCGCTCCCCTAACCAATGCTTCGTCTAAAGAGACTTCTTCTCTAATAATGGAAACTACTTTAAAACTTCCGTCTAATTTTTTCAAGGTCAATCGTACTTCAGTACCTTTATTACCTCTAATTAATTTAACTGCATCTTCTGTTGCAAAACCAGTAACATCAACCGGCTCTTCTTTACCCTGCGCCACTTTTACAATTACATCATTGGCAACAACTTCACCTGTTTTCCAAGCTGCGCCGCCTGTTTGTACACTAGCTATTTTAATACCCGCATCGTCCTCACGCAATTGTGCGCCAATACCATAGAACCTCCTACTCATTTCTTCATCAAAAGCCCTTTTTTCTATGGGTGGAAAATAATCCGTGTGTGGATCCATCAAACCGGTGATGGTATTTAAGAACGCATTGAATCTTTGGTCTTCATTAAAGGTCCCCTTGATGCGATCATATTTTTTGTCCATGATTTTCATCACTTTCAATCGCGCTTCTTTTTCCAATGCCGTATCGGCTTTAGCCACAAAATCTTTGGTGTCTTTGTTTTTTTCACGAATTTCTTGTAAATCTACATATCGCTCTAAAGTCAAAAATTTCAACAACTTGCGGAATCGGTCTTTGCGCTCTTTCTCATCTTTGGCAAAATCCATTTTATCTCCGTCTAATAGGGCCGTCTCTTCAGTGGCAAAATCAAATGGTTGTGACAAAATTTCTTTGTACATGCCAATCAATTCTGGAATACGCTTATCAAAAACGGTACTTACCGTTGGTGCAAAAAGAATGGGGGAACCATGAATTTCATCATCAATGGTAGTTTCAAACTTTTTAAAACCGTTGATATCAGATTGTAAGAAAAGTATTTTTTCTCCATCCAAATCATTCAGATATTTTTTATAGACTTCTTTAGAAAAGGCATCATTAATAGGTTTGGGGCTATAATGTTCCTGCTCCAACAACGAACCAATGGCTGCTATCAATCTTTGTCTAAGGGTAATGTTAATATCAGATTTACCATATTCTATGCCTTTGAACGCAAAGAACAGTGCAGCAAATAATACTATTGCGGATAACACAAGGCCTTTTCTACTCTTCATAAATTGCTTAAATTTTTGCATGACTTATTTCAAAAATAACTGAAAAACCCTTTTAGACTTTACCTTTTATAGTAATTAACAAAGGTTTTTCCAGAAAGCTTTAAAAAAAATCAAAAATGCCTTTCAACAAATGCCTAATTACCCTATTTTTGCAATCCTTTGGAAACGGAAGTTCCCAAAAACCCGGAGGGCGTAGCTCAGTAGGTTAGAGCGACAGTTTGTGGCACTGTAGGCCGTGGGTTCGAGACCCATCGTTCTCCCAAAACCCTATAAGGTTGTACTTATAGGGTTTTATATTATAAGACATGTCTATAGCAATATTATCTATCCCTATTATCTCGGCATTTATTGGCTGGTTTACCAACTGGATTGCCATCAAGATGTTGTTTCATCCAAAGGAACCTACCTATATTCTGGGCATTAAGTTCCATGGAATCTTCCCAAAACGTCAAAAACAATTTGCAGAAAAACTGGGCAAATTGGTAGCTGAAGAATTATTAAGCTTTGAGGATATTGAGAAAAAATTGTCCAACCCAAAGAATATTGAGTTGATGATGCCCTTTGTAGAGGGCCATATTGACCAATTTCTCCGAGTTAGACTAGCGGAAGAAATGCCCATGATAAGTATGTTTATTGGTGACAAGACCATTAATCAGCTAAAATCTGTGTTTTTGAAGGAATTAGAAACCTTATTTCCCGAATTGATGGCTAATTATATGGGGAAATTGCAAAATGAGTTAGACCTAGAGAAAATTGTTGTTGATAAGGTAAGCGGGTTTTCATCCGACAAATTAGAAGCCATCCTCCAGGGAATCATGAGCAAAGAGTTCCGTTTTGTAGAAATTATTGGTGCTGTTTTAGGATTCATCATCGGTCTTTTGCAAGTTTTTATCTCCATTTTTGCCTAATCACCGATAAATAAGGAGCATCAACCTATACTTCCAAAACTTTATCCATTCAAAATTGTCATATTACCGCTTGTGTAATGAAAGGCATATAGCCATCCTTCTGAGCGACCTTTACACTGTTCAAATCACATTAAATTCAAACATGAGAAAATTATTTATCCTAACCGTATTACTTATTTCCTTTCAAATGATCCATGCCCAGTTTCCTATGGGCGGGGGTGCTGGCCGAGGCGCTGGTGGGCAGAGTATGAATGTAGGCCATTTTTACGGTAAGATTGTAGACAGCAAGACCAATAAAGCCGTAGAAGGCGTTACCGTTCAATTGACCGGTAATAAGTTTGATACCGTTACCAAGAAAATGAAAGAAGCCATTTTATCTACCCAAATTACTAGGGCAAATGGTGAATTCAGCATTGAAAACCTGTCTGTGATGGGCAGTTTCAAATTGAAACTATCTTCATTGGGCTATAAAAGTGTAGAAAAACCCATCAGCTTTGGCCTTAAAATGCCAACTGGTGCTCCTACTGCAGCTTCTATGCAACAAATGTTGGGTCAAGCAGACAAGGATTTGGGTAATATCAAAATTGAAGTTGATGCAACCAATCTTGGTAATGTAACGGTTACGTCTACCGCCAAACCCCAGTTTGAAATGGGTATTGACCGTAAAGTCTTTAACGTAGACAAGAACTTAATGGCAGCCGGTCAAACAGCTACTGAAATCATGAAAAATATCCCTTCATTGAATGTGGATATTGATGGAAACGTAACCTTGCGTAATGCTAGCCCCACTATTTTCATTGACAACAGACCTACTACCCTAACCCTGGATCAAATTCCAGCCGATATTATTGACAAGGTAGAACTCATCACCAACCCATCTGCAAAATACGATGCCTCTGGTGGTAATGCGGGTATCTTAAACATTGTGTTAAAGAAAAACAAAAAGAATGGATACAATGGTGGTATTAGAGCTGGTATTGATTCCCGCGCCAAAATCAATTTGGGTGGAGATGTTAACCTACGTCAAACCAAGACCAATATCTCACTGAGTGGAAACTATAACCAACGTAAATCTATTTCGGAGGGAATTGCAGATAGAAACAATCTCTTAACCGTCCCTAGTTATATTCACCAAACTACAGATGGCATCAACGATAGTCGCTTTAGCTTTTTCCGTGGAAGTGTAGACTATCTAGCTAGCAATAGAAGCACCTTTACAGTAGGTGCCAACTATGTAACGGGTAAATTTGACAATGACCAGGAACAAAGAGTAGACAGTACCATTAAAGGAACTTTCACTTCTTATAACTTAATCAAGTCTCTTAGTACTTCTAAATTTGAAAACTGGGGAACACAATTAAGTTACAAATACAATTTTCCCAAAAATGGCGAAAACATTTCTGCTGACTTTAATTTGAACAGCAGTAGTAATGAAAATAATAATGCTATTAATACTCAAACTTATAATGTAAACAATAGCACTAAGGGTCTACCATTAAAGCAGAAAACCATTGGCGGTGGCGATAGTAAGAACTATACCATGCAAGTGGATTATGAGAACGAGCTTAACGTAGATTCAAAATTGGAGTTTGGTGCTCGCGCTGCTATCCGTGATTTCAAAAACAATAGTGATCAATACAGGTTCAGTACTGTATTGAATGACTATTTCTTGGTACAATCTATTAGTAGCAAATACAAGTTCAATGACCAAGTATATGCGGCTTATGGCAACTATGCTTTCAAGGTTAAAAAATGGAGCTATCAATTAGGTTTACGTGCAGAAAGCTCTAGCTATACTGGTACCTTATTAAAACAAAATGGTGCTGATTCGGCTAGCTTCTCTGTTAAATATCCACTGAGTTTGTTCCCTAGTGCCTTTGTTACCTATAAAGTAGATGACAAACAAGATTTACAGGTCAACTACTCTAGAAGGGTCAATAGACCAAACTTCTTTCAGTTGATGCCTTTTCCAGATTATTCTGATCCACAGAATATCAATATTGGTAATCCTAATCTGAAACCAGAATTCACCAATAGTTTTGAGGTTTCTTACAACAACGCTTATAAGAAAGGAGCCAACTTCTTAGCTACTGCTTATTTTAAATATAGTACCAATTTGATCACACGCTACGTTTACCGTGACAAGAATGGTCTTACTTTGAATGATAGCGCCTATTTCAATACCTATATTAATGCTGATAATAGTATTACTTATGGTTTGGAATTGTCAAACAAAATGCCCGTGAACAAATGGTGGGATTTAACTTTAAGCTTCAACTTGTTTAGCTCTAAGATCAATGCTAGTATCCCAGGCCAAAGCATGGACAATGAATTGGTGAGCTGGTTTACAAAAATGAACAGTACATTCAAATTAGCCAAGGGTCTTTCACTCCAGTTTAGTGGTGATTACCAAGCCAAAACAATCCTGCCTCCTGGTGGTGGCGGAAGTGGTGGTGGTGGCGGTCGCGGTGGAATGGGCGGTGGTATGATGTGGGGCGGAGGTCCACAATCTACGGCTCAAGGGTATAATGAACCTAGATACGCATTTGATTTAGCTTTACGTAAGGAATGGACTTGGAAAAATGGCAAGTCAGGTTCTTTGAGCTTGAGCATGAACGATATTTTCCGTACGCAACTTTATAAAACCTATTCTGAAAGTATTTACTTTAACCAGCTTAGTTCTAGAAGAAGAGATCCACAGATTCTGCGTCTGAACTTTAGCTATCGCTTTGGTAAGTTTGATACATCCTTGTTCAAACGTAAAAATACCAAGGCCGATATGGGTGGTGGGATGGATATGATGCAACAATAGTAGTGAAGAGTGAAGAGTGAAGAGTGAAGAGTGAAGAGTGAAGAACGAAGAGTGAAGAGTGAAGAGTGAAGAGTGAAGAATGCAGTAGCATTTGTTGCGCGACTATGATTTTTTAAATCCCCTCGACTTTTCGAGGGGATTTTTTTTGAATGTGTCTCGTCCTAATAAAAGTTGACTACAAAATCAACAAATATGGAACAGATAAAGA
>CANHGS010000024.1 GCA_947460595.1 Bacteroidota bacterium | reverse complement strand
TTGATCTGACTTTAATCTCAAAAATAAATTCGAAAATAAAATCGATTTTAAATTCTATTTGATGCTTAAACCTTACCTGAATAATGACTTACATGTATTCAGATTTCTTCTGTTGCTTCCAAACTTTCAAAGATCTTTTAGGCCTTACTAGCCTCCCTTTTTATCGGGTTGCAAAAGTAATAAACCTTATCATTATCACCAAAATTAATTAAGATTTTACTCCTATTTTTTTTCAGTGAATAACTGCGCGATTTTTTTAAGAACTATCCCGCTTTTTTACCGGCGGGTTGCAAATATACAGACAGATAACCGAGTAACAAAATTGATTTGCAAATATTTATGAAAATTCAACTTTTTGTGGGAATCTGTTTGAAAGAGCACCGCTTTTTTCAGTTGCGGGGTGCAAAGATAAGGGTGAACGCTTTGCCGCCAAATCTTTTTTAAAACAAAAAAGAATGCATCTATTCAAACCCGCTCTGAGAAAGGGTTTCAAGCTAGCAATTTTTTTTAAAAAAAGACACTGCCCTATTGAGAATCATCCATTTAGACTAAAAATACCCATGTTTTGTTGCAATTAATGCATTCAAATAAATTGAAAACTAGAACAAAAGGTGGCCATTAAAACGATAGAATGGGTAAAATACTGGGCGGATAATTCACTTGCATCAAACAAAGTCCATGGGCTGGAGCAGAAAAATCAGCTTTAGAACAGTCCAAAGCTTCTAAAATATCTCTAAATCCTTGCAAACTAAGGCTACCCCTACCCGTCTTTAGCATGGTTGCTACCAATCCACGGATCATCCCCCTCAAAAAACGGTTGGCTGTAACTTCATAGACTAGGAGTCCGTCTTTTTCAATCCATTCAGACCTAGAAAGTTGACAATTGAAATTATTGACCTGGGTATTGCGCTTGGAAAAAGAGGTGAAATTGCTGTATTCCAATAAAATAGCAGCTGCCTCATCTAAGGCATCTTTCTGAAGGGGAAAAGGATATAACCAAGCTATATCCGTTAAAAAAGGATCTTTATGAGCATGTATACTATATCTATAGGACCTTGAAATAGCCTGAAACCGACTATGGGCATCGTTTGCTACTAACGCTATCCGGTGAATCGCTATGTCTTTGGGCAAGACCGCATTTAAAGCGTAGCAATTTTTATTACCAAGCTCTAAATTGGTATCAAAATGAAAATAATTCTGTTGCGCATGAACGCCGGCATCGGTTCTGGAAGAACCTGTAAGCTCAAAAGGCTGTCTAAAAATAGTTTGCAAAGCCTTTTTGACTTCAGCCTGAATGGTGTTTCCGGTATCCTGAATCTGGAAACCGCTATAGGCTGTACCCTTGTAAGAAAGCTCCAAAAAGTAGCGTGGCATAGCTTATTTATAATATGATTTGGCCTT
Organism: Bacteroidota bacterium; assembly: GCA_947460595.1. Taxonomy (GTDB): domain Bacteria; phylum Bacteroidota; class Bacteroidia; order Chitinophagales; family Chitinophagaceae; genus Sediminibacterium. Next base: position 49,814 of record CANHGS010000024.1, on the reverse strand, counting down.
TTTAGGAATGGCCCCTACCTGGGGCATGGGCAGATTTAGCATAACTTCTGGTTCTTGCTCCTTAGCAGTTTCCTCTTTCAGACGCTTTTTAACCGGCGCTGGTAGGTCTTTTGCTTCATCCAAAGCAGGAATGAAAATTTGAACCGTATCTAATTTGGACCCATTTAAAACTGCATAAGCTTGATTAATACCATTCACCCCTACTTTTTCATAGGTCTTTGTAACACTAGTAGCAGGAGCTGGTGCAGGTGTAGCTGGCTTATATAATACAGCAGTGCAGTTTCCTAAATTGGGATTGCTGATTTTGATGCGCTCTCCCTTGGCATTTTTAGAAATTGTATCAATTATAGGCTTGTTTACTTTGTTGTCATAATTAATCTTGGCCAGTTCCTTACCCACGGCATTGCGAATAGACTCACGAGAAACCTGATCTAACAATATAAAATTATTGTCTATGTCTTGCTTTAACCAGAATCCGCGATCTTTCTCAGCCAATTGCACCAAAAAGGTTTGAGCAGCAAATTGGTGTTTGGAAAAATTAATGGCTAATCTATAATCGGCCGGAGGCAAACTAGGGATTAATAAGTAGCCCGTATTATTGGAATAAAAGGCCTTATCCCCCATTTGAACTGTGTAAGGAATCTTGGCTTCGGTTTGAATATAGATAAAGTAGGAGCCTTGGGCATGCAAACGCTGCAGACAGAAAAAGCCTGCAACCAACATCAAAATGAATAATCCTTTACACTGTTGTTGCATCAAAACCGGTTTAAAAAGCAAAACTAAGTCAATTCCTAGAATTCATTCATCCCCTGTAATTGGTATAAATCCCTAGATTTTGCCATTTAACTGATTATTAAACGTTTAAAATGGTGCTACTATTATCTTTACGCCTATTAAATTAAGACTCATGAAGCAATTACTATTAGTACTTAGCCTTTTTGCCTTGGGATTTGCCCAGGCACAACCGACCCAACCAACCGACGCTTGGAAAAAAGTTTATCGCGCAACAGCGCCAAAAATCAATGACCTGGTGCATACTAAATTAGATGCCAAGTTTGATTACAGTAAATCTTACCTAAACGGAAAGACCTGGATTACCTTAAAACCCCATTTTTATCCTACCGACTCCTTGCAATTAGACGCCAAGGGAATGGATATAAAGCAAGTGGAGATAGCAAAATCAGGAAAGAACAGTGCTTTGAAATTTAAGTACGATGGCTATTTCTTGAATATTCAACTAGACAAGACTTATCAGAAAGATGAAAAATATACTGTCTATATAGTATACACTGCCAAGCCTGACGAACTAAAAGTAGCAGGTAGTGCCGCTATAACAGACGCCAAGGGCTTGTATTTTATCAATCCAAAAGGGGAGGAAAAAGACAAGCCAACGCAGATTTGGACCCAAGGTGAGACTGAAGGCAGTTCTGTTTGGGTTCCTACCATTGATAGACCCAATCAAAAGACCACCAATGAATTTAACCTAACTGTTCCTGCCAAATACGTGACTTTGTCTAATGGCAAACTAGTTGCTCAAACCAAGAACGCCGATGGAACTAGAACCGATAGTTGGAAAATGGATCAACCACATAGCCCCTATTTGTTCTTTATGGGCGTGGGCGATTGGGCCATTGTAAAAGACAGTTACAAAGGCAAGGAAGTAAGTTATTATGTAGAAAAATCTTATGAGAAAGTGGCGCGCAAAATTTTTGGCTTGACACCAGAGATGATGCAGTTCTTTTCTGAAAAAGTAACTGGCATTGATTACCCTTGGGTAAAATACAACCAAGTAGTTGGTAGGGATTATGTAAGTGGTGCCATGGAAAATACCACAGCTACCCTACACCAAGAAAGTGCCCAACAAGACGCCAGACAATTGGTAGATGGTAACGAGTGGGAAGGCACGGTGGCACACGAGTTGTTTCACCAATGGTTTGGTGATTATGTAACGGCAGAGAGCTGGAGCAACTTAACCGTAAACGAAAGCTTTGCAGACTATAGCCAATTACTTTGGTTAGAACACAAGTATGGTGCGGATGCTGCCGGATTTGAACAATACAAAGAAATGGGCACCTACTTGAGTAGTGGTAGTGCTAGTAAAGACTTGGTGAGATTCTATTACAATGATAAGGAAGACATGTTTGACCAAGTGAGCTACCAAAAAGGCGGACGCATATTACACATGCTACGCAACTATGTGGGAGACAAAGCATTTTTTGCTAGCTTGAACAAATACCTCACCACCAACAAATTTGGCAATGGTAGTGCACACAAATTACGTTTGGCATTTGAAGAAACTACTGGACAAGACCTGAACTGGTTTTTCAACCAATGGTATTTTGGAAGCGGTCATCCTAAGTTAGAAATTAGCTATGGCTATGACGCTGATAAAAAAATTGCCCAAGTATTTATCAAACAAACACAAAGCGGAGATAAATTATTTAAACTGCCTGTGGCGATAGACATTTATGAAGCTGGCAAAAAAAACAGACAACAGGTTTGGGCAGAGAGCAAAGCTGATACTTTTTATTTTGCTGTAAATACTAAACCGGATTTAATAAATGTTGACGGAGATAAAATCTTATTGGCTGAGAAAAAAGACAATAAGACCTTAGAAGAATTTATCTATCAATATACCCATGCAGGATTGTATTTAGACAGAAGAGAAGCCGTTGACTTTGCAAGCAAAAAAATTAACGAGCCAGCTGCTTACCAATTGGTGGTAAAAGCTTTGAACGATCCATTTGATAGGATTAGAGCAAAAGCCTTGAGCAGTTTTGGTGCAGCTAAAATTGACGCAGCTACTTTAGCAAAAATTGAAAGCATTGCTAAAAACGATCCAAAAAGAATGGTAAGAGCTGATGCCATAGATTTATTGGGTAAACAAAAAAATAGCGCTTATGCTAGTTTGTTTGTGGCTGCTACAAAAGACTCTTCCTATTCGGTTGCAGGAGCTGGCTTAGAAGCATTGTCTCAAATTGACAGCGCACAAGCATTTGCTATTGCACAAGCTTTATCAAAAGAACCTAGCAAGGGAAGATTGAATGCAACTATTTCAAATGTAATCATTGAGTATGGTGACGAATCAGCTTTTGATTTTATTTTAAACAGCTTCACTAGTATGCCATTGGGACAAGAGAAATTTGGCACAGTTGCATCTTTAGGAGATTTTTTGAGCAAAGTAAACAATACCAAAAACTTTGAAAAAGGGGTGGATGAGATTGTCAAATTCCGTGACGAAATTCCAGGACAAATTAAACCTCAAACAGATCCTTATATCAATAATATGATTTTAAAAACACTGGCTGGTAAAAAAGAAGCGGCAGGAGCAAAGGCTCAAGCCAATTATATCAACAGCAAATTACCCGCTGCAAATAAATAATCAGCAGCTACTCATTGAAAAAGCCATCTCTTTTGGGGATGGCTTTTTGCTTGGTTGATGTTGGGAACATTACTGCTCAACAACAAGTTTCAATTTTATCTTAAGACTCACAGGAGAATTTGTTTCTGCTGTTTCTGTGGTTCCGGTCATGTCAGTTGTTGATTCTTCTTTCAATAACAAACCATTTACACTATTATACCAACGTTTGGCTGTTGCATAACCTTTGAGATGCTGTTTAATCTCCATTTCCTGTATTTTGGTAATGGTACTAATCTTAGAATCCGTAGTGATATTCAATTCCACTTGCGTTGGGCTAACATTCATGACAGTATAGTGATTGACCGTGCGCATATCGGCATTGCTCATAGAGTCAACCCATTGATAACCTTGTACCAATTTGGAAGGCGCTATCAATAAGAAAAATCGATTGGGATCTTCTAAATTGGCCGTAATTGCTGGTGCTTGTTTTACCTGTGTCTTGGAAACCAGTTTATTGGAATCCATCACTATGACAATGGGCTGGTTGAGTAATTCCTGAAAAGCAGCCAATTCAGGAGCAGACATACTTGAAGCACTATCCGTATCTATTTTCTGCTCCATACCCATCATATTCATTTGCATCTTGAATCTTGTGGGAGTAATGACAAGCGTATACCCCGTATTGGTAATGGCTTTTAATTCAAAATCATGGTAAACGGTAGATTCATTTCTAATTTCTTGGTGTTGGTCCATCATGGTTGCATCAATAGTATTCTCGGTTTGAGTAATAACTTTGATTTTTTTACCAATTGGAACTTTTAAGTATTGGGCCTGAATCAAGCCAGATACTGTTACGCTAAGCGTCAGAATGAAAAGGTATTTTTTCATAGTACCGGATTTAAGTAAGACTACCAACTACCGCTGGCGCCGCCGCCGCCACTGGATCCTCCTCCAAAACCTCCAAATCCACCACCGTCTCCGCCAAAGCCGCCGCCACCTCCAAATCCACCCCCTCTGTTTCCGCCACCACCTGAAAGTAAGGATGTCCAGAATAGGGTTTCAGCAATATTGCCAGCGCCTCTGCGGCTCATCATGCCGCCTCCACCGCCACGTCCACCAGCACTTACTAAGGCAATGACAATAACTAGTATGATTAAAAAAGTAATCAAAGATCCACCTCCACTTCCCTTTCCCTTTGTGGCTTTTCCTCTTTGAACTTTGTATTCTCCAACCGCTGCTTTTGATAACGAGTTAGTTGCTAAGTCCAATCCATGATAATATTCTCCCGTTTTAAAACTGGGTACAATATCGTTTCTAATAATACTGGCCGTGGTAATGTCAGGAATAGCGCCTTCTAAACCATAGCCAACTTCTATGCGAATCTTTCGCTCATCAATAGATGCCAGAATTAAGACACCATTATTGGTCTTTTTATTACCAATACCCCATTCTCTAAACAATTTGGTAGCGTATTCTTCAATGGGATAACCGTCTAGGGTTTTGACCAATACAATAGCAATTTGATTAGAACTACTATCATCTAGTGCTACCAATTTATTTTCCAAAATGGTTTTCTGTTCTGTTGACAATACGCCCGCCATATCCGTTACCAGCTTGGCTGGATTGGGTTTAGGTAGCACGTTTTGTGCCTGCAAAAAAGAAATGCTTAGCACACTGAATAATATAACCAGGAATTGTTTCATGCGATGGCTGCAGCGTTTTGTTGCTTACTTCAAGTAAATCAAGGCGTCACTAGGACGCCTTGAATGATTATTTTCCAAATACGATATCGTCCGGAAGTTCGTTTTTATCGCCCTTGGCGTCATAGGGAAAATGTTCCACCAATGCTTCCCCAATTTCCTTGACAACGGTGGCAATGCCGGTTCCATAATCCTGCTTGTTAAAATGCTGCAGCATTTTGGCTACTTCTGCATTCCAAAAAGCATTTCCTACTTTTTCATGAATACCCTGGTCACCAAATATCGCCAACTGGCGATCCTTGGTTGCCATATACACCAATACTGCGTTTCTAGCATCGGTGGCATGCATGTTTAATTGTTCAAACAATTCCCTTGCCCTTCTAACTGGGTCTACATAAGCACATTTGCTTTCTACATAGACGCGGACTTCTCCACTAGTCCTGCGTTCCGCATCCTGAATGGCTTGTACTATCTGGGCTTTTTCATCGGCTGAAAAAAAATCAACCGCTTTTTTTTGGAATAGTGTGAACATGGAATGGATTTAGAATTTCACTTCTGGTGCTTTTTCTGAACCTGCTTCTGCTTGGAATCCTTCTTTAGGCTTGAAACCGGTAAGACCAGCCAAGATATTCATTGGGAAGGAACGGGCTTTGATATTATAATCGGCCACCGCAGCGTTGAAATCATTTCTAGAGACCTTAATCCTGTTTTCAGTTCCCTCTAATTGAGCTTGTAATCCACGGAATGCTTCATTAGCCCTAAGGGTAGGATAGTTTTCTGTAATCATCATCAACTTGCCCAACGCCTGAGACAATTGTCCTTGAGCAGCTTGGAATTCTTTGATTTTTTCTGGACTCAGGTCTTTGGCATCCAATTTAATTTGGGTAGCACTAGCCCTTGCTTGGATTACATTGGTTAAAGTTGTTTGCTCAAAATTGGCTTCACCTTTAACAGTGCTCACCAAGTTTGGAATCAAATCTGCCCTACGTTGGTAGTCACTTTGTACATTGTTCCATGCTTTCTTAACAGTTTCATCCTGTTGTACCAGTCCATTATAACCGCTGCAACCGCATCCGCCTAATAACAATACCAGGGCTGCAATGACAATGAGGGTGAGGTTCTTTGTGTTCATAAGATGTTTTATTTATGATGTAATTTAAATGTTTGTAGCAAATTGGTCTAAAATATTACAAAAATATTTGCGAACTATTCATTGATTGCCGCAATGCCGGGCAATACTTTTCCTTCAAAATATTCCAACATGGCGCCACCGCCGGTAGACACATAACTCACTTGCTCTGCAAAACCAAATTGGTTAACAGCAGCTACACTATCGCCACCGCCTACTAAGGAGAAAGCGCCGTTTTTAGTTGCTTCTGCTACTGCAATAGCAATGGCTTTGGTACCGTGTTGAAATTTTTCCATTTCAAATACACCCATGGGACCATTCCATAAAATGGTTTTAGATTGCTTGATCACGTGGCTAAACTGATTTGCTGCATGCGCACCAATATCCAATCCCATCCAACCATCGGGGATATTGTTACTTGGAGCTGATGAGGTATTGGCAGTTGCAGAGAATGCATCAGCAATGACAGAATCAGAAGGCAGGTGAATATTAACGCCTTTGGCTTCTGCAGTTTTCAATAATTCCAAAGCCATGTCTAAACGGTCATTCTCACAAAGTGAATTACCAATCTGACCACCCTGGGCTTTCATAAAAGTATAAGCCATACCACCACCAATGATAATATCGGTAGCTCTATTCAACAGGTTTTCAATGATCAAGATTTTGTCAGAAACTTTTGCCCCACCAATAATGGCAGTAAAAGGTTTCTCTCCTTTGTGCATCACAATTTCTGCACTAGCTACTTCTCCATTCATGACCAGACCAAACATCTTTTTGTCCTTAGCAAAAAACTGCGCTATCACGGCTGTTGAAGCGTGTGCTCGGTGAGCGGTGCCAAAGGCATCGTTTACATAAACATCACCCATATTGCTTAACTTCTCAGCAAATGCGGCATCCCCTTTTTCTTCTTCTTTATAGAAACGAAGGTTTTCTAAAAGCAATACTTCTCCTGGTTGCAAAGCAGCAGCTTGTTCAGTGGCACTTGCACCAATACAATCGTCTGCAAATTTTACCGTAGCTCCATCCAATAATTTTACCAAATGAAAAACTAAGTGCTTTAAGGAATATTTATTTGTTGGACCATCTTTAGGCCTACCCAAGTGACTCATTAAAATCACAGATCCACCATCCGCCAGAATCTTTTTAATGGTTGGAATAGTAGCGCGCATTCGGTTATCATCGGTGATAATAAATTCTGCATTTAACGGTACGTTAAAGTCTACACGGATCAAGGCTTTCTCACCTTTGAAATTGTGTTCAGAAAATTGACTCATGGTAAAGGATTTAAAATGAAAACCGCAGAGACAAACTAGCCAAAGAAAATTTACTCGGCGCTGCGTCTCTGCGGTTTAAGAATAGATATAGTGGTCAGACTAAGAAATCAAACCAGCAAAATGCTTCACAGTTCTAACCAACTGAGACACATAACTCATTTCATTATCATACCAGCTTACGGTTTTTACCAATTGTTGATCTCCTACCGTCATTACTTTTGTTTGAGTTGCGTCAAATAAAGAACCAAAGCTGGTTCCTACAATATCAGAGCTTACAATCTCGTCTTCCGTATAACCAAAGCTTTCATTGCTTGCTGCTTTCATGGCTGCATTAATTTCTTCTGCAGTTACTTTTTTAGACAAGATAGAGGTCAATTCAGTTAACGATCCAGTGATTACTGGAACACGCTGAGCACTACCGTCTAATATGCCCTTCAACTCTGGCAATACCAAACCAATGGCTTTTGCAGCACCAGTGCTGTTTGGAACAATATTGCCTGCAGCTGCTCTAGCCCTACGCAAATCACCTTTTGGATGTGGCGCATCTAACGTATTTTGGTCATTGGTATACGCGTGAATAGTGGTCATGATACCTGTAACAATACCATAATTATCATTCAATGTTTTAGCCATTGGAGCCAAACAATTGGTAGTGCAAGAAGCACAAGAAATAATGGTTTCAGAACCATCCAAAATAGCGTGGTTAACATTGAAAACAACGGTTTTCAAGTCTCCTGTTGCAGGAGCAGAAATAACCACACGTTTAGCACCAGCAGTAATATGTGCAGCAGCTTTGTCTTTATCAGTAAAGAAACCAGTTGATTCAATTACTACATCAACACTGTGCGCACCCCAAGGAATTTGGGCTGGATCACGCTGTGCATATATTTTTACAGTTTCGCCATTTACAAGAATAGCATCTTCCGTAGCAGTAACTTCAGCAGCAAAACGGCCTTGAGCGCTATCATATTTTAATAAGTGAGCCAAAACTTTAGGGCTAGTTAGGTCATTGATGGCTACTACCTCAATTCCTTCCATATTATAGATTTGACGAAAAACCAAACGGCCAATACGTCCAAAACCATTAATTGCAACTTTAACTGTACTCATTATATATGCATTAAAATGAAAAATCTAGTTTAGAGTTCGCAAAGTTAACGAATTCATGGAAAATTTTAGGTGCAATGTTTACATGTAGATTTTCCCCTACGCATCATTTTTTTAGAAAAACTTGCAAAAAATTTTGGTTGAAAGCATCGCCTCCCCTATTTTTGCAACCCATTATAAAAATGGCCGGTTCGTCTATCGGTTAGGACAGCCCCCTTTCACGGGGCAAAGACGGGTTCGATTCCCGTACCGGCTACAAAACCTTTCAACGAAAGTTGAAAGGTTTTTTCGTTTACGAACGTTGCAAACGCGTTTGCATAAGTGAGTAAGCGAAAAAACCGCAACCCGAGCGCAGCGAGGGTTGCAAAGGTTTTGGGTAAATCCACTATCTGGGGAAGACTGCCGAAGTGAAACGAAGGCAGGCAATCCCGGAAAGGAAGACTGCCGAAGTGAAACGAAGGCAGGCAATCCCGGAAAGGAAGACTGCCGAAGTGAAACGAAGGCAGGCAATCCCGTACTGTCAATAAACTCGTTGAAACAACTATTTGGCTAGCACCGCGAGCCAAAAGCCTGCCGAGCGCAGCGATGGCAGGCAATCCCGGAAAGGAAAATAATGGGAAGCATTAAATGGAAATACCAGCAGCCTTAACCCCCTATTTCCAGTAAGCCATGATCCCCTAATTCCATTTTTGTTTAGTCCCTACTTACCATTTTGATTTGACCTCCATTTCAATATGACTACTACCATTTTACACGTAATTTAAATTCAAATTATATTCTAAATTTCACAAGGGGTTAAATTTAGATGGTTTTAGTGGTACAAATCTTGTGGACTTCCACCTTACCCTTACCTTAGTTGAATGGGCAATTAATTATTGTAAAACAAGCAACTAATTGAATTGCTTATCTAGATTTCCTCCCTTATTTAAAATCAATTTTTCAAGGAGTATATTCAAACTTTATGAGTTCTTCTAAGGATATATATTCTAATGTCTTGAGATGGGTTGCTTTTAAAATAATGGGGGGCGCCACATTGGCATGATATGCTTGAATCCACCTAGACACACAAAGGCACCATCTGTCTCCTTCTACAAGTCCTTTAAAACCGCTTGCTGGATAATCTACTGTGAGGTCGTTCCCTTTAGTTTTTGAGTATTGTAAGAAATCGTTAGTCACCACTGCACAAACTGTATGCGTTCCTTGGTCATTAATACCTGTATTACAACATCCGTCTCTGTAAGCACCCGTCATAGGGCTTGTTCCACAAAGCAGTAAGGGTTGATTAAAAACATTTAGGGGGTTCTCTTTCATATACATAGGAATCAACTGTTCACAAGAAAAGCATATCCCTTAGATTACTTTATTAAGTTTAATGATACCAAAGAAATTAAACATTCGCATAAATTGGTAGGTCAGATCAAACTCAAACCAACGCTTCGCAAAATTAGCATCCTGTTTAGCGTGGTGGTGGTTGTTTTGAAAAAGTTCACCCAATAACAAAAATCCCCAGGGTCCGGTATTTTTGCTTTGATCTATACTATCAAAGTTTCTATAGCCGTATTTGTGGCCACACCAGTTAACGATGGCACCTTGTATTGGACCCATTAAAAAATGGATAGGAAGTAATAAGAACCACCAAAAATTAGGAGCGAACTGAATATAAATTGCTGTATAAATAAGCATAAAAGCCAACCTAGTAAACGTATGGTGCCCAAACTTATCCAGTCTTTCCCAAACAGGTAAATAATCCTTAGTGAACTCTTGGTCTGGCTCTCCTTTCTTTAAAAGAAAAGACCTATAGATAACAATCGTACTCTTCATCATTTCATAAATATCTTTAAAAAAATGAGGCGAGTGCGGATCTTTTTCGGTGTCGCTAAAAGCATGGTGCATCCTATGCATCACACCATATGCTCTAGGAACTAAATAGGAAGATCCCTGGAAGAACCATGTACAGAGATAAAAAAAACGTTCCCAATTTTTACTTGTCTCATACATTTTATGAGATGCAAAACGGTGCAGAAAAAAGGTATGAAAAAACAAAGAAAAGAACCAATGCAACGCTAGAAATGTTAGGATAAAAATCATTCAGAAATATTTATGAAACAAGATATTAAAATATCTAAAAGTTAGAAATTTTGTTTCATCTTTTATAGAAATTTTGATGAAAACGTTGCAATTTCTCACCTAAAATTGGGCATGATTAATAATTTCAGGAAAATACTTTTGATTGTTGAAACGAAGGAAGGCAATCCCGGGATACAACCAATATTCAATTGGGTACCTGTAACACCTGCCATAGAGGAGCACCAAAACCATTTGGCAAAACATATATTAACCCAAATTAATTCAGAAAAAATATTATTGAGGTTTAGCCTATTTGATAATTTTATCTAAATGGGTAATTTCACCTAATTGATTAATGCCTTCTATGACTAACCGAAAAGAAGTGGATAGACTGTTATTATAGAACTTAATTTTTACTGAATTATTTTGTGTACTTGTGATTAACATAGGATTCCAGTAAATAGTTTTTCTCATGTCTTTGAAGTTATTGGAAGCATCTATTCCTTCATAATTTGGCAAATAGAACTCTTTAAGAGCTGTATAACCATTTACATTAATAAAGGGCATTTTTAAACTTAATTCACTATCTGTTTCATTCCCTTTTTTTGTATAGATTACTATGGCAGACCCATTTAAGGGAGCACCAACAAAAGGTGCGTAGAATACTTTAAGATATGCCACTTCATTCATGGACAAAGACCCCACGCTTGGTATATCTGCTGGGGCTTCATCAATAAAAAGTGCCACATTTGCATCCCCACTTAAAATAATTCCACCATCACCAGCAGAAGCACCAGTTGGTGTAGTCAAATCGCCAGTAATCCTAATACCAGCAACACGCGCCTGTAAAAAACCAAAGATATTTGCAAAGGCATTCCTATTTTTTTCATTGGTTATGTCAAAGGATGTATTGCGCATTGCTAAATTACCTTTGAATAATTCATTATTGACATATTGGTCGTCAAGTTTTTCTTTCTGTGATTTCTGTTTCACTGTTACAATTACCGGAGGAAGCTCATTATCCCTATATTTTGCTAAACTTTCCTTGAAATAATCATCAGCGGTTGAATCAGTTGTATAAAATGTAGGAGGAAACAGTATTGATTCCTTTTTTAGATCCTTAAATATTGGTTGCTCTATCTTTGGTATATTCTTTAATTCAAACTTAACTTGTTCTTCAATCCCTACTTTATTACTAAACTTATAAAACAGCTTTGTGGAATCAAATAATAATAAGTTTGATTTACTGAAACTTCCGTCCTGATTCATTGGTACAAAATGGTTCTGAACTTTTAAATATTTATTTGTTAATATCAAAAATAAATCACCAGCTTTTTTCAACTTACTTTCTGAAATACCCGATACTTTTCCAGATAAAGTATAAAAAGAACTGTCTCTAAATAAGCCAAGATTTGGCATTTTTCCTTGCATTATATTTCCCCAATTAAATCTTCGCCAACCATGTGTTAACATTACTAAATCTAAATTTTCTTGAATCAATTTGGTTGTATCTGAAATATAATAGGCTGGATTAAATACGTTTCCACGGATGTCACCAGTCAGTAATAATCTAGAGACAATATTATCTTGATTAATATTTGTTAATGTGCCATCAGTTATTGAAATAGAAAGATTGGTGGGAATAGAATCGGGAATGGTGATCTGAAATTCATTCAAACCAAGTTTAGTAAAATTAGGCTTGTCAAAATTGATGTTAGTTTCAAAAACTGATGCTGTAAATTGATGTACAAAGCAAACTCTTTCAGCAATAGGCTTTAAGTCAGCATCAAACAAAGTAACAACCAACCCCCCAGCAGATAATCCAGCAAGAGGAATATAACTAGAGACTGTTGTTGTATTTTTCAAATTTACTGTAGCCATATACACCGGACTACCATGCATAGTTGCAACAATATAAATTTTTTTCAGATTTTCACCTGAGTTTTCTGAACGTTGAATATTAAAATATTTAGCTTCTTTTTGTTCAAATACATTTAAGACAATTCCTGAAACTTTAGCCGTTGGCAATTCAGTTTGGTGCTCCAGACCTTGTTCATCTTTCCATTTGGCAAAATATGTTTCATTCATATTGGGAATCATTTTTATAAATCCCATTCCATCATGTAATGATTTTATTTCTGCAAGTTTTTCCCCATTATTATTTTGTATATCACCCACAATTTTTACGGGTCTACCCCATTGATCCATAGCTTGAAATGCTATTTTATTAAATAGCCCTATAACAGATTCACCTCCTTCCGGAAAAAAATACAATGATGGCTTTATGCCATTTAAGTTGACTTTATTTTCATTTTTATTCTGTAAAATCGGAATTATTTTATGATACAGTAGATTTGAATCGTCTTGAAGCATCCACCTTGTATATGCATGAACCTGAAGTGTACTTGAAGAATAGTTATCAGGTAATTGAAGCTGCCCTCTTGAAGTTCCCGTATTACCAATAGGATACATTTGATGTACTAATATATTTCCATCATGATCTGCCCAATCAACATATAAATTTTTACTACTATTCGTTGGGGTGGAGCCGGCCATTATATATGCTTTAAACCAAATAGTATCTCCTTGTGAATAAGTAGTCCTATCAAAATGTAAATGAACACGTTCTGGTTTATTATTGGAAAAATAACTATCCAAAGTAGCATCAATACTTTGTGCATATATATTTGAATTATTCAATAACAGAATCCCAAAAAATAAATAAATACTAATAATCAGGAACTTCATCATTCTATTAATTTAAATAGTCCAACTATTAGTTTTTAAGATTTAATCAGAATTTACCGAATATAGTTGCACTTTAAACTATTCTTTTACGCAAACGATTGCATAAAAATTGTTTTACTAGCCATTAGTTGTAAATTACTCTACCACTGATTACAATCGTCTAATTAAGTAACAACGAACATGTCTGACAAAGTTCCCACTATTAAAGTTATAGCTAAGAAATTAGGCTTGTCGGCTTCTACTGTCTCAAGAGCACTGAATGATCATCCTAGCATTGGATTGAAAACCAAAACACTCGTTAAGCAATTAGCTAAGGACTTAGGGTATGAACCCAATCAAACGGCTATTTTTTTTCAGAAAAGAAAAACCTTTACTATAGGAGTTGTATTACCCAAACTATCTGAGACTTTTTTTTCCGAAGCAATTTCTGGAATTGAAGATTTTGCCAGTATGAATAAATATATTGTTTTTTTGGGACAGTCTCACGACGATGAAGAGAGAGAAAAAAAAATTATTGAATCAATGAAAAATCATCGTGTGGATGGAATTATTTCTTCTATTTCAAAAAACACAACTAATTATGCGCATTTTGAAATGCTAAAAAAATATGATATTCCTATTGTTTTTTTTGATTGTATTCCTCCTATTGAAAATATCAATAGTGTGGAGTGTGACATGGTAGAAGGAACTATAAAAGCAGTTTCATTTTTATTAAAAAAAGGTTATCGAAATATTGGTTTAATAAATGGCCCACATAAACTTTTAGCTAGTCAGCAAAGGCTTGAAGGATATAGAATTGCTATCAACAAAAACAGACTGAAATTTGATCCAAATCTAGTTATCAATACTGATTTGTCTACCAAAGGAACTCATGACGCCATGGCAGAATTCTTTTCCCATAAGAGAACACCCACAGGTATTATAACTTTTAATGATTATGTAGCTCTAGATGCTGCACAATTTGCATTTCAAAGAAATAAAACAATAGGTAAGGATATTTCTTTTGTTAGCTATGCCAATCTTCCCATTAATAGCTATATGGCATATCCTCCATTAGCTTCTATTGAACAGTTCCCCTATGATCAGGGAAAAAGGGCAATGGAAATGTTATTGGGTATTTTAGAATCAGAAAATAAATCTGATACAAATAAAGGATTCAGGATTAAAATAGAAACAGAACTAGTTCTAAATTCCCATCAAAATTCTGGTAGAATATTTAGTTAAAAAAAACGACTGGAAAAGAATTTCCAGTCGTACTAGTTGTATTTAATTATAGGACTAATATATACTTATCTATGTGTAGTGTTTAGCAATTTAACATTTATGATATATGCTCCATAAGAGAATACCCGCATTGGAACCCTAATAGCATAGTCGTATCTACCAGGATTATAGATACCTAAGTAGGCGGGGTCTGTGATTCCTTTATAAAATACATTAGGTGCTGGAGTTTGAGTCCAAGCTTTTGTACTATCCATTGAAACAGCCTTTGCCTGAATGGTGTAATACATGTTATACCCGTTACCTAAAGATGCGTAAGGAAAAGGCGTAATAGCATATTTAATGGATATTTCTGAATCGTTTACTTTGTAAGTATCAGGTGCATAGTCTTGCAGATTTTGTAAGAAAGGAGGAACTGGGTTTAATCCAGCATTAGGCCTCTTGGCTACTTCACCAGTATTTGGGTTAAAGGGTACCCCATTTCTATCGGTGAACTTTAGAATAACCGTGAAAGGAGTATCAGCATAGCGTGTTACTTTAAAATCTACATAGGGGTTATAATTCCCGTTAAAAAATACAATAGGAAAAGCAGATCCACCAGCTGGACCAGCGGCGGCACTAAATGAGCCTCCTAATCCACCAGAATAGGTTTCAGTTGTTTCAAGAGGGGCTCCATCTTTTATGGTAAATTTCATGATTTTTTTCAACACTTGCGATCCAGCTATGTTTGAAACATTTAAATCAACAAAATACGAACCTAATGGTAATGCTAAAGATGCACTTGTAGAAGTAAAGGCACCACTACTTGTATTGATTTCAACTGGCAATAAACTGTCAATACTTCTTTTAGCTAAAACCTTAGCATAAGTTGTATCTGTTTTAGGATCATATGCTTCTTTCCAAATGGTAACAGGATATTTTTTAAAAAAAATAGAGTCCATCAGTTTTCCAGTTGCAGAATCATATACATGTAACATTGACGCATTCATTGGCGTGCTAGACCCATCTGTCACCAACGCATTAGAAGTTGAGAATCTGCCGCGTATAAAGGTGAATTGTTGTACACTGTATGTAACAAATGGACTTAAAAATCCATTCCCATATTTGGTACAGGAAGTAATTATTATGGGTATGATGATTGTCAAGAGTAATATAGTAAAGACTACTTTTTTCATAAATCTGGATTTATTGTTTAGTGCCGTAAAAGAACAGCGTATGGTTATAAGTTAAAGCATTCATCACACCATTCTGAGTAAGTATACCTGAAGTGGTAACAATTGTTCGTACACCAATAGTGCCAGGTATTTTACTTGCAGGAGTTGCATCAGACAATATATAGGGCTTCCATAGTTGTGTAAAATATACAATCTGAGGAGAGCTAGACACATTGGAATTATAGCCAGTTGTTTGGTATTCATAAGATACTACAACAGTATCCCCAACTAACTTGGTTGGATATTTAGCTCCCGTATTTGTAAGTACTGAATAAGGCAATGCTTGTTGAACAAGATAAATACCCATAGAATCTCTAGTTCCCTTAATATTATTTCTGAGGTAATAAAAAAGTGAATCTAAACCAAACTTTGCATTTTTATTTGCTACCTGCAATGCTAGTGTTCGAGTATTCAGATAATTATTAATAGCCGTATTTGTAGGAGCAAAAAAAGTGGTACCGCTAGCATTAATGAGATCTTTATACCCCGCAGTATCAATAATCTGAACAAGTGTATCATATTTTGAATTAGTTTTTAAGACATCATATGTAGTCATGTTTTTATAAACATTTACATCTTGTATTGTTCCTGTTATATAATCTTTCTTGCAAGAAACTAGCATAACAATAGCAAAAAGAAGGCTGATTGTATTTTTAGTTTTGTTATTGAGTAGCAACATATCCAATTATTTATTTCGTGTATTGATTTAGTTGTTGGTAAAGTAAGGGTTCTGCGTTAAAAGACTATTCTGTGGAAATAGTGTTCCCATATCTAACGGCCAATAATATCCTTTTGATATATCATCTGTTCTATCTGAACGATATCCTACTTTTTCTAACCATCCTTGAGATAATGGACGTAAATAAGACTCTGTTCTAATCAGATCATAGTACCATTGGCCTTCACCTATTAATTCTCTACCCCTTTCTGCAACAATTTCATTGATCAGCAAGGGCTGGGTATTAGCAGTTATATATGATTTAATTCCAGCTCTGATTTCTGTTTTGCTTAATGAGATAGCTGCTCCACCTAAATCTCCGGTCATGGCTTGTGATTCCGCATACAGTAAATAAATATCGGATAAGCGAAACAACACCAAATTATTATTAATGTATGGAAGAATTTTCTTTACACTATCTTGATATGAGAAATTAGTATATTTCTGTAACATGTATCCCGCTTTATCTACGCCAGTTGCAGGGGTATATTGAAGTATTCTTTTAAAACGAACATCATTTGCTGAGTCAACAAATAAATTTTTATTTACAATTCCATCTAAAGGTGCAATCCAGCAATTTGTTTTAGCATTTGAAACAATTGGTCCTTTTAAAAAAGTAGCAAAACAATTAAATTGCGCTTCAGTCCATGAATTTGTTTGATTTTGTTTAAAATTTGGATCGGTATTAGTCAATTGCATTGCTAATTCAAAAATATTTTCACTAGAACCAAGACCTTTCCAGAGATTGGTATAGGTAGCCATGGGTTCTAAAGAATATCCGTAATTATTAATTACTTTCTGGCAATAAACTTTTGCACTATCATATTGATGTTTCCACGCATATATGTGAGCAATTAATGCATCATTACTTCCTGCATTGGCACGTATTGCAACACCAGCTGATGGAAGTGGTAAATATAGAGCCGCTTTTTTCAAATCGTTAAGACAACTATCTAACACAATATTTTCAGGTGTCCTTGCTAGTGGTGGAATATTTCCATAATCTATATCTGCATACATTGAATTAACATATACGGGATCACCCCATATCCGTATCATATAGAAATATGAATAAGCACGCATGAACAATGCTTCAGCTAAATATTGGTTTCTTTTTTGCTCATTAACAAATGCAGAAGCTGGCATTGTTGGAACATTTTGTAAAATCAAGTTTGATTGTGCAATTCCTTGGTAAAACCTAGACCAATCAGATAAGACTCCTGCCCAATATGGCACATACTTAAAATAATAGGGAATACCCTTATTTCCTGCATAGCCCGGTGCTGGGTTCATTAAGGAGTAAGACAAGAAACTACCAGAAACTGGTAGAAAAGTTCCGGCCACTAAATCTCCTGTTACAAAATGTGCCGCTTCTCCCCCATAGGTTGCACGAAGATTACTCCGTAATTGTCCATACATTGCTAAACTTGCTTGCTCAACGGATGCTTGAGAAGTCCAAAATTGTGAACTGTAAGTTGCAGAAATTGGTCCTTGATATAAATACTTTTTACAAGAAGCACCAAATAGTACAACTCCAAGAAGTATTGGTATAATTAAATTTTGGTAAGAATATTTTTTACGCATATAAGTGTTATTAAAAAATTAAAATTGAATATCAATTCCAAAAGTAAATTTAGTAGGAACGGGATAAGCACCACCCACATAATTACCTAGTTGGTCAACCAATTCGGGATTGGCCATACTTGAATTTTTAATTGTCAACACATTGTCAACTATACCATAAATCCTAGCGCTTGACAAGCCAATCTTTTTAACTATGTTTTTATTCACTTGGTATCCAAGAATTATATTTTTTATTTTGAAATAACTTCCATCTTCATTAAACATTGTTGAAAATGGAAAGAATTGATAGAAGTATCCACCAAACGGCGTTAGTGAAGGGAAATTAGCTTGGTAATTAGGATCTTTTGCGGCGGCCGTTGGCGTCCAATAATTGATGCCATCTAAATTGGGTAATTTATTATTTGCAAAGTTGGTAATATTGCCCCCGAAATTATTGAACTGTTGTTGCCTATATGTATTAATGATTGTACGTTTATATGTAAACACACTCACTATACTTAATGAAAAGTTTTTGTATGTAAAATCATTTACCCAACCACCAGTGAATAAAGGATTAGGGTCACCAGATGGTGTACGATTACCATATTGATTACCGTTATCTGCATCAGACCAAACATCTCCAATATTGTTGATGTCAAGCCATATTGGATCACCTGGCACCACCGGATGGTTCCCTTTAAAATAAGTTATTGGTGCACCTGTAAGTCTATTAAAGGGGATTTCACTTTTGTTATTATAAACACCAGCATATATCATTTGGAACATTTCATAAACTGGTTGGCCTACTGCAAAAATCCTTCCTACTCCATAGGCATCACTTATGACAAATGTTCTATTCTGATTAGGAAGTTTAGCAAATGCATTTTTATTGTGAGATAAAGTGAGCTGAGTATTCCAACGTAAATTACTTTTATTAGGGAGCACATTTGCACTAATAGTAAGATCCATTCCACGGTTACTCACCCACAAGTCACGAGCATTAAATTCAATACTAGAAAATCCGGTATAGAATGGCAATCTAAAATCATAGTAATCATCCTTGGAAATTTTGTCATAAATATCTAAACTTATATTTACCCTGCTATTAAATAACTGAATGTCAGCACCAATATTTTTTTGCTCAACTTTTGCCCATGTTAAATTATCTTTTGTGAGTCCGTTGGTATAGCTTGGTTGAATAGCAGTTGATCCGCCATATGTTCCTGGAATAACATACTGGTTATAGGGCGCATAGAAGTTACTTGACCTATTTCCTGAAACGCCAAAACTGGCGCGCACTTTAAAGAATGAAATATATTTCTTGGATCCTTGCATGAATTTCTCATCAGATAAAACCCACCCAGTTCCAACTGAAGGAAAATAACCCCATTTGGAATCATTCCCAAATCTTGAAGAAGCATCTCCTCTATACGAAGCATACAAAAGATATTTTGAATCCAAGTCATATTGAACCTGACCTGCAATTGAAAGCAATCCATCTGCAGCATAACCAGATCCTCCATAAAGGTTTGCTTGAGGTACACCGCTTACTACTTGAATATCATTAGAGGGGGTATTTGTTCCACCTACATAGTTAGTATTTGAAACGTTTGCGGTAAACTGTTGGGTACCCGTTACAGCAAAAGTATGCGCATGATTAGTACTCTTTAAGCGCTTATTAAAATTCAATGAATTAGACATGAAATAGGTAGAAAATGTACCTTTATCCGATCGCACTGATGATGGTTGAGCAATTCCACCCAGCGCAGCTACCTGGTTAATATTTGACGGCTTAAAGTAGTCTCTGTTAGAAGTTGAAATATTAGTTGAACCTTGGAAAGTGTATTTCAACATTGGATTAATATTATAATTCAATGTAAAAGAAGCACTATAAATATCATTCACATTTTTATTTCTAATTTTAGAGTATAACCCTGTGAAATTTGCTGAATCAAAAGCTGTTAGCTTATAAAAAGAAGCTGGCATACTAGACCCACTTATTGGAGTATTTTCATCACTATTATCGTTATACTTCATACCACGTTGTCTATCACTTTTAGACATTGCAATAATAAATTGTGCATTTAATTTTGAGCTTAATTTAAAATTGAAGCTGCCACGCAAACTATAGCGCTTAAACCCAAATTGTTTAATAATACCTTTTTCATCATAATAGTTCATACTCACACGATAGTTGAAATTATCGCTAGCAGCAGAAACGGTTGCATCTATGTTTTTCACAGTTCCTTGTTGATAGAATAATCCCTGCCAATCTGTGGCATTATTATAGTAAGGATTCATACTGTCGGTTAAAATCTGGGGAATCAACGCTCTTTGAGCTGCTGTTACAGCATATTGATCAATCAAATTTAGCTTTTGTCTTCTTTCCTCATTTCCAACAAGTGTTGGTAACAATGGTGGAATTGTTGAAATACCGTCATAAACATTCACCCTAAATTCTGGTGTTTTAGAACGTCCTTTTTTTGTTGTAATGTAAATTACCCCATTAGCACCTTGAGAACCCCATGCAGCTGTAGCGGCTGCGTCTTTTTGTACAATAACACTTTCAATATCATTTACGTTTATCCCTGCAAGATAGTTAGTCCCAGTTGCATCAATATTATTTGCTATATCAGAAGGGTTAACTGGAACACCATCAATTACATATAAAGGACTACTTAGCGCCTGAGCTTGCGCTACATCAGGATCGCCAATATTCTTATTTACCCTAGTATTTCCTCTAACAACAACGGTAGGTGACACACCAGGCTCACCAGATCCTACCTGCACGTTCAATCCTGCCACCCTACCTTGCAGTAAAGCATCAACGCTTGGTGATGGAATATTTTCAATTTCTCTTGCTAATACACTAGATACAGAAGAGGTTGTTGTTCTTTTTGACTGCGATTGAGTTCCAATCACAATCACCTCGTTCATTTCAACAGATTGTATCAACTTAACGTTCAACCCTTTTTTGTTTGTAACACTTTTTAATGGAAAAGTTTGTGAAACAAAGCCCACATAAGAGAAGACTAATACGTCATTCTCATCTGCTTGAATTTTATATAATCCCATGGTATTGGTTAACACACCACGCTGTTTTCCTTTAATGGTGATTGAAACGTCTACTAATGGCTCATTTTTATCATTGGTGACTTTCCCTTGCACCTCAACATTAACCAAGTTATTGTTACCAATATGAGCAGAAGCCTTAGAACTCATTGTAAAACAACTGATAAATAATAGGAAAATTGTGAGTAACCTATTCATACTCATCAATGATGATATTTTAGAATATAACTTACTTGTGAACACAAGTAGTTTTATACTAGATTGGGGATCTTGCATATGCAGTTAATTTGATGGTTATGTTATGAATATAACTAGGTTAATTGGTAAAAATATACGCAACCGTTTGCGCTATTTTTGAAGGCTTTAAAAAATGATCTGATACCTAGTTCAGAAAACTAACACAAACGTTTGTTTAAAATAATTTGCAAGAAATATTGTAAGTTCAGTAATATTTAAGTTATATTATGAAAAAATACATCTTCTTAACTTGCCTTATTTTTGGTAAAGCCTTTGCTCAAAACTACACAGACACGGTACATCCAACAAGATCAGAGATTATTACCCCAATTCATAAGGCAAAATTCTCTGTAAGTGATAGCAGTTGTGCTGAAAGAAAACAAGGCGGGAATCCACAAATGATTAATGGATACCAAGTATTCAATGGTTCTATGGACGGGAATAGGCAGGTTGATCCACAAATTGCAGTTGGTAATGGATATGTTTTACACGGAACAAATAGTGGAATCATCATTTACAATACAAAGGGAGAATTCATTGAAGGGGTTTCGCAAAAATGTTTTAACAATGGCATTGATCCTAAAATGTTTTATGATGTTCATAATAAGATTTTTGTTTTTGACCTCTGGTGGTATTACGATAAACCAAAAGTAAAACCTGTGAATATTTCAGTTTCGGAAACAAACGACCCTACAGGCGCATGGAATACCTATCCAGTTCCAGCTCAAAATGGAGTTGATGGGGGTGGAATTGGATATAGCAGAAAATGGATTGGTTATTCATTTCCAGGTGGGCAAGAAAAAACTTTTGTACTTAGAACAAGTGAAGCCAAATCTGGAAAGCCGTCCACTATCTACCATTTTAAAGGGAGCCTGGGCCACCCTGTTTCTGTTCAAGACAAAACTGAAGACCTTTACTTTTTTGATATTGAAGGAAAAGATTTTGTTATTAGAAAAGTTTCTGAAGATCCCACAGGTCAACCTTATTGTCAAATTATTGCTAAAAAAGCCCATGGGTTACAATTCATACAGCAACCACCACAATCACCACAAAAGGGTACTACACAAAAAGTGTCCAGTGGAGACCGCAATCCAAAAAATATTGTGCTACAAAATGGTTGTATTTGGTTTTCACAAGCCATTAATAAAGATGGGCATGCAGCAGTCCAGTGGCATCAAATTAAAGTGAATGACGCAACAATAGTACAAACAGGCCTCATTGAAGATGAAAACACCAATTACATTCAAACAACTTTAGCAGTTAATAAAAAAAATGATGTATTAATTGGGTTCCAAGAAGTGAATGCAAATTCATTTATAAGTCCACGTTTTGCATACCGAAAGTCAGCCGACGCTCCAGGCACAGTCCGTGAAATAATTCATGTTGGTGAAGGCCGAGGAGCTGCCGATGGCGTTGCATGGGGCGACTATAGCGGTACTGTCATTGACGGCGACAACTTAATGGATTTATGGACCATACAAAGTTTGGCAAATGAAAAAGGAAGAGGTGAAACGGTTATTGTAAAAGTTCCGTTTAGCAAGAAGAAAAAGAGCGGTAAAAACAAATAGAACCTTCGTCTGAAAATGGCACCTATTTAAATTACAGTAGGTGCTATTTTTAAGACAACAGTAGTTCTTTAAACTTTTCTATTGTTGTTGACTATGCAAACGTTTTTCTAGGTCTTTCGTTTAAAAGCTCCTGCAGGGAAATAGAAATTGGCTATATCTTTGACACCACCAATTATCCAATCTTATGCTGTTCAAATTAATCAAAGAACTCCCTCTCATGTTTGTCATTGCCCTGGTTATTTGGGCTGCTGTGGTATGGATTTTCTATAAAAATGCTCAAAAAACCAATGGTAGTTTCTTTCAAAAACACAGCACCACCGTTATTGCAATGCTCCTAGCATTGGTATTAACCATTACAGATATCTGGCTGTTTGTCTCCTATATACCAACCAATTTTAAGAAAAACCCTGTAACAGATAGTACTCAGTTGAGCCCAGATCTTTTATTAGACACTACCTGGAAAGACACTACTCACCTAGTCCCTACTACCCCAGTGACAAAAGACAGTTTGAAAAAACAAGATACTACCACTATCAAACAGGCTGGCAAAACCTATTTGACTAAAAAAGCTAGTATCAAGTTTTATTCAAAAGGGCCTGGAGAAGATATTGAAGCAACTAACTCAAACGTAGCTTGTTCTTTTAATGATATAACTGGCAACCTAAAATTTACAGGCTTAATTAGAGGTTTCCAGTTTGAAAATGAATTGATGCAGGAACACTTTAATGATAAGGACTACATGCACAGTGAAATGTATCCAAAGACTGGCTTTACGGGCAAGATGGTTTTACCTTCCAATTTTAATACTGAAAAAGATGGGAATTATACCGTTACTGTAGAGGGACCATTAACCATTAGAGGTATCACAAAATCAATTACAGTAAAAGGAAATATCACTATTGCGGGCAAGCGCATTTCTTTAAAAAGTATTTTCAAGATTAAACGCGCAGACTTCAATATCAATATTGACGAAGTGGCAGAGGAACTTGAAATTACCGTGGCTGCAGCTTTTAACTAATATTACACTAGCAACAAACCCGCTTTGTACATAGCATTGACGGGTTTGTTGTCCCAAAATAATTCAAAGTCTTCTAACCCTGCTGCTTCAAAATCTGCTTTTAGTAATGGGACGGTCCATTGTTTGGGATTGTCCAATTGCAATTCCGGAAGTACTTTTAATAACCAAGCCCCTTTTTCTGGCTCCACACTAATGGCATGTGTACTTCGCTGGGTCTGGAAACTAATTTGCATCTGTTCCCAACTCATGCCTTTTTTGGTTTTTTGTACAATTTCCCATTGAGGATTTTTACCCAACCAAATGGGCTTTGCATGATTAGAAGGAAGCTCGGGCTCATCTATTGCTTGCTTGATAAAATCAGGAGCAACCGTTGTTTTAGGTACTTTAAAATCAAACCATTCCCGCAAAGAAAAATCCAAACAAGTACCGTGCATATAATTCAACAAAGCCTTTTTTAACCCAAATCCAAAACTTTCATGATCGGCTCCAGTAGGGTCTTGGTGTTGTATGTCATTATTGGCAAATGTTCCAATGGCATTGCTTTGTTTTCTTACTTGGAATTTGGCGGGATCCAATCCTACAGGGCTATGCGCCGTCATGGTAAACAAATGCCAGAAGGCAGATTGTAAAACACCGGTCTGAAACAATTGCCTAACCATTTCTAAAGAGTCAATGGTTTCCTGTTCTGTTTGAGTAGGAAACCCATACATCAAATAGGCGTGTACCATAATTCCAGATTCGGTAAAATGTTTGCATACACGAGCTACTTGAGCTACGGTAATTCCTTTGTCAATCAATTTCAATAAACGATCTGAAGCCACTTCTAATCCCCCACTTACAGCAATACATCCAGATGCTTGTAACAAAAGACATAAATCACGGGTAAAACTTTTTTCAAATCTTACATTGGTCCACCAGCTCACTACCAATTTTCTACGAATGATTTCTATTGCTATGGATTTCATTAATGAAGGGGGTGCCGCTTCATCCACAAAATGAAATCCATTCTGCCCTGTTTGTGCAATCATCTCTTCCATTCTATCTACTATCAAAGAGGCATTTACAGGCTCATAGTTTTTGATATAATCTAAAGAGATATCGCAGAAAGTACATTTGGCCCAATAGCAACCATGCGCCATGGTCAATTTATTCCAACGCCCATCGCTCCAGAGACTATGCATGGGATTGGCCACTTCAATGGCAGAAATATATTGGTCTAATAACAGTCCAGCATAATCTGGAGTGCCCACTTGCCCTTGTTTATAATCGGGACAAGTCGTATTATTAATATACACTACTTTTTTATTTTGCAATGTAAAGGCCCGCTTGAGTTCTGACAATTCCCTTTTCCCATTGACATGTGCCCAAAGTAATTCCAGTGGTGCTTCTCCATCATCAAGGGTAATAAAATCATAATATTCAAAAACCCGAGTGTCACTCAATGACCTTAACTCCGTATTAGCAAAACCACCACCCATGGCTACTATAACATGGGGATAATGCTTTTTGATCCATTCGCCACATCTAAAGGAAGTATACAAATTACCAGGAAATGGTACTGATATACAAACCATTTTGGGTTGATGCAGTAACATTTTTTGTTCTAGCATCTTAATGAGAATTTGATCCAAATAAGTAAGTGGTCCCTGCAGTGCAGCATAGAGCTCATCAAAACTATTGGCCGACCTTCCAAGGCTTTCTGCGTATCGGCTAAAGCCAAAATGTGGATCAATGGTATCCTTGATTAGATCACTCAGGTCTTCTAAGTACATGGTGGCCAAATATTTGGCCCGGTCTTGAATACCCATTGCGCCAAATGCCCATATTAGGTCATCCGCTTGTGAAAACCTACTGGCTTCTGGAAGCAAAGTTCGTTTGCTAATAAGATGCGCCAGGGTATTTCTCTTGCCTTGTAAAAACAAAATTACTTCATCAATGGTCCTGATATAGTCCTCCTTCATGGAGCACATTCTTGCCGCATTGGCATTTAATGCAGAATTGCTTTTTTCTATTTCCAAAAACAAATCTTCCAAACCTGATTTACTAAAAACGGCTAGGGTTACTTCAATGCCTAAGTCGGCTTGAACAGCTGGAATATTCTTGGTATTGAAAAACCCTTTTAAATAAGCAGTTGCCGGATAAGGCGTATTTAACTGGGTAAAAGGTGGTGTAATCAAAAAAATAGGTGCGTCCAAATTGGGTTATTTATAAAGCAAATGTAGGTTAGTTTTATATTGACTAATTACCACAGTACAAGTTCTATGTTAAGGGTTCACAAAATTTCAAGTAAATTGTAAACTCAATTATTTGCCCATGAGCCGTATTAGTTTTGATGAGATGAAAGCAACTATTAAGCAAGCTTTTATGATTGCAGGAATGCCCGAAGACAGGGCCGATGCTTGCGCCCAAATACACACAGAATCAAGTTGCGATGGGGTGTATTCACATGGTCTAAATAGAGTAGAAAGATTTGTAGACTATATTCATCAGGGCTGGATTAATGTAGATGGTAGCCCCGTATTGGACAAAAATCTTGGTGCCTTAGAAATTTATAATGGGAATATGGGGCCCGGCATTCTGAATGCCCAATTTGCCATGGACCGGGCTACTAAAATGGCTGCTATCAATGGACTGGGACTAGTTGCGTTGAATAATACCACCCACTGGATGCGTGGTGGGGCATTTGGATGGCAGGCTGCTGAAAAGGGTTTTATAGGCATTTGCTGGACCAATACAGAGTCTTGTATGCCAGCTTGGGGAGGCACTTCTGGCGTTATAGGAAACAATCCTTTTGTTATGGCCATTCCTAGAAAAGAAGGACCTATAGTTTTAGACATGGCCATGTCTCAATATTCTTATGGTAAGCTGGGGGTTACAAGATTAAAAAATGAAAAGCTTCCTTACCCCGGTGGATTTGATGGAGAAGGAAACTTATCAGTTGATCCTGGAGAAATAGAAGCAACCAGAAGGGTTTTGCCTATTGGATTTTGGAAGGGCTCAGGATTTGCTATCATGCTGGATTTGATTGCGAGTTTACTTTCTGGCGGGCTTTCTACCGCTGCCATTGACAAATATGACAAAGGAAGTTGTGGCAGTTGTTGTCAAGTTTTTATTGCCATCAATCCATTAATGATCAATACCCAGGAATTTATAGATAAAGTGCTAAATGAAACAATGGAACAAATCAAGGGTTCAACAAGGGTAGACCCAAATAAAGGGCTTTCTTACCCTGGCGAAAATTCTTTAAAAACAAGAATGGATCATTTGGCCAATGGCATTGTGGTTGATGACAGCATTTGGGAAAAAGTGAAAGAACTTGCAAAATTGTAAGATTAATCACTCTGACTTAATCAACGCTCACTAGGAAAAGGAACAGGTTTTCCCGTGCTAATCACTATGGGCATTTTTGCTTTCCAATGCGTTAATTGCTGAGACAATAATTGGGATAGTGCTTGTACTTTATTTGGGAATTCATTGGACAGATCATTGGTTTCTCCAAGGTCTTTAGACAAATGGTACAATTCTTTTCTGCCATTGCGTTGGTTGTATACCAATTTCCAATTACCCTGCCGAATGGCACTAAAATAATTAATGCCCGGGCCATCATTGGGAATCCATTTATTGGGATAATGCCAAACCAGACTGCGAGTACTGTCTTGGAACAAAGGATTTTTCAGAACGGGCAGAAAGCTTTTGCCATCAATAGTTTGAACCAACTTAGGGTTGTTAATTCCTGCCAATGCTAGTATGCTTGGAAAAAAATCTTCTACTATCACATATTGTTTGGCAATGGAATTGGCGGGTACTTTATTTGGCCATTGAACCAACATAGGAATACGAATACCACCCTCATACACCGACCCCTTTCCAGCCCTTAAAGGTAGATTTTGGGAATGCGCTGCGCCACCTCTTTGTGGTTTTAAACTTAATCCGCCATTATCACTTATAAACATAATAATGGTATTGGATGCAATGCCTTTTTGATCTAACCACTGCATCAGGTCTCCCAAACTTTTGTCCATCCCTTCTACCAAACTGGCATACCTAGCTTCAGTACTATCTAAACCTTGGTCATAATATTTTTGAACAAAACGCTTGTCTGCCATAATGGGTGTATGAACCGCATAATGCGCCATGTTTAGAAAAAATGGTTGTTTGTTTTTAACGGGTTGTTCCAACGCTTTAATGGCTTCTAGCGTTAAAGCTTCTGTTAGAAAACTATCGGTTCCAAAATATTCTTCTAGGTCAGGGACGGCTTGAGCACTGGCTTTGCCGGGAAGATTTCCGTAATTGTCTTTTCCCAAATAACTCTGTGGATGCCCAGCTGCATGACCCGCAATATTTACCTGAAAGCCCATATTATAAGGGTTAGCACCAGGCGTTCCCATAGAAGCCCAATGTGCTTTACCCACATGAATAGTATAATAACCAGCTTGCGCTAAGAGTTTGGGAAAAGGCGTAGCATAAACTGTTTTAGAAATATTGGGAACAGGACTCAATCCATTCATATTCCAATCCACTGCTTGCAATTGCGCGTCAGGATTATCAGAATTAGTATTGCGCTGGGGCGATGTCCAATTGGTAACACCATGATGGGCCGCATTCATTCCCGTTAGCAAACTTGTTCTAGTAGGTGTACAAACGGGTGTAGCATAGGCATTGGTAAATTTCATTCCCTGGCTAGCCATCTTTTCCATATTGGGTGTATGATACCTTTGATTCAGTGGACTTTTTGTTTGGTCAAAAGGAACGGAACAATCTTGCCAACCCATATCGTCTATCAAGAATAAAATGATATTGGGTTTGGATTGTCCAAGACTTGAATTAGGATTACAAACAAACAACAGGAAAAACAGGTACACTATAAGTTTTGCTGAAAATTTGAAGCTACAATTCACGGCCTATTTGTTTTTAATTTGAAGTAACTTTTCCGCAAGTGCTTTTACCTTATCAGGATATTGACTAGCCAGGTTATTGCGCTCACTTGGATCCTTGCTTAAATCATAGAGTTGGGGGTCTTTGGCGTTTCCCAATTC
This sequence comes from Bacteroidota bacterium, assembly GCA_947460595.1. Classification (GTDB taxonomy): domain Bacteria; phylum Bacteroidota; class Bacteroidia; order Chitinophagales; family Chitinophagaceae; genus Sediminibacterium. Next base: position 20,781 of record CANHGS010000024.1, on the reverse strand, counting down.
CGTATCTGTAGTGGGATCATAAGCAGGTCTATCACTTGGCTCAATATATTTCCAATTCCCTTCTATGATGGATAAAGTGCCTGCTTGCTCTACCAAAACCTTTCTTCCAATTGCAGACTTTCCAAGAAAAGCAGTCAATAGATTTTCACTATCGGTTGCACTAGTTTTGGGTAATTCTTTTTTCAACAAGCTAGAAAAAGAAGCCAAGAAATCTATTTGACAAACCAGTGCGTCTGAAACACCGGGCTGCACTTTTCCCGGCCAACGAATGATCATCGGCACACGGGTACCCGCTTCAAAAATACTATACTTACCACCGCGTAAAATACCGGCAGGTTTGTGTCCATTTAATTGGGTAACAGCTCCGTCTTGATAACCATCGTCTAACACAGGACCATTGTCACTGCTAAAAATGACCAAGGTATTGTTGCTCAATCCAAGCAAGTCTAATTGTTGCATAATTTCTCCAACAGCCCAATCCAATTGCAAAATAGCATCTCCCCTATAACCCAATCCAGACTTACCTTTGAACATGGTAGAGGGCATTCTAGGAACATGGGGTTCGGTTAGCGCATAGGTTAGGAAAAATGGCTCGCGCTGGTGTTGAGCTATAAATGCTTTTGCTTTCTCTAAGAAAGTTAGGGGCATTTCCTCGTCTGTCCATCGCGCAGCTTTACCGCCATTCATATACCCTATTCTACCAATGCCGTTCACAATGGTATTGTCATGGCCCTGACCGGGAGATGAAAGCATTTTCAATAATTCTGGATGCTCCTTTCCAGTAGGGTCAGTACCTACTTTGTTTTTATAATCCACTTGAATGGGATCAGAAGCATTTGCTGCAACAACCGTTTGATTTTCTAAAAATACCGTTGGTACACGATCAGCAGTTGCTGGAAAAATAAAAGAATAATCAAAACCAATTTCTTTGGGCCCCGGCTTAATGGTTTCATTCCAATTTTTGGCTACCGCATTGCCCAAACCCAAATGCCATTTACCCACGATTCCTGTTGCATAACCTGCGGCTTTGAATTGTGAAGCTAGTGTTGGTTGATTGGTGGGAATAATCAGAGCAGCATCACCGGGTAAGACCCCAGTTCCTTTTAGACGCCAAGGATAATTACCCGTCATCAGCGCATAGCGCGATGGGGTACAAGTTGCAGAACTACTATGCCCGTTTGTAAAACGCAATCCTCCTGCAGCAAGCTTGTCTAAATGAGGTGTTTTTATTTTAGTGGCACCATAGGAACCAAGGTCTCCATAGCCAAGGTCATCAACATAAATCAATAATACATTGGGACGGTTATCCTGCGCCTTTAAAATAAATGGACTACAAAAAACCAACAACAATAACCATTTTGCCATTTTCATGTATTATTCTTTTTTCAATAAGCGATATTTCTGTGGAGACACTCCTATGACTTTGCGGAATCTTTTGGAAAAATAATAAGGATCATCAAAACCCATACTCAGGGCAATATCTTTGATAGACCTATCTGTGAAATCCAATTGCTGACTGGCTTTCTGCATCTTCATTTGAATAAAATAATCAATGGGTGCATAACCCGTTTTTTTCTTAAACAGACTTGAAAACCTAGAAGGCGAATAGTTAAAATGACTGCAGAGTTCCTTAAGAGTTATATTCTCATTGATCTGCTGCTGCATAAATAAGATAACCGTATCTACAAAGTCTACCCTTCCCTGATGTTCTACGGGATAGTGTTTAGAATTGTAGAGGAATAAAGAGATAAACTGATACAAACACATGTTAACAAACATGAGGTTGTCAATACTATAACCCAGTTCCAAGGTTTTACAAATCTTGGTGAATAGGGAATGTATATCACCCTTATCCTTAACATGAGAAGGTTTAAAATGATTTTGTACCACACTCATTTCATTGAACATGGGCAGAGACTCTCCACCAAAATGAATCCAATAAATAGACCAAGGATTGTCTTCTGAACTTCCATAAGAATGTTCCACGTTCTGGGGTAAGATAAAGAACTCATTGGGAGCCACTTCAAAACGTTGCTTGCCAATACTGTACCAGCCCGTACCATCTACACAATAAAATAAAAAATTCTCTGGCAGTCCATTTTTACGATGGGTAAAATGCCCCTTTGCCTTTGGATAATAGCCCAAGCTATTTACGTACAGATGCTTTAAAAAAGCATTGTTCTGAATCCTGGACTTGATGATGGTTTTGGAGATCTCTATCCGCTGCCTTCCCTGTCCATACCAGATATTTTTGTGGGAACCTTCTCTTGTTGTCTTTTCCATATGCAAGTACTGGTAATGGAAAGATAGCAAAAAAGCTACTAAATTCTACTTACCTGTGCATTGGGTAGTCAAAAAGGATAACTTTACTGGACTAATGAAGTAGTCTAATAATTGCTTATGCACTCGTTTAAAAAATCAGTTTTTCTTTTTTGTCTTATCCAGTTAGGAAACCATTTCTGGGCAGATGCCAAGATAGTTTTACCCGGTTTTTTTAATGACCATATGGTATTGCAACAGCAATCTCAACCTGCTATCTGGGGCTGGGCAACACCCAACCAAAAAATAATAGTGCAAGTGGGTTGGTCTTCTAAAAAATTCCAGACCAAATCGGATGCCGCTGGTAAATGGAAATTAACTATTGAAACTGCTTCAGCAGGAGGCCCATATGACATGAGTATCTCTGATGGGGAGCGTCTTACCCTTACTGATCTATTTTTGGGAGAAGTTTGGCTTTGCAGTGGTCAGTCCAATATGGAAATGCCCATGAAGGGATTTAAAGACCAAGCCCTGCTACATTCTAATGATGCCATCTTTCAATCAAAGAATCCATTGATTCGTTTTTACACCGTTTCAAGGACTACCAAAGCAACCCCACAAGACAGTAGCAAATCTGCTAGTTGGAAAATAGCCGAACCTTTATCTGTAGCTGATTTTAGTGCTACGGCTTATTATTTTGGTAGAACCCTATCTCAACAATTACAGGTTCCTATAGGGCTAATCAATATCAGTTATAGTGGTACCCCCATTGAAGCATTTATGTCTCCTGAATCTTTAAAAGCTTTTCCTGAGATTCTAATACCCCCTTCAACTGAACCCAAACCCAATAATAAAATGGCCAGTACTGTGTATCATGGCATGTTGCAACCCTTTTGGGGATTTGGGATTAAGGGAATGATCTGGTACCAGGGAGAAACCAATTATGACAGACCTGCGCAGTATGAACATTTATTCACTTCTTTTATTAAAGAGGCAAGAACAGCATCTCATCAGGATGAATTGCCTTTTTACTTTGCGCAAATAGCGCCTTTTGATTATGGCGTGTATGCTATAGGTGGCGCGCCTATCATTAACTCCGCCTATTTAAGAGAAGCACAATCAAAAGTTGCAACTTCGGTTGCTAATACGGGTATGGTGGTGTTAATGGATATAGGAGAAGAAAAATCTATCCATCCTATGGACAAAGAAACTGGGGGCAAAAGGTTGGCTTACTGGGCATTGGCAAAAACATATGGCATAAAGGGTTTTACTTTTCAAAGTCCCAGCTATGATAGTCTACAAATCAAGGATAATCAACTAACCCTGTTTTTTAAAAATGCCTCCAATGGTTTCACCAATTATGGCAAGCCGTTGAGTGGTTTTGAATTGGCAGGTGCTGACAAAATATTTTATGCAGCAGAAGCAAAAATTGTACAAGGTAAAATTCTACTATCAGCCAAAGAAGTTGCCAAGCCCATTGCTGCGCGATATGCTTTTAAAAATTTTATTGCGGCCTCTCTATTTAGTACTGAAGGATTTCCAATTTCTTCATTTAGAACAGACCAATGGTAATGAGCTATTCCCATATCTGGAAAGCTGGTTTGATTTCCAGCTTTTTGATGCTGTTAGTAGCCGCTTGTTTTGCCCAACCCAAAGAATTGGATCAGATGAATCCAATTTGGATAACGCAGAGCAAGAATGCATCCGAGTCCATGCCCTGTGGCGGTGGTGATATTGGTTTAAATGTTTGGGTAGAACAGGGAGAAGTCATGATCTATCTGTCTCAGTCAGGCATGTATGATGAAAATAATGCATTGTTAAAAGCCGGCAGATTGCGATTGAAATTATTTCCCAACCCTTTCAATGAAAACTTTAAACAGGAACTTGTTTTAAAAGATGGTGTTGTCAAAATTAGTGGTGGCAATGGAAAACAGGCCACTACGCTGACTATTTGGGTAGATGTATTTCATCCGGTTGTGCATGTAGACATGGCATCTGGAACAAAGATTAATACAGTTGCTAGTTATGAAAGCTGGAGACAGGAAGACAGAATCTTAAATAGAAAAGAAAACAGTGCCAATTCTTGGAAATGGTATAATAAGGTTTCCGTGATTACCCAAAAAGACCAGATTGGATTTGACAAAAACACTATCTTTTTTTATCATCAAAACAAGGATACCAGCGTATTTGATGCCACTATTAGACAAGAAGGATTATTGGCTTATAAAGACCAATTTCAAAACCCTCTAAAAGGAAAACTATTTGGTGGATTAATGCAAGGGGAGAACATGGTTCCTGCTGGAAAGGATTCTGGTATTTATGCTCAAACAAAGTTTGGTGCATGGCAACTCAAAAGCAAAAGCCCTAGTAATCAAGCTCACTTGGCGGTTGCACTCAATACAGTAACCAATACCAGCATTGGCGCATTTCAAAATAAACTGCAGCAATTGGTAGTTACTGCATTTACCAATAGAATCAAGCAAGAGCAGGATACTAAAAATTGGTGGAATCAGTATTGGAATAGATCCTATGTTTTTATCAATTCCAACAAGGGTAATGAAGATGAAAACTGGCAACTCAGTAGAAATTACCAATTGTTTCGATACATGTTGGGATGTAATGCATTGGGCAAATCACCTACAAAATTCAATGGCGGTTTGTTTACAGTAGATCCCATTTTTACAGATAGTTCTATTCATGGAACGCCGGATCACCGGAACTGGGGAGGGGGCTTACACACGGCACAGAATCAACGTTTGGTCTATTGGCCCATGCTCAAATCTGGTGACGCAGACCTGATGCAATCACAGTTTGATTTTTATCTCAAGGCCCTACACAATGCAGAACTGAGAACTAGAATTTATTGGAATCATGCAGGTGCTAGTTTTACAGAACAATTGGAAAATTTTGGCTTACCCAATGTAACAGAATATGGTTGGAAAAGACCCGCTGGTATAGATCCGGGGCTTGAAGCAAATGCTTGGCTAGAATATTGTTGGGATACTTCCTTAGAGTTTTGTGAAATGATCCTGCAATCAAAACTATACGCAGGAAAAGATATTAAACCATACCTGCCATTGATAGAAAGTTGCTTGGTATTTTTTGATGAACACTATCAATGGATGGCCAAACAGAGGGGCGAACAGCCTTTAGATGCTAAAGGCAAACTCCTACTCTACCCAGGTTCTGCAACAGAAACTTTTAAGCTGACCACCAATGCTAATTCCACCATTGCAGGGCTACGCACGGTAACACAGTCGTTACTACAAACAGGTTTATTAGACGCCAATAAAACCGCTTATTTTAAAGGCTTTTTACAACGCTTACCTGATTTGAGTTTTGGTAATTACCAGGGGCACACAACCCTTGCCCCTGCTCAGAAATGGGAACGCGTGAATAATGTAGAATCGCCACAGCTATACCCCGTTTTTCCATGGGGTATCTATGGTGTTGGTAAACCCGGGTTAGATACGGCCATCAACACATGGCGCTATGATACATTTGCTATTAAATTCCGTAGTCATCTGGGCTGGAAACAGGATAATATTTTTGCCGCAAGATTGGGTTTGGTGGAAGAAGCCAAAAAATGGAATACCCTCAAACTTAAAAATGCGGATAGAAGATTTCCTGCATTTTGGGGACCCGGCTTTGACTGGGTACCAGATCATAATTGGGGTGGATCTGGCATGATTGGGTTACAAGAAATGCTTTTGCAAACTGATGATAAAAAAATCTTTCTCCTCCCAACATGGCCCAAGGAATGGGATACCCATTTTAAATTACACGCACCCTATCAGACCACCGTTGAAGCCCGTGTACGAGGAGGTAAATTGGTAGAATTGATAGTGCTACCAAATGAAAGAATGAAAGACGTTATAAACCTACTTAACTGACCACAATAATTTTACAGGACCAATCAAACCCGCTTTGAGCAAGGATTTTCCCTCCATCCGCAAAGGTGCAGTAGTATTTGTAATGGGAGAAATGCTTACCTTTTTATAGTCACCCAACAATCGATTAAACCAAGTATTTGTTACTTGAATGGTTAAAACATTTTTCCCTTTTTTGATGGCATTGCTAAGGTCTACTTGATAGGGAGCTGTCCAAACCGTTCCACAATCTCTTCCATTCAATTGCACGGTGGCTATATCATGTATCTCACCTAATTCTAGCATCACGGTTTGGTCTACTTGAGTATCCGCCACAAAAAATGCATTGGTATAAATAGCCGTTCCTGAATAATACTTAATAGCAGCATCTGAATGATTGGCCCAGGATCTTAATGAATCAAAAGGCTGCTTGGCTGTTGGCCCACCAACAACTGGATCAAATTGAACAATCCAATTTTTATTAAACGCATGTTCTTTCTGAGCTACCCATGCTTTTTCTGCTGTTTTTTGATTGGTGGCTTTCTTTGGCAGTAATATGAAAATGGATCCATTAGTTTCAATGTGCAGATTAACTTGTGTTCTGCCCCCTTCCCTACTCCATTGAAATAGAGGATTGATTTTTCCAGTAAGTGCATCCCAAATTTCTGGCTTGCCTTTGTTTACCCTCAATGAAAATTCAATGTCTTTTGATTGATTGGATTGATTAGATACAAAATAAATTTCCGCGTCTTCTGTAGACCGGTGGTTATAGGCAATGCTACCAGGAACTGCATTACTGGTTAGATCAGGCGCTAATCCCAAATTGCTCAAATCATTTTGTATAAAAGGAATACCCACCATTTTACCCTTTCCGGGTAAGGCTTTCAAGAGTAAATCCCTTGCTGAATCAGAACCAATGCTAGCTGGGTCAATTAATATAGTTGCACCCGCTTGCATCAATGATTTGATTTTCTTAGCCACGGCCATACTCATTACATGATAAGGCATTAAGGGATGCTTGGATGGAAATACCAATACTGAATAACTGTTACCATTGGCAAAAACCACTTTCCCATTTTCCACTTTTGCTAAACGCAATAAAGCGTCTGGATTAAAACAATCATAAGCATATCCGTTTAAAGGATTGATCCAATTTTCGGGATCGGCCATTTTTGCGGAATGGGTAACTCCTTCTGGCATGGTTCTTTGTGGTTGACCAATATTCGCTAGTCTTTCTTTTTCTAACTGCAATCGAGCGGAACCAAATAATCCAGGCAAGTCATTGACCAATCTATTGGGCAACAAAGACCTGCTGGGTAATTCCTCTCCTGTAAACACAGCTATATCTACCACGGGTTTGCCTTGTTGCAATAAGGCTTGTGTACGACTCAAATAATCCAACCAAGCTTTGGCTTGTTTGAACCAGGTTTGGTCTCTTTGAAAATAGAGCCCAACCCCATCCAAAGTCATACCCGGTTTTTTGTCCATCCATGGGTTATGTGCCATCACATGAAAAACCAATTTATTCACGCCCAGTGCTAGATTTCTATCGCCAATGGCTTTGAGCATGCCCGGATGCTCATCCCAAGCCATTCTAAGTTCTGTAAAGCTTTCCGATTGAATAATTTTCTTACCATAAATATGTCCCCCAGAAATGGCGTCTAATAGATCATTGGGCTTATCATGCGTGGGGCTTCTTAACCAAAATTCACCCATGGGCAGATCAGACTGGCTATAGTGTAGCAAGCCATCGCTCATCATGGTAGGTGCAATACTTTCTGCACTAAACAAAGTGTTTTGTTGGTGTGCTAAGGTTTTGAGTGTTTTGTAAAACACGTCATTCACCAATTCTGCAATGGTTTTGCGAATATCTAATAAAACTTGTTCGGATTCTTTGGCTGAGCCAATAGGTATTCCCGCTACAACAGGCAAGAATGGACGTAGGGCATATCCCCTTCTTTGAAGAAACTCTTTTTCAAAATTGGCAGACCAGTTTTGACTGCCACATTCCCAACTATCTACATGAAAAACTTTCAAAACATCTTTTGCTGCAGGACCAGCCATTTCAAATGCTTTTCCAAACCAACTATTATATTGCAATTTAATGGCGGCTTCATTAAACTTATCCGCTTCTAGTCCCTTACCGGCTCCACCCGTTTCGTTTTTGTGACCGGTAGAAGTATGACCCATTCTTAAAATAACCCAATTGCCCACAGGTGCATTCCAATTCAATTCCCCATTTTTAAAATAAGAACTTATGTCAATCAATTCCTTGGACTGAATACAAAGAGACTGTGGTAATTCTTGTTCCGTAGTTCTTACACTTACCCGCCAAACAGAACCATTCTTACTTTCATACTGATTCACCATTGCTTCGCTATAAAGCTCAATGGCATTGAGTTTGAGCGTGGGTTTCCACTTGGCCGCATCTAGGTCTTCAGAACCAGCTTCCGTACCTGTCTTGTCAAAAACAAATCTAAAATACTTGGCTTTTGTTGCAGGAATGGAATGGGTTATTTCTTCATCATTATCCTGCCATCCATGTCTAGGAGAGAGCAGTTGTTTTATATCTTTAAAATGAAGCCCATCATCACTACTTTGCACCAATAATCTTTGGGCTTGGTAATTATTGCCTGCAGTTTTTACAACAAGTGAACGGCAGGTAAAGGGTTCTTGAAATTGATACTGAATCCATGCCGTGCTATCTGATCTGAATGTTTCTTTGGAAGCGGAATTTTTTAAAAAATCTACATTCAATCCCAATTTACTTGAACTGATTTGTAAGGGTACTTGACTGCTTTGGGTAATGGGTTCTTGGTGCAGTGGATAAGCAAAGACTGCAATATCTTGGTAATAATTTTCTTTATGTTCTGGTACTTGCAATGGACCATGAAAGCTGCTGCCTCCCTTGACCATGGTCTTGGTCCAAACCATTTTTTGCATAGAAGCTTCGGGCTTGATCCATGGCCCACCCGCTAGGGCAAATCCATCGCTCAAGTGCATGCCAATTTGAAGATTGAGTCGCTTGGCTTCAGACATGGCAAACTTGACTTTCTCCCACCAGGCTTTGGACAATTGTCTACTGGTTGGCTCAAAAGGAATCTTGGCGCTGGTATCTTTAATGGGCATGAGATATGCGCCTGCAATACCCACAGCTTTCATAGCTTCTAAGTCAGCGGTAATTCCCTTGGTAGAAACGGCGCCGTGCATCCAATACCAGAATACCCAAGGTTTGGCTGTTGCATTGGGATGCAAGAAAGCTTGCTCCAAACTATTGGTCACTGTCTTTTCTTTGACAGCTGTTTTTTTATGCTTCTTTTTTTGAGCAATGACTGGGCTTGTAGTAAAAAAACAAGCCAGTAAAAGCAGCAAGAAATGTTTAAGTAGATTCATTAGAATGCTTTGCTTGCATGAAGTTACTCATTAAAGGTTTGATGGGTCTCTGATTCTGAAACTGCAGCTTCCTTGTCTGCTTGCTTTCGCCAATAATTGGCCAGAATAGATCCCGAAATATTCATCCAAGGACTAAATACGGCGGCAGGAAGACCAACGGTTCCCAATTTTCCCATGCTGCCTGCAAGGCCAGAAGCCATGCCTCCATTTTGCAAACCCACTTCAAAAGCAATGGTTCTTGAGGAGTTTTTGTCCAAGCCAAACAATCGGCCCAGCCAATAACCAAAAAAATATCCGGCACCATTATGAATCACAGAACATAAGAATAACAACCAACCCACTTTGAGTAGGTTGTCATGACCTGCAGCCGTGGTAACAGTTGTGAAATAAATAATCCCTGCCATGGATGCATAGGGCAACCAAATGTCTAGTTTGGTTAATTGTCTGCTCAACCAAAAATATCCAACACCTAAGACAAATGCAGCCACTAGGAAACAGAAAATTTCTACGGAATCTAATAAGGGGCTTGGGCCGATTGTCTTTGATAAAAAATTCCATAGACCCAGGGGTAATGCCATTAGAAAGACCAATGCTACTAAGGCAAAAATACTTGCCTTTTTTACTTGTTGCAAGGAAGCCGTTTTTAAATAGTCTACCAACAATGCAGCACTAATGGGCACTATCACAATCTTGATAATTTCCATCATCATGTTTAGAAACTTTACTTCAATTAAAGTGCCTGCCAACCAGTTCATGAGTAAGGGTGTTAAAAAAGGCGCGGCCATGGTAGCCATGGCTGTAACCACTACGGACAATACCAAATTGGCTTTGGCCAAATAAACCATCACATTAGACGCCAAGCCACTGGAACAAGATCCAATCAAGATAATTCCTGCCGCAATTTCTGGATCAAAATGAAATAACCTAGTGAGGGTAAATCCCATTAGAGGCATCACAGAAAAATGACAGAATAATCCAATAGCCACCCCTTTACCAGTGGTAGCCAAGCCAGTAAAATCTTTCAAACTCATTTGAATCCCCATACCAAACATCACTAATTGAATGACTACTAGAATCATCCATTTGTTTCTTAGATCAAAGGAACCCCATTTGGTAAATGCTGTTGGATAGATCATACCTGCAACTACTGCTACAAGAATCCAAGCCGTATACTGATATCCAGAAAGACTAGGTATCCCTTTGAGCGATAAGGCAAGGCCAATGGCGCCAATTAAGGAAGCTGGTTGCCAAATATTGGGCATTTGTAACCCAATGCCAACAAGGATTCCCAATAAGGCTAAGACGGTTATGTATTGAATAAATTTGATCAAAGACATGGCAAGCAATTAAGATAAGATAGTAGCTATATGTTGTATGGCAATCCCAGGACTAGCTAAGATGGGCACTTTTTTATCAGCGTCTGAGAGTTGGTCTACTACCCTTGCCATGGATGCTTGGGCCAATAAAATCACATCTACTTGACCAGATAATTCTATCAATGCTTTTGCTACCATATTGTCATGGGTGGAGGCGTCACCACTCATGAGTGCTTCAAAAGCGCCTTCACATAATTTGGAAACCAATTGAATGTCTTTACCCGCCAATGCTGCCCTTCTTCTGACCAAATCTGATGTGGGTTCTAAAGTAGTAGGTAATGTAGCAACCACACCTATCTTAGTTCCAGACTTCACAGCTAGGTCTGCCATGGGTTGGTCTACGCGTAAAACAGGAACCGTTGACAATGCTGCTCCCATTTCTACCGCAGCGCCAATAGAGGAACAAGTGACCAAGATAAAATCGGCGCCAGCTGCGGCAGCAGAACCAGTATAATCCACCACCCTTCTGGCTGTATCAGGAGTCAATTCACCACAACTAATCACGTTTTTGATGAGACTATCATCTACAATATTGAAGACTTTTACGTTTGGTAAATACTGATTGCATAATGCTTGGAAAACCGGAACCAATGTGGCCGAGGTATGAATCAATCCCAATGTTTTTTGTGACATCCTTTCTAGTTTTTGTATTAGTTGAATAAAGATCCATTACGCAGCAAACCAAAATAATTGGCTGCTCCTACTTGACCTCCTTTAAAATTTATTTCTATTCCATCCATACATGCATTACTGGAAAAGGTTTTACAGAGTGGTGCACCAGCAACAAGCGACGCTAGCATTTCTACCGCTTCAATTCCCATGGCACGGGCAGCATGACTAGAACTATCACCACCGGCTAAAACCATTCTTTTCAATCCATGTTTTTCTTGCAAGCGCAAACCAATCTGTCCCAATAGGTTTCCAATAATATCAGAAGGAATATTGATGGTGTCTTGACTAGCCGATCCATTGGAATGAATCACTACCGATTGTTTTGCTCCAAGGGCTTGTGATGCTTTTTCCAAAATAGCTTGAATAGATTTGGCTTGGATGCCAAATTCTACCGCTTCTTCTGCGTTAAAAGCCAAGACTTCAAAACCATTGTCAGCAGCCCATTTGATCTGTGCATCGGTAACTGGTGAACAAGATCCAGAAAGCACTAACAAGTCTTCTACGGCTATTGGTTTGGGCCATTCCGTTTTTGGCACCCATTTACCTTGTACCGCCATGGCTGCTCCCAAAGCAGATTCAATAGCAGAAGAACCCACGCTAAATATGGTTCCTTTTGCACTTGCTATTTTTTCTAATAAACAGCCAATTTTTGTAAGTTGTTTTTGATACAATGCATCAAATAAAATTATCGATGCTCCTTGAGTCCATTCTTCTTGATAACGTTGTTCTAGTCCTGTATCAGCTAATTCCAAATCCAAAATATTGATGAGACCAATAGCTTGATTTGTTTGTTTGGCTAAGTGTAATCGCAGGTCAGATTCTGTTGCAGGTGTTACTGGATGCGCCTTCATAGAAGGATGCCGATCTAACCTATAAATAGTTCCATTGCTTCCAATCCCCATTTGGGCAAATAGATGACCAAACAAACCATACCTACCCAGTGCTGGGGCGGCAACCAATAATGGAATACTGGTAGGACCAAAAACATCCTGAGCAATGTCCATGACTTTTCCAATACTTCCCACTTGTGGAGAGGAATCAAATGTGGAGCAAACCTTGTAATGAATATGTCTAAGCCCCATGGTTTTTAATTGCTCAAACGCTGGTCTCAAACTTACTTCCATGGCCAAAGGTGGTAAACTCCTAGTTTTTCCAGCAATCCCAAATGCATCTAGCTTTGGCAATGCCGCCAACATGGCTTCAGTTGGCGTATCAATAAATAATCGGGTGTTGGCACCTGCCAAAGACAGTGATTCTAGGGCATCCGTTGAACCCGTAAAATCGTCCCCATAAAATGCAATGGTATTGTTTGAAAACATCTCTTATTTTTTGTTGCCAAATTTTGCTACTGCTGCCCCAAATTCCGGAAAGAAATTGGCGGCTTGCTCAATGGTCCATCCTTCTACTGCGGCTTGCCATGCTTGTTGTAAGGCACGCACACCTGCTGCTGGCCCCATTGGATGAGCCATAATACCACCACCTGCCATATACAACAGATCCGTGGTCTTGGTTCTTCTATATGTCTCCATGGCTTGACCACCCCATTGTCCAGAAGAAACCACGGGCATGGGTAAAGCCTGATCAAATAAGGGTGTTAAGCATGCTTCCATAGATTGTACCACAGAGTCATCGCTCTCCCAGAATTTATTATCTATCCCATTAACATGCAATTGGTCAACTCCAATCAAGCGCCAAATTTTTTGATAGGCTTTAAAATCTATACCCAACAAAGGATGTCTGTTTAACATTCCCCAACCATTTCTATGTCCGTGAATAGCCAGCCCCCCTTTTGAAATAATTTTTTGGGTTGCGGCTAAGCCAACACTATTTAGGCTGATCATGGCCGCCGTGCCTCCGGATTTTAAAATGGCATCATAGCGGGATTGCATTTCATCTAATTCCCCGCTAATATTAAAAGCATACATGATTTTTTTACCTGTCTTATCAGCGTGTTCATTAATCACTTGCATTACCGCTTCTAGTCTTGCTTCAAAACTAGCATTGGCTGAAGCCGATAACAATTCATCGTCCTTGACAAAATCAATCCCAGCATTGGCCAAGGTTTGCACCATGCTAGCTGTTTGTTCTGGACTAAGACCAATACTGGGTTTGATGATGGTACCAATCAATGGTCTATCAAGAACACCCGTGAATGTTCTACATCCCTCTATCCCAAATTCGGGTCCTTTAAAATGTGTTCCATAGGATTCGGGAAATTGGATATCTAATAATTTCAGTCCTGTAAACTGTTTGATCTCATACAAATTGCCCTGCAAGGTAGACACCAAGACGGGCAGGTTATACCCAAAATTTTCAATGGACCAAGATACTTTCACCAAGGCGCGATGGTATTGTCCATTAGGGCTAGTAGCACCTGGAATAGCAGGTGAAGTAACGGTTTCTAAGTTTTCTACCGATTCTACCCTTGCAGCAAATCGCTCTTTTAATTCGGCTGTTTCACCCGGCACGGCCACAAATGTGCCAGAAGATTGTTCACCCGCCAAAACCGCCGCAGCAGCATGAGGATCAAAAGGCGTTTCTATTAAATAGGTGGCAATAATTCTTTCCATGACTAGGGTTTCCATTTTTTAAGACTTGATGGTAGCGCATCCGCTTTCATGGGCACCAAATAAAATCGATAGGCTGCAGGGGCGGCTTTGATTTGATACTGTTCAATAGGTGCAGCTACATCACTCCAGCTATCATTACCACCCACACCCATTTGAACCAAGTCTATATTGAGGTTAATATATCCAGCGTCCCTTAATTTATAGGTATGTCTGGCAGATTGAATTACTTGATTGGTATAGGGCCAGGCACTCATACTGAGTAAACTATCTGCTAACACTAACAAGCCCTTGCCCGTTTTGGGATTAGACAAATGCATCCAACGCGTATCGGTTCTATTGCCATTTTCTTGTGGCACTACATAGGGCTCCATAAAGTCATTTAAACTAGCGGTATAAACGCCTGCATCAAAACCAGCTCTTCTATCTATATAATTTTCTAATGGACCTCTTCCAAACCATTGTATATTTTCATAAGAACGATTGATTCCTACTTGCATCCCAATCTTGGGCATATTAGGTAGTCCAGGTTTTACTTGCAAATCATAGTCAACCTGTAACATGCCATTTGCATGGAGTTGATAGCTTAATGCTAATTGTGCACTATCATGAATCAATTGAAATATAGCTTTTACTATAGTGGCGCCATTGTTGTTTTTCTCTTGTTGCAAAGAAAGCAATACAGGATTGGCTTGGTACCATTGAAACAATTTTCTTTGGGGCTTCCAACCGCGTTTGTCATTATCAGTGAGCGGTCTAGTAAAATTAGGAAGTAGTGGATGGAAAATTTGTTCCTCTCCCTGATAAGTAAAATGCGTTAATGCTCCAGTGGTTTTGTCAAAATCCAATTGGGTTTTCCCTTCTATCAATTGCAAATACTGAGCTGTTTCTTTTGTTTTAACAGTTGATGCATTGGTCTTGGGTAATTGCCATTCTTGCAATCCAGTAAGTGCTAATTGGTTGCTAGCAATAGAGTAACCTTTTTCTGCCCAAGCTGTTTCCTTACTCAACAGGAATGATAGTTCCAAATGATACTCCTGCCCTTTTTTCAAAGCAGGAATTTCTTTGGACAAATCCAGGATGGTATCACGGCCAGCCTCCAAGTTAATAGCAGGTAGCATTTTACTAAAACTGATGTTGCCATTTTCTCTAATAGTCAATACTGCAGTATAAGAATTGGCATTGGTGCTTGCTGCGCGATTGCTCAAACGAACCCTTCCTTTCTCCGCATTTTCCCAATCCATTTGCAAGGGTTGAAACACGCGCTTGCATTCATACATAGCAGCCTTGGGTCTACCGTCTGCGGCTACAATTCCCTTGATGGTAAAATCGTCAAAATACTTTTCCCCATAATCTCCTCCATAGGCATAATAAGGTCTGTTCAAGGAATCATATTTTAATAGACCCTGATCTTTGAATTCCCAAATACAACCACCAATGACTCTAGGCGTTTTTCTAAACAGGTCCCAGAACTCTTTGATATTGCCAGCGGAATTACCCATGGCGTGTGCATATTCACAAAAGAAAATGGGACGCTTGTCTCCATTGGCTTGGTTGGCCAAAAGTTCCGGTGTATAGAGTGCAGGATACATTCTACTCACCACATCTACATAGTATTGGTCCAATGGATTTTGAATGCGATGAGAATGATCATTTGATTTTAAATAATTGGGATTGGATGGATCTATATAACCCTCTGCCTTGGGGCTTCCCATGGCAGGCTCATAATGAAGGGGGCGGGTAATATCAAAGTCATGCATCCATGCAGCCATGGCTGCGTGATTGGGACCAGAACCCGCTTCATTACCCAGACTCCAAAAAATAATAGAAGGATGATTCTTGTCTCTAAGCGCCATTCTACTGGACCTTTCTAAATAAGCACCTGTCCATGCAGGATCATTACTGAGCTTGCCTCCCAGACCATGTGTTTCTAAATTGGCCTCATCAATGACTAAGATGCCATATTGGTCACAGAGGTCTAATAGATAAGGATCAGAAGGATAATGACTCAGTCTAACGCAATTAAAATTGAAGCGCTTGATGGTACGGATATCTTGCAAAATATCTTCCCTACTGAGGGCCTTTCCCTTGGTTGGATGATGATCAGGTCTGTTAACGCCATAGAGATAAGTCTCTTTTCCATTGATCAACAACTTACTATTAGTGGCTGAAAACTCAATAGACCTAAAACCTAGTTTACAAGTTTTGATTTCTAAAACCTTACCCAAACTATCTTCTAAACTCAAAGCCAGTGTATACAAATAAGGATGCTCATCACTCCATTTTTCTGGATGCGCTATCTTGGTTTCTAACAAACCAAATTTGGCATTGTCTAGTCTAGGGTAGATTTCATTGATGATGGATAACACGGATTTTTCTATGGGCTTTGCTAAAACCGGCTGTCCGTTTTGATCATATAGCTGAGCTTTTAATTGGTAACCAGAAATGTCTTTCCCTGTTAGGTTCTCCATTCTTGGACGGATACTCAGCAATGCGTCATTGTATTGCTCATCCAATTGTGTCTGGTAAAAAAAGTCAGCAATCCTGATCTTGGGCTCTGCTAATAACAATACTTCTCTATGAATCCCACTCATGCGCCATTGGTCTTGGTCTTCCAGAAAACTACCATCGCTCCAGCGAATCACCCAAACAGAAATGGTATTCTCTCCTGCTTGTAAATAGGGGCTGATATTAAATTCAGAGGGTAAAAAACTATCTTCTGCATAACCCAGAAATTTTCCATTAACCCAAACCTTATATGCGGAACTCACACCGCCAAAATGTAGGGTCACATTCATATTGTACCAATCAGCGGGCAAACTAAAACTACGTTGGTAACATCCTACCCCATTATAATCCTTGGGCACATAGGGTGGATTCACTGGTCTAAATGGATAAACCGCACTTTTATAAATGGGTTTATCATATCCCTGCATTTCCCAACTAGAGGGAACAGGGATTTTCTTCCATCCCTGCACTTTGGATTTGTAAAAATCGGTTGGTGCATCGGCGGGTTTGAATGCAAAGGAAAAATCCCAATCCCCATTTAGAGAAAGTACTCTATTGGTCTTGGTTCTGTCTCCACTTAATGCATCGCCCAGCTGGGCAAAACTATAAGCCGTTGCTCTGGATGGATCTCTGTTAATGCCACTGACCAGTGGATCTTCATAAGGCTCTCTGTTAAAAATACTGGGTGCCATAGGAACAGCAGCTGGTGTTTTGTCTACCAACTGTGCTGCTAATCCATTTGCATATAAAAGCGCTATTATGAATAATTGCTTCATCATCTTATCTTATCAAAGGCATCCAAACCGTCATATCTGTATTACCCCGATTGGCCCAGGAGAAATAAGGTATGAGTTGTAGGGTGGCCGTTTTGTCCATACTACCAATGGGCTGATAGAGGTTTTGTTTCCAATCTTGGGGTGCCCTTGCTTTTACCGTGGCTTCTAATCCTGTTACGGTTCCAATATCAATTTGCTTATTAATGGTTTTCCAATTGGCATTGGCAGGGATAGCAATATCTGAGATCTTGATTCCCTTTGGCAAATCAATTGACTCCAAACAATACACCAAGGGACCACGCTTCACAGTTACCTGATTTCTTGTCTCCTCTACTAACGGATTAGACTCCAATAAAGCAACTGGCATTTCTAGTTTCAATTGTATTTGATCTCCTTTTTTCCAAACGCGTTGAATAGAAAAATAAGTTCCAGAAACAGGGCTTTGACTAGTAGCTTGTCCATTCACCAACACCGTTGCTTTTTTACACCAAGCGGGAATGCGCAAATACAAACCATAGGCAAATTTGGGCATTTGATTTATTTGAATTTGAACAGACCCGTCGTAAGGATAATTGCTGGTTTGGGTAAGGGAAATAGCAGTACCATTTTCTAATTGGGTATTCAATTCATTGCCCCCATACATGTTTAGATACAAACCTTTAGTTGAAACACTGTACAAATAATTACCCACTTCTGCAATGGTTCTTACGGTGTTGGGAGGGCAACAGTTAGACTTTGAAATATAGGGAACCCTACCACCCTGCCAACGCAAACTATAAGGGAAGTCTGCACTTGCTGCTAGGGGGTTGGTATAGAAATAATTATTCCCATTCATGCTCACACCGCTTAAAATACTATTGTACAAACAGAGTTCCATGACTTCTGCATATTTTGGGTTGGCAGTTAATTGCAGCATGCGCCAGTTCCATAGCAGGTTGCCAATATTGGCGCAGGTTTCACCATGTGCTGTTTTATTGGGTAATTGAAAATCCCTACCATAAGCTTGGTGAATTTTCTGAACAGAATCGGGTTTATAAGAAGTACCATCTACTGATACACCATCATAGAGTGCACCAGCTCCACCAGTAACGTACATTTTTTGATGAACCACATTGTCCCATAAACCATCTAGCGTTGTGAGCAATGTTTTGTCGCCATTCTCTGCATACAAATCGGCCACGCCAGCAAATAAATAAGTGGCTCTTACGGCATGACCCACCACTTTTTTCATTTGTCTAAAAGGCATGCGGTCAGAATTATCATCGGTACCTTCTACTGTTCCTCGAATATCTATCAACTTGACTAAGAGGTCTAGGTATTTTTGTTGATGATCCGTTCTATAGAGCTCTGCCAGTCCCATATAATGCGATGGACAAATGGCATTCCTAGCTTGCTCTGGTGTGGCATTGTTGTAAAATCCAATGAGAAAATCTGCCGCTTTTTCTGCTACTTTTAATAAACTGGTCTTACCCGTTGCGCGATAGTGTTCACATCCGGCCGTCATGAGGTGACCAAAATTATAGGCTTCAAAACTCAAAACATCGTCAAACATTTTCTGTTTGCCCGTTTGCTGTTGTTCTATAATGGACTTGGTATAAATATAACCATCTGCTTTCTGTGCTTTGGCAATCACCGCAATGGCATGATCCATCATGGTGTCTAATTTATAATCTTTAGTTACTGCATACATGGCAGCAACTGCTTCTAAGGTTTTGTAAAAATCACCATCGTGAAAAGAAGGACCCCTAAATTTTCCAGGATAGAGACCAGCAGCAATTTCAAAATTTCTAAATGAATGACAAAGGGCTTCATTGTGATAAGTATCCCATAAATGAGGCAACATACTATCTCTACAAATAGCAAATCGGTCTGCCCAAAAACCCTTGGTAAACTGCACTGCACCCATATTCAAGGAAGATAGTGCTGCGTATTTGCTTTGAGAGGTATTAACCAATCCAGCTTTTTGCGCTTGGCCTTGAACAACCAAACAAAGCACTGTGATCATCAATAAAAATTTCAACTGCTTCATTTCTGCTAATTTCTTGTCTTTATAAAGCGGTATAGCTAACGCGATATTGTTTACCAGCTGTTACCTGTAATTCATAAGTCTGATTGGCTTTTAGCACAATGTTTCCCTCGCTAGCTACCGGTAAGGTTTTACTCTTGATGGTAAGGGTTCCAACTCCAGCATTGGCCGTACTTATTTTGATCTCTGTTTTATTGCAATACAATTCTACTTCTCCATTAGGTGTTGGCACTTTTCCTTGCATCCACTCCAAACCACCCAAAGCAGGATCGATAGCATAAGTAGCATATCCGGGACTGGTTGGTTTTACACCCAAATAATATTTACCCAACAAATAAATAGGACTAGCTCCCCATGCGTGACAAAGACTTTTGCCAAATTCACGACCATACATGGCATAGTGCTCAGCTCCTTTTTTGGTTGGATTGTATTCTTCCCAGAAACTAGTAGCACCCAAGGCCAGCATCCCGCCCCAATAGTCTTTGATTTCTTTGGTCACAAATTTTTGCTCTCCCATGGCACAAAGCGCTTCCAATTCATAAAAGCGCATATATGGCGTGGTAATTTTTTGAATCTTGTCATTGAGCAAGACCGATTGTTTTACTGCTGCTTTTTGGTCCTGGTTAAAATAGTCAAAGAATATGGCAAACATATTGGTGTACCTGGTTACGTTCTCAGATTGCGCTCCATTTATCAAACTATGCACCATGGCTTGCTTAGAAGGGTTCCAATATGTGGCCATTAATTTGGTTTTTAATTGGGCAGCTTCTTGTTCGTATTTAGCGGCAGCAACATTATCATTGACCAATTTGGCACATATGGCCATGGTTTCTAAACTTCTACAAAACAATAATTGCTCAAAACTCAATGCACCTTTCTTACTCAATTTATCAGCCCAGTCTACAAAGACCCAGTCTCCGGGTAAGCCTTCCATAAATCCGTCTTTGTTGCGTCTACCCAAACAATAATCCATCAGGGATTGCATGCGGGGATAAAATTGGGTTATAAAAGTTTTGTCTCCGCTGTATTGGTAATAATCATAGATACTCAAGAACCAATAAAAAGTATAGTCCATGATGGTGTTTACATGGCCTGTTACGGGATCCTTTCCCCTTAAAGCCAAAATGGTTCTGGATACGGTTGGATTGTCAAAATAGAGATAATAATTCATCAGATAGCTCTGATAAGCATCACCACTCCAAACCCATCTATCTCTTTTAATGCCGTCAATAAAAAACTCACGGCTATTCAAATGCAGGGTATATTTTGCTACTTCATAGATGCGGTTAATCTCTGGATCTGAGCAAGTAAAACTTCCACGTTCTTTTAGGTCTG
>CANHGS010000023.1 GCA_947460595.1 Bacteroidota bacterium | reverse complement strand
TACATGGAATCACGGCAAGTGGTAAAACACAGATCTATATTCATCTGATTGAACAATACATGCAAAAGGGCCAGCAAGTTTTGTACTTATTGCCAGAGATTGCCCTGACCTCTCAGATCATTAGAAGACTTCAAGCACATTTTGGTGGCAGCATTGGTATTTATCATTCCAAGTTCAACGCTAATGAACGGGTAGAAATTTGGAATAAGGTAAAAAACGGAACACTGAAAGCATTACTAGGCGCTCGTTCTGCTTTATTCCTCCCCTTTAAGGACCTTGGATTAATCATTGCCGACGAAGAACACGACCCCTCGTATAAACAACAAGAACCAGCTCCTAGGTATCATGCTAGAGATGCCGCTGTTTATTATGCTTCTTTATTTAATGCAAAAGTGCTTCTTGGAAGTGCTACGCCAAGTTTAGAATCTTATTATAACGCTGAGCAAGGAAAATATGGTTTGGTTAATTTATCTGAACGTTTTGGAGATGCCTCCTTACCAAGTATGGAGATGGTTGACATAAGACAACTACATTATAATAAAGAGGAGAAAACGGTGTTTACGCCAGGCTTAATTAATGCCATTCAAAAAACACTTGATGAGAAAAAGCAAATTATTCTTTTTCAAAACAGAAGGGGCTATTCTCCTTATCTACTGTGTGAAACTTGTGGCTGGATTCCACACTGCACACAGTGCGATGTTACACTTACCTATCATAAAGCTAAACATAAATTAACCTGTCATTATTGCGGTAGTAGTTATCCCCTGGTACAAACTTGTGTGGCATGTGGAAGCCATCATTTTATTCAAAAGAATTTTGGGACTGAAAAAATTGAAGAACAAGTAATCTCCCTATTTCCAGATGCTAAAATTGCCAGAATGGATTACGATACTGTAAAAGGGAAAAACGACCATGACGCGTTGGTTAAACTCTTTGAACAACAAAGATTAGACATTTTAGTTGGTACACAAATGGTAGTAAAGGGTTTGGACTTTGAACACGTAAACTTAGTGGGAATCATTGATGCAGATGGCATTTTAAATTTCACAGATTTCAGGGTAAATGAACGGGCCTTTCAATTAATGGAACAGGTAAGTGGAAGGGCAGGAAGAAAAAATAGTTTGGGCCAAGTCATTATTCAGGTGAGTAATCCGCATCACCCAGTTTTGCAATTTGTTTCTCAACATGATTTCAAAAAACTATACAATTTTGAAATCAAGAATCGGGAAATATTCCAATATCCCCCCTATACCAGATTGATACAAGTTAAATTCAAACACAAGGACAAACAGATAGCAGAAGAAGCAGCTAATATAGTTGCCCTTACTTTAAAAAAGCAATTTGGAGATGCCGTTAATGGTCCAGCTCAACCTGTTGTAGATAGAATTAGAAATCAATTTATTTGGGAAATCTTGATTAAAATGCCCAAAGAACCGGCTACAGTAAGAAAATGTAAACTGATATTGGAACAACATTCTATTATATTACTCAACCACAAAAGATATAGATCAGTATCCATGATTCCAGACGTAGACCCTATATAAAATATATTACATGCTGCTACAGGAAAACTTCTCATTAAAGGCTTTGAATAGTTTTGGTATAGCTGTTTCTGCAAAATATTTTGCTAAGTTTTCAAGCTTGGAGGAACTTACCAATACAAAGGAGCTTCTAAACAATAAAGTAGCTGAAAAATCATTGATTCTAGGAGGAGGAAGTAATCTATTATTTACCAAAAATTTTGATGGTATTGTATTAAAAAATGAGATACAAGGTATCCGAGTATTACAACAAACCAATGATGATGTAATTATTGAAGCAGGGGCAGGTGAAAACTGGCATGGCTTTGTATTGCATTGTATTGACCATAACTATGGAGGTTTAGAAAACTTAAGTCTTATTCCTGGAACGGTAGGCGCCTCCCCCATTCAAAATATTGGTGCATATGGGGTTGAAATCAAGGACTGTTTTCATTCGCTAGAAGCTTATCATATTCAAGACAAATGCTTAGTCAGATTTGAGGCCAATGACTGTTCTTTTGGTTATAGGGAAAGTGTTTTCAAAAAGGATTTAAAAGATCAGTTTGTTATATTAAATGTGTGTTATCGCTTGTCAAAAAAACCAAGACTCATCACTAGCTATGGAATCATTGAACAGGAATTAGCAAAAAAGAGGATCATAGAGCCAAGCATTAAAGACATTTCAGATGCTGTAATTGGTATTAGAAAATCAAAACTTCCTGACCCCAAAATTATTGGTAATGCAGGTAGCTTTTTCAAAAATCCCATTATTCCTACAGCATTATTTGAGCAACTACAAAAACAATATTCAACTATACCCGGATATGCTTCAGAAAAGACCGGGTTTGTAAAAATTGCAGCTGGCTGGTTAATGGATCAATGTGGATGGAAGGGTTATAGAAAAGCCGATGCAGGATGCCATGCATTGCAAGCACTGGTATTGGTCAACTATGGGAATGCTAATGGATTAGAAATATTGCATTTGTCTAGTGAAATTATAGCATCTATTAAAGACAAATTTGGAATTGAACTTGAAAGAGAAGTAAATATTCTCTAAACTAAAAAAACAAGTTCCCAATGCCGTAGAATAACTTTCTAGCATATAATTCAAACAAAAATGCCCCATTTATTAACGGGGCATTTTTGATATAGATTAGGTTAAAAACTATTGTTGTACTTTGAATTCAACCCTCCTATTGGCTTTTCTGCCATCTAGGGTTTTATTATCAGCAACTGGCTTTTTACTACCGTATCCAACTACGGTCAAACGATCTTTTTCAACTCCTTTAGAGACAATATAGTTCTTTACAGAAGTGGCACGTTTCAAAGACAAAGGATCATTGATTTTATCAGTTCCTGTGCTTGAAGCATGTCCTTCAATTGATAATTTCAAAGAAGGATTTTCTTTCAAGATCACAACACCTTTGTCTAACTCTTTCTTAGAAGGAGTAGTAAGGTTGGCACTGTTAATAGCAAACTTAATATCCTTAGCATCAAAATTCAATGCAGGACATCCGTTGTTTTCACGAACACCTTTTACATTTGGACATTTGTCTTCTTCATCATTAATACCGTCTGAATCAGAATCCGGAATTGGGCAACCTTGGTAGCGAGCCAAACCTGGAACTGTTGGACATTTGTCTTCTTCATCATTGATACCATCTTTATCAGTATCAGGAATAGGACAACCATCGTATTTAGCAAGACCTTTTACAGTAGGACATTTATCATTGTCATCATTGATACCATCACCATCGGTATCAGGTACTGGACAGCCTTGGTATTTGGCCACACCAGGAACGGTAGGACATTTATCAACGTTATCAAAGATACCATCACCATCAGTATCAACTGGAGCTGGTGGTGGAGGTGGTGGAGGTACTACTACAACTGGTTCAGGTTTGCGGTCTCTTAAAGGAGCAGAGAATCCAATGCTATAATTGATATGCCTGGTAGACAAAGCTGAAACTTCTGAACGGTAGTTAAACTGGGTATTTAAGAATGATCCTTCACCCAAGTTAAATTGGAGTCCGCCTCCAAATGGAACATAGGCAGCAAAATAAGTACCGCCATACATGGAAGCACCTAGTCCAACATTCAAATAAGGAACCATAAAGTATTTGTCAGTTAACAACTTAATGTTAACACCTGCATCGGCTTCCAAAAGAAACTTGCTAGAACCATCACTAGAGATACCAGAACCACTTCTAAATGGATAGTTAACAAAAGAGCCACCAAGGGTTGTTGAAAAATCAATATGATCTGTCAAACCTTGCATGTATTGCAAACTTAGGCCAGCTTGCATATCTCTTAGTTTGGCCCAATTCTTATTGTTCAGTGCTGCAGAAAGAGAGCCACTGGCAATAGTTGCAGGTGTTTTAAAATCTTGTAAAAAGAAGTTTACACCTAGGGTTGGCAATTTCTTGTATTTGTTTGTTTGTGCAAAACTCATTACAGAGATACACAAGACAACAGTTACTAATAAAAATTTCTTCATAAACAGTTTTAATTATTTAGCAAAAATACAGGCTTGGATTCATTTTATAAAATATTATAAAACTGTTAATTCTGCACCATTAATCAACAGTTTTGGCAGGGACAATTTCTAATTGAACTTTGGTCAGGCCTTTTTTCATAAAATCTAGCTCTGCCGCAGCGGCCCTACTCAAATCAACTACTCTGCCTTTTTTGGCCATTCTTGGATGCATTCGGTCATTAATTCTGACAATAACACTATTCCCATTACTTAAATTGGTAACCCTAACCCATGTATTTAATTTTACATGATTACTAGCGCCAGTAAACTTGTTATTTTTAAAAACTTCACCAGTGGCTGTTTTGGTTCCATCCAGATTTTTACTATAAAAACTGGCAATTCCCTTAATTTTCTTGGAATTTTCAACAGATTTTGACGAAAAATTAATACTATCTGATAGTTGTTGATCCACCAAATGAAGGGTATCCATACGCTGAATCAAGGTATCAATAGCATGACTAATCTTAATTGAATCAGCTTGTGCGGTAGCTATAATACCAGAAAAACAGAGTAATATGACTATTGAGTAATGTTTCATGCTTTCTTTTTCCTGCCTGAACTTGCGTAAATTACAAAAAACTTACTTGTAATAGAGCAGACTCCTATTAACCAAACACCATGCCAAAAAGACTTTTTACCCCATATGATTGCTGAATTTTAAAGCAATAAACTAACATCCAATAATTAAAACATTAGATTATTTAATAATTTTAGTTAATCAATCTTATATTGATACTGCTATATTTATTCATCTAGACAACTAACTTTGTATGGTGAAGAATTTTCTAAAAACCATCCTATTTTTTTGCCTGATTCTTTTTTTGGCAAATAAGTCTCTTGGCCAGTTTTGTACCATTCTTGGTCAAAATCCAACTACTGCATTTCCAGTTTGTGGGAAAACAGTTTTTCAACAGAATTCTGTTGCTATTTGTGGTTCTAGAACCCTTCCAACCCTTTGTAATGACAATACACCTTATACTGATAAGAACCCATATTGGTACAAATTTACCTGTTATACAGCTGGCAAACTTGGTTTCTTGATTACCCCAACTGATATATCGGATGATTATGATTGGCAACTATTTGATGTGACTGGGGTAGACGCAATGGATGTTTATACCAATAAATCTCTGATTGTTTCTGCCAATTGGTCTGGTTCTAGTGGCACAACTGGAGCATCCAGTAGTGGGAAAAATCCATTTGAATGTTCCTCGGATCCTGCTTGGAATATTCCAACTTTCAGCACTATGCCTGATTTAATTGCTGGACATAATTACCTACTAATGGTGAGCCATTATACCAATACCCAAAGTGGCTATACCCTTTCTTTTCAGGGTGGTTCTGCTAGCATTATCAATCCAGTTGTACCAACTATTCAAAATGCATATGCTGTTTGTGATGGCACAGAAATGGTAATTACACTAAATAAAAAAATGAAATGTAGCAGTTTAGCTGCTGATGGATCAGATTTTTCAGTGACAGGCCCCTTTACTAATGCCTTTAATACCGCTATGGGAAAGGGATGTAGTTTCTCTTTTGATTTTGATACAGTTATACTAAAACTAAATAGCATTTTGTCACCAGGTATGTACAGTGTCATTGTAAAAAATGGCACTGATGGCAATACCTTAATTGACAATTGTGACAATCAACTTGCTATAGGCCTAAAAAAGGATTTGCTTTTTACGGCTTCCGTTCCAACCCCAATGGATAGTATTAGCCCTGTTATATGCATACAAGACTCCCTTCACTTGATTTTTAGTAAGCCTATGAATTGTGCCAGTATTGCAGCGGATGGATCAGATTTTATCATCTCTGGGCCCTCTAACGTGCAGATTAAATCCGCAATAGGTTTCTGCAACAATGGGATTAGTTCAACCGTTCATTTGGTATTACAAAAACCTATCAAGACTAATGGGGTATACACTTTAAAACTAAATATTGGAAGCGATGGAAATAGCTTAATAGATGAGTGCGATCAAATAACTGCAGCAGGTGCTAGTTTAAATTTTACCATTCAAAATGTTGTTACTGCTGACTTTAATGCCAATATCAAAACGGGATGTAAAAAAGATACTATTATATTAAGTCACAACGGTAATAATGCAGCCAATTATTGGAAATGGCAATTAGGCATTGGCTTAGTGAGTAGTTTACAAAAACCGCTATTAGCCACCAATTTATTTGGCAAAACAAAAGTTTTATTAGAAACTGGAAATGGCATTTGCAGAGATAGTACCAGTATGGAATTAGATCTACCGGACTGGACTATAAAAGCGGCTATTAATATGCCAGATACGGTTTGTGCCAAAGACACTGTTCAAATTTTGGATGCAAGTACCCAAAATGCAATTTCTTGGAAATGGGACCTAGGTAATGGCCAATCTAGTAACTTACAAAACCCACCTACCACCAATTATCTACCTAGTGTTAGACAAAATCAGTTTTTTGTGCGTTTACAAGTGACAACTGGATTTAATTGCACTGACACTATTTCAAAAAGGATTTGGGTATTACCCAATTGCTATATTGATATTCCTAGTGGATTTACTCCTAATGGAGATGGCTTAAATGATTTCCTCTATCCTTTGAATGCTCTTAAAGCAGTGGATTTAATTTTTAGAATCTATAATAGATTTGGGCAAGTCATTTTTGAAACAAAGGATTGGAAAAAGAAATGGGACGGCAGGGTCAATGGACTGCCACAACCAAGTGGAACCTATGTTTATTTACTAGAATACACCAATAAAGATACAGGCAAAAAACAGGTACTCAAGGGTACCACCGTATTAATTAGATAGTTTGTTTTAATGGGTCAGTTACAAATAAAGAGGATCCTTTCTTTTCAGTTTGATATGGTTGATGACTCTTACCAAAATCAACTTTACTGTTATACGTTTTAACAAAAAAAGTACTTAACCAAAACTGTTTGTTGAACAAGAATTTTGGGTTATTAACCAAAAAATCAGGCATCAAATGATGCCATTTGTATCCTTGTGCCCTAAAATATTTTTTACATTCCTTTTCAAAACCCAATTCTTCTGCTGCAGCTAAAACGGCATCTCTTTGACACCTAGAATGTAAAAAGGGTTTTATGATTCTATTTTGAAATCCGTATAAAAACAAATAGTCTTTTACTTGTTTATAATTTTGATACCTAGAACGTGCATCACATTGAGGAAATATAGGAGGAAACACCAAACAACACAATAAAAACCACCTAATAAAAGGATTACCTGATATGGCCCAGTCAATTAAATGAAACTGTTTAAAACAAGCTACTATCATTATAATCTCAGCAATAGTCATTACATGCAACAAATAACCAAGCCTATAATAAGTAATAAGGAATGGCCTATATTTTATGCTCACTTGTATCATGAGAATAAATTTAAAAAAATGCGTTGCATATAAAATTGGATAAAATCAACTATTCCACCCCAGCTAATAAATCTGCACTTGTAAAACCAAGGGGTAATAAATCATGTGCTTGGGGAACTTCATATACCATTCCTGTTTCTCCACCCAACAATAAACGTATGCCTTGATGGGTTTTAATTTCAAATTCCAATAAACTTTGGCGGCAAATACCACAAGGGCTAATGGGGTTATCACTTTTACCCAGTTCGTTCTTATAGCTGATAGCCATTTCTAATATGGGAATATTGGGATAAAGTGAAGAAGCTACAGACAAAAGCACCCTTTCAGCACAAATTCCAACAGGAAAGCTAGCATTCTCTTGATTACTTCCTTTTAATATAATCCCATTCACTAATCTTGCTGCAGCTCCTACCCTAAATTTTGAATAGGGCGCATAAGCCAATCTTGTAGCGGATTTGGCAGCTTCCATTAATTCCTGATCAGCCGCATTTAACTCACTGACAGAATCATAAGCAGTATACGCAAATTGTTGTTCTATCTTTTTCATATTCCTTCATTTAGACAAAAAGTCCCCATAGCAACAGCTATGAGGACCCCCTATTGGCTCTTAAAGATAACCTATTTGATACTATTGAACAAGCGTTTCCATCTAGGGCCATTTTCATAACTAAACCAGATGAGTGAAGCTTTTCCCACAATATGGGTTTCGGGAACAAACCCCCAGTAACGACTATCTTGACTGCGGTGACGGTTATCTCCCATCATCCAGTAATAATTGTAAACAGGCGTATACTGAGTAGTTTCCTTACCATTAATAATGAATTTTCCATTAGACTCTTCTAAAGTATTGTGCTCATAATCTGCTATCAGTCTTCTATACAATGCAATGTTTTGAGCATTAAGCATAATCGTTTCTCCTTTCTTGGGTATTCTAATGGGACCAAAATTGTCCAAGGTATAAGGAAAGTTCACATCGTCATAGGGAAAATAACCACCAACATATCCATTAGCGTATAAACTAATTGATTTGATATTGGATTGTTGTTTTAACTTGGCCATTTCTACTGGTGTCATGTTAAAAACAAAAGTGTTAGGCTTATTTTCATATGGAATAATTTGACCCTTGGTATCTTCCACATTTACGCCCAGTTCGTCTTTTAAAAACTCTTCAGAAAAAGGCTTACCATCTGTTTCTACTATATATTCTGTTTGAGACGCTCCTGGTAAATAAGCAGGTTGTCCATTGATAAATAATTGGGCATCCTTTAATTGTAATAGATCTCCTGCCTCCGCAACACAGCGTTTGATATAATTATCTGTCTTATCCATGGGATGCACCAGAATTGGGAACTGTGCATTCAACGCTTCTCTATCTCCTTTAAACTGTGTTCTCAGAACATCATAGTAAGGTTGTTTACTCCCATATTCAGGTAGGTTGATGATGGTATCACCGGCAGGAAAATTAAATACTACTACATCATTTCTTTTAACGGGTGTGAATGCAGGTAAACGTTTGTAAGGGATTTGGATCCATTTTAAATAGGAAGCTGTTGTGATTGACCCTGGCATGGTATTATGCACAAATGGAAAGGACAAAGGCGTTTGTGGTATTCTAGGACCATAACTCATTTTGTTGACAAACAAAAAATCATTCACCAACAATGTCTTCTCCATACTTTCTGATGGAATTACATAGGCTTCAAATACAAAGGTTCTAATCAAGGTTGCTGCCACAATGGCAAATACACCAGCATCAATCCATTCCCTTGATGCAGGCTTATGATAAAGTTCCATTACAGAAGGTCCGTGAAAAACAGTATCCTTTGCAAATCCTAAATAAGGAAAAAATAAGAATGGCAAGAATATAGTGGCTGCATGATCTAAGACGGTAACCTTCTTGAATTGCATGACAAAAATGATGGTAATCCAGATGGTAATAAACTGACCCGCTACAGGGACTAATTGAAACCAAAACCAATATTTTTTAATGGCAGTCTTCTCCACAATTAACCAAGTATTATAGAAGGGCACTAGGGCTTTCCAAGGTTCAATACCTGCTTTTTTGAACATCCCATACATACCAGCATGCCAACCAATAACACCTATAACAAATAAAATCAATCCCATTGTTTATAATTATATGAACAAAAATATCCTTTTCAAACTTAGATTAGCCCAACTGGACATAAAGTTTTCTTAAATAAACTTAAGCGGGTAACACATAATTTTTCACATCATCGGCCAAAATGGTTTTACCGGAAAGAATAATCAGTCTTTCAACCACATTTCTCAACTCTCTAATATTACCAGTCCACTGGTGAGCTTGTAAAGCTTCTATAGCTTTCTTATCAATTAACTTTGGCGATTGACCATAATCGGATGCAATATCCTGTAGAAATTTCTCAACCAATTCTGGAATATCGTCTAAACGTTGGTTCAGGGTTGGAACATGAATGAGTATGACACCCAATCTATGATAGAGGTCTAATCTAAACTGTTTTTCTTCTACCTCTTTTAAAAGATCTTTATTAGTAGCTGCTACTACCCTAACATCTACACTAATTTCTTTATCCCCGCCTACCCTAGTTATTTTCCCTTCTTGCAAGGCACGTAACACTTTGGCTTGCGCCGATAGACTCATATCACCAATTTCATCTAAGAAAAGGGTTCCTCCATTAGCCTGTTCAAATTTTCCAACTCGCTGTTTAATAGCCGATGTAAAAGAACCTTTTTCATGACCAAAAAGTTCGCTTTCAATCAATTCGGATGGAATAGCTGCGCAATTCACTTCTACTATGGGGCCAGAACTACGCAAACTTTTTTCGTGGAGCCATCTTGCTACTAGTTCCTTTCCAGTTCCATTTTCTCCTGTAATTAAAACCCTTGCTTCTGTTGGGGCTACTTTTTCAATTGTGTCTTTGATTTTCTTTATGGCTTGACTATTGCCTATAATCTCTTGTACTTTAGACACCTTTCTTTTCAATACCTTGGTTTCTTTTACTAGATTGGTTCTATCCAAGGCATTTCTTATAGTTATCAATAACCTGTTCAAATCAGGTGGCTTGGAAATATAATCATAGGCTCCTTTTTTAACAGCATCCACAGCCGTTTCTATATTCCCGTGTCCACTAATCATGATTATAGGTATTTCTCCATTAATGGCTACCACAGCATCTAAAAACTCCAAACCATCTAGTTTGGGCATTTTAATATCACAAAGAATCAGGTCGTAAGTATTTTGTTTGGCTTTTTGTAAGCCTTCTGCTCCGTCTGAAGCCTCGTCTACTTTAAACCCTTCATTACCCAAAATGTCTTTCAATACATTTCTAATGGATTTTTCGTCGTCAATGATTAAAATATGGGCCATAATCGTTTTTAGCTAAGTTAAAGATTGATCCGTTAGCGGAATTGTAAATTGAAACCCACAAAGAAATTACGTTCAGCTGCTGGATTATAAAATCGCCTACCAGCGGCATTAATATCATTACCCAAACTGTAATTTTGATTGAGTAAATTATCTACCCCTGCAAAAAGATGTACTTGCCAATGACTTATTTGTTTCTTGTAGCCAATTTTGCATTGGACCAATTGATAGGCTTCTGCAAA
This sequence comes from Bacteroidota bacterium, assembly GCA_947460595.1. Lineage (GTDB taxonomy): Bacteria > Bacteroidota > Bacteroidia > Chitinophagales > Chitinophagaceae > Sediminibacterium. Next base: position 44,699 of record CANHGS010000023.1, on the reverse strand, counting down.
TACATCATTGGCATCCGTAAGTGGAATAGGATCAACTACATTTACACTCGCATTGAAATAGATGAGCTTTAACCAATCCCATTCAATGCCAGTAACCCATGTATTGCGTGGAACACCCGTTAAAGCATTCCCATTAAACGTATTGCTTCCTTGTTGGTAATTATTAAACCGGTAAGGCTGAAATGCAATACTGGTAAATGCATGTAATGTCCACTTTTGTGCGTGCGTATTATCCGGAACAATATATTTTATCATTGACTCAATACCTTGTTGTGTGGTTGATCCAGCATTGACAAAATACTCCGCACCTGCTGCATTGTTTCTTCTAACTATTGCCTGATTCAATTGAAAATGATAATAAGCAATATCAAATTGCAGTTGATTGTTGAATAAGAATCCTTTAATACCAATTTCTTTGTTCCAACCATTTTCTGCTACTAAGTCTTGGTAAAATTTGCCGTCTGATGGCCTTATTTCTGCCAGCGAAGGGGGTGAGAAACCAAATGATGCAATTGCATAAGCAGTAAAATTATCAGAAACCTTATAAGACAAGCCAAGTCTTGGTGCAAGGATGGGATTAGTTGATTTTTCAGTTGTAACGGATGGTTGCCCGTTTAGTCTAGTGTAATTTACCAATTGATTGTTCAAACTGATCCCCAATTGCAACTGCCATTTTTCTTTAATATGCCATTGTAATTGTGAATACAAAGTCCATTGCTTTGCATGAATATCATCATGATATTGCAGCGTATCTACTTGCCCCTTTCTATTACCATAATTAGCAATATTGGAATGATTAAATAGCCATTCACCTCCATTGGTCCACTCTAGCTTCCTACTAGGAGAGAACCACTGCCATTGAAGTCCAGCTGCTGTATTGGTTTCATTTCTAAATTCATAATTGGTGATAAATGGATTTTCAAACTGGGTATTATTTAGACTTAGAAACGCAGATATATTTGACCTATTAGAAATCTGCCACTTATCCGATAATCCGGTAAATATTGTCTTATTTAAAATACTTGCATTTTGTGTTATTGCTGAGGGCAAACTGGCCGTTGCTTGCCTAGACAACTTTGGATTTAATTGCATTTGAGAAAGTGTAATTCCTCCTGGAGTCTGATAAAAAAGATTCGTATAAAATGAGAGTAATTCCAATTGATGTTTCCCTAATAATAATGCTGCATTATATTTTAGATGCTTTTTCTCCATGGCAGATTGCTCTCTATAGCCATCAGATTTCATATGAGATTGTTGTAAACTGCTATAGAATTTTTTGTCTTGGTGTTGCCATCCTGCGCTTTGATGAATCATTCCATAAGACCCTACTGTTAATCCAAGATTTGCCCTATCTTGTTTTTGTGTACTAAATTCTTGTTTGGATTGTAATAGTACAACTCCGCCAGTACCTGCTCCATATATGCTAGCTGAAGGTCCTTTAAGAAAGGTAATACCTTCTAAATCAGATAATTCAATCAGATTTAAATAGGCGTTTCCTGTAGCATCAGACAAAGGGATTTGATTCCAATATAATTTCAAGTTTCTAACGCCAAAAGGTGACCGCAAAAGGCTACCTCTCACGGAAAGCCGATAACTACCTGGTGAGCGCTCTTCCATTCTTATCCCTGGGAGTTGATTGATTACGGGCACCATAGAAATTGGTGAATACCATTGTAATTCCTTGGAGGATAATGAAGCTATGGCAATTGGAGAAGCCTTCCATTGTACCTTTGACTTAAATACTTCCACTTCTACCCTTTGAAGGGTGTCGGAGCCAAATGCAGTTGATTGTGCCAACAAACAATGATGCTGCACAAGAAATAGTAAGCAAATAATCAGGATTCTAGCCAATGGATAAAATTAAAATTCCCGGACTGTCACAAAGACGGGCCCGGGAAATAATTATTTATTATTTGAAATTACTTTTTTGTTTGAACCAACTCTTTCACCAATTTCACAGTTCTTGTGATATCTGGAATAGCTAATGCAGCCAAATTAGGTGCGTAGTGCATTGGGGCATCGGCACTGGTAATTCTTCTAATGGGAGCATCTAAGTAATCAAATGCTTCTTTTTGAATTCTATAAGTGATTTCTGAAGAAACAGAAGCAAAAGGCCATTGTTCTTCAACAATTACCAAACGATTGGTTTTCTTAACGCTTTCTACAATTGTTTCCCAATCCAATGGACGAATCGTTCTTAGATCTATTACTTCAGCACTAATTCCTTCTTTTTCCAATTCAGCAGCAGCACCAAGTGCTACTTTCATCATTTTATTATAAGAAACAATGGTAATGTCCCTGCCCTGTTTTTTTACATCGGCCTTGCCAAGTGGAATATAATATTCTTCTTCTGGCACTTCACACTTGTCTCCATACATTACCTCACTTTCCATGAACATCACCGGATCTTCTTCATAACGAATGGCTTGTTTCATCAAACCTTTTGCGTCATAACCATTTGATGGAGAAACCACTTTCAATCCTGGAATATTCGCATAATAACTTTCAAAAGCAGTGCTATGTTGGGCGCCTAATTGACCAGCTGAACCATTGGGTCCTCTGAAAACAATGGGACAACCAATCTGGCCTCCACTCATAGCCAACATCTTAGATGCGGTATTGAGAATCTGGTCCATAGGTAACACGGCAAAGTTCCAAGTCATAAATTCAACAATTGGACGCAATCCATTTTGGGCCGCTCCCACTGCAACTGCTGCAAAGCCTAACTCGGCAATGGGGGTATCAATTATCCTTTTGGCACCAAATTCAGCCAACATTCCTTGACTTACTTTATAAGCTCCATTGTACTCGGCCACTTCTTCACCCAATAGGAAAACCCTTTCGTCTCTCCTCATCTCTTCACTCATGGCTTCTCTTAGAGCCTCTCTGAAAGCAATTGAACGCATATGCTAATTGAATTAAATGAGCTGCAAAAATATAAGATTATCGTCTATAAAACCAAAAGACTTGAGGCTTTTAACAACAAAAAATCCTCCCCAATACCATTGAGGAGGATTTTTGCTAATCAATTAAGATTGATTAATATACGTTCCAGCCAAAGCTGATATAGTACAATCCACCAATTTGTGGGTTACCAAAACCTGTGCGATAGTATCTATTCAACAGGTTAGTTGCGCCTAATTTGATCAATGACTTAGATTTAGGAAGCTTCATGCTAATCATACCATCCAATGTTGCATAAGAAGGTACTTCACCGCTAGCAAATGTTCCATCGTAATGGAAACTATCTAACCATCTGTACACCAAGCTGAAACCATATTGATTTTTAGGACCAAAACCAGAATTGTTTAAAGCAATATTGGTTCTTAGACTTGGCGTGTTGAAATAGGATACAAATCCAGTTGGAGTTTCGCCAATTTTATCAGAATAGACGTTTGCACTAACTGAGAAATTTTTAGGCATCAGGTATTCTGCAGACGCACCCCAACCGCTGGTAGTTACGTCTTGTGATTGGTTTACAGAAACACTGTACACGTTTCTTGTTTGGCTAGCATTACCTGGTGTAAAATTGGGATTCAAACCAATTAAACCAGCTGGTGAACCATTATTAGATTGAATAACAGTTACGCCACCCAAAAAGTCTTTATACTTAGCCCAATATGCATATACATCAATCAATAATTTCTTAGCAATTAAACCTTTATAACCTACCTCAAATGAAGTACTTGATTCTGGTTTGAATTCACCAAACTGCTGTTCTACCAATAAAGCTGGATTTGGAACACCCGTGGTTGCTAATGCTGTACCAAAGGCAGTTACACTACCCAATGTATAGGCTTTGTTGCCTGCAAAATTGAAGAAATCTCTTAACTGAGGTAATCCACCCATCAGACGACCAGTGGCAGTATTCAGGTTGATCCACTGATTCTGTGTAGTTGGGAAACGGTAAGCAGACTGGAAAGACAAACGTAAGTTATGATCTTTCACTAATTTAATAACCGCAGAAGCCCTTGGCGTAAAGCGACCTTTGAAATTGGTATTCTTATCATATCTACCAGACAAAGTTAATTTTAAGATATCTCCAAATAATTTCTGAGACAATTGTGCGTAAGCACCTGTTTCAACAATTTTTATAGTACCCGCAGTATCTGCAAAAATGGTTCCTTGAGAATTCAATACATATTGTCTCCAAGATCCACCGATTAAAAAATCGGTACCAGTTTTAGCAAGACCAAGGGCTTCTGTCAAATTATATTGACCTTCTACAGTATATACCTTAGTTCTATCTAAGAACAGACCACCACCTTTAGAGATTGGAGTTTGAGCCACTTTTTGGAACATTGGATTGTATAAAACAGATCCTAATGGTCTACCTTGATCAGCAAACGCTCTAGCTGAATTATGTGCAGTTGCCAGAGGCGCACCAGCATCTGCTGCAGTTACATAGGCTCCCATGTATTGAGGATACCATGTTGGACTGCTTTTCCATGATTCATTGAACAAACGAGTAGTAGTGGTAGTCACATAAGAATTACCAGAATTTTCTGATGTGGTATATCCGCGCAAATACCAGTTCTTAGACTTTAATTCTAATTTATATTGACCCATTTTGAAGTCCTTAATAGAATAACGGTCAGCACCTGTATAAACAGTGGTACCAGTACCCCAGTTGGCTGTAAATGATGCTTCAATTTTATCGGTTAATTTATAATACAAACCACCTGATAATTTGAAGTTCATGGTTGTTGGATCAATCACGTCTTTTTCATCGTAACCAGTACGGCTAACAAACTGATTTCTAAAAAGGTTACGGCTTGGTGATTGGCCGTATATAAATGGAGAGCCTCCTCCTGCAACAATGGCACCTGCACCAATATTATTAAGAAAAGTATTAAAGTCTGCCAATTTAGCAAATGGATTAGCTGCTAAGTAGCCGTTAGATGCAGTAACAACCGCTGAAGGAAAACCAGCAATAACAGAATTGGCAATACTGCTCATATTCTGATTGGTTTCATCTCCATAAACGTTCACACCATCATAGTTTGGATCAGACTCTCTCCAACCTGGAATTACACTACCATTAGGGTTAGCTGCATTTGACAAACGAGAATAATTCTCCGTTTGGTTAGCCAACCAGTCTTGTGCTTGTGTAAATTGAGCCCCAATTTTATAGGCAAATTTATCAGAAACTTTATCTGCAAATCTTACTGACCAATCATAGAAAGGGGAAGCTTGACGCTGATAATTATCAATATGGTTCATTCCTTGTTTGATTTGAAAACTCAAACCTTGGTATTTGAATGGATTCTTACTGTTAATTAGAACAGTACCATTCATACCACCTGGACCATATAGTGCAGAAGAAGCACCAGGTAACAATTCAATATTATCAACATCCAATTCTGTTAAACCTATGATATTACCCACAGAGAAATTCAAACCTGGGGCTTGGTTATCCATACCATCTACAATTTGGTTTAAACGGGTATTACCACTGCTATTAAACCCACGAGTTCCAATACTTTTAAAAGTAAGACTGGCGGCAACCACGTCTACTCCTTTCAAATTGGTAATCATGTCATAATAGTTAGTAGCTGGAGTTTGACGAATGGCACTTTGACCAATTCTTTCAATAGATACAGGAGATTCTAGAATTCTTTCAGGAACCCTAGATGCTGCAACTACAACTTCATCACCCAATGTAAAAGCCGCTTCTAATTCTACATCAACCACTTGGTCTGCAGATTTTACAACTACTTCTTTGTTGGTATATCCAACAGAGGAAATAACGACTGTTAATGGCAATTTTTGAACAGTAGTCAATTTAAAATTACCCTTGTCATCGGTAAATGTACCTGTAGTACCACCTTTTACAGTGACGGAAACGGCAGAAACCGCTTCTTTGGATTTAGCGTTTTTGACACTACCCTTAACAGTAGTAGAATTTTGAGCAAAGGAACTAATAGATAAGCCCAAAGCCAAAATGACTAACACGCAATTCGTGAAGAATCTTCTCATAATAGCAATTTTTATTAGATGGTTTTGATAAAAGTAGCAATTGTTAGTTTTCTGCAAAAATTTAATTTGTCCACAAAAGAAATAGAACTGTTGAGAAAAACAACTGCGCATCAATGAATTTTACAAATGGAAGGTTAATTTTGCTAATGCATAATTTTCAATTTCCAGGTCAAACCTCCATTTATCACGGAAAAGTGCGAGATGTATATAGTATATATGATGATTTATTAGTTATGATTGCTAGTAACCGTATTTCAGCCTTTGATGTGATTCTTCCCAAACCAATCCCATATAAAGGTCAAGTTTTGAACCAAATTGCAGCCATTATGCTGGATGCAACCAAAGATATATGTCCAAATTGGCTTATATCTACCCCTGCCCCAAATGTTTCCATTGGTAAAAAATGTATCCCTTTTAAGATAGAAATGGTGGTAAGAGGCAATCTAGTTGGACATGCTTGGAGAACCTACCAATCGGGTAAAAGAGCACTTTGCGGTGCCATTTTACCAGAGGGATTAAAGGAAAATGATTTTTTCCCCACCCCTATAATCACCCCTTCTACCAAGGCTGATGCGGGACATGATGAAGATATTTCTCCAAAAGAAATCATGGCAACGGGTCTTGCCTCGGAAGCTGATTGGGCCATTTTAGAAAAATATGCGCTTGCCTTGTTTAACAGGGGCAAAGAAATTGCAGCTTCTAAAGGGTTGATTTTGGCAGATACCAAATATGAATTTGGAAAAATTGGGGATACCATTTATTTAATGGATGAAGTACATACCCCAGATTCTTCTAGGTATTTTTATGCAGATGGATTTGAAGAGAGACAAGCTTCTGGAGAAAAACAAAAACAGCTTAGTAAAGAATTTGTAAGGGAATGGTTGATTGCCAACAATTTTATGGGAAAAGAGGGACAAACTGTTCCAGAAATGACCGATGAATGGATAGACACCATTAGCAAACGCTATATTGAACTATTTGAAAAAGTGAGCGGCAAAAATTTTGTTCCTGAAACTGATGATAATAACCTGATTATTCAAAAAGTAACGGACGCTTTAAAGATAATTGATTAAAAAAAAGGGGGTAAATTTTACCCCCTTTTTTTTCCCTGCAATTAGAATGAGGCTTTTAAACTGAAAACAAAATTCCTTCCAGGAGCTGAGATACCACTTGCAAAATATCGGTAATTGCGATCTAGCAAATTTTCAACCTGTAACTGGGCTGACAGGTTGTTTCCGAGATTTACTTGCCCTCTCAAATTCAAAGTAAACCAAGATGGCATTCCATCAACAGTGGCATATTGTTGGTTATCTTCTCCATTGGGATTATAATCTGCTATTTTCTTCCAACCATTGAATAAACTATAGCATTCACCTACCCAAATTTTACCATCGTGTTTAAATCCTATTCTGCCAAATGTGGGTGGAATGTGGTCTAAAGGCATGGATACACCAGCATTGGTATAAGTACCTTTGGTATAGGTATAGACTGCGTCAAAACTATTTTGCCTATCTATTTTATAAGTTGCATTCATACTAAATCCAACCACAAAAGCTTTGGCTTTATTTTGAGGTGCAAATACAGCACTTTTCACGCCTTGATAATTGATGCTATCTTGGTTATTGAATTGAAACTTATCAACTACTATGGCATTTCTAAACCAGGTATAAAAAACTGATCCGCCAAAATTGAAATGCTCACTATATTTATTGAAATTGACTTCCGCATTATAGGTATACTCTGGTTTTAAATCCTTATTTGGTACTACTACATAACCTATCTTGGTATCAAAGACCTTGGTCAAATCATCAACATTTGGAGACCTAAATCCACTACTCAATAAAAAGGCCAATCGAAAATTCTTAGGGCTTGCATAAACCAAACCAAGATTACCAGTTACAGCTGCATGTTTTTGCGCTGCTCTTGTAAATGGAAAATGCATTAAAGTTGTGTCAGCAAATCTTGCATCTAAATTTACTAGATTAAAACGCAGACCATCATTTAAGGTCCAAGCATCATTGATTTTATAAGTATGCTGAGCATAAAAAGCATTCGAACTCATTTTTGTAGGACCATCACTGTATCTAGTGGTAATTCTACTTAAGGTACCAGAGACTAGATTCATGCGTTCTGCTGTAGACCTCACATAATTGGTGTACGACTCTAGACCTATATGTAATTCATTTTTTCCAGATTTATGTTTGGCATCCAAATTAAGTCCCCAAACATTAACGCGTTCCCATCTAGAATCACGGTTATTATTTTTGAATCGTCTAGTAATCCTGCTTTCCTCAATGTCTTGGTAACTACCAGTGACTTTTAAGTCTTGAAAAAATCCATCCAATTTATTAGCATTCAATTGATAAGATACTAAATTTTTAACCTGCGGTCCATAATACCATTCTGCAAATACGGGTGCTCCACTTGCAGTCTCAGTTAACCTATCATAACGCTGCACATTGCTACTTGTCCCAATCTGAATATTTAATAAGTGCTGAACATTTTCCGATGGTTGAAATAGTATTTTTTGAGCTATATCAACTTGCTTGTAATCACTGGCAACCTGTTTATTAGGATCAGGGTTTATGAAAGCGCTGTCTGTATTCCCAACTCTTTGTACATAAAATGGTTTAAAGCCAAAATTGGAATACGCAGCTCGTCTTTGTTTCCCTTGCACCAGGTCTCCAAATTCGCCGTAAGTAACAGATGTTAAAGAAGCCCATTTTTTTGATGCTAGATTAAAATCAACATGCCCCCTAGCCTCTTGACTTGCGGTTGCATACCTAGCTAATGCATTTCCTGAAACAACTGTTTTATCAGACTTTGATAAAACTGGATTTTTAGTATACATGCTCACAACCCCTCCCAGTGCATCACTACCATATAAGGTAGAAGATGGACCATAAATTACTTCCATTCTATCTAAAATGGTATTATCAACCGTAATGATATTTTGAAGGTGTCCAGCTCTATAAATGGCATTGTTCATTCGAACTCCATCTACCATTAACAATACCCTACTAGCTTCAAAACCACGAATTACAGGGCTGCTACCTCCCTGTTGGCTTTTTTGTACAAATACAGCACCGCTATTCAACAAAACGTCACCAGCATTGGGTTGATTATTCAAAGTATTTTTATCCTTTATAACTTTAATAGTTTGCGTTACATACTTTAGTTTTTCAGGAAATTTATTAGCAAATACAATTACTTCCCCCAAGCTTTTAGGTTCATTTTGGAGCGTATCGGTTGATTTATTTAATTGTGCATGTACACATACAGTTAACATAACGGCAAGAGCCGTTAAGAGAAAAATATTTTTCATTTAAAAAAGTTTAGATGTGAAAATGATTGAATTTAACTTTCAATCAACTCATCAGGTGGCGGAGCCGTAATTTCTAGATGATGCAGAAGTACAGATTCATCATATTCTTTGTATTTGAATCTTAATTTACTTGGAACCAAATACATATCATGATTCTTAACAGATTCAAAACTCAATGAAATTAATTTTTGAAATGCAGTAGTAGCACTTGCCTTAGGATTGTTTTGTTGTTGGTGTATTTGATCTAAATGTTTTTCAAGTCTGCTTTCTCCACTGTCATTATAGCAATAGACTATTATTTGATTGTTATTTTCTTTTATTTGAACAACATCATACATATTATTCTTATACTTAAATTCTTTACCATCTTCCTCCCATTCAAAAGACGTTGCTTGTACAATTCCATCTTTCACATCAAATTGAAAAATAGATAGATATTCTTCCGTCAGATTAGATGTAAGATAATTATGCGCTTCTATTTTTAATTCAAGCCTATAGCACGCACTTATTATTTGGTAACCTCCCAAATAAATTATCATACAAAATAATAATATGAATGATGCAGCTTTTCTCACAGTAATAGTTGCAATATAACTAACCTAATAAATTCAATTCAAAATTTTAACTGAATGGCATTTTGTAGCCAGTTTATAATCTAGGACGGAGCCTTTGCCTGCTTTTATTGAAAATATGTTGCCCGTTATCTTGCCCTTGACGAATAGCTTTTTGCCTCTCTAGGGGCAAATCAAGGGTTTCCTTACACGGGTCACTACAACAGCCTTTATATGAATCCGCACATGCAGCGCATTGGATAAACAAAAGGTGACAACCGTCATTGGCACAATTAGTATGGGTATCACAAACTGCCCCACACTGGTGGCAATGTGCTATGATGTCATTAGTAATTCTTTCTCCCAAACGGTTATCAAATACGAAGTTTTTTCCTATAAATTTGGGTGTTAGTCCCATTTCTTTGGCCTGTTTGGCATAATTGATAATACCTCCCTCCAAATGAAATACATTATTAAACCCTTGGTGTTTTAAATAAGCACTGGCTTTTTCACACCTAATACCCCCCGTGCAATACATGACAATGTTTTTGTCTTCATTGCCCTTAATCATGTCAATTGTCATGGGTAATTGTTCCCTAAAGGTATCTGATGGAACTTCTAAGGCTTTTTCAAAATGTCCCACTTCATACTCATAATGATTGCGCATGTCAATTAATATGGTATTAGGCTGATCTATCAAGGCATTCATCTGGGCAGCATTCACATATTTACCCTTGTTTTCCATACTAAAGCTTTGATCTTCAATACCATCTGCTACAATCTTTTCACGGACTTTAATTTTTAAAACCCAGAAACTCTTTCCATCATCATCAACTGCAATATTGAGCCTTAATCCATTGAGGTATTCTACACTATACAAAAAGGATTTAAAGGCTTCAAAATTGGAGCTTGGAACGCTGATTTGGGCATTGATTCCCTCTTTGGCAACATAAATTCTGCCAAAAACTTGGAGGGTATTCAATGCTTTATACAGCATGTTACGGTACTCCAAAGGATTGGTATTAGGAAAATACTGGTAAAAACTAATAGTCATCCGCGGTTCAGTTTCTTCCATAAGGCGCTGTTTGAGCTCCTCGTTGTTCACGCGGTTGTGTAATACGGGCATAAAAGAAATTTTAGACATCCTTGAAGGATGTTCCATGTTTAATGGGAGCTGCTTGCAGGGCAACCAAAATATCTATGCAAAGATACAAAAACCTTGGAATTACAATTTAGTAGCTAAACTATCTTGAAACCAATGGTAATGTTAATCTAAATCCAGAAGGTTTGGACCCGGATTTTTCAAAACCTTGAACAAAGTCAATCCTGATGACTTTGAATATATTTTCAATACCAAAATAAGTTTCTAGCCACTGTTGATCTGGAGCAATATGCAATGCGCTTGCGCCTGTTACAAAAAACCAATTTAATTTTTTAAACCCAGGAATCTTATTGGTCAACAATCCATTTAAATGATACTCAATGTGGCCACTGGCATTAAAATTTGCATGATTACTATATTGGTAATAAGGAGCCAATTGAAAACTATTCAAGAAATTACTAGCAAAGGATAGCTGATTACCTTGATAATGTAAATAATCTGGAATAAAGGTTTTTTGGTTATTCAAAAATCCTGACAAAGTGAAATTGTAATTTAATCTTCCTGCCAACTTTAGGTTCAAATTATCATTGATACTAAATCGCCATTTGGTATAATTCACACTGCTTCCAAGAAATCCCTCTAACCCAGTTGTAATACTAGCATTAAATACAGGATACCTTGAACCAATATTTACTTTTTGATCTGGAAATTCAATATACCTAGCCCCTGGTCTCCAGCGCAATGAGAATGACAATATACTAGCCTTATTAGCTACCATATTGGTACTAGTAATTTCAGTAGGATAATTTGGAGTAAAGTCCCTATTGGGATAGTCTTTCCATCTAGGAAGGTCTGGCAGATTTTCTAATGGTCTTCTATTCTGGAATTGAAATTCAGCACCAACACTTAATCCATTCCCAGCATCCGCGTCAAATCTAAGTTTGAAGAATCCAGCTTCATAAATCTTCATATAATTATACTCATTCCTCAATGTTACAATACTATTCAAGATAGGTAAAATGGGGGCCGCATTATTAAACTGAAAAACATCTGAACCACCAGAAATAGAAAGATTTTTCCGATACTTTTTCCCATAGGTATAATTAAATGACAAAGAACCATTCCAATGTTGGTTAGCCATACCATATCTAATAATTGGGCTAATAGAAATGGCTTCTCGTCCTTTAAAGCCCTTGTTATAATCCATAGATAGTTGCAATACGCCACCCTCAACCGTATTGTAATATAAACTTCTAATTAGTGGATTAATGCTAATGGATGATTTATGCTTAGTGTTTCCAAAATTCAATCCTGTTAACAAAAGCCCCGCTAATCCAAACTTGTTTCTTCTTTTATCTAATGAATCCGTATAATGTGGATTCTTTCTAATCTCTTCTAAACTATCTAATTTCTTATAGGTTTTCTGCTCTTCTACAATCAAAGGAATTGGTCTAATACTATCCCAATATGCCATGGTCTTTTTATTGGCACTATCTTCAAATTTCAAAACGGTATTATCAAAAAACTTACGTTTGAATTTAGGGTCAAGGTCAAACTTATCATAGACCTGTAAGAAATTTCCCCAAAAATCAAATCCAAAAAATTTCCCTGAAGGATATAATACCTGAGACTTGATTACCCATGCTTTATTAGAGACTGGAACATAAAGCTGCTCTAATCCTAGGGTATCTAGTAATTGCATTCCTTGTTCTTTCAGTACTTTTAATTGAACAGCTTGAATACGCCAATCGTCTTCTACTATATTAATATAACCAGAGAATAATGGTTCAAATTTTCTTTTAGGGGTCACTTTAATCCTGCTAATCTCTTTTCCATTCTCAAAAAATGTACCTTCAAAATGGTATTTGTAAAAAGACAAAGCGCTATTGGCAATTGGTGACACAAAACCTCTAGGATTCAATCCCCTACCCAAAGAGATGATATTTTCATACAAAGAAATAATCTGAGGATTGGCAAATCCAAATCCATCACTTTGACCACCCACTTTTGAAGAAAGCACTTCTGTTTTCCTAGAAAGGGGTTCTTGTACAGAATATCTTACAACGGATTCAGACAAGAATATCATTTTCTTTTTACTAGTATCACCGTCTTCAAAGTCAACGGTTTTTCCCATAAACTTCTTTGGATAATTCCTGAGTTGTAACTGACCTTTTAAATAAACCTCACATTGAAATCGTTTTATTTCTTTCAAATGCGCTTCCCTACTTGCTATAGCTTTTCTTATAATGGCATAGGCTGGATCTTCAGCCCCTGAAGTCACTACCACTTCTTTTAGGTCATAGCGTTGTAATATTAATTCAAAATCAATCTTTATATCTTCTGAACCAACCAGTACTTGTTTTTCAACTGATTGATGTCCAATATGCTGCGCTACCAAAACCAGATTACCCATATCTACTTGAAACGAATAATACCCCTTAGCATTGGCGGTAGTGCCTTTGGAACTCCCCTTAATCATCACTGAAGCAAATGGCAGTGGCTGACCATTGGCTTCACGCACTATACCTGAAATAGTAGCAGCCTGAGCTAATTGAAAACAGGATACAATAAGAATAGAAAGAAGTAGATGCCTAAAGTATTGGTTTTGCATAAGTGGGAATTATAACGAAAATACTTACCTGAAGCAATAAAGGCATTCCCACTCATGTAAAAAAACCGGGCTTTAACGATTGTTTATAATATTAATCCAGTGTAGATTTCCTAAAAGTACTTCCAGAAGTTGCTGCAAGTCCACTAACTAATCCTCCAAGGAAAGCGGTAATGAAAATTAATAATAGATAAGACCCTCCTAAAGGGAACAATTTGGCCACTTTGGTACTCAAAATATGTTCATTGGCATTATCTTTTAAAATAGCCAATACTCCCCATAATAGAAATAAACCTAGAAAACCAGACATAAAAGCTTTTCCAGGTTTTTGGTGTACTGCTGTGGCAACTATAAAGGAAGTAAACACAAATGACCACCAAGGCAGATTAGTAAATAGCCCAATTACAAAGCCTAAAAATCCAGTTAAAAAGAATGCGGTTATAAATTTCATACGGTTATTTTATTCATTAATAAATGCGATATGCCATTTAATTTTTTCTTGTTTTGCTACATCCTCCTTAGAGACAAAAAGTAAACGATAGTATTTACCAGCAGCCCAACTATTGATAAAATTATCATAGAATTTACTACCCGGATTTCCATTCTGTCCTCCCGGATATACGCCATACGCTTCAATAACATCTGTCATTTGAACAATCATACGCCAACTGGGACCATGGTTTGTTCCGGTAGCATTGATACAATTCTCACCACCTCCAATGGGTAAGTGCAAACTGCTTAAGGCGGGTATTTTCAACAAATGTTCTACTTTGGTATCTTTATAGGCACCCCAATCCAGTTTCTTGCCGTCTGATACCATCTTGTCCAAAGCTGTAGAAGCTTTAGCAATTGCCTCCATAACTGCATCTTGAATAGATTCAGTGGTATTAGTGGTTAAAATATTGTCCGCATAACCATAGACACTGTCTTTGAGCAAGTGCTCTAATAAGGTAGAAGATTCAGGCCAGGACATGGGTTTACTAGCTTTTTGAAAATCGTCTTTCCAAACCACATTTTCTAAACTATCCCATATATTGTTAAATACCGTTATCCCCTGTTCTGTAATATCATTTCTAAGGTTCCAATTCTTGAGAATATCAATATATTTTTTCTGTGCTGTTGTAAGTTTGGATTCATTTATATATTTCAATAATACTGGCCTTGCCATTTCTGCAAATACATTCACATTTTCCATTTGAAGCATTTGCATATCAGTGGTAGTAATATCATTTAAAACAGCCAATTTTCGATTGATGATGACCCCTCTATATATTGGGAATGCCGATGCGCCACCTAAATAATAGGGATAGCTAGAATCAGTTGCCATTTGATTGGCACTACTCACAAATTCTCTTGTGGGGTTCTTCACCATTGGATGCTCATTCTCAGGTATGAATCCCTGCCAATTGTAACTACTATCTGAACCTGGCATAATAAAATCACCCTGCCTATTCCATCTGGCAACAAATGAGCCTTGTTGCTTGATGGCTATATCGCCCGATTTTGAAGCAAATGCAAAATTCTGACCTGGACACCACCAATTGCTGATAGCTGTTTGATAATCCTCAAAATTTTTAGCTCTATTTAATTTATAAAATGTTTGCAACCCATTACCTGCAATATTGGCTGTCCAAGCAACCGCTAAACTTCTACCATTGGTACTTTCATTGCTATAACTATGATCATACATAACAGGTCCATAAACCGTCATGGCAATTTTTTCTTCCCTATCAGGCTTACCTTTTATTTTAATCACTTCTACCCTTTGCTCTGCTTTTTTCCAAGCACCATTGTACCAGTATTCCTTCATGGTGGTATCCCTGAAACGCATATCATAATAATCAAACACGTCTCTACCAGCATTGGTAACACCCCAAGCTATACTATCATTAAATCCAATAATCACCGCAGGTGAACCTGGAAAGCTTGCACCATAGGTATTGTGGGTTGGCGTACTTATTTGCACTTCATACCAAAGAGAGGGAAGATTTAACCCTAGGTGGGGATCGTTACACAATATGGGTCTGCCAGACCTAGTCTTCTTACCAGAGACTGCCCAGTTATTGCTTCCATTATTCTTGTTGGGAGCTGGTGGGGCAATCACGTTCAAAGTTGATGTTACTTGGTGCAAATAAAGTGAATCAGTTGTGATAGGTTCAATAGGTATGATGCTGGGTTTACCATAGATAGTTGATGCCGGCAATATAGGATCTAAGGAATCTTGGATATTGGGAAAAAGTTGGTTAAAGGATTCAAAACCCAGGTAATCTCGGGCATTAGTCATTTTCAAATCTGAGGAAACCCCTCTTCCAGATAAGTCATAAGACATGAACATCAAGAATAAATAGGTCTTTAGTGGGGTCCAATTCTCAGGGCGATAATCTAGTAATTTGTATTCAAAAGGAAGGTCTTCCGGTTTTAATAATTTGATGTACGCATTCACGCCTTCAGTGTAAGCATCAACAGTGGCCTGCATTTCACGGTCATTGTCCATCTTGGCCATAGTTTGTTCTGCACCATAGACCATGCCCATTCTGCGGAAATAACGGTCAATATCTAGTTTGCTATCCCCTAAAATTTCAGAGAGCCTTCCAGATGCCACATAGGTTTGAAATTCCATTTGCCAGAGTCTAAACTTGGCGTGTAAAAAACCTTGTACATAGTAGGCGTCTAAATCATTCTGGGCATAGATATGTGGCACCAAACGCTCATCCATATATACATCAACCTTATTTTTTAATCCCCTTGTACTAATTTGGGCGTTAAAAGAACTATTGGTGGGTTCTGCATTTTGCCAGAAACCTTGTTGCGGAGAAAGAAAATAACCCAACTTAGGCGTTTTACTAGCACCAAGTGGTATTTGCATATTCAAGACCAATACCAATCCAATGGTAATGGCAGTGGAAGTAATGAATGGAAGAATTCTCATGGCCCTATTTTGTTGGATAAAAATACCTAATTTTCAGTTGACCAAGACCAGAATATGGAAAGCCCAAAACAAAAAGACCCATTACACGGTAAAACCTTAGAAGTAATTGTAACTTTTCTAGCCAACCATTATGGTTGGGAAGAATTGGGCAATAGAATCCGAATTAATTGTTTTTTGGATAATCCAAGTATTCAGTCCAGTTTGAAATTTTTGAGAAAAACACCTTGGGCTAGGGCAAAAGTAGAACAACTATATATTGAAAGTTACCTGAACCTAACAGTTATTTAGCTATAACAATTTTATATTTGGTTCCTTTAATTTTCAAATTTTCCACCAATTTTAAAAAGGAATTCACTTTTGTTTTCTTCACGGCTACAAAGGAATTGAAGTCTTTGACCACAATTAAGCCTATATCATCTTTTTCTAATTTTCCCTGTTGCAAAAAGAATCCTACAATATCTACTTTATTGAGCTTGTCCTTTTTACCACCATTGATATATATTGTTGCAAAACTAGCAGGCTTAGGTGGCTTAAGCTTAGCAGGCAATTCAAGTGGAACAAATATTTCACGCAAGTAATAAGGCTTTGGCTCTTCTTGGTGCATGAGTAAATAAGCAGTTCCAGTGGCATGCATCCTAGCCGTTCTTCCATTTCTATGGGTAAATTCAGCCTGGGTAGAAGGAAGATGATAATGAATAACGTGCTTAATTTCAGGAATATCTAGTCCCCTAGCAGCAAGATCTGTAGCCACTAAAAATTGAACAGATCCATTTCTAAATTGTATAAGGGTTTGTTCTCTTTGCATTTGCTCCATTCCCCCATGAAAAGCCGCATTACTAATTCCTTTCTCCTG
This sequence comes from Bacteroidota bacterium, assembly GCA_947460595.1. Taxonomy (GTDB): domain Bacteria; phylum Bacteroidota; class Bacteroidia; order Chitinophagales; family Chitinophagaceae; genus Sediminibacterium. The sequence goes on along the minus strand of CANHGS010000023.1, from coordinate 27,352 downwards.
TAATAACTGAGAAGTGCGCTCTACCGCGTCTCGATGGTTGCAGAAAATAATGGTAGACTCATTTCCAATATAACAAAGCAGTTGGTACAACCTTTCTACCTTGTCCTTGCTAGGCGATACGACCAATTGAAGATTTAATTGCTCTTCTGCATCTTTATCCATAAAGTCAAGTACAAATAAGTCTTTGACACCGGTAAATTCGGGAATGGCAATTGAAGCTGTGGCCGATACCAAAACCCTTTTTGACAAATTGGGTATTTCTCCAATTACAAATCCCATTTCATCCTCAAAACCAAGTGCCAATGACTTATCAAATTCATCCAATACCATTACTTTGATCTTATCTAGAGATAGTCTTTCTCTTTTAAAATGGTCTGCAATTCTACCAGGCGTTCCAATTAATAAGGCTGGCGGTTCCACTAAATTCTGAATCTCTGTTTGCATATCATGACCACCATAACAGCAATTAACTTTGAATCCTGTTTGCATTTTCTTCCAAACCTGCTCAATTTGTATGGCTAATTCTCTAGAAGGAGTTAGAATTAAACACTGAACAAAATTGACTTGCTTGTCTAAAAGGGCTTCAACAGCCAATAAAAATGCCAACGTTTTTCCAGACCCTGTAGGTGACAATAATAGCGTGTCTACCTTATCCAATATGGCTTGCGAGCCCCTTTCCTGCATAGGATTTAGGGACTTAATAGAAAGATTTTCTAAAATATTGGCTACATGGCTCTGATTCAATTGCATGCGCAAAGATACAGAATTGGGTTGGCAAGACTTAAACACGCAACTAAAGTCATTTGAATTTGACCAATAGAGGGTTCTTAAGGATATTTGCAACAATCCAATCAATCATGGAATTATCACAACATACCAAAAACATTCTGGGTCTTCAACTACCCACTGATCCAAGATGGGTAGACTTGGCAAGTATTTCTATTGAAGCCATCCTTACTGACCATGCTTACTGTGAAATGAAGGCGGCTTTAACCTGCATGTCCTATATTCAACGCTATCCACAAAACAGTTTGATGGTGGAGTCACTTGCACCAATAGTAACTGAAGAATGGGGCCATTTCAGAATGGTCTTAGCCGAATTAAAAAAAAGAAACTTAGCACTAGGTAAACAAAGAAGAGATGAATACGTAAATAAGCTATTAGCATTTCAAAAAAAGGGGGGGCATCCAGAAGATCGTTTTTTGGATCAAATGTTAACCATGGCCTTAATTGAAGCTAGAAGTTGCGAACGATTCAAACGATTGAGTGAAGGTTTAGGAGATGAATACCTGAGAGGATTTTACAGAAAGTTCATGGAAAGTGAAGCCGGACACTATACCCTATTTATTAATCTAGCCGACCATTATATGGACAAAACATTGGTTAGAAATAGGTGGAAGGAGTGGCTAGAATATGAAATAGGCGTTATGAAAGATTTAGAGATTAGTGGAGAGCGCATTCACTAACGCTAAGATTTAATACTTTTATGCAAGTCCTACATTTCCAGATTCAAAATAGGATAATTCTTTTTTAAAGTCTAAACAAGGGTACTGACTTTGTAAAGCCATTGTTTTCACTAAATAATTTTTTAAGAATTGCTGGTGCTGCTGCGATTGGTGGTTAAATGGTTTGTGTTGATAAGCTAGATTAATCTCCGCAATTTCTTTCATTAATAGCTGCGTTTGTTCACTCATACAAGCTCCAACCAATTTTTCCCAAACATACTGTGTAGCGTGGTAATTGGGATGCACCAAATCCTCCGCATAAAATCGATAATCACGTAAATCATCAATAACCAATTCATAGGCCGGAAAATAATACAAATTATTAAACTTGTCTACCAAATGGTGCACAGATTGAATCAATACCGCTTTACTCCTATTATTTTCAATAACACCCTCTCTCAAATGCCTAACAGGACTTATGGTAAAAATAATTTTCAATTTGGGATTGAATCTAAACAGTTGGTGCAGGAGATTATCCAATACTGCAAGGGTTTGATCAACCGTTAATAACCGCTTTGAAAACCAATTAGAAGGCGCTTTATGATTATTGGCAGCAACTGATCCAGTGCTGTTGCCTATGGCAAATTCTGTAAGTTCATAGACCCATGCAGACCCCAATGTAAGTACTAGAAAATCAGCCTCCTTTAAATAAGCATGCGCTTCAGCAGTAGACTGATTAATTTGATTCAAACAATGCTGTACCCCTAAACTTGAAAACCTACTATGGTGATCCCAACTATGCCAAGCTTCATTAAATTGAAAAATGTCATTTTCTGTTGCTCTTTTATTATCCAAACAATTGGAAATGGTTTGCGCCACGCTTACTGGATTAAATAAAATTCCGGCTGGGTTTTCCAAAACTGAAAATTTCATCTTCTTTAATTTCTCTCCAATATTCTCCGTAAAACAAGACCCTACCAACATCAATTTGTGTTGATGTGTAATAGAAGTTGCTAGTTTTTTTACGTCAAATTCATAATGAAACTTCATGCATTAAGCGTTGAGGGTAGAATCAAATATTTGGTCCGCTATTGTAATAGCTTCTGATAAAGCAATTTCATTTAAAATTGGATCCATGCCTCTTGTTTTTAAAAAGTTAATAATAGCTAGTGTATCCATGTTTCCAACCAACTGATCTTGGGCCATGGGGCAGCCTCCAATTCCCTTAAGTGCGCCATCTATTCGTTGACATCCCCCATCTAAAGCAGCCTTCAATTTATCCTGAAAATTAGATTGAATGCTATGTAAGTGAACCCCAATAACAGTTTCAGGAAACCTTAGTACTAAATTAGCAAGGGCAGCTTGAATTTGTTGTGAACTTGCCACACCTACCGTATCTGCAACAGATATAATTCCAATACCCATTTTAACCATGCGCTCCGTCCAATCTAATAACATGGCCGCGTGGTACTCATCGCCATAAGGATTTCCAAAACCCATACTCAAATAAAGCACCAATTCTTTGTTATTTGACAGGCACATTAATTGTATTTGACGCACCGTTTCCAGACTTTGCTCCATGCTACTATTGGTATTGCGCAATTGAAAGGTTGGAGAAAGAGAAAAGGGAAATCCAATATATTGAATGGCTGGATGCATCATGGCTGTTGTTGCACCTCTTAGGTTAGCAACAATAGCCAAAAGTCTATTTTTCGCTAACAAGGTTTGATCTAATCCTGCTAATACCAGTGCTGTATCTGCCATTTGGGGAATGGCTTTTGGAGAAACAAAACTGCCAAAATCCAAACTATGAAAACCAACTTTTAAAAGGCTATTTAAATAGCGAATCTTATCAACTGTTGCTATGGCATGGGGCCAACCCTGCATAGCATCGCGAGGGCATTCTATTAATTGAATAGTATGTTGGTTTTTATTTGACAAGGATAACTTAATAAATTATATTCTTTGTTTTAGTGCTTCATATAAAATGATGCCTGTGGCTACAGAAACATTGTATGAATCAAAACTACCTGCCATGGGAATCTTAAAAAACTGGTCAGCTGCTTTTGCTAGATAAGGTTGAACGCCTTTGCCTTCATCTCCCATGATAATACAACAGGGTTCTTTCATAGGAAGTTCCGAAACCAACTTCTCCGCCTTCATACCACTGGTATATACTTGAATACCATTCAAATGCAAGGTATCCACCGCCTTCAAAAGGCTGTTCACCCTGCAAATGTGAATAGACTCTAATGCACCCGCACTGCTTTTCATGGCTTCTTCATTCAAGGCACCTACCCCCTTATCTGGGATGATAATGGCTTGAGCTCCCGTACAAACAGCGGTACGAGCAATTCCTCCAATATTACGCACATCGGTTATTCCATCTAACATAAGGAACAAGGGACTCAAACCATCCGCTACTACTTGGTCAATCACCTCTTGCAAATCCATATAAGCCACCCTAGCTACAAAAGCCATGACTCCTTGGTGATTGGCTCTAGAAAGGCTGCTTAATTTTTCAATAGGAACCACCTGAATAGGTATATTTTTTTCCCTTGCCAATTGTCTAATAATGGCAATATTTTCCCCTTCCACACTAATTTGAAAAAGGATTTTGTCAATGGCTTTACCAGACTTGATGGCTTCAATTAATGGTTGTCTTCCAATGATTAATCGATCTTGATTTGCAGGCATTTGTTTTATTTTAGTTTCCCTTCTAGGAACAATAATTTTGTTTTTTGTATGGCGGCTACGCTCATACTGTCTTTGATTTTCCCATCCATCACCAATTGATATGCTTCATCAAAAGGCAGTTTAATTATTTGCAATTGTTCTGTTTCTTCTGGTTCTGGTTCAAGTTGGGTGAGTTCTGTTGCAAGATACAGAATGGCCAGCTCGTCACTTACGGAATTTGATAAATGCATTTCTAATAATAGTTCCCAATGATTGGCAACTAATCCCGTTTCTTCCAATAATTCCCTTTTAGCACTATCTAGTGGATCCAACCCAATTGGACCACCTCCTTCTGGAATTTCCCAACTATACTCATCCAATGTATACCTATATTGACCTACCAAGTAAGTATTGTTTTGCGCGTCTAAAACCATTACTCCCACTGCCCTATTCTTAAAATGCACCTTCCCATAAATGCCTAATCCCCCCCCAGGATTAACAACATCAAATTCTGTTAACTGAATCCAAGGATTATCATAAATAAATTTTGAACTAAGCGTTTTCCAAGGATTCTCTTCCTGATTCATATTAAACATGTCTTGCAAAGTTACAGATATGCATTTCACAGATGACAATAAAAAACCCCCGCTTAGCTGCGAGGGTTTCTCATTAGTATGCTTTATTACAGACCAAAAGCCTGTTTCACCTTTTTCACATAATCCAATTTCTCCCAAGTAAAGAGTTCCACTTTTATAGTTTTCTCTTTGCCTGAAGGGTCTTTGAAGGTCTTGTACACCACTTCATTCTTTCTGCCCATATGTCCATAAGCAGCAGTCTCGCTGTACATAGGAGTACGCAATTTCAAGCGCTGCTCAATAAAGTAAGGACGCATGTCAAAAATGCCTTGTACCATCTTACCAATCTGTCCGTCGGTCATCTTTACTTTGGCGGTACCATAGGTATTGACGTTGATGCTGGTTGGTTTGGCTACGCCGATGGCATAAGACACTTGTACCAACACTTCATCAGCCAACCCTGCTGCAACCAGGTTCTTGGCAATATGCCTTGTGGCATAGGCTGCAGAACGGTCTACCTTACTTGGATCTTTTCCGCTGAAGGCACCACCACCGTGGGCTCCCTTACCACCATAAGTATCAACGATGATCTTACGGCCAGTTAAACCAGTGTCTCCGTGTGGACCACCAATGACAAACTTACCCGTTGGGTTAATATGGTACTTGATGTCTGCATTAAACAGCTTGGCGTATTTCTTGTATTTTTTCTTAACCCTTGGAATTAGGATATTGATGATATCGTCTTTGATCTTAGCCAACATTTTAGCTTCGCTATCAAAGTCATCGTGTTGGGTAGATACCACAATAGCATCAATCCTTACGGGTTTGTTGTTATCATCGTATTCCAAAGTCACCTGGCTCTTTGCATCTGGACGCAAGTACTGGATGGCTTTGTTCTCTCTGCGTAAAGCAGCAAGTTCAATCAAGATTTTATGAGCAATATCCAAGGCCAAAGGCATATAGTCTTCGGTTTCATTGCTAGCATAACCAAACATCATTCCTTGGTCTCCTGCGCCTTGTTCTTCTTTTTTCTTCTTATCAACCCCTTGGTTAATATCGGCACTCTGCTCATGAATGGCAGACAAAATACCGCAGCTATTGGCTTCAAACATGTATTCGCTCTTGGTATAGCCAATCTTGCGGATCACACCTCTTGCAATCTCTTGTACATCCAAATAAGCTTTGGATTTTACTTCTCCAGCCAAGATTACTTGACCGGTAGTTACCAAGGTTTCACAAGCAACTTTTGACTCTTTGTCAAAAGCCAAAAAGTTATCAATCAAGGCGTCAGAAATCTGATCCGCTACTTTGTCCGGATGACCTTCAGACACACTCTCAGACGTAAACAAATAAGACATAATGGGTATTTTTGAAAGTTATGGTTGCAAATATAAAGCAACCAATCATTTAAATCTTGGAATAAACAATCCTTAATCGCATCCTAAATCTAGAATGCGTTCCTCCTCCTAGTCTTACCCTACCATTAGATATTTCGTTAGAATAGAATGGAGATAGGAAATATTGTTGTTGAATGGTTTGATTAGGATAGGGAGATGTATAATACATAGAATCGTTTACGGGTGCCGTTAAGATCATACTGAACGCAGTATCTCTTCTTGTTGCAACACCTTGAAGATACCTACTGACATTGAAATTATAGGCAGCTACCCTATTATAACCTTGCATAGATTTATAGGTTAAATAACCACCAAATTCTGCAACATTGGGTCCAGAAATTGATACTACAAAGTCGTTGGGTATATTTTTCTTACGTCTATTCACACTGTCATAAATACCCAAGAACAAATACCTAGGTGGATTCATTTGTACATCAGTAGTCACTAAATTGGCATTGTCTGGTACTTGCTCTGCTATCAATTCCGCCCTATGAATGATTCTATTTGAAAGAGATTGCAAACCTGGTACTCTAATTCTAACACCGGTTCCTGGCATGGACTGTACATAAACCAAGGAGTCTGATTTAGGCGTAACGGTTAGATATTTTGCCACTTCAGAACCAGTTCTATTGCGTGTAACATAATTCACATCGCCGGAGGCAAGTGTATTAAATTTCAAATAAGTCACAACCGTATCCCTAGCAGTTGAACCCGAACTTGCCGTACTATAATAGAGGGCCAGTTTGGTATTGGAATCTCCCAAATTCACGTGCAACATAGCATTAGCAGGAGTAGATGGATCAGGTATCACCGCAAAACCATTAAAATAAGCTCTAAATGCTGAATCTGATTTGTAAGCATTGGTGGTATCATATCCCGTAATCATTCTTCTAGCAAAAGCCTTATTCAAAGGAATACGAATTTGGTTTACCGCATTTTCATACCTATTCTTAACAGAATCTCCTAACCTGCGAATATCTACCGTTTTGGTAGGGGCTATAGGAGTGCTGTAATACTTAATTGGATAAACTTGTGGGTAGTTAACTGGATAAACTTTAAACTGCTCTATCAAACCATTCACCTCATGTACATTCAGTTTTAATGGTTGTGTTGAATCACCATAATAACCTTTATAACTAAGGATTAATACGGCAGAATCTACTATAATACTATCTCTAACTCCCTGCATTGACAGTGGATATATATTGGAAGCCACTTCAAAAAATAAGGAAGCATTTGATTTTCCAAATAAGGGATCGTTATTAATAACGCCTAAAACATGATTATCAGTCTTATATATTCTGATGCTATCTTTATCATCATAACTATCCGTTGTTACATTGAATACGGTGTCAAATGTATTCACACCATCTACCGTAGGTATCAAACCTCCCCCTAATTCCGTACTAGAAATACGGGTGCACCCAATGACCAAAAGAATACCTACAATAACAAAAGAAAACAGCCGACGCCGTGTAAAAAATGCATCCATCAGTTAAAAATTACTTGCCCGCAAGGTCGTTGTACAATTCTAAATACTCTGTTAAATCAGAATCCCATCCTTTAAAGGGAACCGTCTTCTTGCCTTTGACTTTTGAAAAATCGTCTACCAGCTTCTTTTCAATGACATCTGATCCAAATGTAATTGCATCCGCATAAGTGGCACCTCCACTAAACATGGCAGTATTGTTATGGTCTTTGAAACTGTCTAGGTCTTTCTCTTTTATGTTGGCATTGATCATAGCTTTTTGTATGAAATCAGCACCTAATTCTTCTGTAAAAGTGTTCTGTCCAATGGTAAATATGACTTTACTGTTACCAAAAACAGGCTCCTTTTTATAAGCTGTTTTAATGTAGGCTGGGATTAATCCAGTCATCCATCCACTACAATGTATAATATCTGGGGGCCATCCAAACTTCTTCACGGTTTCTAATGCTCCCTTACAAAAGAAAATAGTTCTCAATGCGTTGTCGTCAAACCAAGTTTCAGATTCGTCGTGAAAAATCTGTTTTCTTTTAAAGAAATCTTCATTTTCTAAAAAATAAACTTGTAAACGGGCATTGGGTAAAGAAGCCACTTTGATTTGCAAAGGATAGTCATCATTATCAACAGTTACATTGATGCCAGATAGTCTTACAACTTCATGCAACCGATGTCTGCGTTCATTAATAACCCCAAATCTGGGCATGATACACCTTACTTCCAAACCCGTGTCATTACTTTTAATGGCTAACTTATTAATCACTTCGGCAAACTCCGTTAGTTCTAAATAAGGCGACATTTCAGTGGCAATGAATAAAATTCTTTTCTTTGTTGACATTATCACGCCATTTAATCAATACTTGAAAATAATCTGCAAAGGTATATAAAATAAAAGAACCGGTAACTTATTCATCTATCGTCCTACTCAAACCCAGCCATGATTCTCCTAAAAAACAGCATTGAACTACAAAAATGGATTACAAAACAGCAAATAAAAGGAGCTAAAATAGGTTTTGTACCTACTATGGGGGCGCTTCACAATGGACATATTTCCTTGATAATCAATAGCAAAAGTCAAAATCTATTAACCATTTGTAGCATATTTGTCAACCCTACCCAATTCAACGACCCTTCAGACTTTGAAAAATATCCACAAACCATTGAAACTGACATCCTTTCTTTAGAAAAAGCTGGTACAGACCTATTATTCCTTCCCAACCTTGACCAAATCTATCCTACAGGAACTGCTCATCAACCGGTTTATGCGCTTGGCAACCTAGAAAACTTATTGGAGGGCAGGTATCGCCCCGGCCATTTTCAAGGTGTGTGCCAGGTGGTCAGTAGGTTATTAGACATTGTGCAACCTAACAAATTGTTTTTGGGGCAGAAGGACTTTCAACAGTGTATGGTTATTCAAAAATTACTTGAACTTAAACAATCTCTAACAGAATTAGTAATCTGTCCTACCCTTAGAGAAGCGTCTGGCCTTGCCATGAGTAGCAGGAATATGCGCCTGAGCGTGGAAGGCAGACAAAAAGCAGCCCTTATTTATCAGGTACTAAGTAATATCCAATCCAAATTGGTAAGCAGTAGCCCTATTGAACAACTTATTCAAGAAGGAAAATCTATTTTATTAAATGCCGGATTTGAAAAAATTGACTATTTAGAATTGGTAAGCGTTCAAAGCCTTGAACATAATCCCAATTGGGAACCCAGTATTCCGTCCGTTCTAATTATTGCAGTCTATTTAGAAGGGATAAGACTGATTGACAATTTGCCACTATAAAATGAAAACATTTTTCTGCATTTTTCTTGAAGACAAATTTCTAGTTTCGCGGCCATGCAAATAGAAGTTTTAAAATCCAAGATTCATAGAGTTACCATTACTGAAGCCAACTTATACTTAACTTGCCAAAGAATCAATCCTTCATGAAAAAAAGACTAATAGCTATTTTAAAATATCTTTTCTTCCTAGGCATTGGGGTGTTTCTGGTTTGGTGGAGCTTACATCAAATTCCGCCAGACAAATGGGGAGAATTTAAAAAAGCCTTGCAAACTGCCAAGTTTGGCTTAATAGCACCTGTGTTCCTAATACTATCATTGAGTCATGTTTTGCGAGCGTTAAGATGGAGAATTCTAATGGAACCCATGGGTTATCAACCTGGTTTTGCCAATAGCTTTTTTGCCGTTATGATTGGATATTTAGCCAATTTAGCCGTTCCAAGATTGGGCGAGGTGTTAAAATGCACCATTCTGGCTAAATATGAAAAAGTACCAGCAGAAAAATTGGTAGGTACTATTGTTGCAGAAAGAGCCTTTGATGTAATATCTTTAGGCATTGTTTTTTTACTGGCTTTTACCCTACAATTTGAAATTGTTGGAGAATATGGCAAGCAATTGTTTCAAGAACTTTTTCAAACAAAAGGGGGGCATCTCTCTTCTTCCAAATTAATAGTGATTGGCATGATTGTATTGGCCTTGATTTTAGCCTTAAAATTTTGGTTCAAACAATTTGCCCATTTAAAATTGGTTATCCTTTTCAAAAAAATCCTAAAAGGTATTTGGGAGGGGTTAAGCAGCGTCAATAAACTCAAAAATAAAGGGCTCTTTCTTTTTTACAGTGCTGGAATTTGGTGCTTATACATCTTAGGAACTTGGGTAGGTCTTTCTGCTACTATTGGAACGGAACACCTAGGCTTACCAGATGCGCTTTCTGCATTGGCATTTGCCAGTATTGGAATGATTGTGACTCCTGGTGGAATTGGTGCTTATGCCTTTTTTATGGCTAAAGTATTAGAAAAAAGCGGGGTGCCTTTTGAACTTGGATTTGCCAATGGAACATTACAATGGTTTGCCCAATTTCTCATTGTTCTAATTGTAGGAACCATTTGCGTGCTAGCACTACCCGTTTATAACAAAAGAAAATTACATGAAAGCAATCAATAGTATTCCTAAGAAAATAGTTTCTCTTGAGCAATTAAAGGCCATAGTGGCAAGTTGGAGGGCTACAGGAAAAACGGTATCATTTACCAACGGTTGCTTTGATATTCTTCACGAAGGCCATATAGCATCCCTTTCTCAAGCTGCTCAAGAAGCCGACTATTTAATAGTTGGTGTTAATAGTGATGCCAGTGTTAAAAGATTAAAAGGCCCAGAAAGACCCATTAATCATGAACAAAGCAGGGCCATTCTTTTAGCTAGCTTAGCAATAGTAGACGCGGTTGTTATTTTTGAAGAAGACACCCCTTTAAATCTTATCACCAATCTTTTACCAGACTTTTTAGTGAAGGGTGGAGACTATTCCATTGAACAGATTGTTGGTGCAAAAGAAGTGATTGAAAATGGAGGAAAAGTGATTATCAATCCAATTGTGGACGGTTTTTCTACTACTGGCCTTATCCAGCAAATAAAGGTATCTCATTCCTGATTTACAAACTTAACATAAGCCAATTAGCCGTTTGTTTAAATTTGTAAAAGACACCTTTTAGTATGGCAAAGAAACAATTTATTCAAAGGGATATTAGTTGGCTTAGTTTTAATGCAAGGGTTTTGCAAGAAGCCAATGACCCAGAAGTTCCCATAAAACTTAGGATTAAATTTTTGGGCATTTTCTCCAATAATATGGATGAATTTTTTAGGGTTAGGGTAGCAACCTTAAAACGCATGCTTGAATATGCGGAAAAAAATAAAAAACTAAATTTTCATTTAGAGGACGCCCCACAAGAAATCTTAGACCAAATTCAAACTACGGTTTTAAAACAACAGGGAGAATTTAACCGTATTTGGGAAGGAATTCTAAAGGAATTAAAAAAAGAAAAGATTGCTTTAGTTAATGAAAAGCAATTAAACAAAGATCAACAAGTATTTGTAAAACGTTTTTTTGATGAAGAAGTGCGTGCAAGTATTATTCCGCTAATGATTGAAAGCATACCCCAACTGCCCTACCTAAGAGATAAAAGTATTTATTTGGGAGTAGTTATGTCTAAAAGCAATTCTGCTTATAAACAAAAATATGCATTGATAGAAGTACCAGCAAAAGCTGTGGGCCGTTTTGTAATTCTTCCTTCAAAAGCAGGTGAAACACAGATCATATTATTAGAAGACGTAGTCAGATACAACCTCCCATATATTTTTTCTTATTTTGAATTTGACCAATTTGAATGCCATGTTTTTAAAGTAACTAAAGATGCAGAAATTGATATTGACAATGATGTCAGCACCAGCTTTGTAGAGAAAATTGAAAAGGGATTAAAAAACAGGAGAAAGGGAAAGCCAGTAAGATTTGTTTATGACAGGGAGATGAACGCAGGCTTATTAGAATACCTGATTAGAAGACTTAATTTAAATAGGAAAAGTAATATTATCCCCGGAGGGAGGATACATAATTTTAGACATTTCATGGATTTCCCTGATGTATTCAAAACCACAAAAAAAAGGAATCCTTCCTTTACCCATCCGCATTTGAAAACAAGTATGCGGGTTACGGATGTGATTTTAAAAAAGGATTTATTACTCAATTTCCCTTACCACTCTTTTAATGCGGTGATTGATCTTTTAAGAGAAGCGGCCATGGATCCTGACGTTAACTCCATTAAGATTACAGCTTATAGACTTGCTGCAAATTCAAAAATCATTAATGCATTAATTAATGCAGCTAGGAATGGTAAAGAAGTAGTGGTCATGTTAGAACTTAAAGCAAGGTTTGATGAAGAAGCCAATTTAGAATGGAAGAAGTTGTTAGAAGAAGAAGGTGTGAAAGTATTACTAGGCGTTCCAAAAATGAAAATACACGCCAAGCTATGCATCATAAAGAAAAGAAAAGACAATAAAACTATACAATACGGATTTGTCAGTACAGGCAATTTAAATGAGGCTACTTCAAAAGTCTATAGTGATCATTGTTTAATGACCAGTAATAGAAATGTAATGGCTGATATTAATAGGGTTTTTAAATACTTGGAAAACTGGCGCAACGGGTTAGTTCCCCTAAACGCATGTAAAAACTTAATGGTTTGCCCTAACAATATGAGAAAAGAGATTTTACTACTCATCAATAGGGAAATCAAAATGGCAAAAACGGGTAAGTCAGCAAAAATTATCTTAAAAATAAATTCTCTTAGTGACAGTATTCTTATTGAAAAATTGTATGAAGCTGCCATGGCTGGTGTAGAAATCAAGCTGATTGTAAGAGGTATTTTCTGCCCCATGTTAGAAAATAAAAAATTTAAGAAAATCCCAACTGCTATTAGCATTGTTGATGAATATTTGGAACACGCCCGCGTGATGATTTTCCATAACGATGGCAAGGAAAGAGTATTTCTTTCTAGCGCAGACTGGATGGTTAGAAACCTAGATCATAGGGTTGAAGCAGCAATTGAAGTGTTAGACCTGGCTTTAAAAACGGAATTAATGGATATTATCCACATTCAATTAAGGGACAATGTAAAAGCACGCATACTCAATCAGGATTTAAGCAACAACTATGTACCTTTCAGTGGCAAAAAAGCAATTCGTTCACAGATTGAGATCTACCAATACCTGAATAAAAAAACCTAAAAGATTTGAGATTAGCAGCCATTGATATAGGTAGTAACGCGGCAAGGCTGCTAATTGCAGAACCTGCTTTTGATAATAATGGTAAGACAGTATTCAACAAATTGAATTTGGTGAGGGTTCCGCTACGTCTTGGATTTGAAGTATTTGAAAAAGGAGCCATTTCAAAAGAAAAGAAGGGAATGATTTTACAAACCATGAAAGCATATAGTCATTTGATGAATGCCTATGGGGTTAACCATTCTATTGCCTGTGCCACCAGTGCCATGCGAGATGCTAGCAATAGTGAGGAAGTGATAAGAAAAGTAAGAATGGAAACAGGTATCAGTATTGAAATTATCAGTGGAGACCTTGAAGCTTCTATCATTTATGAAAATCATGTAGCTGAGCAAATGGATACTGACCACAGTTATATGTATATGGATGTAGGAGGAGGAAGTACAGAATTAACTTTTTTTGCAGAAGGTAGATTAGTATTCAAAAAGTCTTTTAATATTGGAACCATCCGTTTATTAAAAGACATGGTTGAAGACCAACTTTGGTCTGAGATGAAAGAATTTATCAAACAAAAGACCAAGGGCTACAAGAAAATAGTAGCAATTGGCACAGGAGGAAATATCAATAAAGTTTTTTCTTTGAGCAAGAAAAAAGATGGTAAACCATTAAGCTTAGACCTTTTAAAAGACTATTTAAAAGAATTCTCCAGTTTTAATTTGCAAGAAAGGATTCAAACCTACAAACTCCGTGAAGACCGTGCCGATGTAATAGTACCTGCTCTTCATATATATATCAATGCTATGCGATGGGCAGATGCAGACGAAATTTATGTGCCAAAAATTGGACTTGCAGATGGTTTAATTCAACATTTGTATAGCCAATTACAGAAAGAGACCTCCAAGGGTAACCAATTCTAAAAGAAAGCCAAACAGTCCAATGTCACAAGAACTCAAAAAGGTAACAACCCATACGCTTTTAAACCTTAAGAAAAGGGGTGTAAAAATCTCCATGATCACTGCCTATGACTTTTCATTTGCCAAAATATTTGACAGAGCGGGCATTGATGTTATTTTAGTTGGGGACAGTGCTAGCAATGTAATGGCGGGAAATGAGACAACGGTTACCATTACACTAGAGCAAATGATTTATCATGCACAATGTGTTAGAAAAGCGGTTGAAAGATGCTTGATGGTGGTAGACCTTCCCTTTGGCTCTTATCAATCCAATGCAGATGTAGCTTTAGCTTCTGCTATTAGGGTAATGAAAGAATCAGGTGCTCATGCCATAAAAATGGAGGGTGGCGCAGAAATTGCAGAAAGTATTAAAAGAATTGTAGACGCAGGCATTCCCGTTATGGGCCACCTTGGATTAACACCTCAATCCATTTATAAATTTGGCACTTATGCTGTTAGGGCAAAAGATGAAGCAGAAGCAGAAAAGCTGCAAAGCGATGCCCTTTTATTAGAAAAAGCAGGCTGTTTTGCAATTGTTCTTGAAAAAATCCCTGCCCTACTAGCCAATACGGTATCTAAAACCCTTGAAATTCCAACTATTGGCATTGGCGCGGGCAAGGATTGTGATGGTCAGGTTTTAGTGATGCATGACCTTTTGGGGATTAATCAGGAATTCAAACCCCGTTTTATTAGACAATATTTAAACCTAGAATCTAGTATTCATCAAGCGATTAAACAATATATAGGCGATATTAAAAGCTTGGATTTCCCCAATAAATCCGAATCCTACTAAACTGCTTCACCGATAAGAGTTCATCTTTCACCCATATTGTGTCCCTTACAGTACCGTTAGGGTTAAATTTGAAAATTGTATCGGGTGGATTTTTTACATTTATTGAAAATAATAGGATTTTGATTAATTCAAATAAAAAGATAGTTACCATCATTGCCCACTTGGCTGCCTGGGCCTGTTTTTTTGCCCTTCCTTACCTAGTATTCTTTCCTAGGATGATGGATGCCAATTTTTCAATGAGTGACCATATGATTGCAAGTATTATCTGCAATAACCTGTTTTTGGTCTTTTTCTATTATTTAAACACATTGGTATTAATTCCCAAACTTCTAATGAAGGAAAAATGGCTTATATATACCATTACCATCTTTTGTTTTTTGGTTGTTTACCTCTATGTTCCCAAATACATTGCTAACTGGATAGCACCTCCAGAAATAAGAAACTTTCCAACCAATATTACTAATAGAGGCCGACCCAGAACAGGTAATAGCAGAAGATCTTTTGTAGATTTTTTCAATATTGCCATTTTCTTATTAGTATTTACGGTTGGAACTTGTATTTCTGTTATTCAACGTTGGTTGCAAACAGAAGAAAATAGAAAAGAAACAGAAAGTCAAAAGTTAGAAACGGAATTATCTTTTTTAAAATCGCAAATCAATCCACATTTTTTCTTCAATACCCTAAACAATATTTATTCTCTTGCCGTGGTTAGAAGTGATAAAACAGCACCTGCCGTTATGAAATTATCTTCCATCATGAGGTATATATTAACTGAAACTACCCAAGAGCATGTAGCCCTTAGTAATGAAGTTGATTTTATCAAAAACTATATTGAACTACAACAAGTAAGACTTACAGAAAAAACAACAGTTGCTTTTTCTGCAGAGGGTTTGATAGACGAAAAACTGGTAGCCCCCTTAGTTTTTATACCCTTTGTTGAAAATGCTTTCAAATATGGCATTAGTACTAAATCTAGTTCCCATATAGAAATTAAAATTGAAGCCTTAGAAAATAATATTAAATTCTATTCTAGCAATTATATTGTTCCTTCTGAAAACAATATGATGGAGAACACTGGTATAGGTATTAATAATGTAAAAAGAAGACTAGCATTAATGTATCCGGGTAAATATGTGCTAACCAATGAAATAAAGGATAATTTCTATCTTGTTCACCTAGAGATAATTACATCATGATAAAATGTATAGCCATAGATGACGAGCCACTGGCGCTTCAATTAATCAGTGAATATTGTGCTAAAATATCCTTTCTACAACTGGATAAAGTATTTTCAAATACGGATGAAGCAAAAAAATGGCTGCAAGAAAATAAGGTGGATCTACTTTTTTTAGACATTCAAATGCCTGATATTAATGGCCTTCAATTTTATAAGTCCTTGGTAGAAAAACCAGCAGTCGTTTTTACTACTGCCTATAAAGACTTTGCTGTAGATGGATTTAATGTTGACGCTGTTGATTATTTACTCAAACCTTTTGAATACGATCGGTTTTTAAAAGCTGCTTATAAAGCCAAGGAATACTTAGACTTTTTAGGTTCTCAAGAATTACAATTGAATTCTATTTTCGTAAAAGTGAACTACGAAATCATGAAAATCAATCTTAAAGACCTAGAATTAGTTGAGGCCTTAGATGATTACATTAAATTATACATCAAACCTAGCCCAGTATTAACATTGATGACCCTCAAAAGCATTCAAGAAAAACTACCTACTAGAGATTTTATTCGTGTACATAGGTCATTTATTGTACCCCTTGCCAAAATTGAAAAATTCAGCAAAACCAAATTAGTAGTTGCGGGAAAAGAAATCCCTATTGGAAGTAGCTATAGTAATGTTTATGACCTCTTGTTGCAGCACTCCAAAACAAATAGGCCCTAAAAACCTATATACAAAAAAGCATTTCTGTCTTTTTCAATCCTGCATCTAATCATAAAGCTTAAGTCCTAACTTTGTAAAAATTTAGTTATGGACTTCCTAGCATTGCTAAGCATAGAAAATCAAAACAAAGGAATATCTACCGGAACCAAGTGGATTAATACCAGCGGCAAGAATATGGAATCCTATTCTCCGGTTGATGGAAAATTAATTGCGAGTGTTGAAACGGCTGATAAAGCAGCCTTTGATCAAACGATTGAAGTTTCTAAAAAAGCATTTCTTGAATGGCGTAATTGGCCAGCTCCTAAAAGAGGTGAAATTGTCAGGCAAATAGGTCAAGCTTTAAGGGAGTTCAAAGAACCACTTGGAAAATTAGTGAGTTTTGAAATGGGCAAAAGCTTACAGGAAGGATATGGTGAGGTTCAGGAAATGATAGACATCTGTGATTTTGCCGTTGGACTTTCCAGGCAACTCTACGGTTTAACCATGCATAGTGAACGTCCATCGCATAGAATGTATGAACAGTGGCACCCATTGGGGGTGGTTGGTATCATATCAGCTTTTAACTTTCCAGTGGCCGTTTGGAGTTGGAATGCAGCTTTGGCCTGGGTTTGTGGTAATACCACTGTTTGGAAACCAAGCGAAAAAACGCCTTTATGTGGCATAGCTATCCAGCATATTGTTGCCAAAGTTTTCAAAATGAATGGTGTTCCCGAAGGGGTAAATTGTTTGATTCAAGGAGGACGTGAAATTGGTGAATGGATGAGTCATGACCCATCTATCCCCTTGGTTTCAGCAACTGGATCTACAAGAATGGGTAAAGCAGTAAGTGCGGCTGTTGGAGCTAGGTTAGGAAAAAGCATCCTAGAATTGGGAGGAAACAATGCCATTATTATTTCTGAACACGCAGATTTAGATATGTCACTAATAGGCGCTGTATTTGGAGCAGTTGGTACTGCAGGACAACGCTGTACTACAACAAGAAGACTAATCATCCACGAAAAAGTATATGACAGTTTTAAAGAAAAACTAGTCAAAGCCTATGGACAATTAAGAATTGGAAATCCTTTAGATGCCAATAATCATGTAGGGCCATTAATAGACAAAGATGCAGTTAAAATGTACCTAGACAGCATTGAAAAAGGTAAGGCGGAAGGGTGTAAATTTATAGTGGGAGGTGCTGTAATAGAAGGACCTAATTATGAAAGTGGTTGCTATGTAAAACCTTGTATTGCAGAAGCAGAAAACCATTATCAAATTGTGCAACACGAAACATTTGCACCAATATTGTATTTGATCAAATATCAAACACTAGATCAAGCAATTGCTATTCAAAATGGCGTTCCCCAAGGCTTATCTTCAGCTATCATGACACTCAATATGCGTGAAGCGGAAAAGTTCCTTTCACAAGCTGGAAGCGATTGTGGTATAGCAAATGTAAATATTGGCACTAGCGGTGCAGAAATTGGTGGAGCATTTGGAGGCGAAAAAGAAACGGGGGGTGGACGAGAAAGTGGCAGTGATGCATGGAAGGCTTATATGCGTAGGCAAACCAATACCATTAATTGGAGCGATAAACTACCCTTAGCCCAAGGAA
Organism: Bacteroidota bacterium; assembly: GCA_947460595.1. Lineage (GTDB taxonomy): Bacteria > Bacteroidota > Bacteroidia > Chitinophagales > Chitinophagaceae > Sediminibacterium. Next base: position 8,989 of record CANHGS010000023.1, on the reverse strand, counting down.
TTAAATTTGATTTGTAAAAAGCTTATTTTAAAAATTAAAAACTAAAGGAACGCACTATTTGCCAAACCTTTTTTTAAGTAAAGCCAGCGCATCAGTAACGTCCATAGAAGAGAGATCTTGATCCCTTGATTGCGTTTGTTTGATTGGCTGTTGGCTTCGTTGAGGTCTTGCTGTTTTGGGAGCCCCTTCCTGAGTTTGTTTAATAGACAAGGCAATTCTCTTTCTCACCAAATCTACTTCCAGAACCTTTACCAACACTTTATCATTCAGTTTAAGCGCTTCATTTGGATCAGTAATGTATTGATGTGAAATTTCACTAACATGAACTAATCCATCTTGTTTAACGCCAATATCTACAAATGCCCCAAAACGAGTAATATTTGTCACCATTCCAGGTACAATCATTCCCAACTTCACATCCTCCATTTTATAAATAGAAGCATATTCAAATTGTTCTAATTCTGAACGAGGATCCAACCCCGGTTTACCTAACTCTTTTAGAATATCCCGGATGGTTAATTCTCCCAATTGTTCTGATATATAATTTTTAGGATTTAATTGCTTTAGGACTGTTTCATTGGCAATTAATTCAGATACCCCTAGACCTAAATCTTTGGCCATATTTGCTACAATAGGATACGCTTCTGGATGTACCGAACATTTATCAAGTGGTTGATCCCCATTGGGAATCCTCAAAAATCCTGCGCATTGTTCAAAAGCTTTACCACCCAATCTAGGTACTTTCAAAAGTTGATCTCTGTTGGTAAACTTTCCTATTTCTGATCGATACTTTACAATATTCTCTGCCAATCCAATTCCAATACCACTTACGTAAGCCAATAAATGTTTACTCGCTGTATTTAGATTAACCCCAACATTGTTTACACAACTAACAACGGTTTGGTCAAGTCTTTCTTTAAGTCTGAATTGATTTACATCATGTTGATACTGTCCCACTCCAATACTTTTGGGGTCAATTTTTACCAATTCAGCCAAGGGATCCATTAGCCTTCTTCCAATACTAACCGCACCTCTAACAGTAATGTCTTGTTCGGGAAACTCTTCTCTTGCCGTTTCAGATGCCGAATAAACAGAAGCGCCATCTTCATTAACCATAAACACTGGTAATCCCAATGCCATCTTTTTAATAAATTGGTCCGTTTCTCTTCCTGCCGTTCCATCGCCAATGGCAAATACTTCTATTTGATAGATTTTTACCAATTCTTTAATGCGATACTCCGCTTCTGAAAGCCTATTAGATTCGTGTATGAAAATTAAATCCGTTTTTTTAAGTTCTCCTTTTTCATCTAAGCAAACAATCTTACATCCAGTTCTATAACCTGGATCAATGGCCAAGATACGTTTACTACCCAGTGGAGAACTCAATAATAGTTGTCTTAAATTTTCTGCAAAAACAGTAATGGCTTCTTCATCTGCTTTTTGTTTCAAGGCTGACCTGAATTCCGATTCCAAACTTGGCTGAAGTAATCTACGATAAGCGTCTCTGATAGCTTTTTTTAGGTGGGTAGCTGATTCAGAAAATCCACTGATATATTGTTTTTCTAACAACTCCAGTGCGTCTTCTTCTAGAGGCTGTATGCTCATTCTTAAAAACCCTTCTAAAAACCCACGTAATACCGCTAAAATTCTATGAGATGGAATTTTGTGAATGGGTTCTGAAAAGTCAAAATAGTCCTTGTATTTTACTCCTTCTGTTTCTTTCCCTTCTAATACTTTACTTTGTAACAAGGCAGTTGTCTCAAACAATTTGCGCAATTTGGCCCTATTTTCTGCTTCTTCGTTAACCCATTCTGCAATAATATCTCTAGCCCCTTGCAAGGCCATTTCTATAGAAATAACCTGTTCATTTAAAAAAGCAGGTAGTTCAGGTTCTAAAGGATGGGGCCCTTGTTCCAATAACAATTTTGCTAATGGTTCTAATCCATTTTCTCTTGCAGTTTGTGCCTTGGTTTTCCTTTTGGGTTTAAACGGCAAATAAATATCTTCCAATACCGTCATGGAACTGGCCATTTCTAATTTTTGTAAAAGGGCTTCTGTCATTTTGCCCTGTTCTTCAATAGTTTTGATGATAAAAGTTCTTCTCTCGGTTATTTCTTTGAAAAACTTCTGTTCGTCTTGAATTTGCTGAATTTGCACTTCATCTAAACCACCTGTTTTGTCTTTTCTATAACGAGCAATAAATGGAATAGTAGCCGATTCATCTAATAATGCTAGAACCGCCTCTACTTGGGTTTGACGGATATTCAATTTATTGGCAATAAGGGCACCGAATTCACTCATGATTCAAAAAGATTGGTTTGCTTAACAAAGGGATGCGAAAGTAGGTGCTGGCTTGGAAAAGAAAAAAAGAAATTACAGAAGTTTATCACTGCAGCAGATTAGGCAATTCGAATAACTTTTTTGGGATTTCTTTCAACAAAATTTCTAATCATAGATCTAATCATTTCATTTTCTGGGTAAGGGGTCAATAATAGCTTAGCCGCATCTAATTCTGTAACTGATTCCTTGGCTTCAATGGAACCCATTCCAAAGAAACGCCCTTCTTCAACAAGTATACAACTGTTTTTATCTCTAATCAAGAAGGTTTCATTTTGTGATTGCAACCATTGAATGGCTGCTATCACCTTCAAATTATATGTTTCCGGGTCAGGATATTGTTCAAGTTGGGTTTTGTCTAAAAAACAAAGAATAGGGTCTAGAGAAAAATCTCTAACCAACTTCCATAACATTCTATGAGCATCAGCAAGCATTGGAAAAACTGCAAATGGTTGACTGTGTTTTTGTTTCTTATCAATTGCTAACCTAAGATAGCCTCGATTGTCTTCAAAATGATAAATGCCCCATAACTGTTCGTATCTTTTTTGGCTTTTATTGTATGCGGGCCAAAGCCGCTTAATTTCAACGCTCTCTAACAAACAAGCAGTAAACTCAGTAGGACAGGTTGTAAAATCGATACTATGAATATTTCTTAAAAACTCCTGTCTCTTTTTACTCGTATCCAACCCTGTAAAATGACTTACGACGCGCTTACTTAACTGCTTTGCTTTTCCAACATAAATGACTTTTCCCTTTGCGTCTTTAAAATAATAGATACCGGGTTGAGAAGGCAAGGCCTTTATTTGTTGTTCAGGAAGGTTAGGCGGTAAAATTTGAAACCTATCTTCCTTTTTAAGCATTTCTTTGATTACAGGCAATCCATTTTTTTCAAGTATTAATTGCAAAACTTTTGCTGTAGCCAATGCATCTCCTCCTGCCCTATGTCTGTTCTCAATAGGAATACCCAATTCTCTTGTAAGATGGCCCAAGCCATATTTTCGAAATCCAGGAAAAACTTTTCTACTAGTTCTGATGGTACAGATCTTGGGAGTTTTTAAATGAAACCCTGCTTCTTGTAAATGGTATTTGACAAATGAAAAATCAAAATTGACATTATGTGCAACAAAAATTCGATCATGTAATAACTGATAAATTTTTTCTGCCACTTTATGAAAAGAAGGGGCTTTTGACACCATGGCATCGCTGATACCCGTCATGTTTACAATAAATGGCGGTATGGGTTGATGGGGATTTACCAATGTGGAATATTGGCCCTCAATTTCATTCCCGTCCATTAGTACAATGGCTATTTCTGTGATACCATGTTGTTGGGGGAACCCTCCTGTTGTCTCTATATCTACTACTGCAAATCTCATTCAGTTTATCAATTGCTTTGAAATAAATTCTCCCTTGGGAACAACTATATCTGCCCCATCATAACTGGTAATTTTAGTACCTATCATCCAATTTCCTTAGCCGTTCCGGTTTAAACCTCTGCATTGGTTGCTAGATTGGTTCAAAATAGTCCCAATACTGGCATCTTGCTTTGGTTGGATTTGTAGAGAACTCTTATCCGTTTTAAAAAGAAAATCAATGGGAGTTTGCGAAAACCCAATTGAAGGTATCAGCAAAAAGAACAAAATGACCCACTTAACTGAAAAAGGTTTCAAGTTCATAAGAAAATATTGGCTTAAAACTAAGAAAAATAGCCCCAGAACTGTAATAATGAAACAGATTTAGATACAAATAAACCAATAAAGGTCAAATTGTAACTTTTTAGGCTAAGCATCGTTTTATTATAACAAACAAAAGTTAACCTGAAATATAATTTTCGCTTTATAATTATACAACCAAATCTCTCTAGAATGAAAAGCCTCTTTTCCCTAATGGTGGTTATTTTATTAGTAGGATGCCAGAGCTCTGGTCAAAAAGCCATTCAAACTATCTGTCAAGAAGTAGGTAAAACTGGCAGTAATTGTACCAAAAAAATGGGCCTAATCAGTGCCAGTGTAGTTGAAAATCAGTTACTCAATCATCCCCAAACAAAGCAGGAATCCAAACAATCTGCCAGTTTATTGGATGTACAAGATTCTTTTAGTTGGTAACCCAATTTGAACATTTTCAGGTTTTTTCAACCTCAGTTGAAAGACTTCCTTTACCCCAACAGGCTTTTACCTTAGTTTTGTAGCTAGTTAATACGTATTAGTAAGCATGGAACTGAGTAAGAATTATATACCCACAGAGGTAGAAACAAAATGGTATGCCCATTGGATGGCAAAAGGATATTTTAGTAGCCAACCTGATGATCGGGAACCTTATACGGTAGTTATCCCACCTCCCAATGTTACTGGAGTCTTGCACATGGGGCATTGTTTGAATAATAGTATTCAAGATATCTTGATTAGGCGTGCAAGGATGATGGGCAAAAATGCCTGTTGGGTTCCTGGTACAGACCATGCTTCTATTGCCACTGAAGCCAAGGTGGTAGCTATGTTACGTGAAAGAGGTATTGCCAAGTCTTCCTTAACTAGGGATGCCTTCTTGGAATATGCCTGGGAATGGAAGGAAAAATATGGTGGAATCATCTTACAGCAATTACGCAAATTGGGTTGCAGTCTTGATTGGGATAGAACTTCATTTACCATGGACCCAGATTATTACCAGTCTGTGATTGGGGTATTTGTTGAGTTATATAACAAAGGGCATATTTATAGAGGCAAGCGAATGATCAATTGGGATGTTCGTGCCAAAACAGCCCTAAGTGACGAAGAAGTAATTTATAAAGAAGTTCAAAGTAAGCTCTACCATTTAAGGTATGAGGTAGCATCTGAAGCAGGTACAGAGAAAACCTATATCACCATTGCAACTGTGCGTCCGGAAACTATTTTGGGTGATGCTGCCATCTGTGTGCATCCGGATGATGAACGATACAAACACTTGCACGGCAAATTTGCATTTGTTCCTCTAATTAATAGAAGAATTCCCATTATCCCTGATGAATATGTTGCCATTGATTTTGGTACAGGGGCTTTAAAAGTTACGCCAGCTCATGATATAAATGATTATCAATTGGGGCAGAAATACCAGTTAGAAATTATTGATACCATGAATGATGATGGCACTATGAACCAAGACGCTCAGCTATTTGTGGGTCTTGACCGTTTAGAAGTGCGCAAACTCATTGTTCCAGATTTAGAAGCAGCTGGTAATTTGGTAAAAATTGAGGAATACAACAACCAAGTTGGATTTAGTGAACGCACTGACGCCATGGTGGAACCAAGATTGAGTTTGCAATGGTGGGTGAGTATGAAAGATTTGGCAGCACCGGCATTGACTGCGGTCATGGAAGATGAGATTCATTTTCATCCTGCTAAGTTCAAGAACCTCTATCGCCATTGGATGGAGAATATCAAGGACTGGTGTATTAGCCGACAACTTTGGTGGGGACATAGAATTCCGGCATATTATGCGCCTGATGGGCGATTTGCCGTTGCTACATCTGCAGAAGATGCATTAGTGCAATTGAATACTGCAGAAAATCCATTGACCATTGAGCAAATCAAACAAGACGAAGATTGTTTAGATACTTGGTTCTCTAGCTGGCTCTGGCCGTTTGAAGTGTTTAAAGGGCTCTCACAACCAGGTAATAAAGAACTTGACTACTATTATCCAACAAATACTTTGGTAACTGCCCCTGAAATCATCTTTTTCTGGGTAGCCAGGATGATTATGGCAGGTTATGAGTTTCAAGGTAAAAAACCGTTCACCGATGTTTATTTTACAGGTATTGTAAGAGATAAACAAGGAAGAAAAATGAGCAAGAGTTTGGGGAATTCCCCAGACTTGTTGGGCTTGATAGATAAGTATGGAGCAGACGCTGTTCGTTTTGGTATTATGATCTCCTCCCCTGCTGGAAATGACTTGTTATTTGATGAATCCGCCTTAGAACAGGGCAGGAATTTCAATAACAAATTATGGAATGCATTGAAGTTGATTAAAATGTGGGAAGCTAGAATTGGGGGTCAAACAGAAGCGCATGATCAACAGGAATTTGCCATCAATTGGTTTGAAAATCGATTGAATACGGTTAGAACGGAAGTGGAATCCTTGATGGAGCAATTCCGTTTAAGTGAGGCATTGAAAATAGTCTATTCCCTTGTTTGGGACGATTTTTGTAGTTGGTACTTAGAGTGGATAAAACCTGGATTTGAACAACCCATTGATGCAAAATTGTATGAAAAAACAGTGGGCTATTTTGAAGAACTGATGCAATTGTTGCATCCATTTATGCCGTTTATTACAGAAGAAATTTACCATCTACTAGGTGAACAATCTGAAGACCTTTGTGTAAAACAAAATAAGTCCTTAGTAAAAGAAAATACAGCTGTAAGTGCTGCTGGAGAATTGCTGAAACAGGTAATTTCTGCTTTGCGCGATGCTAGAAATAAAAACCAGCTCAAACCAAAGGAGTCTATTGACCTACATATACAAACAGCAAACCAATACAGTTACCAATCTATTGAAGCAATTTTAGCCAAACAAGTGAATGCTAAAACCATTCATTATACCCAAGAATCAGTTGGGAATAGTATTGTAGTTGCCGTAGAAAAAGATAAATTTTTTATTGAAACTGAAAAACAACTGGATGCTAGCACCCTTAGGGCTGAACTGCTCAAAGACTTAGAACATCAACGTGGTTTTTTAGAAGCAGTAACAAAGAAACTTTCTAATGAACGCTTTGTGCAAAATGCCAAACCTGAGATTGTTGCTTTGGAACAAAAAAAGCAATCTGATGCCATGGCCAGAATAAAAACTATTGAAGAAAGTTTATCTAATCTGCCAGGATGATAATGAAGCACATTACATTATTTACTACGCTTATTATAATCCTAATAACCATTCCAAATTCTGAGATTCGTGCCCAGAATTGGGATATCAATTTATTGAAAAACATTAATCCTACTAAACCAGATAACCAATTTTGGAAATCTGTATCCAGTACTGCTGAGCCCTTGGCAATTGCGGCGCCTGTTAGCATGTTTGCAGTTTCTTTGATAAACAATGACATGCAATTAAGGGCCAATGCTTTCAAAATGGTTGGCAGTTTGGTTATTACAGCTGTTTTAACTGAAGTGATTAAAAGAACAGTTAATAGAGATCGACCTTTTGTCACTTATCCTTTAGATGTATTTCCTAATACCATTGATGAAACGGGTAAATCAATGCCTTCCGGACATACTGCCTTTGCGTTTACTACGGCAACATCGCTGTTCACAGCTTATCCAAAATGGTATATTGGCTTGCCCTTGTATGCTTGGGCAACTTCTGTAGGCTATAGCCGTTTATATTTGGGTCAGCACTATCCTTCCGACGTTTTAATGGGTGCAATTGTTGGAACCGGATCGGCCTTGGCCAGCAATTGGTTGTACCAAAAGATGGCTAGAAAAAAGGCCTCTAAAAAAGCAGGAGTTTTAAACTAGCACTGATCTACTTATTAGTACACCAACACATGGGTTTGTTTGATAATACCCATGACAAACACACTTTGCACGTGCCCAATATTTTCAGCCTGGCTTAATTTGTTTACGTGAAAATTATAATAGGCATCCATACTTTCCTCTACCACTTTTAGCATAAAATCAAATTCACCGGAGATATTATAGCATTCAATGACTTCATTCATTTCTTGAATACTCTTAATGAATTTTGCACCTGCATTTTTGTTGTGTTGTTTGAGTGATACATAACAGATGACCATCAACCCTTTTTTCACTTTGGCGTGATCAAGCAAAGTGGCGTATTGTTTAATAATACCCGTTTCTTCCATCCGCTTGATACGTTCATGTACAGGAGTCGTACTTAGATGAACTTTGTCTGAAATCTCTTTTACAGTAGCCCTAGCATTTTGCTGTAAGATTCTAAGAATGGCAAGGTCCTTTTCATCCAATGAAAAACTATTAGTAGTGGATTCGGCTATATTGGGATACTTGGGCATAGGAAAAATGTATTTTATTCTATATAAAGCTATTAAAACATATCATTTATTCCAAAATTGATAAATAATATATGTTTTTATCCTATAAAACTACATTTGCACCACACAAAACATAAAACATGTCAATATCAAACATCGATTTCAGTCTGCCCTACAAAGTGGCCGACATGAGTTTAGCAGATTGGGGCCGTAAGGAAATCCGTCTTGCAGAAGCGGAAATGCCCGGTCTAATGTCAATTCGTGCCGAGTACGGCCCAAGCCAACCACTGAAAGGTGCACGCGTTGCGGGTTGTTTGCACATGACTATCCAAACTGCCGTTTTAATTGAAACATTGGTTGCGTTGGGAGCAGAAGTAAAATGGAGTTCTTGTAATATCTTTTCTACTCAAGATCAAGCCGCTGCTGCTATTGCCGCTGCTGGTATTGGTGTTTTTGCATGGAAGGGACAAACACAGGAAGAAGCTGATTGGTGCATTGAACAAACTTTGTTCTTTGGCGCAGCTGACCGTCCTTTGAATATGATCTTGGATGATGGTGGCGACTTAACCAATATGGTATTTGATACTTATCCTGAATTGGTTGCCAATATCAAAGGCCTTTCTGAAGAAGCCACTACAGGTGTTCACCGTTTGTATGAGCGTATGGCAAAAGGCAGTT
>CANHGS010000022.1 GCA_947460595.1 Bacteroidota bacterium | reverse complement strand
TACATTTCTTCCTACATTTTCTTCCTACATTTCTTCCTACATTTTCTTCCTACATTTTCTTCCTACATTTTTTTCCTACATTTTTTTCCTACATTTTTTTCCTACATTTTTTTCCTACATTTTTTTCCTACATTTTTTTCCTACTTTTTCTTCCTACTTTTTCTTCCTACTTTTTCCTGCACCAGTTTTCCTGCAATCTTATATTTAATTTTAAATTCCTTTACAAGGTTTAAGAGTACTACAGACATATTATTAAAATCTCGATGTCAAAAAGGGCCGCTTTTTATACTCGATACAGTATAAAAATGGGGGTATTTTAAAAATCCAAAAAACAGCTACACCCTGGAGTAAATCAATTATTGAATGGGGGATTAATATGGGTGGTAATGATTATTCTGTGTACTTGAGTTGGGTGATGAGATGTTTATTCTGTGAATGATGAAGAAGGTATTGTAGTGATTATTCTGTGTACTTGAGTTGGGTGATGAGATGTTTATTCTGTGAATGATGAAGAAGGTTGAATCGGTGGGTGTTGTTGCATGTTGAGCATCGCCGTAGGCAATTGTATTTAGATTTCAAGCGCGGGCAAGGCTTCCCAAACAAAGGGATCTGTTTTGGAAAGGCCATCTGGGCGGGGTTTGGAAGAGCGGATGGTGTAGACGGGCCAGCAGTCTAGTTCGGTGGCAGGTAATTCATAATTCAAAATGGACTGTAGTGCTTCGGTTGAAAGTTCGGGTTCCAACCATTGATTGCGCAAAGCATCGGGAAGAAAAAGGGGCATGCGCCATTTGTTCTCTCCATCATTGTGAATCTGCTGCATCAGGGAATTGGCGGCTCGGGTAATCAAAGTGAAGGTCCAGCGCTTTTCTAACTCGCCTGTCTGTAGATTGGGGAGCTCTGCCACGGAATAGAGTCCTGGTAAAAAAAACGGAGAGGGGTGGTTTTGAGAACTTGAATCTGAAGGTGGGGCGGAAAGAGTTTGTGGGTTGGTATGAGTTAGTAGGGTGGAGTCTGGGGTGGTATGAGTTAGTAGGGTGGAGTCTGGGGTGGTATGAGTTAGTAGGGTGGGGTCTGGGGTGGTATGAGTTAGTAGGGTGGAGTCTGGGGTGGGAAGGGTTTGTGAGTGGGGGTTTGATTGGTCTGTATTGTTTGTTTTTTGATGAATAAAATAAGGAACCTTTTTGGTGATGCCGGTGACCTTGCGGTGTTCAAAAATTCCTGTGACGGGAATGAGACAGCGGCGGTTGCGGATCTTGAACCAATAGCTGGAGGTATCTCCCAAAATTCTTTCGCTACGGGCATTGAGCATCATGATACGCTGTTTCATAAACGCAGATTCGTCCTTGGTGTAAAAAGGAATGCATCCCCATTCCATTAATTTCAAATGCGGTAATCCGTCTTCTCTATTGCGCATCACAATGGGATGCTCACCAAAAGAATGCGCCACAATATGTGCACTCTTGTCTGGATGAATCTGAAATTGATCATCCTGAATGAGGCCAGGAAAAATATCGTGAATACTTTGTAAGCTGGTTTTAAAAGAAAGGTCGTAGCACATGGTTAGTGTTTTTCTATCTCTAGCAATTTCACTTTTGCGTGGTCATGCCCAAACTTTAAAGTAATGAAAAGCTCTCCAAAATGCAAAAAGAGTTCGGCGCCAATATCGTCGGAGCCGCGGGGCTTCCATTTGAGACGGCTTTCTATATAGGATTTGATTTTTGCTTTCAACAAATCCGGTGGCTTCCATTGACGCATGGCCAACAAGGGCGCATAAATGTCGTATCCTTCTGGTTGGCCTGCGGCAATTTTTAATCTGCGCAAGTGCTCTGGGTCTTCGGCATCGTACAAATAAGCTTGTGCCTCATGTTCCAGTGCAGCTATGTGAATTTTTGCGCGAGAAAGGTCTGCATATTCAGAAATTAAGAAGGCGGCTTTGGGGGTGGTGGTTGATTGATGGGAAGGATTTGTTGATGTAAAGTGCTGCGTGTTTGTTAGTCCTCGTTCATAAGATTGCCGCACAAAATACCTGTTCCCACTTTGGAGATGAACCGCCAATAACTGCGATGTGAAAAGTGTGAGAGGATTGTGTGGGGTCATATGAATCTGGGTAAATGAGTTGGGTTTGTAAAGGGTTATGGGGAGTTCTATTGATTAATTACTTTTTATTTTTCCTATTAGTTAAATCTGAATGGTTAGAATATCCTGCAATCGCGTGGTATAACAGGGTGAACATTTTTCTTGGCGCAAGTGCCAATTTTTGCCAGAACCCTGGGTGGCAAATTTCACTGCGTTTTTTCCAAGGTCAAAATTCAAATTGTCTAACGCTTTCATCATGGTGTTCTTGCGCAATCTATTTTGGGCATCGAACATACTAAATTGTATTTGATTCTCCGGAATCAAATCAAGGGCCATACAACCCACTTTGTGGTAATTGATGCCGGGTCTGAAAATTCTGTCTAACCCAATATTAGCATAGTGTAATAATTCAGTAGTATCGCTGGAGGCCACTGGCAATGCCACATCTATAGAACGATAGTATTGTTCATCCTGTGCGCGGTGTTCATTGGTCTGTACAAACAAATGCAAATGTTTGGTACAGAGCCCACCCTTGCGCAATTTTTCTGCCACAATACTTACATAATTGGCCAACGCTTCTTGTAGGTCGGGCTTGTTGTTGATTAGTTGTCCAAATCCTCTGGCAACGCAGATATTTTTTTTAGAAGGAGCTTCTTCTTCTAGTGCAATACTTCTAATTCCCTTGAGTTCATTGAGGGTTCTTTGACCCACAACTGACATCTTTTTGCGTACCCATTCCTCGGGTGCCTTCACCAGATCGGCCGCAGTAAGAAAACCATGCTGTTGGAGCAATTTAGCATACTGCGGCCCAATACCCCACACATCGCCCACGGCAGTAAAAGTCAAGACTTCTGCAATTTTATCAGCACTATCCAACACGTGCACGCCAATTTGCTTATTGGTTTTTTTAATAAATCTATTTGCCATTTTGGCCAGCGTCTTGGTGGGACCCATACCTACCGAAACAGGAATTCCAATTTCGCTAAACACTTGAGCCTTCATGTCAAAACCCACCTGCAATAAATCATGATACTTGTGCATGCTAAAATCTAAAAACGCTTCGTCAATGGAATAGTATTCAATGTTATTGCAAAAAGTTCCCAGCTTGCGCATGACGCGATTGCTCAAAGAACCATAGAGCGTATAGTTAGAAGAAAAAACCATCACGCCATTGGCTTCAAAAAATTCGCGGTTCATAAAAGCAATGGCACCCATTTTTATACCCAGTTCTTTTGCTTCATCGGAGCGCGCAATCACGCAACCATCGTTGTTAGACAAAATGACAATGGGCTTTGCTTCTATTGAAGGGTTGAAGACCCGCTCGCAGGAGGCGTAAAAATTGTTGCAGTCAACAAGGGCAATCATTTGGGATCAACTAGCACACGGGTCACTACCCCCCAGACCTTAAAGTCCATTTCTTCTGTGAGTACAATGGGTTTGTAAGCTGGGTTCTCAGGGTGCAAGACCCAGGAGCGGGAGGTCTTGACCAATCGTTTCACGGTAAACTCTCCGTTCAATACCGCCACAATAATTTTACCATGCCCCGCTTTCAGAGAGCGGTCTACCACCAAGAGGCACCCATCGGGAATAAAGGCATTGACCATGGAATCTCCCTTGACTCGGATAATGAAAGTAGAGAGGGGTTTGGGCACCAACATTTCTTGTAGGTTAATATCATCCTCCATAAAGTCCTGTGCCGGCGAGGGGAACCCGGCGGAAATACTGGTTTTGATAAAGGGAATCTTGCGAATAGGCAAGACGGTTCGGTTGGATTTGCCCAGGATGGTGAGGGTCATATTACTAAATTATTTAGCAATAATAGGTAAAAAGATTTTAGTTTAGGAACTAAAATCCTTGATTTTTATGGGGGGGCTTAACACAAACAATGAATGATCATATAATAGAGCGGCATACCCAAAGTCACATTAAAAGGGAACGTGACCCCCAGTGCCATCGGAATATACAAACCGGGGTCAGACTTAGGAGCGGCCAAGCGCATGGCGGCGGGTACGGCAATATAAGAAGCCGAGGCAGCCAGAATAGCAAAGATAAATCGGTTGCCCTCTTGCTGGGAAATAAACTGGCTGGCATAAGCCACTAAACAACCATTGATACAAGGCACAATCACGGCAAAGAAAAAGACAAACCACCCATGCTGTCTAAAAGCTGCAAAACGCTTGGCGGTAATCATGCCCATCTCTAAGAGAAAGATGGCAAGAAAGCCTTTAAAAATATCGGTAGTAAAGGGTTTGATGCCCTCGGCCTGTTTAGAGTCCGCAATAATACCAATGAGCAAACTACCCATGATCATGAGCACGCTTCCATTAGAAACGGCATGACGCAGAATAGACCCAATACCAACCCCTTCTTTTTTCTCGGACTTGTCAAATTGCATGATCAAAATAAAACCCACCACAATGGCGGGGAATTCCATGAGCGCCATCACTGCCACCATATGACCACCAAACTGAATGGATTGCATTTCTAAAAAACTCACGGCAGACACAAATGTTACGGCAGACACAGAGCCATAAGCTGCCGCGATGGCTCCCGCATTACTCACCCCCACTCTTTTTTTGAGGACGAAAAAACTATAGAGTGGAATTACAGTAGCAATGAGCATTCCAAAAACCAAGGAATACCAAATCTCTGCGTTAAAACTACTATGCTGCAATTCTTGACCGCCTTTAAAGCCAATGGAGAACAATAAGTAAAGGGAAATGAACTTGATAGAGGGAGCAGGAATTTCAAGATCAGATTTAATTACTGTGGCAACAATACCCAATACAAAAAACAATAAAGTTGGATTGGTTAAATTGCTAATCAGTACTTCAAAGTTCATATTCGTTATCATCGCTTGTATTATTCCTATTGGCTTTTGTATAAGCAGCAGAAAGGAATAAGATTGATACCAATGAGAGGGCGCTGCATAATTTGGCCAGCATTACGTCATCGGTTTTAAAAGCCGTTGCCAAACAAAAACAAAAAGCAAGAATAGACAGTGGTAACGTGAGTTTTAAGATGGCTGATTTCATGTTTAAATTTCTTGAAGCAAAATTGTATCGATTAATTCATATATTTTTATTTATAATTATTGTGGTAAGCATAAATAAAACTTATGAACTATTCCCTACACCAATTGGCCATCTTCTTAAAAGTAACCCAGACCAAGAGCATTACTAGAACGGCAGAAGACATGCACTTAACACAACCGGCCGTGTCTATCCAGTTAAAGAATTTTCAAAACCAATTTGACTTAGCCTTGATAGAGATTATCAATAAGCGTGTTTATATCACCGATTTTGGAATGGAGATTGCGCAGTGTGCAGAGAATATTTTGAACGAGGCAAAGAGTATTGACTACCGGCTCATGCAATACAAAGGTTCACTAACGGGGACCCTCAAAATCTCCTGTGTATCTACGGGCAAATACGTGGTCCCCTATTTCCTCTCCAAATTTCTAAAATCAAACGATGGCGTAGAACTGCGTCTAGACGTATCTAACAAATCAAGGGTAGTAGAGACCTTAGAAAAAAATGAAACCGATTTTGCACTGGTATCCGTGCTGCCCAATCACTTGCAACTAAACAGTATCTCGCTCATGACCAACACCCTGTTCTTGGTGGGGCCGGGAGACCATCCCTACAAAAAAGAACCTATGAACAAAAGCCTGTTAGAGACCCTGCCACTGATTTATAGAGAAGAGGGATCTGCCACTAGAATGGCCATGGAAAAATTTATAGAAAACAAACGCATCACAGTGAGAAAAAAAATTCAGCTCTCTAGCAATGAAGCCGTAAAGCAAGCGGTGCTAGCAAGAATTGGTTATTCCATTATGCCCATCATTGGATTAAAAAATGAGCTAGCCAACAAACAGCTACAAATCATACCCACCAAGGGCTTGCCGTTAAAAACAACCTGGAACCTAGTCTGGCTAAAAGACAAAAAACTATCTCCAGTGGCAAAGGCCTTTATTCAAGAACTAGCCCAAGAAAAACAAAGTATTATCCAACAAAATTTCAGTTGGATCAATCGGTTCTAAAACATTCACCTATTGGTAGACCCTAATATAATCTACTTCCATACTAGCATTGGTAAATCCAGATTCAACCGGACCGGCAAATGTGCCACCCATGGCCAGGTTCATGATGATAAAAAAGTTCTGGTTAAAGGGCAAGGAAGAACTATTCCCAACGGTATGAAACACGGTACCATCTACTAAGAATTTGATGGTAGAAGTATCCCATTCCATGGTATAAATATGAAACTCTGTGGTAACGTTTGCAATGTCTTTGGTAGCACCATCGGCATTGCCGCCAAAACGGGCAGGATGGTGAACAGTGCCATAGATTTTATTCAAGGTAGAACCCTTGTGTTCCATAATATCTATTTCGCCGCAGGCAGGCCAGTTAACAGAACTAATATTGGAACCCAACATCCAGATGGCGGGCCAGGTACCCACACCAGCGGGCAGCTTGGCTTTAATTTCCACCTTGCCATATTTAAAAGAGAATTTATTTTGAGATAACAATCTAGCAGAAGTATAAGCACTACCACTAAAACTTTCCTTGATGGCTTTGATCTTTAACGTTCCCCCTGAAACAAAACTGTTGTCAATTCGGTTGGTATAGTTTTGCAATTCATTATTACCCCATCCACCTGCACCAAGATCATAACCCCATTTGCTGGCGTTGGGTGCACCATCCACGTCAAATTCATCAGAAAAAACCAACGCTAAGGCCTTGGTAACTATGATAGTAGTGCTCTTAGCAGCAGTTTCACCGGTACTACTTTTGGCTATTACGTTAACCAAATAGGTACCGCCAGTAGGATATTTATACGTATAAGAACCCGTAGTAGAAGTCTGAAACAAACCGTTTCCAAAATCAAACTCATAACTCACCGCATTGGTGGCCGATGCGGTAAAAGTCACATTCCCACTATTGTCTGTACTAACAACGGCACTAAACACCAAGTTTGTTGGAATAATGGAGGCCGATCCGCCGTCTTTCTTGCCGCAAGCAAACAGGAAAAAAGCCAGTAGACAAACAATCGTTGTTAGTTGTTTCATAGACAAGATTTTGAGTTGAACTAAATCTAAATTACTAAGACTTTAATTTTCTAGAAAAATAATTAAAGTTTAAGCAATTGTCAACCTTGTGAACCTTGTCTACGAATCATCTAGTTTAGTTTAGTTACAGTGGATTTTACAATGGGTGCACCCACATATTTAGCCAAAGTCTCTCTAGTATTTTTATCAGAAGGTCTGAGACCAGCAGAAGAAATAATATTGCCCTGAGGGTCAATCAATACATTTCTGGGAATCAGACTCACGTTTAGAAACTTCATAAAATCTGACCCTAGTCCTTTGTCTGCAATTAGCTGAAGCCCACCTACTTTTTTATCTGTTACAAAAGAGCGCCATTTTTCATAGTCTTCTTTGCTGTCTATAGAAATGCAAACAAATTCAATGTTTTGATTGGACTTATAATCCGCAATCAAATTGGTCAATTCCGGAAACTCCCTAATACAGGGTCCACACCAAGTAGCCCAAATATCAATGTACACATACTTACCTTTTAAAGAGGCAAGACTTGTTTTACCACCTTTATGGTTTTCATAATCAAAACCAGTCAATGACATACCCGCTCTATTGGTTTGTGCGGTTGCTAAACGCTTCTCTAATTCTTGTTTTGTTTTGTCTACTCTAACCAACGGTTTGATTTTCTGATAATTCAATTCATAATTGGGGTTACGTGCATCTACTTGATTAAATAACATGCGCACTATCTGATCCCTAACGGGTTCGTATTGAATTTTGTCTGCAAAAGCGCCAGTAAATTCAATGATAGAATGATTGGGGTTTTTCTTCTTGGCGTCTGCTTCAAAAATGCGCCATTTATCTACAATCAAGTACCTATAATCCATGGAATTATTATAGGCTTGAGCATCATTCATATCTAGGTTCCTGATGGGATCAAGATAATGCTCCGGAATAAAGGGCTCGGTCTTGGTATGATAGACATAGAATTTTTGATAGTTATTCCTGATTAACAGATAATCATATTCAATGAGCTTTTGGGCAAGGTCCCTATCTTCTTTGACAAGTTTGGTGCCTTCTAATTGTTGCTTCAATTTAACAGCGTAGTTGTCAATCCTGATTAAAAAACTATCAACAGATACTACAAAAAATACTTTTGCATCAACAATTAGGTTGCTTTTCAATTCAGCCTTGTCTTTCAAATATTTATTAAAGTCTGCACCCTCTCCGCTAAATACCATGGACTTTGCAAAAACTTTGGTGTCTATGTTTACAGTCAGATCATAACTGTTTTTCAAAAAAATAGTTGAATAGGCTTTTCCCTGCTTAATAAAGTAAATGCCCGGTTCCAAAAGTTTGAAGCTTCCAGCAAAATTGCCCTTCTCATCAACAGGAATAGCTGTTTCAAAAGAATTGTCAAATTTGTAAATAATCAACTCGCTTCCTGAAGAATTTTCCAAATGCCCTTTCAGCTTACAAGCCATTTCCTTGTTTTGGCCAAAAGCGGCAACTACCACAAGCAGGTATAATCCTATCAATATTTTTCTCATTAGGCTTTTTATTAGTGATCTGATATAGGGGCTTCAATAATTTAATAACCAGGGTTCTGCGTAATCAAACCATTGGTCAAATCAATCTCTCTTTTAGGAATAGGATAGACCCATTTGTTTTGGTCCGTTAAGGCCGCATTAGGAGCCACGCCTGTTCTAATATTATCAAACATATCATGACCCTCAAATGCCAGTTCCCATTTGCGTTCTTTGAGAATAGCGGTCATCAAATCAGTGGGGGAAGCAAAACTAAGCGCGGTAAAAGGGGCAGGTTTAAGACCAGCAGGAAAAGAACGTTGACGAATAGCATTCAAAAGGGTAATGGCTTCTGCATTCACAGAACTAGTAGACCTCACCAATGCCTCGGCTTTGTTCAAATAGATTTCACTTAAACGGATAACGGGCAAATGATCCCTACCAGTAGGATTGGCAAATTTAGAAGGACAGAACAAAGCAACCGGACCAGTTGTACTTCCAACGGTCATCATGCTGGCGCTATTTCTAATATCATTGGCGGCATAGGTAGCCAAGAAAGCAGGAGCAGGCCAAATGGCGGTCTTTGCAAAATAACCAGTGAGGTTATTATCTGTTGCGTCTGAATTAAAACTCACTGGAAAGGCAAAAATAAATTCTGTACTCAATGCTAAGTTGGAAGTAGCAGAAGTTACTGGATAAACCAATGCAGGAGAACTAGCCAATACATATTGTGTGGTATTGGTCATAGCCTGTGTTGAATAAGTGACTGATTTAGCATAGTCACGCATATACAAGGCCACTCTAGAAGCCAAGGCATAACAAGTGGTTTTTTGCGCACGACCCCTAAAAGCTTGTGGCGTAGCCGTTGTTTGATCCGTAAGGTCTGCAGCGGCTTCATCCAGGTCTTTTAAAATTTGGGTATAGACTTCTGCACAGGTAGATCTAGGAAGGTTTTTACTAACATCATAGTTGGCATAATTCACCAACTGCAAAGGAATACCCGCACCAGAAAGTTTACCCGTAATAGCCCCACTACCAAAATCTCTGAGTAGGATAAAATAATTAAGCGCTCTTACAAATTTGGCTTCAGCTATTAATTTGGTTTTAACAGGAGCATCAAAATTTGAAGTGGGAATCAAGTTGATAATGACGTTGGCCTCATTGATGGCATTGTAATGATTGTTCCAAAGCGTCTGTACAAGGGTGGAACCAGGATTAAGCGTACCATTCCACAAAGAAATAAAACCATTGGTGGCAATGGTCAACGCGTTACCGGTTGCCACGTCTGCACTCATGTAATAATAGTTCCTGATGGCGGAATATGATTTAAAATAAGCACTAGACAACAATGCATCGGCACTATTGGGGCTACTTAAAACCTGTGATTCCGTTAGAATATTTTCTGGAGGCAGTTCCAATTGCTTGCTGCAAGAGCTAAGAACAATTAGTAAAACACCCAATATTTTGATAGTTGATTTCATACTAAAATTTTATGTTGATTTACAATCCAATTTTAAATCCAATTCTAAAACTACGCGGATTAGGCATACTGATTTCGTCATAACCAGCTTGCAATACAGAAGAACCATAGGCACTTACTTCTGGATCAATACCCGTGTACTTAGTAATCAAGAATACGTTATTGGCTTCTACATATAGTTTAATGCTTCCACCTACAATCCCAGCTTTTTTCAAAATACCTTGACCAAAATTATAGGCAAGGGTTAGGTTTTTCAGACGAATAAAAGAACCGTCTTCTAAGAACCTAGAAGAGTTTCTACCCAAGGTATAATCATTGAATTGAGAGGTGCTACCACCAGGTGTGAAAGCCGTATTGGATTTGTTAATCAGTGCTGGAATCTCAGTCACATCACCGGGTTGTTTCCAGTAGTTTAAGATATCTCTAGAAAGGTTGGGCGCATCCACTGAGCTAAAGGCATACATAGAAGCTTTAGCACCATTGAAGACGGTATTACCAGAAGCAAAAGTGAAGAAGAAAGAAAATTCAAAATCTTTGTACCGGATTCTGTTGTCAAAACCACCAAAGAATTTAGGAAGCGCATCGCCCATATTTCTGCGTTGGCTATTATAGTCTCTAGAAGTACCGGTGTACAAAATTTCAAAAGGAACCAATGAAACCGTATCGTTGGCACCAATCCAACGGGGGTTACCAGTTGCCGCGTCTACACCACCCCAGTACATGAGGTTGAATGCAGTGGCAGAACCACCTTCTGTCCAAAAGCGTCCACCAGATCTTTCTGAAGTAAGAGAAGCGTCAAGCTTATTGGCTAAATCTAAACGGGTGATAATATTTTCATTGCGCGCAATATTGAAACTGCTGATCCAGCTAAAGTCTTTCTTGTCAATATTCTTGGTAGTCAAGGTCAATTCAAAACCCTTGTTCTCCAGCTCGCCTAAGTTTTGCTGTTGGGTGCTAAAGCCCACAAAACCAGGCAAGCCACCATTCACTAGGAGGTTCTTAGTAGTACGCTTATAATATTCAGCCGTTACGCGAATGCGATTTTGTAAGAATCCAGCGTCAACACCAAAATCAATATTGGTAGTCTGCTGCCATTTTAAATCGGAATTAGCTGGCCTTGTACCAGAGATAATAGTAGTACCCGCATAAGTAGTACCAGTACTGGTGTAGGAATATTGACCCAAGCTACCATAGTAACCAGCGCCACCATCAGTACCCGTTAAACCCCAGCTACCACGGAGTTTCAGCTCGTTAATCCAAGTAGCATTTTTAAGAAATTTTTCTTTAGACAAAACCCAACCCGCAGAAACAGAAGGGAAGCTCACATATCTATTGTCTACGCTAAATCTAGAAGAGCCATCAATTCTATTGGTAATACCTACCAAGTATTTGTCTTTATAACCATAGTCCAACCTACCCAAGAAAGAAGCCAGTGTCCATTCCTGCGTAAGGGCATTGGTAACAGACCTGTTAGAAGCAGAGATAATACTAAGGACCCTATCGTCCATAAAATTAGTACCGGTTAAAGTAGTAGCACTTTCAGAAGATCGCTCAAAACTTTGACCAACCACACCACTAATACTATGGTCACCAAAACGCTTGTTAAAATTTAGGAGGTTATTGACTACTGTTTTTAAGTTATTGATATTGCTTTCCGTAGCAGCACCACGCAGGGTTCCAGTTTTGTCAATCTCACGGCTATAAGCTTTGGTATTGTACCAATCTACACCAAAATCAAAGCGATAGGTTAACCAACTAGCCAATTTCCATTCAGCAAATACATTGCTGATAGCGCGTAAATCGGTGATCTGATTTTTACCCGTATTAATGGTACCAACCGGATTTAAGTCTCTTTGAGGAGCTGTTGCATTAATGATATTGGCAGGGGAATACAAAGCCCTCCAAGCATACAAACCCAAGCTATCATAAACCGGAATATTGGGTGCTTTAATCACCGCGTCATAATAAGCACGCTGTGCATTGAGTGCATTGTTGATAGTAGAACTCAATGCAGTAGAAACACCAATTTTCAAACTATTACTGAGCGATGTTTCTACATTCACCCTTCCTTGTACGCGTTGAAAATCATTGTTGGTTATATAAGAAGCTTCTTTATCATAACCTCCGCTCACAAAATAACGGGTCTTATCGGTTCCACCACTTACAGAAGTAGAGAAATTATAACCAATGCCTGTTTGAGTAATCTGGTCTAACCAATCCGTGTTATATCCTTTTTTGAAAACCCTGTTAGCAGGAGGCCAACCAACGGTAGGTCTTCTATTATTCAGTGTGTCAAAATAAGCGGTATAGAAAGTACTGTATTCATCGCCAGTCATAATAGCGGGTAAGTTAAACGCTTGCTGCGCCGATGTAGCAAAACTCACGTTTACCCTTGGTTTACCCATGGCACCTTTCTTGGTGGTAATCAGGATTACCCCAGCCGCGCCACGGCTACCATAAATAGAAGTAGCATAAGCGTCTTTTAAGACTTCTATACTTTCAATATCGTCAGGATTAATATTGGCTAGCGGGTTTCTTTCAAACTGGTTTCTAGGCGTATAGTTATTGGCGGTGATGGGCTGTGTAAAAGTAGCAGCAGAACCACTGGCACTAAAGTTGGTGCTATTATTGGTTCTGTCTTGACCATACATGGGTACACCGTCTAGTACAATGAGTGGCGCATTACCCGCATCGCTTAGCGTAGTAACACCTCTAATAGTAATGGCAGAAGCCGCACCAGGCGCACCGGTAGCGGGAGACACTTGCACACCCGCAATTCTGCCTTGCAATAATTTGTCCATGGAAACTGGATTGGCACCAACTAAGTCAGGTTTGAACGTACCAACCGATCCGGTTAATTTTCTTCTGTCTACTTTACCATAACCAATGACTACCACGTCTTTCATGGTTTTCACGGTGGGTTGCAATTCAATGAATCTGGCCATTTTACCTTCAACCACGGGCAGTTCACGGTCTTCATAACCCACAGATGAAATGATCAGGATCAAATTCCCAGAACTGGTTTTGATACTGAATTCCCCTTTTTCATTACTGACGGTTCCGGTATTGGTTCCCTTTACGCGAATAGAAGCGCCGGAAATGGGAAAGCCATCCTGTTCTTCACGAATGACTCCGGAAATAGTTTTAACCTGGGCATCTGCCGCAATGCTTCCTAAAACTAGGAGGAGGGCAAGGGCCAGTTGTGAAATTTTACGCATGCAGTTTCCTTTTGGTGGTTTATATAGCATATTACCGAATAAAGCAGGGAGGTTTAGAAACAATGTGTCAAACGCCGTTTTTAAATGACGAAATAGCCCAATTGATACGTGAAAAATAATCTGTGAAACAGGCCCGCCTGCAGCAGGATTATCCCTTATTTTAGTGTCATGCCTGTCATGGATAAGAAAGCCCTAAAAAGCCTTTTAGAAATAGCCCTAGTGGTGTTTGTGTTCCAGTTATTCTGGCTCTCCTACTATTTGTTTTTGGGCAAACCCTGGCCCAATGACAATATTGGTTATTATAGAATTACCACACATATTACCCAATCTATTGTTCTAGTGGTAGCTGCTTTTTTAGTGTTTCCACAATACACTAAAAGAAAACGCCTGATTCCTTTTCTGCTATTCTCTGTGTTGCTCTTGTTGTTGTTTACACAGCTATTTAATTTTGCCAGACAATTTTTAAATGGACCTGTTTTTCATTTACTCAATAGCGCACAGCAACCAAAAAAAGTTGTAGCAACACCCAGTTATTTTATTCCAAACCTGATTTCCGCACTTACTTATTATCTATTGGGTTTGGGATATGCTTTTGCCAAAGATTGGTTTGCCAAAGAGCGAGCAGCCCTGGTTTTAGAAAAAGAAAAAGCGCAGGCAGAACTGAGTTTGCTCCGCAACCAACTGAATCCGCACTTTCTGTTCAATACCATTAACAATATCTATTATTTGGCATTGATCCAATCTACCAAAACTGCAGACGCCTTATTAAAGCTCTCTGATTTGTTGCGTTATGTGTTGGATGAAAAATCTGATTGGGTTAGTTTAGACAAGGAATACCAACACCTGCTCAAGTTTATAGAACTGCATCGCCTAAGGTTTCCCAAGGACCAGATTAAACTCAACGTGAGTCAAGAAGATCAATTTGCATCCTGTCAAATTCCACCTATGATCCTGCTCACTTTTGTAGAGAATGCGTTTAAGCACGGAGAGCCTGGAACAGAAACTGAACCTGTGATGTTGGAACTAAGTATTGAAGGGAACAAGCTCTATTATAGCGTTCAAAACAAAATTGCCCAAGGCATTTCTAAGGACCAGAACAATGGCATAGGCATCCCCAATTTGATTAAAAGAATGCAGATTCTATATCCCAATCAACATAAGATTTCAATGAAAGAATCCGAAAACTACTTTCTTGCTGAACTTGAAATAGCTTTACCATCATGATCAAAGCCATAGCCATTGATGACGAGGAGAACGCATTGGGTATTATCAAGACCTATGGAGAAAAAATTGCCTCCTTTAAATTGGTAGCGCAGTTCACAGATCCTATAGAAGGGCTCAAATATTTGATGGAACATGCCGGTATTGACCTAGTATTCCTAGACATACAAATGAACCGTCTCAATGGATTGGATCTGGCAAAAAGCATACCTCAACAAACCAAAATAGTGCTTACCACGGCTTATCCGGATTATGCTTTGCAGGGTTTTGAACTAGACGTGGTAGACTATTTGCTCAAACCATTTTCATTGGTAAGGTTTGAAAGGTCTATTCAAAAAGTACGAGCCCTTTTAAAAGAGCCAGGTCAAGAAACTGCAGGTCAAGCAAAGCTGAAGGCAGACCCGCAGGATTTTATTTTTGTAAGAACAGATTACAAAACGCAGAAGCTGCGGATTATGGATATTACCCATATTGAGGGCTCGGGCAATTATGTGACCATCCATGCGGGAAAAACAAAATACCTGGTGCTGCAAAACATGAAAACCTTTGAAGAACAATTAATGCCCTATCAGTTTATCCGCATTCACAAATCCTATATTATTTCTTTGGCGCATGTAGACACTATTGAAAAGTCCTCTGTAAAAATTGGCCAAGAAGAAATTCCCTTGAGCGAATCATACAAAGAATCCTTTCAGCAGTTTTTAGATATTCATTACAAGCAGTTCTAAAAAAAGACCCCAACGTTCAGTTGAGGTCTTAGATAAGGTCAATTATAATTTAGGCTCCCAACCTTTCTCATACTGTCTGTCCCAAAGCTTCATCCCGTCTTTGTCCAGGATATGCCCGTTCTGGGTGTTCACGGAATAAGACTTGCCAATGCGATAGCCAATATTGGCATAGTGACACATCATCTGGCTAATAGCGCCCTCTTCAATAGGAGAATTTAGTTTGGTTTCTGTACCGCGGATCACGTTAAAAAAGTTGGCCACGTGTGCATCGGTCATATCGCCACCACCGCCAAGCGCTGTGCCCGCTTCATTACCGGAAGCCTTACTCTCTTTTACTTTTTTACCCACTCGGTCAAATAAAGTATAGCCTTCTCTGTTTACAAACACCGTACCCTCGCTACCATAAATAACGGTACCTCGGTCAGAGCCATAGGTCTTATAGCCACTGCGGCTCTTACCATCCCACTGGATAATCTTGTTATCAGGGAAACGGAAAGTAGCGTCCATGGTATCGTACATGACCCAACCATCGTTTTTAAAATGACGCTTGGCCGCTTCTACTTCTACTTTTTCAGGATAGGTTACTTGCAAGGCCCAACGAGCCACGTCTAGTTCGTGCGTAGCGTTGTTACCAGTTTCACCGGTACCCCAATGCCAGCCATACCAATGCCAGTTATAGTCCCAGGTATTGTCAGTGTATTCTCTGTGTGGAGCCGGACCCTGCCAAAGTTCCCAGTCAAGACCTTCGGGCACAGGCGCTTTTTTCTCAATAGGTACCGCACCACGGGTATTGGAATAAAAAGCCAGCGCTTTGTAAACATCGCCAATCACGCCTTTGTGAATCTCGCCAATAATTTCTTGAGACTCTTTAGCAGAGCGTTGTTGGTTACCCATCTGAATCACTTTGCCGTACTTCTTTTGAAAAGCCACCAGCAATTCGCCCTCGCGGGGATTGTGGCTACAAGGTTTTTCAATATAAACGTGCTTGCCCGCCTGCATGGCCATCCAGGTACCCGGCGCGTGCCAATGGTCAGGAGTGGCGTTGAAAATGGCGTCCACGCTTTTATCGTTCCAAACATCATGAATATCACCCACCAGTTTGGCGGGGCCCGATACTTTACCGCTCAGGTCCTTACCCACTTTCTCGCGTTGCTTCTTCATTACATCGCAGATATAAGCCAGGTCTACATTGTTGTTCTTGTTTTTCAGTGCGTCATAATAAGCACCCACACGGCGCCCACAACCCATTAGCGCCACATTCAAGCGGTCATTGGCGCCAATGATCCTATTATAACTCTTGGCCGTAAAGCCCGATGTAATACCAGAAATGCCCACACCCACTGCACCGTAGGTAAGGTTGCGCATAAAGTCTCTGCGATTAGTAGCCATGATTTTCTATTTAGTGGTCAGCAATTTTTGAATGCTCAATTTAAACGCTAAAAGCTAAAAAACCGCTGCTGACGCGATGGTTCCTGAGAAGAATCTACTCAATCGTTGTAGTTCTATTCAATTAGTTCCCCTCCTTGCGCGAAGCGTAAGGAAGGGTGCCCGCAGGGCGGGGTGGATCAGCATCATTCTAAATAAGAATCGTTATCTTAAGTACCTGTTTCAACAACTTCAATCCCACAACATGAGAAAGTTTCGCATAGCTCCATTACTGGTACTCAGTATCCTGATGCTCACAAAAGCCCCCGCCCAGAACAAGATCAATTTGTCTGTAAAAGGCTTGCAAGCACCCGTAGAAATTTTGCGAGACAAATGGGGGGTGAACCATATCTACGCCAGCAACCAACAAGACCTGTTTTTTGCTCAAGGTTATTGCGCGGCCAAAGACCGATTGTTTCAATTTGAAATCTGGCGCAGACAGGCCACCGGAACCGTGGCAGAAATTCTGGGAGAGCGAGAACTCAAAAGAGATATCGGCACCAGACTATTCCAGTTCAGAGGAGACCTGAAAAAAGAATTGAATCATTATCATCCACAAGGGGAGTCCATCATCAACGCTTATGTAGCAGGCGTGAACAGTTATATTGCGGAAGCGTTGGAAGAGCCTAGCAAACTACCCATTGAATTTAAATTACTCAAAATTCTTCCGGGCAAGTGGACCCCAGAAGTGGTGATCTCCAGACACCAGGGACTCTTGGGCAATATCACCGAAGAGCTGAATACCGGAAGAGCCGTAGCCAAAATTGGCGATGCCAAGGTAAAAGAGTTGATGTGGTATCATCCCAAAGAACCCAACATAAAATTAGACACAAGCATACAAGGAGACCTGTTAAGCAAAGACATTTTGGAATTATACAATGCCTATAGAAAGGATCTGCTGTTTCAGAAAAATGACTTGGCAATCAAAGACGAAGACCCAGACGCGGTCATGAATCACCTGAACCAACAAATGCCCCACAATTATAATCCAACAGAACATGGTGTGGAAGGAAGCAATAACTGGATAGTGAGTGGCAGCAGAACCTCCAGCAAGTTTCCCATGCTGGCCAATGACCCACATAGGAAAATAGCCGTACCCTCATTAAGATATATGGTTCACTTGGTAGCACCCGGATGGAATGTGATAGGGGGTGGCGAGCCAGAAATCCCTGGCGTATCCATTGGGCATAATGAAGCAGGGGCCTGGGGTCTGACCATCTATGAGACCGATGGAGAAGACCTCTATGTCTATGACCTGAATCCCGCCAATCTCTTACAATACAAATACAAGGGAAACTGGGTGAATATGCAAGAACTAAAAGAAAGCATTCCCGTAAAAGGAGCGGGAGCCAAAGAAGTTACCCTGCGCTATACCCAACACGGACCCGTTACTTATATAGATACCCTGAACAAAAAAGCCTATGCCGTAAAATGCGCCTGGCTAGAGCCCGGAGGAGCGCCCTATCTGGCGTCTTTGAGAATTGACCAAGCCACCAACTGGGAAAGTTTTAGTGAGGCTTGCAGCTATAGCCATATACCCGGAGAGAATATGATCTGGGCAGATAAAAAAGGCAATATTGGATGGCAGGCCGTGGGCATTATTCCCATCAGAAAAACCCATAGCGGTTTGGTGCCCGTTCCGGGCGATGGTAGTTATGAATGGTCCGGCTACTTACCCATTAAAGAAAGACCACACCAATTAAATCCCAGCAAAGGATTTTTAGCCACCGCCAACCAAGACATTACCCCACTTAGTTACAATCATTGGGATGCCGTAGGATTTACCTGGGCCGATGATTTTAGGGGAGACCGGATCAATGAAGTCTTGGCCAAGGACAATCAAATGACTATTGAGAAAATGAAAATGTTACAGACCGATTATTTATCCCTTCCCGCTAGAAGCCTGGTGCCGCTTTTGCAAAACATTCAACCAGATCAACCTCTGGCACAGGAAGCCAAACAGCAATTGCAAAATTGGAATTATGTCTTGGATAAAAACTCAACAGCCGCAGCTATCTATGTGATGTGGGAAAGACAGTTGGTGCTCATGGCAGGCAAAAAGTTTATACCCGAATCTATTAAAGGGCTACTCACTTTACAGATGAGTAAGATCATTGGATGGCTACAAAACCCAGTCTCAGCATTTGGCCCCAACCCAACCGCCGGAAGAGATCAGTTTATCAAAGAGAGTTTTGAACAAGCCATCACTGAATTAAAAAACAAACTAGGAGACAAACCTGAACAGTGGATCTATGGCCAAGAAAAATTCAAACACGTGACCATGTTGCACCCATTAACTGGTGTGGTATCACCCTCCATGAAAGAGAAACTCAATGTGGGACCTGCCCCCCGTGGCGGCAATGGCTACACCCCCGGCGCCACCGGCAATCTAGACAACCAATTAAGCGGCGCCAGCTTTAGATTTATTGCAGACACCCAAGACTGGGACAAAGCCGTGATGATCAATACCCCCGGCCAATCCGGCAACCCCGCCAGCCCATTTTACAAAAACCTTTTTGGTCTCTGGGCCAATGACCAATATTTTCCAGCCTATTATTCTAAAGAAAAAATTAAAACAGTGGTGGCGGAGAGTGTGGTGTTGAGGCCGAAATGGAAATAAATTTGACTACAATAATTCATAGCATATTCACCTAATCACTAAATACTAGAAATTCTTGCTTGATTTTATCTGATTATCTCAGTTACCCTATTCAATACTTGTTGAATTGGCTTAACTTGTATGATATATTTTAAAATATGAGCGAAATGGAAACAATTACTAAAGCCCTGCTTGATTTTAGAAATGAAAGAGATTGGGAGCAGTTTCACAATCCAAAGGATTTGGCATTGGCCATTAATGTTGAAGCCGGCGAACTATTAGAATTGTTTCTGTGGAAGAAACCCGAGGAAGCTAACAAAGAAAAAGTGAAAGAGGAATTAGCAGATATTTTTGCCTTCTCCTTTTTATTAGCAGAGAAATATGGTTTTGATGTAAAAGAAATTGTCTTAGAGAAAATCAAAGCAAACGGCGTTAAATATCCCGTTGAAAAAGCAAAGGGCACAGCTAAAAAATACAATGAGTTATGATTGTATACAATGCGCTTAAATCTCAGTTTGTTGATGATGTATTTAGCAATGATATTGAAAACATTGTTCTAGAAAATGTCAAAAGAAAATTAAATAGGAATGTAGGAATTGCTGAAATTAAATCTTGGGCAAACTCTTTGGTTTTCATGGAAAGAATTATGAGAGACCCGGTTTTTCCAGACGACTGCGGCATTGCTATTGAATACCAAATACCACAGACTGGTAAAAGAATTGATTTTATTATTTCTGGACAAGACCATGATAATAAGGATTCGGTAATTCTGGTTGAATTAAAACAATGGTCAGATGCAAGTATTACAAATAAGGATGCCATAGTTGAAACTTATGTTGGTGGAAGAATTGGAGAACATCCACATCCTTCTTATCAAGCATGGTCATATGCTACACTTTTACAGGGATTTAATGAAGTGGTTTATACAGAGAATATCAATTTGCATCCTTGTGCTTACTTACACAATTTTACAGATGCTTCAGTAATTAAAAATGGTTTTTATTCACACTATTTAGAAAAAGCACCTGTATTCCTAAAGCATGATGCTTTACAATTAAAAGAATTCATTAAGCAACACGTTAAATACGGAGACAGAACCAATATACTTTTCCGAATAGAAAATGGAAAGATTAGACCTTCCAAACTATTAGCCGATAATATTGGCAAAATGATCAAGGGCAATCGTGAGTTTGTAATGATTGATGATCAAAAAATAGTTTACGAAAATGCTTTAGCACTTGCCAAAAAAGCAACTGATAATAAAAAACAAGTTTTGATTGTGCAAGGTGGACCAGGTACAGGAAAATCAGTTGTTGCTATTAATCTTTTAGTTGAATTAGCTAAGATCGGATTTATGCCTTCTTATGTTTCAAAGAATGCTGCACCAAGAGCTGTTTACGAAGCTAGACTTACAGGCACAATTAGGGCAACAGAAATGAGAAACCTTTTCAAAGGATCTGGTGCTTTTGTAGAAACTCCTAGAAACACATTTGATGCTTTAATTGTAGATGAAGCCCATCGTTTAAATAAGTTCAGTGGTTTATTTGGGAATCTTGGCGAAAACCAAATCAAAGAAATAATTGATGCAGCAAGGTTCACAGTATTCTTTATTGATGAGGACCAGCGTGTAACGCTAAAAGATATTGGTAGAAAAAAAGAAATCTATATCTGGGCTTCTAGAGCTGGTGCTGAAATTACAGAACTAGAATTGAATTCTCAGTTTCGTTGCAATGGATCAGATGGTTATTTAGCTTGGTTAGATAATACACTTCAAATTAGAGAGACCGCGAATAATAGTATTGCTGAAATAGATTATGATTTTAAAGTTGTTGACACACCTTCAGAATTGCGTGACCTTATTTTTGAAAAAAATAAAATCAATAACCGTGCAAGATTGGTTGCAGGATATTGTTGGAAATGGCCAAGTAAAAAAGATCCTCTAGCTTATGATATTGAATTCCCTGAATTCGATTTCAAGATGAAATGGAATTTAACCGAAGATGGAAGCGCTTGGATCATTAGCCCCACATCCGTTAATGAGATTGGATGTATTCATACTTGTCAAGGATTAGAAGTAGATTATATTGGTGTGATTGTAGGCGAAGATTTTGTAATTCGTAACGGACAAGTTATTACTGATGCATCCAAACGTGCAAGTTCTGACAGTTCCATTAAAGGTTATAAAAGATTGGTTGCAGAGAAACCAGTTGAAGGAAAAGAAATGGTGGATCTAGTCATTAAAAACACTTATCGCACTTTAATGACAAGGGGTATGAAAGGTTGTTATGTTTATTTTGTGGATGAAGAAACACAAGCATATTTTAAGAACTTATTTCTTTGGAAACTAGTCAAATTTTAGGTTCTTATTTTTTTTTTTCTTTTCTAACTTACTAATTTTCTAAATTGTTCCATCTTGGTGCTTTTTCACAACCCAATCACCTTGAACAATAACATTGTATCCCATTACTTTCATGGTTTGTTCAGCAGCTTTTGCAAATGCTTTATTTGCCGCCTGCTCCAATATTCGCGTGGTGAGGTAATTGGTCTTGTTTTTTGGCTTAGACGCAACCTTTGCTTTTGCAGTTTGCTTAGTGGAAGCTTTTTTTGTTTTTATAGCGGTTGGCATACTTAAAGTTAATAAAAACCTTGAATTGGTTATATTGTCAATTCTTATTTACAATTCCAGTTATCTCCCTCCTATCTTATTGGTATTAAACCAACATTTCGCTTATTTGTTCTTTTATTCGGTCTCTAAAAATTTTAGGCTCTAGCACTTCTACGGCTGACCCATGGCTTAAAATGGCTCTCTGCGTATCTGAGCGATCATACTATAAAATCGTTAAGCCAATCCATCTGCTCTGGCCAGTTGCTTATCTGTTTTTGCGGCGAATAAATATGCTATTCACCGCATTTCAATGGTGTTGTAGCGTTAGGGGTTTATTTGATTGGGATACTGAAGACCTAAGATTATCTAAACAGTTTTACATATTGCTCAAATGCAAAAATTCTATTTCTTTTAAACCCAGTTAGTTCAACCAAGATTCCAAGTTTTACAAAATCGTTCAATAATCTTGAAATACTAGTCAAGCTAACATTAGTTGCAGTAGCAATACTTTGCATATCGGTGATAGGTTGACTATATAAATACTGTAACACATTTTTTG
Source organism: Bacteroidota bacterium (assembly GCA_947460595.1). Lineage (GTDB taxonomy): Bacteria > Bacteroidota > Bacteroidia > Chitinophagales > Chitinophagaceae > Sediminibacterium. Next base: position 33,957 of record CANHGS010000022.1, on the reverse strand, counting down.
CCAATATTTGCTTTTTGCCAAGTGTCATTATTTTCGTTTCCATAGAAGCCCTAAGAGCAATAATTTCCTTAAATGTTTGAATAGAATTTTCAGCTGTTACTCTAATTCCCTCTAAAAAAAATTTAAGCCATTGTATTAGGTCGTTTTTAGTTCTTACCACTGTTAAATTATCGTAATAATGCTCTTTATTTTTCTCAAAAAAATCTGATAGATATAGTGTTGGTTTTACCAACAAGCCGGTACTAACCAAATAAAGCGTAATTAAAAGTCTACCAATTCTGCCATTGCCATCTAAAAATGGGTGTATGGTTTCAAACTGATAATGCAGAATGGCTATTTTAATCAAGTGAGGCAGATGGTTATTTTCACTATGAATAAACAGTTCTAAATCTGACATATAATCTAATAGACCATCTTGATGTGGAGGAATAAATTTAGCATCGGCCAAACTATTACCCCCAATCCAGTTTTGACTGATGCGAAAATCTCCAGGTTGTTTATGTTTTCCTCTAACCCCTTGTAGAATTATTTTATGCGTCTTTTTTAATAACCTATTGCTGAGAGGCATTTTATCTAAATCAGCAATAGCTGTATTCATGGCTTGAACATAGTTTTGTACTTCTTGCCAATCATCTTTTTTTTCGGGTTGAATATATTCTTCCTTTTGTAAGGCCTCGTCTATATTGGTTTGTGTTCCTTCTATTCTGCTACTTTTTGTACCCTCTTTTAGCACATGCATTTTTATAAAAAAATCCACATTGGGAATCAATTGACTAAAGGCATTTAATTCTCCCAGTTTTTGGTCGGCTTGGCTTAATAGTAGTGCCACTTCATCACTATCTAAATGCCATGGCATATTGATAAATGTAGGTTCAAAGCTCTTGTATGCTAATCTTTGTACTAGTTTCCCCGATTCAAAACTGCTAATATTCATGTTCACCTTATTTGAGTACAAGTGCAAATATAAATATTTATATTTTCACTTAATGCCATAACTGCAAATATAAATAACTGTATTTGCAGGAAACAACCGTTTTTGGGTATTTCAAGGTATCAATCTGTGTAAGTCAGCAATTTTTAGGCAGTTCTGCTACCAGAAAAACGCCAAACTCGGAAGTAAAAACGCGCCAAACTCGGAAGTTTGCTAGTAAGAATTTCTCATTTATCGCTCAATCCCACTTTTCTTTCCATGCCAGAAACTGAGAAGGGCGGATGAAATATTGTGCAATATTCCCTTCATGCATATTCATTAACGCCGTATCCACAATCTCAATAAACCTATATTGATGGATGCTCGGGAGGTTTTTGGAGTCTTGTTTTATTTTCAATATAGCCTCTTCATAAGACAAAGCATTCAGGATGATATTCGTAACCAGGCTTTTAATCTCTTGCCTATATTTCATGACAAACGGATCTGGACTACCAAGCGTTTGACGCAAAGCTGCATAACGGATGGCGGAACGGCCATAAGCCCATATAAAAACATCTTTGAGTATCTCTATCCTATTTAGTTCATAGACCCCAAGTAAGCCAAGCGTGTAAATGTCTTTGGGTACATCAACAAATGAAAGTGGAGACAGGTTATGTTTGATCAATGGAATGTTTGCGGCAAGCCTAGAGACTCTTTTATTAACGTCTTCAAAGGGTTGTAAATAAGTTAAGTGAACACTTATAAAAAACGCTTGCTCAAATGGGTTTTCAATTTGGTCTGCTTTTTCCAACATCAGATTAAACATTTCTTCTATCTGCTGAGGAATTTCCAATGGAAGATATACGGACCTTCCTATACCTACGCTAATTTTTCTAATACTACCTGACGCAGTGCTGTCTGGCAAAAGATTGTTTGATAATAACGCATGCAAACCCAAAATGGAATATCTATTAAACCCTACATCCTCGGCAGATTGAATAATAAACTCAATGGCTTCCTTATGGTTCAAAATCATTTGGGCTTCTTCTGCCGTTTTACCTTTGGCAGATTGTCCCATAGAAAGAAGCCTTTGCGTTTCAAGAAGGCTATAAGTATTTCCTTCAAGCCGGCTTGAGTTCCAGGATAAGTCAATCAATAATCGCTGAAAAATTTCCTTTGCGTAGGTTCCCGCTGGCTCATCTGCCCCTTTTGTTTTTCCAAGAACTGCCAATTTCTCTTTTTCTTCCTCATTTAAATAGGAATCAATATTTGGACGATAAGAAATTAAAAAATCAAAATTGTAGCGAACTGCTGTTCTTTTTGCTACTGGTTGTGAAAGAATTTTTTTAACCGCCGCCGCCGCTTGTGTAAGCGGAACTAGGTCATCATTAATCCATGCCTCTGTGTTGTTTTCTTCTTGAGCTATAAGAACTGGATAATACAATTTCCCTTTGTTTTGTCCACTTGCCCTAACCTGTTCTAACCCTACCAATTTAGTAAGGCGTCTCAATAAAGTTCTTTGCTCAATAGAATAATTCAAGGCTTCTTCAATAGTACTAATAGAAGCCCCGCTTATATGATTGGTCAATGCCAATTTAATCCGGATAAAATCTTTCTCTATTTGGGTTTGGCTTACACGCATATTTGATACATTTTACCAATTATATCAGACAAATATACATATATAAGACAATTAATCCTATTATATGACTGATATATTCCTTTTTCTACAGTAAAATGATTTTATGTCTGATATATTCCCTAAAAAAACCCTCACCCATCTGTTCCTTTAGCAGATTGGAGTGCATCGCATTAAATGCGCCATTTCATCGCCCCTGCAAAATTCTGGCGGGTAGCATAATGATTCCCTTGATTAGGCCAAACACGCCGTCTACGGCAATACCCAAAATTCGGAAGGGGATGGAGAGAATCCAAAACAGCGGATACAGGATCAAACCCAGCAGGGCCAGTGGCCAGCAGAGAATAAAGAGGACCATCCAAAGTAAGAAACTTATCATAGCATTAAATTACACATCGCCGTAAGGCAAAAAAAGCTGTTTGGTATAAACGGCAACAAGCTGATTTCAGAGGAAAATTCATTTATCGCTCATTATTTTCAGATTTATCGCTCATTTATGGGGTTTTTTGAGCGATAAACGAGTTTTTTTTGAGCGATAAAATATTAGTGAAGCATTCCAGTCAATAAAAAATCTTCCACATTTGCCGGTGTAACAATGGAAAGTTCTACATTTTTATAATTATCTGTAAAGGTTTGAGGAAACCGTTTTTTTGCTTGTATATTTCTTTTAAATTCATAAGCAAGCCATGAATCAGCATGTTCTTCTACAAGATCTATTTCTTGTTGCTGAGTAGTTCTCCAAAAATATTGTTTGGCGTCAATATTTTGATAGTGTAAGAATTTCATCCTTTCTGCAATTATATAGTTTTCCCATAGTGCGCCAGCATCCGTTCTTGAATCAATTGATTTGAAGTTATTAATGACTGCATTTCTAATACCACAATCATAAAAATATATTTTCTTACCTTTTTTTATTTCATTTCTAACATTTCTATTAAGTGCTGGTAATCTAAATACAACAAACGCTTTTTCTAAAAGGTCTATATACTTATCTACAGTTTTTCCATCTGCACCAACGGTTTGAGCAAGCTCTTGAAGGCTAATCTCACTTCCAATTTGTAATGCAAGTGCTTTCAATAATTTTTCAAGAATGATTGGTTTTTTAATCTGCTCTAACATTAATAAGTCTTTGTAGAGATAACTATTGGCTAACAGTTTTAATAGTCTGCTTTCTTCGCTAGTATTGGTTACAATTTCTGGATAATATCCGTATATCAATCGATGATCTATCAGGCGCTTTTCTTGAATTAAACCATGGTATGCTACCATTTCTGAAAAGCTTAAAGGATAAAGCATAAACTCATACTTACGACCAGTTAATGGCTCATTAACCTGATTTGATAATTCAAATGCGGAAGAACCTGTTGCTAGTATTTGTACTTCTTTAATTTGATCAGTAAATAGTTTGAGGGTTAAACCAATGTTTTGAATGCGCTGAGCTTCATCAATGAAGACAATTTTTTTACTGCCAATCACTGCTTTAAGTTTTGTTGCTGTTGTATTTGTCAAGATTTCTCTTACATCGGCATCGTCTCCATTTAAGTATAAGTAATCCTGATCTTTCAAAACCTCTTGCATTAAAGTAGACTTTCCCGATTGGCGCGGGCCAAACAGTAGAATAGCCTTTCCTTTAAAAAGGTCTTTTTGAATGCTGTCTTTTAAGGTTCTTTGTATCATTTTATCGGATTACAATCCTTAAATTACATAATAATTTCGGATTACAATCCCAAATTATCATAATATTTTCGGATTTGAGCTAATTTTCCTGTCTTAAACAAAAGCCTCCCCCCATCTGTTCCTATCACAGATTGAAGAAGCAACCCATTAATATTGTTTGGTTTAAAAGAGACCTGCGGTTCACGGACCACGAGCCGCTCATGCGGGCTCAGCAGCAGGAGCATCCCGTGTTACTGCTCTATTGTTTTGAACCATCGGTTATGGCTTACGCCGATGCTGATCAGAGACATTGGCGTTTTGTGTATGAATCTTTGACCGAGATGCAGCAAAAGTTGCAAGACCTTGATGCGAGCCTCTATGTTTTTCATAGTGAAGTGATGCCCGTGTTGGAAGCATTGCAAGAACGATATTCCATTCAGCAGATTTTCTCGCATGTAGAAGTGGGAAACAAGATTACTTATGATAGAGACTTGGAGGTTCAACAATTTTGCCAGCGTTGTAGCGTAACCTGGAAAGAGTCTCCACTCAATGGTGTAATCCGCAAACTCAAGTCTAGAAAAACCTGGCAGAAAAGATGGCAAGCAACTATGACATCGCAACCGCAGTTGGTAGAAGAAACCGGTTGGAAGATCTTGAAATTAGATCCTGATTTTTATTCAGCGCTGAAGGGACCAGCATTGGATCCAGAGATTACCACACGCAACAAAAATTTTCAACAGGGGGGAGAGTATTGGGCTTGGCGATACTTAGATAGTTTTATCAAAGACCGAGCTGAGAATTATAGCCGCCATATTTCTAAACCCTTGTTGAGTAGAAAATCTTGCAGTCGTTTATCGCCCTATCTCAGTTATGGCAATATTAGCATGCGCATGTTGTATCAGTATACCAGTCAGCACTACGCAGCATCAGCTAACAAAAGGGCACTGTCTAATTTTATATCGCGACTGCACTGGCATTGCCATTTTATGCAAAAGTTTGAAGACGAGTGCCGCATGGAATATGAAAACGTAAACGCGGCATTTGATAAAATTTCAAAACCCAGAAACCCCGATTATATCAAAGCTTGGCAGGACGGTCAAACTGGCGTACCCATTGTTGACGCTTGTATGCGTTGCCTTGTCACCACAGGCTATCTGAATTTTAGAATGCGTGCCATGGTGGTCTCTTTTTTTGTTTTTAATCTTTGGCAAGACTGGCGCGATTTGCATTTTCTAGCCCGCCAATTTTTAGACTATGAACCCGGCATCCACTATCCGCAATTACAAATGCAATCTGGTGTAACGGGCATCAACACCGTTAGAATTTATAACCCCATTAAAAATTCCATAGAACACGACCCCGATGGTCTCTTTATCAAGCTATGGGTTCCTGAGCTCAAACTAATTCCCGCTTCGCTGATTCATGAACCCTGGAAGCTCAGCCAAATTGAACAGGAAATCTATCAATGCGTCATTGGCAAAGATTATACAGCACCCATTGTAGATCTAGAAGCTTCCAGAAAATACGCCAGTGATATCATCTGGTCTTTTAGAAAAAGCCCAGCGGTTAAAAAAGAAGGGAAGCGCATATTGCAGAAACATACTTCGGCAAACAGTTAAGTGCATAGACCTTCTTGCGCTAATTGGATTTAGAGAATCGAATATTTTAGGATAAATGCTCATCAATTTTAGCTTTAAAGTCTATTTATCGTATATTTACGGATATATACGTATATCATGAGCATTGAAATCAATCAATTGAAACTGGACATAGATATGGGTCTCATGACCCAATTGTCTAATTTGGACCGTTTTGATGCTTCATGGAATAGTATTGAAAAAAGAGAAGGTGCTTCTTTAAAACATTTAAAATCTATTGCCACGGTTAAAAGTGTTGGTGCTTCAACCAGAATTGAAGGCTCAAAAATGTCTGATGATGAAGTGGCTGTTTTAATTGATAAAATAGATATTACCTATTTAGAACTTAGAGATCAGCAAGAAGTGGTGGGTTATTTTGAAACCCTTGATACCATCACTGAAAATTTTCTGTCCATAGAAATTACAGAAAGCCAGATCAAGGGTCTTCACAATCTTTTATTGAAACATGGTGAAAAAGATGTTTGGCACCGTGGCCAATACAAACAACATAGCAATGCTGTAGAGGCAACTTTAAACAACGGTACAAAGCAACTCATTTTTAGAACTACCGAACCTGGGTTTCCAACTCAGGATGCCATGAATAGATTAATAGATTGGTATGAACAGGATACCAATACGCTGCCATTAATTAAGACGGCCCTTTTTGTGTATGAGTTTTTAAGTATCCATCCCTTCCAAGATGGCAATGGTAGATTAAGTAGGTTATTAGCCCGCTTATTACTTTTAAAAAATGGATACGCTTGGATTCAATACATCAGTTTTGAACACGAAATTGAAAATAGAAAATCCGAATATTATAAAGTGTTGATGGAAACCCAACGCAACAGACCAGGTGAAAATGTTACCGCATGGCTACAGTTTTTTATAAGTTGTCTAGATAATATTCAGCGCAATCTTTTACAAAAACTAGATCAGCACAAAGATCCTGCACAAGCGCTATCGCTCCGCGAACAACGGATACTTTTTTTCATTCAAAATTATCCCGGATCAAAATCAGGTGAGATTGCTCAAAAGCTAGACATTGCGCTTCCTACTGTAAAGAAAACCCTCAAAGATTTGACATCAAAAAACTTGGTCTCAAAACATGGCGTTGGAAGGGCTACTGCTTATTTAGTTGTATAATCTAGGTGTTTTTTTCTCAAGTGAACTAATAGGACTTGATCAAACAAACCCTTGAACTTGCTATCATATACTTTAACTTATTGTCTTTCATCAATTTTAATATGCTGAATCAGTTCTCTAAAATATTTTGCAGACCAAATATTTAGTAATTCTTGATTAGGTATATATCTTACAATATCTTCCTTAACCCTATCTATATTTACTGTGGCAATTTTTGCTTCTAATAATTTTACCAAATCATCTTTTGTAAATGCATCATTTTGCCAATCTCCACTATCCTTTGCTCTGATTGCTAAGTGGTTTAAATTAAGTGATATTCCGTTTTTGACATACCATTCAAAATCATACCAATCTCTGCCCTTTACTCTGGTTTTCCATTTCCTAAAAAGCAAGGCGTGCGTCTTTCCAGCAAATAAACTTGAAATAGTAAAACAGTTCACATAAAACGAATAGGGTTTGAGCAATAATTTATCCTCTGTTTCAAAACCTACTGGAGGATTTGTATCCACTTCAATTTTAATTTTGATACTCGCTTTATTAGATACACCGCTTTGTATGGTTGCACTTTCTAAACTAAGTTCAGTCCACAAGGTTTCTGATTTTAAAAATGCTGAATCAATATTCGAGTCTTTGGACTTTTCTTTTTCTTTAATGCTCACTTTCATTCCCACTGAATTAAACTCATCAACAATTGAATCTAGATAATTAGCAATTTCAAATTGTGTATTGGGTGCTACTAATGAAAAATCTAAGTCTTCCGAAAACCTATCTAATCCATAAAAAATACGCAATGCTGTTCCACCATAAAAAGCAGCCTCTTTAAAAAAGCCAGACCTATTCAATCCTGCTAATGCAATCTCCTGCATAATCTCCCTCAGCGCTTGTTCAGTCTCTAAAGCGGTATTGGTTTTATATGTTTCTAACCATTCTTTAATCATAAACTGTTGATAGTTTTTACCAAGATTTCAATACTTGATTTTTTTGGACTTTCGCTAATCCATGTTTGCATTGCTACACTATCTAAACGCTTTAAACGCTCTTTTTCAATTCTAAGATCCTCTATTAAATAGGTAACTGTTTGCATTTTACTTCTTAATATTAAACCTGCGGTTGAAATTATTTTATCACAGATTGCCTTTTCTGGAGACGCCAATAAAACCGTTTGTTTTGGGGTGAGCGCAACTTGGTTAATCCCGTACGAATAATATGGAAGAGGTAAGTAGGTATAACTAAATACGCCTATTTCAGTTTGGTATTTTGTAGCTTTCTTAAATGTAACTGAACTGATTTCAAAAACCCTTTCAGGTATCAATCCCCAATAAAACAAAGCTGCATCCAAGGAAACATAACTTGGTCCATATAAATGATTGGCAATTAAGAATGGCTCAGGTGTTTTTAGATCTAAATTGGGACCAGGTATATAAAGACCTCTTTTAATTTGTAACAGCATTCCCTGCTTAACCAATTCGTTGATTTTGTCATAGGGCCTTTTATAGCTTTTCAATAAATGTAATAACAGCTCTGTTTTGAGTGGCTGTTCTGAAAAAGCTCCTATGTTCCGTAAAATGTCCATTATGCTAAATTTATAACATTTATTCGGAATTATTCCGAATAAACACAATATATTTTACATATTTATTGATGACAAGCTAGTCTTAATAGACTACTTCACATAACCAACGCGTTTCTGCAAGGCTTCCATGGCGTTGAATAAATATATGGCAGGTGCATTCCAGTTAATGGCAATTTCATTGGAAGCATAAGAACAATCCAAATCTACATAAGCGGTTTCTGTTTCTGTGAAAGGATATTTACAACCATCCTGTCTACCTGGGTTGGGACCACCCGCTAACAAACCCGGGACCGGTTCAACAATAATATCTGCTACTGATTGACGATGGTGTGGATGCATGGAAGACTTTGAACCAATCCCTGTTACAAAGCAATAACCCGTAGCATTTCTGCCCAATAAATAATCGGCATTGGTTAAAGCGTGGTCCAGGTATTTTTTTTCTTTTGTCAACAGATAAGACTTGATCAATAGCACGCCTTGATTAGCAGCGTTGGCGTTGCTACCCCAAACAAAATCTTTGGCCGATTGTCCCATCACGGTGCCAAAAGCATTGGACTTTGTTTTCTCTAGATAACCATCGGCCATGGCCAAGAGTTTTGATTGCATGACCGCAATGGTGGTTTGGTAAGTTGCGGGTAATGCTTTGGCAAAATGCAAGAAAGAATAAATACCCATCATGCCCACATTGTTCCAACTTGGTAGACCAAAATTATCTTGTAAACGCAATGCCACTACTTGATAAAAGCTATCTGCTCTAGTTGTCAGAAATAATTCAGCAGCAGCCCAAAACCATTCATCTTGAAAATGATTGTCACCATATCCACCCGTTGTCACAGCCGGTTTAAATTGTTGGTTATTCTCATTTTGTTTGTACTCCAAGGCTGGATGAAGCAATGCCCATTGCCAAGCTTTACGGCTTGCAACCAAACAACTATCGGCCAAGCCGGGTAACTGCTTTTTAAAAGTTTGCAAGATGCGGGCGGCCTGTGCGGTTACTGCGGCAAAATCTAAACTGGCTGCGGTACCTTTTTGTACCACCCATCTTTTTTCTTTTGTTTCACCCGGCATGACCATCCCATCGAAAACGGCATTGGTGCATTTATTATAAACACCACCATCTAGATCCTGCATGGTCAACATCCAGCGTAGGTTATAAATGGCTTCATTTAAAATATCGGGGACCGCGTCATTGCTCTCCGGAATATTTGTTTTTAGTTGTTTAAAGTAATCTGGAAAATCTTCATAAGCACTAAAAATAGTTCCCATGGTAATCCCAGAATTGACAATGTATTTATTGTAATCACCCGCGTCATACCAACCACCGGTGCTTGAAATGGTAGAACCCTCTGGACGCTGCGCCGATGCTGCAGTTGGATGAATGTACACCAGATTGTCAGGATGAAAACCCTTGCGCTGCCACTTACCCGCATAAGATTCTTCTAAAGGCATGGAAGCGCGTTGAAAATAATATCCTTTCAATACAGCAGTGGCTACGTTTTTGTACAACTCATTTTTGATTTCAAAAGGATAGGACCGATGCTGTCCACTGATAATGATATACTGCCCGGGTTTTGTAAAAGCAGAAAAATTGGCCACCCTTGTTTTGGTAGAGGAATAAGTAGATTGTCTTTGCTCACTTAGTTCTCCAGTAAAAACAATCTCCTTGCCATTTGCTGACGCGATGTAAAATTTGGATTCAGTTGCATTATCGGTTAATACGGCAATCTTATTACTATTCGGGTAAAATCCACATTGGTTATATTTGAAAGCGTCATCTCCCGTTTGCGCCAGTGTCAAAAACGGATGCGTACCAATTAATAAAATAATCAAACACCCATTCATCCATTTCCTTACCGCAGCAAATTTTTTCATTTTCTTCTGTTTAAAAACTGTTGTCTTTTAAATCAAGTTTAATTCTACTCGGTTCTTTACGTTTTTAGTCTCTTTCTTTCTCAACGCAGTATTAGTACTAATTGAATGCGCCTTCTCCATCTCTATTAATTTGAACCAGGAAACTGCTGGAATAGAATTATTAGAATGTAATTCTAGTCTTATTATGATACTGTCATTTGGTAGTCTATGTTTATTGATAAGCTGGCTCAATTCCGTTTCATCAATACTTATTTCTTGTGCAAATATTTTCCGCTTCTTGTTTAACACATCTACATACTCTTTAAGAAAATAACTAAAAGTGAACTTTGGATTAAAATTATCGCTCTTTAAATAATCTTCAATTTGAAACTTCAATTGCATCAATTTTAAAGTAAGCTTTGTTTTGTCACTTGTTTCTGAATGCGTTTTCTTTCTTGCGTCTTTCAAAGATTTTGCAAGCACGCTTTTAGATTGCTTTACGTTGGTTGTTAAAACAAACGAATCTGCAATTTCATCAGAAGTATAATTGTTCGTTATTTTATTGACACTCATAAAATATATTGATAAATTAAACCAATTAGAGATTCTCCTTCTAAATATAATTGTTGTCCCGCCTCTTGCATTTTATACTTCTCTTTATAATGTCCTTTTAAAATTGTTTTTGGTAAGAGAGAAACACAGGACTTACAACCACACCAATTTTTTTATTGGTCCGTATTTCTGTGATAGTCATTAATTCAAATTTACTAAATAATCTTTACGTTTTATGTAAAGTTTTTAGTCCTTTTAAACCGGTTTTATATTAAAACATCATTATTTCAGATTTGGCTCTAAAGCCGCATTAAAATTTAGCGGTATCCACTTTTTTATATTTTTTATTTTTTAAGTTGTACTAAGCCTGCGTTGATCTCAACAGGTTTCGATTCAATCTTTACGGTAGCACTAACCAATCCCTTTCGCGTGGCTGTTACTGCAATCAAACCGGACTTAAGGGTAGATCTGATGGCTACCCGATTAATACCACATTCCGTATCAAGAAAAAGATTGTTGGTTGTGTTCAGTTTTGCTGCATTAAATCCACCGCGCCAGTTGGCGGGGCCTGTTACAGAAAAATCCACTCTCGCTTCATCGGTGGGGCATCGACGCCCTTGAGCATCTACCACTTCAAGATCTATCAGCGCCACATCACTGCCGTCTGCTTGTAAACCATTGGGGCTTGTGTGCACAGTGAGTTTAATAGATTTGGGTTCTCCCGCAGTTTGGATCTCCTGTTGTGCAACAATTTTGCCTGCTTTGGTTGCTACTGCTTTAATAGTACCTGGCATGAATTCAATATTGGGAAACGCATATACATAACCTGTGTTCATACCTGAAACTGGTTCTGTTGCCGGCATTTTTTCTGTACCATAGACATCAACAAAATCATAGGGCTTATTCGATTTTCCAAGAGATTTTCCATTGAGAAAAAACTCAACCTGGTCGCAATGATTAGCGGCCACATAGATTGTTTTTTTGGTACCGACGGGATAATTCCAATGACCAATGATATGTAAGTCTGGTTGTTCATTCTGCATCACGCGCGATACATAGAAGATTGATTTAGGTATTCTCACGCCATCCACTTTTCCACTTACACGAAGTACATAACTTCCCTGCTGGCGGCCATCTGCATTTTCATCTGTAAAATAAATAGAACAATAAGCAGACCATTTTGAGTGTGCAGGATCTTTATTATCAATCCTATTAATTGCATAACTATAATATCGTGCCGCAGCGGCCAAACTAAATGTTTCCGAGTTCCAATGCCAGGTATCAATGGGACGGTTGCCCAGCATACCCATTTTTGGTTTGAAACCAAAATGTGGCGGAGAATAATCATCCCAAACATTGCGTCCCGCTTCATCGCGAAAATCTTCTGTTTCTATTAACGGCGCTTTATCGCGGCGAGAAATACTGTAACCGCGAAAAATATCATCCCCAGATACTTTATCCGTTTGAGGTGCTTGTCCAACCATCACGCCATAAAATTCAGACATGGGTGTAAGCGCTTTGTTAGCCTCTGCCTGATCATTATCACGCGAACCCATCACACGCCCACCATGCGGATCAAGTTCCTTACGCATGGCAACCATCTGTATCATTTGTTCTGGTGTAACGATGGTGTTGCCAGCTTCCCAAAAAAGTATGCTTGGATTATTCCTGTAAGCAATCATGGTGGCGCGCATTACTTCAACGCGTTGCTCCCATTGCCTTCCCGTTACCAAACGTTCTTTATCGCCTGCAGGGCAGACCTGTACAATTCCTAATTTATCACATGCTTCCACATCAACACGCTGCGGTGCAACATGCATCCAACGCATATAATTACCGTTGCTTTCTTTGAGCATGTTCAAAGTGTAATCATGCATCCAGGCAGGATAAGCACCACCGAGCCCGGCCCAATCATTTGCAGAACGTTGAGCATAACCGGTTAGCCATACAAAACGTCCATTGATCCAAACGCCACCTGTACCAGCTCCGCCTTTGAATTCAGTTTGACGGAAACCAGTTCGCGTATCAACTACATCCACCACTTTCCCATTTACACTTAAGATAGAATAAACGTGATACAAGTATGGATCCTTTACATCCCAAAAACGCGCATCCGTTAATGGACCGGAAGCGGTAAAATTTTCTGATTGGCCTGCAACAAGATCAGACGTGTTGCCTTCCAGTTTTGCACGAACTACCCCTTTTTCATCTACTACTATCGCTGATAAAGTGATGGAGGCGTAGTCTCCTGTTTCATTCACCACTTCCGATTCAATTTTTATTTCTGCTGTCTTTTTTTTGAGATCAATCTCTTCGGGATAAATGTAAACGCCGGTGGTTTTTAAATTTTCATACAAAGGCAAAGTCTGGTAAATCTTTCCTGTAACAATCAACATTGCGTCGCGATTGAGACCACCGAAATTTGGATTAAAATCTTTTGAGTTCCATTGAAAGGCTATGCCCGTAGCCGCTTCTTTATACCCAGGGCTATTATCTACCTGCACTGCAAGCAGATTATCCTCACCGGCAGGTTTCAAAAATTGAGTAATATCAAAACCAACAGCCGTAATACCATTTTCTAATTTACCTATCGGTTTTCCATTGAGAAAAAAACGGCCAGCCTGACGCATACCATCAAACTGAAGAAATACTTTTTGGCCCTTTGCGGTTGCAGGTACTTTAAAATGTTTACGGTACCATCCTATACCAAACATTTTTTCACTTTGATCACCTCCACCATGACTGATATAGGAACGATAGGTATCCGTATCATTCCAGGTATGTGGCAAACTGATTGATGACCATTTTGAATCATCAAATCCGGGCTGGTCAGCGCTTGTTGAATCACCAAAAGAAAATTTCCAGCCGGAATTAAAGTTATAGGACTCTCGCGGTGAGGCTGGAGGCTGAAATTGGTTCAGACTGTTACCCAACCACAAATTGATACGCTCTTCTTTTTTAAAAGAATAAAAAGCAACTAATAAAAACAGCAGTAGGATGAAATTTTTTTTCATATTTATTTGATTTCAGCTGCATCCCATCTGGAGAAAAAGGAACATGGTTTTGAGGGCAGATAGCAACCGGCAGACTATAAATTAACCAAAAAATACAATCGATCCCATCCTGAGGCATCCTGATACTTAAACTCCATAAAAGAGAACGTTTACAGGTTGTACAAGAAAATGCTACCTCTCACAATACATACGGATTATTGGGTTAGATGATATTCTTATTTTTTGTTCCATTTGGGTATTTGGGAACATATTGATGCAACCATGTTTTTGCTTGACTACCCTTGCCTCCTAATTTTAGGCCAATTAAAAATTATAATTATGAAAAAATTGGTCTCGATGGCTTTTATGTTAACCCTAGTATTATTTAGTTCTTTTGCAGTTCAGGCGCAGAAGACAGATCAGGCTTCAAAGAACATAAAGTTTTACGGTCATGTTTGGGATGTTGTTGTAAATGAAGGTAGAGTGAATATTTTAGACACTGCTTTTGCTGAGAATTTGATTTTACGTACCACACCTGAGGTTGTAGGCAAAGCAAATGGTATTGCTTATTATTCAAATCAGAAAATGTAGGTTTACAAGTAGGATTTAATGCAGCTGGAATTAAAGCAAAAGTGAAAAAAGACTATGTAATGTGGAGCAGTCATTTTAATTTCAAAGACGGAAATCAAGGTGATTATGTGTACACTTATTTGACTGTAACTTTAACAAGAGGCGATAAATCAGTTGATGTGGTAATGTTTCAAGCAAATGCATTTAACAAAGATGGTAAGATCATAGAAGAGTGGATGGTATATGATCAATCCAATATGGGTTCAATAATGAAGTAGTAGCAGTGACTTTGTCATAAAAAAACCTAGTCACCCAGACAAAAATTAAAAGTTAAAAAACAGACCCTATTTAGGGACCTTGTTTTAAAGTAAGTAAAAAAATAGTTGGGGTATTAACCCCAGCTATTTTTTTAATTTAACCAAAGACAGGCTATGCTTAGGGGTTTTGTAGATGCTATAATCATCAGAAAGGGTACAAACCGCGCACGGTTTTGCGCACGGAAACAAAAAACCCTCCCGAGTACTCGGGAAGGTTCCTTTGGTAAAAATTATTGTCTATTTAAAATCTTGGCATACTATTTTAATCCATCAACAAAGACTTTTGCCTCATTAAATCTACGGGTCTGTAGGTTTTACTTTTATCCGGTAAGGCTAGTGCCTGTAACATATTATTGGCATTAACCATCTCATTTTGTTTTGAATTGAATTTGAGTGTAGCTTTCACATAAAAATCTGCTTTTTCAAACTGGTTTAACTTAAAATAAATCAGGGATAAAGAATAGTTATTATCAAACCCGTTTACGGTATTATCTTTTTCCATAAATAAAACAGGTAATGCCTCAAGAACGGATTTATCGTCTTTGGTTTTTTGCATAAGGTTATTGGCAAAAGAAATCCTGTCATCGTTATCGTAAGCTGGATTATTTTTTACATAATTTACAAAAGCGCTGTAATCTTTATTAGTATTAAAATATTCTTCGCTGAAAATCTTTTCAAACCTAGGCCACTCATCATTAAAGATTGGTTTATAGCGGTTTTTCATTTCATCAAAGCCAGCCCAATCATTGGAAACTGCCATCTTTTTGGCTTTGTATTGCATAATACCGATGATCTTGTTTCTTACCAGCATCCGGCTGTAATTTTTAGCAAATAGGTCTGCATTAGAAAGATATATTTCTTTGTACTTATCATTCAATGGTAATGCTGTTAGTAAAATGAAATTCACTTCGCTATTCCAATCTGTTTGTGTATCAAAATATTTATAAGAAGCTTCTCTATCAAACTTGTGATCGCTTTTACGATAATCCCAATAAAAAGAGGGGAACGCTGTTTTCAAATTGGTGGTAAAATTTTTAACATTACCCGATTTGGCATCAGCCACAGAAGCCTGCAGAATAGGCAGAAATTTCTTTTCAGATGTAAAACCAATTGTAATGTTGACCACTTTACCATTTCCATCTAGCATGATATACGAGGGAAAACCGGTAACACCATATTTAGCGGCAACTAAATTACCTTCTTCTTCTTTAAAAACGTCTGTTTTCCAGGTAACAAAGTTTGTGTTCAAATAATTCCCAATACTGGGTGCAGGGAATACCCTTGTTTCCATTTCTTTACAAGGCATACAACCTTCAAAATAACAATCCACCAATAATATTTTGTTTTCTGCTTTGGCTTTACTTAATGCATCGGCAAATGAGCCAACAAAGAAATTGGTTTCCTGAGCGTTACTATTAGAAAAGCTAATGCAAATCAAAAAAATTAGTATCAGATATTTTTTCATATTCAATTTTAATAACAATGATTACTTCAAATGCTTTTCAATCAGTGCTTTCAGATCCGGATTGGAAGGACGTGGAGAATCGATAGTAACAATTTTCCCTTCTTTATCAAATAACATAAAACGTGGGATAGCATTAATTTTGTAATTGGTACATATGTCAGATTTAAAGGCTGCATCTCCTATTAATTGCAAACCACCCAAAGTGCTGTCTACAATCATTTTTTTCCACTTTTCATAATCTTTCTTCTCATCAATAGAATAACTCATGAATATTATATCCTTACCTTCCATTTCTTTTTCTAGCTTTTGTAAAGAAGGAATTTCGGCACGGCAAGGTGAACACCAGGTAGCCCAAACATCTACCAATACCATTTTACCTTTAAGATCTTTTAAGGCTATTGTTTTACCCTCTGGGGTTTTACCTTCAAAATTCATAGCCATTTCTCCATCACCAAATGTGCGGATAGTTAATTCAAAATTATGAAGCTTTTGTTTTTGTGCATCGTTTAAAATATAGGGTTTAAACTTTTCAGCCATGTCACGGTATTTCTGATCAAAAGCTTTAGCGCGGAGAAGATTAGAGTTTAGAAAGTGCCAACCCTTTAAAGTGTCATTTTTAATATTATCCAGAACCAGTTGTTGCATTGGATCACCAGCAGCTCTCACTCCTTTTTCCTTGTTTGCCTTTTGGCTATAGAGAAACATCAGATAAGGGTACATTGATTGTTGGCCAAAATCATATTGCATAGAAGCAGTAGTGGTAAAATGCGGTCCAGCAGCATATTTCTGATACAAATCGGGTAAAGAATCATACTTAGGGTGCGCAGTTCTTGGCATGTTCAGGAAATGATAAAGCTCATATTCAAAATCTGCTTCTGACATTCCTTTCATCAGTTTATCAAAAGACGGGTTACCTGTTTTAAGATTAGCAACAAAACTGTTTTTACTTTTTTCCATATCAGGTAATATTGGGAAAATGTCCTTGTACGTAATCATTCCTCCAAGATTATTCGCAATTTTCATTTTGCCAATAATGTTTGACCATTCCTCCATTTTTTTATTTTCCTTATCGTTCACATCTATCACGGTATAGCCATCATCAGTAATATTGATACTAGTTTTCTTTCCAGGAGCAATGAAGAGTCTTACAGGAATTTTTCTTTCGGCAATTCTATAGAATCCGCTATATGATGGTGCAAAATAAAAACCAAAATTACCTTCCTGGTCTACATTCACTTTTGAATGTAGTTCCACTTCTCCATTCACAACAGAATATAAAGTAATTTCTTTAGGCATATTTTTTACAGTGATTTTTCCCTGTATCATGGCCATTTTATTTTGTTGACCAAATAAAATCTGGCTTAAAGAAATCATGCACAACAATGATAATAACTTGAATTTTTTCATCCGTATTTTTAAATTAAATGTTTGATTTTTAATTAAATACCGGTACCAAGATCTACGCATGGTACCGGTACTTGAAAACTCTTATTTAATATGTTTGTAGATAAGTGTTTGTACCTACGGATGGAGACATGTAAATAATATCACCTACTGACCCGCTACCCGTCATTGTAATATCAGGACTTGCTGCCAAATTACCCGATGTTTTGGTAAACATGCGAACAGTGTAATTAGCGCCTGATTTTGTACCAATAGCAATATAGTTGTGTGCATAAGCAACTTCAGACGTATATCTTTTATGACGAATAAACGTGATTGTTTCCCCTGCCGGTGCAGTGTATTGCAGCTGCTCAAATTTATTAGATAGGTTACGAGACCATACTTGGTTACCTACTACAAAATAAATAAAGTTCTCATCAATCAGATTAGTTGTAATTAAAGTGGCGCTATACAATTTATTGGTGTTAAGCAAGGTGTCATTAACCATATTAAAAGCCGATGTATTTGCTGTTATGGTTGATAAAATTTTGAGTGATGTATTTGTCTTATCCTGAAACAATGCTACTCCTGTGGGAGCTGTGGTTTTAATACCCATGTACAAAAGCGTCTTATTATTATTGTTAGCTTTCATAGCAGTCCCAACTGCATCCGTAACACTATTTAATACAGTACCGGCACCACCAGCAGAAACAAAGGAACTGCTAATCTCATCAAAAAATATTGGATTGGCTAATGTGAAATTAATAAAGTACTTAGATAAATTATAGTCCGTATTCAATGCATCTTTTAACTGACGGGCAGCAAACTGACCAACATTAGATGACATGGAGTAAAGACTATATAGTTGCCCCGCATTGATAAAGAAATCCGAAGAATTGCCTGGCCCAACATAATTTGGTGCTTTTATGGTTGGTGGTTCATAAAACATACTATTAAAATCACGAATCACTAATAATGAGTTAATGTCTATCACAGATGCATCTTTGTCTGATGTTACAAACAATGCCCTAGTATTTCCCAATACTCCGGTAACCATAGATTTATAGGAATTATCAAAAGATAAGAACTGAGCCTTACCATTTAATTTTTTTCCGTTTATAAGGCTATACACATTATTTATCTGCGATGCAGGTACAATAGAAGTTGGTGTTAAAAAGAGATCCAGATCTGTACTTGTACCATCATCTTTCAAAACATACCATCCGCGGGTAAAAGGAGTAATTACATTAATGGTTGATGTAGCCAATTGTTGCAACCCTGTTGTTTTATTTTTTGCACCAAATACCAATACCCATGCTTTTGCGGATTGAGTAATCAAATAATCAAGACTCAATGTCTTTGCAATGGTATCAATTTTGGGAACCGAACCTTGTACATTGGTTTCATAAATACCCCAGAAGTATTCAAAGTTGGCATTGGGTGAAGAAGATGTTACCGTTGGCGTTAAAGTGATTTTATCCTGTTTAGAAATCTTATCATAAGATGGTGCAATTCCGGTAATAGTAATAACCTCACTGGCTGTATAAGAATAATTGCCTTTGTCTTTATAGCAGGCTGTAAACATTGCAGCTATTGTTACAGCAAGCGTAAGTATATATAATCTTTTCATTAATTATTTTTTATTGATTTATGGAAATACAACCAAAGCACCGGTTTCATCAACCAATGGTTTTCCAGGATTAGCCTTATTGTAAATGATTAACTCTGTTTTGCACACGTTGGTATAGTATAACATTAGTGTATAATCGGTTTGCAAAAAGCTGAAAAATGCCTGATCCCATTTTTTTCCAGTAACATCAATCATAAACTGATGTTTCACTACACTATAGGTTCCAAAAGCTGGTGACCAATTGGTTGGTTTACTCAGCCTATCGGTTGAAGTTACTTTTCTCCAGATATTGGTAGTTTCTCCCAGTTGAAAATCATCGCTCACAGCAACTTTAAATAATAGCGTAACCTTAGCCGTTTTTAAAGTAGCTGATCGTAATAAAACTATGGGTGCTAAAGTATGCCTCTCACCCGCTTTGATTACATATTTACTGGTTACTGAAGCATTATTAAATGCCTTATAATCCACATCGGGAACAGCATTCAATGCACCGGTTGTATCGGCAATCTGTTGTAATTTAAATGTTCTATCCTTGTTTGATACACCCCCAATAGCATATACATCAAACCAAACCGTATCCTGTTTGTTGGTTGGTAAATTATATACAAAAGTGAAGTCTTTGGTGGTATCCGCCATATTGAAGGATGTTTGGTAAATCCTAGTAATATCAGGCCCAAACTGGATCCTTGCAACATCCGTAAACATTTTATAAGCTTCTTTTTTGCAGGCGCCCAATGTTAATAACAAAAGGGCTACCATGAAATATTTAGTTGTTTTCATATGTAAACAATTTTATTAATTACCTAATTCGGTTTTGGGTAAGGGAAATAAATAATTTATAACGGAGCCTGTAGGCACAAACAGAACATTTGGTGTAGGGCTGTTCAATCTTTTGTATGCATAAAATGCTTGACCCTCTGCATAAAATTCCTTCCTGTATTCTGGCAATAGTGCATTTTGAAGTAGTACAGGGTCTGATGGCAAAGTGGTTAACGGAATATTACGGGCAGTTCTGTAGGCTGCCCAAAGCGTTTGTGCTTCTGAAAGAGGGGCCGTTTCCATGGCAATAAAGTACATTTCACTTAAACGAAGCATTGGAATGCGGTTTACATCTGCCTGTGCACTCGCTACGGTTTGCGGAACATTGTATTTTTGACAGATATAGGTTTTTGCCTGACTGGGTTGTGTTACAAGTACCCATAAGTTAACCTCACGGATATCCGTTCCTGTAGTTCCGTATAATTGTCCGGTAATTGTAGTAGCTGCGGTTCCTTTTTTCAAAGTACCATTGGCAAACAGGTTATTATACTTGGTGTAAAGATTAAAATCATATAAACCAAAAACCTGTTCAGGGGTTAGTGCATAATCTTTTGCAGTCATATCAGATGTATTACCCAAACGGAATTTTACTGTTCCATCGGGGTTGGTTGCATTGATCACAACTTTAGAGCACTCATATGCTTTATCTTTATTGTTAAACCACAAATAAGCCCTTGCCTGCAGTGCTTTTACTGCATAATAATTCATTCGTAAATAGCGGAATGCAAAATAGATATCGGTTGGATTGAATGTGGTTTGAGAAGATCCGGGTCTACTTAAATTCAACAAAGAATAATTGAGGATTGGATCAACTTTGTTCAGCAATTTTTCCGCATCGGTAAGATCTAGTAATAACTGTGTCTGAAACTGGGTATAGCCCGTTAATGAATTGGGTTGATTAGATAACACTGTTACGTATGGAGGTGTCTTTGCCGATCCGACTGCTGTTGGAATTGGACCCCAAATACGTAATACATCAAAATGACAATAGGCCCTAATTGCCAAACATTCGCCTTTGATTAATTCATACAAACCGGGTGTTGAAAAGGCAGATTTATTTGCGTCAATTTGACCCAGTATTGCATTTACACTTGCAATGATGGTGTACTGCTGAGCGTAAATTGAAGTCATTAACGCATCCACATTGGCATCTGTATAATTAGACAGACCCAATTTCTGTTCGGTTGTATTGGCGGCTACATCCCAATTGGAAATTAATTGTTCAATGGTTGTCATGGTAAGGTTTTGGCCATAACTGTTATTTGATTTCATCTGGATATAAACGCCTGTTAATGCATCTTTAAAACCGCCTTCGGTGCTTAATAGGTCTGTTTGTACTACTTGTGTTCTCGGCGAAACCGTAAGGTATTTTTGACACGAGCTAAGCGCAATAACTCCAATGATTGTTATGATTAATAATCGTATATTTTTCATACTGAATAAATATTAATGATTTAAAACGTGGCTGAAATACTGAATGATACCTGTCTTGAAAATGGATAAGACAATCCCCTCTCCCTTTTTACACTAGAGATGTAGAATGCATCAGCCATACTTACAGAGAATGACAGCAATTCCAAATTCAATTTCCTTTTTAGGGATTCCGATACCAAATCATATTGCAGATTAATATTCTGACAATTCAATGTTTTCTCATCCTGAACAAATCTTGAAGTCATTTGAGTTGCCGTGGTTACCATTAAGCCTTTGAATGGAGATTGGTCACCCGGTTTCTGCCAACGATTTTCATACACGCGTGAATCAACGTTGTAGTTATAGTTGGCATTTTCAACTTTATTAATCAGCGTTTGGTTATATAACTGTCCGCCAAAACGATATCCGAAAGAAATATTGGCAGAGAATGTTTTGTAACGAAACATAGAACTAAAATTACCCTGGATTTTTGGATCAGAAACGCCGGCAGATGCAAGATCTAATGAATTCCATGTAAAAGTTGGTGTACCGTTTTTACTCTGGTATAATTCTTTACCGGTGCTTGGATCAATACCCAAAGAAGGAACTGTCCAGATTGTGTTAGTTGAATAACCTTCTCTGTATAAAATATTCGGATTAGATCCACCAGCCATTTCAATAGCTTTCTGCGCATCTTTCAAAGCCTGTGAAATGGTGTTAATCTTATTTTTGTTCTGGAAGAAAGCAGCTGTTACACTCCAGGCAATATTCTTTTTTGGATTTCTAATCAGGAAGCCGGTTACTTTTACTTCAAAGCCACGGTTTTCCATAGAACCAATATTTTCAACATAACTATTAAATCCATTTGAAGATGGAAGGTTTACAGAAGATACCAGGTTGTTTGTGGTACCAACATAATAATCTGCTATAATAGAAATGCGTTGGTTAAACAATTGTGCTTCTATTCCCAAATCGTAATTCATTTTTTGCTGCCATTGAAGATCAGGGTTACCTAGTCCTAACAGATATGCTCCCATCCAGTTATAATAACGATCTGCAGTATAATATTGATAAGTAGATAATGCCTGATAAGAACTAAAGTTCTGTGAACCCGTAATACCCATAGATCCACGGATCTTTAACCTATTGATAAATTTGGCATCTCTCAAAAATGCTTCCTTTTCAAGGTTCCAGCCCAAACCGGTTGACCAGAATGGCGCAAATCTTTTATTGGAACCAAACTGTGATGAACCATCTACGCGGTAAGAGGCGTCAACAAAATAACGATTCTTATATGCATAGTTTACATTGGCTGTAATACCTACCGCTCTTGATAAACTTTCAGCTCCGCTTGGTTTTCCGTTCTGTGCATATTGCAAAGCCGTAGAAATTAGATCAAAATTTGGATTATTAAATCCTTCTGCAAGAAAGTTATAGGTTGAGTTTTTGTTTTGTCTGACATTATAATCAATACCTGCAAAAATGGAATGCTTTTGAGCAATCAATTTTGTATAGTTTAAACTCACACTTCCATCATAATTCATTGTATTTCCAACGCCATATGCATAATCACCTTTCCTAAAAACATCTGCTACAGAGTAATTGGCAAAAGCGGTATGATCTGATGGTCTAAATTTATCACTTTGGTCAGTAATTTTTGTCAAACCTAAACGTGTCCTGAATTGTAGGTCTTTTGTTAATGCCCATTCAATAGATGTATTATTGGTTAATGCAGTGGCATTGTTTTTGTCAAATGTATTCAGAGTGGCATTGTACATAGGGTTGGTGGGCAAAGTGCTCCAACGGTTAGTGTAATCTGTATTACCGGGGTTACCTAAAACTTTATTCAGTTTACCCGAACTGTCATACAATCTCCAGTAAGAATTCATGTTAACATAATCACTAAATGTTCCATAAGGCGAATTAGCGGTATTTGTTATGCCGATAATCAGGCTATTTGAGAATTTTATATTTTTATACACATAGGAAAGGTTGATGGTACCATTAAAATTTTTACGATACGACCCTTTCATTACCCCCTGCACATTATTGACCTGCGCAGATGCTGAATAACGGAAAGCCTGATCACCTCCCTCCAAACGAATATTATGTCGTTGATCAATAGAGGTAGCGAGTGGTTGGGATAACCAATAAGTATTTACCCCACTGTTTACCTCATTCAATAAAAAGTTATAGTAACGGGTAAGTGGTACTTGGTTTTCTGCACGTGGGGTTGTATATAACCCAATTTTTTGTTCAAGGTCAAGTTTTTCTCTTGCTTCTAATACACTATAAGCACTAAGATCAGGCACTTCCACATTCAAATCGCCTCTATAACTGATCCTTAATTTTCCGGGCTTGGGGGGTTTAGTTGTGATAATTACCACACCGTTTGCACCCCGTGAACCATAAATTGCTGTGGCCGATGCGTCTTTGAGTATGGTAATGGATTCTACTTCATTTGCATTGATATCAAGTAATTTTTGCAGTGTAGATTCAAATCCATCCCAAATTACAAGTGGTGTATTTAAACCCACACGTGTTTGATCCTGTAATTGTGTAACATTCGGAAGGCTTGAATTACCACGGATCTGAATTTCGGGCAAACGGTTGGGGTCTGATCCAAACGTATTGCTTTCAATGATATTAAAAGAAGGTTCCACATTTCTCAAAGAAGTAATCAGGTTACGGTTACCAAACTGTAGTAACTCTTTGGAACTAACGGTTACAGCCGAACCTGTATAAGTAGATGATTTACGGGTAAAAATACCTGTGATCACCACTTCATTAATCTGATCAGTTTTTTCTTCTAGCACTATATTAATAACTTTTCTGTCATTAATAGTAATCTCTTGTTTTTTATAGCCCACAAATGATACCACCAAGATCCTGTCTTTATCTTCCACATTGATCTTGAAATAACCCTCTGCGTTGGTTACCGAACCACCGGTTGCACCTTTTACAATTACCGAAGCGCCAACTATTGGTTCGCCATCGGCATTTAGCACACGGCCAGAAATAGGTTTGACGGCGTTAGCTAATAAATCTACAGACAATGCAGGTGTTGCTACAGGTACGTCTTCCTTTGGTAAAGCGGTTTCTCTTTTAAACAGAATAATACTGTTATTTACCTGTTTAAAGTTTAGAGAGGTTGGATTCAGCAACAACTCCAGTGTTTTTTCAAAAGTCCTGTTTTCACGTGGGAGACTGAGATTATTGTACTTAACCACTTCTTCAGAAGGATAAACAAAATTAAACCCAGAAATTTTTTCAATTTTAACCAATACTGATTTTAAGTTCTCATTTTTAAAGCCAACCGTAATATTGGTTTCGGACATTAATTGAGCACGAACATCGGAAGGAGCGGCAAATAACTGTAGGGCTAGTAAGAACAAAACAGACCAGCATAAACTCGTTTTCATAATGAAACGTATTTTATGTTGATAGCTACAATCGAAAGTAAGCCTTCGAAAGTAAGTTGTAGTCCATTTAGAATTTTTTTGCATATTTATCAATAGTTTAAAATTGAACGAATGGTTTTAAACGCCACCCCTCTTATGCTTCCCCAAGCAGAGGGGTTTTGTTTTGATCTCAGTGAAAAATTGTTCCTCATTTACGGGGACCTTTGGTTCATAAAGCAGGTTTTTGTAGTTATGGTTAGTTTAGCTTTTTTGATAAAAATATTTTTACTCTGAACATCCCTTCCCTTCAATGATGAACTTACCGTCATCTGTTTTCTTATACGTGGCATTTCTAGCCAAACAGAGTTTTGTAAGAATTTCTTCAATGGTTTCAGTTCCGCTGAAACTGGCGTATACCGGACATTTTTTGATTTCATTATTGGCAAAACTAATGTTGGCCTGGTAGCGTTTGCTGATCTGATCTATAATGGTTGTAAACGGAACATCTTCAAAATCCATATCAGAATTAGTCCACTTAATGATTTCCTGGGCTACAACAGTTTTGTTTTGTGCATCCGCTTTTGGTAAATCATAGACCAATTGTTTATCAGGCGTTAGTACTGCCAAAACCTTATGATTATATTCTACTCTTACTTTACCTCTTGTAACGGTAACAATAATGTTCCCAGCACCAGAATAAGCCTGAATATTAAAGGCTGTGCCCATAACAGTGGTGGTTAATTTTCCAGTATGTATGATAAACGGTTTGTTATCATCATGTTTAATATCAAAATAAGCTTCTCCGGTTAGGGTAACTTCTCTTGTTTTACCATTAAAAGCAGATGGATATTCTAGTTTACTGTTATTGCGTACAATCACTTTACTGCCATCGGGTAACAATAGATATTTGGTGTAGGCAAGACTTTCTGTTTGAATTTGATTCACTTTATCAATTCGATAAAAATAAAATAAAGCTGCGCCACTCAAAAAGAGAATAAATATGGCTGCTATACGAAGTAAATTTTTGCCAAATAGACTGACTAGATTTCCTTTTTGAATTGTTTTTTTAGAAAATTGGATATGGGAATCAATTGTAGCAAATGCCTCTTGTAAATAAGGTTCAACTTCTATTTCAGACTCATCTAACTGGTCAAGTTGCCTCAGGATCATTTCCCTTACCGCGGTTTCATTAGATCCTTCATTAAAATAGGCCAGTAGGTAAGCAACTTCCTGTGGCGAACACTGATTATTGATGTACCTGGTAAATAGTTCGGTATGATTAATTAACTTTTCCAAGGTGTAGTATTTATATATAATACGCCTCAAAAAGAATCTTCCTCTGTTTTGTTTGAAGATTTTTTAAAAATTTGGGTACCCAATTAGGTGGTTTACAATTTTACAATTGAAAATCAAGTACATTAATTGAGTAGAAAAATAGGTGGTCGGTTTTTTTATACCAGACAAAGGATTGCAAAAATACTCATTGAGAGCTCAAAATCATTTTGCATCTGCACCCGTAAAAAACGGGTAGCTTTCACAATATGATCGCTGATTGTTGAGGTAGAAATACCCAGCTGCACACTCACTTCTTCATATGATAAACCTTCAATTTTACAAAGTTTGAAAACCTGTTTGCGCTGTGGTGGGAGGATTTCTATTGCGGACAGAATTAAATTCATATTTTCTTTAGAAAGCAATCCTTCCTCAATATGTGTGTACTTTTCAGAAGCAGCAATCAATAGGTAATCCCTTCTTTTTTGATCTCGAACCGCCTGCCTTAAAAAATCATACATTTTATTCTCAGCAATTTTGAATAAAAAGGCGGAGAAAGAGGTATCGGTGCGTATTTTTTTCCTGGTATCCCACAGTTTTATAAATACAATCTGTAAAATTTCCTGTGCAAGGGTTTCAGACTTTGTTAGTTTAAGCAGATTGGCAAAAATCCGTGGACTGTAGTGCTTATAAATAGCTTCAAATGCCAGCTCATCTCCCTGAGATAGTTTTTGTAAGAGATTTGGTTCATCATATGATATGATAGCTGTAATGGCAGTATTAATTTTGGTTACCGAGATGTTATTGGCAAGTTAACAAAAAATATAACTTATCCTCCCATCACTTTTTCCTGAAGACAACAATGTGGAATAAAGGGAAAGGCTATTAATGGAGCAGGTTTTCGCACAAGGAAACAAAAAAACCTCCCGAGTACTCGGGAAGGTTTCTGTGGTGTGGGCCGGCGAAGCGTTTCTCAATTCGCATTTTGCAAATTGAGAAATGATGATTATCTTTATTGTATGAGACAGCACAAAGGGATGCGCCCCCAAGACATAGTAATACTTTTGAAAATTGTGGCATTAGGGAACAAGGAATGGCAATTCCAGGACCTAGCACGTTCTCTTTATATTAGTAGTGCAGAGGTTTCTGAGTCCTTAAATAGGAGCAGTTTTGCCGGTTTGATTGATACAAATCGTAAAAAAGTAGCAAGAATGGCATTTACTGAGTTTTTAAAATACGGGGTTCCTTACGTTTTCCCCCAAACTCCTGGTCCTCTTTCAAGGGGTATGGCTACCTCACACGGTCATCCCTTGCTGAAAAAGCATATTGTTAGTTCTAGTACCTATGTTTGGCCTGACTTTGAAGGAAAGGACTATGGTCAAGCTATTGAACCATTGTATCCCAATCAAGTAAAAGCGGCAAAAGAAGATGCAAAATTATATGAAGCTTTAGCTATGTTAGATGCAATTCGTGTTGGAAAAATTAGAGAGAAAAAATTTGCTTTTGATTATTTTTCAAATTTGCTTTTAAATGAGCCATCAAGAGAATATATCAAGAATTAGAGCTGTCAACAACGCACTAGGTAACTTAAAAGAAGCTGTTGTATTTGTTGGCGGGGCTACTGTTTCACTTTATGCTTAAAGAAGAACAGAAGAAGTGAGACCAACCGATGATATTGATGTGATTATTGAATTATGGGCATATAAAGACTATTCAGTTATAGACGAGCGGTTAAGAAATTTAGGATTTGTAAACGACCAAGAGTCTGGAGTAATTTGTAGATATACTATCAATGGGATTATAGTGGATGTAATGCCTACAACCAAAGAAACCCTAGGGTTTTCTAATAGATGGTACCCTGTTGGGTTTGCAAATTCAATAGTGTATGATATTGGAGAAGATAAAATTAGAATTTTTAAACCCTCTTATTTTATAGCCTCTAAACTGGAAGCGTTCAAAAGTAGAGGACTAATGACGGTAGAACTAGTACCGATTTTGAAGACATTATTTTTGTTTTAGAAAACAATAACAGCGTTTGGGAAGAAATGAAAAATGCAGAAACTGAACTAAAGCAGTATTTAAAAAGTTCATTCCAAATACTTATAAACAATCAACATTTTGAAGAATGGGTAGATGCACATGCGGGTTATAATGTCAATCCAGCAACTCAATATATTTTAGAAAGACTAGAAGAATTTATAAACCCATAGTCCTACAACAAAAAACCCTCCCGATTACTCGGGAAGGTTCTGTGGTGTGGGCCGTCCTATTGATGGTCTTGGTAAAACACCGAAAAACACCTAACTAACTGATTTATAAGAATTTTGATATTGGTTTATACTTGAATAGACTGGTATAAACTGATAGTTTGAGGATGTTTCCGCGCACGATTCCGCGCCCCGTAATACTATTGGTTTTTAAAATTCAATAAAATTGTCATATATTGTCTTTACATGGAATTAAAATATAAGCACCTTTTTGACGAACTTGAAATAGATTCAATTTGTCCGCCCGTAGAAACTAAACAAATTGAGACGGAAGCATTTAGATGGGTTTACGATCCACTAAATCATGAATTGAATTTTCTACCCAATTACGAATTTGACAAAGCAAATAATAATTTAGGAATTTATTCTCCGGGGTTTTTGAATAGTACCAAAAAGTGTTTAAGATGTTCAATGTCACTTTTTATAACTGTTGAGGCTGCCAAAATTAATTTTAGAAAATTATCCAAAGTAGCAAAACAAAAATTAGGTTATACCCATATTGCCAGTGGTAAAATTGAAACTACTGATGGTTTAGCGACTGAAACAAACGAAGTTGGTCATTTTAGTTTTTTTGAATTCAAAGGTGCAGATTTGAAAGAAACGTTTACATTTTGTGATTTGTTAGATATTTAAAATGAAAATATTACTTCCATATAATAATTTAACTCTATTCTCGGTTATTGACGAATTGGACCTGCCGTTACTTAGTCATTATATTGATGGCGACAAGAATCATATTTTAAAATACGTTGTTAGTGTTGATGATGGTATCATTCAGTGCCTTATCTGGCGTGCGAAAGAGATTAATATTTATAATTACTTAAACAATAAGATCACTCTAAGAGAACTAATAATAGAAGATGACAAAGAGTTTTTATATTTATTTAATTCTTTTTCATTAAACCATGAGAATGAAGTTGAAGTTATTCCTTTAAAAAATATACCAACGGACTACTTACCAGACGGGAACAGTTACTACGGTTTCTCTATTCCCGTCAAATATGAATATTTGTTGGATAAGTATAACTCTGGTTTTTATATAGCGAGCTTAAACGACCGCGGTGTTGTTTTAAGAATTGCTCCAAAAGATAAAAAATATGGACATACAGTAAGTTTAGAAAATGTTGCCGAATTTACTACCAGAATTTCAAACTCATATTATTCATATGTTGAGCAAGAGTTTTTCAAACAGTTTAAAAATAACATTGATGATGTAAAATCATTTGAAAAGACTAAAAGAAAAGTTCTAAATAAAACAGCACCGAGAGTTTGTGATGTTGAATTCGGAAGTTTTGAAATAACCATAAGCTATGACAAAATCAATACAGAAAGTCTTGAAAGGGATATTTTAGAATGGACAAATAAGATAATGGATGCTTACGCAGATAATGTGTTATACGTTGATTATTCAAATGAAAAAATCGTAAGTAAATTATTACAGAGAGTATCACCTTTGGAATTAAAAAATATTTACGAGCCCTTTATTAATACAATAGCACAGAAGGAATATATAGTGGACGTAAGAACAATTGGTACTGACAAATCTATCATCTTTAATAAGGATTATAAGAAGACAAAAAAGGAATTCAGGAAAATACTTCTTGAAAACACAGAATTTAAAGTTGACGAAATATCAAAGAAAAAATTAGTTCATCTCATTTTGGAAATTGACGAAAAGAAAGAGGTTAAGCAATTAAAGAAAAGCGAGTTTAGCAAAGACTTAATTATATCATATGAAACTAAAACATTTGATTTTACCATAGATGAGATTGAAAGAAAAGAAGGTAAATATTTTATAGATAAACCGTTATATTTTGAAGTTGAAATAACAGATGATAATTATTACTATATTGAACATCCCCTTCTTGAAGAGTCCTTATTAGTTGAAGACAAACTTTTGATTAAAGATGAAATCAACCGCTCTATTCAAAAGATTATTGAAAGAAAATATGGCGGAGATATTCTCAAATTTTTTGAGGCTAATGAAATTAAGTACAGGTAAAAGAAATTATTCAGTTCAACCTTTTTGATGAATGGATTTTAGACTATTAACGCAGATGTTTTGTGAATTAATAAGAATAAAACCATAAACTGTTTTATGAGTGAGATAACAGAGGGTATATTAGAATTGGAAGAAATTGATTTAAAATCCGATGAAGCCCTTTCGCAAATTGAAAATATTATATCTAATAAACTCAAAAAACTTCCCTCCTTTCGTGTTGACTTGGCTCTAAATACATTTGTTATTAGAGCAAGATACCTAAATGATAATACAGAAAATTTTTACTGCATTAATGATTTATCATTCAACCCTAATAAATCAAATATTCAAATTGGGCGAGCAAACTACCAAAATCAACAGATATTTTATGCAGCAACAAACAGAATAACTGCACTTACAGAAATTAGGTTTGTCAATAATTTGATTGGTAAAAATATTGCAAAATATGTTTTCAGTAAATGGGAGATAATTAAACCTTTACAATTAGTAGTTATTGTTGATCATGAAACAGTTCAAAAACATAATGCTCTTGGACTCTTAGGTATAAGTGATTTTATCATTCAAAACGCAAAAGATTTTAAAGACAATTCAGAAATAGCCGATTTTTTGGAGTTATACAAATACATATCGAAAAAATTCGTTGAACATGTACCAGCTGGTCAAGAATTCAAATATAAAATTACTGCTGCGTTTTCAAATTTCGTGTACAATAGAATACCTCAATGTGATGGTATAGTTTATCAAAGTGTTCAGTATCCGGAAGAATTTAATGTGGCATTAAAAAGTAATGCTATAATTGATGAAAAGGTTAAGTTACATTCTGCATATCGACAAAAAATAAGAAAAATCTCTGAAACTGATTTTCAAGAGTGTGAATCATTAATTTCAAAAAGCATAGACTATAATACTTTTAAAATCGAGTGGTAAACATGCAACATCTTCAATTTAATAATTGTATTATGAAAGAATTGATATGACTAAAAAGATTTTAAAATATACTCCACTGTACTGTAATAATATTTTTTACCCCCGCGCTTAGTCTTGTACCCTTTATCGTTAAGAAACTTGGCAATCTCTGTAAATGAGTAGCCAAGTTTATTCATTTTGTGAATTTTACGCAACATCTTTTGTTCAGGTTCATTCTTAACCAGCATGCCATCTACCTTGTCAAACCCATACATGTCGTTACTATATGGTTTGTTAGTTGATTTAAGACCTTTGAGAACATCAGTAACACGTTGACTGGTAATCTCACGTTCAAGTTGCGAGAGTGAAGAAAGAATCGTTAAAAAAAACCTGCCATTGGGTGAGCTGGTATCAATGCTCTCACTTAGAGAATGGAACGTTATTCCCTTTTGGTTCATACGTTCTATTGATGAAAGGGTGTCCATAGTATTTCGGGAGTAGCGACTCAGCGAATACACGATAACACCATCACACCCTTTCCTATCGATTATCTGCATGAGCTTCGCATACCCTTCACGTTTGGATGTTTTGCCACTAACACCTTCATCAACGATTTCATCAAGTAAATCATGATTATGAAGTGCGCAGTACTGTTTGATTTTTAATCTTTGGTTATCGATTGAATGCCCTTCTAACTGGTATGAAGTACTGCAACGGAGATAAGACACTAATTTTCCCATTTTTATCGATTTTGATGGCTAAACTAACCTAGAAGCATATGAAATAGTGCATATGTGTCAATGAAATCAATGGTTTTAGCGCATTTTTAGCACAAAAACAGATGTTTCTGGGCGAGAAATCTGCCGGTATTTTCTATCAAAACTGATACTGATTTTTAATAAAGTCGAAAACTAGCAGATGATCGCATTGACCTGAAATCATTCAATCAACCTTTTAGCCCAGCCGAAAAAGTTGATTTTCTGGAATATCATTTTATTGGAAATGCACAGTTATTGGAATTAATTGGGCTGTTGATCAGTGCTGAAGGAACTGGGATTTTGTTTTGCGCCATTAAGAGACCGCAACTAAAATTATAATGCCCTGGGTTTCAGTCCATAACGGATCAGATCTTCATCTGAATAATGTTTTGCGCGAGTTTTATAATTATCAGCCAACAGATGCAGTTGTTTACCGTACTCTAATAGAAGACTTGCTAGCATATTGGTTAATGTTGGAATATCGGCTATTATACTTATTTCTGATTCACCAATTATATGCGGCTCTACCATTAAGTCTAATTTTCTCTTTGCATAACCATAGCAGAATAAATCTTGAAATTTGGTATCCTCACCAATAGATCTTTCAAAGGAAAATTCAAAATGCTCTTCGTTTTCTTTAATTTCTTCTTTAATATTCATTTTAATTCCTCCCTTTTTTACTTTCAACAATTAGGTTGTTTAATAGTCTTTTGACTTGGATTTCAGTGACGATAAAAACTCGCTTTACTTTATCACTTTTGACGATTTTAGATAGTTTCATTTTATGCTTTACTATAAGTATCTCGTGAAATACAAAACGCCACAATTTGTTAGGATTAATGAAAAATAATTATGGATACTGATTGAAGTAAGGGTCAATATCCAACCATTAAATAGCGCTAGACAAAATGTATTACGGATCTGACCGTATATATATAGAATCAAGATGTTTTGGAACAATGTATTTACATACAGGCACAATCTATATAGCGTTTCATATATAAACTTGATACGACAAAAAAGTATCGATTAGAATATCAATTAAGGTGGGACTTACCTTTTGAGAGTGTTGTAATCTGCCATTGAATACACAGATATAATTTCAATGCATTTTCTAAAATGGGTGTGCCGAAATCTTCCATTACATCTTCAAAGAAAAATGGTGCGGTGTTGCCATTTAGATTAGAATCAGACTTGCTGATGTTTTTAATTAGATAGGACTCTGGTGAATCAATATCTTTTACATAATCAAAATCTTCGAATTGGTTTTCCAATTATCATGGGTTTGATGCATTGCTAAACTACGGCGGAATGCTTCAAGTAGTGCATCTATAAACAATTATGAATTTGTTCCTTTCTATTAAACATCGTCTAAAAATATTTTATACGAATTGAAATGAGCAATTATTGTAATTATTTTATATCCATCCTCGCCGGATTTATTAAGTATAATGTCAAATATAGAGTTTAAGGTTTTTACAATTTCCATAGATTTATTCCTGTTTATATCTAACCTGAATTCCCTATGTAAATCTAATATCTCATCTGCTGTATTATTTATTGAGTTTTCAAAAAAATGCTTGTTTATTTCATTTGCAATTGAAATTGATTCATTAAGAAATTGTTCAGTAATCGCAAATTTATTTCCACTAGAATTATACTGCGTTTTAAGATCTGATAACTTAAAAAAATATTCATCGTTGAAAACAGTAGAAAAGCATCCCATATTCTTGATATATTTTATGTTGATTCCATTTGTTTATCAAACGCCTGCTGTATCAAATCCATGACATAATCGAT
>CANHGS010000021.1 GCA_947460595.1 Bacteroidota bacterium | reverse complement strand
CGGGCAATGAGCAAAGACTTCCAGGCATGGCTTCTGCGCTCAGGCCAATTGGCTACATAAATTAATACATCATATTCTGGTTGATCCGTTGCTTGTTGTCTGGCCCAAACCGGAAATCTTAGGTCATAGCAAATTTGTAGATTGACTTTCCAACCATTGACGCTGGCAATCAATCTTTTGTTGCCATGGCTATAGTGTTGGTCTTCTCCCGCAAATGCAAAGCGATGTCTTTTATCATAATGACCATGGCTTCCATTAGGCAACATCCAGATTAGTCTGTTGAAATATTGGCCCGCTTCTTCAATGATCAATGATCCTGTTAAAATGATTTTGTGTTTGATGGCCATGGATTGCAACCATTGAACAGATGGTCCCTCCATGGTTTCTGCCAGTTTTTCTGGTTGCATGCTAAATCCTGTTGAGAACATTTCTGGCAGTACCACTAATTGGGTGGGTTGATCAATGCCCTCAATCTGTTGCTCCAACATTTTTAGGTTGGCCTTCTTATCTTCCCAATGAAGATTAGCCTGTATCAAAGTGACCAATAGTTCTGACATCTGATGCATTTGTGGTTTACAATATTACTAAAACCGCCAGTTGAATTGAAGAGAAAGATATTGTTGGGTACCTACCTGGGTATTGGTTTCTCTGGATTGATAGACCCATGCTGCTTTAAAACTGGTAGCTTTTTTGGCATAGCAAAGTCCAATGCTTTGTTGAAACACCCAGGGTAAGGGGTTGGATAGAATAGCATTTCCTACTGCTGCATTTTTTACGCCCTGTATGGTGGCATTGTATTGTTGCCAGGTCCATTCGGGTTGGGCAAATAAAAACCATTCTATCTCCTGTTCAAATCCAGCATCGCCCTCTGACACCCTAGCATTCCACAAAGCAGAACGATGGTTTTGTTCAAAAATACCCAAAACAAACATCGCGCCAGCACCAGCATTCACAAAAGCATTGCCCCAATTGGCTTTGATTAAGGGAACTGCTTTAAACTTTTGGGTTGGTTGCCAGCTTGTGGGTGCTAAAAGCATACCCAAGTTGAAGCTGGTAGCATCATTTACCTGATAATCCCAGCCCTTAAATTTTTTGTATTTGAATAAGCCATGGAAGCTTGTTTGTAAGGATTCTCCTCCGGACTGCTTGCCCAATAAGCCAAGACTGGCTGACCAACGCAGGAATCCCGTATTCTGTAGAAATTGGGTTTCCTGAAATTTCAAGTAGAGATAGCCACAATAGGGGCGGTCAATATTCTTGATGGGAATTATCTCTTTGTTAACTGGTGTATAAATCTGCTGACCAATTTCTAGGCTTTGAATCTTTTTGTGTTTTTTGCTGGCTGTGGCCCTGTTATATTGTAGCATAAAGCCATTGGTATAATAAGCATCGTGGTACTGGAGAAGATACGCGTCATTTTCGGAAGTAAAAGACAATTCGTTGCGTTGGGCAGATCCTTGTTTTGGCAGAGATAATAGGGAAGAAAATAGGGCCAAAAGCAGTAGGCGGAGCATTAGGGAAATTTTGATCAAGGTACCATTAATCTTCATTGGTAGACCTGATCCTAGCAATTGCGCTTTGAATCAGATGGAGTTCAAATCCTCTTTGCAATAAAAAGCTAGTGGTTTTGGCTACTCGATTAAGGTATTGTTCTTTTTTTAGGAGTACCCATTTTCCAGAGGCAAGTTTGGCCAAGCAATCCAAATAAGCCCCTTCTTCTATTTCTTTCATGGCTTTTCGAATATTATAAGCACTGACCCTTTTTTGTTTGAGGGCTGCTTCTATCTTGACCCTTCCCCATTTTTTCTGTCTAAAATGACCGCCCACATACTGCTGGGCGTAACGTTCTTCATTCAAATAATTCTCTTCAATCAGGGTGGACAGGATTTTTTCTACATCTGTTTTATACAAACCCATACTATAGAGTTTGTCCTTGGTATCGGCATGGCTCCGCTCCTGATAGGCGCAATATTGCCTAATTTTTTGTAATGCCTGTTCGGGACCCAAGTTTTTACGCATTAAATTAGTTTGACGTTGGAATATAAGAACATTATATTTGTAAGGACCACCCTACCGTTAGTTCCGTTTGCAAATTAAACCAATAACGCAAGTAGTATGAGTGATGTTCGCCACAATATTTGTTTGATTGACGATGATAAAATCTACCAGTTTACGGCTAAAATGATTTTAGAAGCTACCGGTCTGACCAGTAGTATCAAAACTTTTTTCAACGGACAAGAAGCCATAGATTTCCTTATTAGCCCCGAAAACCAGACTCCCGAAAACCTTCCTGATGTTATTTTCCTAGACATTAATATGCCCGTGATGAACGGATGGGAGTTTTTAGAGACTTTCTCACTGTTCTATAAAGACTTACCCAAGCAAATTGTGGTTTATATGGTGAGCTCCTCAGTAGATGATAGCGATATCCAGAAGTCTAAAACCTATGAATCCGTTACGGATTATGTAATCAAGCCCATTAGCAGAGACAAATACCGAGAACTGCTTTCTGTGCTTGCTAATTAGGTTTTTCTTACATATCAATCCACAACTCATTCACATTACTAGAAATCTGTTTAGAATCATCCATTTCAAATGGTGGAATATTAACATTTTACAGTAGGTTTGTTGCAACCTAAATTCTGCAGAATGAAATTCATTGTCTCTTCCTCTTCCCTGTTAAAACACCTGCAGCAGATCAGCGGTGTCATCAATGCTAATACGGTATTGCCCATACTGGAAGACTTCCTTTTTGAAATTGAGGATAAAAAATTGAATGTAGTAGCCACCGATCTTGAGACCGTGATGCGCGTACAGATGGATGTTGAAAGCAAGGCCAATGGAAAAGTTTGTATTCCTGCAAAAATTCTATTGGATACCCTAAAGAATATTGCCGAACAACCGCTCACTTTCAATATTGATAAAAACTTTGCGGTTGAAATCACCAGCGATAATGGAAAGTACAAAGTGATGGGTGAGAATCCAGACAATTTTCCAAAAGAGCCAGCTGCCGATGACACTACCGGTTTTACCATGTCTAGTAGCGCTTTGTTAACTGCCATCAACAAGACATTGTTTGCAGTGAGCAGCGATGACCTTAGACCCGCCATGACTGGCGTATTCTTTGAATTAACCAAAGACGGGGTTCAGTTTGTTGCTACAGACGCACACCGTTTGGTTCGTTACAGACGCACTGATACCAAGGCTAGTAAGGTAGATAGCTTTATTGTTCCTAAGAAGCCTTTGAACCTGTTGAAGAATGCTTTGCCTGATAACGAAGACGAACTAACTGTGAGCTATAATGGCAACCACTTATTTGTGCAGCACGGTTCTACACAAATGATTTGCCGATTAATTGACGCGCGTTTCCCTGATTATAAAGTAGTTATCCCAACTGACAATCCATATAAGTTGATTGTGAGCAAGGCCGATTTTCAAGGAGCCCTGCGCCGCGTGAACGTGTTCTCTAACAAGAGCACCAACCAAGTGGCATTGAATATCAGCGGTAGCGAATTGCAACTAGCTGCACAGGATGTGGACTTTAGTTTTGAAGGTAACGAACGCATGAATTGCCAGTATGATGGCGAAGACCTGCAAATTGCTTTCAATGCCAAGTTCTTAATTGAAATGCTCAACGCAGCAGACACAGACGACGTGAAGATGGAATTATCTACTCCCACCAAAGCTGGTCTGATCAAGCCCACCGAACAAGCAGAAGGCGAAGACCTACTCATGTTGGTGATGCCATTGATGTTGAATAACTAATATTTTTACAACTGAATTGATAAGGCTGTCTCGTTTGAGACGGCCTTTTTTTTGTGCTTATTTGGTTCAACAAGGGAATTTTGCAACTTGAATAGTTTGTATATTGAAGCCTAATCGCTTGCAGCCATGGTAGAAAGCATTGTACACTATTTTGAAACCATTCCCAGTTTACATAGGGCCCTGATTTTGGCGGGTGGGATCAGCTTTTTCTGGATCATTGAAGGGGCGGTTCCCTTGTTTAAATTTCAATACCAGAAATGGCGTCATGCTGCGGTGAATATCTTTTTTACCATCACTACCATTGTCATCAATTTTGCCTTTGCCTTGTTGTTGGTCAAAGCCAGTGATTGGGTGGTGGGTAAAAGATATGGACTGATGCAGTTGATGGAAATGCCAGTCTGGTTGTTTATGATCCTGGGTTTATTACTCATGGATTTGATAGGTGCTTACCTAATTCATTTTATAGAACACAAAGTAAAGTGGATGTGGAAATTCCATATGGTACACCACGCAGACACCCATGTAGATACTACTACAGCTAATAGACATCACCCCGGTGAAAGTGTTTTCCGCGCTGTGTTTGCGGTGTTGGCCACCATTATTTGTGGGGCACCCATGTGGTTGGTCATGTTATACCAAAGCATGAGTGCCGTACTCTCTCAGTTTAACCACGCCAATATTCGTTTGCCACAGTGGCTAGACGATGCAGTGAGTTGGGTAATCATCTCTCCCAATATGCACAAAGTGCACCACCATTTTGAACGCCCTCAAACCGATAGCAATTATGGCAATATTTTTTCTATCTGGGACAGAATCTTTCAAACCTATGATCATACACCCATTGACCAAGTTAAATATGGCTTAGATGTGTTGGACAATAGTAAGGATGAGAACCTGGGTTTTCAGTTAAAGGTTCCTTTTGATGGGAAACTGAAAACGGATTATTGAGCCGATAGCTGTTTCTTTGTAAAAACCCTGTTCATGAAGATCGCCGCTTTTATTCCCGCCAGATATGCAGCCACGCGTTTTCCAGCCAAACTCATGCAGCCCCTGGGAGACAAAACCGTGATCCGTCATACCTATGACAATACGTTGGCAACCGGTTTATTTGATGACGTGTATGTGGTTACAGATAGCGAGCTCATTTATAGAGAGATCACGGGCAATGGCGGCAAAGCCATCATGAGTCAGCGTGAACACGAAAGTGGAAGTGATAGAATTGCTGAAGCCGCAGCGGGTTTAGACATAGACATTATTGTCAATGTGCAGGGCGATGAACCCTTTGTGCAACGCCAACCTTTGGAAAAATTATTGGAAGTATTTCAGGGTGCAGAAGCTGAAAAAGTGCAAGTGGCTTCTTTAATGCAAGTCTTGAAAGACCAGAAAAATATTGAAGACAGCAACTATGTAAAAGTGGCGGTGGATCGCAATATGAACTCCCTGTTTTTTTCTCGAAGTGTGATCCCTTATCCCCGCAATCAGGAATTAGCCATTACTTATTACGAACATATTGGTGTCTATGCATTCAGGAAAGAGGCACTCATGCAATTTACCAATTGGCCCATGACGCCCCTAGAAGCCGCAGAAAAAATTGAATGTCTGCGCTACTTAGAATATGGGATTCCTCTAAAGATGGTGGTGACGGAATATATGGGTGTAGAAATTGACACGCCTGAAGACTTGGTTAAAGCGGCAAGTCTTTTACATAAATCCTAGATTTTCACAGCAATCGTTTGAGGGCGAATGCATGAGGCAAATGTCTCAGGCTTTGCTTATCTTACTGTTCCAAGAACGATTGCATATGAACAACAACAAACTTCTGCGCTGGTCCATTGTAGTAGCGCTTGCCGGATTTATTTTTGGTTTTGATACCGTAGTTATTTCCGGAGCCAATCAACCCATTAAAGAACTCTGGCATACTAGTCCTCTGTTTCATGGATTTTTTATCATGTCAATGGCCCTTTGGGGAACGGTGGTAGGTGCCTTGTTTGGAGGAATTCCTACAGAAAAATATGGCAGAAAAAAAGTCTTACTTTGGGTGGGAATCTTATTTGCGGTCTCTGCTTTTGGATCTGCACTAGCCAATGATCCCTATGTGTTTTCCTTCTTCCGATTTATGGGAGGTGTTGGCATTGGGGTATCTTCTGTAGTAGCACCTATTTATATTTCAGAAATTTCTACACCCAAGACCCGTGGTACTTTGGGTGCTTTGTACCAATTCAATATTGTCTTTGGAATATTAGTTGCTTTTCTCTCTAATTATTTTTTGCAAGGAGTTGGCGGTGCCGATGACTGGCGATGGATGTTGGGTGTACTAGCTGTTCCATCCATTATCTATACAGCATTGGTATTTGGGATTTCAGAAAGCCCAAGATGGCTCATCTCAAACAAGAATGACTTGCCCGCTGCAAGAGCAGTCTTGGAAGAAATTGGTGTGGAAGATATTGAAGGAGAAGTTGCTAGTATTATGATGGCCAACCAAACCGAAGGTGGTATTGGTAAAGCTGCTGACTTCTTTAGCAGCAAACACAAGAAAGTGATTTACCTAGCATTTATGATTGCCTTTTTTAATCAGGTATCGGGTATCAATTTTATTTTATACTATGCACCAGAGATTTTAGAAAAAGCAGGTCTTGCTGCAAAAGAATCTTTGTTTAATTCCATTGCCATTGGTGGAACCAATTTAATCTTCACGTTTGTAGGTCTTTATTTGATTGATAGATTGGGTAGAAAAACACTATTGCTCATTGGATCACTGGGTTATATTTTTAGTTTGAGTATGGTGGCTTATGCCTTTTATGGAGGAACAGGTCCAGTGTTTTTGATGAGCTTTTTATTGCTCTTTATTGCAGCACACGCCGTAGGACAGGGTGCAGTCATCTGGGTATTTATCTCAGAAATCTTTCCCAATAAAATTCGCAGTGCTGGTCAGAGTTTTGGCGCCAGCGTACACTGGGTATTTGCTGCCATTATCACGCTGATCACACCCGTATTCTTGGATAGTGAAAATGGTATTTTTAAAGACAATCCCTGGCCCATTTTTGCATTTTTTGCAGGCATGATGATCTTGCAATTAATCTGGGTCTTGACCAGTATGCCAGAAACAAAGGGCGTGAGTTTGGAAGACCTTGAAAAACAATTGCAATGAGAATTGCCGCGAGTATCCTAGCCATGGGCATCGTCCTATGCGCAAATTTTTCCTGAACCCAGCGATACCGGTATCAAACTCTTTAGCAATGGCGGCATCAGCCAATTTGAAGGGATTCAATTTTGGAAAATGGGGTCTGTTCACTGAGCATTTCTTGAAGATGCAAAATATTGCTTGGCCCTATCTGCTATTTTTAAAAGAGGATCCAAATCTTTTTTAGGAAGATCCATTAATTCTATAGAGATCACCATTTGATTGGATAAAGCGTTTTCTTTTAAATCTTTTTCATCAATCATATAGATAAGTTTTATTTTCTGAAGTTTCTTATTGATTTGAGACTGTTTTTCTTTTCTTATGTTTAATCCATATTCTATATCCTGAAATTTTGAATTATAGAATAAGATAGTAGAATCCGGATACTTGTATTTTTCTTTTGATTTACTTAAAAAGGTTTCAATCAAATCATATTCCTTGGTTGAGTCTTTTAAATAGATATAGTTTTCAAGATTAATGGAAGTATCTGAAGAATACTGGGGAAAACGTTGAACCAAAAAACTATCCAAGTGCAACTTGTTTTGAAAGGACCCTCCAATAATTTCGTATCCTACACCACTTATTTTATCAAAAGCAAAATATTTATATAAAATATTTTGCTCTTTTTTCCTTTCATTAGATAAATCATTCTCGCTCGAAATAAATGTTACAGAATGAGAAGTTGTTTTGAAAACGTGGATATTGTCTTGTATCAAAATGGCTACAGTGTCCTGTTCGCCATTGGACATAATTGGAGTAAACAAACCCATGGCCATAGTTTTATACTTTGTGGAATTATTGGGCTGTGCCCTGCCTTGAGTCAACATCCATATCCCGAAAATAGCAATGATTAGATGCTTCATTTGGTTATTGGTAGTTTATAGATTACGCCGCCATATAATAGGCATTAAATAAACTGAATGTCTAAGACAAATGGATTTTTTTTCAATTAATTTTTTTTAGTGTTGTTAAAAATCAAACCAAAAATTGGCACCCATCCCCGAATCCCCCTAAGTTGTATCTTTGAATTCTTATTTAGTAAAAGCAACAACTATGTCTAGCTTCAGGAATTTTAAAATGGTGAGTTATGTGGTTTATGGCCGCGGATCCTTTAACCAATTGGATGAAATTTTGGCGCCCCAACGCAAAGGCGAGGCCCCTATGATTTTTTTGGTTGACCATTTTTTTGAAGGCAAAGCACTGGCCAGTAGGGTTCCTCTGAGAGGCAAGGACAAGATCATATTTGTAGACGTTACTTATGAACCAAAGACTACGCAGGTAGATAAATTGGCCCAA
Organism: Bacteroidota bacterium; assembly: GCA_947460595.1. Taxonomy (GTDB): domain Bacteria; phylum Bacteroidota; class Bacteroidia; order Chitinophagales; family Chitinophagaceae; genus Sediminibacterium. The sequence continues at coordinate 48,519 of CANHGS010000021.1, read as the reverse complement.
GGATTAAAAGAGGAATTTGGCACCATCAGCGGGGTCATTGGAATTGGCGGTGGATCAGCCATGGACTTGGCCAAAGCCGTTTCTTTGATGATGACCAACCCGGGATCTTCTGCGGATTACCAAGGTTGGGACCTTGTCAAATTTCCTGGCGTATACAAAGCAGGGATTCCAACTTTGAGTGGAACCGGAGCAGAAGTTAGCCGCACTACGGTATTAACTGGACCCGTGCGCAAACTAGGGATGAACTCAGACTTTACGCCCTTTGACCAAATTGTATTAGACCCAGCATTAACCAAAGACGCGCCAGCCAACCAACGTTTTTACACGGGTATGGACTGTTATATTCACTGTATTGAAAGTTTGGAAGGCACATTCTTAAACGAGTTTAGCAAGAGCTATGGTGAGAAAGCCTTGCAGCTCTGTCAGAAAATTTATGTAGACAAAGACCATTGGGATGAGGAATCCGATGACCAATTGATGATGGCTTCTTATGCTGGTGGTATGAGCATTGCTTATTCTCAAGTGGGTGTGGCGCACGCCGTGAGTTATGGTCTGAGTTATTTATTGGGTACCAAACACGGAGTGGGTAACTGTATTGTAATGAACCATTTGGAAGAATATTATCCTGCCGGAGTAAAGGAATTTAAATACATGGTGGAGAAGAACAACATAGAAATTCCTCAAGGCATTTGTAAAAACTTGAGCGAAGAGGACTTTGACAAGATGATGAATGTATCACTAGGCATGAAACCACTTTGGGAAAATGCGCTTGGAAAAGACTGGGAAAAAATCATGACCCGCGAAAAACTCCGCGCCCTCTACGATAAACTTTAATCAAGGAGCGGCGAGAGATCATTGGTAAAATGCTTGTTTACTTGATAGAACCGCAACCCTTGTTGGCGTTTAATTGCTGTATTTTCGTGTTTCAAACCCATACCATGGCCATACGTATTTTTATCACCGGCGGAACCTTTGACAAGGAATACAATGAACTCAATGGGCAGCTCTATTTTAAAGACACCCATATTCAGGAACTGTTGCAACTGGGTAGGTGCCGGGTAGACGTAGACATCCGCACTTTGATGATGATTGACAGTTTAGAAATGACCCAGGATGACCGAGAGTTGATTGCTCGTCAGTGCCAATCGGCAGAGGAATCGTTGATTGTGATTACCCACGGAACAGATACCATGGCCGAAACCGCAGCAGTGTTGGCCGCAGAAAACAAAGACAAAACTATTGTGCTTACCGGCGCCATGATTCCTTATAAATTTGGTAGTTCAGACGGACTTTTTAACTTGGGAAGCGCTCTGGCCTTTGTACAAGCCCTACCTCATGGGGTCTATGTGGCCATGAATGGCCGATATTTTCATTGGAATAATGTGCGTAAGAACAAACAAACCGGTGGGTTTGAAGAAATCACTAAATAGGGGTAATACCCAACCATACACCTAAGGGAATCCTTTGCTGCATCTTTGTTCTATATAAAAAAAAGCCATCCGTTGGGATGGCCTTATTGGGAAAGGGTTAGTAGTAAGTTGCTTATTTTTTGGGTTCCAACAGTTTGAAGAACTGATCTAACTGAGGCAAGATTACAATTCTAGTTCTGCGGTTGGCAGCTCTACCTTCTGCAGTAGCGTTATCGGCCAAAGGCAGGTATTGACCCCTACCAGCAGCAGTCATACGTTTTGGATCAAGACCGTAAGTGGTTTGCAAAATGCGAACAACAGTAGTAGCGCGTTTTACACTTAGGTCCCAATTGTCATTAATAGCAGCGCTTTTCATAGCTATTGAATCAGTATGTCCTTCTACCAAAAATTCTATTTCAGGTTGTGCATTCAACACTTTGGCAACTTTACCCAAGACTTCTTTGGCTCTGTCAGTCACGTCATAAGAACCACTCTTGAACAAAAGCTTATCAGAAATATCTACATAAACCACGCCTTTGTCAACCTTAATATTAATGTCTTTGTCATCCAAGTTGCCAATAGCGCCCTTGAGGTTCATTACCAAAGCCATGTTTAAAGAATCTTTGCGGGCAATGGATCCTTGTAAATCCTTGATATAAATATCTTTAGATCCAATATTCTCTAAAGACTTCTTAATGCTTTCTGCCTGAGAACCAGTAACTACAGAAAGGTCTTTTAGTTGATTTAGCACCGTATTATTGTTCTGTTTCAGATAGTCAATCTGATTTTTCAGGTCTGCATTAGATGATTCTAAAGCAGATTTCTGGGTATTTAGCGCAGCAATCTTGCTCTTATAATCTGTTTGATCGTCTTGGCAAGCTTTGTATTTTTCTTTCAATTCAGCATAAGCACCATTCAATTCGCCGAATTTGACCTCTGCCTGTCTCATTTTTTTCTGGCTCACGCAAGAAAATAGGAATAGCGAAGCCACTCCCAATACAACATAGTTTCTCGTTTTCATAACTTAGTTTTTACCGTAATTACTATTGAAAACGAATCTGAAGAGCTAAAATTGTGTGTTAGCGTAGTTTTTGGATTAAATTGACCAAATCATGATAGAATGAGAACCGGCTCAGGTTGGGCCTGCCAGTTTTCATAGTTTTCTTGGTATTGCTGGTCAACCGATTTGCGTTTAATTTTAAGGGTGGGTGTCAAGATTCCGTTGTCAATGGTCCACTCTTCTTTGAGCAGAATCATCTTGCTCAATTTTTCATGCGTCTCCAACTGTTCATTCACTTTTTTCAGGTGTTCGCCTAGTGCAAGGCTTAGATTGGAAGCGTTTTCTTCTCGGCCTTGCGGCGATAGCATACAAATGACCATGGCACTTGGCATAGCGTGTCCTACTACACAGGCCTGATCAATTAAATGATGTTCTAAGATTTTGCTTTCAATGGGGGCTGGACTCACGTATTTACCCTTACTGGTTTTGAACTGGTCCTTGGTTCTACCAATAATGGTTAGGAAACCATCGGCGTCTAATGAACCCTGATCTCCCGTGCGCAGGTAACCGTCTATAAAAGATTCAGCACTGAGCTGCGGTTCTTTATAATAGCCCACCATGGAGGCCTTACTCTTTACCTGAACCTCTTGGTCGGCCCCAAGTCTCACTTCTACGCCTGGGTAGGAACTGCCCACGGTACCAAATTTGATTTGCCCCTTTTTATTGGCATGGGATAGGGCCATATTCTCCGTCATCCCATAAGCTTCCATAATTTCAATATCTAGTTTTTTAAACCATGCTAAGAGCAAAGGGTTAATGGGCGATGCACCCGTAAAAATGAAATTTGCCCTAGAAAACCCCAGTTTTTTGCGCAAAACCCGCTTAAAAAGGGTAGAAATCAGCGGAATTCGAAGAATTCTGTCCAATTTGGCCTGGGGCATTTTTTTCAAAATTTCCTCCCGCATTTTCTCCCAGATTCGGGGAACCGCCAAAAAAACCGTGGGTCTGGTATGTTGCAGGTTCTTTGTAAAACTATCCATAGATTCCACAAAATACATGCTGCTTCCCGTGAAAATGGTACCACATTCCACCAGCATTTTCTCAGCCACATGGCAAAGTGGTAGGTAAGAGAAAAAAATTTCTTTTCTAAGCGTTGGGTTGGTTTTCAAAAAAGCATCCACCGCAAAACTCATGGATTCAAATTTATGAACCACACCCTTGGGCATGCCCGTGGTTCCGGAAGTATAGATGATACAAGCCAAATCTTCCGGGTTAATTAGCGGTTTTCCTTGAAGTGGTTCCTGGTTACTGGTCAGGTCTGTCCAAACTTCTGTGCCTGCAATGGGGTAATAAGGAAAGCTGATTTGGGGCATCCCATCAGGAACAGCCTCTTGCAATAAGCTAGGATTATCAAGTTTGCCAATAAAAATAAGTTGACTATCACTATGGATTAAAATCTGGTTCAAACTCTGAGGCATAGAGTTAGGATAAAGGGGAACCGGCACACATCCTGCCATTAAAATGGCTAAATCCGCCATTACCCAAAAAGCGCAGTTTTTACTCAAAATTGCCACTTTATCGCCCTTTTTGAGCCCTTTTTGCTCCAAAACAGCCGCCATTTTCCTAATTTCTGCCCCAGCACTTTTCCAGGTAAATTCCTGATAAACGCCATTTACGGGCTCCGATAGGAAGAGGGAATCTGGTTTTTCTATTTCGTATTTGCAAAAATAATCAATAATTGAGGGGGGGTTATGGCTGAATTGCATGTATTTTTTTAAGGAGGTGATTGGCTATATAGCGTTATGGTTGTTTTGTGAATGAGCTGTTATAGATTCTTGATTCAAAAGATGCTCCAATCCCAGTTCCGGAATCTTTCCCCTGATTGGAGCAAAGAACTGAATAATCTTTCTAAAATCAGCGGCTTGGTCTTCACCTGCAAAAAAGGGTGGGGCAATGCTAATCTCTTTTTTAGAAAAATCAAAACCCACCATCACAATGGGCAGTTCAGCTTTTTTGGCAATATGGTAAAAACCGGTACGAAGTCTTTCCACTTTTTTGCGGGTACCTTCTGGTGATAGTGCTAGTATAAATTGGTCATGGCTTTTAAAAAGCGTTACAACTTGGTCCACCATTTTCTCCCTATTGAATCGGTTTACCGGAACGCCCCCAGTGGCCCTAAACAGAAAACCAAAGGGGCCTTTAAAGAGTTCTTCCTTCCCTAAATAGTGGGTATGCTTTAAATTAAGATAAGATCTAGCTGCCAGCCCTAAGGGAAAGTCCCAGGCGCTGGTATGTGGTGCAACAATGAGCACTGCTTTGTCAATCCCCTTGGGATAGGCATCGCGCAAGCGCCAGCCACTCAACCTAAAAGCGGTTTTCCAGAACCATCCCATGGGGCAATCGTTTTTTCTGACAAACAAGTTAAGGCAAACAACCTGAAAATTTGATAAAAAGGGGCGATTTTCTATGATTTCACCAGCATTTTACCCCGTTTAAGTGCGTTTATTGGTAAAAAATAGATTTTGGAATGAGATGGAAAAATTCTCCCATATTTGTTTAATGAATGGTAACTATGCCCAATCCTAACAATAAAAAACAACCCCTGCGTTTAGACAAAGTAAACCGAAAAACCCTTTATTGGGTTTTTCAAGCCTGCGGCTGGTTGGCCATGTTGTTCTATGAATTGATCAATTATATAGGCTTGGGATTTTTTACCATCCCAGATTTTCTATCGCTTTCAGGTCTTACGGTCATTGCCATGCTCTACACCCATTTGTACCGTTATATTATTAACCAGAGCAATTTTTTTATGCGCACTTACCTGATGCAGTTTTTCTGGATGCTGGTTTCTTGGGTTAGTTTGTCTTTGATCATTCCCCTAACTGGCACTTTCTTCTTCTACCTGATTAAACATAGTTCTAGGATTGCTTTTTGGAACCTGAACTTTTTCATGAACGTCATTAACTGGAGCCGCTACTTGGCAGTTTGGTTATTGATGTACCATATTTCAAAGTTTTTATACCATAAGGCCAAGGCCGATGTAAAACAATTGCATACTGCTTTGGAGCTTCAAACCGCTCAACTAGAAATTCTGCGTTTGCAATTGAATCCCCATTTTCTGTTCAATGCCTTAAATAGTATCCGCTCCCTGATCATCACCGATGGGGAGCAAGCCCGAACAGCTACCACCCTCTTGTCTCAATTGTTGCGTCATACCCTCAACTATGAAAAGCAACGATTTATCAGCGTGCAACAAGAAGCTGATATAGTAAGGGACTATTTGACTTTAGAGAAAATTAGGTTTGAAGAGCGCTTGGAATTTACGGTAGAGGTTGACCCAGAAGCCCTAGAAATAACGGTGCCCCCCAGTATCTTGCTAAACTTGGCAGAAAATGCCATCAAGCATGGCATTAGCAAATTGGTCAAAGGTGGGCATGTACAGGTAGAAGTAAAGAAAATAGGAGAGGAACTCTTCATTACCGTGATCAATACCGGTCAGATTCAAGCCCAGGAAGATATGGGTAGGCAGGGTATTGGTATAGTCAATCTGAACAAACGTTTCCGACTTTTCTACGCTAGTGCACCGGTATTGAGTCTCACCAATATTAATGATCAACAGGTAGCAGCTACTGTGCAACTTCCCATTTCAGGTCAACAATAATAAAATGCGTTTCTTTGCATCAAATCCCTCGCATGGCCAATAGCCAAAACAAACTAATTATCATTACTGCTCCCTCTGGAGCTGGTAAGACTTCCATTACCCGTTATCTTCTGAGAAAATATCCCAACCTGGCTTTCTCTATTTCGGCAGCAACCCGTAAACCAAGGGCGGGAGAACAAGATGGGGTGGATTATCATTTTATTAGCGAAGCGGATTTTAAGCAGAAAATTGCTGAAAATGCTTTTATAGAATGGGAAATGGTGTATGAGGGCAAGTACTATGGTACCTTGCATGCAGAGTTGGAGCGCATCTGGTCTCTAGGTAAAACCCCCATGTTAGACATAGACGTACAAGGGGCTGTTCATGTGCAGGAACAATTTAAAGGAAGCAGTCTTTCCATATTTATAGAACCCCCCTCTGTGGAAGAACTCAAAAGAAGGTTGGAGAGCCGGGGTACGGAAACTCCCGAAACCTTGGCTACTAGGGTAAACAAAGCGGCTTATGAAATTAGCTTTAACCATATGTTCAACGTTTGTATAGTGAACCATGACTTAGACAAGGCATGCGCAGAAACTGAATCCGTTATCAAAGATTTCTTAGGTTGGTAAGTTGGATTTGCTAAATTGAGTATCTAACCACTATCATATGCCATTTCAAAACAGAACCATCCTGATTACCGGCGCTAGCAGGGGAATTGGAAAAGCCATGGCCATCCGTCTTGCCAAAGAAGGAGCCAATATTATCATTGCAGCCAAATCAGTTGATGAAGACCCTCGTTTAGGCGGAACCATTTATTCTGCCGCTGCAGAAGTAGAGGCAGCTGGCGGAAAAGCACTTGCCGTTCAAGTGGATATTCGCAACGAGGAACAGATTCAACAAATGGTGCAACTAGCCGTTGAACGTTTTGGAGGCATTGACGTAGTCATCAACAATGCTTCAGCCATTTCTCTTACACCAACAGAACAAACCGAATCAAAGCGTTTTGACCTGATGCAGAGCATCAATGTGCGTGGCACTTTCTTGGTAGTCAAGCACTGCTTACCCTATTTGAGAAAGGGGAAGAACCCACATATTATTACCTTATCTCCTCCCATTAACCTGATTCCAAAATGGATGGGTGGACATATTGCTTATACCATTACCAAGTTCAACATGAGTATGCTGGCGCTGGGTTGGGCTGCAGAATTTAAAGGAGCAGGTATTGCTGCCAATGCCCTTTGGCCCAAAACCACCATTGATACCGCAGCAGTACGCAATTTGTTGGGTGGCGAAGCACTAGCTAAAATGAGCCGTACGCCAGAAATTATTGCAGACGCCGTGTATTTTATTTTAAAGAAAAATGCATCACAGTGTACGGGCAATACCTTTATTGATGAAGAGGTATTGGCTGGAGAAGGCATTACCGATTTATCTAAATATTCCGTTGTTCCTGGTGCACAATTGTACCCAGACCTTTTTGTATAAATAAACTAGCTATGAGAAAATTGATTTGTACTGCATCCTTGAGTTTGATAGTGATGCTAGCTTTGGCACAGAAAAAACCTAAAACGGTAGCAGCCAATCCCACCGACCTTTTAAAAACTGTAGCACTGCAAGACTTGCAAGCGAGTTATGAAACAGACAAAGCCACGGCTTTGCAAATCTGGAAATACGCTGAAGTAGGCTACAAAGAAGTGAAGAGCTCGGCCTTGCATCAGCAGCATTTAAAAGAAGCGGGCTTTCAAGTAGAAGCAGGTGTTGCGGGTATCCCAACCGCTTTTGTGGCAACTTATGGAAGCGGTAAACCCGTGATTGCTATTTTAGCTGAATACGATGCTTTGCCCGGTTTGGCACAACAAGCTAATCCAGAAAAAACACCAATTGCTGGTCAGGATGCTGGACATGGTTGTGGTCACCACTTGTTTGGAACGGCATCGGTAGCTGCAGGTATTGAAATTAAAAAGCTCATAGAAGCCAAAAAATTAACCGGTACCGTAAAAGTATTTGGTTGCCCTGCAGAAGAAGGTGGTAGTGGTAAAGTGTATATGGTGCGTGCAGGATTATTCAATGATGTAGACGTGGCTGTGCATTGGCACCCAGGAGACGCTAATAGTATTACCATGACATCGGCCCTGGCCAATACATCTGCTAAATTTAGATTCAAAGGTTTAAGCGCACACGCATCTATGTCTCCAGAAAGAGGCCGATCAGCCTTGGATGGTGTAGAAGCCATGGACAATATGGTCAACATGATGCGCGAACACGTACCCCAAGAAACCAGGATTCACTATGTGATTACTGCAGGGGGTAAAGCACCCAATGTAGTGCCTGATTTTTCTGAAGTGTTTTATTATGTGCGTCACCCCAAGCGTGATCAAGTGGTATCTATTTTTGAAAGATTGGTTAAAGCATCCAAAGGAGCAGCCATGGGAACAGAAACCAATGTTGACTATGAGATCATTGGCGGAACCCATGACCTACTGATCAACAGAACTTTGGCAGAAAACATGCAACAGAATTTAGAAAAAGTAGGCGGTGTGCAATACAGCGCAGAAGAAATAGCTTTTGGAAAAAAACTACAAAGCAGTTTCACATTTAAAGCACCTGAAATAGCCAATGCGGCTATGGTAAAACCTTTGCAAGCAGTAGTAGATGCAGGAGGTGGCAGCACCGATGTGGGCGACGTAAGTTATGCAGTTCCTACTGTTGGAATGGAAGCTGCTACTTGGATTCCAGGAACACCTGCGCATAGCTGGCAGGCGGTGGCTTGTGGCGGAACCGAGATTGGCACCAAGGGGATGCTGGTAGCGGCTAAAACCATGACGCTTACTGCTATTGATTTATTTACACAGCCAGCATTGATTGAAAAAGCAAAAGCAGAATTTAAAGAAGCGCGTGGAGACTACCAATACAAGGCCCTGTTGGGGGATAGAAAGCCGGCGTTGAACTATAGAGACTAAAGTAGTGAAGAGTGAAGAGAGGGGGAAGAAGAAAGTGAAGAGTGAAGAGTGAAGAGTGAAGAGAGGAGGAAAAGAAAGTGAAGAGTGAAGAGAGGAGGAAAAGAAAGTGAAGAGATAAGAGTGAAGAATGTGAGGAAGGGTAGAGTGGAAAATTATTTTATAAAAAAGGGCTGCAGATTTTCTGCAGCCCTTTTTGTTTTATTGTTGGTGGGGGAGTATTGGGTTATTTTTTCTTTTCAAAATCTCCACCATAAACTAGGATCAATTTTTTGGGATCAATGTATTTTTTCAAAGCCGCATTTACTTGTGGCAATTTCAAAGAAGTGATTTGCTTTTCAAAATCGGTATACCAAGTAAGGTCACGATTTAGGTACTGATAAGATTCTAGCAGGTTGGCTAATTGACCATCAACACCCAATCCAATCTTTCTACCTTGCATCCAAGAGTCGGTAGATTTTTTCAATTCATCATCTGTGAAACCTTTGTCTAATGCTTTAGTAATTTCTTCTTTTAAAGCAGAGTCCAAACGATTTTTGTAGATAGGATTAAAGATGGCATAAACTCCCCATTGCGCTACTTTATCACTAGAGCCGGCATTGAAGAATGATCCAGCGCCATAGCTCATTCCCTCTGCTTCACGCAGTCTTTTTGGAATCCTAGAAGAAAGAAAAGCACCACCTCCTAATAATTCATTGGCCATGGTTAATGCAGCATAATCAGGGTCTACTTCATTCATTGGAATATTCATAAAACCAAGTGCCATAGCATTTGCCTTATCGGGCGTTAACACGGTTAGGTCTTCACCTTTCACATCAAAATATTGTTGCGGAACGCGTACAAAATTGGTCCTAGTGTTCCATCCGTTAAATACAGTAGCAATAGCTTTTTCTGCTTCAGCAGGATCAAATTCTCCTACCAATGCAGCGGTACCATTGTTTGAGCCATAATGACTATTATAGAAGCTTTCAAGGTCTGCACGTTTTACGGCATTCAAATCAGCAATAGATTCGTTTGCGTCAGAAGTATGGTAAATACTAGACTTGGGATAACGCTCAGATTTTTGAGCGGCCAAAATAGATGCACGGTATTGTGGATCATTTCTGTTGGCGTCTATAGAAGCTTTGCTTTGTGAAATCATTTTGTCTAATTCATTTTGGTCAAAAGAAGGATTAGACAGAATCTCTTTGAGCAAGGCCATACAGTTGGCAAAATGCGCTTTGTCTGTATTAATGTTAATACTCACGGTATTGCCGCCACCGCCGATATTAATTTGAGATTTAATTTTGTCAAGGCTATCGTTCAACTGTTTTTTATTCAAGCTCTTAGTTCCATTGCGCAACATAGATGCTGTGAAACTAGAAACAGTTGCCAAGTTCTCAAGGCTTTTTTCATTACCAATGTGCAACTTGAAATTACCAATGATTTTTTCTCCTTTGGCTGGTTTTTTCAGCAAAGCATAGCGGAACCCATTGGGTAATTTTTTGTAAACCGTATTCTTTTTAATATTAGTAATACTGGTTTCAAAAGTCTCGGTTTGTTTTTTTACTTCCTTACCCTTGTAGTCTTTTACCAAAGCGCTTACGTCAGTTGTTGGATCTACTTTTACGCGGTCTGGATTTTTGTCTGGAATAAATAATCCCCAAGTACGGTTAGATGGTTTGTAATATTTTTTGGCCACTGCTTGTACATCGGCTAGGCTTAGTTTTTCTAGGCGATCCCTATTCAAGTAAAACAAACGCCAGTCTCCAGAACCAATGGCTTCCGTGAGGGTGATGCTCAAACCAATGGTATTATTAGTAGTATTTTCAACCCGTTTGATCAAAGCGTTTTTGGCACGGTCCAATTCTTCCTGCGTAATATTGGTGCTACCAATTTGGTCCAAAGTAGACATGAAGACCGTCTTAGCTGAATCAATGCTTTTCTCTTTTGGAATCTCGGCTTGTATATAAGTAAAGCCTGGGTCTTGTAACCAAAGCATGTCTGAGCCAATGCCTGTTGCCAATTTCTTTTCCACTAAGGCTTTGTACAAAATCCCAGAAGGGTTATTGGTTAAGATGTGCATCAGCGCTTGGTTGGCTACAAAGTCTTTATCAGAATAAGCGGGTGTATGATAGAGCATACCCATGTATTGAATATCGCCCACGCGCTTTAGTTCTACATAGCGCTCTCCGTCTTGCACAGGCTCAACAGTATAAGTGTTTTGCAACACACGGCTAGGTTTTGGAATGCCAGCATAGAATTGTTGGATCCACTGCAGGGCTTTTGCCTCGTCAAATTTTCCACCCACCATCAAAATAGCATTGTCTGGTTGGTAGTATTTTTTGTAGAAAGCACGCAGGTTTTCAACAGGCACTAGTTCAATATCTTCCTTGCTACCAATGGTTGATTTACCATAGTTATGCCAGAGATAAGCAGTAGACATAATGCGTTCTTGTAACACACCGCCTGGATCATTTTCACCAGACTCAAATTCATTGCGTACTACGCTAAACTCGGTCTTGAGTTCTTCTTTCAAGATCTGGCTATTCACCATTCTATCTGACTCCATGTCAAGCGCCCATTTTAGGTTCTCGTCATTGGCGGGCATTACTTCATAATAGTTGGTACGGTCATACCAAGTAGTGCCATTGGCTTCTGCACCCTTGTCTGCAATGGCTTTCTTAATTTCTTTGTAACGCTTAGATGTCTTGAACATCATGTGTTCTAACAAATGTGCCATACCACTTTCTCCATAACCCTCGTGTCTAGAACCCACTAAATAAGTGATGTTCACTACTAGGTTGTTTTGAGAATTGTCTGGTACTAATAGAATCCTAAGCCCATTGCCGAGCTTGAATTCTTTAATTCCCTCTACCTGGCTTACCAGTTGGGGCGCACCGCCTGCGGCGGGCTTGGCATTTTGTGCGTTCAATGCAGTCAGGGACAACAGACCGCAGAACAGAAAGCTGTTGAGTTGTTTCATATAAAGGATAATTGATACTACAAGATGATTTATTCTAATCAGAAAACAAAAACCCCCCTGTTAATTTTCATAACCGGGGGTTCTCAAATTTAAACATTTATTATAAACACTAGAATCTCAATACTAAAATTGTTTTAGTAGGGCTTTTAAGAAGCAGATTCAGCGTCTTTTTCAGTGGTTTCATCGGTCTTTTCAGGGCGCATTTGTGGGAACAACAATACGTCTTGTATAGAAGCTTGGTTGGTCATGAGCATGCACAAACGGTCAATACCAATACCAATGCCAGAAGTTGGAGGCATACCGTATTCCAAAGCGCGCAAGAAGTCATAGTCTATAAACATGGCTTCGTCGTCTCCGCGTTCCATGAGTTTGGCCTGTTCTTCAAAACGCTCGCGTTGGTCAATGGGGTCATTCAACTCTGTATAGGCATTGGCAATTTCCTTGCCATTAATCATGAGTTCAAATCGCTCTACCAGTCCTGCTTTACTGCGGTGTTTCTTGGTTAGCGGACTCATCTCAACCGGATAGTCAATGATGAATGTAGGTTGTATATAAGTGTGTTCGCTGGTGTTTCCAAAGAGCTCATCAATCAATTTACCCTTTCCAATATTGTTGGGAACAGAGATATTTAATTGCTTGCAAACATCGCGCAAGCCAGCTTCATCCTTATCGCTCACGTCAATTCCTGTGTTCTCTTTTATGGCATCTAAAATGCTGATGCGCTTAAAAGGGGCTTTGAAACTGATGGTCTTGTCTCCAACAGGAACATCTGTGGTGCCGTGTAGGGCCATGGCAATTTTCTCAAACAATTGCTCGGTGGTTTCCATCATCCAGAAATAATCCTTGTAAGCCGTATACCATTCCAAAACGGTGAACTCTGGATTGTGCGTGCGGTCCATACCCTCGTTTCGGAAGTTGCGGCTAAACTCATAAACCCAGTCAAATCCACCCACAATCAATCTTTTCAGATAGAGCTCATTGGCAATACGCATGTATAAAGGAATATCCAGTGCATTATGGTGAGAAATAAAGGGTCTGGCAGCTGCTCCACCAGGAATACTCTGTAACACAGGCGTATCTACTTCTAAAGCGCCTTGTGCGTTCAAGAAATCACGGATGGTATTGAACAATTTGGTTCTCTTCACAAAGGTTTCCCTAACCTGTGGGTTCACAATCAAGTCTGCGTAGCGCTGACGATAGCGGAATTCGGGGTCAGTAACAGCGTCAAATACATTGCCCTCCTCGTCACGTTTTACCACCGGTAATGGCTTGAGCGATTTAGTGAGTAAGGTTAAAGTTTGGGTATGAAGGGAGGTTTCTCCGGTTTTGGTGATAAATACATATCCGGTGGCACCAATTATATCTCCTAGGTCCAAACCGTTTTTCACCACGTTGTCCCAGAAAGACTTGTCTTCTTCAGGGCAGAGGTCATCCCTTTTTACATATAACTGGATAATGCCCTTGCTATCTTGAATCTTGATAAAGAATACCTTACCCTTGTCATTGATACTCATGATTCTTCCGGCCACACAAACTGCAGCAAACTGCTCCTTGGTTTCTTCAGTAAACTGATCCTTGATCTCGGTTGAAAAATGGGAAACCGGATACAATGGTGCGGGATAGGGGTCAATACCTGCGGCTTGCAGTTTGGCCAATTTATCCCTGCGGATCAATTCCTGTTCTGACAAATGGTTTGAACTCATAATTTTCTTTTGCTTGGAACCCGCAAAAATAATGCATCAAAGCGATTTGCCACCAAACAGTTTTTGTCTGAGTTCTTGCTCTGTTAGTTCTATGATTTCTCCGGGTTGCATAGGACCCAATTCAATTTTTTCAATACTGTTACGCACCAAACGCAAAGTGGGAAATCCAACTTTGGCGGTCATCTTTCTTACCTGTCTGTTTTTTCCTTCCGTTAGAATGAGTTCTATCCAAGGTGCGGGAATCTCTTTTCTAAAACGGATAGGCGGATTTCTATCTGGTAGTTCAGGATCTTGTTCTAATATTCTTGCAAGTAATGGTTTGCACTGATGTGTTTTTCCATCCACATTTATTTCCAATCCTTTTTTTAATTGCTCAATGGCATCATCTGTAATGGCTCCATCTACTTGTACCAAGTAAGAACGTTGGTGTTGAAAATTGGGATGCAATAAACGATGATTGATTTGTTTGTTATTGGTGAGCAACAACAAACCTTCACTATCAAAATCTAATCTTCCTACTGGATAAACGTCCTTGGGAACTTTAAAAAAATCAGATAAGGTTTGCTTGTCTCCCTCTGGTGAAAACTGTGAAAGTACTTGGAAGGGTTTGTATATTTTGAAGTACTGATGCATATAAAACAAAAGTCCCGCAGAAGCGAGACTTTGTATATAGATGGGTTAGTAAGTACCAGGAAATTAAATTTCCTCTCACAATATTAATTAACCTTTTAACCAAAGCAAAATTTTTTTTAAACAAGTTTATTAACATTTTTCAAGCGGGGTGTGGATTGCCCAGTTTCTCAGACCTTTTGTAGCGGGCATTTTCAAGAATTTTGTAAGTGAATTTTGCAAGTATTTATTTTAATCAATCGCTGAAATGTTCATGAATAAAGGGTTTTAGAAGACACCATTTTTTTATTTTAGTAAAATAATTGTTCTGAAAATCTGTTAGAGAAACAAAAAAAACCTTCTGGTAACTGGCTTTTTACAAGGAAAAAAAATTTCTACAAAGCGGCAGTCATTACCTTTGAATGGCACAAAAAATAGCATTATGCAATTTCCAGCACCCGTTTCTCTTGAATGGATGGCCAATTTAATTGGGGCCGAGTTGATTGGTAATCCTGCTGCAGTTGTTGCAGGAATTAATGAGATTCACAAAGTTGAACCAGGTGATCTTGTTTTTGTAGACCATCCTAAATACTATGATACTTGTTTGAATAGTGCGGCAACGCATATTATCATCAACACAAAAGAAGTTAGGTTGCCTGAGGGAAAATCATTGTTAGTGGTAGCAGAACCTTTTGAAGCCTACTTAAAAATTGTGCGTCACTTTAAACCATTTTCTCCCGCGCATCAATCTATTAGTGATGATCTAATCATTGGTGAAGGCTCTGTAATTATGCCCAATGTGTTTGTTGGAAAAAATGTAGTGATTGGAAAAAACAGCATCATACATCCCAATGTTTCTTTGTTAGACGGAACCATAATTGGAGACCATGTAGTCATACAAGCTGGTACAGTGATTGGCAGCGATGCGTTCTACTACAATACCAAAAAAAATAGAGATGTTTGGTACAAGCGCATGGAGAGTTGTGGCAATGTGGTCATTGAAGATTATGTAGAAATTGGTGCAGGATGTACTATTGATAGAGGTGTTACTGCTGAAACTAGAATTGGTGCAGGCACCAAAATGGATAATATGGTGCATATTGGGCATGATACAAGTGTTGCAAAGAATTGCTTGTTTGCCGCGCAGGTTGGTATTGCTGGTGGAACCGTTATTGAGGAAGGTGTAGTACTCTGGGGTCAGGTGGGCGTCAGCAAAACCCTAACCATTGGGGCTAATGCGGTGGTTCTGGCTCAAAGTGGAGTTCCTTCCTCACTAGCTGGTGGCAAGACTTATTTTGGATATCCCGCAGAAGATGCGTCTTTGAAAAGAAGGGAACTGGTTTGGATTAAACGGATTCCGGAATTGTGGAAGAAAGTGATGGAGAAGAAGTGAAGAGTGAAGAGAGGAGGAAGAAGTGAAGAGTGAAGAGTGAAGAGAGGAGGAAGAAGAAGAAGTGAAGAGATGAGAGATAAGAGTGAAGAGTGAAGAGAGGAGGAAGAAGAAAAAGTGAAGAGATAATAGTGGAAGGGTATAAGAACCTTACAAAACTAGTTCGCTAAAATGTGGTGTATAGGCTTTTTTGGTCAGAATTTTCAACAGGTCTTTTTCAAATGATTCCACTGGTGCATCAATGATTCGTCCAATTTCTTTCTTGCCTTTGTAGAGAATATAAGTAGGCACGCGAACAATGTTTTTTCCTTGCTCCTCGTGTCCTGGACTTTGGCGGTTCATGGTGATGCTATTATTTAAAAAAATCATTTTGAATTGACTGCTATCTACTTGGGCTGCTTGTAAAATTTTCAAGACTCCTGGCATATCGGCCCTGCTTTCTCCGCACCAGGTACCTACAAAAAATTCCATGTGCTTACCCTTGAATGCTTTTTTAAGTGCAGGAATCAGCGAACTATCTACTTGGTATTTTTCAAAATTGGGTATGAACCATCTAGCAAAGGGTTCTTGCTCCAATAGTTTGGGAGAGCATTGACCCAGTAAGATGGCCTGCTTTTGGGTTATTGGATTGGGTGCTGGTGAGATGTCTTGTGCGGCAAGAAACGCTGTCTGCAACAAAGCAGCGCTTAGCAGGACAAAGATATATTGGAGGGTCTTTTTCAATGTAAGGGGCTTCCTATAAGTGATGTATTTTTTTCAACTCAGCACAAATGCGGTTGATGGAATCAACAGGTGCGCGGTATTGAAAACTAGGTATTGCTTTTAACAATTTACTATTGTCAAAAACAACTTTGGCTCTTGCTGTGCGCGATGTTTCTTTGGTGAGTAGCGGTTGCTTACCTGTAAACATAGATTTAATGCCTTCTAAACGCCAAACAATTTCAGCTAATAGTGGACTCACTTTTAAGTGTGGTCTTTTTTTACCAAATCCATCAGCAATCAGATTGAACACATCGCGATAGCCAAGATTGGCGGCACTCAAAATAAAACGTTCTGCACCAATCGCTGATTCCATGAGTGCCTGCATAGCAGCTACTACATCAAGCACGTCTACAAAGCCACTACTGCCTTCTGTGTACCAAGGAAATTGATCATAGGCCGATTTAAAAATAGCAGAAGATCCTTTGCTCCAGTCACCGGATCCTAGAATGATTACGGGATTCACTATCACCGCATTTAATCCCTCTCCAATACCCCTCCAGACCTCCATCTCGGCCAGATATTTGGTTTTGCCGTATTCACTATTAGAAGTTTCTTCTGTCCAATCCATGGTCTCGTTAATGGCTTGATTAGTTCGGATTCTTCCCAATGCTGCAACAGAACTAACAAAAACCATTTTACGAATCCCTGCATCTATGGAAGCGTTTACCATATTGGCCGTTCCTTCAATATTGGTCAAGTGCATGGTTTCTTGTCCCTTGGTACTAAAAGAAACTATGGCTGCGCAATGATAGACTTCTGTAACCCCTTCCATGGCAGCTTCTAATGCCATCACGTCTAAGATATCGGCCTGAAACCAATTAACCTTATCTGATCCTGGGATACTTGGAATAGAAGTTCTATAGAGGGCCCTTACAGGTTCTCCTTTTGATACCAACTGGCTTACCAGGTGTGAGCCTACCAATCCTGTTGCGCCGGTTACTAATATCATCAGGTCTTTTTTAGGGTTTAAATATTGCGCTAAATTATTGGCATTTGATACAGGTTCCACTGGCTACCAAATCTAGTTGATGTACTTGGTATCCTGGGGGTAATTGAACGGCAGGAACGGTTACATGGTCTAGACAATAAGTAATGCCACAAGCATCGCACATAAAGTGTACGTGGTTGTCATGGTGATGTCCTTCTGTGCATGCGTCTTTACAGAGTGCGTATTTCACAGAATTATCAGCAGAGGGAATGGTATGCAGGATCCCTTTTTCAACAAAGGTCTGCAGGGTTCTATAAATAGTTACACGGTCAAATTCATCTCCGCTATGTTGTTCAATATCAGCGTGAGCCAAAGCAGCTTTACGTTCTAAGAATAGCTCAAGAATTTTCTTACGGCTATCCGTAATACTTAATTGCCTTCTTTTTAAAGTATCAATAATTCTTGGATGCATGAATTATCTGGGGTTGTTACTGAAAATTCCGTTGACAAAATTGCCCGTTCCGGCTTTTTCATCCAACAAGATACGGATGTCTTTTTTGAGCTGTTCTAATTCAGCGTTTTTCAAACCATCATAGACCTGTCCGCGCACTTTTCCGTCTTTGTCTACCAAGGCAAAAAATTGGGTATGAATAAACTGGTCTTCAATTTTTTCCACACTGTTCTTGGGATCATCTAGTAGGTAAGCGCTCCGCGCGATATTATACAAACTGTCTTTTCTACCAGTCAAGAATTGCCATTTGCGGGTATCGGCACCCAGCGAATCTGCGTAAACCTTCATCCTAGCAACCGTATCTCTCTGCGGATCACAGGTATGAGAGAGGATCATAAAATCAGGCTCGTCTTTGAAAGACGCATAAATCTCTTTCATATTGGTATTCATCTTGGGGCAAATGCTCTTACAATTGGTAAAGAAATATTCTACCACGGTTACCTTACCCAACATATCGCGGTCAGTAAAAGGAAGACCATCTTGGGTAGTAAATTGAAAGGGTTTGGTATAACTGATGACCGGTAATTTGGCGCGCCAAAAATCAGTGCCACGGAATAGGAAATAATAAAATCCCAAGACCAAGACCAAAAAAAACAATAGATAGGCAACCAGTTTCTTATTCATAATTGAAAAGTTGGCACAAAGGTAGGGAGGGATGGGCTTACCACCTCAAGTGAAGGGACAATCCTGATTTATTTTGCAACAAAGTTGCATTTGTGTATATTTGTCCTCTTATCATGTCAATTAAGATCAATTGGGACGCATTGGGGATTAGCACATCTGTAGCTTGTGCCATTCACTGCGCCATCCTGCCCCTGTTTTTGAGCTCCCTTCCCCTCTTTGGCGTGAATATCATTGACAATCTCCCATTTGAGTATTTTATGGTGGGCCTTGCTTTTGTAGTGGGCATTTATGCGCTCTATCATGGAAGGAAAAAACACCACCACCGCTATGAACCCATGGTTCTTTTTACGGTGGGTATTTTACTCTTATTGGCAAAAGTGATCTGGCATCAATGGCAATTATGGTTACTCTTTCCTGCAGTGGCTTTTATTGTGGCTGGTCACTGGCTCAATTTTAGGTATTGCCGCGTACACAACCACGCACATGCTGATGATTGCAATCATTGATTAAGCAATCGTATAACTGGTAGCCCCGTCTTTCTCGTCTTTTAATTGCACACCCAAAGCAGCCAATTCATTTCTGATTTTATCACTGGTCATAAAATCGCGTTTACTCTTGGCGTCTTTTCTAATGCTAATCAAAAGTTGCAAAACCCCGTCTAATTGGTTACCGTCTCCCTGACGCTCACTTACTAAACCAAACAGGTCTTCTATAAAGATTTTCAATTGGGTCTGTAATAAACGTAAGGTATTACTACTGATGGCCGTTTCTGGAATATGCTTGTCTTTGATTGAATTGATAACAGAAACAAGGTCAAATATATTGGCTAAAACCTTTGCAGTACTAAAATCATCGTTCATGAATTCATCAAACTCAGCAACCAATTGCTGTACTTTTTCATCTAATGCAGCATCCGTTCCGGCATGATCCGTAATGGGATATTTGGCAAACCATTCGTGTGCTTCCCACAGTCTTTTGAATGCTTTTTCAGAGGCTTGCAAGGCTTCATTGCTAAAGTCTAGTGTTCCGCGATAATGACTTTGTAGGATAAAGAACCTCACAGTCATGGGAGAATAAGCCTGGGTTAAAACAGGGCTGCTACCACTAAATAATTCAGTGAGCTTAACCACATTGTTATAACTCTTACCCATTTTTCTACCCTCAATGGTAATCATATTATTGTGCAACCAATAATGCGCAGGCGTTTTGTGATTGCAAACCGTGCTCTGTGCAATCTCGCATTCATGGTGCGGAAATTGTAAGTCCATACCACCACCATGAATGTCAAATTCCTGACCCAAATATTTGTTACTCATGGCCGAGCACTCAATATGCCAACCCGGGAAACCCTCTCCCCATGGGCTTTGCCAGCGCATAATATGTTCTGGCGGGGCCGATTTCCAAAGCGCAAAATCATTTCTATTTCTTTTCTCGTCCTGGTTTTCTAGTTCACGAGTGGTGTCTAATTGCTCCTCAATATTTCTACCACTCAGCATGCCATAAGGCTTACCCAGTTTTGAAAAATCGGTATTGTATTTTTCTACGTTGAAATAAACGGAACCATTGGCTTCATAGGCATAGCCATCAGCAATGATTTTTTTGATCATCTCAATCTGCTCAACAATATGTCCTGTAGCTGTGGGTTCAATGCTAGGTGGCAGGTTGTTGAATTGGTTCATGGCCCAATGGTAGAGATTGGTGTATTTCTGCACCAGCTCCATGGGTTCTAGTTTCTCTAAAATGGCTTTGCTACTAATCTTGTCTTCCGCTGCTCTTCCCTCTTCTTCAAAATGACCCGCGTCGGTAATATTGCGCACATAACGCACTTTATAACCCAAGTGCATCAGGTATCTATAGACAATATCAAAAGTGATAAAGGGACGTGCATGACCCAAATGACTTTCACCGCTTACGGTTGGTCCGCAAACATACATGCCCACATAAGGTGGGTTAATGGGGTTAAAGTCTTCTTTTTGTCTGCTAAGTGAATTATATACTTTGAGTGACATGTTTGGTACTTGAAAGGATTGGAAAATGCTTGGCTGTTTGCAAAAAATAGTGGGCTGAATTAACAGCAGCAACAACAGCTTGTATGACACAGAAGAAACATGGACTGCAAGATACGGGATTTTATTTTTTCAGGCGCAGATCCGTGACTAGCATTACGTGGTCAGAAAGGTCTTCGTCTACCATATCAAATTGACGCACAGAAAAATGCTTGTCTACCAGAATATAGTCAATGCGTAAGGTAGGGGCTAGGGAAACAAAGGTTCGGCCAATGCCAAAATCCTTTTTCAAAAACGCGTCTTGCCAGTCTCCCTTAATATTGAAATAGGTATAGGAATTGGGTATATCATTAAAATCTCCGCAAACAATGCTGGGGAATGGGCTCATGTTAAGGGCTTCACGCACCAGGTCTGACTGAATACCCCTTCTGGAAAAAGCCAGTTTCATTTTTCTAAAAAGATTCTTAGAAGCGCTTACGGTTTCCTCATCCTGATCCCGAATCTTCTCAATAGCTGCATAATCGTTTTTCTGGAACTTGAAAGACTGCAAGTGGGTAGTGAATACCCTGAGGGTGTCATCTCCTTTTTTAATGTCTACATGAATCAGGCTTTCTGCAACAGGATAAGCCACTCTTCCGGTATCAATAATGGGATACTTAGAAAAGATAATACTACCACTTAGATAATCACCCTTGTTTCTAAGATAGTCTTTTGAAAAATAATGATAGGGATGGGTTTTGCTAAACAAAGCAATATTGTCTACACCAGTTAAACTGGTATTGAATTCTTGCAGACAAATAATATCTGGTTGTAGTTTTAAAATGCTTTCAGCAACATCGGTTCTAATGAGTCTTCTGGTTTCTTTATTTTGGGTAAGTCCATTAAAGCTTTGCACATTCCAATCAATCACGCGCAGATTTTGTTCGTGTTTTCTCTTGGTAAATCCAGAACCAGCGTGCCAGGCAAAGACAACGTCTAGTTGCTGCCAACCCAAACAAAGACTTAAAAAAGGTAACCATGCAATCACTGGTTTTACAATCAACCAGAAAATCATAGCAAAGAATAAGAGCAATACTAAGTAAGGAACAATTAGTCCAGTGAATCCATTCAACCACCAGTTTGCAGGATTTACATAAGGAGATAGACATGCTACTAGGAACAATAGTACCAGTAACAGGGTAATAGAAAGACAGAGGTTTTTAAACGCGCGGCGAAAAACGTTTTTTGCCATGCCCACAAAATACAAAAAATCAGGGTTTCAAATGAATATCTGTAATAATAGGCAGATGATCACTCTGGTGAATGCGTGGGCTCTTGATCTGTTTAGTGGAAATATCTTTGCTAGTCAATAGCACATCAATGCGTAGTGTAGGAGAAAGACTATCATAAGTTCTTCCAAATCCAAAGCCTTGTTCTAGAAATGCATCGTTCAATCCTTTTTTTAAATGTTGGTAAACAAAACTGGAAGGAACAGCATTTAGGTCTGCCGTAAAAATAAAAGGCAAAGGACAACTGTCTAAACTGCGTTTAACTAGTTGAGCCTGTTGCACGTGTAAGCGGTCAAAGAAAGCCATACGATAGAGCTTGTCTTTTTTCATCAAGATCTCTTTGTTTCTATCCAAAAACTTAAGTTGGTTAACTTGGTTTTCATCCATTGTTTCTACGTGTATATTCATAGAAGCCAAGTGGGTATTATACACACGCAATACTTGATTGGGGGTTTGAATGTCTGCATACTGCAGGCATTCTGTAAGATTGATATTGCTAAAGGGAACGGATTGTCTATGTAAGAATGGCCAACGTGAAATAATAATGACCCCATAATTGGCATCCGCCTCGCTAAAAAAATGATAGGGAAGGCCTGTAAAAGATTTGATGGAATCAATGGTTGGTCCAAACTTGCCCCAGTGTAATTCTGAA
Source organism: Bacteroidota bacterium (assembly GCA_947460595.1). Classification (GTDB taxonomy): domain Bacteria; phylum Bacteroidota; class Bacteroidia; order Chitinophagales; family Chitinophagaceae; genus Sediminibacterium. The sequence continues at coordinate 26,095 of CANHGS010000021.1, read as the reverse complement.
AAGTCTTGCAGGCAAATGATATCTGGCTGTTGCGCTTGCATGAACTGTATCATGTCTAAGGCCTTGGGCTCTGTGCTACCGGTACTGAAATTATTTACGTTCCAAGACAGCACCCTAATAGCACCAGCATCTTTGTTGGCCTGAAAATCCTTACCCGGATGAAAGGCAAAAACACTGATGAGGTTTTGATATCCCAATGCCAAACAAACCATAAATACGGGGCTGTATTTTCTAAACCAAATAATAGAAACAATGGTCCAACCCAACATGGCTACTAAAAGGATTGGAAAAAATAGTGCTGCAAAACTTAAATAATGCCAGTCAATGGGACTGATATAGGGTGTAAGACAGGAATAGAGATAAATTAATGTGCAAACAATTCCTCCAAGAAAAAATAGGGATTTAAATATGGTTCGGATACCGCTCATAGAAGGTCTTCCTTACTAGCTCTTTTTAAAAAAGCTTTTTCCTCATCGCTTAAGAACTGGTATCCCTGTTGATTGATTTTGTCAAGAATTTCGTCTAGTTTTTGTTGGGTAAGGTTGCTTGTTTTTTGAAAAGGTTTTTTTTCGGTTTTATAAAAATGTTTGTCTAGACTTTTGGTATTACGGTGTTTTTTTTCAGGGCTAAACAAATCATCCAACCATTCCCACAAGCGGGTCATCCAAGCACCCCAGTCAGAACCCCTGCGCAATTGTCTAACATACAAAAATCCCATGGCGCCGCCACAAAGATGGGCTGCTCCAATACCTGCACTACTAGAAGCAAGGGTGGCAAAATCAATGGCAACAAAAATGACCATCAGCACCCATAATGGAATACCCCCATTGATGAGGGGGAAGATTCTATAGTCCGGCGCCAAGGTAGTAGTTGCAACGGCAACGGCCATTACGGCGGCGCCGGCCCCCATCATGGGTTCAATGCCTTGAATATGGTTGGCTAAAACAGGGAATAAGTTCACCGTTAAAAAGAATACCAATCCTCCCACAAAACCGCCATAGAGATAAATAGGAATCAATTTGTTATTACCAGTAAGGTCTTGCAAAATATAGCCAAAGCACCAGAGCCAAAGTAAGGAACTAATCAAACCCCAGATGCTTCCATGCGTAAACATATGGGTCAAGAGTACCCAAGGTCTGGTGGCTAGTTTTTCTCCCATCCCCGGAAGGGTAAACCAGTTCTGTATTTGGGTGTAAAAGAATTCTATAGGAATCTCTGAGAGATAGTAGATAATCTTGATAAAGGTGAGAAAGACAAAAACCAAGAGATTAATGGCTACCAAGTATACCAAGGCATTGTTGTCCTGTCCTAGGAGGATTCCCCGATTGGTCTTGTACGTGTTTTCTGCCATAATTGAATATTGTAAACCGTTCTATTATTAATAAAACGTTTTTCTGTTCTTTTTGTTCCAAGTCATTACAATAAGCAATCCCACAATAGCCCCACCCACGTGTGCCCATCTTGCTACATTGTCTCCGCCACTGTTCTGAACAGCATAGTATAATTCGTAGGCAAAATACCCTATTCCTAACCACTTGGCTTTTACCGGCACCAAAAAATACAGGTAAACATAAGTGTTGGGAAACAGGTAGACAAAAGCAGCCAACAAACCAAAAACCGCTCCACTGGCTCCAATGGTAGCTGTGTTTAGGTTGGCTTCATAATAGGATTGGATCCAGCTCATGAGTGTATTAGTAGCTTCTGTATCGGTTGGATTGGTAATGATTTGGTTGGCCAATTCCAGCTGACCACCCAAAACGCCGGGGTTATGTTCATTGAATGCGTGTAAGGCTTTTGCAAATCCTACACCAGAACCCTGCGCCTGCACTAGGGTTGCCCAATCTGTCATAAGTGGAATTACTTCATAGCTTAAAAAGAACAAGTGCATTAGAGCTGCACCCAAACCACAAATAATATAAAACAATAAGAAGCGGGTAGGTCCCCAAAGGTTTTCCAACACAGAGCCAAACATCCAAACCGCAAACATATTTCCGAAAATATGCCAGAAGTCTCCGTGCAGAAACATATGGGTTACCAATTGCCATGGTTGGAATAGACTACTCTGCCAAGCATGAAGGGCCAAGATATTGTCTAGGGAAAAGCCTGCGGAAGACTTGAATGTGATTTGCGCCAAAAAGAAAAGACCGTTGATGATCAACAGGTTCTTGACAATGGTGGGTAGGATTTCAAATCTACTGGGTCTGAATTCGGTCATGGGTTATGGATCAGTTGGTACGCAATTTTAATTGCACCACATTTTCTATATGCAAGGTATGAGGAAACATGTCAACAGGTTGTATTTTCTCTACCGTGTATTTCTCGTCTAATAAATTTAAGTCTCTTGCCTGTGTTGCTGGGTTGCAGCTCACATAGACAATGGTAGGAGCAGCAATCTCTAAGAGTTTGCGCACCAGTTTCTCGTGCATGCCGGCTCTTGGCGGATCCGTGATAATCACGTCTGGTTTGCCATGCTTTTCAAAAAAAGCATCGTCACAAATCTCAATCACGTCGCCTGCGTAAAAATCCGTTTTATCCAAATTGTTCAGCGCCGCATTTTCTTTGGCGTCTTCAATAGCTTCTGCCACTACTTCTACCCCCACCAGTTTTTTTGCCAGCTTGCTCACAAAAATGCCAATGCTACCCGTACCACAATACAAATCATAAACAGTTTGGCTGCCATTTAGTTCTGCAAAATCACGGGTTACCTGATAGAGTCTTTCCGCCTGTTTGGTATTGGTTTGGAAAAAAGACTTGGGGCTAATTTTGAATTGAAAATCTTCTAGCTTCTCCAATATATATCCGGGTCCAAAATAGGTTTGCGGATAGAGGTCAAACAAACTATCGTTGTGTTTGGTATTGATGGTATATAGCAGGGTAGTAATCTGCGGAAACTCCTTCAAAACCAAGTCCATCAAGGCTTTCTGGTTGTTTAAGTCTTCGTATCCAAATACAATATTGACCATCAACTCTCCAATAGTACTGTTGCGGATAAACATATTACGCAACCAACCCTGGTGCTTGCGCACGTCATAAAAAGGTAGGTTCCGCTCAATGGCATATGCCGCCACAAATTTGCGAATCAGGTTGGTGGGTTCTTCTTGTAAATGACAGGTATCAATCTCTACTACTTTGTCAAAAAAACCCCGCACGTGAAAACCAGCACCACCCGGAAGGTCATCAAAAGAAACCCCCTCGGCCTTCATCAATCTAAATTGTGCCGATGGAATATAGGTCTTGGTACCAAATGTGTATTCAATCTTATTGCGGTATCGTTCTGTTTGTGCAGCGCCAATAATGGGCATCATTTCAGGAAGGGCCACTTTACCAATTCGGGTCAGGTTATCGGTCACTTGCTTGGTTTTGTAAAACAATTGCTTCTCATAGGGCAGCATCTGCCACTGGCAACCCCCACAAACCCCAAAATGACTACAAAAAGGGGTAACCCTGTCTTTGGAATAGCTATGGTACTTTACTACATGGCCCTCGGCCCAGTCTTTTTTGTTCTTAGACAATTGAACGTCAACCAAATCACCCGGAACGGCACCCTCAATAAAGACCACTTTGCCTTCAAAACGGGCCAAAGATTTACCCTCGGCGGCGTAATCCTCCACCAATAATTCTTCTAGTACAATGCTTTTTTTCTGTTTTCTCACGGGTGCAAATGTAATCCAGACTATTTTTATACCCAATTCCATGTTTTTATGAAAAGAATCTTAACTATTCTCTTGTTGGCCATGGCGCAAATTGCGTTGGCGCAGGTAAAGAAACCAGCGGCTCCTAGTGCAGGTGGATCTTCCAACTTACCGCCCAAACACATTAGTATTACCCTAACTCCGCTCAAGAATTGCAAAATCTACTTGGGAAGCAATTATGGTAAGGGAAGGGCACTCATGGATTCAGCCATGCTGGATGAGAAGGGCATGGGTGTATTCAAGGGTAATACCAAACTCACGGGGGGAATTTATTTTGTGGTATCACCCCAATACAGCATTTTGTTTGAAGTGCTGATCAGTGACCAACAGCATTTTAGCATTGTGGCAGATACGGCCAAGAAAGACGATGTAAAAATTACTGGCTCCGCCGATAATGATTTATTCCGCACTTATTCTAAGGTCTCCAATGAGAAAGGGAAAAAACTCAATGAATTGGAACAGCAATACAAAGCCGCCACTACCAAGGCAGATAGCACCCGCTTGCGCGATTTAATTATTGCAGCAGACAAAGATTTGCAGGACTATCGCAATAGCATAGTGAAACAATATCCCAAGTCTTTATTGACCATGCTGTTCAATACCATGAAGCGACCAACAGCGCCAGAGATTCCTATTGTAAAAGGGTTGCCAGATTCTACCTATCCTTATAGATATGTAAAAGACCATTTCTGGGACGATGTAAATTTTAACGATGACCGTTTGTTACGCACCCCATTCTTTGAACCCAAACTAGACGACTATTTTAAATACTATGTATCGCCTGATCCGGATAGCATTATTGCAGAAGTAAAATATATGCTGCTCTATGCTAGAACCGGAAAAGAGATTTTTCCCTACTTGTTAACCAAGTTCACCAACAAGTATATTAACCCAGAATTCATGGGTCAGGACAAAGTCTTTATATACCTATTTGAAAATTTTTATGCCAAGGGAGATACGGTGTTACTCAATGCCGCGTCTAAGAAAACCATTACCGAAAGGGCTTATAGCATGATGGCCAACCAACTAGGCCAAGCCGCGCCGCTATTGGATTTGACGGATACAACGGGTAAGGCGGTTTCTCTTTACAATCTTAAATCTCCTTTTACAATTGTAGCTTTTTGGGATCCCAATTGTGGTCATTGTAAGGAAGAGATTCCCCGCCTAGATTCATTTTATCAAGCCAAATGGAAAAATCAAGGTGTGGCTGTATTCTCGGTGAATATTTATGAGAATGAAATTCCAGCATGGAAGAAATTCTTGGCTGAGAAAAAGATCAGTTCCTCTTGGACACAGGCCTACCAAACTAAAGCATCGCGCACAGCGGAAGAGAAAGCCGGAAGACCTAATTACAAGCAACTCTATGACGTTTACAAAACGCCTACCATTTATCTACTGGACAAGGACAAAAGAATTATTGCCAAACAATTGAGTTTGGATCAGTTCAATGACCTCATTGATGCCAAGATAAAATTGGGTAGTAAATAATGACCGTTGCGAATGATTGATTAGAACACGTTCTTCACCACATTCCAAATAACTTTTGGTTTGCCCAAGGTATAGTAATGCAATACGGGTGAACCAAAAGCTTTGAGTTCCTTGCTTTGTTGAATTAACCATTCGGTACCCACTTGTTCGCATTCCGCGTCTGTCTTGCATTTGTTAATGGCGTTTGACAAATCGGTTGGAATGTCTACGTGGAAGATCCTAGGTAGTACTGACAATTGCTTCTTGTTGGTTATGGGTTTTAGACCTGGAATAATGGGAACATTAATGCCCATATTCTTGCAAGCCGTTACAAATTCAAAGAACTTTTGGTTGTCAAAGAACATCTGGGTCATAATATAATCGGCGCCAGCGTCTACTTTTTCTTTGAGTTTGATTAGGTCTATTTCTAAGTTGGGTGCTTCAAAATGTTTTTCAGGATAACCAGCAACACCCGAGCAGAACTTGGTTTTTCCACCGCTCTTGATGTCTTCGTCTTGGTAGATGCCGTTATTCATATTGCTCACCTGACGCAACAGGTCAATGGCATAATGGTTACCATCTTTCTCAGGTTCAAAAGCAGATTCGTTCTTGGCAGCATCGCCACGGAGTACCAACACATTGTCTATTCCCAAGAAATCTAGGTCAATCAACGCGTCTTCGGTTTCACGTTTGGTAAATCCACCGCAGATAATATGGGGAACAGCGTCTACTTGGTAGTGGTTCATAATAGCCGCACAAATACCCACGGTACCGGGGCGTTTGCGTACTTCTACGCGTTCAAAAGTCCCATCTGTCTTCTTTTTGAACATGGTTTCACTACGGTGATAGGTAACATTGATCCATGAGGGTTTGAATTCCATCAAGGGGTCCAAATGGTCATAGAGGGTATTAATGGTCTTGCCTTTTAAGGGTGGCAACACTTCAAAAGAAACTAATGTGTCTTTGGCTTGCGCAATATGATCTATCACTTTCATGGCGGCAAAAATAGGCAGAAACACAAAACAATAACAAAATACTAGGCCTAATTGCCCCATCTTGCTACTAACAATCCTATTTTTACAACAGTTTATGAACCTAACCATCCATACCAAAGACCTGATCAAGAGTTACAAGGGTAGAACCGTTGTGAACCATGTAAGCGTGAAAGTAGAACAAGGTGAGATTGTGGGTTTGTTAGGCCCCAATGGTGCCGGAAAGACCACTACCTTCTATATGGTGGTGGGTTTGATTAAGCCAGATGAGGGCAGTGTTTTCCTCAATGACCAAGACATTACCAAGCTTCCTATGTACAAGAGGGCACAGATGGGGATTGGCTATTTGCCACAGGAAGCCAGCGTATTCCGCAAGCTGACGGTGGAAGACAATATTATGGCAGTGTTAGAAATGACCAAGCTTACCAAGGCTGAGCGTTTGCATAAATTGGAGTCCCTCTTGGATGAATTTCACCTACACCACGTGCGCGGTAACAATGGAGATAGTTTGAGCGGAGGGGAGAGAAGAAGAACCGAGATTGCCCGAGCGTTGGCAGTTGACCCCAAGTTTATTTTATTGGATGAACCCTTTGCCGGCGTGGACCCCATTGCCGTAGAAGACATTCAAAGTGTGGTAGCCAGACTCAAGTACAAGAATATTGGGATTCTGATTACGGACCATAATGTGAACGAAACCCTCTCTATTTGTGACCGTGCTTACCTCTTGATTGAGGGAAAAATTTTCCGTCATGGTACCGCAGAAGAACTGGCCGATGATGAAAAAGTACGCAGGCTTTATTTGGGAACCAATTTTGAGTTGAAGCGAAAAGATTGGATTATAGAAATGGGAAAGGAAAAGCAGCCATGAAAATACTCAGCCCAGCCATATCCCGTTTAGCAAGACTCAGACAGGGTAAAATTGACCAATGGATGAACCAGCCCATTGCAGCGCAGCGCGAAGTATTACAAGACCTGATTACCCATGGTCAATACACGGAATTTGGAAGGCGATATGGGATGAAAGAAATTTTCAACATTCGCAAATTCAAACAATCAGTTCCCATTCACGAATACGAAGACCTAAAACCCTATATCAATAGATTGATGGAGGGTGAGGAACAATTGCTTTGGAACACACCCGTTAATTGGTTTGCCAAAAGCAGCGGCACCACTAGTGAAAAAAGTAAGTTTATTCCCATTACAGAAGAGAGTTTGGAGGACAACCATTTTCAGGCAGCCAAAGACTTGCTCACGCTGTATTATAATATTAATGCTGAGAGCGATTTGCTCACGGGAAAAAGCTTGGTCATTGGTGGCTCCCATCAGATTAGCAAGGTGAATGAAGAGATTCAATATGGAGATCTAAGCGCGGTATTGTTGCAGAACACGCCGTTTTGGGGTCAGTGGATTCGAACACCCGAGTTGAGTATTGCCCTCATGGATGAGTGGGAAGGAAAGATTGAAAGTCTTGCCCAGTCTACCATTGAGGAGAATGTTACTTCCATTGCTGGGGTACCTACTTGGACCTTGGTACTCATGAAACGCATTTTAGAAATTACGGGTAAAGCCACTATTAAAGAAGTCTGGCCAAATCTAGAATTATACGGCCATGGCGGGGTTTCTTTTACACCCTATCGCGAGCAGTTTAAAAAACTACTAGGCCCCGGTGTTACTTATTTAGAAGTGTATAATGCCAGCGAAGGATTTTTTGCCATGCAAAATGATCCCGAAGAAGACGGCATGTTATTGCTCTTGGATCATGGCATTTTTTATGAGTTCATGCCTGTAGAAGAATATGGTAAGCCAGACCCAAAGACCATTGGTTTGATTGATGTGGTGACTGGAAAAAATTACGCATTGGTCATTAGTACTAATGGTGGCCTATGGCGATACTTAGTAGGAGATACCATTCAGTTTGTGAACTTGTCTCCCTTCAAAGTAAAAGTGACGGGCCGATTAAAACAATATATCAATGCCTTTGGAGAAGAATTGATTGCAGACAATGCAGACAAAGCCATTGTCATGGCCTGTGAAAAAACAGGTTTGGTGGTCAATGATTATACGGCTGCGCCTGTGTATATGGGCGATGAGTCAAAGGGAGGACACGAATGGTTGATAGAGTTTGATACCATGCCCCATTCTGTAGATCAGTTTGCTTATGAATTAGACTGCGCCCTCAAATTGGTGAACAGTGACTATGAAGCCAAACGCTATAAAGATATAGCACTAGTTATGCCGCAGGTGCATGCTTTAGATAAAACCGTATTTCATGAGTGGCTGCGTAGTAAAGGCAAGCTAGGCGGGCAACACAAAATTCCGCGCTTGAGTAATGATCGGATGTATGTAGATGAAATTTTGGCGCAAATGCGTGATGCTAAATTAAAATGATTTTTCAAAACTTCTTAGCTACTCAATGTTGCGCGTATGCTCCCTTAGTAGGATGCGCCCCAGCCAGAATATGCGTCACTAAAAAAAGACTCACAAAAGATCCTGTGTAGAATAAGTATAGGTATGGAACGTCTACCAAGGTATAAAATACTACTAATGTAAGTTTCAATGCCGCAAAAGGTAAATGCTCAAGATTGATTTTTGTATTGCCGCCAAAATCATGATTCACACTCACATCTCCAATAATCTTCTTAATGCTACTCTTGCCGCCGCGATTCAAAAACCAGATCCCCACCACAAAAATACTTGGAAGCGTCAAAGACAGTCCCACCAACAATGCGTGTTGCGTGGCAATATTTTCTGGCCCAAAGAATTTGGCCCAACCCAAGCTTTCACTGAATACTTGAGGCGCATCGGTCCAAACTCTTTTGCTAAAGGCAATATATTCTCCAGGAATGGAAGCTAATTTTACAAAAGTGGTCCAACCAAATGGAATCAAGACCAAGAGTAAAAAACAACTAAGCCCCGTGGCGCAGAATTGAATCAGCCTTTTCCAGTCTTTATTTAAAGCATAATAGAGTAACATGGCGGGTAACCAACCCACAATGGCGTAACGGCTCAAGATGCAGAGCGATGTTGCAATGCCAATAAACCAGGCATTTTTTCCAGTGAGGGCAATGGCCAATAAACTATAAAACAAAATGACCACACCTTCTTCTGTATAAGGAATCAGTCCAGAATTTTCTGCGCTCAACAACCACCAGATCAACACAAATGCGGCAAGCAATAAATAAGGAGCTTTATGGTGTTTTGGATTAATCTTAAATAAAAACAAGGCAGATACAACAAATAGTGCCAGCACCGTCATCCAGCGCAAATCCAGTCCCAGCAAGACTGGTAGTCCAAAGGGCAACCACATAGCGGGTAAGTAAATGGGTTGAATCCCATTCCAGATTTCAGGAATAATATCATAAACATGCGACCACTGACCGCTTAAGAAACGTTCGTTCATGATCTTGATAATGGGGAGCATGTCACCATCGTGATAGTCCATGGGGGCATCTTGAATCCATTTAAAAGCGGCACCACCAATGGCCATCAATGCCATTACGGACAACACCGCTCTATACTTTCTCCAAATAGGCGTAATGGCAATCACTTGGTCAGTGATGGGTTTGGGCAATTTCAAAAAACAATAGACAATGATGGCGCCACTCAAAGTAAACAAGACACTAGTAATGGGCGTTGCGGCTTTCCAATACAATGCATAACTGACACAAAGCGTCTCTAGCAAAAAGCTATAGAGCAGGATCTTCTTAGTGGTCAGGAATTTTATTGCACGCTCAATCATGACCGCAAAAGTACAAAGATTCTATTGAGCCATTAATCCAACTGATTGCATCACTACTTAGATCCTTCAGTTCATTACTTATCTGAATCTTTTTCAAAGTCCTCGTCAGATTCTATTCAGAAACAGTAATTTCAAAATCTTCTCTGGTTCCAAGTTGATGAAAGTTTACTGGGTTGAGGTAACTGTTTTTCAAAAAAATATTTTTAGCGTGTTTTTATACTAGAACGAGTATAAAACAAAGGCGGCTATTTCTCCGAGTTTGGTAGGTGTTTTATTGGATTGTATAGTGCTTGTTTTCAGGAAAATATTTTTAGCGTGTTTTTATACTAGAACGAGTATAAAACAAAGGCGGCTATTTCTCCGAGATTTGAAAGTAAAAAGGAGTAACTATTAGATTATTGAATAATAGAAAAGGGTCTATCATAATCTGAATAAACTAATCCTTTTATTCTGTGCTACACTGGAGAAAATACAAGTCGGAATTTATATTCGTTCTATTTATTCTGTGCTATACTGGAGAAAATACAAGTCGGAATTAATATTCGTTTTATTTATTCTTTGATTCGCCGGAGAAAATCAAAGGCGGAATTTATACTCGATCGAGTATAAAAATGAGGCATTTTTAAAAATTCGAAAAACAGGTATACCAAAAGACTGGAGCAAACCTATTTCAATTATAAAGCCTCGGATTGGATAAAATGATATAGGTTGAAAAGGGATGGATTGAAAAGGGATAGTTTGAAATGGATGTATTTAATCCATCATTCAAAACGTTAAAAAATCTAAATCTAAATCAGCGGTGTAAAAGTATTCATCAAAGACTGTAAATTTCAAGCCGAAGGGTTTTGAATCTTGAGGCGCTGGTGACATTATTGGTAAAGAGGGGGATTATCTGTGATGTTATCTTTTGTTTGAGTCTTGAAGTTCTGGTTGTTGGTGATGTTTTGAGGTTTAGGGAGAGTGATTGTTTTAAATTGTATTCCTGTTATTATACTTGTTTATGCTGCAATTCAGAAAGGTTGAAAAATATTATGGCGCGCATTTGGCGCTCACGGTTCCGGATTTAGAACTGCAAAAGGGTATGTACTGGATCCAGGGTGAGAACGGATCGGGGAAGACTACTTTTCTGAAAATGTTGGCGGGGCTGCATCCGTTCAAGGGTGAGATTTTTTTGGGGTATGAAAAACCACTGAGTATTCTCAAAGACCGCAATGAATTTTTAAAGAAAGTAAATTACGCAGAGGCGGAACCTTTGTATCCACCCTTCTTAACAGCCAAGGATCTGGTGGAACTCTATGCTGCCACAAAGAAAGCTGATATTGATGCGGCCAAACAACAATTGGAGGAGCTGCATATTTTAGATGCTTATCATCAACCGGTGGGTACTTATTCCAGCGGCATGGTCAAGAAACTCAGTCTGGTATTGGCTTTTATGGGAAATCCGGATTGGATTTTATTAGACGAACCGCTGATTACCATTGACGTGGCCGCAGTGGAACTGGTGTGTAAGTGGATCAATGATTGGCATGCCAGAAAGGGCATTTCCTTTTTAATTTCATCGCATCAGAGTTTTGCCGATGGGTTAAAGTTCACTGGAAAACTTAGTGTGGTTGAGAAAAAATTGCAGGTAGCATCATGAGTCAAATACTTCCTAGAAACAAACTTGTAACAACAATTTCAAAAATCAAATTTGGAGGGTTGTGGAGTGTTTTTTTCAGAAATAATCCCATTGCAAAAACCCTGCAATTAATTTTGGTGAATCATTTTTACCAAATGAACGCGGGCTTTTTTGCCTTCCTATTTTTTGTCTTATTTGGCGTGGTCAAGGGTGGTCAATTAATTGACTATCACTATTCCTTGATTATTGCTTTTTTGGAAAGCCCCATCATCTTGGCGGGGGTAATTCTAGCTTGGGTTTTGTACACCCTAAAGTGTACCAACTATATTATCAAGCGCATGTTGGAACCCAGACAATTGTTCCTTACATGCTTAAATCATTTGAGCAACAAGCAACTTTTTGCTTGGATGCTCCTCACGCAAGTGCAGGTCTTTGCGCCGGTTTGGGTCTACGCGGCCATCGCCACGGCAGTGGCTATTCATTTGAATCACTGGGCTCAGGCGGGAACCATGATCCTGGCCAATTTGGTTTTGATCTTTACTGCTGCGCGATGCTATACGAGCACTATTCGCAACCACGGCACGGGGGCCTTCTTGGGTAGATGGGCATTTTTGGATAAATGGGCCGCTTTGATTGGGATTAGTTGGCAACATAGTTTTGTGAAACCGGTTTACAGCTACGCCATTCTTCACTTATTCAGAGAGCGCAAACAGATGTTGCTCTTGACCAAAGTTTTCACCCTGCTATTCTTGTATGGCTTTATCCAACTCTACGAACCCTACAAACCGGATCCTAGACCTATTCTGCTTTGCTTTTTACTGATTGTGGGTTCACATAGCGCGCTAATTCAACAAATCCGCGCATTTGAGCGGGAGTTCCTGCCCTTTTTGCGCAACCTTCCGGTAAAAATTCCCATTCGGTTTTTGCATTTGCTAGCCATGTATTTTTTGCTCTTTTTACCCGAGCTGCTCTATGTGTGGATGGCTTATCCCCTGCATTTTACCCTCTTGGAATATCCGCAGATAGTCTTGATGGTTCTGGCTTTGGCGGCTTTTCTGCACAGCATTTTGTTGGTCTATGAGATGCCTAGTGAAGACTATCTTAATTCGGTGTTTGGGATGATGGCAGTGCTGTTTTTTGTACTCCTCTATAACCCTGGCATCCTGTTTTTCTTGTTGGTGCTATTGATAGCGTATGTGTTTTTCCATCAGCATATTTACGGGTAAATCTTTTACATTTGCTCCACTTAAAAGACGCTACTATGAAATTGCTGGAGAATAAAGTTGCTATTGTTACTGGTGCTGCAAGAGGCATCGGCGCAGCCATTGCTTTAAAATTGGCTGAACAAGGAGCCAATATTGCCTTTACTTATGTGAGTGATAGCTCGGCTGAAAAAGCAGCAGCGTTGGAGGCAGAACTGATTGCCCTTGGTATAAAAGCAAAAGCATACAAGAGCAATGCGGGCGATTTTGCTCAGTGCGAATCTTTTGTCAACGATGTATTAAAAGAGTTTGGCGCCATTGATATCTGCGTGAACAACGCCGGTATTAGTAAGGATAATTTGCTCTTGCGCATGACCTCTGAACAGTGGGACGATGTAATGGATATTAACCTGAAGTCTGTGTTCAATATGACCAAGCAGGTAATTAAGCCGATGATGAAAGCTAGGTCTGGCAGCATTATTAATATGAGTTCTATTATTGGCATTCGCGGTAACGCCGGTCAGAGCAGCTATGCAGCCTCCAAAGCGGGGATCATTGGCTTTACCAAGTCTGTGGCCCATGAATTGGGTAGCCGCAATATCCGTTGCAATGCCATCGCGCCAGGTTTTGTGGAAACCGATATGACCCATTACCTACAAGACGGAGATGGTGCTACCGAGTTCCTGAAAAAAATCCCCTTGGGCAGGTTTGGTAAGGCTGAAGAGATTGCCAATACCACCCTATTTTTGGCCAGTGACCTGAGCTCTTATATTACCGGACAGGTAATTAGTGCCTGCGGCGGATTGAACATTTAACTTATTTGGGCATTTTTTGTTAGTTTACAGGGCTATCCTAGATAGATTCCTATTGACAAGACCCAAAAATGCTGCTTGTTGTAAGTTAATCATGAAAAAGAACCTTCTAGTTTGTTTCCTGTTTTTGGCGTTCTGTTTGCAGAACCTGCCCTTGCAATTGCTTAAGCAAAACAACAGCATGGAGCAGTATGCCAATCAGGTACCCATGGATGAGGATGAAGAAGGAATAAAAGAAAAAGACAGCATTAAATATTGTTTGGTTAGTCATCTTTTTGAGCTGACTCCTTCTATTGAGCAAGACCTAGTGGGCGTTCAAATGATTGCCCATGTTATTCCCCAGAATCATGTGTTTGAGATTCATGTTCCACCACCCAATTGCTAGCCTTCTATTGAGCAATTGATCTTCTTCTTATCTTAATTCTTTGCGTACATGAAAAAATATTTTCAAAGTGCGGGCAGTGATTTGTCTGCATCAATAGTAGTATTATTGGTGGCCCTTCCCCTCTGTTTGGGAATTGCACTTGGTTCTGGAGCCCCGCTATTTTCTGGTATTATTGCCGGAATTGTGGGTGGTATAGTCATTGGTATCTTGAGTGGTTCCAACTTGAGTGTGAGTGGCCCCGCCGCTGGTTTGACCGTTATTGTTGCTGCAGGTATCCTGAAGCTCCAAGTTTTTGAAGCATTTTTACTAGCCGTGGTCATTGCTGGGGTACTTCAAGTGGCATTGGGTTTTGCCAAAGCCGGGGTAATTGGAGATTATATTCCCAACTCGGTGATTAAGGGTATGTTGGCCGCCATTGGTTTAATCCTAATCTTAAAACAGTTACCACATTTGGTAGGCTATGACGCTGATTTTGAAGGAGATGAAACTTTCTTGCAATCTGATAGCAACAATACCTTTTCAGAACTATTTCATATGGCTAACTATCTAACCATAGCGGCTATAGTCATTGGAATTGTTTCATTGTTAGTGCTGATTTTATGGGAGCGACCCATGATCAAGAAAAATAAAATTTTGAAACTGGTTCCAGGACCATTAGTAGTTGTATTGGTTGGTGTTTTAATCAACGGCTATTTTCAGGGCAGCCACCCAGATCTAGCTTTAGAAACCAAACAACTGGTATCACTACCTGTAGCCAAAGACGCCAACAGTTTCTTTTCCTTTTTTACCCTTCCCAATTTTAGTTTTATTGGCAACAAAGATGTTTGGGTCACAGCCATTACCCTAGCCATTGTAGCCAGTTTGGAAACGCTACTTGGAATTGAAGCGGTAGATAAATTGGATCCTTTTAAAAGGGTTACGCCTACCAACAGAGAATTAAAGGCTCAAGGTATAGGAAATATAGTATCTGGGATGATAGGGGGTTTACCACTTACTTCAGTTGTGGTAAGAAGCTCTGCCAACGTATCGGCGGGAGCCAAAACAAAACTCTCCACCATCCTGCACGGTTTTTTCTTATTGTTGTTTGTGGTTTTTATTCCAACGCTCTTGAACAAAATTCCATTAAGTGCCCTTGCCGCGGTATTAATCTTTACAGGATATAAATTGGCTAAGGTGTCTCTTTTTAAAGAATTTTATCAAAAGGGATGGGACCAGTTTGTACCTTTTGTAGTGACTATTTTGGCCATCCTGTTTACAGATTTGCTAATTGGTATTGTTACAGGAATCATGGTGGGACTGTTTTTCAGCGTGAGAAGTAATTTTAGATCGGCTGTAATGGTAGTTCATGATCAGAACAACTACCTAATTAGACTGAGAAAAGACGTTTCTTTCCTAAACAAACCCATTATCAAGGCCAAACTGGAAAGTGTACCAGCAAATGCCTATGTTTTAATTGACACAACTAGGGCAGACTTTATTGACAAGGACGTAATTGAGGAAATAAACAACTTTCTTTGTCATGCACACTTGAAAAACATTCAAGTAGAGCTAAAGAAAAGTCAGAACAAACCCATGCAGAACCTATTTGATGAACCTAAAATATTATTAACATGAAAGCATACGAAAAATTATTACTAGAAAATAAGGCCTGGGCAAAAGAGAAAATAGAAGATGATGACCAGTTTTTTGAGCGTCTGGCTAATTTGCAAACCCCCGAATTTTTGTGGATTGGCTGTAGTGATAGCAGGGTTCCTGCCAATGAAATTACCGGCACCAAGCCTGGTGAAATCTTTGTACACCGCAATATTGCCAATATGGTGGTAAACACCGATTTAAACCTATTGAGTGTATTGCAATACGCTGTAGAAGTGTTGAAAGTAAAGCATATTATTGTTTGCGGTCACTATGGATGTGGGGGTGTAAAAGCTGCCATGACCAACCACCATTATGGCATTATTAATAAATGGCTGCGCAATATCAAAGACGTATACCGTTTTCACCGAGAGGAAGTGGACGATATTAAAACTGAAGAAGCCCGTTTAAACCGCATGGTGGAGTTAAATGTACAGGAGCAGGTCATGAATTTGGCCAAAACCAGTATTGTTCAAAAGGCCTGGAAACATGCACAGCTTCCCCATATTCATGGTTGGGTCTACGATTTGCACGACGGAATTATCAAACCAGTCTTTGAAATGTTAGCGGGAACACATATTGATCCTATCTATGAATTTGATGATCTCTGATGAGTGAACAAGTGGTTACTTGCTATGTTTTAACATTTTAATGAATTATTTTTGGTAATTCATTAACTCGGGCATTTCAGCCCGAGGCTGTAATCTTGCACACAAACTGTAGGGAAATATCGCTTATGGCAACACATCAGGAACATTCACCAGCTACAGCAGCTAAAAAGCTGTTCAGCTTATTGAGGCTGGAGAAAAAAGACATTAGCACCATTTATATCTATGCTATATTGGCTGGATTGGTGGGGTTTTCTACGCCCCTTGGCATTCAGACCATTATTAGTTTTGTATTGGCTGGGCAGATCTCAACCTCAATAGTAGTTTTGATTGTGCTGGTGGTATTTGCTGTTTTTATAGGGGGCTTATTACAGGTTAGGCAGATGCAGGTGATTGAGAAAATTCAGCAAAAAATTTTTGTTCGCTATTCCTTAGAATTTGCCAATGTGCTACCGCGATTGAATATAGAAAAGATGAGCAGCTATTACTTGCCAGAGCTGGTGAACCGATTCTTTGATGCGGGAAATTTGCAAAAGGGAATAGAAAAACTCTTATTAGACGTTCCCGCTGCCGTGATTCAGATTTTATTGGGCGTGATTCTGCTCAGTTTATATCACCCCGTTTTTATTGGCTTTGGGGCTATCTTAATTTTGTTATTGTACATCATCTTGCGCAATACACTGCCCACGGGATTTGCCGCCAACGTAGAGTCAAGCGATTATAAGTACAAGACAGCTGCTTGGTTAGAAGAAATGGCCAGGGTGGTTAAGACATTTAAATATAGCAAGGGAACAGAATTGAATATTCAAAAAACGGATGAATATGTGAACAGTTATTTAGAAGCACATACCCGTTACTTTAAAATATTGGTAACCCAGTTCTGGAGTCTAGTTGGTTTTAAAGTCATCATCACTGCTAGCATGTTGATTGTGGGCTCCATTTTGTTGGTAGACCAACAGATTAATATTGGACAGTTTATTGCCGCAGACATTGTGATCATCATGGTCATTGCATCGGTAGAAAAACTGATTGCCAGTTTGGACAAAATTTATGACGTACTTACCTCCGTAGAAAAATTAGCTAAGATTACCGAGCGTGAAATGGAAACAGAGGGAACCCATTTGGTGTCTACTTCTGATAAGGGTTTATCTATTCAGTTTAAAGACGTGGAATATTGTTATGACAAAGGGAATCCTGTTTTGCAAAAACTCAATTTCAATATTCCCTCTGGGCAAACGGTTTGTATTTATGGTAAATCCGGATCTGGTAAAACAACGGTACTGCGCTTATTAACTGGCGCCTACAGCAATTTTGACGGGGCTGTATTATTAGACGATATGCCCATTGCCAACTACAATCTTAATTCACTACGCTCTGTAACGGGCATCTTATTAAACACACAGGATATTTTTCAAGGAACACTCATGGAGAATTTTACCATGGGTAACCAAGACATAGACCGACAAGAGCTTACAGACTTGGTAAAAATGTGCGGACTCACTGAATTTATTCAGTCTTTGCCCAATGGATATGACACCGAATTACTAACGGCAGGTTCAAGATTGCCAGCCAGAATCAAACAAACCATTCTGCTTATTCGTGCCATGTTGGGTAAACGCAGATTGTTGTTGTTAGAAGAACCTTTTAGTCATTTAGAAACTAGAGACAGGACCAAGATTCTTGAGCTGATTAGACAAGAAACTACTTCAACTGTTATGATTGCTAGTACCAATATAGAACTAGCTAAATCCTGTCATTATATTATTCATTTGGAGAAAGGAGTGATTGTAGATCAAGGACTTTCATCAGAAATTGGACCTAGATTAAGCTAAGCAAATGGAAAACTATCTCTTAGACAATATAGAAGAAAAAGCTGCCAATAGTCAGCTGCTATCTTATAAGAACCTTTATTTGATCAACAAACAATCAGCCGTAAAAAAATGGCTCTATGGTATTTTGATTGCGTTGGTGGTGGTGGCATTTTTGCCTTGGACACAGAATATTCGTGCCAAGGGTGCGGTAACCACTTTGCGTCAAGAGCAAAGACCACAGGAGCTCAATACCATTATTGCGGGTAAGGTGGTGAAATGGCATGTGAAGGAAGGGGATTTTGTAAAAGCAGGAGACACCCTTTTGCAATTAGGAGAAGTAAAAGTGGAGTATTTTGACCCACAATTATTAGAACGCACCAGACAACAAATTACCGCCAAGCAAATGGCCAATCAGGGTTATGCCAGCAAGGCGCAGACGGCAGCCGTGCAAATGGATGCGTTAATAGAAGGTAGAAAATTAAAGCTCACTCAATTAGATAATAAGATCAAACAGCAATACCTGAAACTGCAGAGCGATAGTATGGACCTATCTGCTGTGAACAATGAATACAGTGTGAGCAAAAGACAGATTGATGCGGCTAAATTGATGCTAGACTCTGGTGTAATTTCATTGACGGATTTTGAACGCAGAAAAGTTACATTCCAAAATAGCCAGGCCAAACGTATAGGATCAGAAAGTAAATTCTTGCAGAGCAAACAGGAATTGAACAATTTGTTTATTGAGAAAAATAGCACGGTTCAAGAATACACAGACAAGATTTCTAAGGCCGAGGGAGAGCGTTTTTCATCGCTGAGCAATATTGCTTCTGGAGAGGCCGATGTGTCTAAGCTTGAAAACAGTTATAGCAATTACGATATCCGTAACCAGCTCTATTATATTCGTGCACCGCAAAGCGGGCAGATTACCAAGGCTAAGAAAGCGGGGCTGGGAGAGATGCTCAAAGAGGGAGAAATGATTGTAGAGATTGTGCCTACCGATGTACAACACGCTATTGAACTCTTTATATCGCCCATGGACTTACCCCTGATTTCAAAAGGACAAAAAGTGCGATTTATTTTTGACGGATTCCCCGCCATTGTCTTTAGTGGTTGGCCTAATTCTAGTTATGGAACTTTTGGAGGTGTGGTGTCTGCTATTGAAACATCGGTAAGTACCAATGGTAAATTCAGGATCCTGGTAACAGAAGATCCAAAAGAAAAACCTTGGCCCAAGCAGCTTAGTATTGGTGGAGGAGCCAATGGCATTGCACTCTTAAAAGACGTAAGCATCTGGTATGAGCTTTGGAGAAATATTAATGGGTTCCCACCAGAATATTATCAATCAGAATACGCTAAGGAAAATAAGGAGAAGAAATGAGGGTAGTGGTAAGACATATTGGTGAATTGGGACAATCTTACTTGATGAAAAGGGCGGGTTTGATCTTGAGCGTGTTGATACTCTTGACGGCGGGGCCACTGCGCGCGCAGGTGTTTACCCCCGAAGCCTTTATTCAACAAGTAAAGCAATACCATCCGGTAGCCAGACAGGCTGGTATACAAGTGCTCAAGGCTAACGCCGATGTACAGAGTGCGCGCGGTGGATTTGATCCAGCTTTTACCTATGAAGGATCTAACAAAACCTTTGACGGAAAAAATTATTATTTCTACAATAACCCCGAGCTAAAGATTCCCACTGCTTTAGGCGGGTTAGATATTAAAACGGGTTTGGAAAGCAATGGTGGTGCTTTTTTAAATTCTGAAGCAACTGGAGGAAAAACATCTTACCTAGGTGTTGAAATGCCCTTGGGTAAGGGACTGATCATTGACAAGCGAAGAGCCACTTTACAACAAGCCAAGATTTTTCAAAGCCAAAGCCAGCAAGAGCAATTAAAGATGGTCAACGACCTACTCTTCACGGCTTATAATGCTTACTGGCAATGGGCTGGGGCTTATCAATTGTATACCATTTATGATAGGTATTATACCATTTCTTCTGAACGTTTGCGTTTGGTAAAACTGGCTTATCAAGCTGGAGACAGGTCTTCCATAGATACGGTAGAAGCACAAACACAGGTAGAGAGTTTTGCGGCCATGCGTTCAGACGCCGCACAGAAAATCAATTATACCGGATTAGAATTAAGTAATTATCTCTGGCAAGAAAATGACTCTGCTTATTTGTTACCCAAAAACTATCTGCCAGACACTTTGCAATTTGTACGCAGTTTTCAGGAACAGGGATTGAATGATTTGTTGGGTAGGTCAGTGAATGAAAACCCAGGGCTAAAAAGCTATGAGTTCAAATTGAATAGTTTGGAAGTAGAAAAGAAACTCAAGTTTCAATCCATATTACCCACTGTGAATGTAAAGGCCAATCTCTTGAATGAGGGTTACAATGTGATCAAGGGCGTAAACGGCGCTTTCTTGGAGAACAATTACAAATGGGGTCTAGACGTGAAATTGCCCCTCTTCTTGCGTGAGGGCCGAGGTGACTATAACAAAGCCAAACTAAAGATTCAGGAAACCAATCTGGAATTCAACGCCAAGAAATGGGAAACCGAAAATAAGATCCGCAATTACTATAATGAGGCCAATCTCTTGCAACAGCAGATCAGCAATGTGCAAGCGGCTTATAATGGATACAATGCGCTCTTCCGCGCAGAGAACCTCAAGTTCCAAAATGGAGAGAGCACCCTATTTTTAGTCAACGCCCGCGAAAACAAACTCATTGAAACCGCTGAAAAGCTGGTGAATCTCCGCATCAAATACTTCAAAGCCAAGTATGCTACCGAGTGGGCGGCAGGGTTGTTGCGGTAATATTAAAAAGACCTTTGTTTCAATAAAAATGAAATTTGTTTCATGATTTCATGAAAAGTGAAATAGGCTGAAATTATTTTATTGATTGATTTCTTAAATAATTCTTACTTTAAGTAATGTCAAAAGATGAGATAAAATATGAAATCAATAAGGTCTTAGATCAGTTTTCTGATAAGGCATTGACTGAGTTGCTCAACTATTTAAAAACGTTGAAAGAACCCCGATTTTCAGAAAATAACTTCTCAGATTCATTAAATAAGATTTTTACAGAGGATCATAACTTGCTTTTAAAATTGGCTAATTGATCCTTTTTCATGAACTATTCATTTTAAAGAAATATATCACTGGCTTTTAGCCCATGTTGAAAGTATTTAGCCAAGTCCTTATCTTTATTGACACCCTGCAAATCCTTTAAAGCCACCAAATTCCTTACTCCTCCTGCGTCTGAATCCATTCTTGATGCCCGCGAGCCGCTGGAGTGGGAAGACTAGTTTTGTGGTGAGTGAAATGAGATAGGTTTTGAAAAAGGATCAATAGAGATTTTGAGGTATCTTGCTAAAAAGGATTTTAATGAAGCATGTTGAAGTAGTTGCCTCAATTATAGAGCATCAAGGAAAGACACTTTGCGTACAAAGAAATACTAGTAAATACGATTATATCTCATTGAAATATGAATTCCCTGGTGGGAAAGTTGAGGAAGGAGAAACCAATGAAGCAGCATTGGTTAGAGAAATTAGAGAAGAGCTCAATATGCAGATTCATGACTTAACACATTTTCTTACAATAGAACATAGTTACCCTGATTTCAAAATCACCATGCATAGTTATAAATGCAAAGTTGAAAACCCAGAACTTAAGCTATCTGAACATGTTGATTTTAAATGGCGAACACCAAATGAAATGGATGATTTAGATTGGGCAGGGGCCGATATTCCAATAGTAGATAAACTTAAGAAAGAATATAATGAGTGATTTTTTAAAACAACTTTCAGATAGTTTATACACTGGATTTATTGATATTAATAGTCCTTCAAAACCCAATTTTCTTCCTCAAATATTAGTCAATAATAAAGAGGAAGGTAAAAAGGTGTTGACTACCATTGAAAATGAATTATTAGTCTGTGATAATTTTTGGTTTTCTGTTGCTTTTGTTACTACTAGTGGAGTTGCATCCTTAATCAACACACTTAAGTTAATTGAGGAACAAGGAAAATTCGGAAAAATTCTGGTTTCCAAATATTTAAATTTTACACAGCCAGAAGCACTAGCTAGATTAATTCAAATCAGAAATTTAGAAGTTAAAATTGCCGTTGAGGGCGATTTTCACTCAAAAGGATACTTGTTTAGGAAAGGGCTTCATTATAACCTAATAGTTGGTAGTAGTAATTTAACAGCTAATGCTTTAAGTGTAAACAAGGAGCTCAATTTAAAAATATCAGCAACACCTGATAGTTCTATTATCAATAGTGCTTTAAAAGAATTTTCTGATGAATTTAAAAATGCGGTTCCTGTAGATCTTGAATTCATTGAAAATTATAGAAAGGAATACAATCATCAAATTTTTGTCAATAAACAATACAAAGCTTTATTAAAGGAACATATGCCTGCAAAAGTTCAACCAAATAAAATGCAGGTTGACGCTTTGAGAAATATTGATGCACTCAGAAAAGAAGGGAAAGATAAAGCTTTATTAATTTCAGCCACGGGTACAGGTAAAACCTATCTATCTGCGTTTGATGTAAAAGCATATCAACCTAAAAGGTTCCTATTTATTGTACATAGATTCAATATTATAAAGGCTGCAATTAGAACCTACAAGGAGGTTTTTGGCAGTACTAAATCCTATGGAATATATTCTGGAAATAATAAAGAATTGGAAAATGATTTTATTTTTTCAACCATCCAAACATTATCTATACAAAATAACTTAGAGCAATTCAGCCCTGAGCAATTTGATTATATAGTAATAGATGAAACACATAGGGCTGGAGCGGAATCATACCAACGGGTAATCAAGTATTTTAAACCGAAGTTTCTTTTAGGAATGACAGCTACACCTGAAAGAACCGATGGTCTTGATGTGTTTAAACTCTTTAATTATAATATAGCCTATGAAATTAGACTCCATAAAGCATTGGAATTGCAAATGGTATCCCCATTTCATTATTATGGCATACAAGATATATTGTTAGATGGAGATGTAGCCATTGAAGCAAAGGACTTTAATAAACTAGCCTCGGAAGAAAGAGTAAACCATATTATTGAAAAAGCCAATTTCTATGGAACAGATAATGGAATTTTGAGAGGATTGGTTTTTTGTTCAAGCCTTCCTGAATGCAAAATACTTTCCAAATCCTTCAATCAATTAGGATTTAAAACTGTGGCACTTTCTGGTGAAAATAGTGAAGAAGAAAGGACAATAGCCATCAATAAATTAGAATCTGAAGACCGTGATGAAAAACTAGACTATATTTTTACCTATGACATTTTTAATGAGGGGATAGATATTCCCAAAGTGAATCAGGTCATTTTATTGAGACCCACTCAATCCGCAATTGTCTTTGTTCAACAACTTGGAAGAGGAATCAGGAAAATTGAATCCAAAGATTACCTAACTGTGATTGATTTCATTGGTAACTATAAAAACAATTATCTAGTTCCAATTGCCTTGTATGGAGATAATTCCTACAACAAAGACACTCTGCGAAAATTGATTTCTGGGAAAAGTTCATTTATTCCAGGATCTTCCACCATCAACTTTGATGAAATCACAAAGGCTAAAATATTTGAGTCTATCAATACTGCAAATATGCAGCAAAAGAAAGACCTGATTAAAGACTACCGATTGCTCAAATATGAGTTAGGAAGAATCCCCATGATGGTGGATTTTGAAAAACATGGTTCTAGAGATCCTCAGTTATATGTCAATTCCGCAAAGTCCTATTTTAATTTTGTAGCAGAACAAGAACCAACATATCAATACTCAATTGGTCAAATTGAAAAGAAACTTTTAGAATTGTTTTCTAATGAAATTAATAATACAAAGCGAGTAGAGGAAAGTCTCATTCTTGCAAAACTGATATTTGAAGGACCTGTTTCCCAAACTGAGATTCTAGAAACCATATTTCAAGAATATGGAATTCAATCAAATATTGCTACAATAGACTCCGCGATTAATCATTTAAATTTTGGGTTTGTAACTGAAAATAAAAACAATAAACTAGTTCCTGTTAAAGATGTTTATGACTTTGAATTAGTGGCTTTATCTAATGAACAAATTAGTCTGACAAAACAATTTCAGAAATTCCTTGAGAATAAAACATTCTATGAATTTTTAGTGGATACTATTGAATATGCACTATTCAAATTTAAAAAAGTAAATAGTTTATTCAAATTCAATGATGGTTTTCATTTGTACCAAAAATATTCTAGGAAAGATGTTTTTAGAATTATGAATTGGCCTACCAATCCGGTTGCCCAAAATGTTGGTGGTTATATGATTAGTGCCGATAAAACCAATTGCCCCATTTTTGTTACCTATCATAAAGCCGACGATATTTCAGATACAACAAAATATGAGGATGGTTTTGAAAGTAATACAGAATTCAAATGGATGTCTAAATCAAATAGAACTTTAAATAGTCCTGATGTAAAAGCAATTGTAAACACTCAGAATCCATTAAGACTTCCACTCTTTGTTAAGAAAGATGATGGAGAAGGAACAGATTTTTACTATATGGGTGAATTGAAATTAATAAAAGGAAAATTTCAAGAAACAAGAATGGCTGGTGGAAACCATGCTTCAGTTGTGAAAATCAATTTTTCTATTTCACCATCCGTTGATGATAATATGTATCGTTATTTGACTGAGAAAATTTAATCCTAACCAATGATAGAAGTCTATACCTTTTACGACCAACCAACCACCTGTCCTCAATGTGGATTAAGAACAGAAATTATTGCTGATCATTTTGATTCTCCCGCAAAACGCAAGAGCATCGTTGCCCATCGGCAGATTGTGGTTTTGAATTTATTGTAGAAGAATAATTCCCGCGCAACCGGTTGCACCCATGACGCAAAGCCCATCACCAATTAGTATATTTGAAACAGTCAAATTGCAACCCATGAATCGTAGATCTGTTTTTCTTCTTGTGATAACCTTGCTGTCTTTGTGTAACATCGCCAACGGCCAAAAAAATAACAAGCCCAATGTGATTTTTATTTTGGCGGACGATTTGGGCTATGGCGATTTGGGTTGCTATGGTCAACAAAAAATTCGTACGCCGCATATTGACCAACTGGCGGCGGAGGGTATGAGGTTTACGCAGTTCTATTCGGGTACATCGGTTTGTGCGCCATCGCGTGCTTCTTTGATGACGGGGCTGCACACGGGTCACACGCCAGTGAGGGGTAATGTGGGTATGGAGCCCGAGGGGCAGTTTCCCATTCCGGATAACGCCTTCACAATTGCAGAATTATTCAAACAAGCGGGTTATACCACGGGCGATTTTGGTAAATGGGGTCTTGGTCCCGTGGGTTCAACGGGTGATCCCATTAAGCAGGGCTTTGACCGTTTCTATGGTTACAATTGTCAGTCTTTGGCGCACGATTATTTTCCTGATCATTTGTGGAATAACCAGCTGCGCGTTGACCTGCCCAACACCTTCAACAATCAAACGCAGTATGCCGGTGATCTGATTCAGCGTCAGGCTCTGGACTTTATGGCGCAGAACAAAAACAAACCCTTCTTTCTCTATTTGTCTTATACCCTGCCTCACGCGGCTTTGCAATTGCCTAACGGCGATGCTCATTTAGAATACTATAAAAAACAATTTAATGAACAGCCCATAGCCCTGAAACCCTGGGATGGCAAGGGTTACCAGCCACACCCTTATCCCAAAGCGGCTTATGCGGCCATGGTGCAGAAGATGGATGACTATGTTGGTCAAGTGATGCAACAGTTGGTTAGTTTGGGATTGGATAAAAATACCTTGGTCATTTTTACCAGTGACAATGGACCACATCGTGAGGGAGGTAATAACCCCGATTTCTTTAATAGCGGTGGTGGATTGCGCGGCATTAAACGCGATTTGTATGAAGGCGGGATGCGCGAGCCCATGATTGCACGCTGGCCCGCCATGATCAAGCCCGCGCAAGTGTCTACACAAACTGGCGCCTTCTGGGATTTTCTTCCCACGTTTGCTAGCTTAACCAAGCAAGCCATTCCCGCAGGCATTGATGGACTCTCTATCTTGCCCACCCTCACCGCCAAGGGTAAGCAAGAGCAACACGAATATTTATATTGGGAGTTTCACGAGAATGG
>CANHGS010000020.1 GCA_947460595.1 Bacteroidota bacterium | reverse complement strand
GGCGCCAGAACCAACTACTGCATTAATAATAGAATCAGAACTTACAGAATAAGACGTGGCTTGTATGCCTCCGAATGTCACGGATGAAGTGCCGGTGAATCCAGTACCTACAATTCTAATATTGGTTCCATTAGTGCCGGTGGATGGACTGAAGGAATTAACCAATGGTGCAGTTGTCTTGATATAAGTGAATCCTGGTTTTGTTGCAGTTCCTTTTGAACTGATTACAACAATATTTCCAGTAGCTCCTGTATCAACAACTGCGGATAGAACACCAATAGAATCAAGCTTAAAAGATTTGGCTGGCACTCCTCCAAATGTAACTAATGAGACACTGTCAAAATATGTTCCTTGTATGGTTACTTTTGTTCCATTACTGCCTGAAGCAGGAAAGAAATTGTTGATAGTTGGGCTTTGAGAGAAAGCGCTACTAGCAAAAAAAAGTAGGATGAATATGAAAAGAATTTTTCTCATATATAAATATACTGCTTATTACAATTTTGACAAGAATTCAGTGGGAAAATGTCCCTGTTTAGCAATAAAATGATACTATCATTAGCGCGTTACCTCCACTAAACTCCCATAAATCTCGGACAGTTCACACTTGGAACCGCCCCAAAGGCTCCTTCCCTCAATTGTGACTCACCTTGTTTTGTCATTGCCCACCGCCATTCGAGGAGTCTAGGAACGGGCATAGCTCATGTGGTATAAGCCTATTACATGATAGCCGTTGGTATGAAAGGGAGTTGAGGTCAGTCATTGGTTGAAAAGAATTATTAGTCTTTATCAATGTGATACTCCTTATTCAACAATTTCAATAAATGAGTAGCTCTTCTCAAAGTGGCTGTTAAATAATAAATCCTTGTCTCTGATAAGGTTTTATGATTATTCACCTTATTATAAAACTGGAATTCAATATCGGCTTTGCGTGTTTGCATTTTTATCTTTTCTGGAAATTTTAAATAGGCTGAGTCTAGCAAAGAAACATCTTTAACAATCTTGAAATACTTAGTATTAAACAACTGATTTTCTAGTCTTTGAATTTCGGGCCATAACACAAGCCCATAAGTTGATTCTATATCATGTATGGTGCTTTGAATCCAAGCATCATATTCTATAATGGAATCGGCTACGGCCTTATTTTCAATGAGTCTAAAATTTCCTGCACTTTTCAACTGCTGGATGGTTCGGTCGTGATATAAAAAGGTATTGTTGCTATTGATTTGGGAAACGTGTTTGTACAATAGACAGTGATTACGCAAATCAACCGGTTTCTCCATTTCCAACATAATGGTATCAGCCCTTAACCGCATCCTATTCCAACTTTTAAGATCACTACTTAAATCAAGTGTGTCATTCTTTAGATCTTCTATCAATGTCTGAGCATATTTTTTTTCTCGTTGGTGTTCTACATAATGTTCCACTTGCAGTTCTGCCAAAGACCCACAGAATACCGCTAAAAAGAGCATAAAAAATTCCCAGAAATAATTTTTCCAAGTCTTTTTTTCGTGTCCGTGATGCGCATGATGATGTACTTCCATCGGTATTGTATTTTCAGTGATTTTTTATCGGGTTTTGAAACAGGTTTACTTATTCAAAGTTTGAGTTGCAAGATTGGTTATAAGATCCCACTGAAAACGCAGGAATTTGTGCAGTGCCTCTTCTAAAATTCTTTCTTGGTCACTATGGGCACCAAAGCCTTTTGGTCCGTCTTCGCTATCTGTCATGGGTCCTATGCCATAACATTGCACCCCTCTTGATCTAAGGAATGCCATATCAGTAGCGCCAGTAAGCATAGTAGGGATTGTGATGGCATTATATGTACGTTTGATCGCCCCTTCCATTACCTTAAAAGCTTCCGTATTTAGACTAGAAGGTTTTCCGGGAGGTCTAGACAGGCCTTTGAAGACAATTTCAATAGCGGTATCATGAATTACTTCTTTCATGGATTGTATAAAAGCTGTCATATTCTCATCTGGCAGGGATCGAATATCAAGCGTAGCTTCGGCCTCTGATGGAATGACATTTTTTCTATACCCGCCTTTAAAAATATTGGGTGATATAGAAGTTCTTAGTGTTGAATAATTCCCAGGCTTGTTTACTGCAAGATATTCTTGAACAGCGTCTATATTTTCATTATTCAAAAGCGCCTTGTAACGTGCAGCAAGTTCTGGAGTACTAATTTCAGACATTCTTTTAAAAAAGGCGTAGGTAGTCTCATTTAAGCGCATGGGTGTTTGCCATGCTGCCATTTTTGATATGGCTTGAGACAAGTGTACAATGGCATTGCTTCTTAAAGGAACAGATCCATGACCAGCAATGCCTCTAGCTATGAGCTTCACCTCACTAGGAACTTTTTCAGTGGTTGCTACTGCTGCATACTGTATTTTTCCTCCAACTCTCACAACGCCGCCACCTTCAGCAAAACAATACTCGGCCTCAATCTCAGGCCAGTGCGCTTTAACCATATACTCAATTCCAAATTGAGAACTTCCCTCCTCCCCTGCTTCCGCTAGAAAAATGATATCGCGGTCTAACGCCACTTGCATCCTTTTTAATAGGAGCATTAACATGAGACCTGTGGATGCATTATCCTTATCATCTACACTGCCCCTGCCATATACATAACCATCCTTGCGCGTTGCTGAAAAAGGTGGATAGACCCATTTGGTACTGTCAACATTTACCACATCTGTGTGCCCCATGATTAAGATGGGTTTTTTCTTTCCATTGCCTTTTATGCGCGCTACTAAATTGGGACGATTGGGATCCAACGCAAATGTTTTGACTTCAATCCCTTCTTTTTCAAGAATCGATTTCATATACAACACGGCAGGCAACTCAACACCTGGAGGATCACTGGTGTTCATCCTGAGCAAGGCTTGAAAATGCTGCATGGTTTCTTCTTCAATTGCTTTCCAATCCGGTTGTTTGATTTGTCCCTGACTGCTGGAATAAACAAATAGCGAAATCAGAAAACTTAATCGTAGAAAAATGCGCATTTTCTTATAATTTAAATGGTGACTAGATCAATAGCGTATCAATGATTCAAAAGCCTACTCAATATAAGCATTCCTCTATAGGATTCCTTCATCAAGGCAAAACTGGGCATGGGTAAGCTGAAAGTATCACAAATGCTATAGCCTTGGTGCTGATAAAATGCAATAGCTTCTTGACTGCTATCCATGGCTTTTAGAAAGATGACTTTTTTGTTCAGGGCCAGGGCAGCATCCATAGCCAATTGCATCATTTTTTTACCAAGACCCTTACCCTTCCTATTTTCTAAGAGATAGATTCTTTCTATTTCTAGGGCATTGTCTGGATCATAACCGTTAAGGTTTGAGCAGAGTACCAGTTTCAGATATCCAACGGGTTCTTGATTATCTTGTAGCAGGTAATAAGCGTTATTGGGATCAGCTAGTTCTTTTTCAATTTGATGAATACTGTATGCGTATTGGTTCATATACCAGTCTGCTCCGCCAGGCAGCCAAAGGTGCAGGTAGTTTTCTTGGTAAATGGCTTTTGCCAGATTAGACAGGATCTCTGCATCTGAAAGGGTTGCTTTTTCAATCTTGATCATGAACGAATATAAATGATTTGGGAGAGTATTGGAAGGGAGTAAAGGGTTTGCTGGCGCAATGGTCAATGAAAGAGAACTGTTTATTCTTTTTCAAAGTTTGATAGTCATATTTGTCGTAATAGAATAGTTATTAATTTCATTTACAAATATTTTGTCTTTTGACTGAAACATTTTTCCTTCAATTCTACATTTTATTTTGTCATTTAGATCATAGTCAAGATTGGAAGAAAATCCAAAAGTTTGAAAGCCATTTGTAGTACCTGTAGTAATAATAATTTGTTTTGGGTCACTATAGTATTCTCCTCGAATTGCAATTCTTGTTTTTTCGTTTATACTTTGCTTGATTATGAAAACTGGCGAATACCAAGTTCCATAAGTAGTTGGATTAAATTTATCCCTTCCAATGTCAAAACCAGCAATAATTCCAAACTTATTGTTGGGTTCGTATTGCAAGTAAAAGTTATGAAATTGTCTAATAGCATTAATACTATCAGGTTTGTCGGTACCAAAAAATGTGCTGTAATTAAGAAGTAATTTTTTAGAAAGCTTATAGTTTATTTGTGTTCCAAATGAAGGTTTTTGAATGTAATTAGGTTTGCTAATTTTTTGCCAACCATTTAAATATAAAGCTGATAGGTTTAATTTTTCATTTTTTGAAGTGTAGCTTAATTTAATTCCTGTTTCATAATAAGGTGAGTTTTCTGCAAATAAACTTCTTGTCAATGTCCAACAGTCGGCACTTACAGCACTTTCAAAACCAATATGTGAAGGCATAATTCCTGCGTCTAACCATATATTTTGTTTTTGTGATAGTTTAACACCAATATTTACTTCATATATGAATTGAGCCCAGGTTGGTTCAGAACTCAGGTTGTATTGAGCATAATTTCCTGCCATTAGTCCTAGATTGGCTCTGTAATTTTTATCTAGATAGTTTGCTTTTAATAAAATTAGATTAGCATTTAATTCATTGTGCCGTTTATGATTGTAAAGGAAATTTGACTTTTCATGGTTTTGAGGATTTGAAAAATCATAACTATAATACAATTCACTATAGGCACTAATATTCAATTTTTTCAAACTATCATTTTGAGAAAATGTTTTTAAAGCAATTAAAAGTAAAAAAAGTGAAAATCTAAATTTCATTTTTCGACTGTTGTATGTTTTTGGGTTCTTTTAGAATAAATGCCAGTAAAAGTAATACAGTTTTTCAAGTGTTAGCTTTTGGACTAATACTAGCAATGATCAAATTAGTTTACTTATTCTTTAACTTTTATAACATTTTGGATTTTGTTGTATTTCTAGCTGCTGGGGTTATACTTAGTAGAAAGGTTTCTTCAAACCGATGGGCCTTATGGCTATTGTTGTCTTTGCCCGCTTTTACACTTTGTCAATTGTTGGTAATAAACCTTGGAATTCAAATATTCACTTCCTATGAGTCTTTATTTACGGTAAGCAGGAGAATTCACATCTATTTCACGAATCGAAACCATCTTATATTCCGCCTGATCACCATCAGTTCTCAAGAGAAATGTTCCGTGGCCAACTAATATCATTTTTTTGGGATCAGTATAGTTACATCCAGTTATTGCTAAAGATTGAACAGGCCAATTGCCTTGATCAATTACCTCACCAACTTTAACCCATACACCACCGTTTTTAGGATTTCCATTAGAGACAGAATCAATATAAACCTCCATTTTAACTTTGGTATTATTCTCAATATTGTAAATAATGTACTTCATCCCAATCCATACGTTCGGAGGCAAAGGATTACTATTCCACAAAGGATCTTGGGTATGAAATCCTGACCCCGACCAATAATCACTTGTAGGATGTTTTAATTCTTTTTCAAAGTCCCATTTGCCGTCGTGACGAAATCTACAATAATAGGTAGAAGCATCACAATCGTTGCCAAGAGAAGAAGCATGACCCAGCGGACCAGTTCTAGCACCAACAATCATCCCTCCATATGCAGGTCCAGAATTGCCAATTCTTCTATAGTATGCCGTAAATTCTGTGTTTAAGAAAAATTGCGCACTACCCTTTGTGGTGCGCATAGAATTAATATGAAACCGTGGACTGCCTTCAGACATATTCATTACGCCTTTCCCATCAATGTGAAATCCTTGGGTACTTCCACTATGATCTTCCGTCCAATCGGTTGGATCGTAAGGGTCTGAAGCATATTTAATGATTCGGTCAACGCCATTATTCCAATGTTCTGAAGTCCATTCCCTTGTGCCTGGTTTAGTATGGTAGAATTGAGCGATCCCGAATACATCTGTAGGCTTAGATCCATTTTGTGCTAAGATATGCTGAATTGAAAAAAAGATCATAACAAAAAATATTACTCTAGTTGGAGTTGAGAGCATAGTATTATTTTTTATAAATCTTTTTCCCATAGAACGCTTAGTAGTTAAATTTAAGTGTTTTACTTTAAAAGGATTTTGTGGGTCTAATAGCTGGCGCGATGGTAAATAAGGTTTTAATTACTGTATCTAGTATTATTTCTGATTTAACTAAAAGTCTATCCCCTCCTTAGAATAAAATTTAAAAAAGTATTAGCTTTAATTTATGGGTTTGAAACAAAATCAATATCTCCAAAAGCAAAATCATCTCAAAAAAAAGATGCTATTGTAAGTGAATCAGTAGGCAATTATGAAAAACATCCATTTTTCATAAAGAAAGCTGCTGCTGCTAAGGCATTACTTACTCAAGTTGGATTACCCAAGCAATTAACTTCAAAGAAATCAAGCGTTTAGGACATTTACAAACGCCTAAACCTAACTTACCGATTCATATACTGATATCCATAAAGACCAAGCTCCAAACTCTTTCCGATAAATTGAAAATAATTCTTCCCCACAAAGCCCCCCGCAACTATTTGCATAAAAGAAAGCACAATATTGATTGTCTCTAAAAAAGATGGGGATGCTGAAGCCAAATAGACTTTTTCCGTAAGAGTTATAAAAATTCCGCCATCCATTTGCCCTGTCTTTGAATATGGCTGTAATAGTATCCTTAGGTATCGATTGTGAATTAGTGATTTCAAATTGATTCCAAAGACTTGTATCGGCTTGTTTTTGTAATTCCTTAATGATAAACTGCTGTTCCTCTTTTGATAAAACAAGCGAATCAATGATTTGAACTTTATGATTCTCAATTCTAAAATTATACAGCACTAAACTTCGTTGTAATGCTTTTAGAATTTCATTTTGGCTATAGCTATTTATCCCTTTAGTGTAATATAAAGGAGTTCCGGGTTTACTGTTATTTTGGGTAAACTGAGTTAGGAAATCGAGGGCTTGTTTATGGGTAGTTTGGGCGTATGAGGGAAAAGTGGAAAACCCAAGGAATGTTACAAGAAAAATTAAGCGTATCAAACTATAAACTTGTTCTATTAAACTTTTTTTGTTTGGGCAACTTTGATAGCGGCATCTAATTCCGCTAAAAAAATATTAGCTTCTTTAGAATTCCTAATTGATTTAGAAAGACTGTCATTCGCACGAAAGGAGCCAGCATCTTTAGCTACATACCCTTTTGTTGGGGTTGTTGCTAAAAGTCTAACTTGATTAATTCTTTCCTGTATTTTTTCTTTCATGTTTTAAAATTAAATAAAATAGTTGAAATAAGGTAGTCTATTGTTTTAGATGATACATGTAAGGAATGAGCATTTGTAACTTCCGTATTAAAAGTTATAAATGACATACCTTCTGCCACTTCAAAGGGAATGATGTATTTGAAATCTGGGTTGTGGGATATATTGCTGGCGCGATGGTATAAATGAAAATTTAAATTTTATTTCTAGATTCTAAAAAAGAGGTTACGGTCATAATCTTTGTCTTCCCAAATTTTGCTATAGCTAATAAGTCTTTATCACCCGTTAAAATATAATCGGCCTTGCTATCTTTTGCAAGTTCAAGCAAGAAATTATCCTTAGGATCCCTGCATACAGATACAACACTTTTAACTTCTACAAGGTTAATGAATGGCTCAAACATTGTAAGCATTTCTACCAGACCGTCATATAGGAAATATTTTTTAAGTTTTGGCTTTGCAATTGTAGCCTCAATCTCCTTAATGAGTTCTAGACTGAATATTAACCTTATTTTCCCAGAGAAAATTAATGAATCAAGCAAGGAAAGCTTGTTAGAAATGATAAAGCTAATCCATAGATTAGTATCAATGATGATTTTTGAGGGCCTACTTTTGGGCATAACGCTTAGCTCTTACTTCTTCAACGATATTTGTAATCTCGTTCAAACTTGGAGCTGTTGCATTATTACGCCTCATTTTTTTAAGGTATACTTTCAAAGATGAAGCTGGCTCTTCATTAACCTTAATTAGCTTTAAATCCTGCATCCCTTTTATCAGCTTTAAGGCTTTCGGATTTAATATTTCAATTTTTAGCGCTACCATATTTCGAATTTAAAGATTTTTCCTGAATCTGAGTTCTAAACTAAGCATTGACTTTTAAACAATCGAAGGATTTATATAAAAGAATTTTAGTTAATGAATCTGGCTTGCAAGTTGAGATGGTAGACTATAGAAATCTCCTGTTAGGATGATTGGCTTCTTTAATAGTTGATCATAGTAATGGATGTTCCATAGCGTTCTATAAATCTTTCTTCTTGGGCATTGTTTGCCCAGGTGGCTAGGAGAATGAATGTTTGTCCTCTCTGTTACTTGAGGATGATGTATTTGAGATCTGGGTTGTGGGATTTGTGGGGTTTGATGGCGTAGGAGCCGAATGTGTGGATGCTGATGCCTTTATGGGGTTTATCGACATACCAGAGGGATTGGGTTGGGGGATATGAGTAAGTGAGTTTGTTTTCGGATTCTTGGATGACTAGAATGTCTGGGTGATGGGCAAAGATGGAGGCATGAAGAGGATATTACGGATTAGGTTCCCTGATCCAGAGACTCCTACGAGGGGCTAACTCAAAAACCTCAGCCGCTTGCAGCGGCTGGTTTTTTATTTACTTCAGCTCGCGTAAATGCGCTTCGCTTTTTACTTCGCTTCAGTAAATAAAAAACCTCAACTATCGTTGAGGTTTTTGTGCCCAGGACTGGATTCGAACCAGCACATCCTTGCGAACGCTGCGACCTGAACACAGTGCGTCTACCAATTTCGCCACCTGGGCATTTTTAGTTGTTCAGGGCTGCAAACTTAGGAAAAAAATCGGTTTGGTTGGGGTTGAAAATCTCAAAATAAGACCTACGGCGCCATCAGGCTACAGCCTCGTATGTCTGAGTTGTCCATGCGGCCCCAGACTTCAAAACTACCGTCTGGGTGTAACACTCCCATATCATCGGTGGCTATGAATCCTATGCTATGGGCGTTGGCTAGGTCAATAATGTTGAAGACGCCACGGCCGGAGCAGTGCACTTGTTGCGGGTCGGTTTCGTCGCGGACAAGAAGGCGCATCCAGGGTGGGCATTGGTACAAACCATCGCCAAGGGAATAGGCTTGGCTTAATAGCTCGGTCATGCCGTACTCGGAATGAATCTTGGTTACGCCTAGTCCGGCGCAGAGGGTCTCGTGCAATTCAGTGCGGGTGAGCTCGCGGCGGCGGCCTTTCATGCCGCCGGTTTCCATGATGGTGGTGTGGACCAAGCGTTGGGGGTAACTCTCCGCAAAGTCTAGGAGGGCGAAGGTTACGCCTATTAAAAGGGTCTTTTGACCAGCAGATTCGTTCAACCGTAAAGTTTCAGACAGCGCGTCATGATCATAGAGATAGAAGCCGGAACTTGGGTGTCCGCTGGCTTTGATCAGTTCGTCTACCATGAGCACTAGCGATGAGCCCTGGCGTTCTAGGTAGGCGGGCAAGAGTCCAATAATGGCCCAGTCTTGGGGGCGGCCATAGAATAGTTCAAAAGCCTTGCTAAAGCTTTGGCGGTAAAGATCAACATCCGCTACCCAGTGGCGGGAATTGATGGTTTGGGTGGTGCCGGAACTTTCAAAAAAGCGGTCTAGGGGAAAATCTCCCGTGACAATGGTATGGGTTTTGAAAAAAGACACCGGCAACGCGGGAATACTTTCTATGGTCTTTACTTGGGCAGGGTTTACACCCATTAACTGGCACCACTGCTGGTAAACAGGGTTCTGTGCATACTGGAATTGGAAGAGTTCCAGGGCCGTTTGGTCAAAGTTGGTGGGTGAAACAGAGAAAATATTGTTAACATCGAATGATTGCACAGTGGGGTATACCTTTGTTTTAACTAAATTTGATTTGAAACCAATAAGAATGAAGACAAAAATAGGTTTAGTTCTGGCAATTATTGCGGTCATGATGGCCTGTAACAAAGATTCCTATAATTCCAAACCCAGTCTTACATTCAAAGACATCAATGGTAAGGTATTTGGAAACGGGAGTACCGTGATCATCAATCTAACTTTTACAGATAAGGAAGGTGATATACAAGATAGCATCTGGGTGCAGAAAGTAACCAGAAGCAAGGGATGTACTAATTTCTCTGATAGAACCAAGATTCCAAAATTTGACGCGGTGGCTAATTTAAAAGGCGTGTTTGAAATTGGCTATAGCGTGGGTTCTGGTTTGGGTGGCGCCTACCCTATTTTGCCGGGTTGCCCTGCTAACAAAAACGATACCTGTTATTTCAAAATCTGGGCCCGTGACCAAGCCAAGAATATGAGTGATACCGTCACCACTCCTGATATTATCATCCTTAAATAATCTTTCTTGAAAGGATGGCTTCCATCTTTTTTTTATAGCAACTGGTTTTATGGTTGCTGTGTGGTGGCGCTTTCTATAGAAGCATCGCTTCAGCAAGGTTTTGCACTCAACCGTTCCATCTATTATGTGGCTTTGTTCTGCGCTACCGTGGTCTATTATACTTACGCGTATAGGAATGATAAGGGTTATGCACCCAACAATGAGCGGAGCAGGTGGTATGCCAGTCACAAAAAATTGGTGCTCACTTATCAGGTTCAGTTTAGTCTCATGGGCGGGCTCTGTGGCATTTTTTTGTTGTTTGAATATGGCGAGCAAGTGCTGCAAATGAACTTAGCGGAATGCTGCCTTGCGGCGATATTTCCGATGCTAGCACTGGGTTATTATGGAACATTGCAATTTGGTGGCAAGCGTTTTAACCTACGGAACTTGGGCCTGCTCAAACCCTTTATCATTGGCTTTATTTGGGCGGGCGTTGTGACCATTTATCCCCTACTTTTTAATGCCATTGAAACGGGTCAGCACTATGCACCTGATACAATGGGTTGGTTATTTTTCCTAAAGAATTTTGTGTTTATCAGCATCCTCTGCATTCTCTTTGACATCAAGGACTATGCAGCGGATCATAATGCGGCACTTAAGACTTTTGTGGTAAGGTTTGGGTTGCGCAAGACCTTGTTTTGGGTAATTATGCCCATGACAGTACTGGGTTTTGCGGCTTTTTTGAGGTTTACTATTTACCGGCAACTCGGTTGGGAAAGGATGCTCATTAACAGTATACCCTTTGTGATGTTGATAATTGTTAGCTGGTCAATGCACCGTCGTAAAAGCATTCTCTACTATCTTGCAATCATTGACGGGCTCATGCTTTTAAAAGCGGCCTGTGGAATTATAGGAATGAAATTTTTAAATTGATATTATGGCTAAGGCAAAAACAGACAAGAAAGAAAAAAAGAGCAAGTCTATTTTGGGTGAGACCAATATGGCGTTTTTGAAAAACTATATCAATACGGCTTCCCCGGTGGGTTTTGAAACCGGTGGTCAAAAGCTTTGGTTGGAATACGTGAAACCTTATGTAGATACTGTGTTTACTGATCCTTATGGAACAGCGGTGGGTGTGATTAATCCAGACGCGCCTTTTAAAGTAGTCATTGAAGCGCATGCCGATGAGATTAGTTGGTTTGTCAATTATATTAATGCTGAGGGTCTTATTTACCTAAAACGCAATGGTGGCGTGGATCATCAGATTGCGCCTAGTATGCGTGTATTCATTCATGGCAAGAAGGGTGCGGTTAAAGCCGTATTTGGATGGCCCGCTATCCATACCCGTTTTAGCAACCCTGATCAGAAAGAGCAGCAACCCAAGGTAGAGAACCTCTGTCTAGACTGTGGTGCTAGGTCTAAGAAAGAAGTAGAAGCATTAGGTATTCATATTGGTTCGGTGGTTACTTATGCCGATGGTTATGATGAACTGGCCCATGACTTTT
The DNA here is from genome assembly GCA_947460595.1 of Bacteroidota bacterium. GTDB lineage: Bacteria > Bacteroidota > Bacteroidia > Chitinophagales > Chitinophagaceae > Sediminibacterium. Next base: position 45,221 of record CANHGS010000020.1, on the reverse strand, counting down.
TAATTGGCCGTGCATTTGATAACCGCGTAGGTGGTTTTATGATTGCAGAAGTGGCTCGTTTGCTCAAAGAAAATAAAAAGACCCTGCCTTTTGGTTTGTATGTGGTCAACGCGGTGCAGGAAGAAATAGGGTTGCGTGGTGCAGAAATGATTGCTCGAAGAATCAAACCCAATGTGGCCATTATAACTGACGTAACCCATGATACCAGTACCCCCATGATCAGCAAGATTGTAGAAGGTGATATTCAGTGCGGTAAGGGACCATCTTTGGCTTATGCGCCTGCTATTCATAACAAATTATTGCAATTGGTACAAGACGTGGCGGAAAAGAAAAATATTCCGGTTCAATTGAGAACGCTGAGCCGCAGCACAGGAACAGATACGGATAGCTTTGCTTATGCCAATGACGGATGCCCTTCGGTGCTCATTTCCATACCGCTACGCTATATGCACACCACGGTAGAAATGTTGCATAAAAATGATATTGAAGAGACCATCAAACTCATGTATGAGACCTTGTTGGTGTTGACACCAAAGACCAATTTGAGTTATCTCTAGGTTTTTATACACAGGATCATCGGTAATGGGCATAAGCAATAGCCGCCTATTACCGATGATTTTTTATTTTTGTACCCATGAGTTGGACGGACAAAAAAGAGATTAAGGTAGCCGTACTAGATTTGTATGATGGTCATGCCAATCAGGGCATGCGTTGTATTGAGGAAATTGTAAGGCAGTGGGCACAGCAGCATGACTATACTTATTCCTACCAGGTATTTAATGTGCGCCAAGCATTATCGGTTCCCGATACTAGTTTTGATGTTTATATTTCTAGTGGTGGGCCCGGCTCTCCATTAGATTCAGCAGGTGAAGCCTGGGATAATTTGTACATGCAATGGTTAGAACAAATGGATGCATGGAATAGCAATGTGAACAATACCATAAAAAAGCACGTATTCTTTATCTGTCATAGTTTTCAATTGGCTTGCCGGCATTATGGTGTAGGTGTGGTTTGCAAACGCAAGTCTACCTCTTTTGGGGTCTTTCCCATTCACCGTTTACACGATGGGCAATTTGAAAGCGTATTGGATGGCATGCGTGATCCTTTCTACGCGGTGGATAGTAGGGACTACCAAGTAATTACACCCAATCACAAACGCTTGCGCGAGATGGGTGCCAAGATCTTGGCCATTGAGAAGCACAGACCACATGTGCCTTATGAACGCGCCATCATGAGCATTCGTTTTACGGATGAGTTTATTGGTACGCAGTTTCACCCAGAAGCCGATGCCCTTGGCATGAGCATGTACCTGCAACGGGAAGACAAAAAAGCGGGTGTGATTGAACAACATGGAGAAGCCAAATGGCAGAGTATGGTAGAGCAATTACAGGACCCTGAAAAAATCATGTGGACCAATCAACATATTCTACCTAATTTTCTAAACCTAGCCGTTGGATTATTAGTAGAAGCCTAAACCCTAGACCATGGTACCAGCTATTCGCAAAGCCTATAATCAAGCATTTAGTCCTGCTGCTTACCAAGCATTTTTAGAAGACTTGAATTCATTTCACTCAGGTGCTTTGGAATTTAGGGTGGCTGAAACACCGGTGTTTATTGACAAGACTTTTAAGGATAAGGTACTGGATGCTTGTGAGGCTATAGTGGACGTGATTTGCGCGCCAGACTTTATGCAAAAATCGGCTATAGCCATACCCGAAAATGTGAAAGTTCCCAATGAATCGGGGCATACGCATTTTATAGCTTTTGACTTTGGCATCTGTGAAAATGAAGCGGGTGAACTAGAGCCGCAGCTCATAGAAATGCAGGGCTTTCCTACCCTATTTGGTTATCAAATTTTTCATGACCAGATTACCAGAAAACATTTTCAAATTCCGGATCATTATAGCCCTTATTTAAATGGGTTTAACGCGGAGTCTTATGCAACACTGCTAAAAGAAATTATCTTGGGCAAACACGCAACAGAAAATGTGGTGCTTTTAGAAATCTTGCCTCACCAACAAAAAACCAAGATTGATTTTTATTGCACTTCTGCAGTAACAGGTATTCCCATTGTTTGCTTAACAGAATTGATTCAAGAAGGCATGGATCTGTTTTACTTGAAGGATGGAATTAAAACGCCAATTCACCGCATTTATAACCGCATCATTTTTGATGACCTGCAACAACAGAGCTCTGCTATTCAGGCAAAGGGTAAACTGTTATTAGACCCATTAAATGTAGAGTGGGTTCCTCACCCCAATTGGTTTTATAGAATTAGCAAACATACTCTTCCCTTTATTCAACATCCCTATGTACCAAGTACCAGGTTCTTGAATGAGATAGTTGAATTACCTACTGATTTAGAAAATTATGTACTCAAGCCGTTGTTCTCTTTTGCGGGTCAGGGCGTAGTAATAGATATTCAACCAGAAGATTTAAGCGCCATTAAAGACCCGGAAAATTGGATCTTACAACGCAAAGTCAAATACGCAGATGTAATTGAAACACCCGATGGTGGTGCCAAGGCAGAGATCCGAATTTTCTATTTTTGGAAAGACGGTGAAGCCCGACCTATTGCTACCAATAATTTGGCGCGTTTGAGCAAGGGTAAAATGATAGGTGTTAGATACAATAAAGACAAGGAATGGGTGGGTGGTTCATTGGCTTATTTTGAGCAGTAGAACGGCTGTAATAAGATGCGTCTTTTCAATCAGACTTGACTTATTAGCCTACTTCATTAGACCCATTACAACTGCAATTTAAAGCTCCCAAAGATGGCAAAATTCTGGGTCTGATTTTTGAAGAATACAGGCTGGGGCAATTGGTTATTGGGTGCCAAACGCCATACCAAATCAATCCGGAAGAAATTAAAGATATTATCAATGCCCGTTCCTATTTCTGTATAGTAATTCTCCCGCATACGTTTTAGATAATAATAGCTAAACTCTGAGCGATTAATCCCTCTATTCTCTGCACTTACATCTCCCCAAACCGTTTTCAAATTCCAGAACTGGCGCATTTTTGTTTTGCGCATGAAGGGAATCAGGTTGAATAATTTCTTTTCAAAATTGTGTTCAATATTAAATCCGGCATAATGATCCGAGATATATTCAAAACGGTTCATGAGGTTAAAACTGTTTTTGTTGTAATAATAGATCTCATTACCAGGATGCACTTCTAAGAGCATAAATGGAATGCCTGAACCAAAGTATTTTCCACCATAGAACATATAATCAATTTGCCCCCATCTTTTAATCCTAAATTTTTGCGATAGATAACCAGCTATTTTTTGATACTGGTATTCGCTATTGAGCAGATTGGGAATACCGGCTGCCATTTCTATCTCAATAACTGGCAAATGTGTTTTTATTTTGAAATCTCTTCTAGCGCCTTCAATCAGTTTTTCACCAGGTGCAAAACGGTATTTAATACCAATTTCAGAATTTAGCACCGTCCTGTCTCTATTAGAAAACATGCGGCTATTGGGCAATGGATTAAAAGTCTCATATTCGCTATGTTTGAATTGCAGTTTCAAAGACATATTGTTCTCAAAATCCTTTGAAACATTGGTACGCAATTCTTGCATTCCCAAGAACTTTTGTACTAATCCTTTTCTTCTAAGAACGCGATTGAAAATATTATCCACCGTAATATTTTCGTCGTCAATAAATCGGATCCTTCCATTATCTAAGTCATCTGTATAATTGGCCCCAATAGACCATCCACTCTTATTGGGCAATTTGTAATGAAACCCTCCCTTACCCTTCCAACGGCCATCTTTGAATCCATAAGCTGCGTATCCATACAATCTTAAATACTTGCTGAATTTTTCTGTAGTACCAAGGTCAAATCGCAAACGCAGACCCTCGTGTTGGTTAGAACTTACCCATTTGTACCAAGGACCAATTTCTATCTTTCCCAATTTCTTATGACCGTCTAAAATAAACTCCACTTTGTTTTTCATACTCTGAAAAGCAGGCATTTGTTTAAGGGTATCTATCATCTGATACACGTTTAACTCATTAGCTGTTAAGCCTTCATGACGCATGCCGTTCCAATAATGCTGTGACTGTAATTTGGCGGAATCTGTAATGATAACTTGGGTTAGTTTATTACTTTTGGACAAGGAGACTAAGGTGGCTGATTGATCTATTTTTACGTCTTTATACGTGCTGGTTCTTCTTCCAATAAAACTAAACTTACCCTTACCAAAAGGAGACATGTCTACCACCATTTTGTCCTTAGAAAACATCCAGCTTGAATCAGTAATCTTGGAAAATTCCTGCACTACGCTCAAGCGGTTTACAAAATTAATATCGGCCGTGGCTGAAGCAGTCAAGTTAATTTTCTGAATGGCCCAGGTCTTGGCATGGATCCAACAATCCCCAGAGAAAGTATTGCTTCCTTCTGTCTTGGGGGTAAAAAATAAGTGAAAGTATTTCTGTTGGTTAATAGTCTGTGTATCTGCTCCTTTAAAATTGTAATAACGGTCGGCTATATCGCTCAGCGGACTAATAAATTCCTTACCAAACAATGTCATGTAATTGCCGTAGCTATTGATCTTTTGTGTAACGCCTCCTATAAACTGCATCACGGTCTCATTCTTGATCCCTGATGTTTGTACGGCTTTAATAGTCTCTCTTGCTTTGTAAGGATTGTTACTGTATTGAAATTCACTTAAGGCTTCAGTAATGTAAACAGGCAAAAAAGGTTTGGCATCCGAAGTACTATCAATATTATTTAAAATAAAACCAAAGGGCTTCAGCGCTTTTTTGTCTTCTAAACTTTTGCGGTTAAAGTTGGCTAAATCAAATTCCATTTTATTATACAACTCATACGCATAGTTGTCAAATCTATAAGGATTGTTCTTGGGCTTATTGGCAACGATGGCTCTCCACCAGCGCAATCCCTTGTTGAATTTGGTTTTCACCACCGCCCCATCGCTCATTTTTGTTTCACTTAAAAACAAGGTAATGGGTGTTGGATTTTTCTGAGCAGTATGGGGATGCAGCATTTTTTCAAAACCAACATAACTCACTACAATGGTATCAATAGCAAATGGAGAAGGTCTGAGTTGAAAGGAACCCATACTATCTGTTATGCAACCTTGATTGGCAAGTTTCCAATAAACAGAAGCAAATGACACAGGTTCTTTGGTAAAGCTATTCACTACTTTACCATTGATTGTTTGAGCATACGTTCCAAGGGAAAATACCATGAACAGCACCATCGCGCAAGCATGCGCTAAGCATCTTCTATAAAGTGGTGCGTTCATCAATCATTGGGGATATAGGTCTAAAATACTCCCCAATATAGCAATTCCAATACTGTTAAAAAAAAGATTAAAGGACTGTTAAAAACTAATTAACAAAGTTCCACCAAACCCCAAATCGGAGCCAAATACCTGATGCAGCGTAGTTTTCCGCAAAAAAATTGCGTTTGTCAAAGGCAAACCCATTAGAAGGGTTAATGGTATTGAGGTTTTCAAGCCGAATAAAGGACTTAAAGCTCTTGATCCTAAAGTTCAAATAAGCTGTCAGTTCCGGTCTATTATTCACCGTATAAGCGTTCTGATAGAAAAACTGACCCATTAAAGGAGAATAATTATCGGCTTTATAAGCACTATGGTACTTGATTTCTATACCCGTACTAATAAACAAATTGGTAAAGAAATTACCTTCAAAAGCTATCCTATTCCTGGTATAAAAGAAGGGAAGATTTACTGGAGGCCCACCGGTGGTTTGTTGCAAATGAATTTCTGTATACCAGTTCCAGTGACGGGCTAGCTTGAATTTTTTATCGGCACTTAAGTGAAGCACGTTAAATAAAGTGGCTTCTTGTTTGGCTGAGAAAAAGTTATCGTAATAAATATAATTGTTCACGGCAAAATATTCTCCGTGTAGGTTCCAACCAATTTTGGGATTACCATAATGCACAAAAAAACGCAGGTAATTTTCCTTGTTAAAACCAGTTGGATTATTCAAGGGATAATAGCTACTGAGGTCATTGAGGTTAAATGTTGGTGACCTATTTACGTTTTGAAAACCCAGGTTCAGATATCCAACTTTTCTTCCCAATTCTCTTTTCATGCTTACATAAGCACTATAGTCTCCCGCATTGAGCCCATTGATCCATAATTGACCACTGGCTTCTAAATCCCATTTTTGATTTCTGGTGCGGTTTCTATATTCGCCCAAGGCGCTCACATTATAAAAACTATGAGAACCTGTTAGGGTATCAAAAGTACCTGTCAGATTTTGCAAGGCCACACCCAATTTTAAAAACTGACTCTGGTTGTTTTTGTCTGGGAATGAATAGAGGGCAAATTCATTGTTAATCTCTTTCCATTTGTCTGCAAAAGTGAATCCATTAGAACTGTTGGCAAAACTCACCCCCATATACTTGCGATACCTTGCCGTATCTACCGCATTATCACTAAAAGAATATTGGTTACTGGCGTATTTGAAAGTGTGTTCTATTCTAAACCTGGGATAGAAAATATGATAAGTGATACTATCCGTAACCGTAGAATCTTTTTTACCCAAGTCATAATGGTGTCTAAATAAATAACTGGATTCCCTATACGTATTCCCCGTATTCACCGTGGTATTAAAAGGATTTCTACTTGCAGCTCCTGCAGTACCCAACCTAGTTTCTAATTCATAGGGATCGTTCAATGCCAGTGTTTCCAAACCTTTTGGGTCTTGCAATCCGCCATTTTCTGAAGCAGTTGCTTTGTTTGACAGAAAAATAAAAAAAGCTTCATACTGTTTGGCCCTGCCCTGATAGTGCATGGTAACCCTAAAATTATTATGTGAGTTATTCTGCGTTTTTAAATAACCTGGGGCCGAGCTAAATCGATACTCAAAACTATAGTTGAAATTACTTTTCTTGTTTTGCGTGAGTAAGATATTAATTAACTGTTCTGCCTTAGAACCCAACAAATAAGTCAGCTCTGTATAAGGTCTGGTGGTTGAAAAAAATCGAGTATTCTCGTGGGTAAATTTATAAGGATCATATTGGTGTAAACCCGGGTCCCATCCGGCTTTGAGTACGGGATTAAAAAAATAAGACTGTGCAGCTCCACCATAATTTCCCAGGGTATGGTAATTGGCCGCAAGTGGATAGCGATTGTAAAAATCATTCACAGAGGAATCCAAAATTCTATTCCTAGTACTATCATAAAAACGATAATAAATGGTAATAGAATCCGCGTATTTGTCTCTGTGTTGTAAGCTATCGTTTTTACTATCGTTTTTTACTGCCTTACCCTGACTATCTAAACTATATTGATCTGCGCTTCCACTAGTCCGGCTCATGGAATTGGCATTAAAGGATCTGTTGGGTTGGGCCATCAAGGGGCCAGTTGTGATTGCTAGTAGCAAACACAAACCCATTAACCTATACCAATTCTTTAATAGCATTAGTCCTGATTGATTTACAAACTTGCCACCAATTCACTAAACAATAATGTTAATTTGGGTTCTGCATCCTTGGCAGCTTGCAAAACCTCTTCATGTGTAATGGTATTCTCTTCTTCTCTAATACCTATATCGGTGATCACACTAATGGCAAATACGTCCATGCCACAGTGTTTGGCGGCAATGGTTTCTTGCACGGTGCTCATACCTACAGCGTCTCCACCCAATGCGTGAATCAGCCTATATTCTGCCCTGGTTTCAAAAGTAGGTCCGGTTACACCAGTATATACGCCTTGTTTTAAGGGAATATTGTTTTTTGCGGCTATTGCTTGCACTTTCTGAATCAGGTCCTTGCTATAGGGCTCGCTCATATCTGGGAACCTGGTTCCTAGTCCGTCTTCATTCTTACCCAAGAGAGGGTTAATGGTGAAAAGACTAATATGGTCATTGATGATCATCAAATCTCCTACCTGCATTTTGTCTTGCACCCCACCAGCGGCATTGGACAACAATAAGGTCTCAACGCCAAGCATGCGCATGACCCTTACTGGATAAGCCACTTGCTGGGCCGTATAACCTTCATAAAAATGGAATCGGCCCGCCATCACCAACACTTGCTTTCCACCCAGTTGACCAAAAATCAAACGGCCCTTGTGTCCTTCTACGGTACTTACCGGAAAATGGGGGATTTCTCCATAAGGGATTTCCAAATCGGCCGCTATTTGATTGGATAAATTACCCAATCCGCTACCCAAAATAATTCCAATCTTGGTTTGGGTCTGGGTTTTAGACCTGATAAACTGCACTGTCCCTTCCAATTGTTGCATGAGTGTTGCCATAGCTAAAAATTAATCCGGCAAATATAGCATTTAGAGAAGCAAATTGGGGGGCTGGGGCATGAAAAAGGCCATTCTGTTGAGAATGGCCTTATGTTGATAAAGAAAGTTAGTATTAGCTAATACGTTTAACGTTCACGGCGTTCAGGCCTTTACGTCCTTCTTGTACATCAAACTCAACTTTGTCATTAGCTTCAATCTGATCGATTAAGCCATTTGCATGTACGAAAGTTTCTTTGTTAGAATTGTCGTGCTTAATAAAGCCGAATCCTTTTTCTTCGTTAAAGAACTTCACAGTTCCTTGAATTTTTGTGTCCATTGTAAAATTTGTAAAATAAATAATGAACTGCAAAAGTAGTCCTTAAATGACTAGCCACCTAATAAATCTGGAACTAAAGTGATAAACGGCTACGATTCAGCTTGTTATGAAATGTTAAATTCCTAACTTTAAATCTATGTTTGAACTTAGTTTTTTAGACCTTTCTGCAGGTTTGGGGCTAGCTGCCACAGGTGTTTTGACCTTTAATTTCTTATTGGGTATGTTGCTCAGTACTGCTTATAAACAAAATCCCTATTGGAAAAAATTACCCGCCAAGCTACAAGCTCTTTCCCTAAAAGACTTGCATAATTGGACGGCTTATCTGGCCATTTGCTTGGCATTGTTGCACCCCATTACCCTTTTTTGGGACAAGGAATCGGGCTTTAGTTGGAAGCAATTTTTCTTTCCATTAGATGCGCCTAGCCAAGAATGGATGGTTGCCTTGGGTGTGGTATCGCTATATGCTTTAATCATCACCCTGGTAACTTCACTTGACAGTGTACGAAAAAAAATGGGATTCCGTTTTTGGAAAAACCTGCACCTGGTTTCTTATGCCACGGCTTGTTTATTTTTAGTGCATGGCTTGCTCATGGATCCTTTATTAAAAGACAGACCAATGGATTGGATTGATGCAGAAAAAGCATTTTCAGAAATTTGTATGCTAGTGATTTTAGTAGCAGGATATTTCCGTTACCAATATTTTAAACAACACCAAAAAGCTGCCTAATGCGTTTCAAACTTTTATTGATTTTTGTTTTTCTTGTTAGCGTTTCTTGGGCTCAAAGTCCAGCAGAAAATCTACAAAAGTTGGGCATTGTTTTACCCAAGCCTACTAGTCCCATTGCCAATTATGTCAAATATGTGCAATCGGGCAACCTATTATTTTTATCAGGTCACGGACCAGCCAAGGCCGATGGTACTTATCTTATTGGCAAATTAGGTACGGACCTGACCGTGGCCCAGGGTGCAGAAGCCGCCAAATTAACGGGCATTCATTTACTAGCCACATTGCAGGCTGCCGTTGGCGATTTAAATAAAGTAAAACGCATTGTCAAGGTCTTGGGTTTGGTGAATGGCAACAGTGATTTTATAGATCAACCCAAGGTGATGAATGGATTTTCTGATTTAATGGTGGCTGTATTTGGAGAAAATGGCAAACACGCCAGGTCTGCCATTGGCACCAATTCCCTACCCAATAATATGGCTGTTGAAATTGAAATGGTGGTAGAATTATATTGATTCTTTACTAGTTGCTGTTTTGGCTTCTCCTTTTAGTGCATGATAGGCAAATATGGCGGCCACCAACATACAGATAGCGCCAATTAAAAAGGAAATTCCAGGAAAATAAAAAGGTTTGTTGGGCCCTGTAAAATAGGCAAAGGAACCCGTCATAACTATGGGACCAATAATAGAAGTCACACTCATTAAACTAGTGAGTGCCCCTTGCAATTCTCCTTGTTCATTGGCTGGCACATGTCCAGAAATAATGGCTTGCAATGCTGGTCCACAGATGCCTCCTAGGCAATAAGGAATTAAGAATACAAACATCATCCAACTCTGGGAAGCAAAGGCAAACAATAATAAGCCCAAAGCATATAAGGCTAGTCCAAAATAGACACTCTTTTCATTGCCAATTTTGGGGTTGATTACACGCACCAATCCACCTTGAACACCCCCTACTAGTAATCCAACTAAGCCAAGAGAAATCCCAATCATCTTAGGGGTCCAATGAAATTTCTCAATATTAAAAAAGCTCCAATTACTTTGTACGGCGTGTGCGGCAATATAGATCAAGACCAAGGATACTACTAGCTCTCCTACCCCGGGATATTTTTTTAATTGCATCAGAGATCCCAAAGGATTGGCCCTTCTCCATTCAAATGATCTTCTATTTTCCTTGCTCAAAGATTCTGGCAACACAAAATAACCATAGAGCCAGTTGGTCAATGCCAAACCTGCGGCAACAAAGAAGGGAATTCTAGCCCCAAACTCTCCCAATAATCCGCCAATCATGGGGCCAAGGATAAAGCCCAAACCAAAAGCAGCCCCAATCATTCCAAAATTTTGTGCCCTATTTTCTGGGGTACTAATATCTGCTATATAGGCCGATGCAGTGGTAAAGCTAGCACCCGTAATTCCTGCAATAATTCTTCCTACAAATAACCACCCAATGCTTGGTGCAAAGGATAGAAAAATATAATCAATCCCAAATCCAAATAAGGAGAATAATAACACGGGTCTTCTCCCGTATTTATCACTTAAGTTACCCAAAATAGGGGCAAACAAAAACTGCATAAATGCATAGGCAAATGTGAGCCATCCACCATAGGTTGAAACCTTACTCATATCCTGTGTACCCACCAGGTCTTCAATTAATTTGGGCATCACGGGTATGATCACACCAAATCCGGTTACGTCAATTAAGAGGGTAACAAAGATAAATCCAATGGCGGCTTTCCTGTTTGTGGACATGGCAGTATGCTTGGTTTAATTGAGCCAAAGTTGCTGTTTTTTTTATACAGCCAACAAATTTTAATCCTGAATTAATTCTCTACTCACACCAGGAATCTCTAATACTAGGTCAGTGCCATATAATCCAGCAGGGGTTTGATAGCCAGGTTTAAAATTTCCTTCCAGCACTTTTTTAGCAATGATTAAACTGCTGATGGCTGTTAATTTATATCCTTCAGGACAAACCAATCTGGCTGTTTTCTTTTCTCCAGCAGCATTTTGTACCTGTCCCCAGATATAACTATTGGCGGTATCTCTAATTTCCTGGGATGGACCAGCTGGTTTTTGAGCAATTTGTTTTTTAATATAATTTCTAACTAGGTCTGTTCTTAAGGCCCAGTTAAATAAGAACTGCCATTTCAGTATCTTGAATTGCTTGGGCGCTACTGTGGTATAGGTTTCAATATTGGGAATACCAGTAGTAACAAATGCAGTAGACACATCGCCCCAAGGAATGGTCATGGTGAATAATTTCTTTTTGCCAAAATCTACCCACATGCCTTTTTTACCCAATGCTTGTTTGGTAATTTTTCCATCAATTCTAGCCGCACCACCTTCTCCCAATCCCTCGGCCATGGTCATAGATGTTCCATGAGACAATTTTCCGCCAATGGTAGCAAATGCTAATTTTAAATGCGTGGCGTCCGGTTGTTGCTGTTTTAAAAATGCCGCCATACAATCTGTTGGCACTACGTCAAAACCAACACCAGGCATGAGCATGAGTCCCGCTTGTAGGGCCAGCTCATTCATTCTTTTAACGCCTTCAAAAACGGCAATCTCTCCTGTAATATCTAGGTAATGGGTATTGGTGGCCAAACAGGCTTGTACCATATTTTGATAGGTTCTAAAAAATGGGCCAGCTGCGTGCAAGACCAAAGGCACTCCCAATAAGGCGTTTTCTAAACTGCGTTGGTCATTGAGGTCAAAGACCCGATAGTCCAAACCCAATTGATCAGCCTGTGCTTTAATGGCTGTGGCATTTCTTCCGGCCAAAATGGGTCTGAGCCCATAATCCTTAGCCATGTCTGCAATTAATCTTCCGGTATAACCATTGGCTCCATAGAGCAAGAAGGTATTGTTTTCCATTGCTGTAAGATACCATGATTTCAACAAAAAAAGGCCCCGAAAAATCGGGGCCTCCCCAAATGATCGCCAGAATTATTTTTTTAGTGTCATCACACCCAAAGAAGTTTCTTTTGGAGCAGCTACCACTACATTATTGATGATAGTGTCTATATAAGGGCTAGTGGCGTTGATTAAGACCTTATAAGTACCGTCTTTTAAACATCTTACTGAAAAATATCCTTCTCGAGTAGGCAGTGCATAAGCGGTATCAGTAGCGTTGTAAATAGTGACTACGGCTAGCGCGTCTTTTTGATTGGCAATTTTACCAACAATATTGCCAGACGTTTTTTTGGTAAAGAAGTGGAATACTGGACGTAAGTAAAATGCCCCATTTCTTTCTTGAATAATAGAACGTGCTACGTCAAAATCTAACCACAGTCTATTTTGACCAGGCAAGTACTCATCATATTCATGACCTTTTGTTTTGATCAAGACATAATTGGGGGCATTAGCTGGCAAGTTTACAGGATAAGTAATACTGTCTTTTACCACAGAATTGTTGGTGCCAACTTCAATTTTAATCATACGGATAGCCCCTTTGGGAATAGTGGTTTTGGCTAATAAGGTATCTGTACCATTCCGCAATTGCAATAAGTCATAGATACCTGCTTTGATACCAATATCGGTCCAAACAAAACCGCTATCATTTTTGCGGTCATTAGCACCCAAACGTTCAAAGTCACAATTATCATGCTTGCGTGTATCCTTGGTAGTGTCTACCAATACTTTTACAGATTTAATGTCTACCAAAACTTTATCAAAAAGACCGGGGCCATCTGTTAAATACAATGCTAGGGCCTGTGAACCTGCATTTTCTGTTGAATTAGTTTTGTTACATGCGGTTGCAAAAAGTACAACGGCAATAGCCAACAAAGAGGCAAAGGAGTGGATGTTTCTGTTTTTCATAATCATAATTGGTTTAGTGTATAGATGCTCCATGCGTTTATTTTAATTTACTTGCTGCTTTCTATATTAAAGAGGCAGTCTGTTTTCTTTTGTGTATTAAGAGATTGTTAAAGGCTAAAAAATATTTTTTTTAGGTCACTCCTAGTTTAGATTACAATTTCAGTGCCCCGAATTGTTAAAGCTTGTACAATTCCTTCATTTGCTTAACTTAGTTGAAATGAGAAATATGAAAAAAATGATTGGCCTTTTGATAGGCTCATTAATCTGTGGATCAGTCATGGCTCAAGGCCTATCATCCACCGAACAAAAAATTGTTCAATATATACAGGCGCACCAAAAAGAAGCCGAACAATTATTGGAAACCACCGTGAATATCAATAGCGGCAGTTTGAATATTGCTGGAGTAAAAAAAGTGGGGAGTAGTTTTGCCAAAGCCTTGCAAGAAGCAGGATTTACCACCGAGTGGATTCCCATGCCGGATTCAATCAATCGCGCAGGTCACTTAGTAGCTACCAGAAAAGGTGGCAAGGGAAAAAGGCTTTTCCTGATTGGCCATTTAGATACGGTATTTGAACCAGACATGCCCCCAAACCCTTATACCAAACTCAATGATAGCACCGCCACTGGACAGGGCGTGAACGATATGAAAGGTGGTGACGTCATTGCCATTATGGCTCTGCAAGCACTTAATGCTGCGGGTTTATTAAAAGACGCCAATATCACGGTATATTTTACTGGGGATGAAGAAAAATCTGGTTCCCCCATTAGTGTGAGCCGCAAAGATTTTATAGAAAGGGCACAACAAAGCGATATTGCCTTGGGTTTTGAAGGCGCTGCTGGTCTGTTTACGGTTGCCACAGCCAGAAGGGGTTCTAGTGGATGGAAGCTTGACGTGAGCGCAAAAACCGGGCATTCTGCAGGAGTCTTTGGTACAGGTTCTGGTTATGGCGCTATTTATGAAGCCGCTAGAATCCTCAATAGTTTTAGAGAAGTATTGAGTCAAGAAAAATACCTGACGTTTAATCCGGGTTTAATTATTGGTGGATCAGACATGAGTTATGACAGCAAGAAATCAAAGGGGGAAGCCATTGGCAAAACCAATATCATTTCTCCGGCTGTTACTGTTACCGGAGACCTACGTTTTTTAACAGAAGTACAAAAAAATGCGGCTCGTGAAAAAATGAAAAACATTGTAGCACAAAACCTCAATGGTACAAAAGCCAGTATTCGCTTTAGCGATGGTATTCCTGCCATGGAACCTACCAAGGGTAATGAGGCTTTGTTACAAGTCTTAAACAAGATTACCCAAGACATGGGTACCGGAACCACCGTTGCTCGAGACCCCGGTAGCCGTGGAGCAGGAGATATCTCTTATATAGCACAATATGTAGACTGCTTAGACGGATTAGGTGCTTCTGGAAAAGGCGCTCATGCTCCAGGAGAAACCATTAACTTGAATGAACTATCTTTCCTTACTCAAAGAGCTGCATTGCTCATCTATAGATTAACCCATAGCAACTAATCAAATGAAGAAAATTTCGATTGCCTTATTTTCCGCTTTGCTCCTATTCTCTACCACAGCAAATGCTTTTAAACCCAAAAGGGCTTATTACCAAATTACCGTGTACCATGTAGCCAATGCTGCGCAAATGGCTGCGGTAGACAATTATTTACAAGGTGCATTGATTCCAGCCTTGCATCGCGCAGGCATTGCCAAAGTAGGTGTATTTAAACCCATTGCCAATGACACGGCTGCTGACAAAAAAATCTTTGTCTTTATTCCCTATAAAACCATTGATCAGATTGACAAAACAGATATCAGTCTTTGGAAAGACGAACAACATTTAAAAGATGGTGCCGCTTATTTAGACGCAGCTTATAACCAAACCCCCTTTGTTAGAAAAGAAGCCATCTTGTTAAAAGCCTATGAAATGATGCCTGATTTTGCAGCCCCTAAGATTACTGGTACGGCTGCAGAAAGAGTCTATGAGTTAAGATCCTACGAAGGCCCTACAGAAAAAATGTATCGCAAAAAAGTGGAAATGTTTAATGCAGGTGGAGAAGTGGCATTATTTGTTAGACTAAATTTTAATGCCATTTTTTATGGAGAAGTTTTGGCTGGCGCCAGAATGCCCAACCTCATGTACATGACCAGCTTTAATAATATAGAAGATCGCAATGCGCACTGGAAGACCTTTAGTGCTGATCCTGAATGGAAAACTTTATCGGGCAAGGCAGAATACAAAAACACCGTACAGCGCAATGAAACCATTCTTTGTCACGCTACAGAATATTCTGAACTCTAATTTATTTGTTCCTATACTTATAATGAAAAATCCCCTTCACTGGGGATTTTTCATTATAGGAAATAATTATTTACAGCTATTGTATTTAGTAACAGCTTGAGCTAATTGTTCGTAGCTGATTTGTTTGGCTTTTAAATCTACCATCAGGGCCGGACAGTCTGCTAGAGCTGTTCCAAGTACGATATCAAAATTCTTCTTCCCCAATAAATGCAAGTCTCCGTTAGCGGCAATTAGCAAGTACCACTCACCAATTTTACCTTCTGTGGTACTAGCAACAGTAGCTTCTGAACCATTGAAAAGCATTTTGCCGCTATTATCCGATTGCTTTTGCAGCAAAGAAGCTTTACCATTCACCTGCACTTTATAAAAGTCATTAGACAAGGCTAGAAAGCTGTCTCCGTTAACGGTTAAAGCATTTAATTCAGCAGCAGAAAAATTTTTCTTAGAACCATTGGCTCCTACAAATTGAACGGTTCCTTTAATAATTCCACCCTCTTTGATAGAACCTTCCAATTGTTGGTTATTGGCTAGTGTAATGCTGGCTTTTTGAAAACCTGCAGGAACTTGGGCGTTTACTTGCAAACCTACCAGTGCAAGAATTGCGAACATTGCGATTGCTTTTTTCATAGTTGTTGTTTGTTATTGGTTATTGGTTATTGGTTTAATTAATTGTTTTTCATCTCTTCTTATGCTACACTTCTTTCTTAACGTTCCTCTCACTCTTCACTCTTATCTCTTCACTTTCTTCTTCCTCTTCACTTTCTTCTTCCTCTTCACTCTTATCTCTTCACTTGCTTCTTCCTCTTCACTCTTCACTTTCCTCCCCCTTTCTTAACGTTCCTCTCATTCTTCACTCTTCACTCTTATCTCTTCACTTTCTTCTTCCTCTTCACTCTTATCTCTTCACTTTCTTCTTCCTCTTCACTAACTTATTAGTAAGTAAGTATATTGAACAAAAAAATCAGCTCTTCACCTGTCTAATAATTGCTTTTCTAATGGCCTCATAATCTTTCTTACCCGAGATTCTTGCCAATTGCACACCTGCAGCTAAATTGGTCATTATCAATAAAGCCTGGGTTTTAGGTGTCTCCGTAAATACCAATTCACCTTTTCGTTTTCCCTCAGCCAAGGTTTGTTCTACTAGGCTCATAACCAGATTAATCAGCTCCGTTACTTTTTCTTTAACTGAATCAGGTAAAGTATTATAATCAGAAGCAATAGAGCCAATGATACAGATGCTATCGGTTTCACAAAGCAGGGTATAGCGCTCAATAAATTTGTCCAACTTGCCAACTGCTTTTAATGGTGCGGCTTTTAATTGCTGAGCCAATAATTGGTAATTGTCAATATAGTTTTGAACAAGGGCCATTAACAAATCTTCCTTACCCCTAAAATGATAGTGGACTGCTGCATTCTTGATATTCAGCTCTCTGGAAATATCGGCATAGCTAAAAGCATTGTATCCATAAAACTGGATCAACTGCTTGCCTATGCGCAAAATCTCTTCCTTGGTATCTGTATTTCTAGCGCTCACGCCTTAAAATTAGGAAAACTTACCTATTAGTAAGTTATTATTTGGCAGATATTTTTGGAGGATTATTTAGAACTGACTCATTTGCCTAGTAAGTCATTTTGTTGCTTCTCATCCCGCATCATTTCTCCATATCCCATTTCTCGGCTAAGTGCTGTAATGGCTTTGGCAATTCTGCGTCCCTTGGTTTCGTCCGTTTTGGCGCTTTCTATCCAGCGGGAATAATAGAGCTTATGGGAACCTGGTAATTTGTCAAAATAGGCTTTTGCCCTGGGCTCGTCTTCTAAACAGGCCAGTAAATCAGCAGAAATGGCCACGGGTTTGCTATCCCTGGCCATTTTTACAGTAAGGGTTGCCCCTTTATTTTTTTTGATTTGCTTTCTGATCTGGGTGTTTAATGCTAGAATAAAATCTCCCTCTCCAATTGGAATTAGTGCCAATTGTTCAAAAGCCCAATTGTCTAGTTTTCCCTTTACCCTAAAGGACTTTTTATTCCCAGGGTATAATTCTTGGGCTATGTTAGCTGGTACCATTAAAAAGGTCCAACCGGTTTTCTCACCCATTTCAGCATATTGCTCCACTTTGGCATTAAACTGTATCATTTGCCTAAACTAAGAAATTTTAGATTTTGACGGCAGTTTCTGCGTCTTCATTTCTAAAAACAACTACCCCGTCAAAAGCATCTACCAAGACTGTTTTTCCTTTGTCAATTTCTCCAGCCAAGATTTTCTTACTTAAAGCATTGACAATCATTTTCTGCACCAGTCTTTTTAAGGGTCTAGCACCAAACTGGGGATCATAACCTTGTTCGGCCAATGTCTCAAGCAAATAATCACTGTAGTGTAATTGAATGCCATTTTCTGCCACCAATTTGCGCAAACCTTCTAATTGAATTTTCACAATTCCCATGATCTGCTTTTTGAGCAGGGGATGGAACATGATAATCTCATCAACCCTATTTAAGAATTCGGGTCTTACAGTCTGGCGCAACAGGTTTACTACTTCTACCTTGGTTTTTTCTACCAGTTCATCAATATTATCCTCGTCTACATTATCAAATGCTTCTTGAATAATATGAGAACCAATATTGCTGGTCATGATGATGATGGTATTTTTAAAATTCACCACCCTTCCCTTATTATCCGTTAACCTACCATCGTCCAAGACCTGTAATAAAATATTCCAAACATCTGGATGGGCTTTTTCAATTTCATCTAGCAGCACCACGCTATATGGTTTTCTTCTCACTGCTTCGGTTAATTGTCCGCCTTCTTCATAACCCACGTATCCGGGAGGCGCACCTACCAGTCTAGACACGGTATGTTTTTCTTGATACTCACTCATATCTATACGGGTCATCATACTCTCGTCATCAAACAAGTATTCCGCCAAAGCTTTTGCCAGCTCTGTTTTACCAACACCGGTGGTTCCCAAGAAAATAAAAGAACCTATGGGCTTTTTGGGATCTTGTAATCCTGCGCGGCTTCTACGGATAGCATCGGCCACCGCCGTAATGGCTTCTTCCTGACCCACTACCCGATGATGCAATTCATCTTCTAAGTGCAAGAGTTTTTCTCTTTCACTTTGCAACATTTTTGCTACCGGAATCCCTGTTGCTTTGGCAATATTATCTGCAATATCTTCCGCGTCTACTTCTTCCTTCATCAATCGCTTGCTGTTAGCACTTAAAATATTGAGCAGCTCGGTTGTTTCTCTAATAATGGCTTCCTGTTCTTTGATTTTACCATACCTAATCTCTGCCACGGCACCATAATTGCCATTTCTCTCTGCCTGATCTGCTTCTAATTTTAATCTTTCAATATTAGCCTTGGTGTTCTGAATTTTCTCTACCAATTCTTTCTCCTCGCGCCATTTGGCTTTGAGGGTATCGCGCTCCACACTGAGGTTGCTGATTTCTATATTCAGACCCTTTAATAAGCTCTCATCCTTTTCGCGCTTAATGGCTTCTCGTTCAATCTCTAATTGTCTAATTTGCCTTTCTAATTTGTCCAGTTCCTCTGGCATAGAATTCATTTCTAAACGCAGTTTGGCGGCACTCTCATCAATCAAGTCAATGGCTTTGTCTGGCAAAAAACGGTCGGTAATATATCGGCTAGACAATTCCACCGCTGCAATAATGGCTTCGTCTTTAATACGTACATGGTGGTGGGTTTCATAACGGTCTTTGAGTCCGCGCAAAATAGAAATGGCGTCTTCCATGCTGGGCTCATCAATGATTACTTTTTGAAACCTTCTTTCCAGCGCCTTGTCTTTCTCAAAGAATTTTTGATACTCATTCAAAGTGGTAGCACCAATGGCCCTGAGTTCTCCCCTAGCTAGTGCTGGTTTTAAAATATTGGCAGCGTCCATGGCGCCTTCTCCACCACCTGCTCCAATAAGGGTATGG
Organism: Bacteroidota bacterium; assembly: GCA_947460595.1. Taxonomy (GTDB): domain Bacteria; phylum Bacteroidota; class Bacteroidia; order Chitinophagales; family Chitinophagaceae; genus Sediminibacterium. The sequence continues at coordinate 25,859 of CANHGS010000020.1, read as the reverse complement.
ATTTCATCAATAAAGAGAATAATTTCTCCATCACTATTGGCAACTTCTTTTACTACCCCTTTTAAGCGCTCTTCAAATTCACCTTTATATTTAGCACCGGCAATCAATTGCCCCATGTCTAAAGCAAAAATGATTTTTGTCTTTAGATTTTCAGGAACGTCTCCATTAATGATGCGCATGGCTAACCCTTCTACAATGGCGGTCTTACCCACACCAGGCTCTCCCACTAAAATGGGATTGTTCTTACTTCTACGCGTTAGAATGTGCAGGGTTCTTCTAATCTCTTCATCCCTTCCAATCACTGGATCCAATTTGCCCAGACGCGCCATATCATTCAAGTTCTTTGCAAACTTGTTTAGGAAGTTGAGTTGTGTTTCTTGCGTTTGAGAATTGATGCTATCGCCTTTGCGTAAATCTTTAATAGCAGTAATCAAACCTTTCTCGGAAAGACCGGCTGCTTTCAAAGTCTTGGATACGTCATCATTGGTTTGCAATAAGCCCAAAAGCAAATGCTCCGTACTCACAAATTCATCTTTGAATTCTTTTAGCACAGCAGTAGCGCGGAGCATTACATTACCCATGTCTCGGCTAATATTTTGTGCGGGTTCAGCTCCAGAAATCTTGGGCAACTTGGCAATGGCTTCATCCATTTTAGATGCTACAAATGCTATATTTACATTATTCCTTTTCAATAAAAAAGCAACCGAACTTTCTGAGTCCGCTACCAATACTTTTAACAGGTGATTGGTTTCAATACTGGGATTGCCAGAATTGAAAGCCAACTGCTGCGCCGCCTGAATGGTCTCCTGTGCTTTGATGGTGTAATTACTCATGTTCATATACTATCCTCCTGTCCACTAGGGACTATTTAACGATTGTTTATATTTCTTACCACCTTTTGCCAGTAGCAAGTAGTAAATTAGACGCAAAAATCATTCTAAGCGCCTAATTGGGTGCAGGGGATCATCAAATCAGAAATTATGTCTGTAAAGTTCCAACATTTCTGCGTAAAAGTCAGTCTAGGATTGATTTTTCTGTCAATCTTACAAGTTAGCCAAGCTCAATACAATTTTACAGGTCTTGACCAACTGATAGATGCTAGTAAAAAAGACCTTGGCGGCGGCGCGATGGTCCTGTTGTATAAAGACGGTAAGGTAGTTTATCAAAAAGCCGTGGGCGAATTTACCGCCAAAACCCAGGCCCCCATTGCCAGTTGTAGTAAGTGGCTAACGGCAGCCCTAGTCATGAGTTTTGTGGATCAGGGTAAGTTGTCATTGGACGATAAAGTAGCTAAGTATATTCCCCTTTTTGCCAAATATTCCAAGGGTTATATTACCATCCGCGATTGCCTATCCCATATGACGGGGATTGAATCAGAGCCCATGAGTTTGAAGTCTGTTGTTGAGAGAAGGGGCTTTGCTAATTTAGAAGAAGAGGTGAATGATTTTGCTAGCAAAAAAGAAATTCAGTCTAACCCTGGTCTAGAATTTAGGTATAGCGGTGTGGGCTTAAATATTGCAGGAAGAATTGTGGAAATTGTGGGTAGGCGTGGATTTGAACAGCTGATGCAAGAAAGAATTACCCGCCCACTCATGATGCGTAATACTAGCTTTTCTAGTTTTGATGCAGTGAATCCTTCTGGTGGTGCTTTGAGTACCCCAAATGATTATATGAACTTTATTTCCATGATTTTGAATAAGGGCATGTTTAATGGTAAGCGCGTTTTAAGTGAAGCTGCTGTTGAAGCCATGCATGTGTTGCGTACCAATAGTGGCACTATTAAATACGCGCCTAAAGTAGCGGCTGGATTTAATTATGGTTTGGGTGAATGGATTCAAGAAACAGATGAAAATGGTAAAGCTACGGTGGTGAGTTGCCCTGGTTTATTTGGCACTTGGCCACTAGTAGATATGATTAGAGACTATGCTTTACTCATTTTTACAAATAGTTTACTCAAAGAAAGTAAAAGGGAATGGTATGGTCAGATCAAGGACATTGTTGATCAGCAAATTCCCAAAAGGCAATAATCATTAATAAATTTTTTGCCATGGAAACTAACATGAAACCCGTAAAAAAAGCTTTTGGACAATACGAGCAAAAGAATGAGCCACTTGCTTCCAAAAAAGTATTCGCAAAAAGGGTTTACACCAATATTAAATTAGCTACCTTTTTTCTTTCCATTTGTTTGTTAATGGGTGTATTGGGCTATAAATTTCTTGGGCCCATGAATTGGATAGACGCCCTGCACAATGCTTCTATGATCCTAAGTGGCATGGGGCCCGTTGTAACCATTGAAACCACGGCCGGAAAAATCTTCTCTTCCTTTTATGCGCTTTTTAGTGGGGTGGCATTTATCACCAATATTGGATTACTCATTGCACCCATTGCACATAGGTTCTTTCATATGTTGCACGCAAAAGAGATTTGATTTTGATTTTCCCCTTTTATCAAATTGATTAGTATTGCAAACTAATAGCTTTATCATTTGAGCAATACCGAACATTATACCCGCATAGTCAAAACCACCGCCCAGTCTCTGGGCTTTGGGTATTGCGGGATTGCTAAGGCGGAACAGTTAGATGAAGACGCTAGAAGATTGGAAGCCTGGTTGAACCAAAATAGAAATGGGACCATGCAATACATGGAAAACCATTTTGACTTAAGGATTGACCCGCGCAAATTGGTGCCCGGCGCAAAATCAGTGATTACTGTATTGCAGAATTATTATCCAGAGCAGCGGCAATCAGTAGACGCGCCTAAGATTTCTAAATATGCTTATGGGAATGATTATCATGAAGTAATTAGGACCAAACTCAAAGAGTTTTTATTGCAATTAAATCAACAGATTGGGAGTATTCAAGGGCGCGGCTTTGTAGATTCAGCACCAGTGCTTGAAAGGGCCTGGGCGGTAAAATCTGGGGGCGGTTGGATTGGCAAAAACGGGAACCTCATTAACAAACAACATGGTTCCTTTTATTTTATTGCTACCCTAGTGGTGGATCTAGAATTGCAATATGATGATCCCTTTGCCAAAGATTATTGTGGATCTTGTCATAAGTGCGTAGACGTTTGCCCCACCAATGCCATATTGGAAAACAAAGTGGTTGACGGAAGTAAATGTATCAGCTATTTTACCATTGAATTAAAAGACCAACTGATTCCCGATAGCATGAAGGGCAAGTTTGATAATTGGATGTTTGGTTGCGATAGTTGTCAAGACGTTTGTCCTTGGAATAGATTCAGCCAACAGCACCAAGAACCTGGTCTTAGCCCTATCCCAGAAGTGTTGAACCTTAGTGCCGCGCAGTGGGAAGACTTGTCAGAAGATGCGTTTAAAACCATTTTCAAGGACTCTCCTATTAAGAGAAGCAAGTGGTCCGGCATCATGCGCAATCTGCAATTTATTAAAGACTAATCAGTTTTCTATACAAGCAAAAAAAGAGGCCCTCTTTCAAGGGCCCCTTTGAATCTATACCATCATACCTATTTCATTAGAAAGTAGGATCAGCCGGCGTGTTTTTGTTATTATCTCTTTCACGGAAAGGATAAGGAAACAAATTACGCTTACGTTCTGTAGTTGCTCTTCCAAATCTGCGCATGTCTTCTAGCTTTAAGCCGCTCATGAATAATTCTGTACAACGGTTGCTATAGATTTGGTCTAGTAATTGAGCCTGGGTAAAAGTTCCTGTTAAAGCTGGTAACCCGGCTCCTACTCCAAATGGATCTGAAGCAGCAGTTTTGGTAACCACTTTGTTTAACTCTGTTAAAGCATTGGCCAAATCATTGTTTCTGGCATATACTTCAGCCTTGATCAAAGTAATTTCACCTGGAAGATAAACAGGGAATGCAGTTGCAGAAGCTGCACCAAATCCTGCAATTCTAAACCTTGGAGCAATAGTTGGGTTGATGCTAGTATAAAAAGGAATTCTTCTGTCAGTGGCAACAGGTGCTAATCCAACAGGCAATCCAAATGTAGAATCCACAGGTTGGAATACGTTGTTGGTAGAAGTGGCTGTTTCAAAAATAGGATTCAAGCTTACTGCATCATAATTCATAGTGCTTCTCTTGGTCAGGTCTACCGCATTGGCAGCAGTTAATGCCAATGCATTGTTACCTGCAAAAAGGGCATAGCGCGCTTTAAGTGCTTGCAAGGAATTGACAATATCATTTCCTGCTGGCACATTGGCCGTAAATGCAGCACTGATAGCATTGGCACTAATAGCAGCAAGTGCTGCATCAATAGTAGCAATAGCTCTTACAAAGCCTTCTTTTCTATCTACAAATGTGGCATTGGCACCAACAGCAGCTGGTACTTTTTCCCAATACATGGCCAATGAGCCCAAGGCCAATGCCTTATACAAACTGGCATAACCAATTAGACCACTAGCATAGTTCTTGTCATTTAATTTGGAGGCACCATCAATTACATTATTGGCATCATACTCAATCTTATTGGCATTGGCCCAAATATTGGCTAAGATAGAATTGGTTCCATCTACAGTACCACCACCCACGCTCAATTGGTATTCGGCAGTATTACCTGCATTAAGCAGAATCAATTCCCCTGTAGTAAATCCATTTGCTGCAATGATATTGTATAATGAACCGGCGCGACCAAGTGCATAAGTCCTTTGAAGACTCACGGCCACACCCGTTAAACCAGTTGCGGAAGAAAACACCTGATCAGATGTAGCCGCATTGGGGTTGGTATAATTCTTTTTACAACCCGTGGAAACCAACATCACAGATGCAGTTCCCATCAAGAGTAAGCTATGTTTAAATATATTTTTCATTTCTTATGATTTTTGGATTAGAATTTAGCTTGCAGACCTACACTGAATGTTTTTGGAATGGGAACAGAGCCAAAATCAATTCCACGAAGAATAGTGCTTTGTCCACCTGAATTCACTTCTGGATCATATCCTCTATAAGTGTCCCAAGAAATTAGGTTTCTTCCGCTTAAGTTAAATGTTAGGTCACTAAAGCCCTTGATCTTACCAAAATTATAGCTAAACGCCAATTCACGCAGTTTGGTAAAAGAACCATCTTCTACCCTCCATTGTTCAATGGCATAGATATTATTGATATAGCCACGAGGCAATTGACCGCGTTGTTCTTGTTCTGCAATCAATCCACTACCCACACCCTGACGCGTACGGAAATCGGCATTGAATACATCCAATCCTTTTACCGCATCAATTTGAATGCGCAAACTCATCTTTTTATAAGTGAATTCATTGGTCAAAGTGGTGGTATAAGTTGGGTTAGGGTTACCAATGATCTTACGAAGTGTGGTACCAGTTGGCAATCCATTGGCCGCACGCTGAGTGGTATAAGATAAAGGACTATTCTGTGTACCTTTTTCAATTTGCAACAATCCTGCAGCATCTTTTACAGTATTACCTGATGCATCAACTGCAAAGAAAGTTCCATAAAACACACCAATAGGTTGTCCTTCTAAAATAGATACTGGAGCACCAGCATTGGTACTTAACAAAGTAAGTGCCTGACCAATATTAATGGCTTTGTTACGGTTTTGGTTGTATATACCAGTGATGGTCCAGCTAAAGTCTTTTTTGCTAATTGGCATTGCTGTCAACATCACTTCAAATCCTTTATTTTCTAAAGAACCAAAATTGTCTAACAAAGTAGAGAAACCATTGGTTGGCGCAATTTGGCGAGTAATCAACAAGTTATTTACCTTCTTATTATACACGTTCACAGACAAACTAATACGGTTATCCAAGAAACCCATATCGGTACCAAATTCAAATTCTGATTGACGCTCTGGTCCTACGTTTGGATTGGCCAAACCTGAACTAGAACCCAAAGATGTTCTACCCACATAAGAAGTAGAAGTATAGGTATTGAATCTATCATAAGCACCAATACCAGTTAGGTTTCCGCTTTCACCATAAGCTGCACGAACTTTGAATAAGTTCATCCATTTGCTAATGCCTAGTTTGCTCCAATAATCTGTTCCAGAAATTACATAGCTACCGCTCAATTTACCATAAGTTTGATTGCGTTGATTTTCACCAAAAACAGAAGATCCATCTACACGCAAAGCACCTGTTACAAACAACTGGTTACGAAATTTGAAATTCTGTTGAATAAATGCACCTGACACTGAAATTTCACTGCGTTGGTCATTACCTGGCAAAACGGTTGATGCTCCGTTTACAGTCTGTACAAAAGGCGCTAAACCACGTCCTTGTAACAGGGAGTAAATGCCTTTTTCATATTGCTGAGAGAATCCAACTTGGGTAGTAGATGCCAAATCCTTGGTAATTGTTGCATTATAAGTGGCATTCAAATCATGGTTAATAGCAAAGAAATTGTTATTGGCATTACTTGCATAACCGTTCAATGTAGGATCAAGTGTTAATCCACCACCCCAGAAGGCAGTACTAGCATTGTATGCAAATGGCGGAATATAAGTAGTTCCGTTTTGTGCATAGTTGTCAATACCCATGGTATAGTCAATAGTCAAATTCTTAATAGGACGCAGTTTCAATCCAAAATTTGAAATCACACGGCTTACCATTTGTTTCTGCTTAATGTCTTCAATTACTGAAACTGGATTCACCCTACCACGCTCACCCACCGCCAAGATATTTCCCAAAGCATCTCTTTTTTGGATATCATGAAAATTGGCTATAATAGTTGTCGAGTTCATTGGCGAGAAGAAACTATTACCATCAGGCTTTTCATTGGCTGTACTATTGATATAGTTTAGACCAATATTTGCAGAAATCCATTTATTGAATGTCTGTTCAATATTAGCGCGGAAACTATAACGCTGAAAATCTGTGTTCTTAACAATACCTTGGTTGTAGAAATAAGAACCTGATACATAGTATTTGGTCTTATCGGTACCACCAGAAACAGATACATTGTTATCTGTTCCTGAAGCATTACGGAAGATATAATCTTGGTAATCATATCTTGTTACATTGGTGGTATTAGTTAATGCAGGGGTTAAGATGTCCTGTGTTTGTGCACCTGCACCATCTGTAGGTCCACCAAATTTGGTGAGAGATTGGTTTACGCCAATTTTCTTGCGTAAACTGCTATTCATATAGCTGGTAGAAAAAGCAACAACAGGAGCACCTGACTTGCCTTTCTTGGTAAAAATTTGTACTACTCCAGCGTTGGCACGGCTACCATAAATAGCGGCAGCAGCAGCACCATTCAATACTTCTACGCGCTCAATATCGGCAGGATTAATATCAACCAAACGGTTCTGCCCAACACTTCCCACAAAATTCTGTCCGTCATATCCACTTTGGGTATTGGTTACCCTATTGGTACTATTGTTAACAATTACACCATCAACAATATACAATGGTTCTGAAGAAGAAGAAATGGTACTGATACCGCGCAAACGAACAGAGATTCCGCCTGCTGGATCACCATTATTCTGGGTAATTTGAGCACCTGCAGTCTTACCTTGCAAGGCAGCCAAAACGTTGCCGCTTCCACCTTTGGTTAGCTCTTCTCCTTTTACAGAACTTACATAAGAACCCAATTGCCTACGAGTAGTTCCTTGTGAAGTACCAGTAACAACTACTTCATCCAATTTGGAAACTTCTTCTGTTAGCGTTACGTCTACATTATAGGATTTTGCTGAACCTACAGTTAAGGCTACTTCTTTTTTCTTGAATCCTACACCTTCAAAAATAAGGCTGTATGCCCCTTCTTTTAGTGCTGCAGTTAAAGAATAATTACCCGCATTATCCGTAATGGCACCGGACTTAATTCCTTTTACCATTACTGTAACGGATTCAGCTGCAGCACCAGATGGTGCATTTACCTTACCGGAGATTTTAACCTGTCCAAAAGCACAGGTTCCAATCAGATTTAAGGCCAATACCAAACAGAATCCAATCCATTTGCCCGGCCATTGTTTTTGTTTAATTCTCATATATCTGGGTTTATAGTTTACAAAATTTCTACGCCAGCACTGGCATAGGCATGAAATAAATCATGTTGATGATCTTTTTCGGTGATCAAATAATCTACTTGGTTGATGTCGCAAATTTTTAATTTTTGAGAACTATTCAACTTTTCTGTAATGGTCAATACTGCCGTCTTAGACGCTGCTTCTACCATGGCTTTTTTTACTTGAACCACATCCCAATCATTATCAGTTACCCCCGCTGCCAGATCTATGGCATTGACACCTAATAAACACAAATCGGGTTTGATACTATTGATTTTCATGATAGCTTCTCCTCCTACAGTAATCTGTGAACTCTTAGATATTTTATCGCCAATAAAAATGAGTTCAATATTGGGATGTTTTGCATATTCGTAGGCTGCCGGAATACTCCCGGTAAAGAAAGTTGCTTTTAATGCTACAGGCAGTATTCTGGCTAGTTCAATAACGGTAGTTCCGCCACTGGTTAATACAAACATGCCATCTTTAATCAAGTTTAAGGCTTTGTGAGCAATTAGCTTTTTGGCGTCTAATTGATAAATATCTTCTCTAAGAAAGGAACTATGAAATGATTTGGAAAGTGCACCTCCATGAACTTTGATGAGTTTATCTTCTACCGATAATTCCAGAAGGTCTCTTCTGATGGTATCTTCAGACACATTTATCTCCAAACTTAAATCAGAAGATAGTACCCTGTTGTGGAGATTAATTTGTTTTAGAATAAAAGCTTGACGCTCCTTTTTTAACATGTAGCAGCAATTAGGCAGCTAATATGTATCTTTTTCTGCGGAAATGGAAATAATTTGCTGCATATTTTTGCACTTTTTTGCCTATTTATAGTTTTAAAGTGCTTTCAACTAGCAATTTTGAACAAATACTGCGGCTTTATGCAGTAATGGGGTTATGAATTGGGAATCGCCAAATCAACCGGCTGGTTCTCCGTCCAGTGTTTTAGGTTCAATAAGTTTTGTTCCATCATGGGTCCTAGGATTTTATCATTCATAAAAGAACCCAATTTCTCCCAGGGATACCATTTTAAGTGTTGTTCAAACTGCCATTGCACTGTTGAAACAGTTGTGCCTGGATGACTGATTAAATGCATGGTACTTTTCTGTAAAGCACTGCTATTGGTTTCCCAATTCATGACAACCGTACTATCTGTTACTTCTAATACCGTAACTGTGGAATTACCCAATTGGGCTTTTTTAGCAGATTCAATATTAACCGAGTTGGAACGCATTCCTTTTACCCAGTATACCCATTGATTTAAATCAGAGACCCTGTACCGGATACTATCTAATGGTGCATTAATATCTATGGCTCTTGACACCAATACCGAAGATGGCATGAGGATGGAAAAAAATAACATGAGCACAAATAATGCTACAATACTGATTAAGATTAATTTTAAGAACCGCATATTATTCCCACTTAAAGGTTTTAAAAGCCACTATATATACCACTACCGTCCAGATTCCAAGAACTCCAAACTCCTTCCAACAACTGGCCAAACTAGCGCCTTCAAAAGCAATATTGCGCATGGCAATGTTGAAATGCGTTAGCGGCATAATTCTACAAATAGGTTGTAGCCAAGAAGGAAAAGCTTCTATGGAAAAAAAAGTACCCGCTAATAAAAACTGCGGCAGGGTAATTAAATTGGCAAAGGGTGGAATGGTGCTTTCATTTTTAGCAATACTACTCACTATAAAACCAAATCCCATAAATAGAATCAAAGAAAGAAAACTCAATAACATGATTTCCATAAAGGTTTGGAATCCGTGTACCAAGGTAAAATTAAAGGCAAAATGTCCCACTCCAATAATGATCACTGCCGTCATCATTTGAAAAATAACCCTGCTCAAAGCTTCTCCCAAAACAATATAGCCTCGCTTGATGGGTGTAGCATAAAATCGCTTTAGTACCAATTGTTGACGCAGGTTAAAAAACAAAAACGCTACTCCAAATACACCCGCACTTAACAAGGAAAATCCCATTTGACCTGGCAATATAAAATCAATGGTTCTATATACCCTACCTGGTATTTTTTGCACATTGCTATTGACAATGGCATAGGTTGGAATATTATTAAAAGTTTGCTGGCTAATCCCTGCAATCACGGCATTAAGAATTGACTTGAGCACTTGCATATTCTGGGGATTCACCGCTTCAGAACTGGTCAGGTCAATGATCAATGGAGGATTGTCTAAACCAGATTTGCGTATCAGGATTAAAGCCGTGATTCTACCCTTCTCTAAATCTTCTTGCAATGCTAACCCGGTTTTCCTAACCACATTAATCCCTGCTACATTTTTAATACTGTTATAGACAGGGTTAATAGTATCCGATTTTGGATCAAAGGCAACGTTGACAGATAATTTTCCACCACTGCCAATAAAGCCAAAGACCAAGATAAAAATCATGGGAAATGCAATGCTAAAAATCACCGCAGACGGACTTCTAAATATGGCTTTTAAACTTCCCCTAGTAATGGCCAACATGGCCCTGATCTGACTATAATTAGATTTCATGTTTTACAAACTTGCAGGCATCAAAAATTATTGTGGGTTCATAATAAAAGGTAAACGGCTTTGTGGCACCCCTACCATTTGACGAACCTGTTTAACTTGTTGTAATAATTGATACTCTTTCTCTCCTATTTCGGCTTTCAGCAAAGAACTACTCACAGATTTCTTATAGTTCTCCATTACCTGTTCCAAAATATTTTTCTTTTCTGGATATTCTCTCAATTTGTAGCTGCTCAATTTAGACATGCTTGCTGCACAAAGTATGGCTTCTTGCAAACCCCCAATCTTGTCTACCAATCCAACAGAAATGGCACGGCTTCCAGTCCAAACCCTTCCCTGGGCAATACTATCTACATAAGCCATATCTTTCTTTCTACCTTCTGCTACCCTTGTTTTAAAAGTATGGTAAATAGAATCCACACTGTTTTGTAAAAACCGTTTTTCTACCTCGGTCAAAGCCCTATTGGTATTACCCATATCGGCAAAAGGAGCGGTTTTTACGCCATCAAATGTGATACCCAATTTATTTTTAAAGAAGGGTTGAAAATTGGGAAGAATGCTAAATACCCCAATACTACCCGTTAAAGTACCCTCATTGGCAAAAACGGAGTCTGCATTACAAGCAATATAATAACCACCAGAAGCCGCCATATCTCCCATACTTACAATCACGGGCTTAGATTTTCTGGTCAAACTAATTTCTCTCCATATAATGTCACTGGCCAGTGAGCTACCACCGGGAGAATTTACCCTAAAGACAATGGCTTTAACGTCATCATCTAAACGTAGTTTACGCAAAAGGGTTCTGAACTCATCACTTCCTACCGATTCATTGTCACCTTTTCCACCTACTATATCGCCATCGGCATAAACCAAGGCTATTCTTCCTTCTCCTGATTGTTGATAATCCGATGCTTTTTCATAATCGCCCAAAGACACAAAATTAATTTTGGCATTCTTTTGGGCTTTTAATCGCTGATTGATTTCTGCCTTTAATTGATCGTCATAAAATAAACCATCAACTAAATGATTTTTCAGGGCATCATGCGCTGTTTGAATAGTTCCGTTTACTGCCAATGCTCTTAAGTTAGCGGTATCCATTTTGCGGGTATCGGCCACAGCCTTTAAAAAATGGTTGTACAAATCGCCCAACCAAATACCGGTCTGTAAACGATTGGCTTCTGTCATCTGTGTTTCACGCAAGGGCTCTGTAGCACTTTTGAATTTTCCAGCATAAAAAATCTGAGGTTGAATTTCAAGTTTATCCAACATGCCCTTTAAGTATAACATGCTTGTTGAATAACCACTCCAATCTAATCCGCCTTGTGGATGGCAATAAACTTTGTCTGCCGCAGCACCTAAATAGTATCCCTTCTGTGTAATGGTTTCTCCAAAGGCAATGACAAATTTTCCAGATGTTTTAAAATCCAAGATAGCCCTGCGCAATTCTTCACTAGCGCCATATCCATTGGGGTTATTGGCACAAAGCATGTAAACGCCTTTAATGTTGATATCGTTTTTAGCGTGTTTGAGCAGGCGCTGCACATTGTACAAACTAGGCACATCTACTTCCTCTGACTTATTCAAGAACGCAAAAGGATTTTCTACTGCTTGTTCTTTAAAGGCATTGTTCAAGTCTAAAACGAGTACCCCATCTTCTCCAATAGTAGGTTTTTCTGTACTAGAAAGACCAGCCACCAGACCAATCAAAATAAAGAAACCCAAGATGCAAAAAACAAAGATTGCTAGCAAGGCTGCAAAAAAAGATTTGAAAAAACTTTTCATGTATTAAAATAGTTATTTGAGTTCAACTCATTGAATTTAAAGATATTTGCCCTCAGCAACAATTGTGATGTATGAGCACAGCTTATTTACTGATAGGCGGTAACCTTGGTAACAGATCCGCGAATCTGCAAAAAGCCGTATTCAACATTGAACAAAACTGTGGTAAAATCGTTCAAAGTTCCGCAATATACGAAACCTCTGCTTGGGGACTCACCCAGCAACCCGCTTTCTATAACCAAGCCCTTATTTTAACCACCACCCTAAGTCCTGAAAAACTCATGCAAGCGCTATTAGAAATTGAGATTCAAATGGGCAGAACTAGGGAAATTAAAATGGGTCCCAGGGTCATTGACCTTGACATCTTGCTGATTGATCAATTGGTTCAGCATACCGATTTATTGCAATTACCACATCCGTCCTTAACCATGAGGCGCTTTGCCCTATTGCCCTTAACAGAAATTGCCCCTGATTTAATGCATCCCATACTTCAAAAAAACATTCAGTCCCTATTGGAAATTTGTCCAGACCAATTAGATGTGCAAAAATTGTCAACCGTAGCTTGAGATGGGAACCTATTTTTGTTTGAGTAGGAGCAACATCACATGAAACACCATTTTATTACTGTTGAAGGGAATATTGGCGCAGGAAAGACCACTTTGGCCCATTTATTGGCCAAGCATTTTAATGCGCGTTTAATATTAGAAGAGTTTGCAGAGAACCCTTTTCTGCCAAAATTTTATAGCAATCCTGAGCAATACGCTTTTCCGGTAGAACTGTTTTTTATGGCTGAAAGGTATAAACAGCTCAAAGAAATGGTGCATACAAAGGACCTATTTCAGAGTATTACGGTATCTGATTACTTGTTTACCAAGTGCCTGCTTTTTGCCAAAGTAACATTGCCTGATGAGGAATTTAGACTCTATCAAAAACTCTTTGATATTATTCACCAGCAATTAGTTTTTCCAGATATCCTGATTTATTTACACGCTCCCGTTAATAAGTTACAAGCCAATATTAAAAAGCGTAACCGTGAATATGAGCAAGCTATTCCTGATGAATACTTGTTCAACTTGCAAGAGACCTATACCAGTTATATTAAACAGCACAAAATCAAAACCATTTTCATTGACGCTAGCAATGCTGACTTTTTAGGAAATGAAGCACATTTTCAAGTAGTGCTTGACGCCCTGGAAAAGGATTTTGAAGATGGTCAACACTATTTTAGTCTGCCTTAAATAGACAATTAAAACTTTCCGGGGTTTCCGGTGTTGCATTTAAACATGGAAATCATTCAAAAAACAAACGACCTTTGGGCTTCTATGCGGATTGCTGAATACCGCAATCTAATGCTGGGGCGATTTCTGTTTATCATGGGTCTGAGAATGATGGGAACCTTGGTAGGCTGGTGGGTGTATGAACTAACCAATGAACCCTTTGCCATTGGTCTGATTGGACTTTCTGAAGTAATTCCTGCAGTATCTCTATCACTCTATGCAGGCCATGTGATTGATATTTCTGAAAAAAGAAAATTGCTCTTAACAGGGGTATCACTTTATTTACTTTGTGCTGTTTTATTATTAGGACTGTCTACTAAATTCACAGCATCTTTTCTAAGTAATCACTGGATTAGTTTTGCCGTTTATATTATCATCTTTTTCACAGGCATTTTTAGGGCATTTACAGGACCCAGCTTTGGCACCATGGTAGCATCCATTGTACCAAAAGACCTCCTGCAAAACGCTACCACTTGGAACCAAGGTATTTGGTTAAGTGCCTCCGTGATTGGTCACGCATCTGTTGGATTTTTTATTGCAGGATTTGGCAATTCAGGTTCCCTGTTAACCATTTGTTCCTTGGTGGCTGTGGGTTTAAGTTTTATGTGGCGGATCAAAACCAAACCCCCTTTAAAAGAAAAAGGGGAACAAAAGACCTTGGAAAGTGTGAAAGAAGGCTTACGTTTTGTATTCCGAACTAAGGAAGTGTTAGGTGCTTTAAGTCTTGACTTATTTGCAGTACTTTTTGGTGGTGCAGTTGCCATGATTCCAGTTTTTGCAAAAGACATATTGAAAATGGGGCCAGTTGGATTTGGTTGGCTCAATGCGGCTTCTGATATTGGCGCTATCTTGGTCATTGTCCTACTCACGGTATTTCCTTTAAAAAAACAACAGGGGCAAAAATTATTATTAGCCGTGGGCGGGTTTGGGATTTGTATCATTGTCTTTGCCCTTTCAGAAATTTTCTGGATTTCATTTGTTGCATTGTTACTGAGTGGCATTTTAGACGGCATTAGTGTGGTGATTCGTGGAACCATCTTGCAGTTAAAAACCCCTGACCAAATGCGCGGGCGCGTCATGAGTGTGAATAGCATGTTTATCAATAGCAGCAATGAACTAGGGCAATTTGAAAGCGGTGTAGCAGCCAAATTATTGGGGGTAGTCCCCTCTGTTGTTTTTGGGGGATGCATGACTTTACTGGTAGTAACCGCCACTTGGATTAAAGCCCCTTCTCTAAGAAAAATGGAATACTAATTATTTGTTTGCCAGTAAACCTTCTAGTACAAAAAAAACAGCTGGACAAAAACTGGCATTCTTCATGGTGATGGCCGGCTTTTTAAATAATATGTCTTCATCTGTATAAGGGAATCTATGACAATCGGTTGGTCTTGATTCATAGACGGAACAAAAATTATCTGCACCCAAAAATGGGCAGGGAGATGACTTGGTTACATAATCCCCTTCATTGTCCATGACCAAATATTTGTCAATCAGTTCGGTTTCTTTGATTCTTAAATACTTACTAATTCGCTTAATATCGGGCATTTTAAACCTAGGAGAATAATTCTTACAACAATTGGCGCACTGTAAACAGTCAATTTTCTCAAAAGCCGCATCGTGCAACTCAGGCAATAATTTCAAGACTTTTTTCTTATCTGCTTTTTGCAAATAGTACTTGTATTGCTTTTCGTGTTCGCCACTTCTTTTCTCCCAGTTTTCCAAGTCTATTTCGGGTACCATGCAGCTAATTAATTTTAGATTGATCTTTGTTGCGTAAATTACAACCGCAAATATCGGTATTCCAACTGATAGCTCACCAAGAACCCAAATAGACTTGATCCATGGACGCTATTAGAGAGCAATGGTTAATTTTTATTTCAACCCCCATTTATTGTTTGATCATTGGCATGGAGCTATTCTTATCTAACTTGCAACACCGCAAATCCTATACACTACGAAATACAGCATCCAATGTTTACCTCATGTTCTTAAACGGCGGATTGGATTTGGTATTCCGTTTAGTCACCCTAGCCTTTCTTGGATATTTCTTTAAACTAAGTCCCATTCATTGGAATGGAGGAGCCCTATATTGGGTTTCACTGGTCTTACTAGAAGACTTTATGTACTATTGGCTACACCGTTTTGACCATGAGATTCGGTTGTTCTGGGCGGTACACGTGACCCATCATAGTAGTGAAATCATGAATTTTACGGTAGGATTTAGATCTTCCGTATTTCAACCACTCTATCGGTTTATCTATTTTATTCCTATTGCAGTTCTAGGATTTAATCCATTAGACCTTCTGTTTGTCTATGCCGCCACCCAGATCTGGGGCATTTTTGTGCATACGGAATACATTCAGAAAATGGGTCTATTAGAGCATATTTTGGTTACCCCATCGCACCACCGGGTGCACCATGGGTCTAATCCCAAATATTTGGATAAGAATATGGGTATGTTTCTCATTCTTTGGGACAAAATCTTTGGCACATTTCAGGAAGAATTAGACTCCAAGACCTATTCCCCCATTCAATATGGCCTTACCAAAAATCTAGAAAATGCCGGTCCAATCACGGTAATTTTTCATGAATGGCAACAAATTTGGCAGGATTGCACACAAAAAGGCATCCGCTTTTCAGATAGAATACAATACTTATTGGGACCTCCCGGATGGAGCCATGATGGCAGCCGTTTAACCAGTGAGCAGATGCGGGACCAAGAAGCCAAACAAATGCATGGCTAATGAAGCTTACTTGTTAGTTTCCTTTTAAGTTTCATGCACATGCTTTCCCCAAGAAAGACTTGGACTCAAAAATGCCATTGTATCTGCTTAACTTTGCGCCTTTCTAAATATTGGGTTCAACAAACAATTAGACCCAATTTTTGTAATAAGTTAGTCAATCAGTATTAAAAAGAATAGGACCCTTTATGAACTTATTTAACCAGCAGTCAAACGAATTTCACGGAAGGCATATTGGCCCCAACCAAGCAGATACCCAAGCCATGCTTGCTACCATTGGCATGGATAGTTTGGAAACACTGATTAGCAAAACTGTTCCAGATAGTATTCGCATCAAAGAGAAATTAGACATACCCGCTGCTATTGGCGAGTTTGAATACTTGAGTGAGCTTAAGAAAGTAGCAGCTAAAAACAAAGTTTACCGTACTTATATTGGCCAAGGATATTATGGTACCATTACTCCAAGCGTCATTCTGAGAAATATTTTTGAAAATCCAGGATGGTATACCCAATATACTCCTTACCAAGCTGAGATAGCTCAGGGTCGTTTGGAATCTTTGTTGAATTTTCAAACCATGGTTACTGACCTGACTGGTTTGCCCATTGCCAATGCTTCTCTATTAGATGAAGCCACTGCTGCTGCAGAAGCCATGGCCCTGGTCTTTAATCAAGTAAATAAAACAGACAATATTACCAAACCAAAATTTTTTGTAGACCTACACGTATTTCCTCAAACAGTAGACGTGTTAATTACTAGGGCGGAGCCAATAGGTATTGAAGTGGTAGTGGGTGACTATCGCTTTGCCGCTATTGACCAAACTTATTGTGGTTCTATTGTTCAGTATCCTAACAATTTAGGTGCTATTGAAGACTATAGAAAGTTTCATGCAGCTGTGCATGCTGCAGGTGGTCATACCATTATGGCTACTGATTTATTAGCACTGACTTTACTGACTACTCCGGGTGAATTGGATGCCGATATTGCTGTTGGTAGTGCACAACGTTTTGGTGTTCCCATGGGATTTGGTGGTCCACACGCGGCATTCTTTGCAACCAAAGACGAATTTAAAAGAGGTATGCCTGGTCGTTTGATTGGAGTAAGTATTGACGCCCAAGGCAATCGCGCTTTGCGCATGGCTCTGCAAACCAGAGAGCAGCATATTAAGCGTGAAAAAGCTACTTCTAATATTTGTACGGCCCAAGCATTGCTCTCTAATATGGCTGCTATGTATGCCGTCTATCATGGTGCAGCTGGATTGAAAAATATTGCATCGCGCGTAAGTGAATTAACGCAGAGCTTACAATTGGCATTGAAAGATTTGGGCTACCAAACAGTGAGTGATACCTATTTTGATACAATAACGGTTGTAGCTGATGCGGCTACTATTCTGCCAATTGCAGAGAATGAGCAGATTAACTTACGTTACACTTCAGACAACCAAATCAGCATTTCTATAGACGAAACCTGTTCTCAAAAAGACGTACTTGACATTGCATATATTTTTGCAAAAGCCAAGGGTCAAGATGAAGCCACCATTGAATTTGATTCTGACTTAGGTCTCAGCAATATTCCAGCTCACGCCAAAAGAAGCAGTAGTTATTTGTCACATCCTGTATTTAATACGCACCATAGTGAGAGCCAAATGATGCGCTACATTAAGCTATTAGAAAACAAGGACCTTTCTTTGAATACCAGTATGATTTCTTTGGGCTCTTGCACCATGAAGTTGAATGCTGCTACAGAAATGATTCCTGTTTCTTGGCCAGAATTTGGAAGCCTGCATCCCTTTATTCCTGCTAACCAAAGTTTGGGTTATCAGCAAATGATTAGTGAACTCAATGATTATCTCTGCAAGATCACGGGCTTTACGGCCTGTAGCCTGCAACCCAATAGTGGTGCACAAGGTGAGTATGCTGGTTTGTTAACCATTCGTGCTTATCATCAAGCCCGTAAAGAAAGCCATAGAAATGTGGTATTGATTCCAATTAGTGCACACGGCACCAACCCTGCGTCTGCTGTAATGGCCGGATTTAAAGTGGTGGTATGTAAATGTGATGAAGCGGGTAATATTGATGTAGCCGATTTAGAAGCCAAAGCCATTCAATACAAAGACGCATTGGGTGGTTTAATGGTTACTTATCCTTCTACCCATGGTGTGTTTGAAGAAACTATTAAAGATATCTGTCAAATTATTCATGATAATGGCGGTTTAGTTTATATGGATGGTGCTAATATGAATGCCCAAGTTGGTCTAACCAGCCCAGGCATGATTGGTGCCGATGTTTGTCACTTAAACCTGCACAAAACTTTTGCTATTCCTCACGGTGGTGGTGGACCTGGCATGGGACCTATTTGTGTGAATGACAAATTGGCCCCTTATCTACCAGGCCATGTTGGCTCTGCAACCAATACTGCTTATCACGCCGTTAGTGCGGCTGAATTTGGTTCTGCTAGTATTTTGCTCATTAGCTATGCCTATATTAAAATGCTAGGTGCTGAAGGTGTTCGCAAAGCCACTGAGTACGCCATTTTAAACGCCAACTACATGCGTGCGCGATTAGAGAAATACTATAAGATTTTGTATGCTGGTAGCAATGGAACCTGTGCACACGAATTTATTGTAGACTTACGTCCATTTAAACAGTCTTGCGGTATTGAAGCAGAAGACGTAGCAAAACGTTTGATTGACTATGGCTTTCACGCTCCTACCATGAGTTTCCCTGTTCCAGGAACCATCATGATTGAACCAACAGAGAGTGAAGACAAAGCTGAATTAGATCGCTTCTGCGATGCCCTAATTGCTATTCACGAAGAAATTGTGAAGGTGGAAACTGGGGGGTGGGATAAGTTGGAAAACCCATTGAAAAATGCACCTCATACACAGGCGTTGGTTTGTGCCGATGAGTGGACCAAACCCTATAGCAGAACGGAAGCTGCATTCCCATTATACTATGTGACTTTGAATAAATTCTGGCCTTCTGTGGCAAGGGTGAACAATACCCATGGAGACAGGAACCTAATTTGTACTTGTGAGCCGGTATCGGCCTACGACGTCAACTAAATTTTATTGTTCTTAGCTACAAATCCCATTCTTTAAGGATGGGATTTTTTCATGAATTCAATAAAAAATACATTCAACAATAAGCCATATGAAAAAGATCTTTTTTGTTTTATCATGGATACTCATAACCTTGGTTTCCTGTGAGAAAAAACCAAAGACAGCTGATGTAAATGAACACTTGAATAAAGCCATGCGTAAGTTTTTGTATGGCACTGTAAACAATGATTCTAGTAAGGTAAAATTTGACGTACAAGAAGTCTTGTTTTACGAGGCTGCCAATTTCTATGAGTGTGAATACAAGGTTCATATGGTATCTCCAGGCAAAGACACAACGGGTATTATGAAGGCCAGGGTAAGCAAGGATTTTACCAAAGTGAACAGAAAAGACTAGAAATTAACGAAACATTTATTGCTGCGCTCTACAATAAAAGCCCTCTATAAACTGATTTAAACATCAAAAATACCAAGAAACTGGTAGGTTTTTTTATGGCGTTAATTGGTATAACCCTTTACTGTATTGGGTTTAAGCCGTTTTGGGTGGGTTAAAAAATGGCCATTTAGTTGTATTAATCCTTAATTTTATCAAAACGTTTCAAATGATGTATCGATTTGTGGCTAGTCTTGTTTTCCTCAGTTTTCTGTTCCTAGCAGCTTGCACGAGCAGGAAAACAGGCTCTTCCAAAGCCTACATTAAACCACATGTAGAAGTGGGGAATGTTGAAACCAATAATGCTTATACCCCACCAAGCGCTGCGGACAAGGCAAACTATATTATTTATAATAGAGAACTGCAGATGAAAATGCAGGCTTTTAATATTGACTACAAGAAAGTACAAGTTTACCTAGATCAAAAGATTACTTTAACCAGGGGCATTGATAGTACCAAGACAGAAGTAGCTTCTGGAGTGCTACGTTATGTAAACAACTCTGTTGTAGAAGAAATTACCATTAATGCCTATACCCCAGGTATCATTGAATCCATTGACCCAGATGGGATTAATATCAAATTTGACAACAGTGGCTCATTGCGTTTTGTGCCAGCTTCAGGTCCTGACGCAGAAGATTACTATGTCATAGCCGGTTCTGACTGGAATGAGGGAGTTTGCAATGTGGCCTATGCCAAAAAAATCTATAAAGCACAATGTGTTAAATGCAATAGTATGGCTGGAGTACATCCAGTAATTCGTCAAAGTGATATTGACAAGAAAAACAAAGTGAGCAAAGTGCTTCCTGGTATCAAGATCAACTAGTCTGGCGTATCTTGTTGCTTCATCCAAGCATCATGATCAAGAAAATCATCCTATTTCTTTTTGTTTCAGCCTTAGTGTTGACCTCAATTGTTATGGTCAATACCTTAAGATTTAGCCAAAACATCCCAACCAGGGCATCCAAAGAATTGCCAGCACTACCAGATTCGGCATTATCGCATTTATGTGCAGCCATTCGTATACCTACTATTAGCTTTGGCGATGGTCTTCCAGTAGACACCCTTCAGTTCAATGCATTCTGGCAACTGATGGAAAAACAATATCCCTTAGTACACCAGCACTTGACTCATCAGTCTTTTAATGCCTTGAGTAGACTCTATCATTGGCCGGGCAAACACCCAGAACAAAAGCCCTATGTGTTGATGGCGCATTTTGATGTTGTACCTGTTGAAGCAGCCACAGCCAAACAATGGACCGTAGCCCCATTTGGAGGTGAATTAAAAAATGATACCGTGTTTGGCCGCGGCGTGGTTGATGACAAGTCAAGTTTGATTAGCATTCTAGAAGCTACTGAAAAATTATTGGCGCAGGGTTTTCAACCTGAGCGAGATTTTTATTTCAGTTTTGGTAATGATGAAGAAACCATTGGACACGGTGCACAAGCCATTGCCAAATACATGCAGGAGCAACAAATTAAACCTGAAATGGTCTTGGATGAGGGAGGAGAAATTACGCGTGAACATTTCCCAGAACTAACAAGACCTGTAGCATTAATTGCCGTTGCAGAAAAGGGTTATATGAGTTTTGATTTAACCGTAAACCAATCAGGTGGACATAGCTCCACGCCTGCCAAAGAAACAGCCATTGATATTCTTTCTAAAGGGCTAGTTAAGCTGCGTGAAAAACAAATGCCCTATAAAGTATTGCCCGTGATAAAAGAAATGTTTCAACGCATTGGACCAGGGCTTTCTTTTACACAAAGAATGGCCATTGCCAATCCTTGGTTATTTGAAAAAGTCTTGGTGGGTCAATTAGAAAAAGACAAAAGCAGTAATGCCTTAATCCGCACTACCATTGTCCCAACCATTGTTCAATCAGGCATCAAAGACAATGTAATCCCAAGCGTGGCTAAAGCCATTGTAAATACCCGAATACTTCCTGGACAAACACCCGATGATGTAGAATTTTTTATTCGCGCACAAGTAGATGATGCTAGAATAGTAGTAACCAAAGCCAGTCAAGCAGATTATAATGGACCAGCTGCAGCATTGGATTCTAAAGGCTATTTGTTGGTAGAAAATGCCACTTACCAAGTAACCAAAGACGTGATACCCGTTCCCTTTTTATCTGTAGGTGCAACGGATTCAAAATACTTTCAACCCTTTTCAGAAGCAGTGATTAAATTCTTACCAAGTATTGATTCTAAAGGCTTTCATGGCATTGATGAAAGAATCCCCGTTTCTGATTTCAAAAGGATGATTTATTTTTACCAAATTATTTTAACCCAAGCAGGCAAATAACAATTTATGGGAGTAGCAGATCAATTAGCAAAAATTAAAGCAGAAAAAGCAGCTGCCAATTTACAAGTTGGACAAGATTTTTTAGCAGCCAATAAAGCAAACCCTAACGTAGTAGAACTACCCAGTGGATTGCAGTATGAAATTTTAGTAACGGGTACGGGACCAAAGCCTAGTGCACATCATGAAGTAACATGCCATTATCATGGTACCATGATCAACGGTACTGTGTTTGACAGTTCTGTGCAACGAGGCAGCCCTGCTAATTTTCCCCTAAATAGAGTTATTTCAGGATGGACAGAAGGTCTGCAATTGATGCCAATCGGGAGTAAATGGCGCTTTTTTATTCCTCCGCATTTGGCCTACGGCGATAGACAAATTAGCGCAGAAATTGGCGCCAACAGCACCCTGATTTTTGAAGTAGCATTAATTTCTTTCAGGTAATTACATGAGTTCACTCAACTCTAACCATTGCAATTCTTTTTCTTCCAAAGCTTGGTTAATTTGAATCAATCGATCTGAGAGTTGTTGAATCTGGTCAAAATTTAAATTACCCGCACTCATTTTATCTGTCAAGTCTTGCCGCTCTTTTTCTAAGAGTGGCATTTCTTTTTCTAGTTGTTCAAAGGCACGTTTTTCATGGAAGCTGGGTTTGCGTTTGGGTGCTACAGGAGCACTACTAACAACCGCAGCAGCTTTTGCAGCAACGGCTTCTTCCGTAGTTTGCCCCTTGCTTTTATTGGATTCCAATACGGCCCATTTGTTTTCCTTTTTCTCGTTGTCTTTAAGCCAAATGCGGTATTGGGTATAGTTTCCAGGAAAATCACGCACTTCTCCTTCTCCCTCAAATACAAATAAGTGGTCCACCAAACGGTCCATAAAATACCTATCGTGCGATACTATCATCACACAACCCTGGAACTCACTTAAGAAACTTTCTAAGACCGCCAGTGTTGGAAGATCCAAGTCATTGGTAGGTTCATCTAAAATTAAAAAGTTGGGATTGGTAAATAGAATGGTGAGTAGTTGTAAGCGCTTGCGCTCTCCCCCACTCAAAGCTGAGAGGTACGTGTATTGCTTATCAGGAGAGAATAAGAATAGCTCTAGAAACTGGGCTGCACTTAAACTTCCACCTTTGGCCAAAGGAAAATTCTCTGCAAATGTTTTCACGTATTCAATCACACGCATATCATCCTTAATGACCAAACCCTGTTGAGAAAAATTACCAAACACAATGGTTTCACCTACAACAATCTTACCACTATCTGCTGGTTCTAATTGTTGTAATATGTTCATGAAAGTAGACTTGCCTACTCCATTCTTGCCAATAATGCCAATACGCTCTCCCTTGCTAAAATTGTATTCAAAACCTTTTAAAATGGGTTTATCGCCAAAGGACTTATAGACCTTTTTCATTTCAACAATTTTGCCACCCAGGCGGCTCATTTTCACTTCTAACTGTAACTGAACATCCTCTATTTTTTGTTTGGCTTTAGCTTCTACTTCATAAAAATTATCCTGACGGCTCTTACTCTTGGTAGTCCTAGCCTTGGGCTGCTTGCGCATCCATTCTAACTCTTTACGGAAAGTGTTTTTTGCTTTATCAATACTGGCTAGCTCGCTTTCAATTCTTGCGGCTTTCTTTTCCATATAGTTCTCATAAATACCAGCGTAGACGTACATGTTCTCGCGCTCTAGCTCCCAAATCTCTTCACAAACAGCATCCAAAAAGTACCTATCGTGGGTCACCAACAAGAGGGTTACATTTTCTTGGTTCAAATATTGCTCCAGCCACTCAATCATCTCAACGTCTAAGTGGTTGGTGGGCTCATCCATCATGAGCATGGTATGTTGGTGTTCAAAACCAATATCAATCAGTGTTTTTGCCAATGCTACCCGCTTACGCTGACCACCGCTTAATTCACTTACGGGATTCTTTAAATGGTGAACGTTTAATTTGTCTAGTATCTGCTTTACCTTGGCCTCAAAATCCCATGCATTCAGGTCTTCCATTTCAGCAATGGACTCCGCAATCATCTCGCCATCTTCCTGCTCCATAGCATCCTCATATTTGCGGATAGCGGTGATAATGGGGTGCTTTAAATGGAAAATGTTCTCTAAGACGGTTTTGTCTTCTTCAAAATGGGGATCCTGCTCAAAAAGTGCCACGGTTACGTCTTTATTAATCCAATGCTTTCCCGAATCAGCCGTTTCTTGACCGGCTAAAATGCGTAATAAAGTGGATTTACCTACCCCATTGCGGGCAATTAGACCAATTTTGTCACCCTCGTTAATATGAAAGGAAATATTCTTAAAAAGCGGATTAATGCCATAACTCTTGGTCAGACCTTCTACTGAAACATAATGCATGCTGCAAAGATAAGGCATCCAAGTTCAAGACATTGTGCGGATAGGTTTCATTTTGTGTTAACTGCATTGAACTTTGTACTTTTGACACCGTTATAGACGCATATGAAGCAATTCAACGTTCCCATAGAATACCGCAGTCCACTCATTACTGCCATTAAACAGTATAGAAAAGCCCAGGATAAATTGAAAAAGGATTTTAGCCCTACCCTATTAGATTTGGGAAAGGTTCAGATTTTTTTGGCCCGACATTTTGGGTTCTGCTATGGGGTTGAAAATGCTATTGATATTGCTTTTAGTACCATTGCCCAAAATCCAGGAAAACGAATTTTCTTATTGAGTGAGATGATTCACAATCCGCAAGTGAATGCAGACCTCACGGCCATGGGTGTACAGTTTATGCAAGACACTTATGGAAAACAGCTAATTTCTTTTGATGAAATTACCGGGGATGATATTGTGATTATTCCTGCTTTTGGCACCACCCTTGACATAGAAGATTGCTTAAAAAGCAAAGGGATTGCCATTTCAAAATACAATACCACTTGCCCCTTTGTAGAAAAGGTTTGGAATAGAAGCGAACAGATTGCTCAAAAGGGATATAGCATTGTTATTCATGGTAAACCCAAACATGAGGAAACAAGAGCTACTTTCTCGCATGTAGCCGCTAATACGGCTAGTATTGTAGTAAATGATATGGCAGAGACTATTGAACTAGCCAAATATATTCAAGGAGAAAAACCTGCTGCTGAATTTTATGAAACATTCAAAGGCCGATATTCAGAAGACTTTGATATTAATAAAGACCTGGTTCGTTTTGGTGTAGTCAACCAAACCACCCAATTGGCTACGGACACCCAAGCCATTTCTGATTACCTAAAAAATGTGATGATTAGAAAGTATCAGCTAACTACTGAAACCATTGATCAACATTTTGCCGATACCCGTGATACTTTATGCTATGCAACCAATGACAACCAAACAGCAGTTGGTGGTATGCTGGAAACAGAAGCCGACTTGGCCATTGTAATTGGCGGGTACAATAGCAGTAATACTTCTCACTTGGTGGAACTATGTGAAGCAAAACTGCCTACTTTTTTTATTGATACTCCTGAGAGAATTTTAGACAAACATCACATTATTGATTGTAATTGGCATTCTAAGGAGCAAAGAACGGTACATGGTTTTTTACCAGAGAAAAAACCTGTCCGAATTTTAATCACTAGTGGCGCTAGTTGCCCCGACGCTGTAGTAGAATCGGTGATTAAAAAAATAGCCGGTCTTTACAATGTAGCTGATACATTAGAAAAACAAATAACCCTTTTCCAATAATTAAAGGTGTTCCCATTCGGGACTGTTTTATAAACTGTGTAAGTGAGGGATAAGTTGGGGTGCACCCCAACTTATCCCTC
Organism: Bacteroidota bacterium; assembly: GCA_947460595.1. Taxonomy (GTDB): domain Bacteria; phylum Bacteroidota; class Bacteroidia; order Chitinophagales; family Chitinophagaceae; genus Sediminibacterium. Next base: position 26 of record CANHGS010000020.1, on the reverse strand, counting down.
ACTTTTTTTAACTTTAAAACACAGTT
>CANHGS010000019.1 GCA_947460595.1 Bacteroidota bacterium | reverse complement strand
TGCAACGCAGCTGTACAGTTTGTCATTGCAAGAGATCCTCAGCAACATTTTAGATTTGCCTCTCTGCAAAGCAGCTACGGACAAGCCATTGCAGAAAAAGCAGGTTTGTCAACTACTGATTTATCTAGCTTTATTTTATACGAAAAAGGGGAAGTATTTACCCGCTCAACTGCTGCCCTAAAAACAACAAAGGGACTATCTGGTGGATGGCCCCTTTTGTATGCGTTGATCATTGTCCCAAAATTTATCCGAGACGCTGTCTATAATTTGATTGCTAAAAATAGGTATCGCTGGTTTGGCAAACAGGAAAACTGTTGGGTACCAACGCCTGCATTAAAATCGCTTTTTTTAGACTAGTAAAATAGGCAAATCTAAGTGCATTATTCGTTGCACATTTCTCTAATCACTTCAATTATTTCTTCTGCATTGGGTTTGCTAAAATAATCTCCATCGCTACCATAGCCTGGCCTATTAGCCTTTCCAGTAATGGTTCTTGGATTCACGTCTAACCATTTGTAACCGCCTTGTTTTTCCATGACCATATTATACATATAGGCCGATGCTCCACCTGGAACGTCTTCATCAATAAAGACAATTCGGTTGGTTTTTTTGAGTGATTCCACAATGGAATGATTCAAATCAAAAGGCAATAAGGTTTGCACGTCTATTATCTCACAATCAATGCCTTCTTTCTCCAAACGCTGTGCAGCTTCTTCAATAATGCGTAGTACTGAACCATAAGAAACAATGGTAATATCACTACCGGGTCTAATCACTTCTGGTTCTCCCAATGGAATGGTATATTCCAATAAATTAGCAGGCATTTTTTCTTTGAGTCTATAGCCATTCAAACACTCAATCACAATGGCTGGGTCATTGGCTTGTAATAAAGTATTGTACATACCAACGGCCTGTACCATATTTCTAGGCACACATACATACAATCCGCGGAGTGCATTAATCACAAGGCCCAAGGGCGATCCACTATGCCAAATACCTTCAAGCCTATGGCCCCTTGTTCTAATAATCAAAGGCACACTTTGCATACCACGGGTACGGAAATGCGTAGTTGCCACGTCATCGCTCAAAGGTTGTAAACCATAGAGTAAGTAGTCTAAGTATTGAATCTCTGCAATGGGTCTTAATCCGCGCAAAGCAAGGCCAATGGCTTGTCCCACAATGGTCAGCTCTCTAATGCCCGTATCCATGATTCTATCTGGACCATGCTTGTCTTGCAAACCTGCAAAGCCTTGGTTCACGTCTCCAATATGACCCACGTCTTCTCCAAATGCAAATACTTTTGGATTGGCAGTAAAAAGCGCATCAAAATATTTGTTTAATACGTCAAAGCCATTCACCATGGGTGCATCAAAAGAGATCATGGGTTTTACTTGCTCAACTTTTAAAGCAGACTTGGGAGTCTCATTGTAGAGATGACTAGTATGCAAGTATTCATGCTGTTTAATCAAGGCCTTATTGTAAGACCTAAGCTCTGGTGCAGAGGGAGAATTAGGAGCCAATTCTAAAGCCAGCGCTATGGCGCGATGTACATCACGCATCAACGGCTCCCGATTAGCCAACAATTCTGTAACAATGAGTTGAATAGCGTTATACACTTCCATATCATTGATCATCATGGACTGAATGCTATTGGCTGCTTCAGCGACTTGAGCTTTGATGGGGTCTACATATTTGTTCCAAGCAAGACCTTTTTGCACCCTTACATGTTCCTTGGCTTCTGCTTCAATAGCCAATAATTCTTCTTGACTACCCAAATTACTTTCAATGACCCATTCACGCATTTTCTTAATACAATCCCACTCTTTCTCCCAGTCTAATCTTTCTTGACTCTTGTACCTTTCATGACTTCCACTGGTGGAATGTCCTTGTGGTTGGGTCACTTCTTCTACGTGAAATAAAACAGGCACATGGGTTTCTCTAACGCGTTGCAAAGCTTCTTCAAATACTTCACACATACCCGCATAGTCCCAAGCTTTTACTTTATAAATGCGAATGCCATTGGTATCTTCTAACTTCTCTAATCCTTTTAATGCATCAGAGATAGAACCCTTGGTTGTTTGATAATTTTTAGGCACTGAAATTCCATAACCATCGTCCCAGACAAATACGGCTAAGGGAACTTGCAAAACACCTGCAGCATTAATGGTTTCCCAGAAATGCCCTTCCGTAGTACTAGCGTCTCCAATGGTACAAAAACAAATTTCATTGCCATTATGACTCAAGGCGTCTAGCTTACGTAGTTCTCTATTATTTCTAAAAATTTTAGAAGCAAAAGCCAAACCCAATGCACGTGGCATTTGCCCTGCAGTTGGCGCAATATCAGAAGATATATTTTTTCGATTGGCTAAGTCTAACCAATTCCCATTATCATCTACAAATCGCGTAGCAAAATGAGAACTCATTTGACGTCCGTAACTAAAAGGATCATTATGAGGATCGGCATATAATTGAGAGAAGTATTGCTCTACACTGGCTAATCCAGAAGCAAACATAAATGTTTGGTCACGGTAATAGCCACTCCTAAAATCGCCTTGCTGAAAAAACTTTGCCATGGCTACCTGTGCCACTTCCTTTCCGTCTCCAAAAATGCCAAACTTGGCTTTGCCCGTTAAAACTTCTCGTCTTCCCAACAAAGAGGTTTCCCTGCTAATCACGGCAAAACGATAATCTTCCAACACCGCTTTCCTAAAACCTTCAAAAGAAAGCATATCGTTGGTTTGTTCCAAAGAAGTGGTTAGTTCCATAGTGCAAAAATAACGTTAGAAGCTGAATAGACTAACAGAAATTAGTTTTCAAAAAGCCCTTATTTCTCAACAGTTTATCCCATAAAATCATTTCAGCGTCCATATTAGATGTTAAAGTACTGAAAATGACAAAAAAAATGGCCAGTCATGGTTTCAAAAAAATTAGAATTGGTACATTTAGGCCAAAATATTCCTTTTATGAAAAAGATCTTCCTGATGGCCATGACAATCCTCCTAGCAGGTTCCGCATTTAGCCAGTCAGCAACAACCAGTCCTCAACCCAAAGAAATAAGTACGGTAATAGAATTTAAGAACGAGGCCTATAATTTTGGCAAGATTGCTTACGGCAAGCCCGTAGAATATATTGTTGAGTTCAAAAATATCAGCAAAGACACTATGACGGTGTTGCAAGCTCAACCAGGTTGCGGTTGTACCACTCCTAGCTTTACTCCCAATGAAAAATTTGGACCAGGCCAAAGTACAAAAATGACCATCCGTTTTAATAGCAGTGTGGTGGGTGCGTTTACCAGATATATAGACGTTTATTTCTCTGGCGGTTTAACCAAAAAATTGAGTTTTACTGGTGAGGGTATTCAAGAAGCAGCTCCTGCCCCAGCTACCAACAATGGTACTACCAAATCTAGACCAGCATTGATTCCTAACGGCAATTAATTTATACAAAATAATACTATGAAATCATTATTTATCTGCATGGCCATGTTTGCCACAAGTTTAAGTTTTGCTCAAACCGATATCAAGTTCAAAGAGCAAACCCACCAATTTGGAAAAATTAAAAAAGGCGTTCCTGCTTCCTATACTTTTTCTTATACCAATACCTCGGCAAAGCCCGTGGTCATTGAATTTGCTCAAGCAGATTGCGGATGTACAGAACCGGTTTACAGCAAGGCGCCCCTACCCAAAGGACAAACTGCTACCATTAAAGTCACTTATAATGCAGCCATGTCTGGCATTTTTAAAAAGACGGTAAACGTAAAATTTGCCCAAAGCACCCAACCCTATTTACTAACTGTAGAAGGAGAAGTATTAATGGACAAAGAGACCCAAGCTAAAATTGACGCAGGCAATAAAAAATCCAAGCCCAAGTCTTAGACTTTACTTACAAATATTTAACAAACCATCCCTCCAATTGGGATGGTTTTCTTTTTTATAAAGACAGGGCTCTACTATCTTTGTCCCATGTTACAAATAAGCCAACGCGGACATGACATGCCCGCATCACCCATCCGTAAATTGGTTCCCTTTGCCGAAGCTGCAAAAAAAAGAGGCACCAAAGTCTATCATTTAAATATTGGTCAACCCGATATTGCTACGCCAAAAATGGTTCTAGACGCTGTGCGCAATAGCGATTTCAAAGTGCTGGAATACAGTCATAGCGCAGGTAACGAAAGCTATAGGCGCAAATTGGTGGACTATTACAAGTCTGTAGGAATTGAAGTGGATCACAACCAAATTATCATTACTACGGGTGGTAGTGAAGCCATTCAATTTGGATTTCTTGCTTGTTTAGACGCAGGCGATGAAGTAATTATACCTGAACCATTTTATGCCAATTACAATGGTTTTGCCGTAGCCGCAGGCGTAACCGTAGTGCCCATTACCTCTCATATTGAAAATGGATTTGCACTACCTCCTATTGCTGATTTTGAAAAAAAGATCACGCCAAAAACCAAAGCCATTGTTATCTGTAATCCTAACAATCCTACCGGGTATTTATATAGCAAGGCAGAAATGGAGCAGTTAAAGGAATTGGTCCTTAAACACAACCTTTATCTGTTCTCTGATGAAGCATATAGAGAATTTTGCTATGAGGGAACACAAACTTCTGCGCTTCATTTAACGGGGATAGATGATCACGTGGTCATCATGGATACCATCAGTAAAAGGTATAGTGCTTGTGGAGGTAGAATTGGTGCATTGGTTTGTAAAAACAAAGCTGTTTTAGATGCTGTGATGAAATTTGCCCAGGCAAGATTGAGTCCCCCAAGCTTTGCACAAATAGCCGGAGAAGCTGCCATTGATCTTCCAGCAGATTATTTTGACACCACTAAGGCTGAATATAAGTCTAGAAGAGATGTAATTGTTACCAGGTTAAATGCCATGGATGGCGTTTTTTGCCCCAATCCAGGTGGTGCTTTTTATGCCATGGCCAAATTACCCATTGACGATGCAGATATTTTTTGCCAATGGTTACTAGAAAGTTTTAGCCATGAAGGCCAAACCGTGATGCTGGCTCCAGCTACTGGATTCTATGGAACACTCGGTTTAGGCAAGCAGGAAGTAAGGCTAGCATACGTATTAAATTTAAATGATATAAATTTAGCAATGGATTGTTTGGAAGCAGCCTTAAAGGTCTATCCGGGAAAAATAAATTGATTATCAATTTGTTAACAAATTTTTAAATGCAAAAAATCCATTTTTAGAATTTTTATTTAAAATAACTTAAAAATAACATATATAATTTTTTAGGTAAAAAATGATTTTAAAAGAAAAAATAATAATTATTATTTGAATTATTAAATTTTTTACTTTGATTTTGAATTATTCCCTTATCTTCACAATGTCAATTAGAAAGCGCTCAAGCAGAGATTGATGATACATCAGAATTACCTTTTTTTTATATGGCAAGCAATCGAAGACGACCCCTGTTTCTACAGGGGTCTCTAGTTTTTGGGGATTGTCCCGTCCTGAAATATCAGTTAGAATGCTATTGAGGTTTTCCTGGAGGAGGGCCTTCTCTTTTGGGAGGACGCATGGTCTTTTCCAATTCCTGGTATTTTTTAAACTGAGCCACAGTCAATGCAGCTTTTACTTTGGTATCTCTTGAAGCGGCTAATTTTTTTCTAGCTGCTTTTTCAGCCTCTGTTGGCGGAGGAGGTGGACCATCTGGAGGAGGTTGATTTTTTTGATGCATTTTATCCATCTCCTTGAAAAAATCGCCGTAGGCCGCTTTTACTTTTTGTTGTTGAGAAACATTCAATTTCAACTCCTTATTAATCTTTTCAGTGGCCATTTTTAATTGCTCCTCGGGCTTGGGCGGTCTTGGACCACCTGGTGGTTGGGCAAAGACTGAAAAGGAAAATAAAAAGAAGAAACAAACTACCAGATTGACCATAAATTTCTTACACATAATTGGGGGATTTTATCTTGCATAAACCACATTCATGGTACCAGTTGCCAAAGTAGTAGTTTTAATAGCGTCTAACAATAGATCCATAGAGATTGTTGAAGCTGATACTGAAAACTTTGGAGCAGCAGATAAGGCATAAACGGTTAGCGTATATTGTTTATCGCCAGGTCCTTGTGAGCAAGGAGGTGAATAAGATTGTTTGCCATTGACTGTATTGATGCCAAAATTACCAACGCCACTGTTATTTACAAGTAGCCCTGTAACTGTATTGGGAATATTATATAAAACCCAATAGACATGCTTTTCACCAGGCGCTGGAACATGGTGCATGGTTACTGCATAACTCATGGTGCCTGCTGATGCATCAGTCCAAGCAATAGGTGGAGAAACACTTGATCCATCGCAAGTATATAAAATAGGCAGTCTCCCATTATTTGTAAAAGCAGTACTGCTAAGGGTTAATATTCCTGGAGTGGCAGTAATAGTAGTAGCCGTATCAGCTTTTTTTGTACAAGCCAAATTAAAGCAGATACCAAAAGTAAAGACCATCCATATTTTCTTGAATTGCAACATCATTAATAAGTTTGAGTACTGACATTACCATTAACATCAGTAAAAGTGAAACTATATTTTCCAGCACTGGTCCAGCTATATTGAATGGCTCCCTTCTTAGTTCCAATCATGTATTCTAATAGGTATCCATTATTTGTTCCATTAGAAGTAAATGCTGTAATGCTTGCACCAGATAAAGGTGTTCCAGCTGGCCTAATGGGCTTGGTGAAAGCTTGGGGCAGAATTTGATTTTCTGGCGCTGTAGTACTTGGATCAAGACTTAGTTTTCCCTTCATAGCACCTACCACATAAGGATAATTGGTAGTGCCATGATAATGATACGCTGCATTGCCAATAGCATGACCATGACAGGTATCTAAGCTTGTCATGCTAGTTCCATCAGGTTCCTTATTGCCATAAATAGCAAACCCATCTAATGCATAGGCAATAGGTTTTAGACCTGAACTGGCTTGTAAATGCAAGGGGGCCGCGTGATAATGATAATCATCTGCTTTTCCACAGTGACCTCCCCACTGATCCAATTCACCTATAGCATAAGAATCTTCTCCTCTATTGTTTAATGCATTGAATATGGGAATGCCATTTACAGCAACGGCCACAGCTCCCTTCATCAAATTTGTCTTAGTACTTAATGGACTAGTAGCATAGCTTGGATTTAAAGGAATAGACCAAGCATTGGTGCCTGTGTATGCTTGAGGAATAGGCACTTGTTGTTGCCATGCAGTGATTCCAACCATCATATTGTGTGAAGGCAAACCATTACTTGCAATTAAAAAATAATTGCTATTCCAACTAGTAGTCACAGCCGGTTTATAGGGATTAAACGCTGAATCCATGCTTAATGGATTATTGGTAAAACTTGTTATTCCCGTATTTGAGGCTGTACCCGTATTGGAACTGGCACTAGATTTTTTACAGGCAGTTCCATACGCCCAAAACAAAATGATTGCCAATGTTCCATACCCCATTTTTAAAAACAAGGGTTGCACATGTATGATTCTTTTATAAATCCAACTGATAGATAAAACCAAGATTCCAGAAAGCAACAATAGATATAAATATGTTAACGATTGCTGGTTGGTATTGTTTGCCTCAGAGTTGTTGGCCTTATATTTAAATTGAGCAAACTTGTGTTGGTTTAAGCTAGTTATTCTTTGCTTTTCAAAAGTAACTATTTGTTTGCCAGATTCAGACAATAAAGAAATAGGTATTTCTTGTAGTTTGCCATCAATGGTTTCTATAAATACCGTCTTTTCAGTAGCATATAAAAAACTGCCCCTAAACTTTTCTTTAGTCCTTGTATTTTCCCAAATCTTATCACTTGAGCTGGCAGCATTATGTCCACCAATATGGGCAAAGACAGAGGAATGTATGAACACTGTTATCAGTAAAAGCATTAGGTACTTGGCCATCGTAGTAATAATTTGAGATAAGACAAACAAAGAGTTGATCCGTTTAATCTTTAGAAACATTTTTGTCATAAAACCTTTGTATAGCTTGATACAAAAGCTGTTAAAGTATTCCCAAGAAAAAAGTGACCAATTCTGGTCACTTTAATTTCAGCCATATTAGGGAGAATACTTATCGGGGTTGCTCATCTCTTGGAGGACCGTCATGTGGTGGACCATCTTGCGGTGGGCCGTCATGTGCTGGACCATCTTGCGGTGGGCCGTCATGTGGAGGACCCTCATTGGGACCTTGGCCTCTTGGGCCTCTGGGTCCTCTTCCACCCGGTGGTGGTGCTGGCCTACCCATGATGCGCAATGCTTCTTGGATAATTTCTCTAAAGATAATTTTCTGATCAGGTCTACATAATGCTTGTACAGATTTGAAAAAATCAAAGGTGATTCTATCTAATTGAATTTGTTTGTTAGCAGCTAAAGAAGCTCCAGCAACTAATTCTTGTTCTGTTACGCTGTCTTTTCCTAATAAATTAAAAAACTGGTCCTTAGCAAAATGCATAGAATCTCTAACTGCCCTAATGGCTTGACGATGTTTTAGTTGTAATTCATTAAATACCACTAGCTGCCCAGAATCAAAACCAAGCTTTTCTATTAAGAATGCTGATGCACCTAGGTTGTCTTTTGCACTTGTTGCTTGTGGGCCATTGCTGTATTGCTGCCACCAATACATGCCCATAGCAATGCTATTAGCTACTAACAGTAGAACTACCAAGTAAGTGATGAGTTTGTTTTTAACAAGAGAATTCATTTGCTTCAATTCAATAATTAACAGTACTATTCAATTCATATTCAGCAGCAAAACTTTGTAAGCTAGATTCAGTATTTGCTACAGCGCCTTTGATTTTTGAAAGCTTTGATTGCTTGATCATCATAGTGTTCAATACTAAGAAAACAAGCAGGGTTGCAATTAACCAAACCGGTTTGCCAAAAGGAATCCAAGCAGGAATGGTCAAGGCTTTTTCCATTCTGGCAGCTAAGCGAGTATAAAAAAAATCTGGAGCTACTGCCCTTTGAATCCCATCTAAACTAGATAGGCTCTGCTCAATATTGTTGTGTAAATCTTCTGATTTCATATACCCAATTTATTGATTAGTATAATAGTCTTTCAATTGCTTTCTCAAATTTTCCTTTGCCCTATGCATCAATGCTTCCACTGCTTTAATGCTTATTTCCATAATACTTGCTACTTCTTCATAACTAAGACCTTCTACCTTTACTAGCGTAAATGCCACTCGTTGGCTATCGGGCAGTGCCTGCATAGCCCTCATTAATTTACCTGCCGATTCTTTTTTTTCCATCACCACTCCTGGATGAACAAATTCACTTGGCTGTGGCTCATTATGGCCAAATCCAATCAATGACTTCATCAAGTCAATTCTTTTCTTGGTTTTCCTTTTTCTACCCCAATCCAATGATTTGGTTACGGCAATTCGGTAAATCCAAGTAGACAATTTTGCATCTCCACGAAATTGTTTGATGGATTGGTAGACTTGAATAAATACTTCTTGACTAATATCTTCTGCTTCCTGAAAATCTTGTACCATTCCCAAAACGGTATTGAATACCAAGTCCTGCCAGGTTTCCACCAGCTTTTTGAATGCCTGTTCATCACCCCGTTTTAGTAGTTCAATTAAGTCCTGATTGCTCAAACTGCAGTTAGTTATAGGTTAGACGCATAGTATTGGGAAAACCTTTGCAGTTTAAGCCATTTTTTTGAGTACTTTACCGTTTCTAACTCCTAAAAAGAGTAGAAAGCAACAAAAGCTACGCATTAATTATAGGTAAGATGAGAATATTTGCTTTTTTAGGAATTTTCTGTTGCCAATTTTACCTCCAAATACCTGTTCAGGCACAACAATACCATGCTTTTAACGGCTCATCTTATGCAGGCGCCATCAGTATCTTTAATAACCCTGCTTCTAGCGTTAATAACCTCCACAAATGGGATTTAAACCTATTTTCCCTTCAAACTACGGTAAGTACCAACCATTTATTACTGGAAAATTTCTCCTATAAAAATCCGGGAAATACAACTTTGAAAGTGGAAGATGGAGTGAATAGCTATTTTGGCCACCAAAGTTCAGACTTTAACTTAATGCATTTTCAATACCAATTAGACCGAAAGTCTGCTTTTACAGTGGGTTTCAGGGGAAGAATATATGATCATTTTAAATCTAATTCAGCTTTTGCATTTAGTGATACCATTAGTTCTACCTATAGTTTTTTTAGGATGAATAGAACCACCCCAAGTATTGGCGGTTTTTTCACACACGTTGGCTTTGTTGAAATGAACCTAAATTATTCACGTGAACTATATAGTAGCCCCTATAGTAGACTAACAGGAGGTATTAATGTACAAATTGACAAAGCCCTATCTGGCGCTTATACAAAAGTAAAAAATGTTACTACTCAAGAAGTCATCAATGGGAATGATACCAACTATGTTTTTATAGATGGGATAGCTGAATATGCCTATTCTACTAATTATGATATTAGCTATACCAGCGCCTCCCAGTTTGCCAAATCATTTGTCAAAAATTCTAAAACTGGCATTGGATTGAGTTTGGGTTTAGAATACACTACCTACAAAGATCCTGTTGAGGAAGGGTCCATGTATAACCCCTTAAATTATGATTGGAAATTAGGATTTAGTATCATGGATATTGGCGCCAATAAATTCAAACCAAGCACTTCATCGGGCATTTTCAAAGACCCTGTAGCGCTATTTGATTACACCGTACTTGAAAAAAAATTTGGGAATGCTGCATCTGTTGATGAATTCAAAGACAGCTTGAAAACCATTTTCAATGACTATGATAGCATTTACAATAACTTTTCTATTAGCAAGCCTACTAGAATTATTCTAAATATTGATAAAAACTTGGGCAACCATTTTGCAGTGAATGCACTGTTAAATATGAATATATATAGTACCTCTCACCATACCCAATTACGCACCAGAGAAACCAATTTAATAACGGTAACCCCAAGATGGGAAAATATTACTTGGGGATTTTACTTACCAATTCAATACAATAGTCAAGGAAAATTATGGATTGGTGCGGCAGTAAAACTAGGACCACTGCTATTGGGGTTTCATGATTTTAGTGGCGGCCAAACCATTAAAAGTGTTAATGGGGGCGGATACCTATCATTAAGCATCCACCCCTTTAACAAAAAGAAAATACTTAGTAGATTAGACTGCCCTGACTAGTCAATCCCACCCTTTCTGGTAGCTTTTACCTGTGCCGGCCAAGCCGCAGTTCTTCCTGTTTGTGGGTTTGCCGGAAGAACGGCTTTTTCACGAGAAGTTTTCTCTGGATCTTCCGATGCCATATATGCCATAATCGCTGCTAGGGCAGCATTATTTTTCACATCGTCAAAGACAATTTTATCATAGGTATCTCTATTGGTATGCCAGGTGTAATTAAAATAAGACCAGTTCAATGAACTTAATGAAAATCCTGGTGCACCCACTGCTACAAAAGAAGCAAAATCAGATCCACCACCACCCGGTGTTCCCGGAAAACTAGTTACAATTGGTTTACGAATATCTTCGGGAACTTTTGACAACCATCTTGGAATAAATTCCTTGGCTTTTTCAAATCCTTGACCAGAAATATTCACTACCCTTCCAGTACCATTATCTTGGTTAAACAATGCTTGTAAATTATTGACAATTTCAGGATGATCTTCTACAAATGCTCTGGATCCATTAAGACCCTGCTCCTCACTGCCCCAATGTCCCACCAGTATGGTGCGTTTGGGATTGGGATAATATTTCTTGAGTATGCGCATGGCTTCCATCATGGTAAGGGTACCCGTACCATTATCAGTTGCACCTGCCGCACCATCCCATGAATCAAAATGAGCAGACAACATTACGTATTCATTTGGCTTTTCTGTACCTCTAATTTCTGCAATGGTATTAAAAGTGGGAACAACGCCGTTTTCCTTGGAATCCGCCCTAACACTAATCTTGGGAGCTGCCCCTGATTCGGTTAGTCTATAAACCAATCCATAATCTTCTAGAGAAAGATCAACAGTAGGAATCTTCTTGGTATATGCACTAAAAATTTTGTTTACGCCAAAACCAGAAGACCAATTACTCATGACAATGCCAATAGCTCCTGCTTTTTCTAATGCAACAGGCAATGTTCTATTGGTATATCCCGTATTGGCAATTCTTTTGCGCCATGCTTCTGTTTGAGCTGCGCGATTGGCTTTCATATTATCAAAAGACGTCTTTGTACCAAATTCCTGCCAGTTGTAGTCTGGCCTACCCGTTGGTTGATTCATAGAAATCATAACATATTTCCCTTTCACATTAGGCAACCAGTTAGCAAAGGCAATACTGTCTAATAGATCAGGTAAAATAATCACTTCTCCTGTTTTGGCCTTTCCCTTTGTGCTTGGGCTCCATGCCAGTTGCATTCCTTCTAAACTTTTAACCCTTGGGTAAACCATATCAATATGTGATACCCCACGCTCCCAACCACGCCACTCTCCCCATTGCTCATTACGGGCATTGATACCCCAAGATTTGTATTTTTCAACTGCCCAATCATTAGCTTTTTGCATATGGGGGCTACCCACCAATCTAGGGCCAATTCCGTCTATCAATTCTTTGGCCAATGGTTCTAATTGGCTGTGTTTAAATGCTTCAGCAACCATACTATCAATTAATGCATCAGTAGATTGGGCATTTGAAATAGCCATGAACAAGATACATGAAGCTGTTACAGCCAGCCTAATAAAAAAGATTTGTTTTCTCATGAGTTTGATTTTGGATGTTTAAAATAACCAAAAGCTGCTAAACAAAAAAATTCAAAGGCTTCTATATGATAAACGGAGCATTGTTTAGGATATTATCATTCAAATAACCGATTGCTACATTTATTGAAGCATAATTACCATGACGCAGGATCATGCTTAGTTAACTTGCAGCATTATATTAACTTCAAGATAGTGCTTGCTAGAGCAACAAATTATTGCATGACTGAAATAGCCCATATACTTGTTGAATCATTACTGCCTTCTTTTGACAATTTACTACTGGGTAGAATAAGTCTTTTAGACAAACTTTTTGATCAAGAAACACTTAATACGCTTCTCAAGATCATGATTGGAATGATTGCAATTGTAGTGGTTGCCATATATACTATTTTATACCAAAAAAAACATAGGCATTTTAAAATTTTAGCCATTAAGAATTTACTAGAGCCTCTTATCACTACTATCTTAATTGAAGACGCTTTGGCATCAAAAAAGATAGTGGCCAAAATAGGAAAGATTGTTGAAGACCCCTTGGCTAGACAGTATTGTATAGATGAACTAATCAGGTGCAAACAAAACTATTCAGGTGAAGCTGCAGAAAAAATGGTCCACCTCTATGGAGAACTTGGTCTGAAAAATTATTCCTTGAAAAAAATCAGAAAGGGTCAACCTTGGTATAAAAAAGCAAGGGGCATTCAGGAATTATATATGATGGAACAAAGGGATTGCTATGAACTCATTGAACAATTCACCAATAGCAAAGATGAATTTGTTAGAATGGAAGCTCAAATTGCAGTGGTTCATCTTATTGGATTCAAAGGCCTTCAATTTCTAGACTTTGTAAGCCATCCTATTACCGAATGGCAACAATTGAAATTATTAGAACAACTGAAATTGTTTCCAAAAAAATCTGATTTGAGTCATAAAATTCCAGGATGGTTAAATGCAGAAAACCACACGGTAGTCATTTTTGCACTAAGGCTAACTTATGAATACCAACAACTTGGTTTAATAGACGCTTTAAAAGCTAGCTTGTACCACGCATCTGCTGAAGTAAGAAGCCAAGCAGTAAAAGCCATTATACAACTTGAAGACCAGTTTACTCCAACCATTTTATTGGATTATTTTAAAGACGCAAGTCGGAACAACCAAATCTTAATCCTAGATGCCATGCGACTATTGGCAACAGCGGAAGAATCAGATAAAATAGAGGCTTTACTAGACCACCCAGATGATACCATCAAATTAAAAGCAGCAGCGGCATTGGTTCACTGTTCCAAAAAAGGCATCCACTTGTTAAAAGAAAAAACCTTGTCAGCGCCTGAGCCCTTTCAACGCATTTTCCAACACATAATCAGTATGCCATGAATGGGAACCAGCTTACTGACATATTGCTAGATATACTAACAGTAATCATCTTTGCCTATTCACTATTATTATTAGTTTCTTATGTATTTCTAGGTCTTTTTTCTATTGGAGAAACTACCAAATACATGCAGAAAAATAGATTTACAGACTATAGATTATTGGCCTCTTCTATTCATGCACCAACCGTAAGTATTATTGCGCCAGCCTATAATGAAGGAAAAACAATTGTTGAAAACGTACGTTCACTTCTGTCTATTTTTTATACCAACTTAGAAGTAATTATTGTTAATGATGGCAGTAAAGATGATTCCTTAGAAAAGTTGATTAAGGCATTTGATCTGGTAAGGGTAGACCTATTTATTGATAAAAAAATTGTTACAAAAGAAGTAAGAGGAGTTTATAAGAGCAGAAATAATATTCACAACAAACTCATTGTAGTTGACAAATTCAATGGAGGCAAAGCCGATTCACTCAATGTTGGTATTAATATTTCGTCTAAAAAATACTTGGTCTGTATAGATGTGGATTGCATTTTGGAGCAGGATGCTTTACTCAAAATGGTAAAGCCTTTTATGGAACAGAACAAGAAAAAAGTGATTGCCACAGGAGGAGTTATTAGGGTAGCCAATAGTTGTATAGTAGAAGAAGGACGACTACTAAAAGTTACATTACCAGAAGACTATTTGCCAAGAATTCAAATATTAGAATACATACGTGCTTTTATTTTAGGCAGAATGGCTTGGAGTAGGTTGAATGGATTACTACTTATCTCTGGAGCTTTTGGAGCTTTTGATAAAGAAATTGCTATTGCGTGCGGAGGATATAATCACAACACGGTAGGTGAAGACATGGAACTAGTTGTGCGCATGCGCAGGTATATGGAGGAACGCAATGAAGATTATATTATACGGTATATTCCGGACCCTTTGTGTTGGACAGAAGTGCCTTCTAACCATACCATTTTAGGAAGACAAAGAAATAGGTGGCTCAGGGGAACTTTTGAAACCCTAAAAATGCACAAAGTCATGTTCTTTAATCCCAGGTATCGATTACTAGGCATGATCAGTTATCCCTATTGGTTTTTATTTGAAATGTGTGCGCCTATTTTTGAATTCTTTGGCTTTTTTACTTTTATCATCATGGCATTAACTGGTCATTTAGACTGGGGGGTCTTCTTTGGTTTATCTTTATTTATTGTATTTTTTGTATACCTCTATTCTGCATTTGCCATATTAATGGAGGTAGCTTCTTTTAATCAGTATAAAAGAAGGATAGATATTATGCGCTTAATGTTTACTGCGGCCACAGAACCATTTTTCTTTCACCCTTTTTTGGTGTGGAGCGGCATTAAGGGATATTGGAATTTAATTACTAATAACAAGTCATGGGGAGAAATGACGAGACAAGGATTTACTAAAAAAATACAAACCGTTTCCGCATCCTCCAGTTCTAACAATTTACCTACTAGAATACATCAGTTAACCTCCCTTAAAACAACTGATAAGCCCAAATGGATAGTAGAAAAATACCTAATACCCCTATTAGGTTCAACAACTAAAGCATTATCTGGTGCTTATAGCAAGTTTCTATCATTGGCATTAATCTTTGGAGGCTTCTGTTTACTTGGCAGGTTTTTTGAATTGGGTATGGACTATTACCAACATGGATTAGCTACTAATTTTGGATTAGTATTCATCAATGCACTTGCCAAAGATTTGGTTTATGGGATAATAACACTTGGTTGGTTATTTCCAATCTATTTTTTGTTGGTATTAATACATCCTGGTTTAGGCAAACTGTTTTTTATCATGAGTGCTATCTGTTTAATCTTAGTTCAGTTATCACTTTCTCAATATTTTGTAAGTACGCTGGTACCTTTGGGGGCAGACCTATGGGGGTATAGTATTGCAGATATTAAACAAACCATTGGTGCTGCAGGCGGCATTCCAATTACCCTTTTACTAGCAGGCAGTTTAATCACCCTTGGTGCATCGGCCGCTTTGATTGCCATACCCCAAAAGGTAAAACCCAGACCCATTTTTGGCTACTTAGTTATAGTGTTAATGGCTGTCAATTTTTTAAGTAGTCTACCAGAACAAATTGAAGATTGGATGCCTAGTAAGGAAGCCAGCAACAATCTTTCAATTAATAAGTCACACTATTTTTTTAAATCTACCTGGTTACATTTCTTTCCTCCAGAGGAAGAATATGACATTTATGCGTCAAACTATCTTGGGGGTGTTATAGATTGGACCAATCAAGCAGCATTAGCTAAGTTTAAATATGTAGACGAGTCTAATTATCCATTCTTACACAAAGTAGACAGTAGTGCTGATGTACTTTCTCCCTATTTTGAAAAAGGACTACACAAGCCCAATATTGTCATTTTATTGGTGGAAGGTTTGGGAAGAGCATTTACCAATAGTGGTGGATACTTGGGCAATTTTACACCAAACCTTGATAGTCTTTCTGGCAAAAGTTTGTATTGGGAGAATTTTCTTAGTCAAGGGGGAAGAACATTTGCTGTGCTTCCTTCTTTGATTTCCTCTCTTCCCTTTGCAAAAAATGGTTTCAACGAATTTGGAGAAGCTATGCCTGGTCATTTTTCATTGATTAACCTACTCAAAAAAAATGGCTATCAAACTAGCTTTTTCTATGGGGGCGATTCGCAGTTTGACAATATGAAACAATTTCTGACCAAAAACAAAGTAGATCATATTTATGACCAAACCAATTTCCCGGTTGGATATACTAAAATGCCTTCTTCTAAAGGATTTAGTTGGGGATATGGAGATAAGGATCTCTTTAACAGATTTCTTCTTACTGCTCAAGACAGTACAAAACCCCAACTTAGTGTAGTGCTCACAGTTTCAACACACAATCCTTTTTTGATTAATGAGCAAGAAGCCTATTTGCAAAAATTTACAGAACGAATGTCTGAGTTAGGATTTACGGAAGATCAAAAAGCAAATTATCGTAATTATAGTTATCAATATGCTAGTATTCTATATATGGATGAAGCAATTGGTAATTTTATTAGATCCTACCAACAAAGACCTGACTTCAACAATACGGTCTTCTTAATTACAGGTGACCATCGGATGCCTGAAATTCCCATGAGTAATAAACTAGATAGGTACCATGTGCCATTGATGATTTATTCTCCTTTATTAAAACGCACTGCTAAATTTTCTTCCATTTCTACTCATTTTGATATTGCTCCAAGTCTTTTAGCTTGGCTACAGAAAAGCTATCAACTTCAATTACCCAATACAGTAGCTTGGATGGGAAGCGGATTGGACACGGCACGTCAATTTAGAAATATACACGCGTATCCTTTTATGCAGACAAAAACAGATATGGTAGATTTTGTACAAGGGAATTATTGGATAAATCAGAACAACCTTTTCAAAATAGCTGCTAATATGGATTTAACCCCTGTTACTGATGCAGAAAAGTCTAACCAACTAAAAGCTGGATTTAATAGATTCAAATCAAAAAATGACCAATTCATTGGAAATTTAAAATTAATTCCTGACACGCTTTTATTACGCTATTCTGCTAATTGAGAACCGTATTTTAAATGATAATAATCATTCAAAATATTGGTAAGCAAGGGTTCATAGATTTCCCAAAAAAATGCCCTTCTATCCATCCTATCGCTTGAATTGTATAAGAAAGGTTTGAACAATTTTATGCCTTTAAAATAGGCAGATTTGATACCAATTGGATTTTCCGAAAAATCGGTAGACAGATAAAAAAATTGATAAGCATCTTTTTGGTGCAAGGTAATTGCAGGAAAACTAGTAGGAATTTTAGCATTAGCCATAATGGTTGCTCCCTTGTCATTGGTATTGATTTTAAAGCTAGCTGCCGCATGATTGGCATTATGATCAAAATCCATAATATCAAACCAATACGTATAGGTGGTACTTTCCTTTAAATGAAACTTAGATACCCCTTCACTAGTTGCCATAATTTCTGGATAAGGGCTAGTTAAATCCATTTCCTCTTCCAAAATAACAATGCTTTTATCTGAATGCACAAAAGCAATGCCTCCCTTTTTAAATGGCCAAATTCCCTTGTGCTGTGCCTTATAGTCATTGATTAACCAATTGGGAAGTTCTTTGTTTTTACTAGTATCAAAGCTGGTAAAATATCGCCCAATCCATCCTGTCCATTTAATCCCAAAAAGCAATTCAAAATTGCTCCTAACTTGAGGTGATGTGGGAGCTGCCATTGCATTGAATGCTACAATTACCAATTTCCCCTTAGACTTCATGGAACTAAGCAATTGAAAATCTTGTGAACTCATGCCAGTCTGTTGAAGAAGCAGACCATTGCCCTGATCCACTTGGCCTTGTACATCATTTTTAAAAGCCCCGTATGAATTGGTAAAATAAGCTAAATCTGCATTTTTACTTAACTGCTCTAGCTGATTGGCAGAAAATTGCTCCAGCCCTTTTAAAACAAACTTTTCTTTATTAGAATTAAAAAAGCCAAAGTAGTCTTTTGTTTGCTGGTATTGCTGTCTGTTTGTCTTGCTAAACTTCTCTTGTCCCAATACCCAATTCAATGACACATGTTGTTTACCCTGCTCAGCGTATAACGATTTGTCAATAATGGCTACTACCAATTTTCTATTAGGACTTAGATACCAATAAATACTCATCCACAGTGGCAATAGAAAGAATAAAACCATCAGGGTTCCAAAGGCATAATGGCTATTGTATTTAAACCCATTTATTAACATATATAAATATTAGATGGTTGTCTTATCTAGGCCTGTTCAAGAGCCGCTTTACCCTAATGGCTAGTTCATTTAGACTAAATGGTTTGGTAATATAATCATCTGCCCCTAGTCCAAACGCATTCATCACTACGGCTTCCTGCTCCATAGAAGACAAGATGATAATGGGAATTTTCCAATTCAATTTTTGTCTAACCATACTTACTATTTCCAATCCAGAAGCATAGGGCATCATTACATCTGTAATAATCATATCTGGACGGATTTTGAGAATTTCTTTTTGTGTCTCTCTTCCATCTGCAGTTGTAAAGACCTCATATCCTTCCTTTTTCAATTTGAGTTCAATGGTCTTTAGCAACATAGTATCATCTTCTGCAACAAGAATTTTCATATTGTATCATTAAAAACTGTTCAAAATAAGTTTTTTTGAGGGCTCTGATCCAACTCCCATTTTAAAATAGCTATTGCTTCTAGCATTTGTTTTTCTAAAACCTGGTACATCTTAATTAAGATAGCTGCCAGACTTTCTATCATTATTATATTCTGGTCAATTTCAGCGGCAGTTTCAAGTAAGAGCAGGACTTCAACCATTTTCTGCGCCTTTAACATAGCAACAGCACCTTTTAATTTGTGTGCTTTCTTATAAATTTCTTGAAATTTTTTTTGGGCGATATATTCTTGTAATTCTTTTAGATCTTTTGGAGTACTGGTCAAAAAGAAATTCAGGATGATTAGTACGCTCTGATTGTCCCCTAGCTCTTCTAGCAAAGCAGTACTAAATATGATTTCTTCTTCTATGAAACGATTGGTCATCTGAAATAAAGTTAGTGAATATTTACTGTTCCCTTGCCTTATACAATTGACTTAGCCCCAACTGATTAGTACTATATACTTTAACCCAATCTATTAATGTTGATACATTTTGACTCTTAGTATTGTCTAAAGTAGGATAAAACCCTCCAATTTCCTTTGTACTAAAAAAAAGAAAGAATGAAAAATGTTCTAATAGGTACAGTAGCTGGGAAATATTTTAGTTGCAAAGCAGCACATCAAGAAAATGAATTACGCTGATTCAATAGTAGAATTGATGTTGTAATTTGTAGCACTTAAAAGTTAAAATATCATGGAAAACAATTTGAAGATTGGTTGGATTGGTCTAGGCAATATGGGTAACCCCATGGCTGGTAATTTATTGAAAGCGGGATACCCAGTAACTGTGTATAACAGAAGTAGAGAAAAAGAAACTGCTTTAATAGCAGCTGGTGCCATTTCTGTCCAAAATCCAGCAATGGTTGTAGCTAATGCTGACATTGTATTTACCATGTTATCCAATGATGCAGCAGTTAAAGCTGTATTTGAAGGCCCTGATGGATTATTGTCAAAAGACCTTGCAAATCAACAGGGTAAACTTTTAATAGACATGAGCACAGTAGCGCCAGCAACTTCAAGATACCTTTCTACCATAACTCAGAAACAAGGTTTGGAATTCTTGGAAGCCCCAGTTTCTGGTAGTGTTAAACCAGCACAGGATGGAACTTTATTGATCTTAGTAGGTGGAAGTCCTGAAAACTATGCAAAAGCCAAACCCCTATTTGATGTCTTGGGAAAAATGTCTATTTTTTTGGGTGGGCCAGGTTTTGGAAGCAGTGCTAAATTGGCCAATAATTATTTGTTAGGTCTGCACATCCAAGGTTTGGCAGAAGCCGTTTTGTTTGCACAAAAAAATGGCATTAGTCCAGAAAATATGTTGACAATTATCAATGAAGGTGCACTTGGAAATGGACTCAGTAAATTAAAAACAAGCGCTATTTTACAGGAACAATTCCCCGCCGCCTTTGCACTAAAGCATTTAGTCAAAGACCTTGGACTTGCAAAAGATGCTGGCTTAGAAAGTAAATTATCTAACCCATTAATCAATAGCTTTCAGCAAGCCTATGATCAAGGATTGGGAGAGGAAGATGTAATGGCAATTATTAAATCAATTAACATCTAAAAACTAAAGAGCAATGTGGACTTTCTTGTTCCAATACTAGGTAGACTGCTGCCAATTGGCAATACTACTTCTGTCTAATTAAATATTTTCATCATACGCTCTCCCCCTAATTGGTCTTGAAAGCACTGCGCAAACGATTGTCCAAGTCTATTTGATGCTTATTCAGTAATTTAAATTCCTAACTTAATCAAATATGCAAACTGCAAAAAAAGAAAACCAATACGCTATTGTTATCATTGGCATTTTATTCTTTGTCTTTGGATTTGTTACCTGGCTAAATGGTACACTCATCCCATTTTTAAAACTAGCTTGCCAACTGAATAATGATATTCAGGCTTTCTTTGTCACTTTTGCATTTTATATGGCTTATTTTTTCTTAGCCATTCCCTCTTCTATGATCCTGAAAAAAACAGGATTTAAAAACGGAATGTCTTTGGGACTCTTAGTCATGGCTATTGGCTCTATTGTATTTGTTCCTGCGGCTAATGCAAGAAGTTTTGGATTATTCCTAACCGGACTCTTTATTCAAGGAATGGGTTTGGCTTTGCTGCAAACTGCTAGCAATCCTTATATCAGCATAGTTGGACCAATAGAGAGTGCCGCCAAGAGAATTAGTATCATGGGCATCTGTAATAAGATAGCCGGTATGCTGAGCCCCATCATTTTAGGCGCACTAGTTTTGAAAAATGCAGGAAGTATTGAATTGGCCATTAGCCAAACAAATGACCCTGCTGTAAAGGAAAGCTTGTTAAATGAACTAGCAGGAAGGGTGATAACGCCATATATTATTATGACCGTGGTATTGGTTTTGTTGGCATTCATGATTAAAAAATCAGCACTGCCTGAAATTGATACGGATCAGGAAGACGCCACAGACAAATCAGCTGTAGAAAAAAATTCTGTGCTTGCCTTTCCACATTTATTATTAGGAGTACTCTGTTTGTTTTTATATGTTGGAGCTGAAGTAATGGCGGGCGATGCTATTGGTGCTTATGGCAGAGAAATGGGTATGCCCCTAGATGAAACCAAGTACTTTACAACATTCACACTTTTCTCCATGCTATTGGGCTATATCATTGGCATCTTCACTATTCCAAAATATTTGACACAACAAAAAGCATTGGCCATTTCTGCAGTGTCTGGTATTATTTTCAGCTTATTAGCTTTTGCCACAACAGGTTATTTAGCCATTAGTTTTATTGCTTTATTAGGACTTTCAAATGCGCTCATGTGGCCCGCTATTTTTCCATTGGCCATCAGTGGTTTGGGACGATTTACCAAAACTGGTTCAGCCTTACTTATCACAGGTATTGCAGGCGGAGCCATAATTCCATTATTGTATACCACCTTAAAAGACAAGGAAATCTTGAGCAATTCCATGTCTTTTATGGTTTGCATGGTACCCGCTTATTTGTACATTTTATATTATGCCATCAAAGGACATAAGGCTGGCAAATAAGGCTGGTTTGATGGGATTCTGTATTTTTGGATCCATGAAAAAATATTGGCTTTTAATAATACTGCTGGCCTTGATCCAGATGCCTTCTTTTGCTAGCGGAACATCTGATAGTTTATTAATTGTCCAATTACTAGAGCGCATTGCAAAAGATCAAGTACAAAGCAATCACCCAGATTTTTTTGATGGCATGTTTCCGTCTTTTCGCGAATGGGGGGCTTGGCCAATAAATAGAAAACCTGACAATAATGTATACTTTACGGCAATCACAAGTTTTACGCTAAAAAACCTTGCCGTAAAATTGAACCCAAAACAACAATTGGGCATTGATACCATTGTTAAAAATGCAGCTAAATGCTACCCCAATTTTTTAAATAAAAAAAAAGGTGGCTTTTATGAATTTTTTCCAGCTGACAATACCTTTATGCCAAACTCCCTTTTCCTAAAATACTTTAAAAAGCAATTAAGTTCAGGGGAAGATGCAGATGATTGTGTCATGATCTTTATGACTTCAAAACATCCAGATAGTGTATTGGAATCATTTCAAAAAAAATTAATCAAAGCCTCAAATTTGAGTACAAAAAAAATCAATAATACTTTTAAAAAGTATAGAGATTTACCCGCATATAGCACTTTTTTAGGATCAAAAATGGGGATTGATTTTGACTTTTGTGTTCAAACGAATCTCATGTATTACTTGTTAGGAAAAAAACAGGATTTTGGAAAGCAAGATGAAGCAACACTAATATTATTATTAGAAAATGTTCGCAATAGGGATTATATATTTCATCCAGAATACATCTCACCTTGGTATGCTAGATCATCTGTACTCATTTACCATATAGCTCGTTTACTTCATGCGTATGATATACCCGCATTTTCTCCTTATAAGCAACAGTTAATAGCAGATGCAACCTATTTATTAGGCCAGCCAGTAAATATCATGGATAAAATAATTCTATCCACCGCTATACTTAGATTAGGCGGAAAATTGGTAAATCCCATTGAAATTAGAGACCTACAAACATTTGAGCGTAGCAATCAACGCTCCTTTCCTTTTTTCCAAGCAAGGGGATCTGGTCTAATGTCAAACGCCCCCAAAAAATTATTTTCAATTCAAGGCGCGCCCTATTATTTCAACTTTTCTTGCCCTACCTATAATAAGACTTTGCTACTTGAGTATTTATTAGAAAAACAATAATTTTTTATTAATCAACTCTTAAGTTTTTATTCCACTACCAATTCATCCGCAAAAATCCAACCGGGCTTGCCTTCTCCGCTATGTCCCTTGGGGCAAAGATTATTCTTTGCATGGACCCTAATAAACCGAATAGGAGTTGAAGGGGCATTGATTTTAAAATCATGCATGACACTCCTTTCTTCTATGGTTACAGGACTTGGAACTGAACCTAATATAGTAAAATTGGTTCCATCTGTTGATACTTCAAATTGCACGGAAGAAGGCAAAAAAATCCAATCCTTATAATGCTGCAAACAACCCAGAGAAATCGTTTGTACCTGCTTTACTTCACCCAAATCAATGGTAGCTATCAAATCACCATCGGTAAATCCATGCCAGTTTTTCCCAATGGCATCTGTACCCCTAACACCATCGGTTAAGGTGTTAGGTCCAGCAGCAGGATAATACTTGCTATAGGGTTTGACATAAGTAACTGTTTTACCTACAGCTTGATGCATTGAAAAATATTGTTTGGCTGCTTGCAAACCCTTCATACTATTATTCACCGAGAGCTTGGCTTTGATCCATTTAGTAGATTGAACTGCTATAGGGCCAGTGTACAATTGGCTTTGAAGATTTGGTTCAGCACCATCAGTAGTATACCAAATTTTGGCATCCTTAATTTCAGTACTTAAGGCAACATAGAGTTTCCCATTTTCTGCATAAGGCTTAATATCAACTGCAAAATTTCCAGCGCTATAATTGAGCCCGCGCTGACCAAATGCCTTAAACTGCTGGGGCAACCGTTGGTTAAAACCATCCCAGTTCTTGGCAGATTTTGGCGTCCATAAAACTTCAGACAAAGCCAACATTCTTGGAAGCACCATATACTGCACTTGTGCGGCAGTGGTTATAAATTCTGTCCAGAGATTGGCCTGTGCCCCCATTACAAAAGCTGATTCAGTGCTGGAGAGTTCTTTGGGAATGGGTTCATAATCATAGACCATTTTCAATGTATTCATCCCGCCAATGGCAATAGGTTCCCCTTCTGGACCAGCCTGATAATGATCAAAATAAACTGGCTTACCGGGAGTCATCACTACTTGGTGTTTCATCTTAGCAGCTTCTATGCCTCCGGCTTCTCCGCGCCAACTCATAACCGTTGCATCTGGCGCTAAACCACCTTCCAATATTTCATCCCAACCAATCATTTTTCTATTCCGTTTCTTGAGCATAATTTCTACCCTTTTCATAAAATAACTTTGCAAGCCATTCTCATCTTTCAAATTTTCTTTTTGAATCTTGGCTTGACATACCGCACATTTTTTCCAAGGGTCTTTGTCAACTTCATCTCCACCCAAATGAATATAGGTTGATGGAAATAGTTTGACTACTTCATCCAAAACATTGTCAATAAACTGATACACAGAATCATTACCCGCACAATAATTTGAAGACATATTGGTGTAATTGCCACCTGTCATGGGTAACTGAAATTGCTTGTTACAACTAAGCGTAGGATATGCCGCAATACCAGATGCCACGTGACCAGGCATTTCAATCTCGGGTACAATGGTTACATTTCTTTGAGCAGCATAAGCAATGATTTCTTTAACCTGTTCTTGGGTATAATAACCTCCATAGGTTGCTGGCTCTCCCGTTTTAGCCTGTGGACGATTGCCCCAAACTTGATCAGTGTAGTCTACTCGCCATGCGCCAACATTTGTCAACAAAGGATATTTCTTAATTTCTAGTCGCCAACCTTGATCATCCACCAAATGCCAATGAAAGCGATTCATTTTATAAGATGCTAACAAATCAATGTATTGCTTTACTAAATCAGGCCCAAAGAAATGACGGCTCACGTCTAAATGCATTCCACGATATTGGAACCTAGGATAGTCTTTGATTTGCATACACGGAATTTGCAACACTGCATTGGTTCTAATAGCAGGAAGGGTTTGTAATAAAGACTGAATACCATAAATTAAACCCGCGTTGGTATTAGCTTGTATGATAATATTATTAGTTTGTACCCCCATCAAATATCCTTCCTCACCAATTTCTGCTAGCTTGTTCAATTGTAGCACAATAGTTTTTCCAACAGTTGAAACTGGCAATTCAATTCCAGTAATTGTCTTAATAGAATTGCGTAAAAAACTAATCACAGGTTGCAGTGCTGTTTGTTTTTGATCTGCTTTAATACTTGTTGAAGCGTCTAAGACAAAGACACCTGATTCCATTTTAAGAGATACCGGTTTGGGAATGATAGCCGGCTCCTGAGCCAAAAGGTTTTGGCAATTCATGAACAACAATAGTGCAAAAAAGAAATATTTCATGGTAGCTATTTAATAGATTTTATTCTAAAGTGGCAGCAGCAGAAACTGCTGCTGCCGATGTTTGTAATAAGTCAAAAACAATGATCTCATTGTTGCCTTTTTTCAACCATTGCGCAGGGCAGAATATTTTTTGTTGAGGTCCAATATTCCAATACCTACCAAGGTTATGACCATTTACATAGACCATACCCTTACTATATTTAGACAGGTCAAAATAGGTATCCCCTGTTTCGCTTAAATTAAATTGGGCTTTATAAAAATGGCAAAGCTTATCCGTAATGGGCTTGTTAACTGCAACAGGAGGATGCTTGGCTATAAAAGCTTCATCCATGGGAAGTAAGGTAGTTTGCCAATTCATGAGTGTCATACCATTGAGTGTAACCCTATCGGTAATACCCTTTCTATCGTGCATAAACTGCGCAAAATTAATATGCCCCATCCCTTCCATCACAATTTCTAATAAAGGATTTTTAACATCAGATTTTGGCAAAAGCACTTCCCAATTTCCACCATCTCTGTAAACCGTATCAATAAATTTTCCATTCAAAAAAACTAAGGCATAATCATGTGGCTCCCATATTTTTAACTTACCTGATTTGTGCCCAATGAGTGTGGTTTTATAAATAGCCATCCCTTGATTTTGACCCAATGTTTCAAAAGTTTTTGGTTGCGCTGAAGCGATAGCTGGTAACTGATAATCCCAAATAGAAGCTACTTGTTTCAATTCTAAAGGCGCTATGGTAATGGTTTTTAACGGAGCAGGAATAGCAGGCAAAGGTTTGGTTGTATATGCCTGAATCATTCTTCTTAGCATGTAATATTTGGGCGTAGCAATACCTTGCTCGCTAATAGGTGAATCATAATCGTAACTGGTAATATCGGGCTGATATTGGGTAGGAGAAAAAGCATTTGCTCCAGCAGTAAAACCAAAATTGGTACCCCCATGAATTACATAAAGGTTAAAAGACTTTTTGTGCTCCAGCAAATACGTCATTTCTTTTTTCAAATCATTGGTATCAGGCTTAGCCCATTTTTCACCCCAATGGGTTAACCAACCGGGATAAGTTTCTCCACTAAAAGCGGGCACGTTGGGATTGTGTTTTTTGGCTTGTGCAAAATCGCCATCATTACCGCCACTATCCAGACCAATAGCTGCACCGTCAATATTTCCAGCGTCTAACATATAGGGCGTTGCTCCATCAGAAGTATAGAAAGGAACCGTAAATCCATTATTCACCCAAAGCTTACGCAAGGTCTCCATATAAACTTTGTCATTGCCATAACTACCGTATTCATTCTCTACCTGCACCATCAAAATAGGACCACCCTTACTTACTTGCAGGTTCACAACTTCTTTGGCTAGGCGATTAATATACTTTGTAGCAGCAGACATGTACCTAGGATCCATGCAACGCACTTTAATGTCTGGAATTTTTAATAGATAAGATGGTATGCCACCAAAATCCCATTCTGCACACACATAGGGGCCTGGTCTAAAAATCACCCACATCCCTTCTTCTTGGCAGAGTTTCACAAATGCCGCTATATCCTTGTTATTGGATTTGAAATCAAATACCCCTTCTGTAGTCTCATGAAAATTCCAAAAGATGTAGGCCGCAATGGTATTGCAACCCATGGCTTTGGCCATCTGGATTCTATGGCGCCAATACCCTCGCGGAATCCTTGCAGGGTGCATTTCTCCGCTGATAATTTGATAGGGTTTACCGTCTAGTAAAAAGTCTTCTTTACCCAGTTTGAACTGGTGTGTTACTGCAGGTTTAGAACTTGTTTGTGCACTAGCCGTAAAAGCATTCCATTGCAGTAAGCAAATAAGTCCAAGAATGTATTTCATATCAATAGATTAATTGGTCAAAAACTTACCAATGCTACTAAAAAATCCGGCTATTTCCCAGATTTATCTTGCGCAAACGGTTGAACCTGAATATCCATATCTAATATCCTACACTTGTTTACTTATATTTAACTAAAAAGCCCCACCAGTCTATTCTGGTGAGGCTTTCTTTGAGCAAATTAAATTAAGGAATATAGATTTTTGCTTGTAAAGTTTTTTGAAGGTTTACAGGCAATTTAGACAATAAGTCATAAGACGTAGCTTTTTCAATAGCATCAATGGTTGTAATATATTTTTTCCAGTCAGCGTCAATAACGTTTTCGTTTGGTGTATCTATTGCCAAGACTTTAGTAGTAGCATCCACCCTAGAAAGGTCTGCATTACCAACAGGAAGAATCACTGCTACTTTCCAAACTCTTTTAGGAACAACCACTTTGCCGTTATTAACGGTTTCTGCATAACCATTAGAACCTGTACCGCCTTTTCCATAACTACCCATAATAATATAAACCTCGTAGCCTTTTTGCATTTCAGTCCTTAAATAGGTTTCTAAAGATGCCCAGGTTTGTTGGTTATTATTGGGGGCTTGTGGAATCATATTAGGCATTAGGAATGTTGCAGAATTAGCTTCTACAGAACTGGTTCTATCTGCCGAAGGGCAATTATGCCCTCTGTCAAAACCTGATCCACTATAACTATTGCTCTGTACTTGGTAAAAATCAGTTGGAAATCCTGTAAATGCAGCAAAATTATCTTGTCTAGACGTACTTCCCACATTAGAAGCATCTAAATGCCAAGACACCCAATTTGGTGTATTTCTTGAACTACTATGAGAGGTGGTAAAATATTTAAAATCTACCAAATAATTTTCAATTGCAACGCTAGTGGAAGTTGCATTTGAAGGGTTACCAAAAAGCAAGTTACTATTATCTCCGTCAACAGGTGGAACGTCTATTCCGGACCCATTAGGAAAGCCTCTACCAGGTGCAGGTGTTGAATAGTTAACCGTGTCTTTTACATTATCCACTACTTCTTTGAAAACAATTCCAGGGTTTCCTGCTCCAATAAAAATAACATCATCAATATTGACCCTTGTTGTACCGGTTTTCCTAATTTGAAATCTAACTGGCTTAGTAACAGTAATCTTAAAAGTATCGGAAACAAATGTTTTGGTATTGGTATTCAAATTGGATCCCAACTGCGTATAGGTAGTACCCTTGTCATCAGATATCCATAGAGAAACTACTGAAGCAGCATCATTACCATATTGTGCATGATTAATGACTAGCGTATTGATACTATCTACGTCATAGTTCATTCCTATTTTACCCGTTCTTAATCTAACAGATTGAAGCTCATTTTTTATATCAGCGGCAGTACTTCCCAACAGACCATCATCAAAATTCCATGTACCTGTTTTAATAGATACATCTGCTACAGCATAAGCGGCTTTTGAACCCATTTCAAAATCTTCCTTGATGGTATATTTAACTGGCACGTGCACATAGGGGACTATGGTTTCGGTAATTTCCGTTTTCTTGGTACAACCAAATACAAAGGCGCTAGCTAGCGCCAATACAAAAAATTTTTTCATTAGATGGGGGTTAAAACTAAAATTATTTCAGGGTTGAAAGATAAATAAATGCCTATATCAGAATAACACTGATAACAAATTGTTAATAAAGGAATTAAGTTTAAATTGCCCAATACCGCATTTTAGCAATATGGAACAAATAAGTGGCTTATCCAGGAATATTACCATTACAGGACTAGTAGCAACGGGCATCTCCTCTATGATTGGAGCATCTATCTATATTGTTCCATTCATGCTTCAAAAGAATGTTCCAGGCATTGGGCCCTATATGCTACCGGCATTCCTAGTTGCCGCCGTACCGGCCCTTTTTGCTGCCATTTGCTATGCCATACTTTCCAGTGCCATGCCTAGAGCTGGTGGAAGTTATGTCTATGCCAGCAGGTCCATTCATCCCTATTGGGGATTTGTGGCCAGTTTTTCACAATGGTTTGGACTCTCCATAGTCATTGGAGCCGTCTCCTATATGGTCCTACCCTTTTTTAGAGACGTATGTGTAACCATGGAATGGTCGGATTTGGCAGACTTTTTTGACAAACCCAATACCAGATTGTTTTTGTCTTTAGGACTTTTATGGAGCTTTATCCTGATTAATATTGTTGGGGTAAAAACTTACCAGTTCACCATTATTGGATTGGTGGTCATCACTTTTCTATTGGCTAGTATTGTCATTTTTGCAGGATTTATCTATACAGAAACTGATTTTATTCAAGCCGTATTTCAAAAAGACGGGATTCAGATTAAAAGAGATGCTGGAACATTTAACTGGCAACAATTTTTAGGGGCCAGTTCCATCCTATTTGCCAGTTTTATAGGGTTTGATTCTATTGCACAAGCCGGTGGCGAAGCAAAAAATCCCAGCAAATCCTTGCCAAAGGCCATCCTGATTACCATTGTAAGCGTCACTTTATTTTATTTGCTTTTTACTTACGCGGTGTACCGCATGGTGCCATGGAATTTTGTACGTGATTTAGCCAATACAAAAGACATATCCGCCACCAGTCTATTACATTATGTACTTCCCTCCTTTTGGTCCGTGTTGGTGATGCTTGGAGCCAGTATTGCACTATTGAAAGATTTACCATCCATGGTCTTATCTGTTTCTAGACTTTGTTTTGCCTGGTCAAAAGATCAATTGTTTCCAGTATGGCTAACCCATATTCATCCCAAATACCAATCGCCCTATTGGGCTATTTTATTCAGTGGTGCAGTGGCTAGTCTGGGCATTCTTGGTTGTCATTTTGCTAGCGATATATTTCTAGGTATTGACATCATGGTCATATCCATGCTCATCAACTTTATATTAATTTGCTTTTCTGTTTTGCTGATTCATCAATACAATCCAAGTCTAGCAAAGCAAATTACCGTGATTAAAAACCCCCTACTTCAAAAACTAATTGCAATAATGGGAATTCTGAGTCTTGGCTTTTTATTATTTATTCATATCAACAATGATATGGCCACAGAGCAAAAAGCTTGGTATTTTCATGCCAGTTATGTATGTGGAATAGTCATGCTAATGGCAAGCTTTCTATTTCTATTGTATTGGAATAGACTCAAAAAAACAGGCTTAACTAAAACCGATTATTTTAAAATTTTACCAGCTGAATAAGCCATCAAGATATCAATATGAATAGCACCAAACTAAGTGAACAACTAACTATTTCAAAAGCAATTATTGGATTATGGCAAATAGCCGATTTAGAAAGAGGTAATCACAAAGTAGATCCCGTTGCAACGGCCAAAGCCATGCACGCCTATTATGAAAAAGGCTTTACCAGTTTTGATATGGCCGATCATTACGGTTCGGCTGAAGAAGTGGTAGGCGTATTTAGAAAAACCTATGGCTTGCGCGATGTTCAATTTCTAACCAAATGGGTCCCAAGTCCAGGCAATATCACTGCAGCACAAATTGAAGCAGCGGTAAAAAAAGCTTTGACCAGATTACAAACAGATCAAATTCAACTCATGCAATTTCATGCATGGAACTATGCGCATCCCAGTTGGTTGGATTGTTTGTATGGATTACAAAAATTACAAGAACAAGGCTTGATAGCCAATTTAGGTCTTACCAATTTTGACGAAGCCCATTTGAATATGGTCATTCAATCTGGCATTCCAGTGGTGAGTAATCAGGTTTGTTATTCCTTATTAGACCAACGCGCCGCAGGTAAAATGACAGCCACCTGTTTGAAACATGATATCAAGCTCTTGGCATTTGGAACTGTGGGTGGTGGTTTCTTTAGTGAAAAATGGTTGAATCAGCCCGAACCAATGATAACAGACGCACTCACTTGGTCGCAAATGAAATACAAGCGCTATATAGACGCTGCAGGCGGATGGGCTTGGTACCAAGAACTATTGCTAACGCTTTATAGCATCGCGCAAGCACAACATGTTTCTATTGCAACTATTGCTAGTGCCTATATTAAAGAACAACCCGCTGTAGGAGCAGTGATTATTGGTGCTAGAATGGGGGTATCAGAACATATCTTGGAGAACAAAAAAGTATTGGATATTCAGTTAAGCACTGTTGAATTAGAACAAATCAAAACTGTTTTGGCAAAGGGTCAATCCATTTCTGGAGACTGTGGTGATGAATACAGAAAGCCCCCTTATTTAACGGCTACCGGAGACCTAAGTCATCATCTAAAAGACCTACCCCAACCCTATCCCGTTATAACAGATGCTACCGGTAAAACCAAGGCGCTGTCTGGCACTAGTTGGGAGAGTATGGCGGGCTATAGCCGAGCGGTAAGAAAGGGCAACAGAATTTTGGTATCAGGAACAACAGCTACCCATGGTAACCAAGTGATTGGGGGCAATGACCCAGCCGCACAAGCGCATTTTATATTTGATAAAATAGAAGGTGCCATTCAATCTTTGGGAGGCAAATTGGAAGACGTTGTTAGAACCCGTGTTTTTGTCAAAGATATTAGCCAATGGGAACTCATTGCTAGAGCTCATGGTCAAAGATTTTCCCAGATTCAACCAGCCAACACTATGGTGCAAGCCAATTTAATTGGGGATGATTATTTGGTTGAGATTGAGGCAGAAGCAATAGTGGTGTAATTGTTTAGAATCCGAACAATTGGATCTGGATGCCTGTTAAAGGTTCATGTCAGTTGCTATAAGTTTGGTATTTCCACATCAATTATTCAAAGAACATCCTGCTTTGCAAAAAGGGAGAACCATCTACTTGGTAGAAGAGTGGTTGTTTTTCAAGCAGTTTAGATTTCACAAACAGAAACTGGTACTGCATAGGGCCAGTATGCAATTTTACCAACAGTGGTTAATAGCGCAGGGTTACCAGGTAATTTATATTGATAGCAATCATCCTTTACAAGATGTTCGTGCATTGGTCAAACAATTGGCAATTGAACAAACAACTGAAATTCATGTGTCAGCATTGGCTGATGATTGGTTGGAAAAAAGAATCAAAAAGAGTTGTACAATAAACCAAATCAAATTAATCATTCACGAGAGTCCTAATTTTTTAAATAGCAAGGAATCTGTTGAAACTTATTTCAGCAAAAGGAAAACTTATTTTCAAACTGATTTTTATACTTGGCAAAGAAAAGAGCGAAAATTGTTGTTAGAAGCCGATGGCAAACCCCTAGGTGGTCAATGGACTTTTGATTCAGACAATCGAAAACCTTTTCCTAAGAAAGGCATCGCGCCAGCTATTGAGCAATTTGAAGACAATGCATTTTTAGTAGAAGCTAGAAACTATGTTCAGCAGCATTTTCCCAATAATTATGGAACAGTCAATGGCCCACATTTGTTTGTAATTAGTTTTCAAGAGGCGCAGCAATGGTTGGATGACTTTATAAAAAACCGCTTTGAACATTTTGGCATTTATGAAGACGCCATAGTAACAAATGAAACAGTGCTGCATCATTCAGTGCTAACCCCCATGCTCAATATTGGTTTATTAAATCCGCAACAGGTATTGGACAGGGTAATGGAACAAGCGGAACAATATCAGATTCCGCTCAATTCTTTGGAGGGGTTTATTAGACAGGTCATGGGGTGGCGAGAATTCATTCACTTGGTATATGAAAGAGAGGGTGCTAAACAACGCAGCACCAATTATTGGAAATTTAGCAGAAAAATACCTGAAGGTTTTTGGACGGGTAATACGGGTATTGCACCAATAGATCTTACCATCAAGAAACTTCTTGATACAGGCTATAGCCACCATATTGAAAGACTGATGGTCTTGGGCAATTTTATGCTACTCTGCGAGTTTGACCCCAATGAAGTGCACCAATGGTTTATGGAATTATATATTGATGCCTATGATTGGGTGATGGTGCCCAATGTCTATGGCATGACCCAATTTGCCGATGGAGGTTTAATGACCACCAAACCCTATATCAGTGGGAGCAATTACTTAATGAAGATGAGTGATTACCCCAAAGGAGATTGGCAACCCATTTGGGATGGACTCTTCTGGCGATTCATGCATGTGCATAGGGATTTCTTTTTGAAAAATGCAAGACTAGGTATGTTGGTGAGAACATTTGATAAAATGAGTCCAGAAAAACAGCAATTGCATTTATTGAATGCGGAGCGATTTTTGAATGACTTGGATAAGCAATTGAATTAGCTTAATCAATAGGAATAAAAGTAAACATCCATTTAACTGGGTTATTCCATTTAGGCGTTTCAAACGATCCTACTGGAGCTTTGATTAAAACGGTGTTCCACCCTTTCTTAAATAATACTTTAGTTGGTTGCCTATATTCATACCCTTCGTCTGTCAAGGGCTTTTCTAATTCACCTGGCATTCCAGCATGTTGCCATACTGGAGGATTCACTATTTGTCCATTTACCCAAACCTTACTTTTTTTATTGTCCCAGGCATTCAAGGGAGGAGAATCTGTTGCAGTAGAACGGGATAAGTTATTAAAACCAATCCAACAGTCTCTTACCCTATCTTCTTCCACCCATATTTTTCTAAACGCATAATAGGTACTACTATCTGGTGCATTGGGAAGATGTGATTGAATTAATGGATGCCAAAAATGTCTTAACCAAATAGTTCCACCCAATAAATTAATATTGTTATCAATATTATTTGTTTGAAAATAATTGGGAGACTCTGGTTCAAAAGATAGAGCCGTATTTCCTTTGTTGTTATATGGTCCTATTAATGTCCATTGAATCTGGCTTTGCTGTATATAAGGAAAGGAAAGATTTTGAAAATATATTGACTTATGATTTAAAAGCTTTTTTTCAAAGGAAAGGAAATCAGTAAAACGCTTAGTCCCGGGTACACCCATATCTGATAAATATTGACCAGGCACATTGTAACCGTTTCCAACCCAACATCTTTCAGCAAATGTTACCATAACAGGATAAACCGCATTCATATTGATGAGATCTGATTCTTTAGAAACATTCCTGTCAGGCCAATTACAAAGAATAGCACCAAGTTTATATTCATTTCCTGCAACTGTATCACAGATTTGATGATTGAAAGTTGCCACAACCCCATCTATTGGATCAAAATGGTTTAAGTACAAATGTCTTGAATCAATTGAAGGATAATTATTTTTAGGTTTGGTTTTACCATTCCACATTTGCAATATTGTTTGTTCAGGAACATTTCCACCAGGATCCCATGCCATTACTTTCTTGTGATTCAATTTCAAAACAGCTACCATCTGAGGAAGAAAGCTCTTATTGGTAATCCTTACCTCATCTCCTCCAATATGTATATAGGGAACATCCAATGCTGCACTTAATTCTGATAGTATATTTTTACAAGCAATTACACCTGAGTCAGATTGCATTTCAAAACCCATTGCCCTTTTAAACGCTGCACTATGGCCTGGCATATCAATCTCAGGAACCAATGTGATAAATCTATCTTTACAATAAGCTATTAATTCTTTAAGTTCTTTTAAGGAATAAAATTTACCTCTGTTTCGCAACATATTTGCTGGAGCAGTCAATTGCGGATATTTTTTACTCTCTAGTCTCCAAGCTATATCTTCTGTTAAGTGAAAATGAAAGATGTTTAGCTTATATCTAGCCATTACATCAATCTGTTGTTTGAGTTGTGGAATTGATTGAAAATTTCTACCAACATCCACCATAAATCCACGCCAAGAAAAAGCAGACCAGTCCTCAATCTCTACAAAGGGAATATTTTTTTGAACGGTTAGTTGCTTAAAAGTTTGCAGCGCATTGAATAGTCCATTTGTTGAGCCAGCAATTAATTTGATTGAAGCATTCTTTATAGAAATAGAATAGGCATCAGTTAAATGCTTTTTTGAAAATGTATCACTTAAAATCAATTCAATCTGTTTTTCTCCAATAGAAATCTTTTGACTAACCCTAGTCTTTAAATTTATTGAAGTAAGATATTCTTGAAGTTGAACAGCAATTTTATTTACCGCATCACTTGAAACAGAGATGGTTTTAAAATCCCTTAAATCAATTTTATCCGTTGACCATTGAACTTTTTTGGGCATTGGAATTAAATCAGGTAGATCAAATACCTTATTTAAAACCACTTCTTTCCATTGTAAATAGCCCTTACTATTTAGATGCAAGCCATCATTGGTAAATTGAGTATTTAGCCTGCCTGTACTATCCACCAAATAAGAAAAGACATCAATATACTCAAATGTATACTTCTTGCAAATGGAAGACAATTGCTCATTAAGTTCTAAAATTTGTGCCCTTTTAGAAGTATGCCCACTAAACTTTCCAAATCTTTCATTTACAGGAAAGACACTTTGTACATAGACTTGGGTATTGGGAGATTTGGATTTAATTAAATTAACAATCCAAACTATATTTTTGACAATACTGTCAGTGGTTAAATTCCTAGTTAAATCATTAATACCAATCAATAAAAAGACTTTTTCAGGTTTTCTAGTATAAACTTCTTCTAACCTGTTCAGGATGCCAATTGAAAAATCTCCACTTATTCCTCTATTGATAATTCTTGGATCTCCAAATAACTCGCTCCATTCCGCCCCATCAGAAATACTATCTCCTAGAAAAATAATATTATGCTGAGATTTGGGTAATGTTTTAAAATGTGAATGTCTTTGATGATAATATGTAGTAAATAAAGAATCCGGGAAATGTGGCTGTTCAATTTGTGCAATAGCTTCAAATGAACATGCAATAAAAATTAAAACTGCAAAAATTCTCATTTCCTTTTCATTAAATATTATTCCTTCCAATTGATTACTGAAAACACAATTTGAGCATAACCATCTCTTTCATAAAACACGCCAATTTGATTTTTACTCAATTTGACAATATCTGAATAAGCAGTAAAATCTTTCTTTTTAGGATCAGTACTATGATCAATTAATATCTTTTTCTCCCAGGTTTCTCCCTCATTAAAACTTATTCTTAATGTCAGATTATTTCTTTTTACAGTATCCGCTGCATTGCAGAATGCTAAAACTTGTTTTCCCTTTTTAATTCCCAAATTCAAAATACTACCCTCACAAACTGGATCAGGTAAATTTTTATCAAATGATATACTATTCCAAGATTGACCACCATCCATACTTTTTGCTACCAACCTAGCCCTAATATCACCTTTTTGATTTCTGGCGTTCAGCAATAACCCATTATTAGATATTTCAGCAGCTGTTGATTCGTTACTGCTTGGCAAATTAACTGATTCACTTAAATGGAAAGTTTTGCCATGGTCATCAGTATAAAACCCATGAGCATAATAGTCTTCAGCTCCTTTTTTTGGTGCTCCTTTTGAATGATTAGCGGCTATATAAATACGGCCCTGATACTTGCCATTGGCAATTTGTAAAGCATGTCCGGGAGTATTTGCATAACTTCTCCAGTCTTCTGAAAAATTGTATGTTGCATTTATTTTAGGCTGATTAGGCCTGTGAACCTGACTAGTGATATTTACAGGAACACTCCAAGTTACTCCACCATCAATTGATGTCTTATACCAAACCTCTCTTAGTCCATTCCCCTTTCTAACTTCTGATTCATGATTATTGCCGGTATTGTAGAAAAGAAAAATTCTGCCTTTAGGATAAGTGGGATCAGTTAAGTCAACAACAGGAGCAGGATTACCAGCTTGAAGACTATCTGCATCTACAATAGTATTGATAGGCCCCCAGGTTACCCCTTTATCATGACTGGTTTTCATTACAATATTGATATCCCCAAAATCACCACTTCCATTTACACGTCCTTCACAAAAAGCAAGTAAATCTTTATTCGGCAACATGATGATGGCCGGAATCCTAAAACTTTTGTGCCCATCAGTACCGGAGATAAAAACAGGATTTTTATCCTGAGCCAATAAAATAGTTTGTATAAATATCAATAAACTGAGAAGAGCGATTTTATTACTCATAATTATTTTTTTTCTATTAAAAATTATAAAACTGGAATTTTAAATGTTGATGCAGGTAGTTTATCTGAATTAATCAAATTAGCATCAGTAAATGGCTTCCATCCATAATAAACATGTGAAGGCTTTGTCTTACAATTAATTAAAACAGTTTTATGTTCAATAATGGCCTGCGTGTCTTTAATCCCATCTAATGAAAACCCTCTAAGTGCAAGTCCATCCGATGTTTGTAGCCCATTAGATAGGTACTTAAATGAAACAACCACATTTCCATTACGATATGTTGCTTTTATAGGAAGAGGACCCGATGAATTTATATTAAGCTTATATGTTTTGTATAAAGTCCAATTTGCCAACCTGATTCCAACTTCTTTTTTATTAGTTGGATGCACATCATTTTTAAAACCCAGATCAGAAGAAACAGCCATCCCGGTATTTGAAACCAAATCCATTATTAATCTTTGCTGGTCTCTGAATTGTGGCCAAAATTCACTTTTATATTTTAGGGTATCTTTTGAAGAAAGTTGTACATAATAATATGGCAAACGGGGTTCTTTCCATTTTTTCCTAAAATCATTTACCATCAATTTGGTTAATGCTGCATACTCGAAAACCCTATCAAGTTCTTGAGCATTGCTTTCTCCTTGATAACAAATGATGCCTTTGATGGGAAATTGAGTCATGGAAGCTAATCCTGCATTATAGGCAAACCCAGGTTTATATCCATGATATTTACCAACATCATCTTTAAGAACTGAGGAAAGCGTTCCTACGTTTTGACTGCCTCTTTCTCTTACCCAAACTGGCAATGATGGATTGGTTAACCAATTTCCAGAAACTTTACTAGAAAATTGACCAGCATCTTCTAAGGCTTTTGTGCTTATAAATGTTTCTAATGGAGCTCCACCAATGGACATATTGATTAATCCAATAGGTATCTCGGTATTTGTAAATATTGATTTGCCAAAATAGTACGCTACCGCACTCATATTTTTGAATGTTATGCTATCACAGATCTGCCACAGACCTTCATAAAAGTCTTTAACATTCAATTTTTTAACTATGGAATCTGAAAAAGCAGTATTATAAGTATTCTTACCTGCATAAGTAGGATTATAAAACCTAATTAATGGAAGATTAGTGTTATTTTTTTCATCCTTAAAGTGTAGTTCCCTAGTCATTGGAAACTCCATATTAGATTGTCCAATACAAAGCCAAACATCTCCAATTACAATATTCTCAAAACTAATTTTCTGAAGACCACTTTCTATTTTCAAAGAATGAGGAATCTTAGAAATAGGTTGTTTTTTAAAAACCACTATCCAATTTGAATCTGATTGAACAAGGTTTGATTTTGTTTCTCCATTAAATGTAACAGCAACCAATTGTTTTGGATTAGCCTTTCCAAAAATACAAATAGGCTTTCCGTGTTGCAAAACCATATTATCACTAAATATAGACCCCACTCTGAGTTGAGCACTCAACAGCAATGGAGATAGCAATAAAATAGTGATAAATAATTTCATTGATCAATAAGGTTAACTAGCAATCTTTTCTAAGTTTTTTTCAAACAAATGCTTTTTGAGTATTTGAAAACAATACCATTCCTGTCTTGGTAAATGAAATGGCCCCTTAAATAAATTTCCTTTTGCTGTTTGTGCAATAGATCCATCTCTATGTAAATAACCAAACCATTCCCCATTTACCTTATCATGAAAATGCTTGTAAGAATAATCATGCACCAATTGATGCATTTTGGCATATTTTTCATTCCCAGTTATCAGATAGGCCAACAAAGTGGCGATAA
The DNA here is from genome assembly GCA_947460595.1 of Bacteroidota bacterium. GTDB lineage: Bacteria > Bacteroidota > Bacteroidia > Chitinophagales > Chitinophagaceae > Sediminibacterium. The sequence goes on along the minus strand of CANHGS010000019.1, from coordinate 26,480 downwards.
TCACTTCATTATGTGGCCACCAAAACTTCATGTCTTGCCAATATTCCTGGACTGGCTTATCATATACGTCTCTATAGTATAAAATCCCCCCATATTGTTTATCCCAACCTCTTTCCCACATATAATCAATCATCCTACAACCTAATGCTATCAAATCTGGGTCATTATTCCTATATAACGCTTCGTGTAAGATAAACCATGCTCCTTCAATGGCATGACCTGGGTTTAAAGTGCGGCCATCAATATGATCAATGATATTACCATCAGGATCTACTTGTTCCATAACACATTTGATATTGTCTTTAACAAAATCCTGCTTAATCTCCTGTATCCATTGATTGATATAATCATCACAACGATCATCACCAATAGTTTCTCTTAATTGTTGTGCCGTATTAATCATAATCATTGGCACACCAATTCCTTTAGATGGTCTAGTATTGGTAAACTTGGGCGCTAGCTTTATGGTAGAGTTGGCATAATCAATACATTTTCCAAAAATAAATCTTGCTTTTCCAGCAGCTTCCATGTCTCCACTTGCTTTTGAATAAGCAGCGGCTGCAATTACATAAAATGTTTCAGAAAAAAAATACCTGCGTTTTCTAATTGGATGCCCTTCCCTAGTTACATGAAAAAACATTTGTCCATCTTCGTCAAAACAATGTTTGTTCAAAAAGTCATAACCAAGTTTCGCACCTTTCAACCATTCCTCTTTGGGTTCAATAGTATTGTATAAAGTAGATAACAACCAGGTAGCTCTACCTTGAATCCAAACAGCTTTGTCATCGTCTATTAAACTGCCGTCTTGGTCTCTCATCAATAAAAATCCACCTTGAATTTCATCAAATGACCTTGGAAACCAAAAAGGAACCGTATCGGTTAATAACTGCGTTTTGTAAAATTCAAAAAGTTCTTTTAAATCCTTTTCACTGTAACTCATATCCTAATTTTGAAATATTATTCATCCACCAAATAACTGTCTTTGGGATTTAGAAAAACTAGTTGAACAAGGAGCGCAACCAATACAATACCAGATAAAATAGCAAAATCATTTCCCATACTTCCCTTATCTACAGATTTTCCTAAAATATTGGTAATCATTGCACCTGCAAAAACTCCAACCATATTCATGGTACCGTAGGCAGTAGCTCTAAATTTGGGAGAAACAAACTGACAAAGAATTGGCATATTGTTAGCATCAAACATGCCATAACCAAAACCAAAACAAAAAGCTGCACCTACAACATGAAATAAGCTATGGCCATATCCAATTAATAACAATGCCGGTATGGTTAATGCCAATCCTATTGCACTAGTATATATTCTACCTTTTATATTTACTTGCACCCACTTATCAGACAAAATACCTCCAACAATTACTCCAAAAAAAGAAGAAGCTGCAATAGTAATGGTAGACATTGGCCCAGCTTTATCCATACCTATTCCTAAATTTTGAGAAAATAAAGTAGGCAACCAATTTTTAACACCCCATCCGGGCAAACTTGGAACAGCAAAATAAAAAAGTATGATCCAAAAAGAGATATTAGTAAAAAGCAGACTTAATCCCTTAAATAAAGATGGTTTACTAATTTCTTTATGATCATTTTCAATTTGATCTAGTAGATTTTTCTTTTCATGAAGAAATAACAAAAGCACTAAAGAATAAACAATTCCAACTAAGCCAAAACTGTGAAATGCTTGTTGCCAGGAATATTGTTGCGCAATGGTTGCTCCAAATCCGCCTAGGGCTTGCCCCATATATAAACCGGTCATATGAATGCCAATTGCCAAAGACCTTGTTTTAGTAGTATGATAATCTGCAATCAAAGAAAGAGCAGCAGGTATATACAATGCTTCACTGATGCCCATTAAAGCGCGCAACCAATACAATTGCGAAAATGATGTGGCATAACCCATTGAAAATGTCACTGCACTCCAAACAAATAAACTCACTACTATAATCCATTTCCTATTAAATCTGTCTGCTATAATGCCAGAAAAAGGACTCATAAAACCATAAATCCATAAAAAGATAGCCATCAAATATCCAAAATTGGCTGCAGAAGTAAGTTCAGCTATATCTATCATCATGGAAGGCTTCATGGTTGATAACATTTGCCTATCCATATAATTCAATAATGCTACTACCCATAGCAGTCCTACAACAATCCAAGGATATCTTTTGCTATGGGTCATTTTAATTAGATATTATTTTAACAGAAAGAATGGTAGAAGACCTTACACCAGCTTTAACTTCCCCACTGGGAATGATAAAGGAATACCCCCATTTAATAGCGGTGGTAGTTACTGGTGTTTCAAAGGGAATATTTCCAATTGTATACCAACTATCTTTAAGGGCATCATAAACAAGTACTTCCTTACTAAATCCTGGATGATTAGCTTGTAATTGATTTTTTTGCTCAATTAGATTTGATTTAATCTTTGGATCTTGTTCTTCATTAATAGATACAATCAATTGTTCTACTTGATGAAAAATTGTTCCTTTATCACCTCCAAATACTACAAACATATTTTGCTTAGTAGCTCCTCCAGTGCCCGCAGATATTTCATATGGCATAGAATGTTTGACAGTCCACTGATCAGTTACCAAGTCATAGGCGTACATAGTAGCATGAAAATCAGAAATTCCATTTTGATTTTTCTTCCTACCACCCGCTATGAAAATCTCTCCTAGAGGCTTTTGAAATAGCACATCCATCACTCCATGAGAAATTGGTATAGGAGTTTTTGCTAACTGCTTCCATCCTAGTTCAATTTGATCAAGATCCAAAACAATAAATTGGTCTAGTGTATTTGAAGCCGTTTCACCTCCTGCTAAATAAATCTTATTTCTAACAACTGTCATGGAAGCATTGCTAACAGGAAATGGCAAACTAGGTAATGTTTTAAATTGTACGTTTTCAGTTTGAATATCCCATTTCATTAACCAAACTAAATTGGAAGGACCATTTTCATTTTCCCCACCAGCAAATAAAATACCTGTTCCTATATTACAAGAAGCAGGATAAGCCAAATTATTGGGAAGATTAAATTTCTTATTTAATAATTCAAATTTTTCACCCTTAATAGCATATACCATTAGTTGGCTATAATATTTTTTGAGACCTCCATTCCAGGGCATTGATTCTGGAAAATTTGCACCACCACCAACAAAAAAATAATTATGTAGAATGCCTGATAATGGACCAGCAAAACCATTGGAAACCAATTGTCCTTTATCTGGAGGCAAATTTGATTCAACCTTCCATTGCATAGAGATTTTTTTTTGGTGCTGCGCAAATCCAGGTATCACTATTAATGACAAAATATAAAAGGAAATATTTTTTATAATATTCATTCCAGACTATCCATTTACAGTGACAGGCAGTTGTGAACAAAACTCACTGAAATTCAATTGTTGAACTTCTTGCTTAAAAGAATCAAATTGATTGTTGTTCATATTTTTCACTGGCAGTCTAAAATTTCCACAGTCTAACCCAATCAATTTCATATATGCTTTCCCTGTTGCAATTCCACCGTATTTACCCAACAGTCTAATCATATCAATTGACTTTTGTTGTAATGATTGGGCAGACTCATGTTTACCAATATTGTAATCTTCAATTATTTGATAATAAAGTGGGGCAGCATAATTGAAAGTGCTACCTATGGCTGCTTTAGTACCTAATACTAAAGCCGGCAAAAGGTTTTCATCCCTACCCCAAAGCATATCATATTGACCATTCTTAAAATTCATACAGGAAAAGAAATCCATAAAATCTTCATGTGTATACTTAATGCCAGCAAAGTTTGGAACTTTCCCGTCAATCGCTTTCAGTAGTTGCAACATAGAACATTCTACCCCAGTTAAAACTGGAATATGGTAATAATAGAAAGGAAAATCTGGAACTACCGCAGCAATTTCTGCGCAACATTCTGCCAACACTTCTGCATTGGCCGGTTTAAAATAAAAAGGAGCGGTAAAAGAAACAGCATCCAACCCAACTGCTTGAGCATGTATGGCTAATTCTTTACAATCTGCAATACATGTTCCTCCTATTAAAGTCATTACCTTAAACTCGTTGTCAAATTTTGTACAATCAGCCCAGGCCTCTGCAACTGCCTTTCTTTCAGCCATTGTTAAAGAAACCCCCTCCCCAGTTGACCCGCATATAAATGCCCCAACAACAGCATTGGCTTTAAGCATTTGATAGTATGCTGGTATTATAGAAAGATTTAGTGAACCATTATTTGTAAAAGGTGTAAAGGGGGCAGCTATCAGGCCTTCTAAATGATAATTAATCATACAATTATAATTTATAATATATTGCTATGAATTAGGAAACATGGATATTCCATAATACCAACAATATACTAATTCTAATAAAGATTAAACCATCCAGGAGCACAAGTACTCCCGGATGATCTGCTATCAGCTATTGAAAAAAACAAAATTTTAGACCACCCCTATTTAGGCTTAGCGGTTGGATAGCCCGGTGTTTGATCTACCATAGGATCATTTGTCCAAATAGCAGGCTCAATTGGCCATAGAATTTTATATCCCTGTGTAGTTTTATCTAACACGCCATAAGGATTACCAGTTGCTTTATATACCAAGGGATCAGAACCAAATTTCATTCTCCTTAAATCATACCATGACTTACCTTCAAAAACAAATTCCTTATTTCTTTCTGCAAATATGGCTAACTCATTTGCGTCTTTTGTACCATTTACAAAAGGAGTTGGATCCGCTGCTGGGGCAAAAGCTCTATTTCTAATTAATTGGATAAAAGAAGCAGGACTTGAACCTTCAGCATTTGCAATCTCAGCTAACATCAACAATCTATCAGCTTCTCTGTAAACTGGCCAATCATCACTAAAATATCTTTTGTTAGCACTGATAGTTCCTAAAAACTTAACCATAGCTGTATTTCTAATTGAGATAGCATATGGTGGAGTTCCACTCTTTGTAACCCTATAATAATCATAGAAAGTGGCATCCCTTCTTTTATCAGTTACTGCATAAGATTGAAAAAGCGCAAATGTGTAACCATAACGTTGAATAATCTGTTGTGAATTGGTAGCAGCAATCAAAAGTGGATCTACTAGCAAAGAACCAGAAGCTAACGAATCTTTATAATGGAGGTTATCAAAATTAAAAGTAGAATACAAATATTGAGAAACACCTCCCATTTCTGATTCGCCCACTAGATAACGAATACTAAAAATAATTTCATTGTTATTTTTTTGCCCAAAGGCAAATGCATTTGCAAAACTTGGCTGAAGCGCATTACCTGTAATTGCATTTAATGCATTTTTGGCTTCTGTTAAATCCGCTGTATTTGCATATACTTTTGCAGACCATAAGTATAAATCGCCCTTCAACATTAAACTAGCTTTAGGAGACCAGAGGCTTTTATCAGTACTTCCACTTGCAGAGCCAAATAATGTGATAGACTTATTTACATCGTTTTTAATTGCCGCCAATACTTCCGCTTCGGTAGATCTTTTTTTCCGTAGTGCTACTGGATCAGTATTGCCATTCAAAACCTCAGGTTCTAATCTTAAAGGAACACCACCATAGGTTCTAAGCAAATGAAAATAATAATATGCACGCATGCCATATGCTTGTCCCAATAAATAAGTTTTTTTAGCATCGCTTAGAAATGTACTTGCTTCTACCTTCTGAATAAACAAATTAATTTGCAAGATTGGGTTGTAAAATCCAGCCCAACTTCCAACTCCCGATGAGTTCTCATCAATTCTTTGCTCAATAATAGGCAATTCATTTAATGAGGTATTTTGTCTGTCAATATTGCTATAATTTCCAGAACGCATTTCACCTAATCTCAGAAACATAAATTGATTGTCTCTGAATTGCTTATGCATCCCTACCATAAAATTGGTCACCTGTGATTCATTTTGCCAAAAGTTTCCATCACCAAAATAATCCTCCGGAGCAAGTTCTAAAGTTTTTTTGCAGGATGTTGATGCTAGAAATATCAACATCACAAATAGTATATATTTAACGTTCTTCATTTTTTACTTTTTTAAATAGTTGATTAGAAAGTAAGGTTTGCACCAAATACAACTTGTGTTGGAATAATATATGCGCTGTTTTGAGAACCTGTACGTTCTGGTAAATTCAATTGCTTATTAGTTATATATCCCAGATTTTGTCCAGTCAATGTAAAGGTCAAGCCAGACATTTTTACTTTTTTCAAAACGGCTGCGGGTACTGTGTAACTCAATGATACTTCTCTAAATGATAAATAACTAGAGTTTACCCAGAACATACTACTAGGTCTATCATAATTCTTAGCATTCAATTGATCTGCCCAAACATATCTTGGTAGTCTAGCATTTGGATTTGAAGCTGTCCAGGTATCATTAACATCAGTAGTAGGAGCAAACTCACCCTGCGCATTGGCCAAAGCCCAAAGCTGCATAAAATCTTGTTGCACATGACCAAAACCAAAGTCAACCCTTGCAAATAATGTAAATCCTTTATAATTGAATGATGTATTAAAACCACCTGTCCAACGAGGAATTTGACGGCCTAATGATACCATATCTCTAGTGTCAATGGTGTCATTATTATCAATGTCTTTCCATTTCATATCGCCCAATTGAGTTGGCAACCAACCACCTGCAAATGTTAATCCACGTTGCGTCATCAACTGTTGACTGGCTACCCTTCTTCCAGCAGATGCTGCGTACCAAGCTTGTCCAGCAGCTAAATCAATTTTATTATAATTACTTAAATCTTTGGCGTCTCTAATGATTCCGTCGCTTACAAAGCCAAATACTTCACCAAATTCCTGACCTTCTTGTAATCCACCCACCCAAATAACAGACTTAGTATTGGGGTCATAGATTTGTTGACCACCTTGTCTATTGTTTTCTACGCCATTATAAGGTAGTTTAAGAATGGTATTTTTGTTCCAAGCAGCATTTGCTCCAATCTGCCAAGTAAAACTTTTATTTTGAACTAATTTATAATTAGCTTCTAATTCAAAACCTCTATTCTTCATACTACCGTTATTGGTTCTGATACTAGAAACCCCTGATGAAGTTGGCAATAACACATTGGCAATTTTATCATCCGTAATTCTATTATAATAGGCAATTGATGCTGTTAGTCTATTATTAAAGAATCCCATATCAGCGCCAATCTCAATGGTATTTGTTTTTTCCCATTTTAACTTAGGATTAGCAACACCTGTTTGAAGAAATCCAATGGCACCATTATAAGCAGTTTGTGAACCATATGCACCTTGCAATTCATAAGTGCCAATTCCGCCTACATTACCATTCTTACCCCAGCTAGCCCTGATTTTCAAGAATGATAACCAGTCTTTGGTAGATTCCATGAAAGCTTCTCTATGCGCCATCCAACCAACTGAAAAAGCTGGGAATGTACCATATTGATTATCTCCAATTAGCCTAGAATAACCATCTCTTCTAATGGTGAATGAGGCTAAGTATTTTCCGTCATAATCATAGTTTAACCTTCCGAATGCAGACATGATTCTTTCTTTGCTATGATAAGTATCAGTACTTCTAGTTTGTTGATCAATATTATTTTGTGTTAATTGTAGATCTGCAAAATCCTGCGTAGGGGCAAGTGATCCACTTGCAGCAAGTCCTTTATTATAGGCTTCATAGTATTCAAATCCTGCCATGGCGGCAACATTATGTTTATCTAAAAAGGTCTTATTGTAATTAGCGATGGCGTTATACGTTTGTCTAATTGTTCTATCAAAAGAAGCAGAAGAACTTCTTGTTCTATTCCAACCCGTATTTACATTTGAAACACTCATAATTCCCGTGCGGAAATCTTGATTAAATGCCTCATTAAAACTTTCATCATACATTAAAAGGCCTGATACTTTAACATAAAGATCTTTTGTCAAATCGGCTCTTAACGCTTGACTAAGTATAAACTTATCCGATTGGTTGTTTCTTTTATACTTGTCTACGTTGATTACCGGATTACCATCACTAGCATCTCTTCCAAGGATCAAGTCACCGTTTTCGTTTGTTCCACGCATGGTTGGAGGAGCAGATAACATTCTTCCCCAATAATTTGTCTCTCCATTTTGTAATGATTCGTCTCTCCACTTTGCAACAGCATATTGAATACTACTTTCTGATTTCAACCATTTATTAATGTTATAATCTCCATTAAAAGAAAAATTGATTCTTTGATAAAAAGTAGCCAGTGACAAACCTCCTTCATTATAATACCCAAGGTTGGCAAAGTATTTGCCTCTATCGTTTCCTCCACTCATTCCTACATTGTAATCCTGTATTTGGGCGGTTTTATTCAAACCATAATCACCGTAATTAAAATCTTTATAAATCAAATCATAATTAGTACCAGCAGGATCATAGTTACCAGCAGCATTTGTTTTAATGGGATCCTTCATTTGACGCCATCCTGGCTGACCTAATAAAACATTATTAACATTATCCAATCTCATGACACTCCAAATGGCTCTTGAATCATAATTACCATCTAAAATAGTACCAGTAGCATCTTTGTATAAATTACCAGTACCTCTTGGTCCAACACCTGCAACATTTGAAGCAGCCAATGTTCCATTAAGAATTGCTTGTTCGGCACCTAATCTTGCCCAATTAATGTATCCTTCTGCATCTGTAAATTTATAAGGCACATTTAAATAACTGTTCCCTGTTTTTAATTTTAATGTTACATTGGCATTCCCCTGTTTTCCTCTTTTAGAAGTAATCAAAATCACACCGTTGCTAGCTCTTGCGCCATAAATGGCAGTAGCAGAAGCATCTTTTAATACTTCCATACTTTCAATTTCCTCTGGATTAATATCGGCCAAAGACCCTCTTATTTGTCCATCCATAATTACCAATGGACTTCCTGAACCATCAAAATTGGTACCCCCTCTGAGAATGATAGAAGGCAAAGAACCTGGCCTACCGCTACCCGTTGAAACACGTAAACCCGGAATGGTACCAGCTAAAGCTTGGGCAGGATTTGATCTCACCCCTGTTTCCAGAAACTTCTTATCCAATTTTGAAACAGATGCAGTAAGTTTTGAACGCTTAATGGTTCCATATCCTACAACAACAACATCGCCAAGATTTGAAATATCCTGCTTCATTTTAATCACCAAATTCTCATTGTCCTTTAATGCAAGTTCAGCACTGTTATAACCAGTGTAGCTAAAAACAAGGATATCTCCTTTAGCAGCTTGAATGGTAAAAGTTCCAGAGGCGCTTGTTTGAGCACCGGTTTTTTTCCCTTTTACACTAATCGACACCCCCTGTAAAGGACTATTATCTGTTTCAGAAACTACACTACCAGCTATTTTAAGCGATTGTGCAGGTAGTGAATTGATGATACACATAGCTAAAAAAGCCAGTGTGTACTTAATGAATTTTTGAGGAATTCTCATGACAGCAGTTTGTTTAATTTGTATTATGTATGACATAATAAAGATAAACGCATAGCTTTGAATATTCCAAATATTTGGCAGATTTTTTTTATTTCATTGATTATCAATTAAATGAAAATATTAAAACAGTCAACTTTATTCAATAATTTCGTATTAAGTAATACATAACAAAACCATGGGATCTAGAAATATTACTTTTAATACCATTGAAAATGTGAGTCTGGTAGATAAGGTAGAAGCAAACCTTGTTCAATTATTACAGCAACAACAACTTAAGATTGGTGACAGTATTCCAACGGAATTGGAATTAACACAACAACTTGGTGTAAGCAGAACTGTTGTAAGAGAGGCTTTATTAAGACTTAGGATGATGGGATTAATTGAATCCAAGAAGAAAAAAGGATCAGTGATTACAAGCCCAGACTTGTTTGGAAATATGAGCAAGAGTATGAATCCACATATTCTTACTCCCGAAACATTGAGAGAAGTATTTGAAATTAGACTTGTTTTAGAAATTGGCATGGCCGATTTACTCTTCAATAGAATTACCAAAAAAGACATTGATGAATTAAAGCATATAGTAGAGAACGAACCTCCAGCAACACAATTCCATTTATTTAATGTAGAACATGAAATTGCATTTCATGGAAAACTCTATGAGATTACAGGAAATGACACATTAAAGAAATTTCAAAAAATGTTATTACCTGTTTTTGATTATGTTCACAATAGTGGCTTGTTAAAAAAACAGTTGATGCTTAAAATGTTTGTGTCTCACATAGAACTTGTACATATTTTAGAGACTGGCACTCCGGAGCAATTTAGAAACGGTATGCGGAATCATTTAGAAAACCACTTTGCAAGATTGTTTTCATAGTTTTTTGAGTATTCAGTTTAAAATATAGATGCCCAAACACTGACCATTGGAAACTCCTGAAAAACCAGGACTGGGTTGGGATGCAAAAATTAATCGCATTTGCTCTTGGGTACCTAATGGAAGTTTTCAGGGATTTGGTGTCAATTTAAATGATGATAATATTATTGATCACATTTTCACCTCTGCTCATTTTAAAGTATTAAAATGAGGTGTTCTTACTGATACCAATAATGGCAAATTCCCTTCTGATCATTTTCCGGTTTTGAGTAGGGTGAACTTTTAGGGAAATGATGAAATTAAACAATTACCACATCTCATAAGAAAACAAGGTAATTGCCATGAAAATAATCATACCTGATGAAATTGGAAAAACATTGGGCGTAAAGAGAACAGGGGCATTAGAATTTCCTTTTTCAGAAGGCAGAAAATATACAAAGAAATGCCCAATCATAGTTACTAATAACAACAAATAGTAGGCATTAAAGTTGTTTTTCGTGCATCCCAAAAGCCTTATACATCCTAGAACGATCAAACATTTTTTCATTGTTAGAGATGAAAATAGTAGCCACCCCATTTCCAATAAAATTAGTAATAGCCCTTGCTTCAGACATAAAGCGGTCAACCCCTAATAACAGGGCTAGTCCTTCTATGGGTATCACCTTTGTAGCTGTTAATGTGGAAGCTAAAATAATAAATCCGCTACCAGTTACACCCGCAGCACCTTTAGAAGTAACCATCAAAATACCAATGATGGTTATAATTTGATCCATACTTAATTGTATATGAAAAACCTGAGCCAAAAATATAATGGCCATTGATAAGTAAATAGAAGTTCCGTCTAAATTAAATGAGTATCCAGCAGGCACTACCAGCCCCACAACAGATTTATGACAACCCATCTGTTCTAATTTCTCCATCAATGAAGGCAAAGCAGCTTCAGAAGAAGAGGTACCTAAAACAATTAATAATTCATTTTTGATGTATCCTAAAAATTTCCAAATACTTATTTTATAATAACGCAATACAGACCCCAAAATGAGGAATACAAATAATGCCATTGTAATGTATACACAAGCCATTAATTTTCCCAGTGGAAGTAAAGTAGCAACACCATATTTTCCAATAGTGTAGGCCATGCCGCCGAATGCACCAATAGGAGCCAGTTTCATTACTAAATGAAGCCCTTTAAAAACGTATTTTGACGTCCAATATACCTTAGGTAAAATAGCATCCTTGTATTTTATTTTACTAACAATAACACCAGCAATAATTGCAAAGAGTAAAACCTGAATGGTAAGATTGTCTTGAAAAAATTGAACCCAAGATATAGAAACATTACCGCTACTATACTTAGAAATGTCGCCTTTAGCTACAATACTGGTATTAACTGAAGCTCCTGGTTCTAAAAGATACCCTACGGCAATTCCAATTAATAAAGCAACGGTAGTTATAATTTCAAAATAAATAAGTGCTTTGCCGCCAACTTTTCCTACTTTTTTTAAATCCCCCATTCCACAAATACCTGTTACAATGGTGAGTAGTATAATTGGATAGATAAATAATTTAATAACATCAATAAAATATTTGCCAAGCGGCTGCATGGCTACCCCTGTGGCTGGAAAAAAATGTCCAACAATAATACCTGATGTGATAGCAAATAATACCCAAAAGGTAAGGTTAGTTGCAATTTTTTTTACCATGATCGCTTGCTTATAGATTCTATTGAATCACTGTGTTAACAATACTTACACAAGATTGAATTTCGGAATCAGTAAGTTGCATGATCCTAAATGTCTCTCCATCTTTGTCAAAATAATTATATACCGTTGCGTATTTTTTTGGCAAAGCGCCTGTTATTTTCTTAATAAAATTTAATGCAATTAAAAAAGATCCCACCGCTGAGGGATGAGAACCATCATCACTAAATAGTTTCATTGAGGGAAAAGTTTTTCTTGCTAAATCCCAGCTAGAACCAACTGGAACATTGACCGCATTTTCAGATTTTGCTAAATCGCTATATGCCTCATTGATGCTTGATTGAGTTTCGGGTGTCTTTTCTCTTGCCCAAGTATTATACAAATATGGTTTGGCGCCATGTTCCCGAATATACTTACAAAAGAGACCTCCGTTTATTAACAAACTATCTTTATGCTCTAAGGGCCACATACTGTTGTCTTGAATAACAACAATATCAAACTTATTAGTGGCTATCAATTGCTTTGATTTAAGCCCCCTTGCATTATTCCAGTGTTGTCCTAGTGTTGCGGCTCCAACTGTGGATTTTTTACAAACAATTTTTGTATCCATACTATCAGTAATTAAGCCAATCATCTGCGCTAAATTATTGTAATACACATAACTATTACCAACAAACAAAACCCTTACGGTGTCTTTCTTTTCAGCTGCAAAAGACTGATTAGAAAAGAAAAGAAACAATAGTAAAGTAATTAACCCTGTAACATTCAACTTTCTCATATACAATTACAATTTGGGTTTCTATTAAAACCCAGGATTTTGTACCATATTACTATTGTTTTGAACCTGAGCAATTGGTATTGGCAATAAAGTTCTATAATAGTAACTAGACGTAGTGGCGGTATATTGTATTAATCTAGAAGTTGCATTTCCACCAGAACTAATTTTTACAAAACTTGCTTGGCTTCTGTTTAAGTCAAATAAACGCTGCCCTTCAAAAGCAAATTCTTTTCTTCTTTCTACAAAAATACTGTCAATGAATGCTGTGGCAGAAATACTTCCAGCCGGAGGAGTACCTGTTAGCACCGCATTAAATGGTTTTGTAGCAGAAGCAGTATCTCTAGACTTTCTAATAAGGTTAACGTCTGTCAATGAAGTTGTCAACAAAGCGCTATTATTATTTGCAACGGCTAATTGCGCATTTGCTTCTCCTCTAATTAAGTACATTTCTGCCAATCTCAGAACTTTGGTGTTTTCCATATAGGTAGAAATATTTATATACTTAGTTGGAATAGGCACATTGGTTTCGCCACCAATTGAATTTCTATTGCCTAGTGCAATAAATCCACGTCGAATATCAGTAGCTGAATAAGCCTCATACAATCCTTTAAAAGTGGTAAGTGTTGTACCCGTACTTTTACTATTCATGGATTGCATGGTTCCAAGCATTTCACCATAGCCCTGCTGACTACATAAGTAGGCATAAGAATCTGTTCCAGGATTATCATTGGTGTTATTGGCTATTTCAAATAAAGATTCAGGACTGTTTTGTGATCTAAAATCTTGTAGCATGGTTCCAAAAGTATACAAGGAATATCTGCCAGATGCAATAACCTGATTAGCTGCATCTGCAGCGGATGTCCAATCAGACTTATATAAAGCAACCCTTGCTTTTAATGCCAAAGTAGAAAATCTATTCATCCTTATTTTAAACAAAGTGCTATTTACGGCTCCATTACTAATGACATTTCCATTTTGCGGTAAAAGTGCAATAGCTGCAGTAATATCTTTGTCAATTTGAGCATATACCTCAGCCGCTGTATTTCTTGCAGGGTATACAACTTCTGTAATATTTACTATTGGATTCACTACTAGTGGTACACCCAAGTGTGATCCATCGGCAGTGAATTTTAATGGACGAGCAAAAAACTTCATTAAGTCAAAATAAACTAGCGCCCTAATTGCATATGCCTCGCCTACCAATTGAGCAGCCTCCTCTTGCTGTAGAGTAGTTGCTATTTTTTTAATGTTTTCTTGATTGGCAATAATGGCATTAGTATTGGTAATTACTTGGTACATCTGACTCCACATTCTACTAACATTGGCATCAGTAGCTGTATGTGTTACGGTATTCATTCCGGTGTACCTGTTACCCGACTTTACACTTCTTGTAGCATTATCTGATAAGACTTCTGGAATAACCATTGCGTCTCTTCCATAATAACTATAAGATTGCAACATGGAATAAAGACCGTTTACAGCAGCCCTTGAAGTTGGCATACTTTTAAATACGTCTTCGGTTAGTACACTTTGTTGTGGTTTTACATCTAAAAAGTCTTTACTACAAGATGTAATAAAAAGTAAAGAAGCAATAACTGTTATTGAATATATTTTTTTCATAAAAGAAACTTTATGCAATTAAAAATTGATATCTAGTCCAAATAAAAACGTGTTAAATACAGGAGGTCGTTGAGACATAGTCCCATCTATACTAACCTCAGGGTCTGTATTAAAACGCTTATCGTTCACGTAAGTAAATAAATTTTGTCCGCGCAAATAAATTCTTGCATTGCTTAATTTAAATTTATTTAAAACTTGCATTGGCAAATTATAAGACAGTGTTACGTCTCTAAGTCTGATATAACTTCCGTCGTATAAAAATCTACTACTTTCAAAACTTCCAGAGGAAGATTGGGTACCCAAAAATACTGGCTTAGGAACATCTGTAATTTGACCTGGAGTAGTCCAACGTCTACCATACTCGTACCTGCTTAAGCCATTGCTTTGATCCGAAAATCCAAGATTGGCGTCTGTTTTTTGCAAGTATCCATAATCGTCATAAATGGTATTACCCCAAAATGCATATAACTGAAAACTAAACTTAAAGCCTTTATAAGAAAAGCTATTTGTCAAACCACCATAAAATTTAGGCAGGGCACTTCCGTATTGTAAACGTGGAAGCGCAGTAGTAAACACATTTGTTGTTGAATCTTTCACATCGCTTTTATACCAAAGTGCTTCGCCATTTGCTGGATTTACGCCGGCATAACCTCTTTGGTAATGGGTGTAAAAATCATTCCCTACTCTTCTCAAGTAATTTGCATTACCAACATAAGCAGGATCAATTTCTGTGATGGTATTTTGATTGGTAGTAATATTAAAATCAGTCACCCATTTAAAACCACCTTGCGTTTTTGGTGCAATATTCACGGATGAAAGACTAATTTCTATCCCTGTGTTTTTCATGGCACCACTATTTACGGTAATGCTTGTTACCCCATTAACGCTTGGAATAGATTGACTAATTAGCAAGTCACTTGTAGTTCTCGTATACCACTCAAAAGATCCGGATAACCTTCCCTTGAACATAGAAAAATCAAGACCAATATTTAAAGGGATATTTTTTTCCCAAGTAAGGTTATCGTTTGCCAGTTGATTCTGAGCTAATCCAGATTGTAAGTTATAATCGCTTCCTGCACCATATAAACCAAAAGATTCAAAATTATCAATACCCTGATTACCCGTGTAACCATAACTACCTCTCAATTTTAGTTCTCTTAACCAATCTACATTAAAAAACTTTTCATTAGAAATATTCCAACCAGCGCCTACTGACCAAAAAATAGCTTTTCTGAAATTTTTAGCAAATCTGGAAGAAGCATCTTCTCTGATAGATCCAGATACAAAGTATAGGTCTTTATAAGAATAATTGGTATTAAAAAATTTACTGATTAATCTATTGGCTGTTCCAGATCCAGTTGTTAAAGTTGGGCTAGATCCTCCAGCAGCAGTAACGGTACCTGGTGCAATTCCATTAACAGAAATATTAATATCTACATCTGATCTACTTTGTGCTTCATAACCTGCAAATGCTTCCAATTTATGATTGGGTGTAATATCAAATTTGTATCTCAAAATATTGGTTGTAACCCAATTGGTAATGTCTTGCGTATAGTTTTCTATGGTTCCACCAACTGCCACTACTGCATTACCAACATTAGGATCATATTGGGTGCTAGTAAATGCATGGTTAAAATCCATGGCATAAGCACCTTCAAATGTGAGTCCTTTTACAATCTTGTAGTTCAATGAAGCGTTTGCAGAAATATTATAGGTTTTAGCTTTTCGTTTTGTTGTTTCAAGAACAGCAACAGGGTTGTATCCATTGTTATATCCAAGCTCGTAAGATTTTCCATCGCTTTTATAGATGGGCAACCATGGTGCTAAACGGTACATGGCCCTAATTGGATTAGCAAAAAATGATCCACCCAAAAAATTACTTGTTTGTTGATAGCTTCCACTAAAACCACCCTTGAAAGAAAGTTTTTTTGAAAGTTCTGAAGAGACGTTAATTCTATAAGTTGCCTTGTTGTAGTTAAGGCTTTTGGTAGGTGCGTCTGATTGATAATAGCTACCTGATGCATAATAGGTAGACTTATCATTTCCGCCACTTGCATTTAAATTGTATTGCGAATATTGACCTTGCCTTAAAACCGCATCAAACCAATCGGTATTGATTGTCTTATTAATTCCATTTGCGGTTAATAAGGAGTCATAAGAAGTAGCTTTATTTCCTGCATTTACCCAACCCTCACTATAATATTGTAGGTATTGGTCGGTAGTAAGTGTTTTTTGCTCGTCCCTGATGGTGTTGTTATTGATACCTTTCTGATAAGTAAAGTTGAATTTAGATTTTCCTGATTTACCCTTTTTTGTAGTAATCAACACAACTCCGTTTGCGGCTCTAGATCCATACAATGAAGTAGCAGCAGCGTCTTTTAAAATAGACATGGTTTCCACATCGTTGGCATTTAGGCCAGCAATGGTATTACTATTCATACCAGATATATCACCACTCACCACTGGAATACCATCAATTACATATAACGGGGCAGAACCAGCATTAATAGAGCCAATTCCACGAACCCTAATATTTGGAACGCCTCCAGGCTGTCCACTTGCATTGGTAGATTGCACCCCCGCAACATTTCCTTGAATACTCTCTTGAACCGATGCATTTGGCGCGTTTTCAATAACTGTATTTTTAATGGTTGTAACTGCACCCGTAAAAGAGCTACGCTTTTGATTGGTATAAGCCAAGACTAATACATCTGAAAGATTGTTTTCAGATTCCTGCAGTTTTACGATGGTCATTTTAGGGTCAAATACAGAAATGTTTTGCGACAATAAATCTACCCTTGAAAATTGGAGTGTCACTCCTTTTTTAACTTTAATGGTAAATCCGCCATCCTCTCCAGTAATGGTTCCGGTTTTTGACTTAAGCACTTTCACAGAAACATTAGATAGGGGTTGGTTGTCTTTAGTAGCAACAACTTTTCCGGTAACTGTTATAAGTTCACCCCCGGCATTAGAATTGGAACTTTGTGCCTTGATTTGATTAGTTAGCAACTGAAGTATCACTCCAATAATTGCAACAATCACTTGGATTTTTTTTCTCATATAGCGTAGTTGTATCGTGAAAAATAGTCTTGTTAAACTATTATTATCTACAAATTAAAGCACAAAACTTTGAAAAAACGATTTTGTTGTTTCTAAGGCATTATTAAATAACTATTTCCGTTTCCGAATTGCATATATGGTTTCGGAAATTTTAATTAATTGATTTGCAATACATTTATACATAATAATAAAAAGGCGTAAGTGGAATCCCTTGAATGGAAGAATGTATGCAGAAATACTAAAATTTGATTCCATCACCAACTACCATTGACTAATTGGCGTTATTTAATTCCCAAGCAGCCAATGATGTTGGTACAGAACCAATTTGGTTCATCCGGTCTAAAAAATTCTTGATTGAAAATATTTGACCGGTCAATTCCATTTTCCTGGCATATTCAGCCATAGCTTCATCAATGAGGAATTTTCCAGTAATATAACTTGTGCCATATCCAGGCTGTCTTAAATAAAGATGTTGTTCAAATTTCAATAACTCTTTCTCGGTTTTCATCCAGCCGCGTGGCGTATATTCAGCGTGTACTTTTCCGGCATCTTCCATGGTCATTTCATTTGCATGGGCATAAAGCGAACCCAACCCTCGTGCAGCACGTTGGGCAATCAAAATATAAACAATCTCTCTTACTCTTGGATTAGAATCATATAATCCTGCATTCATGAAAATTTCTTCAACTGCTGTTGCCATGCCTTCATTGCGTGAATCAAAAATATTATACAACAATGGTGCACGTCGAATCTCAGAAGCATGTGGTTCTAGATCCATTTGCGCTAATTCAAACCAATGATAAAAGTGAGAAAACAAAGGGCGTGGATCATAATGCATGGTGATCAAGAAAAAATTACGTTTCTCTTTTGGAACAAACCCTCCTTTGTGCGCCCTCAAGGCGGGTTCATAATAGTTTTTCATTGTTAGCAATTGCTGCTGATCAAGGAATTGAATAATGCTCTTAACCGATCTTTCATTCAAGGAATCATATTCCAAAGCTGTATTTGCCTCAGAAAGTAATGGCAATTTTCTATTTCGATGTTCCTCCAATTTAAGAGAAGCCCAAGCTCTTGAGAGTTCTCTTTTTAGTAAGATCACTTGGTCATCCCATGTTAATGGAACAAGATGAACATTTTTTGCATACCAATTATAATTTTCCTTGCCTATACCAGAAGGTCCAGTTTTCTTGGAAGAACCTGCTTCAAGCCATTGTACCAGTTTCTTTGTTGATGCAATTGATTTTTGAATTGCTGCAGACAAATTTTGATCTTCTTTCACCCCAGATTTTTCAAATAACTCATTTAAATCATCAATTTGTGATTTAATATCTCTTATTCCAGCTACCCACAGTTCCTTAGCATTTCCTGTTAGGTTCAACATGGCTTGTTCATTAAGCGGTTCAATTACTTTCAGCTGTTCAACTAATTTATTTTTATCTGAAAGCGAAAGTGGAAAACTATATTTCCAAATGTCTATGACAGCATGATTGGTAGGCCCTTCATGTGCAGGAACATCACTGCGTTCAGTCCAGATGGTTTTATAAAATGCAGGATCCCTTGTCCAAGGTTTTAAAATTCTGTGATTAAAATCATACCCATTCATTTCAGCCCATACTATCATCCAATCAACCTTGTTCTCAATTCTCCATGCCGATGTATCAATAGCATACAATTTTTGCTGTAATTTTTTAAATACTGGTAACCTTTTATTAAAAGTTGCAACAGTATAATCAGGTGCTCCATTTCTCAAAGGAGGTTTTTCAAAAGCACGCCATTCCATGAATAGTGAAACAAGAACACTATAATTAGTTGATTTATTTTCTTGAGAAATTGCAATGTTATATGCCATTATATAAATTAGCAACAAAGTAACTCTAGGAATTAAAAAACTGTGCTTCATAATGCTGTTTTTGAATAAGGATGAAGTTCGGGAATTTCGGCTAAAACAACAGTAAATGGGAATAGATACCGAAAATTAAAATATTGAGCTTTATTCCTTTATTTTTATGAAAATACAGTAAAATGAAAAAAATCATACTTGCTTTAGTTTTCCTAAGCAGCTTAAGCGCTTGTAAGCAAAACCCTTCAAACAAGGCTCTTGAAGCCAACAAAAGCTTCGCAGCGCTTACTGAACTGTATTATCAAGAAGGGCTAAAACAAAATCCACTTCTAGCCACTCAAATAGGCGACGAAAGGTATAATGACCTACTTCCCAATGATGGATCTATAGCGTTCATAGAAGACAATAAAAAATTTATTCAACGTTTTTTAGATAGTTTAAATAATTATAACCGCGCATCATTAAATGCCAATGATCAAATATCTTTTGACGTATTAAAAGATGAATTGGAAATAAATAAGGAGGGTTATAAATTCCACTTTGAATATTTACCATTTAGTCAAATAAATTCCTTCCCCTTAATTTTTGCTCAAATGGGCTCTGGCACGAGTGGTCAGCCATTTAAAAAAGTGAAAGATTATGACGATTGGTTAAAAAGGTTAAGTGCTTTTTCTGTTTGGGCAGATACCGCTATTGGAAATTTCAAATTAGGCATGAAGGCAGGTATTGTATTTCCAAAATCAGTAGTGGTAAAAATGATTCCACAAATGCAAAGTATGGTGGTAACCGATGCAAAGAAAAGTTTATTTTATGGTCCAATTAATTTGATGCCTGCTAGTTTTTCTACAACAGATAAAGAGCGATTAACAAAGGAATATCAAGCTTCTATTCTTACTGTGCTTGTTCCTACTTTTAAAAAAATAGCTGACTTTTTGCAAAATGAATATTTACCAAAAGCTAGAGCTACTTCAGGTTTGTCTTCTTTACCCACAGGAGTTGACATGTATGCGTATCAAGTGAAAAGACA
The DNA here is from genome assembly GCA_947460595.1 of Bacteroidota bacterium. GTDB lineage: Bacteria > Bacteroidota > Bacteroidia > Chitinophagales > Chitinophagaceae > Sediminibacterium. Next base: position 6,144 of record CANHGS010000019.1, on the reverse strand, counting down.
AACCACTACCAATAGAACGCCTGAAGATATTTATCAAACTGGTTTAAGTGAAGTGGCAAGAATTAGAAAAGCAATGGACAGTATTAAGAATTTAGTAGGCTTTAAAGCTGATTTAAAATCTTTCTTTGGTTACCTAAATACTGATAAAAAATTCATGCCTTATCATACAGCAAAAGAAGTAACTGACGCCTTTGAAAACATTCACCAAAGAATGCAACCCAACTTAATTAAGGTATTTGAAAACGCACCTAAAACAGCATTTGAAATAAGACAAACAGAAGCTTTTAGGGCTGCAGCTGCTGCTGCCGAATATATTTCGGGTTCGGCAGACGGCACTAGACCTGGTATTTTTTATGTTCCTATTTTAGATGCTACAAAATTTAATACCACTTCTGGCATGGAATCTTTATTCTTACATGAAGCCATTCCTGGGCATCATTATCAAATTTCCCTTACGCAAGAAAACAGTTTACTACCTAATTTTAGAAGATATGGTGGGCACAATGCTTATATAGAAGGTTGGGCATTGTACAGTGAATCTCTTGGATTAGAACTAGGATTGTATAAAGACCCTTATCAATATTTTGGTGCCTTGGGTGATGAAATACATCGTGCTATCAGATTGGTTGTTGATGTGGCTATTCATACAAAAAATATGAGTAGAGAAGCAGCCATCAAATACATGATGGACAACGAACCCATTAGTGAGCAAGGCGCCACTGCAGAAATTGAACGGTATATGAGTCACCCAGGACAAGCATTGGGCTACAAAGTTGGGGCTATGAAAATTAGCGCTTTAAGAACTAAATACGAAAAGGAACTAGGCACTAAATTTAGCGTTGCCGAATTTCATACCCAAGTGCTAAAAGATGGTTCTTTACCATTAAACGTATTTGAAGCTAAGATGGACGCTTGGGCAGCAAGTAAAAAATAAATGCGCTGATTTATATTTCAATGGGGGGGATACAATTCGTAGTCTCCCCAATGCCGTTTTCAATAATGTTTTTACCATTATATAATATATTTTAAATTACTGCTTTGAAAAAAACAGGCAGTGCTGCCAAGGAAGATTATCTATGTTTTTATCCAATGTAAAACCCGCTGCTTTAAATTCTTTAATGGCCTGCGCTTTACTCATTTTATGAATGGATTTAATTGGTACAGTTGCATCTTCGGCCCTAAATTCTACAAGCACTAATTTACCACCAGGTTTTAATGCAGCTAGCATGGATAAAGCCATTTCATAAGGATAAGAAAATTCATGGTATACGTCTACTAACAACATCATATCAACGGTGTTATCTGGTAAAGAAACATTTTGTTCTGTACTCAACACAGGTACTATACCTGACAATTTTTCCTGCTTGATTCTTTTGTTTAAGTAGGCAATCATTTCTGGCTCAACGTCTACTGCAAAAACTTTACCAGTTCCCACCATTTTTGAAAGCAACGCACTATGGTAGCCACTACCCGCTCCTATATCAGCTATAACCATACCTGGTTTTATGGCTAAATTTTTTAATAATAGAGAGGTATTTTCTTCCATTTCTCTTTCCGCCCTTTCAAGCCATTCTATTCCGTAATGACTCATTACATGTGCAATTTGTCTGCCCATATACCACTTATCAATACCGTTTGGGTCCCCAGCCCTTATTTGATAACGATCTTGACCCAATGAAAATAGGCAGAGCGATAGAAAAGCAAAAAGCAGGATACAGGGTTTTAGTGTATGCATCAATAAATTTAGATTTAAAAGTCAATTTGAGATAGTAGCTTCTGCTGCGGCTTGGGCTTTGAAGGCAGTTCTATCGAGTTTGTAATTGGGCATAGTCAAATATACTCATCAATCGAGAAAAAGAAAGGGAGGGATTTTCTTCCAGCATTGTAACGATCGAGGTAAATAATCAAAAGAAAATAATTATAATTCAAAATTGGAAAAAATAGCAAAGCCATAGGCTAATAAAAAAATTAAAAAGACAGTAAGGAAAACTAATAATAAAAATTTCAGTACTGTTTTCCACTTTGACTCTAGATAGAAATTTTTAAACGCCATAGCCCAATAAATAAAGATCAGTATAAAAAACAAACCATCAGAGACATCGCTTTTCAAGTTGATCCAATCAAGCATTGATCCAATCCAAATATTTGTCAAGATCAAAATAAAAGTGGTACTATACAAGTGTATTGTAAATATCACATGATCCAAAACATAGAATTCCTTTCTACTACTTTGCAATAAAGTTAGAAAAAAGGCCATAAAAGGTAAGGAGATATAAAGAATTTTGGGCAATAATTTATTGAATTTATCATTGGTTAATTTAGTAATAGCCATTCTATCATAATCATATTTCTCCAACAACATAAGTTGATTCCTTAGCCATAAAGCAGCGAAATAATTCGCTCTTTCACTAGGCCTAAGGGTATTTTGAATACTATCATATGTTCTTACATCATAAGCCCCTTTGAGATCTTGATGAGTAAACCCAAGAAAATCCTTGTAATTGGACAAGACGTTATTTATGTTGCTTTGTAAAACGTCTCTATTTTTATCTTTATCAGTTGATCCCATTTTAAGTTGATAAATAGCTTTTTCCTCTAATTCTTTGGCTTTTACTTGGTATTCTTGTGATCCTTTTTGAAATTCCCCATTAGTTATATAACCATATTCCGTTTTAAAAAAATAATTATATAAATACCCAAAGAAAACTAATGAAATAAAGGAATATATCCGAATAGGGAGTAAATAAGCAGTTCTTTTACCGCTTACATATTCTTTTGATAAAAATCCGGGTCTAAAAAGCAAGTATTTAAGGGTAGTAAAAAACTTTCCATCAATTGGGGGCACTGCAAAAAAATCTTTAATCATAGACAAAACAGATTCTTTGAGTTCCGTATTTGCTTGCCCACAATTATGACAGAATCGTCCATGCAAATCTGCATTACAATTCAAGCATTTTTTTTCCAGCCTCTCCTTTTTTTGAGCCATTTTTAAGATTTTAATAAAAATAATACTTAATCCCGTATACCTTAACAATCTCGGTCATATACAGATATCGCTTTACAGTTTTAAAGGAAAACAACTTTCTACGGAAAATCAAAAACTCGAATAATTCAAATTCACAGACGAGTTTAAAGAAAAGCTTGTTTAAATGGAGGTTTATCATAATCACCCCCCCCCAAAAAAAATCTTTGGTAAAGAAGTACGGAGTGCCTAAAATGTGTTGTACTAAATAAACAATACGGTTTTTTATTTATAAGTTTTATGGTGACCTGATTTTGAAGATGCATTTGACTGGGGGTAAGTAGTGAACACGAATAATGAGGTCTTTTGCTTAAAACAAGTCAATAAAGCCATCAAAAAAGGTTAAAAATATCTATTTTACATTATGATTGGTAGCGTTTTTGGTAGGATTATTGTTGTAATGTTTTTCCATGTCGTTTAGGTCTTTTACCTGCCTGCCATTTTTGGCTTTTAATAAATCGGTTCTATTGAATGTTCTGATTTTCACAAATTTTATTCCCTTGATCTAGCTAGAAATTTGGTTTTATCCATTCTTGGGAGGGGGATGAATAACCAGATCGTTGATTTTTAATAGGTTATGTTTTAGGAAAATCAACATCAACCGATTTTAACTAAATTCAGGGGGGCTCCTCATGCAGAGCATGCTAAATTTATGATTGAAATAATTGATTAACTTTGTTTAACTAAATTCCGCATGAGAGATGACATACAACATATCCTTTCTAGAAGATCTTCATGACGAAAATGTGCTCACACAAAACGGCATGCTTTGTTTTATTGATACCGTCTTTTATATTGCAACGCCTAAGATTAAATCAGCTTAACTAATTCCCAGCTTCAATCTTATCTCCTTTTACTGGAGAATAATCCAATTTTAATACTCCATTTACTTTAAGTTGATCAAAATAACATTTAGCACCAGTTGCTATTGTCATGTCTTCTGTATTTTGTAAATGAAAATGTAAATGTGGTTCAGAAGAATTTCCAGAATTACCACATAAACCCAATAATGCACCTGTGCTAACTTTCTGTCCCTGTTTCACCACGATGGAATGTTGTTTAAAATGAGCAAAGAAAGCATATTCACCAGTAGCTGTTTTAATGATAACAGTATTCCCTGGTATATAAATAGGATTTAGGACTCCAGGGAGATTATCCTTAACTCCATCTACAACCAAAACCACTTCACCATCACATGGTGCATACAACTCCTTGCCAAAAGCATAATAGTCTTCATTAGACTCCCCTGAACCTTTGTGGGTAGCACCTTGCTCATCTTTAATCAAAATATCGAAAGCATTTTTTTGAGCAACACTTTCTACATGATAGTTTTGCTCTTTTGAGTCTCCACCCCATGTAACAAACCACTCCCCTTTAAACGGCAATTTCATTTTGGTGGTATTTCTAATAATTTCTTTTGCTTCGGTATAGGGTTTAAATAATAAACCTGCAATTTCATTCTTTGGATTCAATGTTATTGTCATACCTAAGACTGCGTTATCAAAAGTAGTTTCGTATAATGCGGAAGTGCTTTGTAATCTAACAAATCTAATTTTCATAATAGATCCTAGTTGCAATTTTAACCCTGCACTTACCTGTGTAAATTTTTCAATTGGTAAGGCCGTATTCATCTCAGAAGAAAACATCGCAACAATACTGTCATTTTTACTTTCATTAAAAAAAGACACAAATTTTGTTGACACTTGTTTGTAGTTGTCTTTCTCTATTTGCGAGTTAGCAGAATTGAATATTGATAAAAAGGCAATAAGAATGAGTATGTTTTTCATGGATGCAAATTAATACAAAAGATATTAATTGGTTTAGTGCCGTTAAGAGTGATTTTTTCCTAACACAGCGGGAAATTGAGTTTAAGAATACGGTTTGATATTTTTTGAACCTCACAATATTCATTAACTTTGAAAAAATACCTATAAATGAAATACTTAAAAATTCTTCTGGCCCTGGTTTTATTTTCCACTGAAACTCAAGCTCAAAAGATTGAAAATTTTACATTACCCTCTGTAACTGATAATAGCACTTTCGCTTTAAGTAAATCTAAAGGTAAATATGTTGCCCTTCATTTTCTACTAAAAACAGAATGTCCATACTGTATTAGACATACTAGTGAGTACTTTGAAAAAGCAAGCTCTTTACAAAATGTAATTCAAGTATTTATAAAACCAGACGAGGAAAAAGAAATTAAAGAATGGGTGAGTAAATTAAAATCTAACAAATCATTACCCATCTATCAAGATTTGAATGCTAAATTAGCTGATCAATTCAAAATACCTTCTGGTTACTCATTTCATGGACAGGTTGTTCATTACCCCGCTTTGATTTTATTAAACAAGAATGGAGAAGAGGTTTTTAGATATATAGGTAAAAATAATTCAGATAGATTTTCATTTGATCAATTGAAAGCAAAAATTGTTGAATTAGACGGACTTAAATAATTATAAGGTTTGAAAAATACAATTGAGACCTTTAGCAATAGGGGTCTCTTTTTTTTCGGAACCTCAGGTAGCAAAGAACCAACGATTTAACGTAAGCCCTTTATTCTCTTGTATTGAGAATGAGATTTGAACTCGTGACCTCAGGGTTATAAAGATTTTTGAGAAAAAGAAGGCGTTGATTTGTAGTTAGTTATGTTAAGTCAAAACCGAAATCAAGCGATTTGGACCGAATTTAGGGGGTGTTTTCCTCACACAGAGCGCAGAATAGATGCTTATACAACTTTGAGCCGCAAATTAATACTTTTCGGCTCGTTTTATTCATATATTTGAGCCGATACAGCAACTAAATCGGCTCATTATGTATAACTGGCAACACAAAAATTGGCCTGAATTTAAATTTGATAGCTCATCAATAGATAGTGAATTGATGAAATTCATGTTTAAAGCAGGAGAACTAAAAGGCATCATTTCTGCATTACCAGAATCCATAAGTACTGAAACGATTATACAGATAATGGTATCTGAAGCAATCAAAACATCTGAAATTGAAGGAGAGATAATAAACAGAATAGATGTAATATCATCTATTAGAAAAAATCTTGGATTACATATTTCACAAGAACCAAAAGATAAAAATGCAATTGGATTAAGTCAATTATTAATTGATGT
>CANHGS010000018.1 GCA_947460595.1 Bacteroidota bacterium | reverse complement strand
ATTAAATGTAATTACCACGGGCTTTACAGAAAAAGGATTTGACTGGAAAGACCGATACAATATTATCAGTGGGGTTATTGGAGGATTCTTTCTAGCGCTCTCTTATTTTGGAACAGACCAAAGTCAGGTTGGCCGCTATTTAACAGCCAAAGACAATACAGAAAGTAAGATTGGATTATTAATGAATGGATTGGTAAAAGTGCCCATGCAATTTTCTATTCTCTTACTTGGGGCACTGTTATTTACTTTTTATCAATTTCATTCATCCCCAGTTTTCTTTAATCAGGCAGTGGCAGAAAAAGCCAAGACCACCGTTTATGCAGATTCCTTGGGTAAATTGGAAAACAGGTTCATGGCAGAACAGTTGCAACAGCAGACTTATAGTAAAACCTATGTGATCAAAGGAGGAGAGCATTTTAAAGACAGTTTGAAATTGGGTTCTAGTAAAATGGCGGCCACTCAAAAAGCCTACAAAGAGGTCCTGAAAAAAGCCCTTCCAGCCTCAGATACCAATGATACCAATTATATCTTTTTGCGTTTTGTCATAGACTTTTTACCCAAGGGTTTGGTAGGACTTTTAATAGCCATTATTTTCTTGGCTGCTTGGGGTTCTATTGCAGCAGCGTTGAACTCACTAGCTTCTTGCACCATGATTGATTTTCATGTGCGATTCAGGGGTAAGACTTATGACCGAGAAAACGCCGAGCAATGCGCCAGTGAATATAGGGTGTCTAAATACTATACTTTGGGATGGGGCATTTTCTGTGTAATCACGGCCGAATTTGCCACAGGTATGGGAAGCTTAATAGAAGTGGTCAATATTTTGGGATCCTTATTTTACGGAGTAATTCTTGGGATTTTCTTAGTAGCTTTTTATTTGAAAAAAGTACAGTCCAATGCAGTGTTTATAGCAGCCATTCTAGGAGAGCTGATTGTAGTTGCATTCTTCCTCATGGATAAATACAATATTATTGGCTTAGGATTTCTTTGGCTGAATGTTGTTGGCGCATTGGCTGTAGTTATCTTAGCATGGATGGCACAGCAATTAATGCCTTCGCAAAGGGCTTAATCTGTATGTTCAAAAGGCCACTCAGAAAGCTTTTTTTGTTTAATCAGAAAAGCAATCATACCAAGGCCAATTACGGCAAGGCCCCCTAGCATCATCTGTTTTCCTGTAGAAATAAATACCAATGCCCAAATAATAATCGCCAAGATAACGGGTAAGGGATACAAAGGCATTCTCCATGCAAAATGCTTTTGCGATTTGCGTTTTACCAAGAGCAATAATCCAATACCTTGTCCAATAAATTGAATGAGAATACGCATGGCTAAAATAGCACTGATGACCTCATGTAATTTGAATAAAAGACTAAATACAAATGCCACAGCTCCCAATACTAATAAGGAAATATGAGGGAAATGTTTGGTGGGATGTACTTGGGCAAAAACCTTAAAAAAAGCACCGTCTTTAGCGGCAGCATATGGGATTCTACTATATCCCAAAGTGGCTGAAAAAACGGAGGCAAATGCTACCCATAAAATTAAAATAGTAGCAATATTAGCAGCAGTTGGTCCTGAAAGGGTTTGTACAAACTCACTGACCACAAACTTGCTTTGTTTAATCTGTTCCAAGGGTAGAACCGATGCTACACTAATATTCATCATCAGGTAGAGAAAAGCAATACCTGCAATAGAAATGAACATGCTTTTAGGAATGTTTTTCTCGGGAGCAACAATCTCTCCACCCAAGTGACACACATTGTAATACCCTAAATAACTATAGATGGTTTTTACACTAGCAAAACCCAACGCGGTAGCAAATGCATAATCCAGCTTTAAGCCATCATTGATGTGTTGAATAGGGCTCAAGAAATTACCATGCAATAATCCTCCGCCAATTAACCAAGCCATGGTGATTAATACCCCAGACCAAAGTAGCACACTGATCTTACCAATGGCTTCAATTTTTCTATACAATAACACCACAATTAGAATAACCAATGCCCCACTTAGGGCTTTGGACTGCCAAATGCCAATAGGGGACAGAAACTGAAAATAGCTAGCAAAACCAATAGCCGCAGAAGCAATAACCAAGGGGGCTTGAATCATGGTTTGCCATACAAATAGAAAACTCATAAATTTCCCCCATTTGGGGCCAAACCCTTGTTTAAGAAAATTATAGCTTCCTCCTGCAAGTGGATAGGTAGCGCCCAATTGACTCCAGATCATGGCATCTACTAGCGATAATATGGCGCCGGCAACCCAAGCATAGAGGAACCAAGGCCCCTGCATTATTTCAGCTACCATGCTTAAAACCACAAATGGACCAATGCCCACCATATCGGTCATATTGATGGCGGTAGCCTGCAAAAGGCTTATCTTTCTTTCGAGTTTTGGTTGATTATCAACGTTCATGTTGTCATAAAACTATTTCTTTGTAAGGAGACGAGCAATTATGAGCAGGATTTTTTCAATAGTGGATTGGGGCAAGGATTCAAATATGTATGAAGTGAATATTCGCCAATACACGCAAGAGGGTAGTTTTCAAGCATTTGCCAAGCACTTACCAAGGCTAAAAGCCATGGGCGTTGAGATTCTTTGGTTAATGCCCATTACACCCATTGGCCAAAAAGAAAGGCTGGGTTCATTGGGGTCCTATTATGCTTGTAGCAGTTACACCAAGATTAATCCTGAATTTGGCAATTTAAATGACTTTAAACAGTTGGTAGACACGGCCCATCAATTGGGTTTTAAGTTAATCATTGACTGGGTAGCCAATCATACGGCTTGGGATCATCATTGGACATTTGAACACCCTAATTGGTATGTAAAAGACGCACAAGGTGGATTTATGGAAGCGAACGGCTGGAAAGACGTGATTGATTTAGACTATCGCCAAATAGCCATGCGTCAGACCATGATCAAAGCCATGCAATATTGGGTTAGGGAATGTGGTATTGATGGGTTTAGGTGTGATATGGCACACTTGGTTCCACTTGACTTTTGGATAGAAGCCAGAAAGCAGTGCGATGCCATTAAACCCCTATTTTGGTTAGCAGAATGTGATGAGCCTAGCTATCATCAAGCATTTGATATAAGCTATGCTTGGAATTGGATGCACGCCACAGAGAAACACGCCAAGGGCGAAGCCACTTTAAACCATATACAGAATACCCTCCATAGCTATTCCCGATATCCATTTAATGGCACCAAACTATATTTTACTTCTAATCATGATGAAAATAGTTGGAATGGCACAGAGTTAGAAAAATATGCTCATACGGCTAAAGCTTGGTGGGTGTTTTCTGCTACTTGGCAGGGATTGCCATTAATCTATAGTGGACAAGAAATTCCCAACACAAGAAGACTCAGATTTTTTGATAAAGACGCCATTGATTGGGAACAGCCATTTACTATGGAACCTTTTTTTCAATCCCTATTGGCCCTAAGAAAATCAAATAAAGCTTTGTCATTGGGAGAAACATATGTGTTACCAAGCAGTCATAGTAATGAAATCATGGGCTATATACGTAAATATGGTCAGCAAATAGTGTTGGTATTGCTTAACCTTTCTGATAAAAACGCTTTGAAAATGACGGTTGATCATCCTTGGTTAAATGGTTGCTTTGAAAGCTTGTTTACCCAAATGCAATATGTTTTTCAACCCGGAGAAAAATTTGAATTAATGGCCGGAGATTACTTGGTCTACCATTCAGTATCCCAATAAATTTATCAGTTAGCTGCCATAAAAAACGCCCCGATATGATCGAGGCGTTTTTATGATATGGTCGGTTTTGTCTTATTCAGATTTCAAATTCAATGGATAAGCGTAAGTGCCATTGTATCCAGGATAGATTCCTTCTAGCCTTACAGAGCCACCCTTAGCAGCTATTAAAGCTGTTTTTAGGTCATCCATGTTTTTAATCTCTTGTTGGTTAACACTGGTAATGATAAATCCTTCCTGCATCTTGGTATTTTTCAACAAGCCATTAGCAATTTTTTTCACTAATACACCACCTGCAATTTCATTGGCAGTTGCAGTTTTCTTGTCTACATTTTCTAGTTCACCACCCAACTGCTCCATAATGCCACTCACTTTTACCACATCGGTATTACCCGCTTTGTTTTTCAAAGTAAGACTTATGGTGTTTTCAGCTCCACCTCTTTTGTATACCAAAGAGATTTTATCCCCTGGTTTATACCTTGCTACTTGCTCTTGTAATTCAGGACCATTGGTTACATTGGCGCCATTTACTTTGGTAATAATATCGCCCTTTTTCAAACCTGCATTGGCCGCAGCACCACCTTCTGGAACACCTGTAACATATACACCCTCACCTTCTTTATAAGCTATGCCAATTTCTTTTTCCAATTGTTTTTTGGCTTCATCGGGAATGTTTTCACCTGCATAATTAATGCCTATATAAGCTCTTTGTACGGTTCCAAATTTCACTATATCAGTAACAATTTTCTTGGCCATATTTACAGGAATGGCATAAGAATATCCCGCGTAAGAACCGGTAGGAGAGGCAATGGCGGAATTAATACCAATCAATTCTCCATTGGTGTTGATCAATGCGCCACCACTGTTGCCCGGATTAACCGCAGCATCTGTTTGAATAAAGGATTCTACTGGACTATTACTTTGTTGACCATTCACTCCAATTGAACGTGATTTTGCGCTTATAATTCCTGCTGTAACTGTAACGTCAAGACTCAAAGGGTATCCAATTGCTAAAACCCATTGACCCAACTTAACGTCATCGCTATTGCCATAAACCAAATAGGGGAAACCCTTTCCCTCAATCTTGATTACAGCAATATCGCTGCTGGGGTCTGCGCCAATTACGGTTGCCTTATAGGATTTCTTATTAGGCATTGTTACATTAATTTCATCAGCACCATCCACTACGTGGTTGTTGGTTACTATATAACCATCGTCAGTGATAATTACACCACTTCCACTAGCGCGTTGTTCAGGAATAACCCTAGGACCTCCAAAGAAATCGCCAAAGGCATCATCCCCGCCAAATAAATCGGAAAATGGATTACGCTGACGTTGACTATTACTTACTTGTTTGGCCTTGGTACGGGTTTTTATATGCACCACTGCAGGCGTTGCAGAAGTGGCAGCAGCTGTAAAATCAACCGCGGTGCCGGGTGCAGCTTTGTCACCAAAAAAACCGGCATAATTAACAGGGAGTTTTCCTGGTTCCTGATCGCCAGCAAATTGACGTTCTACAAATTTGCCATAACCCCAAACGCTTACAACAGCGGTACTGGCGCTAATGGCCACAATGGCTAAAATGTTTTTGAAATTCATGTGCTTGCTCTTTTTTTTGAATGGTTCAAAATTCATGCCTTTTCAACAGCAAATAAAAAAAACTGAAGAAATGACAGCATACCTTTTCTCTTATTTAACAAATATTTTGCGGCATTTGGCCAGCCATAAATGTAAGTAAGAAAGGGTTTTGTTTTCAGCTCATTTTGTTAAATCACTGTTTTAATGCCGTTAAAATCAAAGATTGCTAAGGAATTGCATGGTGTCTACCCCATCTGCATAGTCTTTTAGGCCGGGTTGTTGAGCGTTTCCAAAAGCAATTTGTCCATGACCAACAATGCATTGAATAGAAGTGTTATTAGATAGGTCATTCAATAGATGCTCCTTGTCTGAATAATAGGCATAATGTACTTGACTCACAGGAGAAAAAGCGGCAATATTTTCAGTTAGAATCAAGCTCTCATTGCTCATATAATACTTATTACCCATGATTAAAATAGCCAAATGGTAGTCAAAATTGTGTTTGTATTTGTGGTAATCCATGAAATACTCGTATTTGCGTAAAGCCTGTAATAGGGGTAGAAAATCATAGTCCTTGGGTACAAAGATCTGGGTAATATTGCGGCAGCCTAAGCCAAAATAGAACTGGATATCGTCTGCTAATAAGTTTAATGTTGCTTCAGATTCAGTTCCGTCTAAAACAGCAACGGATGTGCGATTTTTTCTAATAATATGTGGGTATTTGCCAAAATAAAACTCAAAATAACGGCTGGAATTATTGCTTCCGGTGGCAATATAAGCGTCGCAGCCTTTTAAATTTTCTGCAAACGAAATTAGGTGGGTAGTCTCGGGGGCCCATTCTTGCAATTTTGTCACCAAGTGCTTTATCAATACATCATCCTTAGAAGAGGTCTTAACAATGGTTTTTTGACCACTGATAAAGCAACAAAGCAGGTCATGAAAACCCACCAAAGGAATATTGCCAGCCATCACCAGACCAATGGTATGGGGCCGCTGGGGTTGGTCTGGGGTTGCATACTGGTTAGCCCAAGGCTCCAGAAGCTCGGTTTGTAGAAACTTTTCTGCAATCTGCCTACTGGCTATTTCAATAAATTCAGGGATAAACCAAGGATTTTCCCGGTAAGCACGCTCTTTAAATGCTTTCCAAATAGGGCCATCTTCTAAAAGATATTTGCCCAATTGCCCCAATATTTGAATTCTTGTTTGTAAAGTCATCCGTCAGTCTTAAATTTGAGCTGCAAATGTAGTTACTAACTAATCAAATCAAATTTGTATGGCTATCAAGATTACCGACGAATGCATCAATTGCGGGGCATGTGAACCCGAATGTCCCAATAACGCTATCTATGAGGGTGGTGTTGAATGGGCTTTAGCCGATGGTACCACTGTAAAAGGCAATTTTACCCTTTTAGATGGTACTCTTGCCACAGCAGACCAGCGTTTTGCGCCAATCAGCACGGACACTTACTATATTACTGCTAACAAGTGCACCGAGTGTCAGGGTTTTCACGAAGAGCCACAGTGCGCTTCTGTATGCCCAGTTGATTGCTGTGTAGCAGACGAGGCTTACGTTGAAACGGTGGAGGCTTTGATGGCTAAAAAAGATTTGTTACACGCTTAATTTGCGCAAACAAATAAGTGCATAACTTTTTTGAGCTAATTGCTTGCAAAAAGAAGTATTGCTGTGTAGCTTTATAGTAATTTAATTGTTGCCAATAAATAGACAACAACTTGTAACAGCGGGTGATATTTCCCGTTACCGTGAGCGGAAGAGACAAGAAGTTTCTTCCGCTTTTTTTTGCTCCTAGAAGCCTTTACTGCTTGCCCTTTTCACAGTATATTTGTTGGATAATCAAGGAACATGAAGCAAAATATTGCATTGGTTACGGGTGGATTGAGTGGAGAAGCTCAGATCAGTTATAAAAGTGCCATCACAGTCTCAAATCATACAGATCGTGAAAAATTCAATTTATATAAAATTGACATAAATCCAGCAGGTTGGTGGTATTTGCCTGAAACTGGAGAACGTTCTGCTGTAGACCGTTCAGATTTTTCTATTATGGAGGCAGGAGTTAAAGTAAATTTTGACGCCATTTTATTGTGCATACATGGTACCCCCGGTGAAGATGGAAAACTGCAAGGTTATTTTGATATGTTGGGATTGCCTTATACCAGCTGTGATGCGGCTACATCAGCATTAACCTTTAATAAAAGATATACCGTTGCAGTAGCAGCATTTGCAGGAATACATGTAGCCAAATCATTGCATTTATTCAAACATACTCCCATAAGTGTAGATAGTATTTTAGCTCAATTGCAATTACCCGTATTTGTGAAACCCAATAATGGAGGTAGTAGTATTGGTATCAGTAGGGTTGACCAATCAACTGAATTAGCATTGTCTGTAGAAAAAGCTTTCCAAGAAGATGATCAAGTGTTGGTGGAGGAATTTATTAGCGGAAGAGAGTTTACAATTGGGGTTTTTAAATCCAAAGGGAGCACTACCGTATTGCCCATTACAGAGATTAAAACAGGGAATGCCTTTTTTGATTTTGAAGCCAAATACCAAGGTAAGAGTGAAGAAATTACCCCCGCTCAAATTAGCCCTAAGATGCAAGAGCAATTAACAGCTGCTGCAAAAAGAGTCTATGAAGTGCTGAATTGTAGGGGAGTGGTTCGCATTGACTTTATCTATAATGAGACTCAAGCGCAGCCCTATATGTTGGAAGTAAATACCGTGCCTGGTCAATCAGCTGCAAGTGTGATTCCCCAGCAAGTAAGGGCCATGGGATGGAGCTTAACAGATTTCTATACTGATATCATTGAAGAAGCATTGAAATAAAATGTTATTTTCCCCGCCAAGCTCAAAAGAATGGCTACTTTCAACCATATTTGGTACTTATTTAATTAACTGATGTTCAAATTCATTACAGATAAACCGCTTTGGATAAACATACTGGCCGGTATAGGATTATTGGTGGTATTGGTACTCCTCTTTTTTGGATCCCTGCAATGGATTACGGGATTTGGAAAATCAGAAAGGGTGCCCTCCATTGTTGGTCAGAATGCGGTAGCAGCGCAAAAAATCTTAGAAGAGAAAGGATTTCAAGTAGCATTGCAAGATTCCGTATATGTAGATAGCATTCCTAAATTAGCTGTTGTAAAACAATCCCCAGAAGCTGACGCGATGGTCAAAAAGGGAAGGACCGTTTATTTAACCATTAATAGAATGGTACCACCTCAGGTAGAAATGCCCAACCTAATTGGGTTTTCCATTAGAAGTGCTGAAATGTATTTACAAAGTTTGGGATTGAAATTGGGTTATGTAAACTATAAACCAGATATAGCCAGGAATGCAGTTTTAGAGCAATTATATGCTGACCAAAATATTAAACCCGGTACCAAAATTACCCTGGGTAGTACCATTGACCTTGTATTGGGAAGTGGCATCACAGGAGCAGAAATGGAAGTGCCTAACTTAGTTGGATTAACCTTAAATGAAGCCAAAAGCTGGTTAAGTTCTATTAGTCTAAACCTGGGATCAGTGATGGCTGTTGGGCCAATTACGGATTCTGGCGCCGCCTATATTGTCAGGCAAAATCCTGAATTATTTACGGAAGTGGTGCCTGGCCAAAAAGTGAATAATAAAATTAGGAGTGGCCAGCTTCTAGACGTTTATATCAGTGCGGTTGCCCCTCCCAAAGACAGTACCCAAGCTCCAATGATAAATCAATAAAGCAATTCAAACCAAACATATGCAAACTATTACAGTAGAAGCACTCAAAGCCAAAATTGATGCAGGCGAACAGATTCACCTGGTAGACGTTAGAGAGCCGCATGAACACGCGGATTTTAATATTGGAGGTATCTTATTGCCATTGGGTCAAGTACAAACCATGCAAGTAGACAACATTGAAGACTTAAAGAACCAAGAAGTATTTGTCTATTGCAGAAGTGGCAATAGGAGTGGACAAGCATGTCTCATATTAGAAACCATGGGCTTTACCAACCTGATTAATGTATCAGGTGGAATGCTAGCTTGGCAAGACCGTATTGCAAAATAAATTAAGTCTATAAGATGTAATAAGTAAAGGCCACAGTTTGTGGCCTTTACTTATTAATTTACTTTATACTTTACTTTATACTTTTTTTTATTTCAATTCAACATTTCGCTTCAGTCATTTTGACTTTTGACTTTTCTAATTTACAACCGTACATTCAAAGCAATCATGAAATTGGTTCCAGCTTGAGGATAGTAGCCATTATCATTGCTTAAAATATTGCTTGAGATAAAACTATAAGTATATCCATTGGGTTCATACTTAGTATTGAATAAGTTATTCAATTGACCTATCAAATGTGCCTCTTTTAAGAAACTGGTTCTAATGGTCCAATTCACTCTTAGGTCTTGGGTAAAATAGGCGTTCAGTTTTCTGGATTCATTTTGACTATTGTCCATGTATTGTTTGCCAACATATTTACTCAGCAAACTAAGTTCCATATTTTTGTATACTTGAATATCAGTTGTTAAAGCGCCAATAATGGCAGGAGAAAAAGAGATATCGGTGTTTTGATGATTCACCGCATTCTGTAAACCATTATCCCAGTTGTCAATGTACTCCGTAAAATTTTTGATCTTGTTTTTACTCCATGTTAGGTTACCGGAAAAAGCGAGGATTTTAGATACCCTTGCGCCGGCTTGTAATTCCAAACCTAAGCGATAACTATTGGGAACATTGGTTCTGGTATAAGATCCAACATCATTGATTTGCCCTGTTAATACCAATTGATTCTTGTATTGCATCCAATACAAAGTAGCACCATAGTGAATCAGCCCTTTTCTTTTTTCAATTCCTATTTCTACATCTTGTAAATTTTCTGGTTTGGGTTGTTGAATGGGACTTGCCTGAAAATCATCCCTATTAGGCTCCTTATTGGCAATGGCATAACTCATGAAACCCAACCAGCCATTATTGCTGTAGCTGATACCTGCTTTTGGATTGATAAAATCAAAACTTCTATCAATAGTCAGCGTTGGACTACCTTGAAATCCTTCCATTCTGTGTGATACATTGCGGTACTGCAGGTCAACAAAGCTTTGCCAATGGGTATCAAATTTGTGTTGCCATTTTGCGTAGATATTGCCGTCTTTTTTAACAGCAGGGTAATTATAATATCTATAGTCAGGAGAAACGGTTCCTTGTTTCATCCAGATAATATTTCCAAAATGTTGACCTTGATACTTGGTCCATCCACCTCCAATGGTTAACTCTTCCCCATTTTTCTTGTATTGGAAAGAGCCAATTTGACCAAGAAAACTATTGTCTAACCAGCGCTGTCTAACCAAATCAGTTTTGGTAATGGTAGTACCTGCAATAACGGGGTTGGGTAAACCATATTTACTGTATTTCTGGTCAGCTTTGTATTCTTCATAATATCCCTTGCCCTTTGTTAAAAACAGGGCTAAATTAAATGACCAGTATTGGTTAAAAGCATGGTTAAAGAATAGCTGGTAATGGGTTTGGGTATAATTATCAGTTTGGTTATCATAAGGTGCATCGGCTTTTTCCATGCCAGCGGGGTTATAGGTTCGGTTAGTTGTCAATAAGGCCTCAGGTACTCCATACCAGGCTTGATAAGTTTTTTCTTTGCCTGTAAATACATTTAAACGCAGAGAAGACTTTTGATTAAAATAAGCGGTACTCAAATACAATGATTTCAAATTTGACGCTGCCCTATCAATAAAGCCATCGCTATTGATAGAACTAATCCTTGCATCAATGGTAAAATGTTTGGCAATCAATCCAGAGCCTCCTTTAACAGTAGATTTCCAAGTGTTGAATGAGCCGGCACTGGTATTCATTTCGCCATATGCTTTTTCATTGTATTCGTTGGTGGATAGGTTTAAACTGGCACCAAATGCACTAGCCCCATTGGTTGAAGTGCCAACGCCTCTTTGAATTTGAATACTATTTACAGAAGAAGCAAAATCAGGTAGGTTTACAAAATAAGTGCCCATGCTTTCTGCATCGTTGTAGGGTATGCCATTTAAAGTAACATTAATCCTAGTGGCATCTGTACCGCGGATTCGAATACCAGTGTATCCAACGCCATTTCCTGCATCAGAATTCACTACTACAGAAGCTGTTTGATTCAACAAAAAGGGTAGGTCTTGCCCTAGATTATTAGCGGCTATTTGTTCCTTGCTCAAATTGGTTTTGGCAAAAGGTGCAGCCGGAGCTGCCCTGGTAGCCCTAACTTCCAATGGCTGCAAATACAAACTAGCAGCAGTAAGCGAAATTTGCAAATTCAAAACTTGATCCCTTACCTCCAAATTAGTTTGGTAAGATTTGTAACCCAAGCTTGAAATGAGGAAGGGGTAGCTGCCCTTAGTTTGCTTACCCAATTGAAAAAAGCCATTTTCATCGGTCAAAGTAATGGCATTCCCAAGTTTTACTTGAGCACCTGCAATAGGTGCTTTTGATTGGGCATCGGTTAGCTTACCAGTTACCGGTGTTTTTGGCCCTTGAGCCAAGGTGAACAATGTTAGCATGATAAACGCGGTTGTTCCCAGAAACTTTTTCATTTTTCTTGATTTAAAAGTTAATAATGGGAACAGGGAATAGCTAATGGAGAGGATCTGCCGTAAAAAAACAGTACACCTTCCCTTCGCAGGCATTACCCTGTTCAGGTTCAACGGGTATTTTCTCAGCCTGTGTTTGCACACAAGCACCCCGAGGAATGTTCTAAGGCAAAATTAGGCATTAATTAATACGAACCAACTGTAACTTTAGGGCCAGAGCTTCGTTTCAATATAAAATGCAACAAATGAAACAATTGATATTATTACTGGGATTGGGGGTGGGATTTTTTTCTGCCAATGCCCAAAATGAAAAGAACCTGGTTTTTGATGCCAATGCAGAGGCTAGAATGGTCTCTGGTTTTACTGCCATAGAAGTGTCAGGTGCTATTGACCTATATCTTTCTCAAGGAAATGAAGAAGCCGCAGCGGTAAGTGCTGGTTCGGCCGAAGCCGTTGGTAGAATCAGAACCGAGGTAAAGAATGGCACCCTCCACATTTATTTTGATGGTAAGGGGTGGAATTGGAAAACCTGGGGCAATAATAAAATGAAAGCTTATGTGACGTTCAAGAACCTCAGTAGGGTAGAAGCTTCTGGTGCTTGTAATGTAAAATCTACAGAAGCCATTAGAGTACCTGAATTAAAAATTCAATTATCGGGAGCTAGTGACTACACAGGAGAAGTACAGGTAGGACTATTGAAGCTGGAAGCTAGTGGTGCTTCTAATGTAAAAGTCTCTGGAAAAGCAGATAAACTTGACGTAGATGCCAGCGGTGCTTGTAGTATCAAAGCGTTTGATCTAAAAGCAGACTATGGCAAATTAGACGCATCAGGTGCTTCCAATATTCGGGTAACCATTCAAAAAGAATTGAATGCGGACGCTAGTGGAGGAAGCAATATCTATTACAGAGGAGAAGGAATGATCCGTAATATTAGCAGTAGTGGAGGAGCTTCGGTAAAAAGAAAAACAGACGATTAAACAGTTTTTTTTGGTTGGTAAGCCAGCAAACCCTACTTTTGCTCCCCATTCAACAGAAACTGGTTAGTGAAAATGAAATTGGATGGAAATAAAAGCGATTTTTTTTCAATCTTATATCGCGAGATAGAGCAGCGGTAGCTCGTCGGGCTCATAACCCGAAGGTCGGAGGTTCGATCCCTCCTCTCGCAACATAAAAGGCCTCGTTTGAGGCCTTTGTTATTTGTATATTTATTATTAAAATATACGGCAGGGGCAGCATTGCCCCAAAACATAAAAAAAAATTCCCGGTTTCTCTTGAGTATTAGTCGGGTTATACCAGATGAAAGTAGGTTTTGTAAACATTTTTGGCAAGCCCAATGCGGGCAAGAGTACCCTCATCAATGCATTGGTGGGAGAGAAAATGGCTATTACATCGCCAAAGGCTCAAACTACCCGTCATAGAATCAAGGCTTTTTTAAACAAGCCAGATGAATATCAGGTAATCTTTTCAGACACCCCCGGAATCATTGACCCCCAATACAAATTGCATGAGCATATGATGCAATCAGTAAAAAGCGCCCTAGAAGACGCTGATATTGCACTGCTCATTGTGGACGCCAATGAAGACTTAGAAGAGATTGATGGCATTTTTCAAAAACTCAGGTTGAAAGTTCCAGGACTGGTGGTCTTAAATAAAATTGACAAAGCAGGTAATGGTAGATTGGCCTTGGCCGAAAAATTCTTTTCCGAAAAATCTTACTGTACCAAGATTGTAAAAATATCAGCACTCCAAAAAGTGCATTTGAATAAATTGTTAGACGCCATTCTTTCTTTATTGCCAGAGGGGCATCCCTTTTATAGTGAAGAAGATTTGAGTGACTTGCCTACCAAATTCTTTGTGTCGGAATTGATCAGGGAAAAAATCTACCAATTGTTTGGAGACGAGATTCCCTATCATGCAGCAGTGCTAATTAACGAGTTCAAAGAAAGAGAAGACATTGTAAAAATTCAAGCTGATATAATTGTTCAAAGAGATACCCAAAAGTCCATCATCATTGGAGAGAAGGGGAAAATGATTAGAGAAATTGGCATTTTGGCCAGGGCCGATATAGAACAGTTTATTGGCAGTAAAGTATTCTTAGAATTGTTTGTAAAAGTTAGGCCCAAATGGCGTGACAATGACATGCACTTAAGGGAATATGGATATAAATAAACAACACAACAATTAGGGATTATGAGTTATACAGTAGCCATTGTAGGAAGACCCAATGTGGGCAAGAGTACTTTTTTTAACCGTTTATTAGAAGAGCGTAAAGCCATTGTGGACGATATTAGCGGTGTTACCCGTGATCGTCAGTATGGTGTTACAGACTGGAATGGTAAAACTTTTAACGTGATTGACACGGGCGGTTTTGTACCACATACGGATGATGTTTTTGAACGCGAAATTCGCAAGCAAGTAAAAATTGCCATTGATGAAGCCAATTGTATTGTGTTCATGGTAGACGTGGTTACAGGAATTACTGACCTAGACGATACCATGGCAGACTTGTTGCGCAGAACTACCAAACCAGTTTATTTGGTGGTGAATAAAGTGGACAACGGAACACGTCAATTAGAAGCAACAGAATTTTATAGTTTGGGTTTTGAAAATACCTATTTTGTTAGTTCTATTACTGGTACGGGAACGGGAGAAGTCTTGGATGCGGTTACAGAAGGAATGAAGGAAGAAGATTCCGATGAAACCTTGCGTGAGAACTCACTTCCAAAATTTGCCATTATTGGACAGCCCAATGCAGGTAAATCTTCTTTGCTCAATGCTTTAATTGGTCAAGAGCGTACCATTGTCAGTGATATTGCAGGCACTACTAGAGATACCATCCATACGCACTATAACATGTTTCAAAAAGAATTCATGTTGATAGATACCGCAGGGATTCGTAAGAAAAACAAGGAAAAAGAAGACTTAGAATTTTATAGCATTATTCGCGCTATTAAGGCAATGGATGAGGCGGACGTTTGTATGTTGCTCATTGACGCTGGCAAAGGGGTAACCGCTCAGGACGTTAGTATCTTTTCCTTGGCAACTAGAAAAGGCAAGGGCATTGTAGTACTAGTGAATAAATGGGATTTGGTGGAAAAAGAAACCAATACGGCTCGTGACTATGAGAAAGCCTTAAAAGTCAAATTGGCGCCTTTTACAGATGTTCCAGTCCTCTTTATATCAGTAACTGAAAAGACTAGAATTTTCAAAGCCATTGAATTGGCTTTGGACGTGTATGAAAATAGGAATCGTAAAATTCCTACTTCTCAGTTAAACGAGATCATGCTAAAAGCAGTAGAAGCCTATCACGCACCGGTAGTTAGGGGTAATACAGTAAAAATCAAATATGTGACCCAATTACCTACTGCGGTTCCTTCTTTTGCCTTTTTTACCAATTATCCAGACGATATTAAATCGGCTTACAAAAACTACCTGGAAAACCAACTCAGAACCAAGTTTAGGCTAACTGGAGTACCCATCCGAATCTTTTTCAGAAAGAAGTAAGCTATTAAATTAAAAAATATATGTTATTTTATTTGTAAAATTAACTTGGACCATTATCTTTGCCTCCATTTAAAATTTTAAAAAAACAATTACATGAAAAAAGTATTCGCAATTTTGGCTGTAGCAGGCGTAATGGCTGCTTGTAACAACGGTGAGAACAAAGAAGTTAAAGCTGACACTCCAGCTGTAACTGTTGATTCTGCTGCTGTAACTGTTGATTCTTCTGCTGTAAAAGTTGACTCTGCTGCTGCAAAAGTTGATTCTGCTGCAAAGAAATAATTTGTAGTAAAAATTGTAGAAATACCAAGTATTTCCAATATTACTTCTTGCAAGAAGGTCCTCCCGAAAAACGGGAGGATTTTTTTTGTGCCAGTTTGTACCATTTTTGCAGCTTTGCTGTCAGTGGCATCGTTCTTGCTCTAGTTTCGTCTCCCTTCTTTAAATACATTTGATGAATTGGGAGTGACAGATTGACCAAAGATTAGACTATGTTGAAAGAAAAGCTTTTTTTCCGTTCCGAAGATGAAACCGATTTTATGCCCATTATCCCAATCAATGAACAAGATGGGGAGCAGGACAAAAATT
Source organism: Bacteroidota bacterium (assembly GCA_947460595.1). Lineage (GTDB taxonomy): Bacteria > Bacteroidota > Bacteroidia > Chitinophagales > Chitinophagaceae > Sediminibacterium. The sequence continues at coordinate 52,696 of CANHGS010000018.1, read as the reverse complement.
TGGTGATCCCTGATATATTACCCATTCTGCCTTTGAGAAACACCGTATTGTTTCCAGGAGTGGTTTTGCCCATCACCGTTGGGAGAGACAAGAGTATTAAAGCAGTGAATGATGCCTATAAATTAGACAAGCTCATAGGGGTTGTGGCTCAAAAAGACGCCAATATAGAAGAACCTACTGCGGAAGAACTCTGCAAGATTGGCACGGTGGCCAAGATAGTAAAGTTGATCAAAATGCCAGATGGGGGAACTACCATTATCATACAAGGCAAAAAGCGATTTGAATTACTTGAAATGAAGACGGATGATCCTTATTTCACCGCCCAAATTCGTTTATTCCCAGAAGATGAATTGCCAATTGAAGACGATTTTAAAGTCTATGTGGCTAGTATTAAGGAATTGGCCGCACAGATTATTCATTTGTCTCCCAATTTGCCTACAGAAGCTTCCATTATTTTAAAAAATATAGAGCATCCTAGCTTCCTTATTAATTTTGTGAGTAGCAATCTCAATAGTGACTTAGCTGAAAAGCAAAGTTTGCTAGAGATACATGATATTCATAAAAGAGCAGAGCACTTGATTCATATTTTAAATACAGAATTGCAATACGCAGAGCTCAAGGATAAAGTGACCAATAAGACCCGCACTGAACTAGATAAGCAACAAAGGGAATACTTCTTACAACAGCAACTCAAGAGTATCAAAGACGAATTGGGCGGAGACAGCAATGACCGGGAGATTGCAGATATGAAGAAAAAAGCGGAGGGAAAAAAATGGCCCGAAGCTGCAAAAAATTTATTCAATAAGGGCATTGAGAAATTGGAAAGGATGCACGCATCCACGCCGGATTACAGTATTGTCTACAATCATTTGGACCTCATGTTAGACCTGCCTTGGCAGGATTATTCAGCGGATAATTATGACCTGAAGCATGCACAGAAAGTGCTTGACAAGGATCATTATGGCATGACCAAAATCAAGAGCCGGATTATTGAATATTTGGCGGTACTAAAGTTAAAAGGAGACATGAAAAGTCCCATCCTTTGTTTCTTGGGACCTCCCGGAATTGGTAAAACTTCTTTGGGTAAATCAATTGCACACGCCATTGGTAGAAAATATGTGCGCGTAAGTTTAGGCGGTTTGCATGATGAAAGTGAAATAAGAGGGCATCGCAAAACCTATATTGGTGCTATGCCCGGAAGAATTGTACAGCAAATTAGAAAGTGTAAGTCTTCTAATCCAGTGATGATCTTAGATGAAATTGATAAGATAGGAATGGATGGAAGAAGTGATCCATCTTCTGCTTTGTTAGAAGTATTAGACCCTGAGCAAAACCATAGTTTTTATGACAACTATTTGGAGTTAGAATATGACCTGAGCAAAGTACTATTTATTGCTACCGCTAATAATATTCAAAATATTCAACCCGCCCTTAGAGACCGTTTGGAAATCATTGACCTAAGTGGTTATGCGGTTGAAGAGAAAGTAGAAATAGCCAAAAGACATTTGTTGCCCAAACAAAAGGAAGCACATGGTTTGGTAAATGTCAATTTCAAAATTAATGACAAGGTTCTAGAAAAAGTAATAGAACAATATACTAGAGAAAGTGGGGTAAGAGAATTAGATAGGCAGTTGGCGTCTATTATGCGTTATCAAGCAAAGGAACTGGCCATTAAGGATAAAGTAAAACCAATATTAACGGCAGCTGACCTGGAGAAGATTCTGGGACAGTCAAGGTATAGTAATGAAATCTACAAGACCGCTAATATGGCTGGGGTTGCGGTAGGTCTTGCGTGGACCTATGTGGGTGGAGATATCCTCTTTATAGAAGTTATTGTAGGCGATGGTAAGGGCGATATGAAACTAACAGGTAACCTTGGGAATGTGATGAAAGAAAGTGCTAGCACGGCTTTGAGTTTCTTGCAAGCGAATGCCCGCAAATACGGCATTGATCCAGAAGTCTTTGCTAAGAAAAGTATTCATATTCACGTTCCAGAAGGAGCTGTACCAAAAGATGGTCCTAGTGCTGGTGTTACCATGCTTACCGCCTTGGCCTCTGCCTTTACGGGTAGAAAAGTGAAGTCTTATTTGGCTATGACGGGTGAAATTACCCTCAGAGGTCAAGTATTACCTGTAGGTGGCATTAAGGAAAAAGTCTTGGCTGCTAAGCGTTCTGGCTTAAGAGAAATTATTCTTTGCAGCATGAATGAAAAGGACGTTAAAGAAATTGATAGCAATTTTATCAAGGGCATGCAATTCCATTATGTGAAAACCATGCACCAAGTATTGGAGCTGGCCTTGGTTTAATCGTATATACTTATCTTAAATCCCCCGAAATCGGGGGATTTTTTTTCTGGCGAATAAGCCATCCCTGCTTAGATTTGAACTTGAATGAAACGCATTATTCCAATATTCCTTTGCATGGTATGGACAAGTCCCATACTATTGAACGCTCAGACGCTGGGTGGTAATGCTGTGTTTAATTTTCTGAACCAACCCATTTCTGCAAAACAAGCATCCCTTGGAGGGGTGAATATTTCTAGCATAGGAAAGGACTTGGGATTGGCATTTAATAACCCAGCTCTCTTGCGAGATGAGATGCATGGCGGTGTCAGTGCCGGTTTTTACAGTTTTGCCCAAGGCTTGCAACAATATGGTTTTAATACCGCTATGCACTCTAACAAATACAATAGTAATTTTTCACTTGGGGTGCAATATTTGGATTATGGAAACCTAATCCAAACCGATGCTTCAGGCAATATTTTAGGAACTTTTCAACCCAAGGACTATGTAATACAATTGGGATTTTCAAAGCAATACCATGAACGTTGGTGGTATGGCGTGAATGCCAAGTTTATTGGTTCAAATTATGGTCAATATCAATCCAATGGAATAGGTTTTGATGTTGGCTTGGCTTATCATGATGAGGAATCAGAATTGCAAGCTAGTATCTTGGTGAAGAATATGGGTGCACAATTAAAAACCTATGACGGTTTGCAGCCCAAAGAAGAACTACCCTTTGACTTGCAAATGGGCATAACCAAACGGTTGGCAAAAGCACCTTTTCAATTTTCCCTTACAGCGCAACACCTGCATCGCTGGAATATTTTGTACAGCGATACCACTTTTAACCAAATGGAAGGGATTGTTCCAAACAGAAGCAATAATGGTGCTCAGAAATTCTTATCTCATTTGGTATTCTCTACAGAGATTTTTTTAAGTGAAAAGCTACAAGTAAATGCGGGCTTAAATCTTTTGAGAAGACAGAGTTTGAATGCCTATAATATGACCAATGGTTTGAATGGATTTACCCTAGGTATTGGATTACTCCTTGACAAATTGCACATGCATTATGCAACGGGTTTTTACCAGCAGAATCTATTTCACCATGTCTCGCTCAATTTTAATTTTAGGGGAGATTCCTTTTAAACAATGCGCTCTTTCTTGTAAGCCTTTATTCATACAGCGGTTTTTGTGAAACTATTTTGGGATGGCTAAAAAGAAAAACTCTGTTCCTTGTTCAAAATGCTGTTGAAAATCAGCAAAGCTCAAAGCAGGTTGATGCTTGAGCCAGCCATCCAATGTGAATAGCTGGTATTTTAGCCGTAAATCCAATAGGTCAAAAGCAGCTTTGGCAGAAAAATCATAGGCTTGTCCTCCCATATTGCCGCATTCAAATAGAATAAATGGTCTACATCGGTTAATGGTATTGACAGCACCTTCCAATACCCATAATTCAGCTCCTTCTACATCCATTTTAATCAAATCAATTTGTTCGGTTACATCAATCAAATGGTCTAATGGTGCAGTTGTTACTTGAATGGTAGTATCTATTTCTTTTTTCCAATAAGGTCTTTTATGAATGCCGCTTAATGCAGGATTTGACAAGACAAGATTAAAATTAATAAAGCCTGCTTGATTAGAAAGTGCTTGATGATGAATCATCGCCCTAGCGCCAAAGTCTTTCTTCAATTGTTCATATAGGGCAGGAATGGGCTCAAATGCATGGTGCCTTCCATTTGGTGAAGCTGTCAACATCATGGCAAGGATCTTACCCTCATGTGCGCCAATATCAATACAATTGCTATTGGGTTGGCAAACTTGTTGAATGATCCGTTGGGTTAATCTGTCATATTGTTCATTCTTGGTCAATGCTATAGGAAGCCTGGACAAGATTTTTTTAGCCAGAATGCGGATAGGTTGCTGCCGTTTCAACTAGAACTCGTTTTTGTTGCCAATATAGTTTTTCCATCTAGCAATTACTTGCTCCATGTCTTCGGGTATTGGAGATTCAAAAAACATTTCTTTTCCAGTAACGGGATGCACAAAACCTAATGTTTTGGCGTGTAAGGCACACCTAGGGCAGGATTCAAAACAATTGTCTACAAATTGTTTGTACCTAGTATAAATGGTGCCTTTTAAAATTCTATCACCACCATATTCAAAATCATTAAAAAGGGTATGGCCAATATGTTTCATGTGTACCCTAATTTGGTGGGTACGCCCAGTTTCCAAAACGCATTCTACTAGGGTTACATAATTGTATCTTTCTAAGACCCGATAATGGGTAATGGCGTGTTTGCCTATTTCTCCTTCTGGATAAACGTCAAACATTTTTCTATGCTGTTTATGGCGTGCAATATGTCCCGTAATAGTGCCTTCGTCTTCCTTAACATCACCCCAGACTAAAGCCATATACTTTCTAGAAACGGTATGGTTAAAGAACTGTTTGGCCAAGTGTGCCGCAGACTCTCCTGTTTTGGCTAGTACAATTAATCCCGTGGTGTTCTTGTCTATTCTATGAACCAATCCAAAACGGGGTAGTGCGTCTTCGTCTAAACTAGGATTTTGTTGTTTTAGATAATAAGCAACGCCATTTAGTAATGTACCAGAATAATTACCTACGCCAGGATGCACCACCATATTGGCTGGCTTATTGATCACCATTAAGGAATCATCTTCATACACAATATTGAGTGGAATGTTTTCTAGTTTAAGCTCAGTATGTTCCGGATTGATATAGCTCAGAAATACTATTTCATCACCCGGTTTTACCTTGTAATTCTGTTTGACAATTTTTCCATTCACCGTTACAAAACCTGCGTCAATGCCATTTTGAACCTTATTGCGGGTAGCCCCTTCAATGTGCATTTTTACAAACTTGTCAATCCTCAAAGGCTCTTGTCCCTTGTTTACCGTAAAGGCTTTTCGTTCGTATAGTTCTTCCGATCCTTCGTCAGCAATAAAATCTGAGGCTGTTTCCATTTGGTAAAAATAGGAATGTTCCCTCATAAGCCCATATTGCTTAATTTTACCTTATGCAAGAACAAGTGCAATTTCAGGATCTTGGGCTTAAGTCTTATCAGCTAGTATGGGATTTTCAAGAGCAATTGCTCAAAGAAAATGCTGATATCAAAGCGGCTTTTAGGAAAATGGGAGAACTGCCAGCAAATCAAGTTCCCACCATGCAGCACTTGCTTTTTGTGGAACATCCTCCAGTTTATACATTAGGTAAAAGTGGTAAATTGGAACACTTGTTAATTGATGAGCAAGAATTGAAAGATAAAGGAATTGAATACTTTCATATAAATAGAGGTGGCGATATTACTTTTCATGGACCAGAACAATTGGTAGGCTATCCCATTTTAGATTTGGAAAAATTTCAACCAGATCTGGGTTGGTATCTCCGTAGTTTAGAAGAAGTCATAATTCTAACTATGGCAGATTATGGGCTTGTAGGAGAAAGAAGCAAGGGGGAAACAGGTGTTTGGCTTGACCCATTGGATCCTACAAAAGCTAGAAAGATTTGTGCCATGGGTATTAAATGTAGCCGTTGGATTACCATGCATGGATTTGCATTTAATGTGAATACCCATTTGGATTATTTTGAGTTTATTGTACCCTGTGGAATAGAAAATAAACAAGTGACCTCATTGGAAAAAGAGCTGGGAAGAATGGTGTCCATGGAAGAAGTTAAGTGCCGAGTGAAAAAACATTTTGAACAAGTATTTTCTTGTCAACTGATTAGCGGTTAGTAGCATCTTTTTGTAACAAAATTTTCCCTTGTTCTTTTAAATTTCCATCTTCATACAAGTCAAAAAGAAACCAGCCGGAATGCACAAAATTGGCTTTGTCTAAATAGGTTGTTGTTTCTTTTAGTGTATTTATTTCAAAAATAGTAGATCCGTTTTCTTCTTTGAAGACCAGTCTATACAAGTGTTTCCTTGCATCGGGTAATAGAATAGTAGGTGTGCCCTTACCAGTACAAAAAACAAATCTAGAGGGTTTCCATACTGAAGTTGATGGAATTGATTCCTTATTAGGCTTAATTGTTTGGATAGTGGAAAAGTAAAAATTACCCCCATCTAGCACATAATAGATTCTGTAATACAAAGGTCTTTCCGCAGGGGCTTTATCAACAAACCCATTGTCATACCTATTGGGAGTTTGAGCGTGTAAGATGGTTTTGAATTGAATGGAATCTGTTGACCTTTGTACTGATAGTTGCTGGCAGTTCTTGAATGGATTTAACCAAGATACCACTACTCCTTTTTTACCCAAGTCTTTGACTTTAAAATTAGGTAGGGTTTCTTGTGCATTAGTTAACCCCAATTGGCTGATGCACACAAGTAAGAATAAACAGTAGGGAGAACACCATTTCATGGTACCAAAGATAGTTGTGAAAAATCTGATTAAAAGGGTAGCATGTCTTTATTTAGTGAATGGTTTCCTTGAAGTCCTCCGCTATGAATGACTAGCAGCTTACTACCTGTAACAAATCTATTGGCAGCAATCAACTGTTCAACAGCAAAACATAGTTTACTGGTATAAACTATATCTGTTGGTAGAGATTCTCTTTCCCATAGTGCTCGCATGTATGCTAATAGTTCAGGTGGATGTTTGGCAAAACCACCAAAATGAAAATCTTCGACTAATTCAAATTGAGGATGTTTTTCAGAAGGGCTAAAATGCAAAACAGCGTTTTTGAGTGAAGCATTGTTTTTTTGAGAACTTATCCCAATGAGTTGTTGATGTGGTGCTAGCCTAGAAAGAAAACCAGCAGCCATGGTGCCAGATCCTACTGAACATACCATATGGGTATAGGACTCCCAATTAAAACCATCCAAAATACTAGCGGCTCCTTGTACACCTAACGCGCCATACCCACCCTCTGCCACAAAATAACGACCAGTTGCTTGGTATTGAATTTCAATTGCCTCCTTGTTTTGATATTGCTCCCTAGTCAAATACACCAGTTTCATCCCATAGTCCATAGCCGCTACAAGGGTGGGTGATGCAATTGGTCCAGCTTCTCCTCTAATAAATCCGGTGACACCAAGACCGGCATGCTTGCTAGCCAGGGCTAAAGCCACTAAGTGGTTGGAATAAGCTCCCCCAAAACTGGCTATTTCAGTTGCGCCTTGCTGAATGGCATCTTCCAAGTAATACTTTAGTTTATACCATTTGTTACCACTAATGACTGGATGCATTTCATCTAAACGCAAGATTTCTGTACAAATATGATTATTTGTAAAAGATTTTAGTAGTTGAATTCGAGGCTTTTGTAGCATTATTTAAGGGAGCATCTGATGATTGGTTGGTAATAATCTAGTAACTTTATAGCCCAAAAAAATACTATATGATTCTTTTCAGGAACAGAAAAGTAGTCATTCTCTTTGAATCAAGTTTCTATTTTTAAAAGTAAATAAACAAGATTTTATGAAACCAACACTGGTAATATTAGCAGCAGGTATGGCAAGCCGATATGGCAGCCAAAAACAAACACAATCCTTTGGACCTAGTGGTGAAACCATCATGGACTACTCCATCTTTGATGCTATCAAAGCGGGTTTTGAAAAAGTAGTATTTATCATTCGAGAAGATTTTGCTGACAATTTTAAAGCCATATTTGAACCCAAATTAAAAGGTAAAATGGCTACTGATTATGTTTACCAAGATTTAAAGTCTTTTATGGGTGACAAACAAGTTCCTGCAGAAAGAACCAAGCCTTGGGGAACAGCCCATGCGGTATTATGTTGCAAGGGTAAAGTGAATGAACCATTTGCCGTTATTAATGCAGACGACTATTATGGAACAGACGCCTTTGTAAAAGCCTACGATTTTTTGGTGAATCAATGCAATGAACAAACTTATTGTATTGTTGGATATGAATTAAAAAAGACGTTGAGCGATTTTGGCAGTGTTAGCCGTGGTGTATGTGCTGTTGACGCCAATCATAATTTAACGGATATTAATGAGCGAACAAGCATCTTTCGCAATGAGTCGGGAGTCATTACCTATGAAGATGCTACAGGATTGCATAAAGTAAGTGAAGATTCATTAGTAAGTATGAACTACCTATGTTTTGCCCCAGGATTCATTGAGGTTTGCGAAACCTATTTCCAAGAATTCTTGAGTGATGAAAAGAATTTACAGAATCCTAAGTCTGAATTCTTTATTCCAAACGTAACTGGTCAATTTATGAAGTCGGGTAGAGGAACTGTTAAAGTAGTTCCAACATCTGCTCAGTGGTTTGGTGTTACTTATAAAGAAGACGCACCCCATGTTCAAGCTAGCATCAATGCCTTGGTAGCAGATGGAACTTATCCATCTAATCTTTGGGGGTAGGTTAGAAAGTCAAAATTCAAAAGTCAAAATTGAATTTAAGTTTTGATGTAGGAAAATAAAAAGAACAAAGAATACGGACATAAAAAAAGGGGATTTCCCCTTTTTTTATGTCCATGACTCAATCCCAATTCACTTCCAATAACCCAATAGACAAGCTATACAACCCCACAAATAGCAAACCCCCGACGTTATTGGTCGGGGGCTTACTTATTTTAAAAAAACCAACTGTCTATTTTTGACTGAATGCTTTTACGTTGAACACGCAATCAGCTACTCTATTAATTTGTTGTTTGCGTTCAATTCCCTTCATATTGGCGCGAACAGGGATTTTGATATTTTCTAAAGCAGTATCAGTTTTCTTGGCTTCTTCTACAAAATCATGAATGTTTTTAGATTTGACTGCAAAAGCAACCCCATCGGCCTGCGCCTGGCGAGTACTAAGAACTCCAATAACTTCTCCATTGTTATTTAAAACAGGACCACCTGAGTTACCCGGATTGGCACTAATTTGAATTTGATAGCTCAGAGAATCTCCGTTAAAACCTGTCTTTGCGCTTAGATACCCAACGCCGTATACAATGTCATTTCTTGGATAACCCAAAGTGAAAATTTCATCACCCAAATCTGCATTCCTTTTTCCAATGCCATAAGGAAGTTTTTTGGAAGGTTTGAAGTCAGCGTCATTAATTTTCAGAATAGCCAAATCTTTTTGATTATCTATATGTACTATAGATGCATTGAACTCTCTTCCCTTGCTATCAACCACAATGGCTGATGTTCCTTTTAACACGTGTGCATTGGTAATAATAAAACCTTTTGGATCAATCAAAAATCCAGACCCACCACTCACCATCTTAACGCCTGTAGGAATCTTGGTTTTTACTTCGTTGATCAAAGAACCTTGTACCTGTTGGTTGCGTTTAATGATTTCAATATCCTTGCTCAATTGTTGTAATTGATTGCCACTTACCGGCGAGAAAAAAGCCATTAATCCACTAATAAATAAAGCAATAACACCACCAACAGAAGCCGCAATGGCCGCTACTCTTTTATACCTGTTCCACAATTGCACAACCTGTACTTTGGTAGAAACTTCTCCTCCTTCATACAAATTCCCCGTTTCTACCAAGTCCTGATGAACTTGGTGAAGGGTATGCTTGATATTTTGGTAAGCCACATAACTGTCCATTTGATGCAGGAACATATTGTGTTCCACCACCATCTGGTCAATCTCCGGGGTTTTCTTGCGCAGTGCTTCAAAGAAAGCTTGCTCCTGAGGATTCATCTCCCCGGCAAGGTAGCTCTCAATGGCTGCTAGTAATTGAATGTCATCCATGGTACTTATTCTCCGATATTATATTGCGAAAAAAACAATTTCTTCAACCTCATCAGGCATTTGTACTTCTGGTTCTTGGCGTTGTCGGCATTGGTATAACCAAATTCTTCCGCTAGTTCCTGCATGCCCATTTTCTTTACATAGTAAGCCTCTAACAAACTCTTGCAAGGTTCACCCAAGCTTTTCATGGCTCGGTCCATTATCGCAAACTCGGCGTTGCGTTTTTCGTGAATCTCAAGATCATCCTCAACAGCAATAGTCTCGTCCAGGTTATCCACCTGATTAGAGAATCTTCCCATTTGCTGTAGTTTTTTAAGCCACAGTCTCCTGCATATGGAATATACATAGGTTTTTATTTGACAGGTTAAGACAAATGATTCGCTTTGCGCTTTTTCATATAGTGCAATCATTGCTTCCTGGAAAATATCCCTAGCGTCGTCATAGCTGCCATTATTATTCAACACAAAAGCCTGAACCATATTAAAATTATCTTTATAAATGGTTTCGATGGCTTTGGAGTCGTTATTGGCCAGTCCTTTCAGTAATGCTTGTTCGTTCTGTTCAGCTTTCACGATGCTGCTTTTAATACTAGTAAGTGGATAAAAGTAACCCAAAATGGGTCTAAAAATTATTTTTTAAATATTTTTCAACAAGGAGGTTACCTTTTATACCCTTCTGGTATTAATAATAAATTCACTCAAACCAAAAACACAAACAAAATGAAAAAAGTATTATTCGTTCTTGCACTAGGCGCTTTCGCAGCTTGTAATTCTGGTGAAAACAAAGAAGCTAAAGTTGATTCTGCTGTAGTTGCTGTTGATTCTGCTGCTGTGAAAGTTGATTCTGCTGCTGCAAAAGTTGATTCTGCTGCTGCAAAAGTTGATTCTGCTGCTAAGAAATAAATTATTAAAAGGCTAATGTGCGGAGGATTTTGTGAGACTTAGCTTGTAGGTCAGAATTAGCTTAACACCAATTTTTCATATGGCAAGCAATCGTTAGAGGTCGCTCCGTTTCCACGGAGGGACCCTTTTTTTGCCCTAATCGCAAGTTGCAAGCGAATGTTTGTTAGCTAAATTTTTTGGCAAAATGGTTGGAGGCAATCATTTGTTTGATTATATTTGATTTAATATGCAAACATTGTTGAACAACACCCGATTTTATTTTTTCTTTTATTTCTACTTTAAACAGAGTAGCCGGGTAGTGTTTGCTAAAGCTTAATTAAAAACTTGAACATCATATCCCGGCAAATAGCCGGGTTTTTTTTTGCCCGTATAGCGGGATGGAAATTTAGAAAAATGGACAAAGACAAACAGAAAAAGGGGAATTTGGAAAAGTCAGTATTTGAATGTGGTAAAGGAATCGCCATTCAGGGTTACGAAGGAAGTTTTCATCAAGTGGCTGCCAGAAATATCTATGGTAAGGCCGTAGAAGTAATTCCATGTGCCACATTTAGAGACTTAATCAGAATTTGTTCTGATAAAAATGCATCTAGTGGTGCTATCATGGCCATAGAAAATTCTATTGCAGGAAGTATTCTTCCCAATTATAATTTGTTGCAAAAAAGCAAACTCAAAGTAGTTGCCGAAGTGTATTTGAGTATTAGCCAAAACTTATTAGTAAATCCCGGAGTAAAACTGGAAGATATTAAAGAAGTGCATAGTCACCCCATGGCCATTTTACAATGTCTAGAGTATTTAGAACAATATAATTGGAAACTGGTTGAAACAGAAGATACCGCACTGAGTGCTAAATTGGTGCACCAGCATAGAAGCAAACACGCAGCAGCGATAGCTAGTAAATTGTCAGCTGAATTATTTGAGTTAGACGTGTTGGCTCCCAGTATCCAAACCATGAAGAATAATTTCACGCGTTTTCTGGTTTTGCAAAGAGAAAAAGAAGCCATTGATATTCCCTTGGCCAATAAGTCATCCATTTATTTTCAAACCAATCATAGCAAGGGCATCTTGGCCAAAGTACTAACAGTGATTGCAGATGCGGATATTAACCTTAGCAAATTGCAAAGCATGCCCATTCCGGGAAGCAATTTTAAATATGGCTTTTATGCCGATTTAGAATTTGAACAACGCGCTCAATTGGATCAAGTGATGGAAGGCATAGAAAGTTTAACCAATAGCGTTAAGGTTTTTGGTATTTATCAATCAGGAAAAATTGTAAAAGGATAGTTATGGCCATTAGCACATCAACCAGACTAGAAGGTATTGGAGAATATTATTTTTCACAGAAGTTGCGTGAAATAGATGAACTGAACAAAGCTGGAAAAGCAATTATTAATTTGGGTATTGGTAGTCCAGACCTACCGCCGCATCCAGACGTGATCAAAGTATTACAGGAAGAATCGGCCAAGCCCAATGTGCATGCTTATCAGAGCTATAAAGGTTCTCCCATTTTGAGGAGTGCCATCAAAGACTGGTATGCAAAATGGTATGGCGTTGACCTGAATCCAGACACAGAAATTCTTCCCTTGATTGGAAGCAAGGAAGGGATTATGCATATCTGCATGACTTATTTAAATGAAGGCGACCAAGCTTTGATTCCCAATCCGGGTTATCCTACTTATAGTTCTGCCGTAAAATTAGCAGGCGGAACTGCAGTCCCATATGAACTAAAAGAAGCCAATCATTGGGAGCCCGATTTTGAAGCTTTGGAACAAACAGACCTTAGTAGGGTAAAACTGTTTTGGGTTAACTATCCCCATATGCCAACGGGTCAATTAGCCAGCAAGGCATTGATGGAAAAATTGATAGCATTTGGCATCAAACACCAGATCTTGATTTGTCATGACAATCCCTATAGTTTTATTTTAAATGAAAACCCGTTTAGTTTATTAAGTGTACCAGGTGCCAAAGACATTGTAATTGAATTAAACTCTCTAAGCAAGAGTCAAAATATGGCTGGTTGGCGTGTAGGCATGCTTTGTGCTGCCAAAGAAAGGATTGATGAGATTCTACGATTCAAAAGCAATATGGATAGCGGCATGTTCTTACCCTTGCAATTGGCCGCAGCAAAGGCTTTGAGCCTGGGTAAGGATTGGTATGATAGCGTAAATACTATTTATGCTGCTAGAAGGAAAAAAGTATTTGAACTCTTAGACTTAATTGGGGCAACCTATTCTAAGGACCAAGTGGGTATGTTTGTTTGGGCAAAGATTCCAAATGGCTACGCCGATGGTTATGCCGTGAGTGATAAAGTCTTGTATGAAGCCAATGTGTTTATTACGCCTGGGGGCATTTTTGGATCAGCTGGGAATGGTTATATTAGGGTAAGTCTATGTGGTTCTGTTGAAAGGTTTGAACAGGCCATTGAAAGCGTGAAACAAATCTGAAAAAAACAAATTATGCGTATTGCAATAGTAGGTATTGGTTTAATTGGTGGATCCATGGCACTGGCTTTAAAAGAGCAGGGCTTTGCAGATGCTGTGATAGGAGTAGACCAGAATCTAGTTCACCAACAACAAGCGTTGGAATTAAAATTGGTAGACAGTATACTGCCGCTGGATGAGGCTATTGCGGCATCAGACTTGATTATACTAGCCATTCCAGTAAATGCGGCTGAAAAAATTCTCCCTCATATATTGGACTTGACAGAAAAGCAGGTGATCATGGATGTAGGATCAACCAAAGAAGGACTCTTAAATTGTATAGCAAATCACCCCCAAAGGGGAAGATTTGTAGCAACCCACCCCATGTGGGGCACAGAATATAGCGGTCCACAAGCTGCCGTTATAGGGGCTTTTAGAAATAAAGCCACGGTAATTTGTAATAAAGAGGAGAATGATTCAGATGCTTTGGCTATGGTAGAAGCGGCTTATGAAGCCATGGGCATGCACCGCGTATACATGAATGCCAAGGATCATGACGTACACGTGGCATATGTGAGTCATATTTCACATATCACTTCTTTTGCCCTGGCTAACACGGTTTTAGAGAAAGAAAAGGGGGAAGATGCCATTTTTGAGCTAGCCAGTGGTGGTTTTGAGAGTACGGTACGTCTGGCAAAGAGTAATCCAGACATGTGGGTTCCCATTTTTATGCAGAATAAAGAGAATGTGCTAGACGTGCTCAATGAGCATATTGCGCAGCTGCGCAAATTCAAATCCTGTTTAGAAAAGGAGAATTATGACTATTTAAAGGAATTGATTGAGCAGGCAAATGGGATCAAGAGGATTCTGAAATAAGCACTGCTATTGGATTAACAAACAAAAAACAGGCAAAGCCCACTATTAAAAGTACCTTTGCCGCAAATTTTTTAATACATGATGACATTTGAAGGGTTGGGAATTGATGCGAGATTGATTCAGGCAACCGATGAGTTGGGGTATGTGAACCCAACCGCAATACAAGAACAAGCAATACCTATATTGCTAAGCGGAACACAAGATTTTATCGGCTTAGCACAAACGGGTACGGGAAAGACAGCAGCATTTGGATTACCATTGCTGCACATTATTGACGCTGCTGCGAAGTATCCTCAGGCCTTGGTGGTTTGTCCAACAAGAGAACTGTGCATGCAAATCGTAAAAGAAATTGAACTCTTTAAAAAATACATGTCTGGCATTTCGGTGGTAGCAGTGTATGGTGGTGCGTCTATCGGATTGCAAATTCGCGATTTGAAAAGAGGCGTACAAATTGTAGTTGCTACACCAGGACGTTTGATTGATTTGATTGAAAGAAAAGCCATCAATCTTGAGCAAATCAAGTACGTGGTTTTAGACGAAGCAGATGAAATGCTGAACATGGGTTTCCAAGATGATATTGAATTCATTTTGAAGAATACTCCAAAGCGTGAAAGTACTTGGTTGTTTAGTGCAACAATGCCAGCTGAAATCCGAAAGGTGAGTAAGAAGTACATGAAAGATCCTAAGGAAATTATCGTAGGTAAAGTGAACACGGCTAACAAAAATATTGATCATCAATATTATGTTACTACTGCTCAACACCGTTACGAGACTTTAAAAAGGATTATCGATTTCAATCCAGGTATTTATGGTATCATCTTTACCCGTACTAAATTAGACGCTCAAGAAATTTCTGAGCGATTAACTAGGGAGGGATATGATATTGATGCCTTGCACGGAGATCTTACCCAAGGTCAGCGTGACAAAGTAATGGGTCAGTTCAGAGACAGGACTTTACAATTGTTGATTGCAACAGACGTAGCTGCCCGTGGTATTGACGTACAGGGTATTACACACGTTATCAACTTTGAATTACCAGATGATGTAGAAATCTATACCCACCGCAGTGGTAGAACAGGAAGGGCTGGTATGCAGGGTATCTGTATTTCTATTGTGCACGCTAAAGAGATGTACAAGTTCAAACAAATTGAACGCATTAATAATTCGCAGTTTCACAAAATGGATATTCCAAGTGGTAAAGATGTTTGTAGAAAACAATTCTTCTCCTTTATGGACAAGTTATTGTCTACCGATATTAGCCATGGTGATTATGAGACCTATGTACCCATGTTGGCAGAGAAATTTGCCGACGTAAGCAAGGAAGACGTCTTAAAACGTGTAGCTGCTATGGAATTTGATAGGTTCTTAAAATACTATGAGAATTCACAAGATTTGAATGTGCGCGAGCGCGATAAATCGGTTCGTGAACCACGTGGTCAAGAAATGGGTAGAACAAGGGAGAGAAGTATGCAGGGTATTGATGGAGGAAGAGGTGATGCAAGAAATCAATATGCACGCGGTGGTAGAGAGAGTAGTGGTGGAGGAAGCGGTTATAGTCGTTTGTTTGTGAACCTTGGAACCAAAGATGGTTTCTTTAAAGCAAGTTTCTTACAGTTTGTTTTGGACATGAGTGACTTGAAAAAGGAAGTCTTGGGCAAGATAGATATGAAAGACATGAACAGTTGGATTGAAATTGAAAAAGGTGCTGCACAACAAATGATTCGTTCCTTAGACGGTAAGAAATACAAGGGGCGTAGTATTCGTATGAACGATGCGGATAGTGGCGGTCCTGCAGGTTTTTCTGGAGATCGTTCACGTAGGCCTAGAAGAGGGGAGTAGGAAGAAAGTGAAGAGTGAAGAGTGAAGAGTGAAGAGTGAAGAGAGGAAGTGAAGAGTGAAAAGTGAAGAGTGAAGAGAGGAAGTGAAGAGTGAAGAGAGGAGGAAGAAGTGAAAAGTGGAAAGAGAAGCGTTAAGAGAGAAGAGTGTTAAATTTAAATACCAAGCAAACAAGCGATTCTTTTTTATGGAACAGACAATTGAAAGTGTATCTACAGTAGAGGCATTGTTGCAAAAACGTCCTCTGATTATTTCCGGCCCTTGTAGTGCTGAGACCGAAGAGCAAGTGGTGAATACTGCTACCCGTTTAGCCGCAACAGGCAAAGTGGATATCCTGCGTGCAGGAATCTGGAAACCAAGAACTAGGCCCGGAAGTTTTGAAGGGATTGGTACAAAGGGTTTGCCTTGGTTGCAAGCTGCTAAAAAAGCTTCTGGTTTGCCAGTAGCGGTTGAAGTAGCAACGGCCAAACAAGTGGAAGACGCTTTGCATTTTGGGGTTGACGTTTTGTGGATTGGTGCCAGAACTACTGTGAATCCTTTTAGCGTGCAAGACGTGGCTGACGCTTTGCGTGGCGTAGACGTTCCTGTTTTAATTAAGAATCCTATCAATCCAGATTTGGAACTCTGGATTGGTGCCATGGAGCGTGTTCAAAAAGCAGGTATTAAAAATGTAGGCTTAATTCATCGTGGATTTAGCTCTTATGGAAATACCGAATACCGTAACGCGCCTATGTGGCATTTGGCTATTGAAATGAAGCGCCGTTATCCAGAAGTAATGATGATCAATGATCCATCACATATCTGTGGTAACAGAATCAATTTACAAGACGTAGCACAAACTGCTATTGACTTGGATTTTGATGGTTTGATTATTGAAAGTCATATTGATCCTGACAATGCTTGGAGCGATGCCAAACAACAAATTACCCCTGAACGTTTGGGTGAATTGGTAGGAAGCATTCGTTGGAGAAATGAAAACTCAGCAAGTGAAGAATACCATGCTGCTTTGGAAAAATTGCGTCAGCAAATCAACAATTTAGATGATGAATTGATGCAGATTTTAAGTCAGCGTATGAAAGTTGCTGAGAAAATTGGTCAGTACAAAAAAGACAACAATATCACTATCCTGCAAACCAATCGTTGGAATAGCATCCTAGAAAGGGCTTTTGCCAAAGGCGAGAAGCAGGGTCTAAGCAAAGAGTTTGTGACCAAGTATTTTGATGCGGTGCATATGGAAAGCATCAACCATCAGAATAAGATTATGAACTCCTAATTTTTCAAACAAAGCATTGGCAATTAATTTGACTCAAGTCAGATTTGCCAATGCTTTTTTTATAGAATGATTGCCATCGCAAATTTTTGAACATGGTAAAGAAGACCTATACATTTTCCAATACTCAGGTAGATTATTTTTTTGACGCTGATTTTTCTCATCTTGAAAAACTAGTTTCAAAAGACCAAGCTGTTGTAATAACAGACGAGCACATTTTTAACAAACACAAAAAAAAGTTCAAGGGCTGGAATACTATTGTGCTCAAGCCAGGGGAAGCTTATAAAGTGCAGCAGACGGTTGATATGATTGTTGACCAACTCATTACTTTTGGGGCAGATAGAAAGACTACACTGATTGGTGTTGGAGGTGGTGTGGTTACGGATATGACAGGCTATGTGGCAGGTGTGTATATGCGAGGCATTGCCTGCGGCTTTGTTCCAACATCCATACTGTCCATGGTAGACGCTTCTATAGGCGGAAAAAATGGTATTGACGTTGGGGTCTATAAGAATATGGTGGGATTGATTAGGCAACCTAAATTTTTATTGTATGACCATAGTTTTTTAAAGACGCTGCCCAAAGAAGAGTGGCAAAACGGTTTTGCAGAAATTATCAAACACGCTTGTATTAAAGACGCAGCTATGTTTGCATTGTTGCAGCAAAATAGTTTAGCTTCTTTTAAAAGAGATGCCGCAAAATTGGCCGCACTCATTCAACGCAATGCTTTGATAAAAACCAAAGTAGTAGTCAAAGACGAGTTTGAACAAGCTGAGAGAAAGCTGTTGAACTTTGGTCATACCCTTGGGCATGCTATTGAAAATATGTATGAATTGAGCCATGGTCAAGCTATAAGTATTGGTATGACTTATGCAGCCATCATGAGCCAACAGATTCGTGGTTTTAAAGATGCAGAAGCAGTAATTGCGCTATTGGCTAAATATGGCCTACCCACCTTTGCAGATTTTGACAAGAAAAAAGCGTTTAAAATATTGCAAATGGACAAGAAAAAACAAGCACAAGGCATTGACTATGTGTTGTTGCACAAAATTGGAAGAGGCGTAATACAACCGCTTTCTTTCCAAGAGCTTGAAACCATTTTGAATCAATTTTAATTTCCAAGAATCAAGGAAATGATTGCTACTATACATCCATCTATTTTAACAGGGGGCTTATACGCTCCGGCCAGCAAAAGCAGTATGCAACGTGCTTGTGCCGCTGCTTTATTGACCAATGGTATCACCACTATTACCAATCCAGGTAAGAGTAATGATGATCTTGCCGCCGTAGACGTGATTCAAAAATTAGGCGCTCAGGTTAGCCGCGTTGATGCAGATACCATTCAAATTGTTTCTACTGGCATTCGCCCAGTAAATAAAGAAATCAATTGTGGCGAAAGCGGATTGGGTATTAGAATGTTTACACCAATTACGGCTTTGAGTCCAGAGAAAATTACCATCAACGGTACAGGAAGTTTGTTGACCAGACCCATGGATTTTTTTGATGAGATTCTTCCACAGTTAGGCGTATCCATTCAATCAAATCAAGGCAAACTGCCTTTGCATATTCAAGGCCCATTACAGCCTGCTAATATTACGGTTGACGGATCATTGAGCTCACAATTTTTAACGGGATTGCTCATGGCTTATGGCGCTGCTGGCGCATGGGATACCACCATTACAGTGAACAATCTCAAAAGCAAGCCATATATAGACTTGACACTACAAGTAATGCAACATTTTGGCTGGACTGTTACACATGAGAATCATGAACGTTTTCATTTTAACATCGCGCCAGCTTCTAATGAGTCAAAGCAAATGGCTTATACGGTTGAGGGAGATTGGAGCGGGGCAGCTTTTTTGTTGGTGGCAGGAGCTATTGCAGGTGGTATTGTCATCAAAGGATTAGACGTATTTTCTACCCAGGCTGATAAAGCGGTGTTACAAGCGTTGATGGATTCAGGCTGTAGCATCTCTATACAGGCGGAGCAAATTGAAATTGCTCCGTTACCGCTAAAAGCATTTCATTTTAATGCAACAGATTGCCCAGACTTGTTTCCTCCATTGGTAGCATTAGCTGCATGTTGTGAAGGTACCACCGTGATTGAAGGCGTAGAGCGCCTTACCCATAAAGAAAGTAATCGGGCTTTGACCTTACAAGAAGAATTTGCTAAATTGGGTATTGCCATTGATTTACAAGATAACCTCATGTTGATCAAAGGCGGTACTGGTATTCAAGCTGCTTCAGTACATTCCAGGCATGACCATAGGATTGCCATGGCATGTGCGGTTGCAGGATTAAAAGCCAATGGGCCAGTAGAGATTGCAGATGCGGATGCTATTAATAAATCCTATCCCAATTTCTATGAGCACATGCAGGCATTGGGTGCAAAAATTCAAATACAATAAGCATTAATCATTACCATGAATAGTTTTGGACGCATATTCAGAGTCAATATCTTCGGAGAGTCACATGGTGAAAGTGTTGGGCTTAACCTAGACGGTTGTCCTGCGGGATTGCCCTTGCAGTTGGATGATTTTATGGAAGACATCAAGCGCAGACAAGGTGGCAATCAACGTGGCGCAACTCCTAGAAAAGAAGCGGACTTGCCCATCTTTAAATCTGGTTTGTTTAATGATTTGACAACTGGTGCACCCATTACCATCTTGTTTGAGAACAACAATACCCGTAGTGGTGATTATGAAAAATTAAGAGCGGTGCCAAGACCTGGCCATGCAGATTTTACGGCTCATAGCAAGTTTGGAGGATACGAAGATTTTAGAGGGGGTGGACATTTTAGTGGCAGATTAACCGTTGCCTTAGTAGCTGCCGGAGTCATTGCTAAAAAAATATTGAAAACAGCCGAGGGCGATGCTACCATTGAAGTAGTTGCCAATATTTTAGAAATTGGTGGAGAACAGGTTTTAGAAAAGGGTTTGGATAAAGCCATTGAAGCCAAAGACAGTGTTGGTGGAATAGTGGAGTGCAGGGTTACTGGATTGCCTGTAGGATTGGGTGAACATTTTTTTGATTCAGTAGAATCTTTAATTAGTCATGCCGTATTTGCTATTCCAGCAGTAAGGGGCATTGAATTTGGAACTGGATTTGCCGCTGCCAAAATGTTTGGCGTGGAACATAACGATGCCCTTTTAGATGCTTCTGGAAAAACAGCTACTAACCATGCGGGTGGTATTGTGGGTGGTTATACCAATGGGAATGAATTGGTTTTCCGCATTGCCATTAAGCCAACTTCCTCTACACCCAAAGAACAGCAAACCTGGAATTGGGAAACCAATGAAGTAGAATCATTCTCTGTAAAAGGAAGACATGATTTATGCATAGCTTTACGAGTGCCTGTTGTATTGGAAGCAGTTACGGCCATGGTTTTGGCAGACTTGATGCTGATAGATCAAAGGATTAAAAGAGTACTTTAAAAGTGAAAAGTGAAAAGTGAAGAGTGAAGAGTGAAGAGAGGAGGAAGAAAGTGAAGAGTGAAGAGTGAAGAGTGATGGAAGAAAGTGAAGAGTGAAGAGAGGAGGAAGAAAGTGAAGAGTGAAGAGTGAAGAGAGGAGGAAGAAAGTGAAGAGTGATGAGTGATGGAAGAAAGTGAAGAGTGAAGAGTGAAGAAGAAAAAGAAAGTTAGAAATATATTTGATAAGAGTTAAGAAATTAGAGAATTAAATAAAATAAAAAATGGAATCAGATTTTATATATCACGTGACAACCCCAGAAAAATGGGCTGAGGCACAAAGCAAAGGACAGTATGAAGCCGATAGTTTGGCTACGGAAGGTTTTATTCATTGCAGTACAGAAGACCAGGTAGCTGGTGTATTGGAAAGATATTATCGGGGACAAACAGGACTTATCAAATTAAAAATTGAAAAGGCAAAAGTAGAACGCCCCTTGATTTTTGAATTGGCAGGTTCTATCAATGAAGTATTTCCTCATATTCATGGTGCCATTAATTTGGATGCCGTTGTTGAAGTAACACCAATCTAGCATGCACCAGTACTTGATTAATGCATCTATTCAGATTTTGCCCCTAGCACAGGACAAGCATCCTTATGAATGGGTAGATGAAGCCATCGCCATTATTCAAGCATCTGGTATTAAACATGAAATAGGGCCTTTTACAACTGTATTAGAAGGAACTTATGATCAAGTAATGGATGTAATCAACCAGATAAATAATCATCTCTGTGAAAAGGGTTGTGCAGAGTGGATCACAGGATTACAATTGCAAATTAGAGCAGCAGCTGACATGACGGGGGAGGAGAAGGTTGCGAAATACAAATAGGAGGGAAGAGGGAAGAGGGAAGAGAGGAGGAATAAGAAGAAAGTGAAGAGTGAAGAAAGGGAAGAAAGTGAAGAGTGAGGAGTGAAGAGGGAAGAAAGGGAAGAAAGTGAAGAGTGAAGAGTGAAGAGTGAAGAGTGAAGAGTGAAGAGTGAAGAGTGAAGAGTGATTAAAATTTTTGTAATTTGTAAAGATAATAAGCATAAGCAAAGAAGCCGCTCATCGAGCGGCTTCTTTGTTTTAGTAGTTTGGATTTACGCCGGTATAGTTCATGGGGCTGATGGATTTGAGTTCTTTTTTTAATGCCGCAGAAATTTTTAGTCCATTGATAAATGCATGCATAGATGCTTTGTCAATTTTATGGTTACCCCTGGTTAGGTCTTTTAAAGCTTCATAAGGGTTAGGATATTTTTCCCTTCTCAAAATGGTCTGAATAGCTTCTGCCACTACCGCCCAGTTATTGTCAAGGTCTTCTCTAATCTTAGCTTCATTTAATACCAATTTATTCAAGCCTTTTTCCAATGACTTTAAGGCAATCACAATATGACCAACGGGTACGCCAATATTGCGCAACACGGTACTATCTGTTAGGTCTCTTTGCAATCGGCTGATGGGTAATTTGGCTGAAAGATGTTCTAATAAAGCATTGGCCATACCCAAGTTGCCTTCTGCATTTTCAAAGTCAATGGGATTTACTTTATGTGGCATGGCAGAGGAACCTACTTCTCCTGCTTTAGTCTTCTGTTTAAAATAGTCCATGCTAATATAGGTCCAGACATCTCTACAAAGGTCAATAAGAATGGTATTGATTCTTTTGAGACTATCAAACTGAGCAGCAAGGTTGTCATAGTGTTCAATCTGTGTAGTGAATTGCATGCGTTGCAATCCCAGACGCTGGTCTACAAATTCATTTCCCAAAAGCACCCAATTCTTTGTTGGGTAAGCTACTTGGTGTGCATTAAAGTTTCCGGTAGCACCACCAAATTTAGCTGCATAAGGAATTTGTGAAAACAGACTGATTTGGTTATTCACTCTCTCTACAAAAACCATCAATTCTTTACCCAGTTTGGTAGGGGAAGCAGTTTGTCCATGAGTCCTAGCCAATAAAGGCACGTTTTTCCAAGCCTTGGCCAATGATTGCAATTGAGACTGCAAATTCATTAAAGAAGGGAGCCATTCGTGTTCCATGGCGTGTTTCCAACTCAATGGGATGGAGGTATTATTGATATCTTGAGAAGTAAGACCAAAATGGATCCACTCTTTTAGTTCCCCAATACCCGCTTTGTCCAATTGTTCTTTTAAGAAGTATTCTACGGCTTTTACATCGTGGTTGGTAATGGATTCAATCTGTTTAATAGATTGGGCATCGGCCACGCTAAAATTGGCCAATACAGCCTTCAATGTTGTTCTAGCCTTGATAGGTAGTTTGAAAAATCGTTTGTCCGCTAGGAAGAAAAAATATTCTATTTCTACTAGTACACGATACTTGATTAGTGCATATTCAGAGAAATACTCATCCAGATGACTGGTTTGTCTGCGGTAGCGTCCATCAATGGGAGAGATGGCGGTAAGGTTGTTGAGTTCCATGCGATTGTTTAGGTTGCTAGATATTCCGTTTCTTTGTGCAAAATTAATTGAATTGTACAAGAGATTGCGTGTTGGCGTGGTAAGTTATTTGAATACCAAGCCATTTTTATACGGAATCAAGCGTTCGGGCTTGATGGAGCGGGTAGAATTGATTGAAGCATATCCTTCTAAGATAGCAGCCATGCTGCAGAATAATGAACTGGATCTGGGACTATTGCCGGTGGCTGTAATTCCTAAGATTCCCCATGCAAAAATCATTACCAATTTTTGTATTGGGGCAGTGAGAGAAGTAGCTTCTGTGGCTATTTTTAGTGAAGTTCCCATGGATCAAATACAAACAGTAATCTTGGATTATCAAAGTAGCACCTCTGTTAACCTGGCAAAAATATTGCTGCGCGATTTTTGGAAACAACCGGTTGAATTCTTGCCGGCATCACCAGATTTTCAAAATCAAATTCAGGGAACTACCGCTGCCGTTGTTATTGGAGATAGGGCATTGGAGCAACTCAAAATTGCTACCTATTCCTATGATCTTGCTACTGCTTGGGTTAGTTATACAGGCTTGCCCTTTGTATTTGCTGCTTGGGTGGCAAACAAAGATTTAGGGAAAGATTTTGACGACGCGTTTAATAATGCTTTTGCCGATGGCCTGAATCATATTGACCAAGTAGTAGCAGAAAACCCTTATCCAACCTATGATCTGAAAGACTACTATACCAACAACATCAGTTATGATTTGGATGATGCCAAAAGAAAAGGGATGGCTTTATTCCTATCGCTTTTGGAACAAAGTGGGTAAGCGTTCTTGACAGAATTTTACTATCAATACTTCTACATCTGGCGCTGGTTTAATCCAAAAAAACAAAGCGGCAAAACATGCTGTGTACAAACTACTACGCATGAGTATATTCCAAATAAAATTTGTTGGATGAGGTATATAGAATAGGCCAATCATTAATAGCAGGCTCAAGCATAAGAATAGTGCGTGTTTCCAAGTGTAAGGTTGTAATTGGAATTTTTTATATAAGAAAGTAAATCGCATGGAATTGTAGATTACTAAGGCAAATAAGTTGGCATAAGCCAGACCTTCAAGGCCATAATATTTAATCAGAACAAAATTCATGGGTAAGGAAAGAATGATATAGATCAGGTTGGTATAAAAATCAAATTTCCAGTAATTAGAAGTGCCTATAATTTGAGCATTTACCCCAGTAGCTAGGTCAATTAATTTGGCCAATCCCATGATAAAAATGAGCTGGGTCAATTGGTCATAACCACCAGATTCTTTGTGACTAATCCAGTTTAGAAAGGCCACTAAGTTTTCAATATTTAGCCAGATTAAACCAAAGGCCAATAACCCAATGGCCAATAGATTTGACACGCTCTTGTGATAAATATGCTTGATATTGGCAAAGTCTTTGTTCTTCCAAGAAACGGCTAGAACAGGTATGCTAATGGAGTTTAAACTACGTTGTGGAATTTCCAAAATAGCAGATACATAAGTAGCTATGGCAAAAATGCCTGTATCACTCAATCCCCTCAATCCAAATATCAAGAATGTATCATTGGTTTTGGCCAACATATTAAAGAACTGACCTGCAAATACAAAAAGCGAAAAATTGAGCATTTTCTTGCCCAGTCTTCTAGTTACATGACTCAATTTAAATTTATTCAAAGACCATTCTCCTGATTGTACCAAACTATGCAATAACAGTAGGGTAGGTATTACATAAATCAGACTAAAGAATAGGATGAAATTTTGCATGCTGATTAGTCCAAAGCCAAAAGCTAGGATGAGTAAAGTGGTTAAAATTCTTACAGCAGTCTCGCGTAAGAAATTGGTATAAACGCCTTTTCTTAATCCCCAAGCAAAAGATTCCAACCAATAGAAAATGAGTAAGAAAAAAGTATAGGGATAGACATAGGAAAAATTGGCTGCAAAACTGGGTGATTTGCCCAGTTTTCGGATAATAAAGTCTTTTTGTTGCCAACCTAATAATAGTAGTATGCCAAAGCCAATCAAGTTCACCGTTAAGGTAATTAGGGGAAGGTCACTTTTGAATTTTCCCAGGTATTGGTTGTAAAACGGATAAAATTTATAGACTACAGGCAAGGTTCCAAGGGTGCAAAAAAGGGATAGTGTTGCTCCTGTATCAATCAATGCCCTAACTAAACCCATTTCTGTTTTGGTGAAAAACAAGGGGAATAAGACCAGCAAGTTGACCGCTCCAATCACAAAACCAAGCATGATCAACAAAGAGGATTGAATGCCTTGTTTTTGTATAATACCCATTGGACAAAGATATTGGAATTAAGCCGATTGCAGTTCTGGCCAAATGGGCTTATTTTCGTACTATGGAAAGGATTACGGTAGTAACTATCTGTTTCAACAACCTAACTGACTTGCAAAACACTTGTGCTGCGGTTGATGCGCAAATACTACTGCCTTTTGAACACTTGATTATAAATGGCTCTACAGAACCCCAGATTGCGGATTGGTTAGACAACCAGCCACAGCCAAGCTATAGAAGATGGATCAATGAAAGGGATAAAGGCATTTCAGACGCTTTTAATAAGGGAATAAATCATGCCAATGGAGATATCATTCACTTGCTTAATTCAGGGGATCTCTATTATTCCAATCAAGTTTTGTCTTCCGTAAAAGCGTTCTTTAAAACAAATCCCAATACCAGTTGGATTTCTGGAAAAATTGAAATGAAAAGGGGAGGGATTTGG
The DNA here is from genome assembly GCA_947460595.1 of Bacteroidota bacterium. GTDB lineage: Bacteria > Bacteroidota > Bacteroidia > Chitinophagales > Chitinophagaceae > Sediminibacterium. The sequence continues at coordinate 26,815 of CANHGS010000018.1, read as the reverse complement.
GTACAAGTGGGCGTACCTTTTAATGCAAAACAATTATACAAGGGGATGCGTTCGGTATCTCATCCCACTTATTTTTTAAAATCAGCCGCCTATGAAAGGGTAGGCTTATTTTCATTGGATCATGCAATAGCCATGGATTATGACTTACTATGTAGGCTAATACTTGAACCCTATGCATTCCTGCCAGAAACCTTAATCCGCTTTGATGATAAGGGGGTTAGTACTACGGCCTATCTAAAGTCATTGAAGGAAAATATTAAAGTATATGAATCTCATTTTGGCTATAGTATAGCCTGCAGGCTTTGGCAATTCCGTTTAAAGTTGTTGTATTATCTAATGGGTTCTGCTTTTGGAAAATTCCTATACAGACTAAAGGCGAGTCTTTTCAAATAGGTGATTACTTCAATTTCTGAAAACCAATAAATAACTGATGCATTAGGTCATAGCGGTCAATCCAAATGGCCGGTTGTATCCCTTTGATTTGTTTGGGTAAAAAGTCTAATCCCAAATCCAAAATAGCTGGTTCAAGGCCGTGAAAAATTTCCTGAATACTTAATTGGTCTCTGTACTTTTTTTCTGTCTTCAATAATCTGTGTACCAAGGCCCTTGTGCTATTGTTGACAAATCCCTGCCCCCATTTTTTCAAAGCGTTTTCAAAAGATGCGCTGGTATTTTGTAGCTGTTTTAAGTATTTTAGGTATACTATGAATGCATCCAAAATGATTCTGTTCTTGGAGGTTTTAGTGACACTTGCGTGAATGCGAAAAGAGAAAGCAATTTGAGGGGAGACTTTTAAATAAGAGATGCTAGAAAGTTCTATCCATAATTGTAAATCAGCATAGATAAGATTGGGATAGTTAATAGGAATTCCACCTAAACGGTTATAGTCTTCAGACCTGAATACATAGCCAGTAGCCATCACACTTATTTTGTCTTCCAAACTCAAAGTCAAATACAAATCAGCCGAAAGCCTTTCAGGAAGGGGTAAGCAGGGTTTGATGTTATTTCCTTCAGCATTAATATAATTGAAATGGGTATGGTATAAACTAGCTTCAGGGTCTTCCTGAATCATTGTTGTAATCAGTTTCAAAAAGTCTTTTGACAATAGGTCATCATAACCAAGAATGGTCATGAATTCTTTTTTGGGAAGATCTTTGATTCTTCCCCAATTTTCTAAAATATTTAAATTTTCTATTGAGGTTTCAATGCGAATTCTAGCGTCTTTTAAAGCCCAAATGGCATCTAAAGCACCATCCTGATTGCTGGTATTGTCTGCCAGAATAATAATCTCAAAGTCTTCATGGGTTTGCAATAAGGCACTGTGTATGCATTCCCTCAAATAAGCTTTACCTGTTTTAAATGGTATGATAATTGAAAAACCGGGCATGTATTATTTTTTAGAACAAAGGTCAATCATTCTATTAATGGCATATCCGCGAAGTCCAATTGACTGCAATAGTTTATTGGTCTTTAACAGAAAATGCATTTCTACTTTTTCGGCCATATTTTTTTTAGAAGGAGAAGCGTCAAAAGAGGGTTTACCCGTCATTTTTGGTTTGGGGGCAGGTCTTGGTTGTTTCTCAATGACAATGACTGAATCATAAAAATGAATGGTGTTAGCAGTTTTAGTAAATTCAGTTACTAGCAATGAAGATTGTTCTGAGTGATGGGCATTAATCAAATCAATCAGATTTTTTGAATATTCCGTAAAACTGCCTCGTCTTTTATGCCCCCCACCATAAATATTCCAGTAAGAAGTATGGGTGTCCTCACATAAATAAATCCCGTTGGGTTGTATGTGTTGGAATAGAGATTCAAAACTAATTCTTTGTTGGTCTTGGGTGTGGCCACCGTCATCAATCAAAATATCTATGGGCCCCGTTTGTTCATAAACGGATTTTAGAAAAGTAGGATCTGATTGTGACCCAATTAAGACATGGATATTTTCTTCTTCCATAGACTTGCATCTTGGATCAATGTCAATTCCCCATATAATGGCCTGCGGTCCAAAATACTCCTTCCACATTTGCAAACTGCCTCCATGTGAAACCCCAATCTCAACAATGGTGATGGGCTTATTTCTAAAGCGGCTAAAATACCTATCGTAGATGTCAAAATAGTGTTGGTATTTGTGCATCAGTCTTTGCTGATTCTGCTCAAAATACTGTTCAAGTTGGTTCATGCTTTTTTTCTTGCAATGGTGATTAAATGGTGGGGGGCAGCTGTCTGTTGCCAAGCAATCTCAAATCCAGCCCATTCTAACATCTCAGCAACAAGTTCTAAACTGAAAACATGGTGGTGCACGGCCCTGTTTTCTAGGTTTAGCATGGTTCTTTTTTCTAAGTCTTGTTTTGATTGTAGAAAATGGTCTTTGCTAAAATCGTGCAAGGCAATTACTTCTTCAAAATGCGTAGCATCCGATTCTGGGGTATTCCTTTGATAGTCATCTAACAAATGCTCAAATTGGGTATAGGGTCTTTTAATGTCAAATGTGTATTCTTTATCGGGTAAAACCAGGGCTAGTTTTCCGCCAGTTTTTATAATACGCTTCCAACCCATGATAGCTTTCAAGGGGTTGGCCACGTGTTCTAAGGAATGACAGGAAAGTACAAAATCATATTGGGCATCTGTTACAAAGTCTAAATCAGAAGCTTCAGCAATATACTGGTACCCTGTCTTATTTTTATAATACTGATAATGTTCCCCTTCTTTGAGCTGCCCCTCCCAAATGGTGGCATTGCTAAAATTGACGCCATCTACGCGGTCTGCAAATAAATAAACCGGTAGTTGCCCCTTTACTTTAAATAAGTCACTAGGGCCTCCTATTTCAATACCCGTTTGATTGCTAAATTGCAAAGCATGCCCAATGAGCTTTCGCTTGTTTTTCCGCTTGAGATAGGAAATTCCAGTGATAATATAGTCCTTGATGGCCATGGTTGGTCTGTTGAATTAACGGCAATTTAATCATAAATTGGGTGGCCTTGTCAATTGCTTGGTATTTCCTCCTAATTTACCTTTCTGCCTTGGGTTTGTTATCTTAGCAGCGTACAATACTTACACATGGACAAATTGATGGGAGTGGTTATCTTGTATCATCCTGATACCAGTGCTCTAATGGAGCATCTTCACAGCTATTTGTCTGTTGTAGACCAACTGTTATTATTGGACAATAGTGAAACGCCCTCCTTAGGTTTAGAAGAGGCGCTTTCAAAAGAAGCTTCCAATAAAATGCAGTATCGTTTTTTTGGAGAAAATAGGGGTATTGCTGAACGATTAAACCAAGCTATTGAAGCCGCCCAATCCATGGATTATAGATACTTGTTGACCATGGATCAGGATACTGGATTCCAGCCAGGCCAAATGTTAGCGTATTGGCAAAAAGTACAGGAAAATCAAATGGATAAAGTGGTACAGTTTGGTGCTAATTGCCAGCCTGATTTTACGCCTATTACTGCCTTGCCACAAGAGACCAATAACCTCATTACTTCTGGTACTATTTTAGACCTAAGTCATATAGCCGCCATTGGACTATTTGATGAAACATTGTTTATTGATTTTGTAGACACGGAGTTTTCCTTTAGGGTAATAGAAAAAGGGTATAGAAATCTTTTGTTTGCAGACATTGTTTTGCAACACAGAATTGGATACTTGAAGACGGGCAGGTCTTTAAAAAATCTACAATCAAGCGCTAGGATTTTACACGCCCCTATCAGGGTCTATTATATATTGCGTAATGGATTAGAATTGTTGTTTAGAAGTCCTTATGTAAAAGGGGCACAGAGAACCTTACTCCTTTCCAATATGAAGATTTTGAAAAACAATTTGATCTATCACCATCAATTAGCCGCAGTTTATAGCAATGCATTACGTGCTATCTATGATTTTGTCTTTCATAAAATGGGAAAAAAACAATCATGAAATTAACCCGAACGCTTATAAAAGGAATCTTGTTCCTGTATTGCTTATTGAAATTTATGTCAATCAAGATGGCTTACGCATTGGCTTTTCAGAATGCGGGGCTCAAACAGATTCAAGGCCTAAAAAGAAAGGGGCAATGGGTGGTTTTTCAAGAAACAGGAAATAAGATTGCCATAGCACAATTGCCCCAATTTGAGTTTTCTATCAATCATTTAATAGAACTGCTACAAAATACTAAAGTAACCGTTTCAAATGCACAGCAGGACTGCTTTATTGCTCAAATTGCGGGATTAAAATTCAAAGTGGCATCTCTTTCTAATATGGCTGTTTTGTTTGAAGTGTTTAAGGAGGAAATTTATGGGGTACATTTATTAAAACAGGATTTGTTGGTATTAGATATTGGAATGAATGTGGGTGTTGCTGCTCATTTTTTTGCCAATAACCCACAAGTAAAAGCCGTGCATGGGTTTGAACCATTTCCGCAAACCTTTCAAGAAGCTACCGCCAATTTAGCGCTCAACCCCCAATTGCAAGACAAATTATTTATACACCCATATGGTATAAGCAATATTTCTGAAACAAGGGAGATTGCCCTATTTGATAGTGGGCTCTTGTCTGCATCCACCATGGCTTCTGATAATAGTGTTTATGGTAAACAGGTTGGGAAAACCGTTGAAGTATACTTGCGTTCCATGGTCTCTGTTTTGGAAGAATTGCTACCGCAATATCCTAACAGCTCGGTACTATTGAAAATAGATTGTGAAGGAGAGGAGTATGCCATTTTTGATTCACTCAAAGGGACAAATTTCTTAAATAGGGTAGATGGTGTTTTGGTGGAATGGCATGAGAAAGGATATGCGACAATTGCTGCACAATTAAAAGAAGCAGGGTTTCAATTTTTACACCTGCCACATGCTACGGCTAATTGTGGTATGATTTATGGGTTTAGGAGTTAATTATTCTATTAATCCTTTCAAAGTATCAATGCGGAATTGAATAATGGGCCAGAATTTTTTTGGGTACCCTTGCAAAAAATATTTGCAACCCAAGATCACGGCTGCGCCAAGTTTGAAAAGGTATTCAGCAATTTTTTTGTAGTAAGCTAAACTGCCAATCTCTTTCATCCTTACTTTTTCACCTCTACCCATGCCAGAAGCAACACGATATAGGTATTCAGGGGTTAGTTTGCTAACCTCTACTACGTGTTGAACCACAATGGCTGGATCATAGTAGATAACCCTCCCAAGGGCTTTTAATCGCATAAAGAAGTCCTTTCCCTCCCCACCAATTCTTAAAGTACCAACCACGCCAGGAAGTGCGGTATTGAAACCAGAAATGGCGTCAAAATCTGCTTTTCTAATAATCATATTTGATTCTAACGGATACTTATTGGGGCTAAACACTTCAACAGTGTCACTATAGTCAAAATTTCCCACCATGCTAGAAACATAATAGCTCATCCAAGCTGGTTCTGCAGGAATATATTTTGGAATGATCTTCCCCCCCAAACCCCCAGCGTCTGGATGGGATTCAAAAAAATATACTATGCGTTCTAAATAATCTTTGCCAGCCACTGCGTCATCGTCCATAAAGCAGAGCAATTGCCCCTTGGCCAATGCAGCACCCGTATTTCGTGCAAAGGATGCTCCTTGTTTGGGTTCATTCAAATATTGAAAATCATAATCGGGGTGTGCCCTTAAAAAATCTAAACAAACCTGCTGGGTATGATCCGTAGAATTATTATTGACAATGATAACTTCAAATGCTGTCTTGTCTAGGGTTTGTGTTACCAAACTTTCCATTGCATCCTGAATATAGGAAGCTCTATTATAGGTACAAATGACAACAGATATGGAAACGGCGTTTTCAATCATGCTTGCAAAGATAAAATGGCTTTGTCAACTATATGCTTCCAGTTAAAATCTTGGTAGAAAGCGCTAGGGGTTACATTTTTGGAGGGCAGCTCTAATTGCATCATAGTATTGGTAAAAGCATCCCAGTCATAGTCCTCAATTAACTGTAGTTTCTCACCACAAAACGCTGCCTCAATTCCTTTTGCACCAGACACTACTGAAATTATGTCTTGATTATAAGCTAGTGCTTCTACTAATTTTGTTTTCACGCCACCACCCAGTGTTACAGGATTGATAAAACAGTCTGTTCCTTTATAATACACAGAAATGTCGGGTACAAATCCTGCTAGAATAATTTGTGGGTGCCTTTCTAATTCTTTTTTCCATTGATCAGTAATCCTATTGCCGCAAATGAAAATTCTGAATCCTTTTTGTAGCTTGTCTAATCTTGGTAATAATTCTGTAATAATAATGCGTAATGCGTCTGTGTTGGGAATATAGTCCAATGTTCCATTGAATAGAAAAAGTCTTGTTTGGGCGTTTAGTTGGTATTGGTTAATCAACTTATTTCTAAACGGTTGTTTTTCAATAAAACCAGCTGCTGAAGCAACATCAACCCCATAGTTTAAAACGCAGCATTGGTGTTTTGGAATCTTCCATGCTGCTTGCATCCAAGCTGCGTCGTTGGGTGAGGTGAACCAGATTTTATTGGCTGATTTGCAAATTAAACGTTCATAGAAATAATAGACAGGCCACCATTTGCGATGCATGTCTCTAAAGCGATAGGCTTCAATATTGTGGACCCTTAAAATTAGTTCTGCCTTTGTAAACAAACGCAATAACCAGCCTAGCCATCCAAAATAGCTATGTTCTATGATAATGTGTTTAATTTGATGGGTATCAATGGTTTTCTTTAATCGCCAAAAATAACGCAGGTTGTAAATACCTTTCCAATGATTGTACAAATAATTGGAACAGTTAATTCCTTCTGCAAAGGTCAAATCATTATCACTAGAAACCACCAGTTTTAATTGAACCAAAGTCTGCAATTCTTGATAAAATGCTGCTATGCATTTTTGCCCTCCCATTTGCGCTGGGAAAACCCGGTAAGATACCAGTGCCAGTATAGAGGGCTTTTGATTCATTATTCCATTTTGGTGCTAGGTTTTCTAAATCCAGCCGCAATAGCCGCTAAAACCAATAACCAAATGATGGCCGTAGAGCCAATGGCTGCTTTGTTGCTGTTGTAATAACTACTAGGTTTGAATTCAAAGACAATTTTATGCGCACCTGCAGGTATGCTTAAACCACGCAATACATAGTTGGTTTGTACTATAGGTGTTTCTTTCCCATCTATAAAAGCCTTCCAGCCCTTGTTGTAATAGATTTCACTAAATACTGCAAACTGGTTGCTTGCTGCATTTGACGCGTATTCCACTAGGTCATTATCGTTTTTAACCAACTTAATACTAGCGCTGCTATCAGCTACTGGTTCAAATGCAATATCTTTCTTAGAGCCAGCTTCAACAATAGCGGTATCCTTTGGATTAAAATGATCCATAGCACGCATGACCCCAATAGGTAGGTCAGCATATTGTATATGTTTTACAAACCAAACATTGCCCAAGGCCTCAGGATTTACCTGAAGAGCGGGTTGTCCATTCTGAGGATTTTGAACAATGGCATATTTCATATTCAGCATGTCCAAAACTTGCTTGTTCAAGGGTTGTTTCTTCAGCTGAAAATTGAGCAGGTCCTCTACTATGCTCAATTTTACGGGGCTATAGCCGCCAATATCCCGATGGTGATAGGCAGTAGTAGCATCATTAAAAGAACTTACTGTAGTATTAAACACCCTAGGGCGGCTGCTGTCTTTCATGATTTCCAAATCAACCGGACTGGCTTTAAAATTGGTTTCGTTGTAAGATGCTTCATCCTGAAAATTATTCTCATTCAAATAACGCCTACCAACGGCTAGCAAGTCAATGGAGCTGATCAATACCAATCCTGCTAACACATAATTCAACTTGATTTTTTCTGTGATATAGAGATAGAGAATTACCATCGCTCCAGCAACCAAAACCAAACTTCTGATTAGGTCATTGGAAAAGAGTGATTTTCTGTCTGCAAGTAACAAGTTGTAAAAAGTGTTTGTGTCTTCTTGGCTACCCCGGAAAATCTGACCCAGCATGCCTTTAATGCCATCGTCATTGGCGCCAACATAACTAAAGCTGAGGTAAAGTAAACCAGCAAGAACAAAAACACCTCCAGTGATGTAAGCAGACAGTTTGAGTTTTGCTAATGCGGCTTTTTTGTCTTTCTCCACAAACAACAATTGTTGCATGGCCATTACGCTCAATAAAGGGAAGAGCAATTGTGGAAGAATTAAAATAATACTTGGCGCACGGAATTTGTTATAAAGAGGTAAGTGATTAAATACAAATTCATTAAAGCTGGCAAAATTGCTTCCCCAACTAAAGATCACTGCAATGGCACAGACCGCAAGAATCCACCAACGGTGCCAGTTTTTTAAATAAACCAATCCAAAAATGAATAGGAAACAGATAACTGCTCCTAAGTAAACAGGGCCTGACGTCATGGGTTGTGGACCCCAATAGGTTCCCATATAACCCGCCAATTGTCCTGCCTGATCTTCTGGGAATCCACGCTCAATAGCGGCTTTTCCAATTTGTGAGTTGACGGTTAATTCTCCATTAGAGCTACCACCATAAATGCCTGGCACCAAAAACGTAAGGGTTTCTGCTGGACCATAACTACCATAGAAAAATGCGTATTGGGTACTTAAGCCTGTTGTTTTTTGGGTTGGATTGTTTTTAATAGCAGTAGTGTCTAAACTACTTCCACCACGCATGGTGGCTTTGGAATATTCGCTGGTTGTGGCTAGGGTTACTAGGTTGGAACCTGCGCCTAATAATCCTCCAACAAGGGCCAAAGAAAGGGCAATACCCAAGTGTTTATAGTCATTTGATTTTACCCATTGAATGATAAATCCAATGGTCATAACTAAGGCCAGTATTAAGAAATAGTAAGTGACTTGCAAGTGATTCATGCCTACTAATAGGGCACTAAAAATGGCCGTTAAAGCTAGTCCCCAAGCATATTTTTTTTGATAAATTAACCAGATAGCGGCTAATACTGCTGGAAGGTATCCCATGGATTGCATCTTGGTATCGTGACCAACGGCAACAATAATGGGGCTATAAGTAGCATAAGCATAAGCAATACCTCCCATGATGCCCAACCAATAATTGCTACCAATGACTTGAGACAGAAAATAAAACCCAATACAGAGCAAAAAGAAATAGCCAATAGGTTTGGGTAGCCAGAGCATGAAAATCTTGTGCAGATAAATCACGGAAACAGGATTGTTGGCTTCCATAGCAATTTGATAAGCAGGCATGCCACCAAATAAATTATTATTCCAGAGGGGATAATGCCCTGTTTTTTCTTTATACTGCATCAGGTCTTGGGCCATGCCCTTCCATTGGCTTACATCGTGTTGGCTCAACACCTTTCCTTCCATGGCAGGTTTGCAATAAATAACCGCTACTAAAACAAAGACCGTAACGGCAATAACATGGGGTAGGAGGGATTTCCACTCAAAGTGCTTCATAGTTCAGTTTTATGAGATTGGCAAATTAATGCTATTTTGAACGAAATTTTTTTATGAAGGGGCTTTTATTTCTATCTAGACTTGCTTTCATCTGCAATGGCTGTTTTCTAGCCTGTCTATTGCTTCAAAGAACCCAAGATATTATCCCTAGTCAGGGATTCAAGGGGTTGGTCATTATATTAGGTTGGTTTATTGCCCCTTTTTTAGGCTTGATGGTGAACATTTGGCGCGCCAACTTGTTGGTTAAGCGTCAACCAAGCTTGGTTCCTAAATGGCTTGCATTAACCAATTTGATTTTTCTGGTTCTTCAAATTTGCTACCATTTTATTTTTCAATAATGATTCAAGACATACTCAACAGCAAGCCAACCAAACTCTTTATTAGTATTGCCGCTTTTTTTGTGGCCAATGCCTTAATAGCAGAATGTATTGGAGGAAAGATCTTTTCCCTAGAGAAATTACTTGGAATTGCACCCAGTAATTTTACCCTATTGGGTCAAACTGGCTTAAGTTTTAACCTGACTTGTGGGGTTTTGTTATGGCCACTGGAGTTTATCATTACAGATATTGTTAATGAATACTATGGCCCTAAAGCTGTGAGAAGAATTAGCTATACCGCCATTGCTTTAATTTCTTATGCTTTTGTCATGTTTTATATAGCAATGGAAATTCCTCCAGCTGATTTTTGGATTGGTTCAAAAAAAGAGTTGGGTATTGATAATATGCAATTGGCATTTGGGGGCATTTTTGGCCAAGGAATGTGGATCATCCTGGGAAGTCTTACGGCTTTCTTAGTAAGTCAGATGGTAGACGTAACCGTCTTTCACAAAATCAAAAAAGCAACGGGAGAGAAATGGGTTTGGTTAAGGGCCACAGGTAGTACTGTTGTGTCTCAATTGGTAGACAGTTTTGTAGTATTATTTATTGCATTTAAAATAGGCAATGGATGGAGTTGGCAATTGGTTTTAGCCATTTGCCTGGTAAACTATGCGTATAAATTTACTATGGCAATAGTACTGACCCCAGTTATCTATTTAATGGAAAGATGGATTGACAATTATTTAGGCCATGAAACGGCACAACGCATGAAGCGCAGTGCCATGGGCTTAGCATCAGAGTGAGCTATATTTTTTTCCGTTATAACATTCCTTTTTTTTCAAAAGTCCAATTACTACTTTGTCAATAGGCAAAGACATATCAGCTTCTGTTAAGTCATCCCAGGCAATCCAGCGCATGACTTCCGCCTCCTTGGTGGGATCAGCCACTTGGCTAGGGTTAAAGTCAAAGGGCTTTGTTTTGGTATCTAGGTTCAATGGAACATTGGGCGTTACATGGTAATAGATAGAGATAATTTGGTCCTTATTATTAAAGGCCGATAGCTGAAAAAAATCGGTGGTGTATAAATGGTCTCCAACACTAACGTCTAGACCGGTTTCTTCCATAAATTCTCTTTTCAAACATTCCCTAGTGCCTTCTCCAATTTCTAATCCTCCGCCTGGTAATTTGGTAAAATAATTGCCACGAATGAATTCATCGCTCACCAGCAATCTTTGCTGTTCATCAAAAAGGATCCCGTATACGCGTACATTAAAGAGGGCCATATTAAAACCATTTTTTCTTCATAAAATACCAGCTAATTATTACGGATAAGAATAGCGATAAGATTATTGGAATATAAAAAGCATGTGGTGAATTGGCATAGGGTAGGGTAACATTCATGCCATATACCCCAGCCACCAGTGCTGGGAGCGATAAAATAATGGTAATAGAAGTTAGCCTTTTCATAACACTGTTCAGGTTATTGCTAATCACTGAAGCAAATGCATCCAAAGTACTGGTTAAAATATTTGTATAGATATTAGCCATTTCCAAAGCCTGGGAAGTATCTACCACTAAGTCATTCAAGAACTCTCTTTCTTCTTCATTAAGTCCTAAGAAATTGGTACGCTCCAATTTCATCATTAGCATTTCATTGGTTCTAAGCGCAGTAATAAAATAGACCAGACTTTTTTGAATCCGCATCAGGTTTAGCAAATCTTCATTGCTATTGCTCTCGTACAAACTTGTTTCGTATTGATTTCGTCGGTGGTTAATTTCTTTTAAGAATTCCATGAAATTCTGTACCACTTTCTCAAAAATCTTCAAAACCATCATATTTCTTTTGTCAGGATGGCTTTTCTGAAAACTGTTTAAGAATTTTTTAATAGCTCCATTGTCAAAACTGTTAACAGTAATAATTTGATTGTGGGTGAGAATGATACAAATTGGGATGGTAATATAAAAAGCGTCACTATCGTTGAAGCTATTATTTTCAGTAGGGGTTTTGATAACTAGAAACTTCACATTATCCTCTAATTCATACCGTGGTCGCTCATCAATGTCAAGTGAATCTCTTAAAAATTCAATGGGGATTTCAAAGTCTTCACTTAATTCTACAAATTCCTCCTCTTTAAAAGGGGGCACTAAGTTTACCCAAACACCCATATCCGGACGGTCAATCTCTACTGTTCTACCGTTTACATTTTTAAAATATTGTATCATGGGCTGGCAAGTATGAAGTGAAAAAATATGTGCAAAATTACCTATTCCATCCTTGACTTAGATTAATCTTTCTTTAAATCAAGGGTTCCTTTAAAAACAAAGGTTGCTGGGCCGCAAAGCCAAATATTTCTAAATTTATTTTCTCCAATTTTGTCAAATTCAACGGCTAGATTACCACCTTTAGTACTGATTTCAATGCGGTTAAAACCATTGTCATTGTGTGCAAAAACAAGCGCAGCAGCCGTTACTCCTGTGCCACAACTCAATGTCTCTTCTTCAACCCCACGTTCATAAGTTCTGACTATTAAACGTTGACCATTGTCTTCCACAAAATTGACGTTCATTCCTTTTTCTTCAAAATCCTTGCTATACCTAATTTCTCTACCATCTTTAAAAACATCCAATTCCATTACATGGCTTACCTGTTTTACATAATGAGGGGAGCCGGTATCTAAGACATAATCACCATGAAAGGCTTCAATGCTATCCACGTCTTTCATCTTTAAGTGAATCCAATGGTTATTGCCCATTTCTGCTTCATGAGCTCCATCAGTAGCAAAAAAATGGTAATGGTCTTTACGAATACCTTGGTCATAAGCAAATTGGGTTAAACACCTGCCACCATTGCCACACATACTTCCTTCCTTTCCATCGGCATTATAATAGACCATCTCAAAATCATAACCTTTTAAACTATTGAGCAGCATTAATCCGTCTGCGCCAACGCCAAAACGTCTGTCACAGATCTGTCTTACTTCTTCTGTATTTAAATGAACTTGACCGTCAAGATTGTCAATGATCACAAAGTCATTTCCAGTTCCTTGGTATTTGTAAAAAATAATTGACATGGGCTAATTAGATACTGGACAAAATGCCCAAGCTTTTAGTGATTAATTGTTCAACAGCCGCACCGCCATCCTTGCTAAATTCTTTTTTAACACGATTGGCAACAATGGCATTCAGACTTAAACAATGGTGACCTAATAATCGGCCTAACCCATAGATAGCGCTGGTTTCCATCTCAAAATTACTGATTCTATGATTGCCATAACGGAAGCTGCTAAATTGATCAATCAGGTCTGGATTACTCAATCCCAAACGCAAGACCCTTCCCTGAGGTCCATAAAAGCCGGGAGAGGTAACCGTAATACCTTGGTGGTACCCGGCTACAAAATGTTTTAAAACCGATGTGCCAGCAGAAGCTATATAAGGAACTGCGGTTTTGCTGTCTAATTGGGTGTGTTTATTAAATTCTCTAAGAATGTATTTTTCCTCTTCATTGTTATCATGTCTATAAAAATTCAGCAAATTATCAATGCCTAATCCATGTGTGCTAGCTACAAAACTGTCTACAGGAATATCAGCTTGTAGCGATCCCGAAGTGCCAAAGCGAACAATGGTCAAGGATTTTAGGGTAGGGTTAATGGTTCTGGTGTTAAAGTTAATATTGGCTAGTGCATCTAATTCATTTAACACAATGTCAATATTATCCGTACCTATTCCAGTAGACACTACAGACATTCTCTTGTTGCCAATTCTGCCCGTATGGGTAATAAATTCACGGTGCTGAAACTGGTGTTCTATATGGTCAAAATGTTTGCTAACTTCGCCAACTCGGTCAGGATCGCCAACCGTAATAATGGTATCTGCCAGTTCTTCCGGTCTTAGGTTTAAGTGATATACCGCTCCGCGGCTATTGATGATCAGTTCGCTCTCTGCAATCCTATTCATAATGTTCAATTAGACAACAAATTTCGGGTTTTAAGATTTAGAATTTTAAAATTCCTTTCTTTGCTTTATTTTTGCAGCCGTTTCTGCTTTTAGTAACCTAAAACAGTAGCAAAGGGTCCTTTGGCCGAGTGGCTAGGCAAAGCTCTGCAAAAGCTTCTACAGCGGTTCGAATCCGCTAGGGACCTCAAAGGACTACAGTCATGTAGTCCTTTTTTTTATTCAATTGATAGTTATGAAATACACCCAGATTATTGGAATACTAGCTTCTTTTGGCTTAATTGGCCTCTGTTTTCTACCTTGGGTACATATTCCCTCTTTAAATATTGACCTCAATGGGGTTAATGGAAAAGCCAGTGTAGAACTCAATTTTGGGGAACAGATTATCACCCATGGCTTTTTTACAGCCATTATGGTATTATGTTTTCTGGTAAATCAGGTTTGGGCCAAAAGAACCAATGTATTTGTGGGTGCGGTAAATTTTGCACTGGCTATTAAGAATTTCATCATTTTTTCCATGTGTAGGGGAGGTGAATGCCCTGAAAAACAACCAGCCCTTTACGGACTGGTTGTGGTAGCTGCAATTATGATGATCATGGGATTTTTCCCAAAACTGGACCTCAAGTCTAAATCCAAAGACTAAGCCAAGACATGTAAGGACTTATGAATAATGTCAACCGCTTCTAGAATCTGATCTTTATTAATCATCAATGGTGGTGCAAACCTAATTTTATCTCCATGCGTAGGTTTGGCCAAAAGTCCATTTACCATTAATGCCAAACAGAAATCCCAGGAAGCGTCTGGATTGGGGTGTTGAATCACAATGGCATTTAATAAACCGCGTCCACGAATGGTAGTGATATAAGGCGATTGCAATTTTTGTAATTCGGCTCTCAAAATTTGACCCATCGCTTCAGCGTTTTCTGCCATGCTTTCTTCCTTTAATACCGCCAAAGATTTCATGGCCACGGCGCAGGCTAGGGGATTGCCACCATAAGTTGAGCCGTGTTCTCCGGGATGAATATTCATCATCACCACATCGTCGGCTAAAACGGCTGAAACAGGCATAGTACCTCCACTCAAAGCCTTACCCAAAATCAAGATATCTGGTCTTACCCCTTCGTGATCACAGGCCAACATTTTTCCTGTTCGCCCTAATCCTGTTTGAATTTCATCGGCAATGAATAACACTTGGTATTTGTCACAAAGGGCTCTTACACCTTTTAAATAACCATCGTCTGGCAAGACAACCCCCGCTTCTCCCTGAATGGGTTCCACCATAAATGCGGCCACATTGGGGTCTTGTAAAGCTTTTTCCAAAGTGTATAGATCATTGTATGGAACCAATTCAAAACCGGGCATATAAGGGCCAAATCCCTTATAGCTACTAGGGTCTGTAGAAGATGAAATGGCCGCCAAAGTTCTACCCCAAAAATTACCTTCTGCAAAGACTATTTTGGCTTGGTTTTCTGCTACCCCTTTTTTGGTATAAGCCCATCTGCGCGCTAGTTTAATAGCCGTTTCACCACCTTCTACACCTGTATTCATGGGTAACACTTTGTCATACCCAAAATACTGGGTAATATACTTGCTGTATTCACCCAATAAATTATTGTGGAAAGCTCTAGAAGTAAGGGTTAGCTTTTGTGCTTGTGCTACAAGCGCAGCAATGATTTTTGGATGACAATGTCCCTGATTTACGGCAGAATAACCACTCAAAAAATCAAAGTAGCGTTTGCCATCTACATCGTATAAAAAAACGCCTTCACCCCTTTCTAAAACTACAGGTAGGGGATGGTAATTATGGGCACCATATAAAGATTCCGTCTCCAAATAAGCAGCACTGCGTTTGGACAATTGATTTGTCAACATGAACTAAATTTAAGTATGGGAAAAAGGAAGTACCCCCAATGGGGATATTGGCTGAAAAAGATTAACAGCTACAAGGATGATCCAGAAAATCAAGATTCAATAATAGGAATAGCATGGCTGCAAGATAAGGTTTCCTTTGCAATCCGAGTACAAAAGCAGTATTTTGCTACTGTAACCCCAACTCAATAAGCCATATGCGTGTGTTCAAAAAAATCTTGAAAGGACTAATTGTTCTCTTTATTGCATTTTCTGCTTTTGCATTTGTATCAGGTAAAACCTATTTGTTTAAAGCAGTCGTGTACAATTTTGCCAATATTGATGACTATAAAATCTTCGATAATAATACGGTTACAATTGGACAAGCTCAACCTTGGGCAATGTCTACACAATACAATCAAATCAACTATCCTGACTCGCTGAATGGTTTGATGGAAGACTTAGACGCCGTTGGTTTGTTATTGATTAAAAATGATTCTATTCAATTTGAAAAATATTGGGATGGCTATTCCGATAGTTCCCTTTCCAATAGCTTTTCCATGGCAAAATCTGTCACCAGTTTGCTCATTGGCGCAGCCATAAAAGAAGGTAAGATTCAGTCTGTAGATCAGCCAGTGGGCGATTTTATACCCGAGTTCAAAGAAGGAGACAAAGCTGCTTTAAAAATCAAACAGGTCTTAACCATGAGTAGCGGCACCAATTGGAATGAGTCTTATTCCAATCCTGCATCCGAAACCACAGAACTCTATTATGGCAAGGATTTGTACAAAGTTGCTACAGCCGTACAAATGGATAAAGCACCGGGTACTTATCATACGTATAAAAGTGGTGACACCCAGTTATTGGGTTTAATTTTACAAAAAGCTACGGGAAAAACCATTAGCGCCTATGCGGCAGAAAAGCTATGGGAGCCCATGGGGGCGGAGCATCCAGCCCTTTGGAGTGTTGATAGGAAAGGTGGAAACGAAAAAGCATATTGCTGTTTTAATTCCAATACCAGAGACTTTGCTAGACTAGGCAAACTCATGCTAGACAGTGGTAAGTGGAAGGGCAATGCTATTATTGATAGCAGTTATTTTGTGAATTCCATTAAGGCCTGTGCTGTAAAAGATGAGCAAGGATTGCCCTGTGATTATTATGGTTATCAGTGGTGGATTGACCCGGTGCATCCTGAAGTGTTTTATGCACGAGGTATTTTAGGTCAATACATTATTGTCATACCTTCTACAAAAACCATTATTGTACGCTTGGGTAAAAAAACATCTCCCATTAGGGTGCATACCGTGCCAAAAGAAGTCCGCTACCTGATAAATTGGGGTCTGAATGGCTAGGCTTGGTTTGCAAACCTTATTTTCGTGCAAATGTTTCAAAACTCATTACCCAGTGTAGCCATTGTGATCCTGAATTTCAATGGAAAAAAACACCTGGAGAATTTTCTGCCCTCTGTTTTGCAATCTACTTATGCCAATAAGCGGGTGATTGTGGCGGATAATGCGTCTACGGATGACAGCATTGCACTTTTACAAGAATCATTTCCAACAGTAGAAATTATCATCAACCAACAAAACGATGGTTTTGCGGGGGGATATAATTGGGCTTTATCCAATATTGAAGCGGATTATTATGTATTACTCAATTCTGATGTATCTGTAACAACAGGTTGGATAGAACCTATTATTCAATTAATGGAATCCGATGCAAAAATTGGTGCCTGTCAACCCAAATTGTTGTCTTATTTCAATCCACATTTGTTTGAATATGCTGGAGCAGCCGGTGGTTATATAGATGTATTTGGCTATCCCTTTTCAAGAGGTAGAATCTTTGATGTATGTGAACCTGATCAGGGGCAGTATAATCAAGTACAACCCATTTTTTGGGCCTCAGGAGCAGCCATGTTTGTAAGAGCCAATTTATACCATCAATTGGGGGGCTTAGATAGTAATTTCTTTGCCCACCAAGAAGAAATTGATTTGTGTTGGCGCATGCAATTGGCGGGGTATCAAGTGATGTCTTGTCCTGAGTCAACAGTCTATCATGTTGGAGCGGGAACCCTACCCAGAGGAGGACGAAAAGTCTATTTAAACTTTAGAAATAATTTGGTCATGCTGTGCAAAAATTTGCCCTGGTATGAATTGATTTGGAAACTTCCTTTTAGATTGGGTTTAGACGCTATTTCTGCATGGAAGGGCTTGTTGGGTGGGGATAGCTCTTTTTTTACGGCCATTTTCAAAGCACATGTCAATTTGTTTTTATGGATCATGCAAGGCCGGATTAAAAAGTCTGTTGGCTGCAAACCCTTATCAATGCTGGATGGCGTGTATCAGGGTTCCGTTGTTTGGCAGTATTTTATAGCCAAACGTACCCAGTTTCAAGAAATTATTAAAAAATAGCTTTTATAATTTCACTGCGAACCCTATTTTTGCAATGCAATAGAAAAATATGTCAAACGAAATTCATAGTGAAAACGAACAAGATTTTACCAAGAGTTGGGTGTCATCCTCTAGATTCTTGTTTTATCTTCAGGTATTTTGCATTCTGTCATTTGTATTAGGTGGTTGTTATCGTATGTACCATCAACGTTATCCCGGTAAGCCAGATATTGAAATTCAGGGTAGCACTAAGTACACGCCTGAGTACAAATAAAAAAAGTTAAAGAAAAATTTTGTCAGGAACTTGAAGTCGCTATTTTTGCACTCCTAATTTAGTTCTTTACATCACGCGAAAGTAGCTCATTTGGTAGAGCACGACCTTGCCAAGGTCGGGGTGGCCGGTTCGAGCCCGGTCTTTCGCTCTAAGTCCCGTCCCGCATAAGGCGGTACGGGACTTTTTTTTTCCACGTTTGCCTTGGTGGTGGAACTGGTAGACACGCAGGACTTAAAATCCTGTTTGCAGCAATGCAAGTGCGGGTTCGATTCCCGCCTGAGGCACAATCCAAAAAAAAACCTTGACCAGAAATGGTGCAAGGTTTTTTTTATGCTTTTTTATGTAACTAGTTAAGCAAATGTGTCTATCAGTTGACCTTAATAGAATTCGTACTTGTATTCAATCTTGCCAACTAGTTTCCGCTCATTATCCCTACAAGTCTCTTTTAGCTTTAGTCCTTTTTCGTTGTATTCATATTGCCAAGTAAAATATTGGCCACTACCAGATAGTTGTGACATCTGTGCCAATCGGCCATTGGCGTCATATTCAAATACATAATCGGGTACCAATCTTTTTAGCTTCTGGTTAAAGCGCACTATATCCGTTAGTCTATGTTGTTGATCATAATAATAGTAATAAGTTTCTAGAGGAGCATATTTTTTACGCCATTGTTCTTCCGCCACATTACCCTCATCGTCTATGACTATTTTGGCCACGCTGCTATCTATTTTGTTTTTGACTTTCACTATTGACGTTAGCAAACCAGTGGATCCATAAACCCAATCCCTGTATTCTTGGGTACTATATTTAAAAGCAGTATCCGCAGAAGTCAAACTTAGTTTAATCAGTTTTCCCGCATTGTCATAGAAATATTCCATCTTATTGTCAATACCATTGCTATTTGACACAGTACGTTTTAATTTTCCTAGTTCAAAAAAACTGGTCACCGTACTTGTTTTGCCTGATTGAATCCCAGATTTGGTACTCAATCTTTTCCCATCCATGGTTAGTTCCTGTTCCAACAAAAAAGCCTCATTAGCGCTGCCATCTTCCTCAAAGCTAATAGCCACAATTTTCTTGACCTTATTGGTTCTCAATAATTGATATTGTGCCTGACTTTGAGCAGTAGCAAACAAGTCATTAAAATAGTATTGGCCAGAAGCGGAAGAAATACAAACAAACGCTAGACCTGTCAAGAATAGTCTCATACCTACTAATTAGGCCTTAAAGGTACAGGCCACAATAGCAAGTTTCAAAAGAACCTAAGCAACAGAGTGGGTGGTTATTGGTTTGTTCTGTATTTTTAATCAAATCTTAACAAGTGTCTCATCAGAAGGAAAGGCAAGAAAAAAACTGTTTGACTTGTAACGCAGAATTGGCGGGTCGCTTTTGTCAGGTTTGTGGGCAGGAAAATGTGGAAACCAAAGAATCTTTTTGGTCTTTGGCTACTCACTTTGTGTATGATTTGACCCATTTTGACGGTAAATTTTTAAGTACCCTTAAATATTTATTGTTTAGACCAGGATTTCTCTCACAAGAATATTTGCGGGGTAAGAGAACTTCTTATTTGCACCCCATTCGGATGTATGTGTTTACCTCAGCCATTTTCTTTTTGATTTTTTTTAGCTTTTATCAAAAATCTTCTGAGGATGTTGTAAAGCTTGATGAAAAACAACAAACAACTGCAGGGTTAATTAAAGAATTGGAGGAGAAAAAAACAGCGCTTGTTAGTACTTTATCACTATTAACTGATTCAATTAGATTGGGGGCTTCTGGTTTAGAAATCAATAAAAAGATACATCAGATAGATCAAGATATTCTAGCAATCAAAAAAGACAGTACACAAAGCGTTAAAGTCATCTCATTGCAAGATGACAGCAATATCTTTGAATTTGGTAAAGGTGGCAATGATGGTGCAAATAATGTAAAAGCATTTGATAGTATTCAAATTAGTCTTCCGCCCAACAAAAGAAAAAATTTCTTTATTGCTAGACTTCAGCGACAAAACCTAGTATTACAGGAGAAGTACAATCATGACAATAAAGCCATAAATAATGCCATACTTGGAAAATTTTGGCACTTGTTTCCACAAATGTTGACTGTATCCTAACCTTTTTTGTTATTTAATTTAAACCTATGTCATCTCTTTCTGATAGTTTTCTAGCCCTTGTAAAAATCATGGATGAATTGCGTGAGCAATGCCCTTGGGATAAAAAGCAGACCATTCATACGCTAAGGCCATTAACCATTGAAGAAACCTATGAACTGGCTGATGCCATCACGGACAATGATTGGAAGGGGGTCAAAGAAGAATTGGGAGACATGATGTTGCACTTATTGTTCTATGCCAAAATAGGGTCAGAACAGCAGCAATTTACTTTGCAAGAAGTATTAGAGGGCATTAGCGCCAAACTCATTCATCGGCATCCGCATATTTATGGTGATGTAAAAGTGCAGGATGAGGAAGACGTGAAAAGGAATTGGGAAAAATTGAAAATGAAAGAGGGAAAAAAATCTGTGCTTGGTGGCGTACCCACATCCTTACCCGCCATTGTAAAAGCCACCCGAATCCAAGAAAAAGCCAAGCAGGTTGGTTTTGAATGGGACAATAAAGAAGACGTATGGAAGAAAGTAGAGGAAGAGATGGGGGAATTACAGGAAGCTATCCAAACCAAGTCACAGGAAGACGTAGAAGAAGAATTTGGAGACTTATTATTCAGTTTGGCAAATTATGCACGGTTTTTGCAGGTAGACGCAGAAGGGGCATTGGAAAAGACCAATAAGAAGTTTATTCGCCGTTTTCAGGAAATGGAATCCATTGCCCTGGCTAGCGGAAAAGACTTGTCTACCATGACCTTAGATGAAATGGATCAGATCTGGAATCAGGTCAAACATCAAATGAAAAAAAGTTGATCAACCACCTTAGACAAAGCGCCTATAAACACGGTTACCTGCTCATTACAGCAGCATGGTTGTATACTATTTCCTTTATTTTCATCAATTACTGGAGTTATAATTCCTCTCCTCAAAAAGTCAAAAGTAAACTAGAACAAAGAATTGCTTCAAACGAATCTAGGTTCCAGCAAATTAGTCAAGACAGTAATTTATTACAGGAATTACTGGCTGATACCCTTACAAAAGCTAAGTCTCAATTGATCAACGAGCACCTTGGGATTTTTGTCTATAAGACCAACAATGGTCTAGACCCCAACATGGTCTATTGGAACAACAATGCCATGTATGTCAATGCCTATGATTTGAAAAAGCCAGATGGGGCCTATTATCAAAAGCTACAAAATGGGGAATTTGAATTGTTGGTTAAACGGATACAGCTTGGTAAGCAATCTTTAGTACTCATAGGAATGGTGCCCATTCGTTGGGATTATTTTATTGAAAATAAGTACTTGCAAACTAGGTTTGATGGATTTAAAGATTTGAGCAAACAATATGAAGTAAGTATTGCGCCAACTGCTATTCCTATTCTAAATGCCAGTGGGGCAGAGCTATTCAAGATTCAATTAATAGCTGGCAAATCGTTTATTGCCTATGACACCATCACCCTTATACTTAGGACCCTAGCCATTATTCTTTTATTCTTGTTTATGCATGCCATTGCAGAAGACTTAGTAAAACGTAGAGGATTTTGGAATGGGTTTTCACTCTTAGTGGCTACTGCTTTTTTATTAAGGATTCTGAGTTTTCAAGTGTCGTTTCCTTTTGACTTTGATAAGATACCTTTGTTTGATCCATCCATTTATGCCTCTAATCATTTTCATCCGTCACTAGGTGACTTGTTGGTAAATAGTATCCTTTTCTTTTGGTTAATTAGGTTTTATCAAGACCATTGCCCAAGTAATATAGCCACCCCCAAATTTTTGCCAGACTTTGTCTCTAAAGATTTTCGAGTTTTTTTCTTAACCATCATTGCACTCTCTATTGGAAATATTATCAAGAGCCTAGTGCGGGATTCCCAAATTTCATTTGACACCAATAATTTAGGGATCTATACCATGGTAGCGTTTATCATACTATGTCTATTGGTATTATTCTTCTATTATTTGTCACAGGTGTTATTGGCGCCACTGATGAAAGCAGGAGTGGGCGTTTATCGTCAGATGCTTGTGGCTGCAGGTAGCGGCTTGCTCTATTTTTTTCTATTTGTTAGCCCGCAAGATACCCTAATAAATATGTTGGTATTGCTATGGTTGTTAGGGTATTTATTATTGATTCATATTAGAAAATCAGATCTCTATATTTCATTAACTCGTTCTGATTTCTTCATTTTTTGGATAATGATCTTTGCTCTTTCTGTAGCAGCCATTGTCCTTTTTGAAAATAAGCAGGTAGAAAAAAATCAGCGTCAGCGTATAGCAGAAAAACTGGCACTACAAACTGATCCCTCAGGTGAAAATTTACTCAATATTGCCGCTACCAATTTTGATGAAGTCTTCTTGACTAGCAATTTTCATAGATTGGAAAGTGAATATTCTAATAAGTTTATCAAAGATTCTTTGATCAATGAAAATTTTTCTGGCTATCTAAATAAGTTTGATACTAGAATATACACTTATGACGCTGCCACTCAGCCCCTTCACAATGAAGATGCTACATCCTTTGCAAGTATTAAAACTATCTTATTAAACCAAGCCAAGCCAACGGTGATTCCTGGTTTGTACAGCTATGAGAAAATTGGAGATGGATTTAGTTTTATATACCAAAAGGAGATTAAAGTACTAGGTCTTATTAAAGGCTATTTATTTGTCATTATTAAGTCAAAGCGTTATAAGAGTGAGGCATTGTATCCTGAGTTGTTTAACCAGTCTCAGGATATTTCTTCAGACTTGAATACCAATTATTCCTATGCAGTATATAATAAGGGCAAGCTCATTAATCATTTTAACAACTATAGTTTTCCTTCAGAGCTCAATGAGCAAAAATTTCCAGGTTTTGAATTTACCTATTATCAAAATGGCGTCTATAATGAGTTGTGGTACAATAGCGGGAATGGAAAATTGGTCTTGGTGGTCAAAAGAAATACCTGGGTATTAGAATCTTTAACCTTGTTTGCTTATTTATTTGTATCCTTCTTGGTTATCATATTTTTATTCCAATCTGGATCTTATTTGTTCACCCATCGCTTCCAATGGTCAAAGTTTAAGCAAGCTTTTCATTGGAATATTCGTTCACAGATACAAGCAACCATCATTTTTCTGAGTGTATTTTCTTTTATAGTCATAGGCATAGCCACCATTTCTTTTTTCATCATCAGATTTAACAGAAATAATGAAGATCGCCTTAGTAAGTCCATTCAGGTAATGGCAAATGAAATTGACAATCGTTTACGAACGCAGTTGGAATTTGACGATGTGCTCACCGTGAGTAATATGTCTGAAATGGACGATTTGGAAAAGAAAATTGCAGATATTTCTGACCTGCATAATGTAGATATTAACTATTATGATACCAAGGGGAATTTGAAAATATCAACCCAGCCCTACATTTATAATAAGCATTTGCTCAGTGAGAAAATGCACCCAGAAGCCTACTTGCAATTGCATGCCAATAAAAGTATTCGATATTTACAATCTGAAAAAGTTGGCCAGTTCAATTTCCTAAGCATTTATGTTCCATTGGTTGATGAGCAAGGAAACAACTATGCTTATTTGAACATTCCTTATTTGAATTCACAAACAGAACTTACCCAAGAAATTTCTGGATTCTTGGCTACCTTAATCAACTTGAACGCATTTATCTTTTTGGTTGCGGGTGCCATTGCGTTTTTTCTGACCAATAGAATTATTCAGTCATTTAGTTTAATAGGTGAGAAAATGCAACAAGTAAACCTGAGTAAGGTAAATGAAGTTATTGAATGGAATAGAAAAGATGAAATTGGCATATTGGTGGCAGAGTTTAATAAGATGGTGCATACATTAGAATCTAGTGCTGAGGCCTTGGCTCAAAGTGAGCGGGAAGGAGCATGGCGTGAAATGGCAAGACAGGTAGCCCATGAAATTAAGAACCCGCTAACACCCATGAAATTGAGTATTCAATATTTACAAAAATCCATAGAAGCTGGATCGCCCAATGTGAAGGAACTGTCCCAAAAAATGGCAGTAACTCTCATTGAACAAATAGATCAACTGTCTAAAATTGCTGGTGATTTTTCCCAGTTTGCCAATATTGGCAATGCTAAATTGGAAACATTTGATATTAATGAATCCGTGAATTCTGTTATTCAGTTGTATCAAACCTATCCCAAATTGCAAATCATGGGTCAATTGGAACAAGAGCCATTATTTGTTCAGTCCGATAAATTGCAGTTGAACCGTTTGTTGACCAATCTAATTAAGAATGCGGTTGAAGCAGGAGAAGATAACCATACAGATCTGGTAGTAAAGATCTATGTTCAAAAAGAAGCCACTACCTTACTCCTGACAATTAAAGACTATTCTGGAGGAATTCCTGAAAGCTTGGCCCAACATTTATTCAAACCCAATTTCACTACCAAAAGCTCAGGAACTGGTTTGGGATTGGCTATTTGTAAAGGGATTGTAGAAAAGGCCAAGGGAACCATTTGGTTTGAAACCCAAGAAGGACAAGGAACTACTTTCTTTATACGTCTGCCATTGGCCCAGACATAGCTATTTTAGACTTGTTATTTTAAATTGAGCAGGCACTAATATTAACTCCGCTTCTGGTGTTGTTCCATTAAGAAGGATTCAAATTCACTTCTATCATAACTGCTGAGGTTCTGGTACTTGGTAAGTCCTGCTTTTTGAGCCACCAATACACCGTATTTACAGTCTTGATAACCCTCAATACTATGCGCATCAGGGTTAATAGAAATGAGTAGTCCTTTGTCAACAGCCTCTTCAATCCAACGCCAGTCAATATCAAGTCTCCTAGGGTGAGCGTTCAATTCAATCACTACATTGTTGGCAACACAGGCGTCAATAATTTTTTGGTGATTAACTGGATATCCACCCCGGCTGAGTAATAAACGGCCTGTCATATGCCCTAGGATAGCGGTATAAGGGTTTTCAATGGCGTTCATCAACCGCATCATGGCTTTTTCCTCAGTCATCTTCAAATTGGAGTGAATAGAGGCAATTATCAGGTCAAAACTGGCTAAGACTTCGTCATCATAGTCCAAACTCCCATCGTTTAGGATATCACTTTCAATGCTCTTATAAATGCGAAAAGGAGCTAGTTTTTTATTGAGTTCCTCTATTTGCTGGTGTTGGGCTCTAATTCTATCTTCTCTCAAACCATTGGCATAGAAAGCAGATTGTGAGTGGTCGCTAATGACTAGGTATTCTAATCCTTTCTCTTTTGCAGCCACTGCCATGGCTTCTAGTGTTTCTGCCCCATCACTCCAGTTACTATGACTATGGATGATACCTCGTATATCGGAGGTTTCAATACAAGGTTTTAAAGATTGTTTTTTTGCCTTCAGTACAATGCTAGCTGCTTCTCTTCTAAATGCAGGGATAAAGGCAGTATTATAAGCTTGAAACAATTCAAGTTCTGTTGCAAAAGCTGTTGCACTATTCCATCCTGTTTCTTTTTCAAAAGCTTCTAAAAAATCAGAAGATCCAGTGGTTAGGAATAGCATTGTTCCAAAATTTTCCGCTGTTGCAAAATGAAAATGTAATGGAACAGGTGCTGTTGATTCCACTACAAGATGACCATTTTCCACCTCCAAAAATGTGCATTCAACTGTGGAAAAGTATTTTGTCAAAAGCTCCATTGGAGCGGTAGTTATCCATGAAATTGACGTGATAATTTCTAATTGCCTTTTAAAATCGGCAGTGATTTCAAAATGAAAATCAGGAAAAGCTTTACTCAAAAGCTGGGTCATCTCTGTTGCAAATGATTCAAGCTGTTGGTAAAGATAGCTCCCTTGGCTACCCATGAAAAATTCTATTGCCTCCTTAATATTTTGTTGAGACTTAGCGCCGAATCCTTTGTAATTGGCCAGTCTATTTTCATTGCAGGCATATAATAATTCACCAATGGTTTCAATTTCTAATTCCTTCCAGATAGTGGCAATTTTTTTTGGACCAATCCCTTTAATAGACATCATGGTTAAAATTCCTTCAGGAGTTTTCTGCAAATACTCTTGCAACAATACCATGGTTCCTGTTTGCAATTGCTCTACAATATTTTTTGCAATGGAATCTCCAATTCCGCGAATAGAGGAAATTTTTTCTATTGAAAATTCGGAAAGCTGGGAAGGTAGTTTCTCAATGGCGAAAGCCGCAGCAGCATAGGATTTGGCCTTAAAACTGTTTTCACCATGAATGTCCATTAGTTTGCCCAAAAGGTCAAAATTGTCAGCAATTGCATAATTATCCATGGTTCAAAAATAGCAGGAATTTTCTTGTAGTAGGGGCAAAAAAAATCCCGGGAAATATTTCCCGGGACTAAATCTATCTCTGTTAGAAATAATCGTTGGATTATTTCTTAGCAGCTTTCTTAGGAGCAGCTTTCTTAGCGGCTTTCTTTGCAGGAGCAGCTTTTTTTGCAGGAGCGGCTTTCTTTGCAGGAGCAGCTTTTTTTGCAGGAGCAGCTTTTTTTGCAGGAGCAGCTTTTTTTGCAGGAGCAGCTTTTTTTGCAGGAGCAGCTTT
>CANHGS010000017.1 GCA_947460595.1 Bacteroidota bacterium | reverse complement strand
TAGCACGGGTTTGCTCTCTAATTTTGATCTACTGTTAACCGATGAATCTTCACTCAATAGCTTGTCTGGCATGGAACAATACCAGGTTAGGGCTGCTATTAGAGAAAAGGGTTTGGGTCTATTGGTCACCACGGATACCATTTTAAAACACGCGGCTTTATTAGGCCAAATGTTTTCATTGAGAAATATTCAAGATAGTTCAAACGCAAATCGGAGTTTGACAATGCAAGGTCAAGACAGTGCTTGGTATCCTGTCATCAACAAAGACGCCTATCTCACCATTTTGCCCTCTGCAAAAATGCAAACCCTGATTGCAGATGCAAGGGGAAGGGGAGTTTCCGGTATTTATTTGGAGGGTATGGGCAAGATTGGATTTAGTACCCTAGAACAAACCCATCTTTGGTCGCTTGCTGGAAAACAATGGGACTATGATTTTTATTGGACCCAATTATTGGAATCAGTCACTAGTCAAACAGCAGTCAAGGAATCTTGGACAATGGGTTCGGGAATGAATTTTGTTAAACAGGCTACTCCAATTATTCAATGGAAAGATCTTGCTCAAGATTCTATTGCCCTTGTCTCTGGTTCAAAAATCTATCTGCAACAAAATCCGCTGTATCCATTTAGAAAGGAAGGTCAATTTTGGCCCCAGCAATCCGGTTGGCAGAATACCATCAGCTCCAGTGGTCAAATCAATCCTTGGTATGTCTTTGATTCCAAAGAATGGTTGCTGCCACAATGGTCCAAACGAATCCAACAAACCAATACCTGGTTAGTCAATCCTGGATTTACTAATATGAATAAATTCAAAGAAAACGAGCCCGCACAAAAACAGTTAATTCCAGCAATCTGGGCCTGGCTCATTTTGTTATTGGGACTCGCGGTTTTGTGGATAGAATCCAAATTGGAATAATATGATAAATGGCGTGGTTAGTTATGGCTAGTTTCTTATATTACGGTTATTATACACCCTATAAAGCCTGAATCATTTTGAAAAGAAAAGACTTTATTAGGAACGCTTCCATGGGAATGGGGGCGCTCTTTTTGCCAAAATCAATGCTTTATGCCAATCAAGTAGACGCGGCAGCATTGTTAGATACTAGATTTGATATTCCGCAGAAAAAACGCATGGCAGATATTGCCTTAAATGCGGCTAGGTCAAAAGGTGCAAGTTATACCGATGTGCGTATTGGTAGGTACCTGAACCAGTTTGTAATTACCAGAGAAGACAAAGTGGAGAATGTTGTTAACACAGAAAGCTATGGTATTGGCATTAGGGTCATTGCCAATGGTAGTTGGGGATTTGCAGCTACGGACAATTTAGATACCGATAGTATTGCTAAAACTGCTGCTTTAGCTGTGTCTATTGCCAAAGAAAATGCCCGCCTCTTAACCGAGCCCGTGCAATTGGCTCCACAAAAGGGTCAGGGAGAAGTGAGTTGGAAAACGCCGATTGAAAAAAATGCTTTTGAAGTTCCTATTAAAGAAAAAGTAGACCTGTTATTAAGTGTCAATGACGCCGCCATGAAAGGTGGTGCCAATTACATGAATAGCTTACTCTTCTTGGTGAATGAACAAAAATATTTTGCTAGTAGCGATGGCTCTTATATTGATCAAGACATTCATAGAATCTGGCCAACATTTTCTATCACAAAAATAGACGCCACTTCAGGAAAGTTTGAAACAAGAAGTGCGTTGTCTGCCCCCATGGGGATGGGTTATGAATACTTGAATCCCTCCGCAGGAGAAACCATCAAGGGATTAACGGGTAATTTATATAGGAATCGCTATGACATGTTGCAAGACGCCAAAGACGGTGCCAAACAAGTGCAAGAGAAAATGATTGCCAAGTCTGTGGATGCTGGCAAATATGATTTAGTAATAGATCCAACCAATTTATTCCTGACCATTCACGAATCATCAGGCCACCCATCTGAACTGGATAGGGTATTGGGTTATGAAGCCAATTTTGCGGGTACTTCTTTCTTGACCCTAGATAAATGGAAGGCTGGTAATTTTAATTATGGTAGTAAATTAGTCAATATTGTTGCAGATAAATTGCAACCTCATTCCCTTGGTGCTGTTGGATTTGACGATGAAGGTGTAGAAACCCAGGAATGGGATATTATTAAAGACGGGGTTTTGGTCAACTATCAAGCTACTAGAGACCAAGCGCATATTTTAGGATTGAAAAAATCGCAAGGCTGTTGCTACGCCGATAACTGGAGTTCGGTTCAGTTTCAGCGGATGCCTAATATTTCTCTGAAACCAGGTAAAGAAACCATGAGCCCTGCAGACATTGTAAAAAATGTAGAGAAGGGTATTTACATTGTTGGTGAGAGCTCTTATAGTATTGACCAGCAACGTTATAATTTCCAGTTTAGCGGTCAGTTATTCTATGAAATTAAAAATGGCAAAATTGGACCCATGCTCAAAGACGTGGCCTACCAATCCAATACACAGGAATTCTGGAATTCTGTTACGGCAATAGCCGATAAACGAGACTATCGTTTGGGTGGATCTTTCTTTGATGGTAAGGGACAGCCCGGTCAGGTAAGTGCCGTATCACATGGGGCTTCTACTACAAGATTCAATGGTATCAATGTTATTAACACAGCAAGAAAAATCTAATCATGGCTATATTAAACAAAGCACAGGCAGAACAATTGCTTAAAAAAGTACTGGCTTTCTCAAAAGCCGATGAATGTGAAATTAATCTAAGCGGATCTGAAGGAGGTAATATACGCTATGCTCGTAACGCCGTTTCTACCAGTGGTGGTATTAGCCGAGGTAGCTTAGTGGTTTCTTCCGCCTATGGTAAGAAATTAGGGGTGGCTACCATCAATGAATTTGATGATGCTTCTCTAGAGAAAGTAGTAAGAAGGTCTGAAGAATTGGCCAAGCTGGCACCAGAGAATCCTGAATTCATGTCTTTCTTGGGGCCTCAGCAATACAAGGAGTCCGCTACCTATGTTCCTGCAACCGCTGCTATTGACCCCAAACTTAGAGCAGACGCAGTAGCTACCAGTTTAAAGATTGCCAAAGAAAATAAATTAATTGCAGCAGGATTTATGGAAAATAGTGCTGGGTTTGCTGCTATGATGAATTCTCATGGGTTGTTTGCCTACAATACAACAACAGGGGTTGACTTTAATGTAACCCTTAGAACAGAAGACGGGAAAGGTTCAGGCTATGCGTCTAAATCTTATAACGATGTAAGTAAATTAAACGTAGAAAATCTAACCAAACTGGCTGCTTATAAAGCGGCAGGATCCGCTACAGCCAAGGCTTTGGAGCCAGGAAAGTATACCGTCATTTTAGAACCTGCTGCATCTGTGGTGTTGCTAGAGAACTTGTTCTTTGGCATGGACGCAAGACAAGCAGACGAGGGTAGAAGTTTCTTGAGCAAACCAGGTGGTAAAACCAAATTAGGTGAAAAATTAGTTGACGATAAAGTCACTATTTATTCTGACCCACAACATCCAGAAATGCCAACAGCTACTTGGAGTGGTGATGGAAGACCGCAAGAAAGAATGAATTGGATTAAAAAAGGGGTAGTGGAGAATTTATATTATTCTCGTTATTGGGCGGACCAGAAAAAAGCAAAGCCCATTCCTTCTCCAGATGGAATAATTATGGAGGGTACAGAAGCCAGTTTAGAAGACCTAATCAAAGGAACTGAAAAAGGTATTTTGGTTACCCGTTTATGGTATATTCGTTCTGTGGATCCCCAAACCTTGTTGTTGACTGGTTTAACGCGCGATGGAACTTTTTATA
Source organism: Bacteroidota bacterium (assembly GCA_947460595.1). Lineage (GTDB taxonomy): Bacteria > Bacteroidota > Bacteroidia > Chitinophagales > Chitinophagaceae > Sediminibacterium. The sequence continues at coordinate 68,205 of CANHGS010000017.1, read as the reverse complement.
TTGAAAATGGAAAAATCAAACACCCTGTTAAGAATTTTCGTTTTAATGAAAGTCCGGTTATCATGCTCAACAACTTAGATGCTTTGGGGAAACCGGAACGTTGTGTCAGCGGTGAGTCAGGATTATCTGCGCTAATTCCGCCCATGCGAATTAGAGACTTTACTTTTTCCTCCCTGTCAGACGCTGTATAATAATTCATTTGTAAAACCTTGTATTTTGGATAGAAAAGACTTTTTAAGAAACACTGCCATGGGTATGGGGGCGTTCATGATTCCCCGTTCCATGTTGCATGCTACCCCCATTGAAGTGGAAGCCGCTTTGAACGGGGGCATGGATGTAGCCATTAAAAAACAATTGGCAGACGTTGCCCTTGCTGCTGCAAAAGCAAAAGGTGCTACCTATACCGATGTAAGAATTGGCCGCTATTTAAACCAATTTGTGGTTACCCGGGAAACCCGTGTTCAAAACGTTGCTAATACCGAATCATTTGGTGTTGGCATTCGCGTAATTGCCAATGGTAGCTGGGGATTTGCCTCTAGTAACAACGTTACCAAAGAAGGGGTAGCCCGCACGGCAGAACGTGCAGTAGCAGTAGCTAAAGCAAATGCCAAAATCTTGGATAACCCTGTACAATTGGCGCCACAAAAGGGTTACGGTGAAGTAAGTTGGAAAACGCCAATTGAAAAAAATGCTTTTGAAGTTCCTGTAAAAGAAAAAGTAGACCTGCTCTTGGCTGCTAATGCACTAGCCATGAAAGGTGGTGTAAATTTTGTCAATTCTGCCATCCTTGCGGTTAACGAACAGAAGTATTTTGCTAGTAGCGATGGGTCTTATATTGACCAAGACATACACCGTTTGTTTCCTAGTTTCACTGTCACTAAAATTGACCAAGCATCTGGGAAATTTGAATCCATTAAAGCTTTGAGTTCACCTGTTGGAATGGGTTATGAATACTTGACACCCAATTCGGCAGAAAAAGTAGGAGGTATTGTAACGCGTTATAAAAACCGTTACGATATGATGGAAGACATGGCTAATGCAACCGAAGGTGTAAAACAAAAAATCAAAGCCAAGTCTGTAGAACCAGGTAAGTATGATTTGATTTTGGATCCATCTCATTTGTGGTTAACCATTCACGAGTCTGTTGCGCACCCAACTGAGTTGGATAGGGTTCTTGGTTATGAAGCCAACTATGCAGGAACTAGTTTCTTGACCTTGGAAAAACTGAATTCTAAGAAATTTAATTTTGGTTCTAAGTTGGTCAATATTGTGGCGGATAAAAAACAATACGGGTCACTTGGTGCTGTAGGTTATGATGACGAGGGAGTTGGTACCAAGCAATGGGATATTATCAAAGATGGTGTACTAGTCAACTTTCAAGCCATTCGTGACCAAGCCCATATGTTGGGTATGAAAGAGAGTCATGGTTGTTGCTATGCGCAAAGTTGGAACGATGTACAGTTTCAAAGAATGCCCAATGTTTCATTGGCTGCAGGTAAAGAAAAACTGAGTGTGGACGACTTGATTAAAAATGTAGAAAAAGGCGTTTACATTATTGGTGATGGTTCTTTCTCTATTGACCAACAGCGTTATAATTTCCAATTTGGTGGTCAGAGTTTTTATGAAGTAAAAAATGGTAAAATTGTGGGCATGCTCAAAGACGTGTCTTACCAATCAAATACGCAGGAATTCTGGAATTCCGTTTCTGCCATTGCCGATAAAGATGACTACCGTTTGGGTGGTGCCTTTAATGATGGCAAGGGCCAGCCGGGTCAATCCAATGCCGTATCACACGGTTCATCAACCACCCGTTTTAACGGCGTAAACGTAATAAACACAGCAAGAAAAATCTAATAAAATGGCAATATTCAATAAAGAAGACGCACAAGCCCTTTTGAAAAAAGTTTTGGCTTATTCTACCGCTGACGAATGCGAGGTATCGCTTAGTGGTGTAGAAGGTGGCAATATCCGTTACGCTCGCAACGCGGTTTCTACTGCCGGTGATACCAATACCCTAACACTGACCGTTCGTTCTGTTTATGGTAAGAAGTCGGGCACAGCCACCATTAATGAATTTGATGATGCCTCTTTAAAAAAAGTGGTTCAACGCGCAGAAGAATTGGCAAAGCTCTCTCCAGAGAATCCGGAGTACATGCCCATGCGTGGACCCATTGATTACAAAGAATCCAAGTCTTATATTCCTGCAACCGCAGCCATTCAACCAGATACTAGGGCTGAGGCTGTTGCAAAAAGTATCAAGGTGTCTAAAGACAATAAATTAGAATCTGCTGGCTATATTGAGAACAGAACATCTTTTGTTGCCGTAATGAATAGTAAGGGTTTCTTTGGTTATAACAAAGGCACTGATGTGATTTTCTCCATTACTACTCGTAACCAAGAAGGCACTGGCTCTGGATATGCTGCACGTGGATTCAATGACGTGAACAAATTAGATACGGCAGCAGCAACCAGAATTGCAGCACAAAAAGCCAACGGATCGGCCAACGCCAAAGCCATTGAGCCTGGTAAATACACAGTGATTTTAGAACCTGTTGCGGCAACTTATATGTTGGAAAATATGTTCCGTGGTTTTGATGCAAGAACGGCTGATGAAGGAAGAAGCTTTATGAGCAAACCCGGTGGTGGAAATAGAATAGGAGAGCAACTGGTTGATGAAAAAGTAACCATTTATTCTGATCCCTTTCATCCTGAATTGCCAGATGCAACATGGAATAGTGAAGGCTTTGCACTTGATAGAGTAAACTGGATTGAAAAAGGGGTTGTAAAAAACTTGAGTTATTCTCAATTCTGGGCGCAAAAGAAAAATGTAGCTGCTGGTCCTTTTGCTAGTAATATCATCATGGAAGGAGGAACTGCTTCATTAGAAGAATTGATTAAGAGTACTGAACGAGGCATCTTGGTTTCTAAACTCTGGTATATCCGTTTAGTAGATGCGCAATCATTGCTCTTGACAGGACTTACCCGTGACGGAACTTTTTACATTGAAAACGGACAAATCAAATATCCCATTAAGAACTTGAGGTTTAATGAAAGCCCTGTGATTATGTTGAATAATGTGGAGGCATTGGGCAAGGCTGAAAGAAGCATCAGCATTGAATCAAATAGAAGTTACTTGATACCTCCTATGAAGATCAGGGACTTTACTTTTACTTCACTTTCAGACGCTGTTTAATACATGCAAAAGACCCTTCGGGGTCTTTTCTTGGTAAAAGATTGTTCATTTAAAATGTATTGAATTGAAAAGGAGAGACTTTTTATACTTGTCAGGAATGACGGCTGGTGCCGGACTATTAGGGTCTTCAAAACTCTTGGCAGCAGAAGACTTATTACAACCCGCTGACATAGCGCTCAAAAAGCGTTTAGCAGATATTGCTTTAAATGCAGCAACTAGTAAGGGCGCTAGTTATGTAGACGTGCGCATTGGTAGATATTTAAATCAGTCTATCAATACCAGAGAAAAACGTGTTGACAATATTGCCAATACTGAATCTTATGGTATGGGTATTAGGGTTATTGCTAATGGTTCCTGGGGATTTGCTAGCACCGATAATATGACACCTGATAGTATTGCCAAAACTGCAGCACTTGCTGTACAAATTGCTAAATTCAATGCGCCATTATTAGAAGAGCCGCTAAAACTGGCGCCACAAAAGGGTTATGGACAAGTGAGTTGGAAAACGCCCATTCTGCAAAATGCTTTTGACGTGCCCTTGAAAGACAAAGTTGACCTCTTGTTGCAAGCCAATAATATTGCTTTACAGTCTGGTGTCAATTTTGTCAATAGTTCTTTGTTTTGTATTAACGAGCAAAAATATTTTGCTTCAACAGAAGGCTCTTATATAGACCAAGACATACATAGAATCTGGCCCACATTCACCGTGACCAAAATAGAAGCCGGTTCCGGAAAATTCCAAACCCGTAATGCGCTTAGTAGCCCTATGGGGATGGGATATGAGTATCTGATTCCAGATAAGAAGGAAGAGATAGATGGCATTTTCAAACTCTATAGAAATCGCTACGATATTTTGGCCGATATGCGTTTGGCTAGTGCACAGGTGGCTGAAAAAATCAAAGCTAGACCAGTTGAACCTGGTAAGTATGATTTGATATTGGATCCTACCAATCTGTTTTTAACTATTCATGAATCTGTTGGTCATCCAACAGAGTTGGATAGGGTATTGGGTTATGAAGCTAACTACGCGGGTACTAGTTTCTTGACGCTTGACAAGTGGAAAGCGGGCAACTTTAAATTTGGCAGTGAGATTGTGCATTTTAAAGGGGATAAGACCCAGAAAGGCTCTCTAGGCGCTGTTGGATACGATGACGAAGGTGTTCAGTGCGGAGAATGGGATATTATTAAAAAGGGTGTGTTGGTTAATTACCAAGTAACCAGGGATCAAGCCCATATGCTAGGTTTGAATGCTTCACAAGGTTGTTCTTACGCAGATAACTGGAAGAATTTTCAGTTTCAACGCATGCCCAATGTTTCTTTGCAACCTAGCAAGGACGGACTAAAAGTGGCCGATATGATCAAGAATACGGAGAAGGGTATTTATATGTTTGGCCGCAATTCTTATTCCATTGATCAACAACGTTATAATTTTCAATTCAGTGGTCAATTGGCTTTTGAAATCAAAAATGGTCAGATTGCTGGTCTAGTAAAAGACGCGGCTTACCAGGCAAATACCCAAGAATTCTGGAATGCCTGTTCAGCAATTGCAGGTGAACAAGACTATCGCCTTGGCGGCTCTTTCTTTGATGGCAAAGGTCAACCAGGTCAGGTAAGTGCGGTATCTCATGGTTGTTCTACTACCAAGTTTAAGGGTGTGAGCATCATTAATACGGGTAGAAATATTTAATTTGTTGCTTAGACAGTAAAGCCGCCTCAACTTTAGAGGCGGCTTTTTTTATGGCTAATATGTTGTTAGCGTTAAACAGTTGTCAGTGATTTCACCGCCTCATCTAGGTTAAAATAACAGGAAAATTCCGTGAAATCACTGAAGATGTTCCATTTGCAATTAGATATGTTTGTAAAAACAGGATAGTTATATAAACAACATGAATCTTCTCCCTGTTTTTTTGATGTTTTGCCCCTATTAGATTGGTCATCAAATAATAGATATATGTCCATACCATCTAAAAGGGAGTTTCAATTTGGTTGGTTGCCAGACCTGCCGGATCACCGTGATGTATTATATACGAGTGTAAAGAAAATTAAACGCAAACTACCTACTAGCGTAGACTTACGTAAACAATGCCCTGTGGTATATGATCAGGGAAGTCTTGGATCCTGCACTGCTAATGCGCTAGGAGCAGCATTTCAATTTGGACAAATCAAACAATCAATAGATAATTTTATTCCCTCCAGGTTATTTATCTATTATAACGAACGGGTGCAAATACATACGGAACAATCGGATAGTGGTGCTTTTATTCGTGATGGCATCAAATCTTTAAATAGAGATGGGGTATGTCCTGAATTTGATTGGCCTTACTTGATTCCCAAGTTTGCACATAAGCCACCAATTTCTTTGTATAAAAAGGCATTGAAGAACCAAGTCATTCAATACATGCGGTTAGAAAATTGGGAAATCAATCAATTATTGACCTGCTTAGAGGAAGGATTTCCTTTTGTTTTTGGTTTTTCGGTTTTTGAAAGCTTTTGGTCAATGGGTAAGAATGCGGTCATACCAATGCCCCAAAAAGGAGAGAGCCGTATTGGGGGCCATGCGGTTATGGCTGTTGGATATGATCTGTTAAAAAAAAGATGCCTAATTAGGAATTCTTGGGGGGAAGCATGGGGTAAAAACGGTTATGCGTGGATGCCCTTTGACTATTTGTGCAATACCAATTATTCGGATGACTTTTGGACCATACGGTTGGTGGAAGACGGAAAGCGTTAAAAAAACTACTACAGTAGTAATTTGTAGTAATTCTAGAAGGGAGTATTACCCTTTTTGATCATTTTTGGCAGATACAAATAGCAAAATGAGCGTAAATCCTACATCAATGCTGGTAAAAGCGCTCAGGATTTTTTATTTTTATCCAATTCCCCAATCCTGCTGCGTATGCATATGTAGCATCTGCCATTAAATAGGATAGATACGGCAATATTTTTAACAATAAATGGTCAATTATTAAAAATTACCGCATTATTAATTGATTGCCCATTTTCATCCATTTTTCCGCCAAATTAATTTAATTTTTGACTATTTTAGTTAATTTTTTTGGTTTTTTATTTAAAATAAGCTTAGTTATTTAATAAAAATCAAAAATTAACACTATTATTGAAATTTTAAAATATCACTAATTCGTCAGTCTAAGTGATATTTTCTTCATAATGCTAACACAAATGAGGGAATTCATAATTTAAATAAAGGTTGTTAATTTTTTTAACGAGAAGCTTTTTTTTTTGTAAGAATTATTGCAGTAGAATCCACAGTTTTCTTGTAGTAAGAACTGGGGTTGACTTCTAAATTTGAATAATAAAGCAGCCGTTAAATATTGAAAAACAAATGGATACTTTAAGATTTGTGATTGCAGATGGCAATAAAATAAATCAATATATTATTCATTTTATGCTTAAGGACCGGTTTGTAAACTTTCATTTTGCCGAGAACGGCGAAGAAGCCATTTTGGCAATAGATGCAGATTTGGAAAAGCCTATAGATAAGACACGACTTTTAGAAAAAGTTCAGTCCTGTATGGTAGGTAATTAGATTTATATTAATGGATAATAGCCCCAATAAACAATCTGTGCTGTTCAAAGATATTTTGGACAGAATTTCGGATGCACTCTTATTTGAGTCATTTGACCATAAAATTGTTTATGTTAACCATTATTTCTGCAATCTGTTTCATATTCCTATGGCACCTGAATTTTTAGTGGGTATGGATTGCTCCAACGCTGCTCAGGAAAGCAAACAACTATTTAAAGACCCTAATCAATTTGTACAACGGATTTCCCAGATTTATGAAAACGAAGAGAATGTAATAGATGAACAATTGTCTTTTGCTGATGGATTAACCATTTTGCGCGATTATCAGTTTTTTAATACAGAAGAAACAAAGGGACATTTATGGGTATACAAAAATGTATCTTCCTTGGTAACATCTTTGGATGCAATGACCAAACAAAAAATATTTTTTGAAAACCTATTAAATAATATTCCTGCAGATATTGCTATTTTCAGTGCGGATCATAAATACGAGTTTGTAAATAAAGTAGGGGTTAAGTCTACAGCCATTAGTAAGTGGATTATTGGCAAGGATGATTTTGACTATGCTCATTACAAACAACTACCAGAAGATTTTGCTGTAAAGAGAAGGCTGGCGTTTATTCAAGCTTTTGAGACCAAGGAAAGTGTGGAATTAGAAGAAGTAAATCATTCTTCAATAAATGGTATTACGCATACCCTTAGAAAGTTTTATCCTGTTTTTGAGGAGGATCAATTTGTCAGCATGATTGGCTATGGTATTGACATTTCTAAAATGCGCCAATCAGAAATTGAATTAGCACAAAGTCATGCATTGTTTCTTTCTCTGATTGAGCACAGTAATGAATTGGTGCTAACAATGGATGCCGATAGAAATATTCATTTTGTTAATTCTAAATGGACCAATGTAACAGGTCATTTTTTGCCTGATATAGGTTTTTTGAATTTGGAAAGCATCATCAAGGTTGGTAAGAAGTCCTTTTTAACTGCAATTGATTATTATTTTAATAATGAAACACATTTGGGTGGTAGTAGGGAATTGACTATTAATACCAAGCATGGTGATAAAGTCAATTTAAAATATCAATTTGCCAAATTTATTCAAAAGGATTGGAAATCGCCAAGAATCATTGTGTTTTTCACTGATATCACAGAGCAGGTTAGAATAGAGGAGGAGTTTAAGAAAAACTTGGCTAGAGAGAAATATTTGAATGAATTGAAAACCAATTTCATGAACATGGTTTCTCATGAATTGAGAACGCCTCTTTCTGTGATTTTATCAAACACAGAATTACTCATGATGCGGTTGCAGCATTTTAGGGTTTCAGGAATAGAACGATATACCAATACCGTTATGAATCAGATTGACGGTATGACCAATCTTCTTAATGAATTCTTATTTGTCAGTAAAGTGGAGTCTGGTAAGTTTCAATTGCAAATTGAAGAGCTCTCTGTGGTTGATTTTCTGCTGGAATTGATTAAGGAACATTATCAGCCATGGAAAGACAAAAGAACTATACAGTTACAGATTGTTGGTATGCCTGTTGAAATTCCTTTTGACAAAAGGATGATGTTTCATATTGTCAATAATTTACTAAGTAATGCTTTTAAGTATTCTGAGGGTAAGCCGGCGCCTACACTGGTTATTAAATTTCTTAAAAAGAAATATCAAATAATTGTGGAAGATCAGGGGATTGGCATAAGCGCCGAAGATCAAAAAAAGTTATTTCAGCCATTTTCAAGAGGAACCAATGTTGATAAAATAGAGGGAACGGGTTTGGGTTTAGTTGTAGTTAAATATTTTATTGGACAGCACAAAGGCTCCCTTCAAATAGATAGTAAAATAGACACGTATACAAAAATCAGTTTGGAATTACCTTATAATTTGGACTAAACATGTACGAGAAAATATTAATAATAGAAGATGATGTTCAAATTAGAGAATCCCTACAGGAATTTCTAGAATACAGCCAATATAAAGTGGTTGTAGCTGAGAATGGAATGATTGGTATGCAGATGGCCATGTTAGAAAAACCCGACTTGATTATTTGTGACATGATGATGCCTGTAATGGATGGGGTAGAAGTACTCAAAGCCATTAAAATGACAGAGTTGGCTTCGGTTCCATTTATTGTTCTTACTGCTAAAGCACAATATGAAGACCTAAGGATTGTGATGAATATGGGTGCTGATGATTATGTTTTCAAACCTTATAAATTCAAAGATCTTCTAAGTACCATACAAACTAGACTTGGAAGATTTGGGTTAATGGCCGATAAGTTTAAACACATGGAATCACTCAATGCAAATTTTCTTTCTTTATTAGACATGCAAATGAGCCGACCCATAAAAGATGTTCGGTTTTTAACAGATATATTAAAGAAAGAATCTGAAGAAATACAGGATAAGAAATTAATTCAATACATCAAATACCTAAAGCATTGTAGTGATACTATGCAGGACTCTTTTAGAAGGTTGAAAGATTTTTACGCTATAATGCTTACGCCTTCAGCAAGTGTTTCACAGAATATACCTGGGCTTTCTAGATTGGATATGGCCGGTGAAATATTTTTAGAAATGACAAGGTCTAGAGCATCGTTTTATCAACGTCTAGAGGATTTTAACAGTTCTATAGATCTAAGCCAGCCTTTGGAATTTCCAGATGAAACAGGTTGTCTTTTCTTTGAATTATTGGATAATGCATTTAAGTTTTCACCAAATGCATCAGAAGTTTTTATAGAAATTAAAAATGGAAATGGTCTTCTTAAGATTTCCATTTCAAATGAGTGTAGAACGGCTAATATTAAAGAATTGAATTCAAAAGTTACAATAGGTTTTTTGCAAAAAATAGATGCGGAACAATTAGAGATTGGGCTTTCATTTGTGCATGAACTTGCTAATAAAATGGGAGGGAATGTGAATTTTCATTCTGGCCACAATGGAGCAGTTACAGTGGTATTTGAATTAAAAACAGCAAATAAATAAGATGGCTATGAAACCTACAGTTTGTATTGTTGAAGACAATGAGCAGTTACGGGAGGCATTGATAGAATTATTGGGAAGTGAATTTGGTATAACAGCCCTTGAAAATGGTTCCAAATTGATAGAGTATCTTGAAGTAAAGATTCCAGATTTAATTCTATTAGACATTATGTTGCCCTTTCCGCTAGATGGGTTTTCCATTCTTAGATTGTTGAAAAATAATGAAGCCTTGGCAGCTATTCCTGTAATTCTAATGAGCGCTATTAACAGCGAAGATAAGATTACTGAGGGGTTAGAGTTGGGTGCCAATGACTATGTAGTAAAACCATTCAAATCTAATAACCTGTTTTTAAAGATTCGAAATCAAGTTGCTGTGCATAAACAAAAGCAAGCCACTATTGAGAAAAGTGAATTGAATAATTTAAATTATCAGGCAGATTCTCCTGTGAACAATTTTAAAAAGCAGATCTCTGCTATCATGGAAGATTTTTCAGACAATGCCAATATTAGTGTGGAAGAGATAGCTAATAAAATGCTCATGAGTGTTTCCACTTTAGAGCGATGGATGAAAAAGATCTATGGAAAGAGCCCTAGGAAATTCATGCTTTCTTATAAATTGGCCAAGGCAGAAATCATGCTAAGACAAAATATGGGATCGGTAAAAGACATTGCCTATATACTTGGCTTTAATTCTGTTTCTTATTTCTGTAAATGTTTCAAAGAAAAATACGGCACTAGTCCTTTACAATACACTAAGAAATAAGTAAAATTGTTCACTATCCTATTAGTTTGTTCTAAAAAAATGACATTTTGTAAGTGGGTAGTTGCAGAATAACTATTGTATTCTGACTTGTTACAACTATCAAATAGTATTTATTACTACTAACTTTAGGTTAGCACTGTTTCTTGGTGCTCGCCTCTCATTAAACCGCACATTTTTCAAACATTGAAACTGTTCAGTATGAATTACGTTGTGGACTACCCGTTACAATCACTTATCAATAGCACTAGCCAAAGTGTTGTCTACTTAGACAAAGACTGCCAAGTGTTGTTCTATAATACAATGGCTGAGCAATCTATTAGGGCTTACCGCAAGCTTAGAATGCAAGTAGGTATGCAATTTCAAGATTGTCTTTTTGAGGGAACATCAGACAGATTTCTATTTTATTTTAATACTGCATTGGAAGGACAAAAATCTGATATAGAAGTACAATTACCAATTGGAAATGCTTTTGCTTGGCATAGTATTGGTTTTTTTCCAGTATATGATGATAGTAATATAATTTGCGGAGTTAGTTTTGTTTTTAGCGATATCCATGAGAAGAAGCTGAATGAATTGAAAAATGTAGCATATGTAGAAGCTTTAGAAAGTATTGCTTGGAGACAATCTCATTTATTTAGAGCCCCTTTGGCAAATATTAAAGGATTGGCTGAATTACTTTCTTTGCAAGTAGGAGTAGTTATTGATAACGATTTTATAGAGATGCTCCATATGTTAAAAGCGGAATCAGAAAAATTAGACAAAGAAATTCATTCAATTGTAGGACTTACCAATGAAATTAAAATGGGTAGGTTTTTCAAAAACTGATCTCCTGTTATGAGAAAACAGGCCATCCTTTTTGGGTGTTTTTTTGGGGATTAGGGCAAAAAAAAATGGCCAGTGTAGAAACACGGCCAGATTATTTAGATATAAGCCCCTAAACTTATACCTCACAAAAATAGGGAGCCATCAAAAAAAGCTTGTTAGGATAGTCTGCAATAAGTACAAAAAAATCGTCATTCTTAACTTTTGCTACACATTTTGTTCTTTTTAATCGGATGGCAACTTTAGTTATTTCTAAAGGAAGTTTACCCTTGCACTTATTTTTTTTGATTGTTTAATCGTTGGTACCATTTGAATAGTTCAAACCAAATTACGGCAACAAAGCCTATTAAACCGGCGATTAAGGTATTCTTGCTATTCAATGCTTGGAATTCAAAAAAATGACTTAAAACGGGTATATAAATCAGGGCTACTGTAATGGTAAGCGTAATCCCAATAATCCCAATGACTAAATTGTTTTTGAATCCTAGCGTAGTTAATATGGAATAATAAAACGACCTGTTCACAAGGGTCAAAAATAGATTAGCACTGATAAGTGTCAGAAAAACCATGGTTCTAGTACTTGGTTCATTTAAGCCGTTTTTCACAGCCCATAAATAGGTAACCATACATCCTGCCGTAATCATAAGTCCTTGAATGATACTGGTTGTTAACTCCTTCCAATTAAAGAATGTATTACTCATTTCTCTTGGCATTTCAGACATGCTATGTTGTTCCATGGGTTCATTTTCATAAATGATAGAACAGGTTGGTCCCATGATTAATTCAAGAAAAATGATATGTACCGGAGAGAAGATATTGGGGTAGACCCAGCCCAATGCTAGCGGTAAAAATACGGTTAGTACAATGGGTATATGAATGGAGATGATGTATTGAATGGCTTTTTTTAAATTGGTATAGATACGCCTTCCCATGGCTATAGCATCAACCATCTTGGCAAGGTCATCTTCTACTAAAATGAGCGAAGCAGCTTGTTTGGCAATTTCAGTGCCCTTCTTTCCCATAGCTATTCCAATATGAGCTGCTTTTAAGGCTGGACCATCATTTACCCCATCACCAGTCATAGCTACAATTTGTCCCTTTGCTTTTAGCGCATTAATAATACGCAGTTTGGCTTCAGGGAACATGCGTGTAAAGACTTGGGTATCTATTACTTTTTCTTCTAAAACAGCATCTGATAATTGCATTAAATGGTCCCCGCTAATTTCTTGATCTGCGCCTTCAAACCCAATTTGTTTGGCAATAGACAATGTGGTAGCCGCATTGTCACCAGTTATGATTTTTACATGAATGCCGGCTTTGTAAAAATGAGCCAGTGTTTCTGAAATGTTTTCCTTGGGTGGATCAAAAAAGGCTACCAGGCCCATAAACTGAAAAGGGATTGCTTGTTGCGTATCAGGAAAATTTTCTTCAGACCAGTTTGATTTTGCAACTGCCAAAACGCGATAACCTTCTTTAGTAAAGTCTATAATGGCTTGTTCAATTTTTATCACTTGATCATTGGCTAAATCTGAAACGGCCATAATGGCTTCGGGTGCACCTTTTGCAGCAATGATTCTTACCCCAGTTTTGTTTTCAAAAATATGGGTCATCATTGGCGGTTTGCCTCCTAGAGGATATTCATGCTTCATGTGATAATCAGGTCTTTCATCACTTATATAAAGTTCCTGATAGCTTTGGTGCAAAGCAATTTCCATGGGATCAAATGGAATAGGTTCACTAGCCCACATGGCAGTTCTAATTAGGTCCTTACCATCTGACCCAATTTCATTTTCTCCCAAATAAGTTTGTGATTCTTGTAAACAAAATAAACCTGCTAAACTCATTTTATTTTGTGTAATAGTGCCTGTTTTGTCAGTGCAAATGACTGTGGCAGAACCAAGGGTTTCAACCGTCTTCATCTGTTTCACAATAATGCCCATTTGCATTAATCGCCAAGCTCCCAAAGCCATAAATGTGGTAAAAGCAACTGGGATTTCTTCGGGTAAAATGCTCATAGCCAGCGTTAGCGCTTTAAGCAAGCTATCTAATACGTCTTTTGAATGAGTATAATTAATGAACCACACTATACCAAAAATCGCCGCTCCTGCCATCACCATTTTTTGTACAAAATTGGCTATCTGTTTTTCCAATGGAGTCTTCTCTTCTTGTATGGATTCTAAACTCTTTCCAATCTTACCCAATTTTGTTTCATTTCCAATACCAGTAATTTTTGCAATGGCCAAACCACTGGCTACTTGGGTACCTCCAAAAACCAAATTATCTTCTTTTATTGCATCTTTAAAAACAGCATAGGATTCACCTGTTAGTATTGATTCATTAACAGAAAAGTCATTGGATTGAATAATATAACCATCAGCAGGAATACTACTTCCTTCTTCAATAACCATGCAATCATCAATGACTAACTCATCGGTATTAATCTCCATGGTTTGACCATCCCTGACAACCTTGGCCCTTGGTTCTGTAAAGTTTTTTAATTTTTCTAAGGCATTCCTACTCCTAGAATCTTGGTAAAGAGAAATAGCAGCTACAAGCACAATAGCACAGCCTAAAAAAATACCATCACTTGTCTTACCACTGATAAAATATAAAACAGAAGCGGCTAGCAATAAAATAACCATGGGTTCTTTGGCAAGTGTTTTCAAAGCCTCCCAAAAGCCATTTTCTTTTTTAAATGCGAGTGTATTGCTACCATGGGCGGTTCTGGAAGCCGCTACTTGGTCTTGGGTGAGTCCGGTAATTGAATGAGAATCTGGCATGGGATGCAGTTGTATTCAGCCTGCATATTAAACCTAATCCCATCAAATGCCAATGATAAGGGTCAGTTTTTACCAACCCAATTCCAGCTTTAGTTTGGTAAACCCAGATTTGCTTACAAAAAGTTGCTGTTCTGTACTTAAAATTGCCAACTGGAGGTCTTTTTCATGAGTTTCTAAAAGCTTAATTGGGGATACTTCTATTAAATAAGAACGGTGAATGCAAACAATGTCTTTGTGTTTAGTTGAGGTTCTTGTTGGTCTAATCGTTTTTAGACTGCCAGCCAATTAGTAGTACGCCAATAATGACCAAAATGGTTCCAAATACCTGAGTGGGTAAAATGGACTCGCCCAAAAAGAAATGGGCTTGAATAATAGTAGATACTGGGCCAATACTGGTAATAATAGATACGTTGTTACTGCCAATTTTTTTCATGCCATTACTCATCATAAAAGAGGGTAGTACCGTGGCCACCAATGCCAATAACAAGCCATACCAAAAAAGGGTAGGGCTCCATGGTACCGAAGATATATTTCGGGTTACTAAAAATTGTAAGAAAATGCCGGCGGTGGCCGATAGCATGGCATAAGCCGTATACCTAGTAGCACCAACCTTGGTTACCATTCTGCCTGTACCAACTAGATAGAAAGAATAGGTGACGGCACAAAGAAAAATCATCAATGAACCAAAAAAGAAACCAGGATTACTGCTATCAATTTTTAGTTCCCCAAAATAGGCAATGCCAATGCCTAGATAAGTTAACAATAGGGCAATGATTTGAGTCCTATTCAACTTGGTCTTAAAAAAGTAGGTATTGATGAGTACAGAGAAAGTGGGGTAAAGAAATAAGATCAGCCTTTCTAAACCAGCGGATACATATTGAAGACCAATAAAATCAAATAAACTGCTAAGGTGGTAACCAAAAATGCCTAAGAGACAGACATAAAACCAATCCCTCTTGGTCAATGGTTTGACGGCTTCTTTTTTAGCACCCAACCAAGCAGCTACAAGATAGAAGGGTAGAGAGAATAACATGCGCAAACTGAGTAAGGTAATGGCATCTACCCCTGTATCCTTAAAAGCCAATTTTACAAAAATGGCCTTGGTAGAAAAAAATACAGCACCCAACAATGTGATCAGAAATCCTGAGACTGTAAGTTGGTATGCTGTATCTTTTCTGCTATTCGGCATTAAACCTTTTTAAGTGATAACTATACGCTCACATTGAATTCTCTAAGCGCATCGTTCAAACTGGTTTTTAAATCAGTGCTGGGTTTGCGGGTTCCAATGATTAAGGCACAGTTTACATGGTATTCTCCTGCAGGGAATTGTTTGGCATAAGTGCCTGGAATAACTACAGACCTAGCAGGAACCCTGCCTTTGTATTCAATGGGTTCAGGGCCACTAACATCAATGATTTTGGTTGATTTGGTTAAGACCACATTAGCACCCAAAACCGCTTCTTTTTCAACAATCACGCCTTCAACCACAATAGCCCTGCTTCCCAAAAAGCAACCATCTTCAATAATCACCGGGCTTGCTTGTAAGGGTTCTAAGACCCCGCCAATACCTACGCCGCCACTCAGGTGTACACCCTTGCCAATCTGAGCACAGCTACCCACGGTAGCCCAAGTATCTACCATGGTGCCTTCATCTACATAAGCGCCAATATTGACATAGCTAGGCATTAAAACCACATTTTTTGCTAAGTAAGCACCATATCGCGCTACCGCGTGTGGAACGGCCCTTACGCCTAAATCCTTATAATTTTTCTTGAGCAACATTTTGTCATAGAACTCAAAGGGAGCTAAGTCCCAGGTTTGCATTTGCTGTATGCCAAAATAGAGTAAGATGGCCTGTTTTACCCACTCATTCACTACCCACCCATTTTCAGAAGGGGCGGCCGTTCTTAACCTGCCCTTGTCTACTTCTTCAATTACGGCCCTAACGGCGTCTGAATACTTACTATCTTTTAATAATTCTCGGTTATCCCAAGCGTCCAGGATCAAGGCTTGTAATGACATTGCTTTTTTTTACAAACATACAATTTCAGGGTCTTAGTTGAACTAGTTTCCCTGAATAGGGTTAAGGAATTCATAAATAGCTGATTTTGCCAAACTTTATGAAGAATTGCTTGTAATAGTCACAATTAATTTCAAACTTAAAGCAAGCATTTATTCAAGTAAAATCAAGGGTATGACAAAAACAATACTAGACTTAGCCACTATCAAGACCCTGCATAGGATCTTTTGCAGTTTTATTCTTTTTGACTGGGAGTTTTTTAGCAATGAGCTAGAATACGAATAAAGATATCTGCCATTTATTTGGCTTTGGAATAATCTAGTAAATTTGCCCATGCAAAAAATTCTAGTAATCCAAACGGCATTTATTGGGGACGTGGTTCTGGCTACCGGATTATTAGAATCCTTACACCAACAATATCCTACCGCAGGCATTAGTATCTTGGTGAGAAAAGGCAATGAAGCCCTTTTTAAAAACCATCCCTTTGTAAAAGAGGTTTTGGTCTGGAATAAAAACAACAACAAATACCAACACCTCTTTCAAATAATCCAAGAGATTAGGGAGCACAGATTTGATCTATTAATTAATGTGCAAAGATTTGCTGCTACTGGTTTGATTACCATTTTTTCTGGAGCCAAAACCACTATTGGTTTTGACAAAAATCCATTCAGCCTTTTTTTTAGCAAACGGATCAAACATATTTTTAGCAAGGGCGATATTGACCTGCATGAAATTCAGCGCAACCACCAATTAATAGTTACTGAGTCTCAACCAGAACCGGCAAAGCCAAAGCTATATCCTAGTGATGCAGATTTTGCTGCAGTGGCTGATTATACAAAAAGCCCTTATATCTGTATGGCTCCTGCTTCTGTATGGTTTACCAAACAATATCCAGAAGCACAGTGGACAAAGCTGCTACAATTAATACCTAAGCATTACCAAGTTTATTTGTTAGGGGCTCCATCAGATGCGGAAACCTGTAACCGGATTCTTGCAAGTGCTAGTTCTAGCAATGCCATTAGTTTGGCAGGCCAGTTGAATTTTTTACAATCGGCCGCCTTGATGAAAACGGCAGTGATGAATTATGTGAATGACTCTGCCCCCATGCATTTTGCCTCAAGTGTCAATGGCCCAGTAACCGCCATTTACTGTTCTACCTTACCTGCTTTTGGATACGGGCCTCTTTCTGACAAAAGCCATATAGTTGAAGTGAAAGCAGCCCTAGATTGCCGCCCCTGTGGGATTCATGGAAGAAAACAATGCCCAGAAGGCCATTTCAATTGTGCTAATCTAATTACTCAAACAGACTTGTTGGCCACATTGCCCGCTTAAACAAAGAAAGCATTTACATTTGCCGCAGATGGATTTGATTTTTACCCATACAGAACAGCTTGTTTTTGATAAAATTGCCAAAGCTGCAGCTGAGCTAGAGCTGCCCTCATTTTTAATAGGTGGCTTTGTGCGTGACAAAATCATTGGCCGGCCAACCAAAGATGCAGATATAGTTTGCTTGGGCGATGGTATTGCTTTGGCGCATCGCGTAGCAGATTTATTTGAACCCAGACCAACCGTTGCTTATTTTAAAAATTTTGGAACGGCTCAAGTCAAGTTACCTGCATTTGAAATTGAATTTGTGGGTGCTAGAAAAGAAAGCTATCAACTAGATAGTAGAAAGCCACAAGTAGAAATGGGTTCTTTAGAAGATGATCAGAACCGCAGAGATTTTACCATTAATGCACTAGCCATTAGTTTGAACAAAGCCGATTTTGGAAAATTGATTGACCCTTTTAATGGGTTAGCAGCTATTGAAGCTAAAATTATTCAAACCCCTTTAACACCAGCACAAACTTTTAGTGATGATCCCTTGCGCATGATGCGCGCCATTCGTTTTGCTACACAGTTGGATTTTAGCATTGTACCTGAAACTTTTGAAGCCATTCAAGCACAGGCTTCCAGAATTAAGATAGTTTCTCAAGAAAGAATCACGGATGAATTGAATAAAATCATGCTTTGTAAAAAGCCATCTATTGGTTGGGACTTACTCTATCAATCAGGACTATTGCAATTGGTCTTTCCTCAAATGGTAGAATTGCACGGAGCCCAATATATTGACGGCCATGGACACAAAGATAATTTTTACCATACTTTACAAGTCATTGATAATATTTCGGAACATACAGATGACCTCTGGTTGCGTTGGGCTGCGCTCTTGCACGATATAGGTAAACCCGCTACCAAACAGTTTGAAGAAGGCCATGGTTGGACCTTTCATGGTCATGAAATGGTGGGTGCTAGAATGGTGCCCAAAATCTTTTCCAAACTCAAACTTCCTTTGAATGAAAAAATGAAGCTAGTGCAAAAGCTAGTAGCACTGCATTTAAGACCCATTAGTTTAACCAAGGAAAATATTACGGATAGTGCAGTAAGACGCTTGCTCTTTGATGCAGGAGAAGATATAGACGGTTTAATGCTCTTGTGCTCCGCCGATATTACCAGTAAGAACAAGCAGAAAGTAAAGCGCTATTTGCAGAATTTTGAAATGGTCAAATTGCGGATGAAAGCAGTGGAAGAGATTGATCAAATGCGGAATTGGCAGCCGCCCATTACGGGAGAAATGATCATGGATCATTTTAAACTAAGCCCAGGAAGAATTGTGGGATTGATCAAAGACGCCATTCGGGAAGCCATTTTAGACGGCATTATTCCCAATGAATATGAGACTGCTTTTAGGTTCATGTTAGCAAAAGGGGCAGAATTGGGTTTGCCCACCGGTGAATAAATATGGAATTTTGTTTTTCAAAGCGATACTTGCTTAATTTGCATGCTTTACAACCTTTAAACCTGAACCAAGAGAATGGCTGTTTTAAAATTTAGAGTTTATCTGGAAGAAGACGATGCGGTATACCGTGATATTGTAATCAAACATACCCAGCATTTTCATGACTTGCATTTGGCTATTGTAAAGTCCTATGAGTTTGATAGCAAGCACCAGGCTACATTCTATCGCAGCAATGATAACTGGCAAAGGGGTAGAGAGATTTCTTTGGAAACCTATGATAAAGCTTATCCAGTAGCTCCTCTAATGATGGCAGAAACTACTATTGGTTCTGAAATCAGGGACACCAACCAGAAATTTATTTATGTCTATGATTTTGTCAAAAACTGGACTTTTCTGGTAGAACTTATTAATGTAAGCAAGGAAGAAAGCAGTAAACTGGTCTATCCTTCCGTTTCAAGAACAGAAGGGATTGGGCCGCAACAATACGGTACCAAGAGTTTGTTGGGCGATAAGTTTGCAGATATTGAAGAAAAATATGACCTAACTGAAGCCACCGATGGATTTGGAGAAGAGGGAGACGAGTCTGATAGTTCAGATGATAATGATGAAGCAGAGGGTGCAGAAGAGGGTCATGATGAAGATGCTTTTTAAGCATTAGGAAATATTCACTCCCATTTAATTTTCGGGATCCATTGCAAGAGGCACCCACCATATTTATTATTTGCGGTCCAACAGCTGTTGGCAAAACAGCCTTTGCTATTGAGTTAGCTCAGGCGCTTAGCACAGAGATTATTTCTGCTGATTCCAGACAGTGTTTTCAAGAATTGGGGATTGCGGTAGCCAAACCATCAGCCAAGGAATTAGCCATGGCCCCCCACCATTTTATCAATTCGCATTCTATTCATGACAGCGTAAACGCAGGTCTGTTTGAAGTATATGCTTTGCAAAAAGCAGAAAGTTTGTTGCAACAACATCCAAGTCTTGTCATGGTGGGGGGCACGGGTTTGTATATCAAAGCTTTCACGGATGGTATGGATGCAATGCCAAGCATCGCGCCAGCAATTAGGGCCCAAGTGATAGCAAACTATGCGCAAAATGGTTTGGGATGGTTGCAAGCCCAAGTTCAAGAAAAAGATCCCCCATTTTGGGCGCAAGTGGAACAACAAAATCCACAAAGACTCATGCGTGGCTTGGAGTTTATCTTGACTACGGGATCTTCTATTTTGGATTTTAGAAAGGCGGAGAAAAAACAACGCCCCTTTAAAGTTGTCAAAATTGGATTGGAATTACCAAGAGAAATTTTGAATCAACGCATTAATCAGCGGGTAGACAAAATGGTAGAAGCGGGATTGATTCAAGAAGCTAAAGCGCTGTTCCCATTTCAAACCAATAACGCTTTACAAACCGTAGGCTACCAAGAATTATTTGCCCATTTTAGGGGTGAAATTTCAGAGGCCATGGCCATTGAACAAATCAAACAACATACCCGTCAATACGCCAAAAGGCAGATGACCTGGTTTAAAAAAGAAACATCCATCAATTGGATGGATGCTTCAAATAGTTCAGTTGAAAAAGTATTAGAATTTAATTCCTAAGGTCATCATTAAAGTACCCCTGCTACCCAATTGGTTGGCAAATGTGTTGGGTTTGTCATTGAGTCTATAAGCAAACTGTACGTCTTTTTGAAACGCATGTGAGTAGCTCAGGTCTATAAACATGCCATGGTTTCTATAGCCCAATCCGCCAGATGCAACTATGCGGTCAGCTTTCAGCAGATGATCTGCATAAGGACTTCCATAATAACCACCACCCAAACGCACCATCCATACATTGAATTTTAATTCACCACCTACGCGAAAATTAAAATTACCACGGTAATAGTCTTTGATTTCTTCATTCACCAATTGATAGTATTGAACAAGGGCAGTATTGTTTTTGTCAATGGTAGAATACCTTGCTCCGCGATAGTTCACATATTCCAGATCAGCACTCAAGAAAGCCCTTTGTCTGCGCGTATCTTTTACTTCACGGAATACATAACTAGCACTAATGATGGCGCGGTATGGAGTGATTAAATTATATTCTCCCTTGCCTGGGTTACCACTATTAAGGGCATCACTATTTTCGGAAACAATGCCTGCATATTTTTCTGTATTAGTAATCATGCTAGCCCGCACTTCATCTTTATAGCCAATTAACTGTGGCGTATGAAAGGCAAAGCCAATCCGCCAAAAATCCTGCGGCTTGTAAATCATACCCATTTTCAAACCAAGTCCTATACCTCTGGAACTAAATTTTTCTTTGAATTCAAAACTAGAAAATTCATTATTGACATTATTGGTAGGATCTTTTTCCGAATAGGTTAATTCACGCGTATAATTAATAACAGGAATGACCAAGGATCCACCCACGTACATTTTGTCTGCCATATTTCCTGCAACACCCACAGCTATCTCATGGAATCCTCCAGAAGTAATGGCGTCATAAGATTGATTCACGCCACTTGAAATGGGCACCAAACTTTGGTAACCTGCCACTGATCCACCTGCACCACGAATGGTATCTATCAAATAAGTACGGAAGGCCAGTGATGAACCAAAAATATAATTGCTCAATGCGGCGTTGGTATCAGCCCTGTCTCGAATCAATTCTTCTAAATACTTTTCAGAGAAAGAGCTAAAATTATTGAAACCCTTAAACTGAATACGGTTATTGTAATTGGCAATTTGATTAACAGAAATGGCAAAAGCAGAACTGGTCCATTTTGTTTTGTAGTTAGGAGAGGAGCTTAAGATTAAACCAGAAGCGCCATAATTGAATGCATTCTTATTAGCAGTTGTATCGGTTCCGCGATAATTGAATTTATTGTTATTCAAATGCATGCCACCACTCAATAAAAATTCATTGGTCTTGAATAAGCCAAGGCCAGCAGGGTTTACGTGGTTGGCTGTAATGTCTCCACCTAGTGATCCCATTACGCCACCAGTAGCCGTATTCCTGCCAGAACCATTTTGAGTATACCAGGCAGTACGCAATGCGTCTTCTGGTGTTTGAGCCATCAACAAACTACTGCTGATGAGGCTGATGAGTAGTAAATATTTTTTCATAAGATTTTTATTTGGATAGGGGTATGATATTAGCGGGAATCATTCATTCAATGATTCTAATTCTTTAAAAATTCCAATTGTTTAGTTACGAATCACTCTACCACCACTAGCACTGCTTCCAGTACTACTTACACCACCACTGTTTCCACCAGCTGAACTGCTAGTAGTTGTGCTTGGCGTACTATAAGTTCTAGAAGAGCTATTGCTGCTAGCGCTGTTGTCAAAAGTTCTAGCAGGTCTGTCATAAGAACTGCTATTGCTAGAAGCTGGGGTGAATACCCTTTTCATTAAGCTGCTAAAATTGTTGCTGGAATTATTGTTATTAGAAGTTATAGGCGAACCTGTTTTGCTATTGTAGCCAATATTGCCAGTATTATTGTTGTTATAGGTTTTATTCCTGTAAGCAGTTATAGCAGAACCAGAAGTAGTTCCTGGGGTAGGAATTTTTCCACCATAATAAGTGATGATGGTAGCCTTAGGATTGAACCAGCCAGCATTTGGATAGTAATAATCAGAATAGCCCCAACCGTTTCCATAGTAGCCGCCTAGTTTATTCCAGTTATAATTATTCCAACCACTGCCATACAAATTGAAGCGGTTAAAATCATAACGGCTATCGTTCCAATAGGTATAGTCATCTAGCATAAACCAACGGCTATAGTTAGAAACCTTCATACGCAAGAACCTGTCATCCATATTGCTCACGTACTCATCGTACTGTTGCTTTTTTTCTTCTTCTACACGTGTGTTCACGCGCTCTTCCATGGGTCTGCCTGGAGAATAGTATACATCATCTGGCGTCTGGTCAGATTGGTATGCTGTAGAACAGCCGGTAAATAATAAACCAATGCCAAGTAAAGCAAAAAGTAAAGTGTTTTTCATGGTAGCAGGTTTGTAGAAGTTAGATAATGTGAAGTTACATACATTTGCGATGCTGAAAAGGCATCTAACTATTGTAGGACAAATAGTTTGCCATTTTGGATGCGAGCAACTGTTAATTTGTTAAAAAAATCATAAAACGAAAATGGCTAAAGAATTAGCAACCAGAGAAGCGGATTACTCTCAATGGTATAATGACTTGGTAATCAAGGGGCAACTAGCAGATTATAGTGCGGTTAGGGGCTGTATGGTCATCAAACCTTATGGTTATGCATTATGGGAAAATATGCGAGATGTTTTGGACAAAATGTTCAAAGACACCGGACACCAAAATGCCTATTTCCCCTTATTTGTACCAAAAAGCTTGTTTGAAGCAGAAGAAAAGAATGCAGAGGGTTTTGCAAAAGAGTGCGCTGTAGTTACCCATTATCGCCTAAAAACAGATCCGGATAGACCCGGAAAATTAATGGTAGACCCAGAAGCCAAATTAGAGGAAGAGCTAGTGGTTAGACCAACCAGTGAAGCCATTATTTGGAATACTTACAAGGGTTGGATTCAGTCTTATAGAGACTTGCCCATCTTGGTAAACCAATGGGCTAATGTGGTAAGATGGGAAATGCGTACAAGGTTGTTCTTGCGCACGGCTGAGTTTTTATGGCAAGAAGGGCATACCGCTCATGCTACTGCTGTAGAAGCCATTGCAGAAACCAAACAGATGCTAGAAGTCTATGCAGACTTTGCAGAGAACTGGATGGCATTACCAGTAATCAAAGGAATAAAGTCTGCCAACGAGCGTTTTGCTGGTGCAGAAGACACTTATTGCATTGAAGCTATGATGCAAGATGGTAAAGCATTACAAGCGGGTACCTCTCATTTCTTGGGACAAAATTTTGCAAAAGCATTTGACGTAAAATTCTCTGACAAAGAAAATAAATTGGATTATGTATGGGCCACTAGTTGGGGAGTAAGCACCCGTTTAATTGGTGCATTGGTCATGGCGCATAGCGATGACGACGGTTTAATCCTGCCTCCAAAAATTGCTCCTATTCAAGTGGTAATTGTTCCAATTTATAAAGGAGAAGAACAGAAAGCACAATTGGATGAAAGGGTTGGTGCTATTGTAAAACAATTAAAAGCCATGGGCATTTCAGTTAAATATGATGACTCTGACAATCAACGTCCGGGTTGGAAATTTGCAGAGTATGAACTAAAGGGTGTGCCTGTTCGTTTGGCCATTGGTGCACGCGATTTACAAAACAATGTAGTTGAAGTTGCTAGGCGCGATACCAAAGAAAAAACTAGTGTAAGTTTGGAAGGTATTGAAAACTATATCAAAGACTTATTAGAAGATATTCAAACTAGTATTTTCAACAAAGCCAAAGCCTTCCGCGATGAACGTATTACCAAGGCGGATACTTGGGAAGAATTTGTACAACTCTTGGATACCAAGGCTGGATTTATTTCTGCGCATTGGGATGGTACTGGTGAAACCGAAGACAAGATTAAAGAATTAGCTAAAGCTACTATTCGTTGTATTCCTTTGGATAATCCATTGGAAGATGGTAAATGTATCTTAACGGGTAACCCTTCTACCCAAAGGGTTTTGTTTGCAAGGGCTTACTAATTGAATTAATCAAAATACTAACTCAAAAAGCCGTTCCGATAATTCAGGACGGCTTTTTTATTTTGTACTTTTGTCCCATGCAATGGAAACAGGGATTTTTGGATGGAAAGGTTTTGTTGTTTGACAAACCCATGGAATGGACCAGTTTTGACGTGGCCAATAAAGTGCGTGCTATTGTGAAGGTTAAAAAAGTAGGGCATGCGGGAACCCTTGATCCATTGGCAACTGGACTATTGATTATCTGTACGGGCAAATACACCAAGAAAATCAATGAGTACATGGGCATGGAAAAAGAATATACGGGAACTTTTACCCTAGGGGCAACTACACCCACTTATGACCTAGAATCTGATCCGGAAAACTTTCAATCAATTGAAGACCTAACAGCAGAAAAAATTCATGCTGCCACAGCCGCTTTTAAAGGAAATATTTTGCAATTGCCTCCTCAGCATTCTGCCATCAAAAAAAATGGAGAACGCCTGTATATTTCTGCCAGAAAAGGGGAGTTTGTTCAAGTGGAACCAAGGCCAGTAACCATTCATGCATTTGATATTGAAAAAATAGAAGGTCCATTGGTCTATTTTAAAGTAGTCTGTTCTACTGGAACCTATATTAGAAGTCTGGCAAATGATTTTGGGCAAGCTCTTGGTGTGGGCGCTTATATGAGTAGTTTGCGCAGAACCAGGATTGGCCATTTTAGTGTAAACGATGCTACCAACTTAATTGATTTTGAACAGGAAGTTTTAGCCCTTAGAGCAGCAGAAGCTGAAGCTGAAATTGAGCAAGCCAATGAAAGCTTTGATGACTCAGCACCAGACAACGAAGCATAATATTTTTAAACTGGTAAATGGGTTTTATTAGAAAGGTAAACCAATACCTAATTGCAAAGCATAGTTAGACACTTCTCTTCCATTGCTTCTGATGTCTGTCCAATTGAAGTTTTTAATACTCATCCAACCTCCATTTACTGAACGCATGGGGTCCTTAACCTTATAAGCAAAATCTAAACGGATCAAGAAATAATTAAAGTCTAGTCTCAAACCGGTGCCTACCCCAATGGCTAAATCATTGGCCAAATTAGAAAGAGAAAAACTGGCTTTGGGATCTGTGGGGTCTTTCTTTACGTTCCAGATATTGCCAATATCTGAATAGAGCGCAGAACCAATTTTTACTCCTGCAATGGTTGCCATGGTAAACCTGTATTCGGCATTAAACTCCAATACCATATCGCCATAGCGATCACGGAAACTACTGGTTAAAATGCTATCATAGGTATTGGAACTTCCCAGTCCTAATTGCCTAAGGCCCCATGCCCGCATGCTATAGGGGCCTCCCACGGCAAATTGTTTGAAGAAGGGTAGGGTGGAAATCTCTTTGTTGCCAGGATAATTACCATAATTATATCCCATACCCGCAAAGGCCCGATAAGCCATTTCTGACTTATCCCATATTTTTCTTTGTCTATATTCTGCTTCTACTTTAATATACCTGTAAATATCATTTCTTAAACCCTTGAATAAACCAAAAATCAATCCAGTTTCTTCTATACCCAATCTAATAAAATGGCTCTTCCTATTGGCGGCATTGATGGTTTTAGTGTAAGATAAACTCTGACTATAAATATTGCCCGTATTAAAAGAATTACGCAAGAATGGATTCTTTAAAAATAGGGTGTCCAAACCTGGTAATGTGTCTAAAGAATAGAGTTCTACATTAATAGGTTTAAACAACCAAATGTCATCTGACCTTCTTTGCACTTTCTTCCATTCATAACCCCATGAGCCCAAAATAGATCTTAATTTGTAGTAATCTCTTCTATCAACATAAGCAGCGTTAAAAGAGAGTAGGGTTCGTTTATTATCAACGGTACTTAATGCTTTCCAGTTTTTAAAGGGTTGAATAATTTTTGGAAAAGCAAAAGTATGACCCGCACTAATATTGAATGTTTGTACCAGTTGTTGGTTAGTATTATTATTGCCTAAACTCAAATTCAATTCCACCCCTGTTCTAAAATTGGTGATTGATTGAATGGCCCTTTTCCAAACATTTCTATTTTTGTAAGAGAGATTGGTAGAAATACCAAATAAGTTACCGGCACCAATATCTCCCGTATTTCGGCTGCCTTCTAGGTCAATAGTAAAGTTTTGCTTAAGCGCAGGTACTAAG
This sequence comes from Bacteroidota bacterium, assembly GCA_947460595.1. Taxonomy (GTDB): domain Bacteria; phylum Bacteroidota; class Bacteroidia; order Chitinophagales; family Chitinophagaceae; genus Sediminibacterium. The sequence goes on along the minus strand of CANHGS010000017.1, from coordinate 41,546 downwards.
TAGAAATAAAGATCCAAACTGTCTTTGTCTCTTTCTATGATTTTCCCATCCACTTGTTGCCAGGCACCAATTTGCCCTAAAGTGTTCATGGTTTTAAAGTAAGACTCTTCATTAAAGAGTTCTCCTTTACTAAGAAAAGTATGTTCTTTTAAGGGTTGGAATTTGAACTTTCCCACTTGATAACGTAAGTAACAGTCTCCGTTTCTTTCTTCTGTAAATCCTTTTGAAGTAGTGAGACTGTCTATTGCGTCCGTTATTTTGGTTTCAGGATAATAGTAAATATTTGCTACTTTAAATTGGGTTAGTTTGCTGGAATCGGCTGTAGCCCTTTTCTTAATGGTCAGATTCCAGGTTGGATTTAGTCTGCGTTTTCTAGCTGATGCTGCAATTAGTTCCGCCTGTTTAAATGGATCAAGTGTTAGTTCAATCAGGTTAATATCCGTTGTATCTATCTCCGCATATAAGTCTTCTTTGGTAAGTTTATAATACCCTTTACGTCTATAGATGCCAATCATTCTATCTAATTCTTCACTAATCACTTGTTTACTATAAGGACTGCCTTTTTTTATCTGGCTACCACTCATCCTTTGCAGGGCCAATTGCTGCATAGTAGTATCGTCTAGTTGGTATCCAACAGAATCAATGCCAATTTTTTTTCCTTGGTGAATGGTGATGGTGGCATTCACCCTTATTTGATCACCAACACTATCTTTGTGAATGCTATCTTTAAAGCTGGCATAATAATAACCCTGTGCATTTAAATAAGCGTCCATGAAGTTAACAGAGCGAATAATATTGATGCTATCATACACTGGTGGATGCTTAATTCTATATCCTAATAGGTATCGCTGCTCCTTTCTTACCCTTGCAGAATCATCCCAGTAATTATTCAGCTCAGTAGTAAGATTTTTGAGTTCGTCTTTAGTGCCGCTGCCTTTTAAAATAACTTTATTGCCATACATAAAAGGTTTGCCAATAGGGTAGTCAACTACTTTTGTTCTTCTTACTTCTGAGCATCCTGCCAAAGTCAAGAGGGCAATAAGACAGAAAAGCCCCGAAAACCATTTAACTTTAGCCAGTTTCAAACACATGCACATGATCAGTAAGAATGAACTCAAATATATTCAATCTTTATGCCAGAAAAAACAAAGGGCAGCTGAGGGGGTATTTATGGCAGAGGGTCCCAAGCTGGCAGAAGAGCTGATGGCCAGCGATTATAAAATTATCCGAGGCTATGCCACTACGTCTTGGTTAGCTGAAAACAAGACTGGTAAGGGCTTTACAGAGGTTTCGGAAATTGAGCTGGAGAAAATGACGGGTATGCAAACGGCTAACCAAGTTATTCTAATAGTTGAGCAGAAAGTTCAAAAAATACTTCCCGATTTGTCCAAAAAACTCAGTCTGGTACTAGATGGAATCCAGGACCCCGGTAATTTGGGTACCATTATCCGGATTGCTGACTGGTTTGGCATTACCCAAATTGTTGCAAGTGAAGATACCGTAGACCTCTATAATCCTAAAGTGGTTCAGTCTACCATGGGTAGCTTTATTCGTGTTCCCGTGTATTATACGGATATTGTTGGTTTCCTAACCGCTACCAAATTAACCGTATACGGAGCTATGTTAGAAGGGAAATCAATGCAAGAGCTAGAAAAGCCGTCCACTGGTTTATTGGTTATTGGAAACGAGTCAAAGGGAATACGCTTAACCGTTCAACCCTTGATTAAACAAGCTATTACCATTCCTAGATGGGGTGGCGCCGAATCCTTAAATGCTGCAGTAGCTACGGGTATTTTAGTATCGCATATGAAAGGGTAGGCCGCTTAGGAAGCCAGGTAGTTCTATCTGAATTGAATGGCTTTAGTGGGCTGTATTTTTCTAATGAGTAGGGTGGGGATGATCAAAGACAGATAACAAACCATGGTAGTGGCTGCACAAACAGCAAATACTTGCCACCAAATAAGATAGATGGGTGCTTCAGCAACATAATAAGCAGTCTCATCCAATTTAATAAAGCCAGTAGATTGTTGTAGCAAACAAAGTCCCAACCCTGCTACTAATCCAATACCAATTCCGGCAAAAGTGATTACGGTGGCATGGTATAAAAATAGTTTTTGAATCAACCAGTTATCCGCACCAAGTGCTTTGAGAATACCTACCATTCTAGTTCTCTCAAGGATTAAAATTAACAAGCATGTTATGAGATTGATAATGGCAACAATGGCCATGACAATAAAAATGACATTCCTATTTACGTCTTGTATGTTTAGCCAGTCAAAAATATTGGGGTGAATCTCTCTAATGGTCTTACTCATCCATTCAGCAGGAAGTCTGTCTGAGAGGTTGGCAGAAATTTGATCCATCTGCTTATATTCTTTGACATAGATCTCATAGCCGCCGGTTTCATCAACTGCCCAATTACCCATTAGTCTAATTAATTGTTGGTCTCCAAGAACAAAGAGTTTGTCATATTCCTCAATGCCTGTTTTGAAAATGCCTACCACGGCTAATTTTCGGTAATTTCTGCTTCCATTATTGGAAGAAATAAAATAAATGCGAATGCTATCGCCCAAGGCAATGGTTAATTGTTTAGATAATTGTTCAGACACCAATATTTCTTTGGTGTATCCACTGTCTGCAAACTGTAGCCACCTGCCTTTGTGCAAAAAGGGTTTGAGTTGCATGCTATCATAACCTTTCTCAATTCCTTTTAATAAAACACCCTCAATCTCTTTGTTCTTTTCTATGATGGCACTTTTTGTAGCAAAGGTTTGTACTTGAATTACACCCGGTTCAGATCTTAAAATGGCTTCAATTTTTGGGCTTTTTTTAATGGGGGTTTCTTCTGCCACCAATGATTTGTTGGGTTCAAACTTTTGTACCCGAATATGCCCCCAAAAACTAAAGACCTTTGCTGATACCGTTTGTTGAAATCCGTTTACAAAAGCTAGTGTGGCAATCATTGACATGACACTTACAGCGGTGGCAACCACCGACAAGCGAATGATAAATCGGGCAAATGACCGTTGTTTGGTAAAAGCAATGCGTTTTGCTATGTAAAATGCTAGGCTCAGTTTACGAGGTTTTGTCAAAACTACGCCCAGTGCTTCAATGCAGCAAATGCTTTTGCAGTAGATGGGATTGTTGTAAGTTTGATTACAATCTATTACATGAAACTAAGGGTCTGTTTTTTTCTATGCCTAATTTGCAGCTATGTCATGGCACAGCGATTGCCGGATAAAATATATCAGCCTAGTATCCATGGCGTTAAGCTATTTCAACAAAACAACCAATCCAGTCTACCCATTTTGCAACTCAATGCTGGAGATCAGTTAGAATTGCATTTTGACGATTTTAACAATTATCCCAAAAACTTCTTTTATACCTATCAACTCTGTAATGCAGATTGGACCCCCGCAAATGTTAATGTATTTGACTATATCAAGGGCTTTAATCAGGTGCGGCTTAGTCAATACCGGGTAGCTTCTATAGCCGCTCAGAAATACGTGCATTACCAAGCCCAATTACCAGATAGAAATGCCATGCCTATTTTAAGTGGCAATTATTTATTGAAAGTATACCTAGATGGCGATACTTCTAAACTGGCATTTACCAAAAGGGTATTGGTAGTTGACAAACGTGTGACTATTGGAGCACAAGTACAACAGCCCTATGACAATCAGTTATTGCGTTCTCACCAGAAAATTCAGTTTTCCGTAGATACCAAAGAGTTAAACCTGATGAGTCCCCAACAGGTAAAAGTCTTGGTCATGCAAAACAATCGCTGGAGCGATGCCGTCATTAACAAAGAGCCTGTTTTTGTTCGTGGACACTTGTTAGAATATAATGGTGAACAGGATTTTGTTTTCCCCGCCGGTAAAGAATATAGATGGGCTGATCTGCAAAGTTTTAGATTTGAAAGTGATAGGATTGTGAAAGTAGATAGGGCCACCGAACCTGTGATTGTTACGGTGAAAACCGACCAGCCAAGAAACAGTTTTTCCTATATCAATTTTCAAGATAGAAATGGTTATACAGAAATCAATTGTACGGAGTCAGTAAACCCCTGGTGGCAGAGTGATTATGCTTGGGTAGACTATAGTTATCAACCTTCAGATTTGTTAGCCATGTCCGGCAAACAAGTACATTTGATAGGAGAGCTAACAGGTAATCAAACCAGTGATTCTTCACTCATGCAATTTGACGCTGCTGCAGGAAAATTTGTCAAGCGTTTATTACTCAAGCAAGGTTATTATAGTTATACCGTGGCCCTCAAAGACCCTAGGAATCCCTTGACACCACTAGATGTAAGCCAAACTGATGGTAATTATTGGGAAACAGAAAATGATTATTGTATTCTTTTTTATTATCGGTCTCTAAGTGGTAGACACGATGAATTGGTTGGCATTAGCCTGCTAAATTCCAGATTGGGTATACGATAATGGTTGGTTGGTCAATGATTGACCTAGGCTCAAATCAATCATGTAGTAACAGATTTATTTAAAAAAAAGCACCAAAATTAATTTTCAAACCTTACTTTTGCCACGGCAGGTCTTACACGACCAGCTCCTGCTGAAACTCCCCAGGGTAGGAATACAGCAAGGATAGGTGGTTGAGCGGTGCGATGTGAGTAGCCTGCCATTTTTTTTCTTTTGTGAACTAGTGTAAGGGTTTGCAATCATCTACTGCTAAGTGTTCATTTATCTATCAACACATCATACATGAAATTTTTTATTGACACGGGTAATCTAGCCCAAATTAAGGAAGCCAATGAATTGGGCATCTTGGATGGCGTAACCACCAATCCATCATTAATGGCTAAAGAGGGTATCAAAGGCGAGGAAGCCATTGCAGCCCATTACAAAGCCATCTGCGACTTGGTTGACGGTGATATTAGTGCAGAAGTACTTTCTACTGAGTTTTCTACTATGGTAGAAGAAGGTAAAAAACTGGCTGCCATTCACCCCAATATTGTGGTAAAAGTTCCTATGATCAAAGACGGGATTAAAGCCATTAAATGGTTTACAGATAATGGTATCCGCACCAATTGTACCCTGGTATTTTCTGCGGGTCAAGCTATTCTAGCTGCAAAAGCAGGTGCTACCTATGTATCTCCTTTTATTGGTAGAATTGACGATAGTGGTTGGGACGGCATGGAACTCATTGGTCAAATGCGTCATATCTATGATATTCAAGGATTCAAAACAGAAATCTTGGCTGCATCTATTCGCAATGCCCTGCATATTATCAAAGCAGCTGAGGCTGGCGCCGATGTGTGTACTTGCCCATTGGATTCAATCCTAGGCTTGTTAAAGCACCCATTAACTGATATTGGATTGGCTAAATTCTTAGAAGACGCCAAGAAAATGTAATGGATAACATCAAATAGGTAAAAGGGTTGAACAGACAATGTTCAGCCCTTTTACTTTTTCAGCGCCTCCTTGTTCAATATTTTTAAAGCCTTTAACAAAGAGTGCATGACCTATTTAGGTTGGATCTGCATATTGTAAAATAAAAAAGCCCATTTATCCGCTTCTGCCTTAATCACTTGTTCCGTAGACCTACCTGAACCATGACCAGCTTTTGTTTCTATGCTAATTAATACGGGATTTTCACCTTGATGATTTGCCTGTTGTGTAGCCGTAAATTTAAAGCTGTGTGCAGGTACTACTCGGTCATCATGGTCGGCTGTCATGACCAAGGTTGCAGGATAAGCAGTATTGGGTTTAAAATTATGTATGGGAGAATAGGCTTTTAAGTAGTCAAACATTTCTTTGTTGTCTTCCGATGTGCCATAGTCATAAGCCCATCCTGCACCGGCCGTGAACTTGTGGTAACGAAGCATATCCATGACCCCAACAAAAGGGAAAGCCACTTTGGCAATGCCAGGTTCACGTGTAATACATGCGCCAACCAACAAACCCCCATTGGATTCTCCTTGTATGGCAAGGGTTGCTCTGCTGCAGTATTTATTGTCTACTAGGTATTTGGCCGCGGCGCTAAAATCGTCAAAGACATTTTGTTTGTTTAATTTGGTTCCTGCCATATGCCATTCTTCTCCGTACTCGCCACCGCCCCTCAAATTGGCAACAGCATAAATGCCGCCATTTTCTAAAAGGATAATATTACTGGTACTAAAATAAGGTGTGATGTTCACGGAGAATCCACCATAACCATATAATAGGGTAGGATTGCTACCGTCTAGTTTGATACCCTTTTTGTGGGTGATGATCATAGGAATCTTTGTGCCGTCTTTTGAAGTATAAAAAACTTGATTTGATTCATAGTCCTCTGATTTGAATTTAACGCCGGAATGCTTATATACTTCAGCTTTGCCTGTGGCGATATCCATTTTGTAGATAGTGGTAGGCGTGGTATAGGAGCTATAAGTAAAATACAATTCCTTGTCATTTTTTTTGCCTGAAAAACCATTAGCGGAACCTAGGCCAGGAAGTGCAATTTCTCTTGTCTGTTTGCCAGACATCTCATATTGAAAGACTTGGGTGATGGCGTCTTTAAGATAACTGCAATAAATTTGTCCTCCAGAACTGCTGACTGATAAAACTTCTTTTTGTTCTGGTATCAATGTTTTCCAATTGGCTGGTTCTGGATGCTCAATAGGAGCCACAACCATTTTTCCTTTGGGTGCGTTTAGATCTGTTTGAATATAAAAATATTGGTCATCTACCGTTAGAATTCCGGATTGGTTTTTCATATTGTCAATAACTGTAACTATGGAAGAAGGTTTTGACAAATCTTGTACATATACTTCGGAACCATAGGTACTATTGGCCGCATAAATAATTAACCAACGTTCATTTTCAGATACCTCAGCGCCAATATATCTTCTTGGGGTAGTAGACCCACCAAATACTAATTGGTCTTGGTTTTGTTTGTCTCCCAATTTGTGAAAGAAGAGTTTGTGTTGATCAGTTTTACCTGCTAATTGGCTTCCTTCTTTAGGTTTGTCATAACTACTATAGTAAATGCCCTCATTCTTTTTCCAAGCAATGCCACTAAACTTGACATCTATTAAAGTATCTCCAATCTGTTTTTTAGTAATAGCATCAATGATGATTAATTTTCTCCAGTCACTTCCGCCTTCAGATATTTGATAGGCAGCCAAAGAACCGTCTTTTGAAAAACTAACACCTGCCAAAGAGGTAGTTCCATTAGTGGAAAAACTATTAGGATCTAAAAAGACTTCTGGTTCCTGATTTCCATTTTTCTGTCTATATAAAACGGATTGGTTTTGTAATCCTGTTTTCTTGTAAAAATAAATATAGTCCCCCTCGTGTGATGGTGCAGAATAACTATCATAATTCCACAATGCTTCTAGTCTTTGACGAATGGTAGGTCTAAAAGGAATTTGATTTAAATAGTCAGCAGTGACTTTGTTTTGGGCCGCTACCCATTGCTTGGTGTTTTCAGTAGTATCATTTTCTAACCATCTATAAGGATCGGGTACGGCAATGCCAAAATATTGATCAACAGTGCTGTCTTTTACTGTATTGGGGTAAGTCACGGGAATAGATTTAAAACTTATTTTTGACTGTTGGGTATTGCAGCCAAGCGTAACAAATGACAACAAGAACAAGCAATGAATTATTTTCATGTTGAATGGTTGTATTGAAAAATTAAAGTGAGATTACTTTTTTGAATCTATCACTATCAGATGCTGCAGCAATAATCTGCATTACCTGAATGCCTTCCTTGGAACTTACAGGCATTGCTTTGTCTAGGCTGATGGCTTGACCTACTGCATGGTAATAATCTGCATAATTACCTGTAAGTGTTGGTATTCTTTCGCGGATACAAATTCCGTCTTTTTCTGTATGTAATAAGCCCTGTTCGGCTATGGGCTCAACACCCCAGTCTGGCCTATTAGGTTTTTCATTGGCTACTAAATCTACTTCCTGTACATCGGCTCTGGATTTATGAAAAGAACCCAAACTACCATGAATCACATAAGATGGGAATGGCTCTCTTACTTGGTATCCAGATTTCAATCGTACACGCAATTGGGGATAGTACAACAAAATCTCAAAATAATCATCTACCAGAGAACCCCTTCTAGTAATTCTCAGGTCTGCAAAAACAGCTTCTGGCATGCCAAAAAGTACCAAGGCTTGGTCAATTAAATGTGGACCAAGGTCATACAAAACGCCAGCGCCGGGACCGGGTGTTTCTTTGTGTAATTTTGGGCTGAGCTCTTCTTTGAATCGGTCAAAATGTATTTCAGCTTCTACTATTTTGCCCAATAAACCTTGGTCAATAACCCCTTTCACGGTTTTGAAATCAGAGTCCCATCGCCTGTTTTGAAATACAGATAATTTCAATCCCTTTTCTGCGGCAATTTGGTCCAATTCCTTGGCTTCTTCAACCGTATTGGTAAATGCTTTTTCTACCACCGCGTGTTTGCCTGCAAGCAAAGTTTTCTTGCAATAATCATAATGGGTATAGGTAGGCGTATTGACAATGACCAAATCAATGGTTGTATCTTCTAACACTTCTTCTAAAGTTCTATAAATTCTGATACCTGGATAGAATTCCAAAGAAGCAGAACTGGTCCTTTCCCAAATACCCACCAACTCAAATTGAGGGTCAAGTGCAATAAATGGTGCGTGAAATACGCGGCCAGACATACCAAATGAAAGTATGGCGGTTCTAATGCTTTTCATGAGCAATGCTTTACTCAAATATACTGGCAAAACCTGATTGAAAAACCTAGGTCTAATTCAATATACAAGGATTTATAGTTGAAAGTCAATAAATACTACTACTCAGCTAACCCTATAAAAAACAAAGTGCGGCATAGATTCTATACCGCAACTTTGTTTAGGCTAAAAGCCTACCTCCCCCCGGAGTGTGAAAATTAATCCACATTGCAAATTTAGTAATTGGTTACATTTTTTGCATACCTACAAGTTGGTATTTTTAAGAAAATGCTTTTAATTTTTATTAATAAGTATTGGTCATATCCGCGTCCACACAAATAATATAATCTGCCTTGCCTTTGTTCTCAGCTATTAAAGTTTTAATATCTTTTTGCGATACCGTTGTAATAGTAGCAATTTTAATGTTTGGACGTTGTTGTTTTAAATACCACCCAATACCTTCATAGTTTTCACTATGGTATGATCCATTGTAGTGAATAAACAATGCACCTTGTTTGCTATTGGCCAAGATGAAATAGGCCATAGTAGCATCTTTTATGGCTTGCGCTTTAGGAAGATTTTCGCCTCCATGGCCCCCCATCATGGCAATCATATTTTTATAGCCGGGTAATGCTGCGTCATAAGCAATGGGTAATGGCGCCATCCATGATTTTTCTTTTGCAGATAAAGTATCTAAGGCCCGAAATCCTCCTTTGGCTACAAGGGAAGCATATTTTCTAGGAATATTGGTAGCAGCAAAAACAATCTTATTGTCCTTGGCAAAATTGACCAATGGCGCATAGTCCGTTGGATAGTTTTTCCAGAGTCTAGCTGAAGAGTCAAACCCTTTTGCGCTTAGATTACCATTCAAATAATTGTTTAAAGCGTTTTGATTGTCCTGTTCAAACATTTCAGCACCTAGAACCAAATCTTTTTTACTATAACAATCTTTGGTTACGCTTAGCTGGAGCCAATGGGCAATGGCGTTATTATGGTATTCCCCAAACAAAACCACATCATTTTCTACCAATTGTTTGATCATTTTTTCATAAGAAACTTTTCTTCCTTTGCTATTGTATAATAGGTAAGCTGGTTTTTGTTGGGCCATCAAACTCCCAAAAAGTAGAAACAGAACCTGGGTTAAGACTAGTTTTCTCATTCTGTTAAATTACAGAAAAGCCATCATGCGGACAAATTGCAAAACTAAGTAACACATCAATTTCAAAAATTCTATTGCTAATTCAAATATAAAAATTCACTTTGTTTTTGCTGTTCTCTCTGGTAGATTAGAAAAATAACCTATTGTTTCCTCCAAATAAATAGGGCCACTGAAACAATGGCCCTATTACTTATTGGTCAATTACTGGATTATGCACCAGCAACTTGTTTGCGAATAATATTCAAAGCAGCGCCGGCTTTAAACCATTCAATTTGCTGTTCATTGTAGGTATGATTTGCTACAACAGTATCGCTTGAGCCATCAGCATGATTGAATACCAAGGTCAATGGCGTACCTGCTGCAAAACTGGTTAACCCCATCACATCCACGCTATCATCTTCCTGAATTTTGTCATAGTCAGCTTTATCGTTAAAAGTCAAAGCCAACATACCTTGTTTTTTCAGGTTGGTTTCGTGAATCCTAGCAAAGGATTTGGTTAAAACCACGCGCACACCCAAATGCCTTGGTTCCATAGCTGCGTGTTCACGGCTACTTCCTTCACCATAGTTTTCATCTCCCACTACAATTGAGCCAATGCCAGCTGCTTTATAAGCACGCTGTGTGGCAGGAACTGGACCGTATTCACCAGTCAATTGGTTTTTGATATTGTCAGTTTTTTCATTATAGAAATTCACCGCACCAATCAACATATTGTTACTGATATTGTCTAAGTGTCCACGGAATTTTAACCAGGGACCTGCCATAGAAATATGGTCAGTGGTACACTTGCCCTTAGCCTTAATCAATAATTTCAAAGCTTTCAGGTCAGTGCCTTCCCATGCAGCAAATGGATCCAACAATTGGAGTCTTTTACTAACAGGATCAACTGCTACAGAAACGCCAGAACCGTCAGCAGCAGGAGCTTGGTATCCAGCATCTTCAACAGCAAAACCACGTACGGGTAATTCTTGACCAGTTGGTTCATCCAATTTCACTTGTTCGCCCTTGTCATTGGTCAAGGTATCGGTCAAAGGATTAAAAGTTAAATCACCAGCAATGGCCAGAGCGGTAACCAATTCAGGAGAAGCTACAAAGGCAAAAGTATTGGGGTTACCATCTGCACGTTTGGCAAAATTTCTGTTGAAACTATGTACAATGGTATTTCTTTCTTTCTTTTCAGCACCCACACGGTCCCACATACCAATACAAGGCCCACAAGCATTGGCAAATACATCTGCACCCACTGATTCAAATACACCTAAGAAACCATCTCTTTCAATGGTATAACGCACTTGCTCAGAACCTGGAGTGATTTTAAATTCAGCAGCCAGTTTCAAACCTTTCTCACCAATTTGTTTGGCCAGACTTACGGCACGGCTAATATCTTCGTAGGAAGAGTTGGTACAAGAACCAATCAAACCCACTTCCACCTTGGTTGGCCATCCATTAGCAGCAGCAACTTCTTTCATTTTTGAAATAGGAGTAGCTAAATCTGGGGTGAATGGTCCGTTTAAGTGTGGTTCTAAAGTATTTAAATCTATTTCAATTACTTCGTCAAAATACTGTGAAGGATTGGCATATACTTCCGGATCTGCAGTCAGGTAAGACTTAATTTGATCAGCAGCAGCAGCAATATCGGCCCTACCAGTAGCAGCTAAATAGCGGCTCATGCTTTCATCGTATCCAAAAGTTGAAGTGGTAGCACCAATTTCAGCACCCATATTACAAATGGTTCCTTTACCAGTACAACTCATGCTGGTAGCACCCTCTCCAAAATATTCAACAATAGCGCCTGTTCCACCTTTTACAGTAAGAATACCGGCTACTTTTAAAATCACGTCTTTAGGAGCGGTCCAACCACTCAATTTGCCAGTCAATTTAACACCAATCAATTTGGGCCATTTTAATTCCCATGGTAGACCTGCCATTACATCGCAAGCGTCAGCGCCACCAACCCCAATGGCAATCATACCCAATCCACCCGCATTCACCGTATGAGAATCGGTACCAATCATCATTCCACCAGGGAATGCATAGTTTTCCAATACTACTTGGTGAATAATACCAGCTCCTGGCTTCCAAAAACCAATGCCATATTTATTTGAAACAGAAGCCAAGAAATCATAGACTTCTTTGCTTTCAGAATTGGCTACTTGTAAATCTTGTTTGGCTTCTACTTTGGCGGTAATCAGGTGATCGCAGTGAACGGTAGAAGGAACAGCTACTTTAGCACGTCCAGCCTGCATAAATTGCAACAATGCCATTTGGGCAGTAGCATCTTGCATGGCAACGCGGTCTGGTGCAAAATCTACATAGTGTTTACCACGTTCAAATCCACTCAAAGCCTGATCGGCGTGCAGATGGGAGAACAAAATCTTTTCTGACAGGGTCAGGGGTCTGCCCAATGCGGTACGGGCGGCATCAACTTTGGCAGGCATTTCTGCGTACCTGGCACGGATCATTTCGATATCAAAAGCCATAGCTATAACAATTTATGATTTGAGATGATGTAAAATTCAGTCTAAATAACCTTTAAAAGCAGGAAATTCCTGGCATCCTTTCAGGTTTGCGCGAATTTACGTTAAAACAGGGTCTTTAAACAAACTGTTTTGAACAAATATTCATTTCAATTGCCTAGATTTACATGGCATTCACCCCCTATAAATTAATAACATGCAGAAAATTCGTGAGAACATAGAGATGCACGCATTTGGGGTTTGTACCGCCATTGGAGAAAAGTTTGGTATTGCTAGTTCTAAGATTAGAATGTGGTTCATTTATATTTCTTTCCTAACTATGGGATCTCCCATTTTGATTTATATGATTTTGGCTTTTTGGATCAATATCAAGAATTATATTCTTGTTGCCCGCAGGAATCCTTTACGTAATTGGTAATTGAAAGTAGAACGGGTTGTCCCAAATTGGCTTTAATCCCCCCCCACAAAAAAATTATTTCTAAATAATTGATAATCAATTAGGTAATCGCTTTTCGAATCTTTATCAACTGTTCTAATAAGGGTTCCAATAAATCCAATTGTAACATATTGGCTCCATCGCTTTTAGCTTCTGATGGCTTTGGATGGGTTTCAATAAATAAGCCATTGGCGCCTGTAGCGATGGCTGCTTTGGCAATAGTTCCTATCAATTGTGGATTACCACCGGTCACCCCAGATGTTTGATTGGGTTGTTGTAAGGCATGGGTGCAGTCCATAATAACAGGAGTCTGATGTTCCTGCATCCATGGGATATTACGATAATCAACCACTAGATCTGTATAGCCAAAACTATTTCCCCTTTCTGTGAGCATGATTTGTTCATTGCCAGCCTTTCTAATTTTGTCAACGGCAAATTTCATAGAAGGGCCACTCAGGAATTGTCCTTTTTTTACATTGACTATCTTACCAGTTTCAGCAGCAGCAATCAAAAGGTCCGTCTGTCGGCAAAGAAAGGCGGGAATCTGCAAAATATCTATAAACGGGGCTGCCATGGCAGCTTCTTCATGTGCGTGAATATCTGAAGTAGTAGGTAGTCCAAAATGGGTACCCACTTTTTTAATCAAACTCAGTCCATTGTCGTCTCCAATACCGGTAAAAGAATTGGCGCTGGTTCTATTGGCTTTTCTATAAGATGCCTTAAATATATAGGGGATCTCCAATCTTTTACAAATACCTGATACCCTGTCTGCAATTTCCATGACCATTTCTTCAGATTCCACCACACAGGGGCCAGCAATCAGAAAAAAATGGTTGGGGTTATAAGATTGGTTTTGAAATAATGCTTTTAAATAATCGGGTAGCATACGTATTGTTTTAAATAATGCAGATTCAGACGCAAAAATAAGTGAAATCAACCGACCTTTCTTGCTAAGGCAGCATCTAAAAGATAACCACTGTTAGTTTGGTGAATAGTTTTATTTTTGAAGCCCTTAAAAAACTCATATGGCTAAAGATAAAATTCTGGTAATTGGTGCTTGCGGACAAATAGGCGTGGAATTGACCCTAGCATTGCGTAAAATATATGGTTCTGCTAACGTAGTAGCTTCTGATCTTAGAGAAGAAAATGAATTATTAAAAGGAACTGGACCCTATGTGAGCATGGATGTCATGAACAAAGAAATGCTGCACGTTCAGGTAATTAGACAAAATATTACCCAGATTTATTTATTGGCGGCCATTCTCTCTGCAACAGGGGAGAAAAACCCCAATTTGGCTTGGCATTTAAATATGCAAGGGCTGCTAAACGTTTTGGATATTGCCAGGGAAGAACAATTGGATAAGGTTTATTGGCCAAGCAGTATTGCAGTTTTTGGTCCAACCTCTCCCAAAAGGTTTTGTCCACAACAAACAGTGATTGAACCAACCACGGTTTATGGAATTAGCAAATACGCTGGAGAATTTTGGTGCAATTATTACCACCAGCGCTATGGGGTAGACGTACGCAGTATCAGATATCCTGGATTAATCAGCTACAAATCTGCACCTGGTGGTGGCACTACCGATTATGCTATTGAAATTTATTTAGAAGCATTGGCCGAGAAAAAATACAAATGCTTTTTAAATGAGGATAGTTACTTACCCATGATGTATATGCCCGATGCCATTAGAGCCACCATTGAATTGATGCATGCTCCAGCCAAACAAATTTCTGTAAGAACATCTTATAATATTTCTGGAATGAGTTTCTCTCCCAAAGAGATTGCGGCATCCATTCAAAAACATATTCCCGAATTTCAATTAAGTTGTGAGTCAGATTATAGACAGGCTATTGCAGATAGCTGGCCTCAAAGCATTGATGATACGGTGGCCAATAAAGACTGGGGCTGGAAGCCTGAATTTGACCTTGACAAAATGACGGCGGATATGCTTGGTAATTTGAAGAAGTGAAGAGAGGGGGAGGAAAGTGAAGAGTGAAGAATGAAGAGTGAAGAGTGAAGGGGGAGGAAAGTGAAGAGTGAAGAGTGAAGAGTGAAGGAGGAGGAAAGTGAAGAATGAAGAGTGAAGAGTGAAGAGTGAAGAGTGAAGGAGGAGGAAAGTGAAGAATGAAGAGTGAAGAGTGAAGAGTGAAGAGTGAAGAGTGAAGAGTGGAGGAGGAAGAAAGTTAGGAGTGAAGATAGGGGGAAGAAGTGAAAAGTAGTTATTGAATGTCCTAAGAACAATACGCCCAAAGGATTATTTACCTGTTAAATCTGCTACGGTTTTGTTTTCTAAAATTTGAAGCATATGGTCCCTTACTTCAATCATTACGTGATTGAGGCCGCAATTTTTCTCGTCACAGTCCTTGCATTTTTTGTAAAAATTTAAACTCACGCAGGGTAATAATGCAATGGGGCCCTCAATTAATCGCATCACTTTTGATAATGGGATTTTGGTGGGATCCTGTTTTAAAAAATAGCCACCTCCTTTTCCTTTCTTACTTTCTAGCAAACCAGCTTTGCGCAATTCAAGTAAGATGTTTTCTAAAAATTTAAGTGGAATTTTTTTCTTTTTAGAAATTTCGGCTATGAGCACGGGAAGGTCTTTTTCCTGTTCCGCTAAATAAGTAAGTGCTTTAAACGCGTATTGAGTTTTCTTGGATAGCATGATTTATGGGCCGGCAGCCGTTAATTTGAGCGTTAATTTAAAGATTTTCAGTTTCTTTACACAAATTAAAATTATGTACAAAAATACAAAGTATATCTTGACGGTATTGGTAATGCTTTTTGTAGCTGGAAAAACTTCCGCTCAATTTAAACTACCCCATGCTCAAATTTTTGCCAACCTGAATTATGCCACCCCTACCAATACTGCGTTTAAAAACGCTTACAAAGCTGGTTTTGGTGGAGAAGCTGGCGGTGGGCTGGGTCTAGGTTCTACCATGTTAGTTGGTACTTTAGGTTACCAAACCTTCAATAATACCAGTAGTAATACTGCGGGTAATTTGAAAATGACCACTATTAAAGCGGGTATTAGACAATATGTATTCTTGGGTAGAATCTTTTTGTTGGGAAACCTGGGTAATGTCAAAACTAGCTATTCCAATTCAGGTCTATCTGCCAATGGTCTAATTTACGAATACGGTGCAGGTGTCCGTTTCTTTGGATTAGAACTTCAAGCTACACAAACTGGATGGAACCAACCCATTCCTGCTGTAGATGCTTCTAGAGCCTTTAATGTTAAATTGGGATTCTCTTTTAAAATCTAAATGAAAGTCATCAAAATAAAAGCCATGCAGTTTTAATTGCATGGCTTTTTTGTGCAGTAGTACATTTAATATAGGTTTATAGACCCAATACATTTTTCATATGGTAAATGCCTTTCTTGCCTTTCAAAAATTCTGCAGCAAGAACGGCACCACCCGCAAAACCAATGCGGCTGTGAGCAGTATGCGTAATCTCAATATCATCCACAGCAGAGGTATACTTGATGGTATGCGTTCCTGGAGCGGGATCAATTCTTTTAGAAATAATTTCAAGCTGGTCAGGAGTGGCAGCGGTTTCATTAACCCAATGTTTTTTTCTGCTAATGGCTGCTAATACTTGCTCAGCAAGGGTGATAGCCGTTCCGCTTGGGGCGTCTTTTTTTTCTGTGTGGTGAATTTCTTCCATTAAAACATTGTATTCTGGATGACCTTCCATTAATGTCCCTAAGTATTTGTTCAATTCAAAAAATAGATTTACGCCAATACTGTAATTGCTTGCATACACCAATGCGCCATTTGTTTGTTCACAACTTGCTTTTACAGTATCCCATTTTTCCAACCAACCGGTAGAACCACAAACTACTGGAACACCCAATTCCAAACACTTCATCACATTATCAAATGCGCTATGAGGACCAGTGAATTCAATAGCCACATCGGCCTTGGCTAAGTTGGCAGCATTAAAATCTGCTGCATTATTAATGTCAATTTTCAACACAATTTCGTGTCCTTTTGAAAGGGCAATCTGTTCTATGGCTTTGCCCATTTTACCGTAGCCAATTAATGCAATTTTCATATAAAATTTCTGCTTAAGCTTGTTTATAAAACTATCTTACTTGGTATAATTTTCTTTCTGGTTTCTTGGGATGGAAGGTTAGCATCAATCCAGAGCTCTTTGTAGTAGGATTGAATTGCGGTTTTACATTCATACTTAAGTTGTTGCTTACATCAAAGTCTTTCAGGTGCCCAAAAACAGTGGCGTCTACTACGTTAAGACCCCAGGCCAATAAGAAAAACAAAATGCTATAATCTCTGTCTCGCCTAAAACTATTTCTATAACTCTGCAGCGATGTCATGCTCAGATTTTTAAGGTCTGGGTCAATAGCCGCCAAATCAGAACTGTCTTTGTCAACGGATGCTTTGTATTTTGCCTCGTAAGCAAATTTGGTTTTTTTGTACCAATTATTATTGTAGATAAACATCACCGTAGGAATGGCAATGGCACCATATACCAAGGGGATTTTCCAATACTCTCGATTATAGGCCTGACCCCATCCTGGAATAATGGCAGACCTTCTAGTAGCTTTTCTGGGATCGTGTTTTACTACACTGTCTTTTTTATACAGTTGGTTGGTATCTGCAACCGGACTCATGGCACTAGTTTTTACAGCAGTTCTAGAACTGCTGTCTGATTGCGCGCTGGACTCTTGGATTAAAAAAATAATTACCAAGAACAATATGAGAATTCGGTATGGGTTCATGTAGGATTAACTGACCGTAACTTGCATGGTTTCTAGAATTTTATTCAATTCTTCTAAAGAATAATATTCTATACTTATGCTGCCATAGCCTTTTTTATTATGCGCCATTTTGACCTTGGTTCCAAAATGCGATGCTAAATTATCCTCTATTTTTCTGTATGCCGTTGGTAGCTCATTTTTTACAGAAGGTTTAACGGCCCCCTGTTTGTCAGCCTTATACATTTTGCGCACCAATTCTTCGGTTTGTCTTACACTTAAAGACTTAGAACTAATTTCTTTGAAAACATATAATTGCTTGTCAATAGTATCAATATTTACCAAAGCCCCAGCGTGCCCCATGCTCAAAGAACCATTGCGAACAGCCAATTGAATATCTGGTGGCAATTTGAGTAGCCTAATATAATTGGTAACAGTGCTTCTTTCTTTACCCATGCGCTCAGCCACTTGTTCTTGGGTATAGTTGAGCTCTTCCATCATTCGCTTATAACTCAGCGCAATTTCTACTGCATTTAAGTTTTCCCTTTGCAAGTTCTCCAGCAAAGCTAGTTCTAGCAATTGCTGATCGTTTGCTTGACGAATATAGACTGGAACGTCTTTTAGTCCTGCAATTTTTGACGCCCTAAACCTGCGTTCACCAGCAATTAATTGGTATTTGCCATTGGCCAATTTAGAAACGGTCAGTGGCTGAATAATATCGTGCAATTTAATGGAGGTAGCTAGCTCATTCAAGGCAGTCTCGTCAAAGTCCCTTCTTGGTTGTTTGGGGTTGATGACAATTTCAGTAATGGCCAATCTATTGGTACCAGTAGCTTCTTCTACCAAATTGGTTTTTAAATTGCCTTCCGTGGTTTTTAGGTCCGCGTTTATATTTTGTAATAAGGAACGGATGCCCTTGCCTAGGAGATCCTTGTTCTGTTTGGGTGTGCTCATCTTACTGGCTATTTGGGACTATTCAATAATTCTTTCTTCCTTACTCATTTTGGTGAGTCCGTTGTTTTGCAATATTTCTTTTGCAAGGTTTAGATAATTCACAGATCCCTTACTTTCTGCATCATAAAGGATAACCGGTTTACCCACACTTGGCGCTTCACTCAATCGTGTATTTCTATGAATGATGGTAGAGAATACCATGTCGTCAAAATGTCTTCTTACTTCACTAACCACTTGGTTGCACAAACGTAACCTCCCATCATACATGGTCATTAAGATACCTTCAATTTTTAATTCTGGGTTCAACCTATTCTGTACAATCTTAATAGTGTTTAAGAGTTTCCCCAAACCTTCTAGGGCAAAGAACTCACATTGCACAGGTACAATCACAGAGTCAGCGGCCACCAATGAATTTACGGTAATCAAGCCCAAAGAAGGTGAGCAGTCAATGATGATAAAATCATATTTATCTCTAACTAAGTCAAGTATTCCCTTCATCACATTTTCACGATTGGGATAATTGATCATTTCAATTTCCGCACCTACCAAGTCTATATGCGATGGCATAAGGTCTAGGTTGGGCACATCGCTTTTTAAAATCACATCGGTTGCAATGGTATTATTGACCATGCAGTCATATAAACTGCTGGTAATATTGTGTAGGTCAAATCCCACCCCAGTGGTACTATTGGCCTGTGGATCCGCATCTACCAATAAGGTACGGTATTCCAAAACAGCCAAACTTGCTGCTACGTTAATGGCGGTGGTAGTTTTTCCCACCCCTCCCTTTTGATTGGCTACGCCAATGATTATGGCCATATATTCCTCCGTTTATCTGATTTAACAGACTGGTTATTGATCAAATCCAGTTTCAAATATCCAAACTATTACCGATTGGGGGCAATAATAAGCTTTTGCCGGCGCTTCTAAAAGTCTCCAAAGCTGCTTGGTGGTCTATTTTGATAAATCCAAAGGTATCATAATGCATCCCAACCACCTGATTACACCCTATAAAATCTGAACAAATCAAGGCATCTGCCACATCCATAGTAAAATTGTCACCTATAGGAAGCATGGCAAAATCCAATTTAGCCCATTTTGGAATTAATTGCATGTCTAGGGTTAAACCAGTATCCCCACTATAATAAAAATTGGCCTCTTCCGTCATAAATACAAAACCCAATGGATTTCCCCCATATGAGCCATCGGGCAACCCACTGCTATGTTGTGCCACAACTGCTTTAACCGTGCCAAATTCAAATTCCCATTTGCCACCCGTATTCATAGGATGGGTATTGGAAACCCCTTGCTTATTCAGCCATTCATGAATTTCCCAATTGGCAATAGTTTTGGCCCCTGTTCTTTTGGCAATACTAATGGCGTCTGCAATATGATCCGCGTGACCATGTGACAAAAAGATATAGTCTGCCTGGATAGTATTTACGTCAATTCCTTTTGCTAGCTCGTTAAAGCTGATAAATGGATCAAAAAGAATTTGTTTTCCCTTGATGTCCAATAGAAAGCAGGAATGTCCTAAATACTTGAGTTTCATTAATGAGCGTTTTGCAGGATGCCAAAAATACACTTTAGCCTACATCCTACGAAACAATATTCTATGACTCCTGTTATATTCCCAAACCAAAGCTGAGAAAAGGTTATTTTTACCCTTTTTGGCGCTGTTTACCCTATAAATCAAAGAGAATCTTCTTCCCTGAAAATTAGTTACTATGCGAAATTCGAGTACCTGGTGGATCATTGCCTTGGTCATGTTGATGTTGGACTTTTATGTGTTTCAGGCTTTGAAAACGGTGACCCAACAGTCTTCGGAAAAAATGCGCTATGCCATTCATATGGGCTACTGGCTGGTTTCTGGCGCAACGCTCTTGCTTTTATTGTCTTTTCCTTATATACAGACTTTACAGACCTCTAAAATATTCAGAAACTATGTTTTTGCCATCCTGATAGGATTGTTTTTTGCCAAATTATTGGGATCCCTATTTTTTATGATAGATGACCTAAGACGGGGTGGCTTTTGGCTAATGAGTAGATTAGCGCCTCAAACTGGGGCAAGATTTATGGGAGAAGGCAACGCCATCCCAAGGTCACTATTTCTGAGCTGGTTGGGATTAGGAATTGGCGGAACCCTTTTTGGTACCCTTTTATATGGATTTGGTAACAAATACAATTACCAAGTTAGAAGAATCAAGCTAGCTTTTGAAAACTTGCCTACAGCTTTTAAAGGTACCAGACTGGTGCATATCAGTGATATTCATAGTGGTAGTTTTCAAAACAAAGAAGCAGTGAATCACGGGATTGACTTGATTTTAAAAGAACAGGCCGATTTGATCTTGTTTACTGGTGACCTTGTGAACGATAGGGCAGAAGAGATGGAAGATTATAAAGCAGTTTTTGGAAGGCTTACAGCTCCATTGGGGGTGTTTAGCACATTGGGTAACCATGATTACGGAGACTATGTTGCTTGGCCAACAAAGGAAGCAAAAACTGCCAACCTAGAAGATTTGAAAAAAGTTCATGCACAAATGGGGTGGAACCTACTCATGAATGAACACGTATTATTAGAGAAAGGAACTGACAAGATTGCACTATTAGGGATTGAAAACTGGGGGGCCAAAGGCCGATTTCCTAAATATGGCAAAATGAATCAAGCCCATCCAGGAACCGAAAAAATTCCTTTTAAGATTTTATTGAGTCATGACCCTAGTCATTGGGATGCACAAGTGAAAACAGAATACCCAGATATTGACTTAATGTTGGCAGGACATACCCACGGTATGCAATTTGGTTTGGAAAATCCCTATTTTAAATGGAGCCCCGTACAATGGATGTACAAACAGTGGGCTGGTTTGTACGAGGATGGAAAACAAAAATTATACGTGAATAGGGGCTTTGGATTCATAGGTTATCCTGGAAGGGTTGGCATTATGCCAGAGATAACCGTCATTGAATTGATCTAGTCCTTTTTTTACTTACATAATTTTAGTAAAAAGGGTCCTTTTCAGTTCATTTGTAATTTCTGGCACGGCTTTGGCATTATTTTTTTAAATAAACCAACACTATGAAGCATTTATTTTTGGCATTAATTGCCTTAACCAGTATTAGCTTTGGTGCAACTGCACAAGGTGGATTTAGATTAGGAATTAAAGGAGGAGCCAACTTGAATCAAGTAGAAGGCGCTTCTTTAAAGGATGGCTTTACATTTTCTTATCATTTGGGTGGATTTGCAGAAATTGACTTTACCAAGAAATTGGGTATTCAACCAGAAGTTTTGTGGAACCAATCAAAAACCACATATGGAACAGGTCTATCTAATATTTACCAGCCTTTATTAAATCCTTTGTCTGGCAACGATATCACCTTGAATTATCTGTCTATCCCCATTTTACTGCGCTACAATATTGGTAGTATGTTATCCTTAAATGCAGGTCCACAATTTGGTATCTTATTAAATAAGGACAAAAACTTGTTGCAAAATGGTGAGCAGGCATTTGCCAGTGGCGATTTTGGAATGGTAGCAGGCTTGCAACTAAATTTAAAAACCTTGCGTTTGTATGGTAGGTATAATATTGGTTTGAAAAATATCAATGATATTGACCAAAAAGAAAAATGGACCAACCAGCAGTTGCAATTTGGAGTAGGCTTAAGATTATAAGTTTTTAGAAGAAGCAATTAACACCAGGGAAAACTAACGGCTGCCTCTTTTGAGACAGCCGTTGGGTTTTAATTGACTGCTGCTATTTTGAAAAAGCTTTTTTAATAGCAGCAATTTCTCTTTTAAATTGCTTTAGTTCAATTACTTGTTCCTTAATAAAACTATTGTCCTCTAATTTGCCAACTACCGCATTCATTTCGGCGGTAGTTTCATAGACCATTTTTCTGTAAGGATTTACAAAGTCCTTGGCCTTTGAATCATAAATACCTTTTGCCATCCATTCTTTGGTACTCACTACTGTTCCCAACAAATTATTGAATTGCTCGGGTGTAATTTTTCTAAGTTGGATGCCCAAGTGTTCTGATAATGAGGCCAAGGCATGGGCCGTTTTTTGTGCGGTATATTTTGTGCCCATGGTTTGGTAATATCCATGAATCTCATCCCAACTTTTAATTTTATCAGAGTTAATTTTTTGTCTAAGCACTAATACCTCAGATTCTGGCATTAGTTGTCCGCCTAAATTAAGCCATTGATTGCGCTGGGTTTTTGAGGGCATGGCTTGTAAGAAATGAGTAAAGTCTGTGATGCCAGCATCCTTAATCATTCCCAACATGGCTCTTACACCATAGAATACAATCAATTCTTCAAATACTTTATAGGCTTTTAGTGCTTTGGTATAAACAACTTTTCGTTTGCTGTTTTCAAAACCTGCTGCTAAAATTTCTAATTGGTCAACTATTTTATTTCCTGTCTTTAATAAGTTTTTGCCAATTACAATGGTCTCTTCTTGACTGATTCTTTTATCAGGATGCATTTTGTGGTGGTAAGCTTTTCCAGTTGCAATTTCCAACAGTTGCAAAGCAGTAAAAATTTCATTGATGGTATCAGGTGCTAAGAAATCGTATTCAATTTGTTGAATCTTTTCAGTGCGTTTATCTCTGTCAATATATTTCCAAGCATTTCTTGCTAGGGCATACATATTGTATAAAAACCAATACCCCGGCATGACCACCAACTGATCCTTGCTTACGTCATTGCTGACCAACGCAAATGGCACTTGAATATTTAGTTCGGCAGGATAATCTCCTTTTGAAAGAATGGTGAAACTGGCAAATTTGGAATTGTGTTTCAAACTAACACAGAGCCCTGGCCAAAACCCCCTTCCCAGAATCACTTCACCGTCTGCCCCCCTGCTATTATGATTTGAACCAATGGTTGCTCCAGCTGCAATATTACTCTGTCCCATGACTAATGCGGCACAAAGAAAACTATTGTTATGGTGTTGCTCGTGTGCTGGAAAAATGAGCGAATTTAAAACTTCACAACAGGAAATGGTGGCATTCTGTCCCAGATAAGAGTTAATTAAGCGTGCTCCATATTTTAATTGTGAATGATCCGCCATAACAAAACGCACCGCTTTAATGCCATAAAACAATCGGCAACCATAGCCAATAATTCCATTCACAATTTCACAACCTTCTCCAATCTGTGTTCGGCCTTCCTCACCAGAATTGATAGTTAAGTTCTTTAGCTTATTGGCACCTTTAATATAGGCATCGGAACCAATCCAAACGTCTTTAAGAATCTTGGTATTCTTGATCACTGTTCGGTCACCAATTTTGCCATAATAGCCCCTATGTGGTTTGAATTGCTTGGCAGTTAGTTGTTTGAATTTTTCTTGCAATACTGCATCGTCTTTGTATTTACTCCAAAGAAATGCATCACCCGGTAACATTCCTACAAATGGCAATACTTTTCTACCCGTGTTTTCATTGCAGATTTCCATCCAGATGCGTACCTCCTCGTCTTCACCCTCTTTAAGAATGCCATTACCAAACTTACTATGATTGGTAGTCACCATTTCATCAACATTGGTAATGATTACTTCAGAGCCAATTATATAATGGGCCAAATAATGCACTCCGTCAATCACCACATTATCTCCAAAGTCACAGCTAATGATGGTTGAATTATACAAGCCTACTGGTACTTTCAGATCACTAAAACCCAAACAAAGTGGTTCTAGTTTTCCTATTCTAACCAGTCCATAAAATTTACAGTTTTTTACCAGTTCCGGATTAAAAGCATCAGACACCAATAATTTATTCCAGTCATCACTGGTATTGCGGTTTCTTACCAATACTTCAATTTCATACGCATCCAAATGGCGATAGTTAATACCATTGCGGTTTTGGATATTACGTAAATAATATTCATCCTTTCCTTTTGGAAGATAGGGTGCTTGGATAAAACCATACCCCAATGAATTCAAAGCTGTTTTTGAAATGATATTTGTAGACATTCAAATGGCTTTTTGGGGGAGGGGGTTAATAAATTATTCTACCGTAACGCTTTTAGCTAAGTTTCGCGGTTTGTCAACGTCTAATCCTTTGGCTAGACCCACATAGTAACTTAGCAATTGCATAGGAATCACACTGAGTAAAGGTGCAATTAATTCATCTGCATCAGGAACATACATGGTATCATCGGCCATGCCAGGAATGATTTCATCACCAACGGTAGCAACAGCTATGACCATACCACTTCTGGCTTTAATTTCCTGAACATTAGAAACAATCTTTTCATAGTAAGAGTCCTTGGTCGCCACAAATACTACTGGTAAATCTTTATCTACTAGTGCAATGGGTCCGTGCTTCATTTCTGCAGCAGGATATCCCTCGGCATGTATATAGGAGATCTCTTTTAATTTAAGCGCTCCTTCCAATGCAATGGGAAAATTATAACCTCGTCCTAAGAACAAAAAGTCTCTAGCGTCTTTGTATTTTTCAGCAATGCGTTGAATGTTACTAGTGTCTTTTAAAATCTCACGAATTTTCTCAGGAACAGCTTGCAATTCTAGCATCAAGTGTAAATATCTTTCTTTGGTAATGGTTCCTTTGGCGTATCCAATCTTTAAGGCCATCATGGCTAAAACGGCCAACTGACCTGTAAATGCTTTAGTGCTAGCTACACCAATTTCTGGCCCAGCGTGTGAGTAGGCACCAGCATGACTTAATCTGGCAATACTGCTACCAACCACATTTACTACGCCAAAAATGAATGCTCCCTTAGCTTTGGCACTTTCCAATGCTACCAAGGTATCTGCCGTTTCACCACTTTGAGAAATGGCAATGATTACGTCTCCTGGATGAATCACAGGGTTTCGATACCTAAATTCAGATGCATATTCTACTTCTACCGGAATGCGGCACAATTCTTCTATTTGGTATTCGGCTAATAAGCCCGCGTGCCAACTTGTTCCACAAGCCACAATTAAAATACGATTGGCATTCTTTAATGCTTCAATATGGTTCTCCACCCCACCCATGACAATGGTTCCATTCTCTGGTTGCAGTCTGCCACGCAAACAGTCAAAAATAGTATCGGGTTGTTCGTGAATTTCTTTTAACATGAAATGCTCATAACCACCTTTTTCAATAGCGGCTAATTCCATGTCTAATTTGGTAATGAAAGGAGTTTGTTTTTCATTACCTAAATTTTTTAAGATCAATTCATCTGGTCTAACAATGGCTATTTCATAATCATTAACATAGACTACTTCTTTGGTGTATTCAATGATGGGAGAAGCGTCACTAGCCAAAAAATGTTCTCCCTTGCCTATTCCAATTACCAATGGGCTTCCCTTTCTAGCAGCAATAATGGTTTCAGGATCGTCTTGAGAAATGAGTAATATACAATAGGCTCCTACAATTCTTTTTAAAGCAATTCTAAGTGCTTCTTCTAAACTGCATTCATTGTTTTTCTTGATGTCTTCAATAAAGTTGAGCAAGACTTCTGTATCCGTATCACTGGTAAACGTATAGCCGTGATCTAATAATTCTTTTTTAATCTGAGCATAGTTTTCAATGATCCCATTATGAATCATGGCTAATTCACCACTATTAGACAAATGCGGGTGGGCATTTCTATCTGATGGAACACCGTGGGTAGCCCAACGCGTATGTCCAATGCCAATATTTGAATGAAGATCCTTGCCAATGACAGCTTCTTCCAATTCCGCAACCTTACCTTGTTTTTTGAAAACATGTAAGTGACCATTGTTAATCAATGCCACCCCAGAACTGTCATAGCCTCTATATTCCAAACGCTTTAATCCCTTTATTACTACTGGATAAGCTTCTCTATGACCAACATAACCAACAATTCCACACATAATATTAATCAGTTAATTCAATTTGCAACATTAGTTAAAAAGCAGCAACACTGCTTTTTAAAATCTTTTATAAAGCGTAGCTTAGGGGCAAAATGCAACTATGGATTTGTCAAAGGATTTTATTTTGGAAAATGATTGCGTTTTATTGCGGCCTTTGAACGCGGAAGATTGCAATTATTTGCAACATTTTGCATTGGAAGAGCCGGAAATCTGGCAATATTCCTTAATGCCCATTAACTCAGTTGCTAGTTTGGAAAATTATATTAAAAAGGCATTAGCAGAAAGGGATAGTGGGTATTCCTATCCCTTTGTAGTGTTTGACAAACAAACGGGAAAATATGCTGGTGCTACTCGGTTCTATGATATACAACCTGCTTACAAGACAGTTCAATTGGGTTATACTTGGTACGGTAAAGCATTTCAAGGAACAGGGCTAAACAAGCATTGTAAATACCTGCTTCTCCAGTTTGCTTTTGAAACACTTGAAATGGAGCGAGTCGAATTTAGGGCAGATAATAATAATGCCAAAAGCATTGCTGCTATGAAAAGTATTGGTTGTTCAGTTGAGGGGGTACTAAGAAGTCATATGCCCAATCAAACAGGGGGTAGAAGAGATAGTATTGTCTTAAGCATTTTAAAAGAAGAATGGGTTAGTCATGTTAAAGCAAATCTTGCAACTAAATTATCAGCCCCTATTTAAGCATATTCTTGATTTCATTCAACTTCAACAAGGCTTCTACGGGTGTCAATTGATTGATATCTGTTTCTTCCAATCTTTTTCTTATGTCCTGAAAGGTTTGAGAATGAGCATCAAAAATAGACAGTTGCATTTTGGGGACTGAGAGTTCTTTTAATTGATTACCCAATTCAGATTTGTTTTGAATGCGCAATTTTTTGTCGCCCTCTTTTTCATCTACCTGTTTGTCTTCTAATTGTTCCAAGATTTCATTGGCTCTAGCAATTAAAGAGGGTGGCATTCCTGCCATTCTAGCTACATGAATACCAAAACTATGAATGCTACCTCCTGGTGCTAACTTGCGTAAGAAAATAATTTTATTACCCAATTCTTTATTGGTGATATGGTAATTCTTTACCCTTGGAAGTTTGGCTTCTAATTCATTTAGTTCATGGTAATGTGTAGCAAAAAGGGTCTTGGGTACTGCAGCAGAACCATGCAAATGTTCCACAATACTCCAAGCAATTGAAATGCCATCATAGGTAGAAGTACCTCTTCCTATTTCATCTAACAAAATCAAACTTCTGGCAGAAATATTATTGATAATACTGGCGGTTTCATTCATCTCTACCATGAAGGTGGATTCTCCACCACTTAAATTATCACTTGCGCCTACTCTTGTGAAAATTTTATCGGTAAGTGGAATTTTTGCAGAAGATGCTGGGACAAAACTACCCATATGTGCCATTAAAGTAATGAGTGCTGTTTGTCTTAACAAAGCGCTCTTACCACTCATATTGGGTCCAGTTAAAATAATCACTTGAACCCCTTCTGGATCAAGAACAATATCATTACTCACATAGGATTCTCCGGCTGGAAGATTTTTTTCAATCACGGGATGCCTGCTGTCTTTGAGCTCTAACAAAGCACCGCTGTGCATGTCAGGTTTTTTGTATTGATACTGGATAGCGTTTTCTGCAAAACAGATTAAACAATCTAGATGGGCCAGTAAATGACCATTCATTTGCATGGGAGCAAGAAACTCCTGCAAGTATTGGAGTAGCTTGTCATACAGGTCCAATTCAATAGCCAATATTTTGTCTTCTGCTCCCATGATTTTTTCTTCATAGGTCTTCAATTCCGGAGTAATATAGCGCTCCGCATTAGCCAGTGTTTGTTTGCGAATCCATTCAGCAGGAACCTTATGTTTTTGTGAATTAGTTACTTCTAAATAATACCCAAATACATTATTGAAATTGATTTTGAGTGAACTAATGCCGGTAAGTTCTGCTTCTCTTTGCTGAATATTATTGAGAAATTCTTTTCCGCCAGTGGCGATATTTCTTAGTTCATCTAACTCCTCATGAATGCCAGCATTAAATACATTTCCTTTATTGGCTGCAGCTGGGGGGGCTTCATTAATTTCTAGAAAAATTCTTTCCATTACTGGAAGACAGGGAGCCAATTTTTGAGCTAATTGTTGCAAGTGGGGGTTTGCTATTTCAGCACTATCCTTTTGAATAATACCAATTTGCTCAAGACCCTTGGCTAATTGCAAAACTTCACGGGGCGATATTTTTTTTAATGGAATTTTACTGACCAATCTTTCTACATCGCCACAGCGTTTAATGCATTCTGCAATTGATTTTCTCAAGTCTGGGTTTACAATCCAAGTAGATACTGCGTCTAAACGTTCATTAATTTTAGTTAAATCTTTTAGTGGAAAAAGCAACCATCGGTGCAAGAGTCTAGCGCCCATGGCACTCACCGTATTGTCCATTGTCTTGATCAAAGAATGGCCGTTTTCATATCCAGTATGTAAGAGTTCCAGATTGCGAATCGTAAACCTATCCATCCACAAAAAGTCTTCCCGCTCCATTCTTTGAATGGTGCTAATATGTTGCAGGTTTGGATGCTCTGTTTGTTTTAAATAATAGAGTATGGCACCAGCAGCAACTATGGCCATAGACATTTTTTCAATGCCAAAACCTTTTAATGAATGGGTTTGAAAATGTTTGAGCAAGCTTTCTGTAGCAAAATGTTCATCAAAGACCCAACTATCCAAATGATAGGTATAGAATTTGGGTCCAAACAATTCTTTGAATTGTTTTTGATGGCTTCTTTGGAAAATCACTTCTGCTGGTTTCAGGCTTTGTAATAGCTTGTCCATATAGTCTGCATTTCCCTCTGCCACAAAAAACTCTCCAGTAGAAATGTCTAAAAATGCAATACCCATTTGGTCTTCTTGCAGGTGCAAGGCCGCCAAAAAGTTATTACTATTTTGATCTAAGAGTTTGTCATTGGTGGCAATTCCAGGGGTAACCAATTCCGTTACCCCTCTTTTGACAATACCCTTTACCGATTTTGGATCTTCTAATTGGTCGCAAATAGCAACCCTATAACCGGCTTTTACCAGTTTGTGCAAATAGGTATCTAACGCATGATGGGGAAATCCCGCTAATTCACTGGCCGATGCGGAGCCGTTGTTTCTTTTGGTTAGGGTAATACCCAACACCCTTGCTGCAATAATGGCGTCTTCTCCAAATGTTTCATAAAAATCGCCCACGCGAAATAGCAAAATGGCATCAGGATATTGTTGCTTAATGGCCCTGTGCTGTTGCATTAAAGGGGTATCGGAAACGGCTTTAGACATGGATGACAAATATAGGTTCTTGTTGTCTTGCCTTTGCTATCCTACGCGGGATGTGGAAAAGAAGTGAAGAGAGGAGGACGAAGAAAGTGAAGAGATAAGAGTGAAGAGAGGAGGAGGAAGAAAGTGAAGAGATAAGAGTGAAGAGAGGAGGAAGAAGAAAGTGAAGAGTGAAGAGTGAAGAATGGACAATCATCTTAGTAAAATAGATAGCCTAAGCTTGGCTTAGGTTTCAATTAAAAAACATGAGGGATAAGTTGAGGTGCACCCCAACTTATCCCTCACTTACACAGTTTATAAAACAGTCCCGTGCACCCCAACTTATCCCTCACTTACACAGTTTATAAAACAGTACCCAGTACCATAAAAATAACTCTTCACTCTTCACTCTTAACTCTTAACTCTTCACTCTTAACTCTTCACTCTTCACTCTTCACTCTTCACTCTTCACTCTTATCTCTCCACTAATTTTAGAATCCTCTAGGTTTGGGAAGTTCTTTTCTGGGTAGTTTTTCATCGCGCTGTGCAGCATTGTAAACAAAGGCGGCAACAATGGTAGAAATTTGTTTCAAATCAGCCTCAATTAAATGGTCATAGACATCCATATTACTATGATGGGTCCTGGTGTCATATTCAATGGGGTCTTGAATAAATTGAAATCCAGGTAATCCAACCCCATCAAATGCTTGGTGATCTGTGCCTCCCGTATTGCTGATGGTAACTGTACTTGCACCTAAGTCTTTAAAAGGGGCTAACCAAGAAGTGAAAATATTTCTGCAGGCTTCATTGCCTTGCAAATAAATACCCCTGATTTTTCCGGTACCATTATCAATATTAAAATAGGAAGAAAAGTTAGCATGCGCAGGTAATAATTGCATGTTTGCAGGGTCTGCAAAAGTCTTTTTTACATACCCCCTTGAGCCCAACAATCCTTGTTCTTCACCACTCCATAATCCAATACGGATGGTTCTTTTATTTTGTACCCCCAAGGTTTTTAAAATTCTAATAGCTTCCATCATTACGGAAGAACCAGATGCATTATCCGTAGCGCCAGTTCCGGTTTGCCATGAATCCAAATGAGCCCCAATCATGACTACTTCATCCTTTAGTTTTGGATCCGTGCCAGGGATTTCTGCAATCACATTATAACCTTGGGTATTATTGGTTTGAAATTTGGTTTTTACATCTGCATCTAGTTTTACAGATTCGCCAGAACGAGCTATTCTTAAGAGGGTATTATAGTCTTCAATTCCTAGCACCATGTCTAAGAAATTTTCTGGATCAGTAGCTTTATATGCTCCACCTCCTTGGGCAAAAATGGTTCCGTCATGGCTACGAATACCTGTACTCAAAATGGCAACAGCCCCTTCTTTTTTAGCCATCTCTTTCAATTGGTTCAATACCCTTTGTGCCCCACCCAATCCGCCACCTCTTTGGGCTGTCATTCTTCTAGCTGTTGCAGTATCCATTGGTGGTTGGGGTTTGGCTGCGGCCATTTTAGCCAGGTCTTCATCTGAATACCTACTGGCATCGGCTTTGAAACTATGGGTATATGGATCCAATTTGTCAATCAAGATAATTTTGCCACGCAATTTGCCTTTATAAGCTATTACAGAAGCTGAATCCGTAATGGTCACCAATAAAAGATTAGCCGACTTAGCGCCACTGGTACCGCTGGTCCAGGTTTTGGGATAGGCCAGTAAAGGCTTGTAATAAGGGGCCGTCATGGCCAAATAGGATTTTTCTAGCTCCCATCCTTTACCAAATTCGCCCCAGGCGTCTAATGTTGCATTAGTGAGACCCCATCCGCTCAGGGTTTCTTTGGCATAATTGGCCGCTTTTAAATAACCCGGTGAATTGGTTAGTCGGTTTCCGTTTAAGTCGGTTAAATGGAGGGCTATGTCCATTACTTTACTGTGTTGTAAACCCTCTTCTTTAATTTTTTGCATCATGGTCAGGTCAACTTTCTCTTCCTGTGCCAAACAAAAAACTGGGGATAGGCAAGTGCTCAAAAGCACCGAAGCCATAAAATGTTGGTATCTCATGGTAGTAGTTTTGTCAAAACAAGTTATAAAATACTGTTCAAATATGGATATGGTATTTATGAATGGATGGGTTTACCTTTGCGGCATGCGAAAATGGAGCATGGATGAGTTAGGTAGAATGTCTGTTCAAGCATTCAAAGAAGCCCGAAAAAACCCGCTTGTAGTGGTTTTAGACAATGTGCGTAGTATGCACAATGTGGGGTCTGTATTTAGAACTTCAGATGCTTTTAGAATTGAAGCCATCTGCTTATGTGGGTATACGCCTCAACCACCCCATCGGGATATTCAGAAAACAGCATTGGGTGCAACAGAAACGGTCAACTGGGTGCATTATTCCAATACACTAGACGCTATTGATGATCTAAAAGCCAATGGGTATAAAATTTTCTCGGTAGAGCAAGCGGAAGGGAGTATTTCATTAGATCAATTTCAATCAGGGGAAGAGAAAATTGCGGTGGTTTTTGGAAATGAGGTAGAGGGAGTTGATTCAGCAGTGTTGGCTCAGTCAGATGGCTGTATAGAAATTCCTCAATTAGGGATGAAACATTCCTTAAATATTTCAGTGGCTGCTGGAATTCTACTTTGGAAATTGACAGAATCCAAACTAGCAGATTTATAAAATTCAAAATCAAGATTTTTGCCAAAAGAATCAATCTTGCAATCAGAGACACATGAGTACCCTTAAAAAATACCTGAGTTTAGTAAAATTTTCCCATACCATTTTTGCGCTTCCTTTTGCCATGATTGGATTTTTTTTAGCCATAGTCAAGACCGATATTAATTTAAATGAAGACGCTAGACTTGGATTTGGAATTCAGTTTCCAGAGAATTGGCAATTGATTTTGGCAAAATTCTTTTTGGTATTGGTCTGCATGGTTACAGCTAGAAGCGCGGCCATGGCTTTTAATCGCTATTTAGATAGAAGTTTTGATGCCAAAAATCCAAGAACGGCTATTAGAGAAATTCCTCAAGGCATTATCTCACCCAATAGTGCATTAAGGTTTGTGATAGTCAACTGTCTCATCTTTACGGTAGCTACTTATACCATTAATCCTATTTGTTTTTTCTTATCGCCAGTGGCTTTATTTGTGATTTTGTTTTATAGTTATACCAAAAGATTTACTGCCCTTTGTCACTTAGTATTGGGCCTAGGTTTGTCCCTAGCCCCCATTGGCGCTTTTCTAGCAGTAACAGGTCATTTTAGTGTATTACCCATCTTATTTTCCTTTACCGTTTTATTCTGGGTAAGTGGTTTTGATATTATTTATGCCATGCAGGATATTGACTTTGATCAATCACATCAATTGCGGTCTATTCCTTCTGTACTAGGTGCAAAAAAAGCCTTAAAAATTTCAGAAGCACTTCACGTTTTAAGTGCCATTACGGTAGTGGCTGCTGGATGGTATGGTGGATTTCACTTTGGTTATTGGGTGGGCGTAATTGTTTTTATAGGCATGCTCATCTATCAACACAGCATTGTTAAGTTTAATGACCTAAGCCGTGTGAATATAGCATTTATGACTGCAAACGGCATTGCTAGTGTTGTATTCGGCGTCTTAGTAATTGTGGACCTATATTTGTAACAATGGCCAGAATACTTTGCATTGATTATGGTGGAAAAAGAACTGGGTTAGCAGTAACTGACCCTCTACAAATCATTGCCACAGCGTTAGAAACCGTAGCAACACATGACCTTTACACTTATTTGAAAGCTTATTTTGCCAAAGAATCAGTGGAGCTTATTTTGATTGGTGCCCCTTTGAACTTGGATGATACTCCCACACATGCTACCCCCTTGGTAGAAGCAGCTTGTATTAGGTTGCAAAAGGAATTCCCAATGATTCCCATTAAAAAAGTAGATGAGCGCTTTACCTCTAAAATGGCTTCAAGGGCCATGGTAGAGATGGGGATGAAGAAAAAAGACCGTCAAATCAAAGGGAATATTGACCAAATTGCTGCCACTATTATGCTTCAAGACTACCTACAATCAATAAGTTAGGGAACAATTTGCTGGTTGGGGCTTTTGAAGGTATTTTTGCTGCCACTAAACAGTTTATTAGATGATTCTTCCCATAGTTGCTTATGGCGCACCCGTACTTAGAAAAATGTGCAAGGATATTGATGCCAATTATCCTGATTTAAATAAACTCATTGAAGATATGTGGGAAACCATGTATGCTAGCAATGGAGTAGGGCTGGCAGCGCCCCAGATTAATAGAGATATCCGATTATTTGTAATGGATAGTGTTCAGATTTTTGAAAACTTGGAAGAAGATGAATTAGACCTCTATCCAGATGGTCCGGGTCTTAAAAAAGTATTTATCAATGCACATATTGTGGATTTGGAAGGAGAGGAGTGGGCATATAATGAAGGATGTTTGAGTATTCCAAAGATTAGAGAAGACGTTTATAGACAAGAAACAGTAATACTTAGTTACCTAGACGAGCAATTTGTTGAACATACAGCATCTTTTAATGGAATTACGGCTAGGGTAATTTTACACGAGTATGATCATATTGATGGAAAATTGTTTATTGACTATATTAAACCATTGCGCAAAAAGCTGTTGCAGGGAAAACTTAATGATATTAACAAGGGAAAAATTAAAGTTGATTATAAAATGGTCTTCCCAAAATGAGGCAAATACTAGTAGCTTTTTTGTTGCTCTTTTCCATGCTGTCCAGCGCACAGGATACTACTATTACAATTGACAAGCAACCATTTACATTGGCTGAGGTAGTAGTAAGAAACAATTTTGACTATAAGCGCTTGTTGGTTACTATTAAAGAGGATACTAGTTTTTATAAGGCATTCCGTAACCTAAGAATTCTTGGTTTCTCATCTTATAACGATATCCGGATGATGGATAAAAAAGGAGGCGTAAAAGCCTCCTTGAGTAGTAAAACAAGACAGAATAGGGTGGAGGGATGTAGAACCATGGATGTATTGGAAGAAAACACTACCGGTGATTTCTATGATAAAAAAGGGAATTATAATTACCTCACACCAGAATTGTATGCAGGATTGTTTTTTACAAAAGGTAAAATTTGTGGAGAGAATAATTATGTAAAGGGGAAGTCTCTAACGGCTTCTGGTAAATCTGGAATTGACAAACACAAAGAGCAATTGAAAATGTTGTTTTTCAATCCCGGAAAAAAAATTCCCGGTATTCCCTTTATTGGAGATAAGCTAGACCTTTATGATGAGCACGCTCAGAAATATTATACCTATAAACTAGATATTGTAGAGTATCACAAAGAATTAGCCTATGTATTCAGCATTGAACCCAAGGAAGAATTAAAAGGTTTGAAGAAAGACCAGATAGTGGTAGACCAAATGGTTACTTGGTTCAATATGAAAACCTTAGAAGTATTAGGTAGAAATTACAGCTTGAGCTACAAGGCAGGTGTCTATGATTTTGAGGTGAGTATGGAAGTAGAAATGACAAGATTTGCTGGTCTTACAGTGCCATCTGTACTAAGATATAAAGGCGATTGGGATGTCATCTTCAAGAAAAGAGAAAGGGCTGTTTTTACAGCTACCCTGTTTGATTTTAAAAAATAAGCTGATTTGAAAATAGAAAAGGGCTACAAAAAAGCAGCCCTTTAAATCATCCCCCGATGATTCTTATAATAAACGCTATAAGCTGTTTAAAAACTCCAATATTTGTGTCAAATTTTTCTTTTCAGGACTTAAACTATAATTCACTATTGTTCCAACATCATTAATCAATTTGATTCCTAAGTAAAAATCTGTATCAATCTTTGAAATGGATACTAAGGTCATTTTAGTGCCTAAGGGAATATTGCCAGTTGTAAAACTCCTACTCGCAAAATCACTTTTCAGAGACAAAACAGTTCTTGTATTAGCAAATACCGCAAATACTAAGGTATTCTTATTGGTGAAATTAGGAGGCAAAATGCCATAAATATTAGTGAGTTTGGTATTGGGCATCAACGCATGTTGTGCACTTATCCATCTGAGTTTTTTAGTTTCAAGAATATATCCTCTTTTTTCACTGTTTCCTATGTTTTTGACCCATGGCTTCAACCAGCTAGTGTCAGTGTCTGGGAACCAATTGTGTGAGGAGTCTAAAGCTCCGTTAGGAATGGGAAATCCTTCCTTGCCCAAATAGGCTTGCATATTAAATTTAGGGGCTTCTATATCTATCCATTTAATTTTCAAACTTGTTCCAGGAGCTAGTACCAATTCAGTGCCATTTTTGGAAACCCGAACAAAAAATGCACCACCAGTTTCTAAAGGGAATCCATTATTACTATTAGGTCTAAAAGCTTTGATAAAATCTCCTTTTTTTAAGATTTTGATGATTTCAATTTTGGCTTTACCATCTTGTAATAATCCAGTGCCATTAGTCAAACAATTACCCTTAAACTCCATTTCAAAATTGTCACCAAATTGAATATTTTGATCCTTGGTCAAATCTATAGAATCTGTAAAATAGGATTTTTGAAAAATGCTGTCTGCCAGCGAAAAAATACTAGCGTTATTGCTGATGGTTTTAACCCATGCAGTATCATTTAATTCATAGTTATTATAGGGTTTGAAATCATTATTCAAACCTTCTTTGGCGCAGGATCCTAATAAAAGGAGCAAGACAATGGGTAAAATGGAAACAGTTCTTTTCATGTTCATCCCGTTATTATTAGTGAGATACATTGGTTACTTGTTTTGTTGCCCAGATTTATCTGTTCAGGTTAAATCTTAGACCAATAGCCAAACCTCCCGCCTGAAAACGTTGTGTATAAGGAGACAAATCATTGGTCATATTTTTTAAATTATAGCGGAAATAAGGTTCAAAAAATAAGTAGGAGTTTTCGCTGATCCTTTTTTGAATACTGAGACTAGTATAAAGACCCATGCCAATATTGGTTTTATACAAAGAATTACTTGCTTTACTAATGGAAACTGCCTGATAAGCCGTATCAAGCATTTCTCCCTGATACCAAGAAGAGACATTAAATAGGACACCCGCGTTGATGCCTATGCGCAGGTTGTCATTCCCAAATTCATAGCCTAGGGTTAAAGGAATATCAATACTACGATACCTATTTTTGACATTCTTAACACTATATCCAATGGTTTGCAAAACACTGGTGTCGCTAACCAAAATAGTATCTCCAGGGGAGCGAATAATGGTTCTGGCAGTAATGACTGTGGTTACTTTTATTTCATTCTCACTTCTGTAAACAAATTTTTGGTTGATTTGCGAATATTGAAGTCCAATCTTCAGCAGGAAATGATCATTTAAAGGTTTCACTAAACGAATACCTGCAGAATATCCTACTTGCATTTGTTCACTACTGTCTTTGCTATTCAAGTATTGTGCAGAAGCATTGATATTTGAGACAGATTTGAAAGCATAGTCTGGGGAAGCAAATATTTCCATTCCCCAATCTGTATTAAAGGAAGAAGATTTTCCCCTTACTGTTGGACAGATGATGATTGCTTTGAATTTTTTATCATGGGCATTTGCCGATAGTTGTTTGTTAACCGTACCTAATTGTTGAAAACTAGACAGATTGCTCATGCGGATGGTCTTACCACTTGTGTGGTTACTTGTATAATCAGGTATTGATTCTTCAGTTACTTGGTTGGCTTCCAGTAGGGTAGAAATGGAATGCTTTAACCCTAGTGTTGGTGTAGGGGTATTATCACTTGCATCCAAATTTGGATTAGATGAAAATGAAGTGGAAGCCTCTCTTTTACTAATTAGCGTTACAAGTTTGTTGGATGTATTGATGGTAGCATCCTGAAGTTCAGCAGGGGAATTACTAGCATCAATTTGTGGATCTTTGCTTTTGCCGGTATTCAAAGCAATTCCAATAGCTCCCATAATTACGGCAGCAAGAATCAATCCTTTTCCTATATGTTTTGGAAGAATAAAACCCATGGGTTTCTTTTCCTTTTCCGGGCGGATTTTTTCCCATAGACCCTCCGGCACCGGCGCCGAGTGATCTTTGAGCTTCTCCTTGAAGAAGTTGTCAAACGATTGATCTGTCATATTATACAGCAATTTTTTGTAATTGTATGATTTGTTGTTGCAGCATTTTTCTTGCCTTCACCAGTTGGCTGCGGCTGGTGCCGGGTTGTATATGAAGCATTTCTGCTATTTCATCATGACTATAACCTTCTATTACATTCAAGTTGAAAACCACTCGATAACCTTCTGGTAAATGATGAATCAACTTCATCAAATCTTCCTGACCTAAATGCGCATAGGCATATGGTTCTAATTGTGGTGTATTACCACTGTTTTCATCAATTTCTTTAAAATGTAATTTCTTTTTTTCTAAATGTCTAATGGCCGTATTAACAATAATTCTTCTAATCCAACCCTCAAAGCTGCCCTCAAACTTGAACTGATGGATGTATTGGAATACTTTAATAAATCCATCTTGCATAATGTCTTCGGCTTCCATAGCATCATTAGCGTATCTTAAACAAACAGACATCATTTTACCTCCGAATTGCTCAAATAGCATTCGTTGGCAATTTGCCTCTTGCCTGATACACCCTTTAATAAGATCGGTTTGCGTCACCGGCGATTGTTTTGTTGTCAACTATTATAAGATACTATTAGTAGCAAAAATGTTGCCTGAATGGGTTTTCCCAAGCTAAGGAAAACAAAAAATCCTGAATGAACGCATTCAGGATTTTTATGCTGTGATTATGAGGCAGTTAAATAGCTAAAAACTGATCATGTATATAATCTACCACAGTTACCAGACTATTCGTTTGTTGGTAAACTGCTAATTGACGGTCAGCGCCAGTCCCTTTTTCAAATATTCTAGCAATTTGGTCTACCATATGCCTGCTTCCCAATTCGTCCACCACATCGTCCACAAAATCCAATAATTCATAAATGAGCAAACGCGTATTTACTTCTGTTTCTTTTCCAAAATCAATTAAAGTTCCGTCAATACCATATCGGCTTGCTCGCCATTTGTTTTCTGTAATCAGGGCTCGCTCATAGATCATGAAATTCAGGTTTTTGGAGCGGAGCTTATAAATCTTGGCACAAATTGCTTGAAATAAGGCAGCAATAGTAATGGTTTCCTGAACCGTCATTGGTACATCGCAGATTCTAAATTCCACAGTATTGAAAAAAGGGTGAACCCTTAGATCCCACCAGATTTTCTTGGCATTATCAATGCAATTGGTTTTGATGAGTAAGTTAACATAGTTTTCATATGCTTCAATGCTTTCAAAATAATCAGGTATCCCCGTTCTAGGGAATTTGTCAAATACCTTGGTACGGAAAGATTTATAACCTGTTTCTCTGCCCTCCCAAAAAGGAGAGTTGGTACTCAATGCGTATACGTGCGGCAGAAAATACCTGGCCGTATTGGCAATATGGATGGCCATTTTGCGGTCTTCCATACCCACGTGTACATGTAGTCCAAAAATGAGGTTGCTTCTAGCAGCTTCTTGTAATTCGTTCACAATTTGATTGTACCTAACATGGTCTGTAATCAATTGACTCTCCCAATGGCTAAATGGGTGGGTACCTGAAGCTCCCATCCAAAAGCCAAGACTTCCTGCTATTTCTGAAATGGTACCCCTCAAAGTAGCCACGTCTTTAAATGCCTCATCAATATCTTGACAGATATCTGTTCCTACTTCAACAACAGCTTGGTGCATTTCTGCTTTCACTTTGTCCTTGAGTAGTTTTTGACCTTCAATGACAATTTTTTGTTCGTGGCTGGCCAACTCTTTGGTATTGGGATCCAATACCATGTATTCTTCTTCCACCCCTAGGGTGAACTGTTTGTAATTCAAATTACCCATTTGACCTCCTTGTTCTTAAACTTCAGTTATACGGATTTATTTGATTCCTTAGGGATACAAACCAAGTTTGGAAACACCTCTTTTAAGGTATTCGCCCCAAGTTAGATTGTCTTGACCGGGTTGCTGTGCCTGTGCTTTTTCAATGGCATAATTAGCCGCAGTTTCAACTACCCAATCAAAATTAGCCTGGCCAACACTTTTTATGTCAGCATCAGGAGCAGGATTGCAGAAGTCAATAGCATAAGCAACACCATCTCTTAGCGCTAATTCTACCGTATTAAAATCATAACCCAAATAAGCGTTAATTCTGAGAACAATGTCTTCCATCATTTTAAGCTTTTCAGCAGATGGTGCAAAGTCTGCCGCATAACGCAGATGGTGAGGGTTCCTTGGTTCATAACTCATGATTCTTACGTGTTTTCCTCCAATACAATAGCACCGATAGTATTCTTCAAACACAATTTCTTCTTGTAATAACATGACCAATTGTCCTGTTTCACCATGCTTTTCAAAAAAATCATCCTTATCTGCTAACCTATAAACATGCTTCCAACCACCACCAGCAAAAGGTTTCATATAGGCCGGAAAACCAACATAGTTAAAAATGGTCTCCCAATCTAGCGGAAAAGAAAGGTTGCTAAATGACTGGTCTGAAGTATCAGAGGGTAATTCTCTAGATGGTAAAATCACTGTTTTAGGTACTGGGACATTGATTTTTGTAGCCAAACAATTGTTGAAGAATTTTTCATCTGCACTCCACCAAAAGGGATTATTAATAACAGCGGTACCACAAATAGCAGCATTTTTTAAATAAGCCCTATAGAATGGAACATCCTGGCTAATCCTATCAATGATTACAGCATAGTCACTGGCTTCTCCTTGCATCACTTTATCAATTCTAACGGGTTCTGCAATAATACCTGGGATCTTCTTTTCATTAACTCTTTCCACAAAAGCCATGGGGAAGCTTCGTTCTTGCCCAAACAACACACCTATTTTTTTCATTGCTTTAATTTTAGGGATTCTGATATAAGAGATTCAATTTACTAAAACTCGGTCAAATTTGAAAACATGGTTTCAAGACTTGAAAAGAAGAGCGTTTTTTTGAAATATTTTAAAGTTAAAATTCTAACCAGTCCTTATTTTTGAAAATGCCAACCACCCAAGAAACCACTTCCTTTCAAAATTTAGAGATTATTCAGTATCAACTCCATTCAGATTATTTGGAACGAGAAGTGGTATTGGATATTTATACCCCTAAAGAAATAAATCTTGCCTTACATTATAGTCTCTTATTGGTCAATGATGGTCAAGACTTACTTTCCATGCCTTTTGACAACTTATTAAATAAGTTATGGGAGCATGCTGAAATTGAACCCTTGATTTGTGTAGGAATACATGGTGGTCCCAATAGGAAAATGGAATATGGTACAGCCTATTCACCTGATTTTGATGGGAGGGGAGCTAAAGCTGGTTTATATGCTAAGTTTATTTTTGATGAGCTAATCCCTTTTCTGAGAAGGGAGTTGAAAATGCCATCCTTTAAAGACAAGTCGTTTGCAGGGTTTTCTTTAGGTGCCCTAAGTGCTTTAGATATTGTTTGGAATCACCCCAATCAGTTTAACCGGGTAGCTGTGTTTAGTGGATCTCTGTGGTGGAGGAAAAAAGCGTATGATGATGGCTATGATAATGAAAAACATAGACTCATGCATTTGCAAATTAGGAAAGCAGATTTTTATCCTTGGTTGCGTTTTTATTTGCAATGTGGCAGTTTAGACGAAACAGCCGATAGAAATAAAAATGGAATTATTGATTCAATTGATGATACACTTGACCTGATAGTAGAATTAAAAGCAAAGGGATATACTGATGCGCATATTCATTATCAATTGATTGAAGGAGGTAAACATGATGTTCCTACTTGGGGTCAAGCGTTTCCTTCATTTTTGAGATGGGGGTGGGGAGTTAAAGTGAAGAGTGAAGAGTGAAGAGTGAAGAGAGGAGGAGGAAGAAAGTGAAGAGTGAAGAGTGAAGAGTGAAGAGTGAAGGAGGAAGAAAGTGAAGAGTGAAGAGTGAAGAGTGAAGAGTGAAGGAGGAAGAAAGTGAAGAGTGAAGAG
>CANHGS010000016.1 GCA_947460595.1 Bacteroidota bacterium | reverse complement strand
TGGTTAGACGTGAATCCAAGAACCATTACTGGAAAGGCTAATAGGCCAGGCTATGGTAGCGATGGAGATTATTTTAGCAAACCCAATGCAGAAGAAATAATTGAAGTGATTAGAGAAATGTGCAACGAATAGGAGTTGAATTTCTGCTAGTCTAGAAAAAGCGATTTCAAAGCTGGTGTTGGAACCCAACAAGATTCCTGTTTACCAAACCAGCCATAGCGATTTTTAGCAATGAAATTATACACTGCGTCTCTAATAAATTTTGGGACAATGATCAACGCATACAAAAGGGGCCATCCACCGGATAGTCCCTTTGTTGTTCTTAGGGCTCCTGTTGAACGGATATATACTTCCCCTTTTTCGTATAAAATAAAGCTAGATAAATCAGTGGTTGACAAACCCGCTTTTTGCGCAATGGCTTGTCCATAGCTACTTTGAAGAGAAGCAAATCTAAAATGCCTTTTAGGATCCCGAGCAATCACAAATTGTACGGCTGCGTTGCAGAGATTGCAAACGCCATCAAATAATATGACTGGGTGTTCTTGTTTGTCCATTTATAAAAAAAGCCGCACTAGATGCGGCTTTAAAGGTAACAATATTAGTGAGCATAAGTTTAACCCATATTGTGGAAGACCTTGTTCACGTCTTCGTCCTGCTCCAAGCGTTCAATCAATTTAGAAACGTCTTCAGCTTGTTCATCGGTAACAGGAACAGTAGTAGTAGGAATCCATTCCAGTTCTGCACTTAGTGGACTTAGGTTCTTGTCTTCCATGGCTTTTTGTAAGTTGCCAAAGTCTACAAAGGCACAACGTAAAACCAAGATAGGATTACCATCGTCATCAGAGCTTTCTCCTAATTCATCCAAACCGTGGTCAATCAATTCCAATTCTAATTCGTCCATATCCAATCCTTCCAACTTCAATTTGAATACCCCCATTTTCTTGAACTGGAAACTCACAGCACCACTATTACCCAATGCACCGTTTCCTTTGTTGAAATGGCTCTTGACGTTGGCAACGGTTCTTACATGGTTATCGGTAGCAGTTTCTACTAGCAAAGCCACACCGTGTGGGGCATATCCTTCATAGAGAATTTCTTCATAGTTGCTGGTGTCCTTACCCATGGCGCGTTTAATAGCGGCTTCCACACGGTCTTTTGGCATACCAACACTCTTGGCATTCTGAAAACACCTACGCAGGGCTGGATTGGTGGCAACATCGGGTCCACCTGCTTTTACTGCAATCACAATTTCCTTACCAATTCTGGTGAATTGCTTGGCCATTCTGTCCCAACGGGCAAACATGGTTGCTTTTCTTACTTCAAATATCCTACCCATAAAT
Organism: Bacteroidota bacterium; assembly: GCA_947460595.1. GTDB lineage: Bacteria > Bacteroidota > Bacteroidia > Chitinophagales > Chitinophagaceae > Sediminibacterium. The sequence continues at coordinate 72,144 of CANHGS010000016.1, read as the reverse complement.
TGCTTTTGGCTTTGGTTAATTAGGATGGCAAAATTAGCATATTGAAACTTAAGCGCCAAGTGTAAAGAAAAACGCCTGTCAGTTTTGATGCTGACAGGCGTTTTTATAAAAAAGGCTACAAATTAGTGTTTCTCAAAATCAGATGCTTTTGGAATAATATCACTTGGATTTTGAAGCTTACTTCTCTTTTTACTGTACAAGAAATAAACAACTAAACCAAGGGCCATCCAAGCAAATGCCACTTTTAAGGTAGTGGAATCCAATACCAAAATCATAGAAGTACAAACAATCACACCCAAAGAAGATACAATAGGTACCAATGGGGTTCTGAATGGACGCTCTAATTCTGGAGATTTAACCCTTAATACCCAAACCCCAATACTTACTAGTACAAAGGCAAATAAGGTACCAAAAGAGGTAAGGTCACCAGCAACGTGTCCTGGAACAAATGCTGCAAATAATCCCACAAATACAAAAAGGATAATATTGGCTTTATAAGGGGTTTTGAATTTAGGATGCAATTCTCCAAATGCTTTTGGAATCAAACCGTCATTACTCATAGAGTAGAAAATTCGACTCTGACCCATTAACATGACCAAGATTACAGAGGAGAAACCGGCCAAGATAGCAACGGTTACCGCTTTGGCTAACCAGCCATATCCTGTCATATAGGTGCTAATAGCATAAGCAACAGAAGCTTCACGGCCTTTTTCAGGATCCACAAAATCTTTCCAGTTAGCAACACCGGTTAATACGTGACCAAATAATATGTACAAAACGGTACAAACTACTAGTGATCCAAGAATACCAATGGGCATATCGCGCTTTGGATTCTTGGCCTCTTGAGCGGCTGTTGAAACCGCGTCAAAACCAATAAAGGCAAAGAACACCACGGCAGCACCACCTAGAACACCACCCCAACCATGTTTGTTGAAGGGGGAGTAATCGGCAATCACTTTACCCGCATTATCCAATACAGGGGCTGTTCCCTCAGGAATCAAATAAGGCGTATGATTTTCAGGTCTAATAAACTGCCAACCCACGGCAATAAAGATCATCACAATACCTACTTTGATAAACACGATAATGGCATTTACTACGGCAGATTCTTGGGTTCCTTTTATTAGCAGCAAGGTGATCAACAAAAGAATAACCAATGCAGGTGCATTAATCATACCCTGATGCAATACACCGGCAGAGTCTGTAAAGCTTTCAAAGGGGGAGTGACACCATTCATAAGGTATCTGCATCCCAAATAATTTATTAAGGTATTCGCTCCAAGCAATAGATACAGTAGCGGCTCCCAAAGCATATTCCATAATCAAAGCCCATCCAATGATCCAAGCAACTAGTTCTCCCAATGTTACATAAGAGTAAGCATACGCACTACCTGCAATAGGAATCATGGCGGCAAACTCTGCATAACAAAGACCTGCAAAAGCACAACCAATGGCTGCAATAATAAAGGAAATGGTTACAGCAGGTCCGGCAGACTGTCCTGCAGCGGCAGCTGTTCTTACAAACAAACCAGCACCAATAATGGCACCGATACCAAGGGCAATCAGGTTTCCTGCTCCAAGGGTCCTTTTCAGACCGTCGGTGGATTCCTCTGCGCTAGCCAGCATGGCCGAAAGCGATTTTTTTCTGAATAAACTCATAAATAGGTTGGTTGGTTTCTCTAAATAAATAGTAACAACTGGCAAAATAAACAATTTAGGCTTTCCGCTTCAAAAACTTTTATAAATGAGCAAATGGCTAACCTCCGGTTTTTAAACAGATATCTTATATTGCACAGCTAATGAACTAGACTATGCAGAAATCTAATAGGCTTACTTTATATATTATTATCTCCATGATTGCCGGGATTGTCTTGGGTTATGTGATTCATGTTCAAGCTGGGCCTGAGTTTATTACTTCTTTTTCCAAGAACATCAAACTGCTGACCACCATCTTCTTAAGACTGGTGCAGATGATTATTGCTCCCTTGGTCTTTTCTACCTTGGTGGTGGGTATTGCCAAGCTGGGTGATTTACAATCCGTTGGTAGGGTAGGCGGAAAAGCCTTGCTTTGGTTTGTCTCCGCTTCTTTTGCGTCTTTATTATTGGGCATGTTGTTGGTGAACCTATTACAACCCGGAGTAGGCATAGATTTAAGCAATGCCGATGTAAATGGCGCCAAAGACCTAGTTGGCAAAACCCAAGAGTTTAGCCTGATCAAATTTGTGGAGCACGTGTTTCCCAAATCGGTTTTTGAGGCCATGGCCAATAATGAAATATTGCAATTGGTCATCTTTAGTATTTTCTTTGGTATTGCTACTGCAGCTTTGGGTGAAAAAGCCAAAGTGGTTGTTAAGGGACTAGATGCCGTGGCTCATGTGATCTTGAAAATGGTGGGTTATGTGATGAATTTTGCCCCTTTGGGTGTATTTGGGGCCATCTCTGCGGTGATTGCTACCAAGGGTTTAGAAGTATTTGTATTCTATGGTAAATACTTACTATACTTTGTTTCTGGTATTGCCATTCTTTGGATTATCCTTTTAACCATCGGCTTTATTATTTTAGGCAAGCGCCTGCCCCAATTGTTAAAAGCTATTTTCCCTCCATTAATCATTGCCTTTAGTACCACCAGTAGTGAAGCGGTTTTTCCAAAACTTACGGAAGAGTTGGAGAAGTTTGGTTGTAAGGACAAGATTGTTGCTTTTATTCTTCCACTGGGTTATTCCTTTAACCTAGATGGCAGCATGATGTATATGACTTTTGCCAGTATTGCTATTGCGCAAGCTTATAATATTCATCTAGACTATGGAACACAATTTACCATGCTCATTGTGTTGATGTTAACCAGCAAGGGAATTGCAGGGGTGCCAAGAGCCAGCTTGGTTGTTGTTACGGCTACCTGCGCCATGTTTAATATTCCACCAGAGGGGATTGCCTTGATTCTGCCCATTGACCATTTTTGTGACATGTTTAGAACCGCCACTAATGTATTAGGTAATGCACTTGCTACAACCGTTGTGAGCAAATGGGAGAATGCTTTGGAAAACCCCGTTGAAACCACTTAAGAAATGCTATGTTAGAAATATTTTTGTCAACCGCTTTTCATTGGAGTCAGTTATTGCAGCCCCAGTTCTATATTGAACACGGCGGGCTTTGGTTGATTTTATTTGTAGTATTTGCTGAAACCGGTTTGTTTGCTGGATTCTTTTTGCCGGGCGATAGTTTGTTATTTGTTGCCGGTATTTATAGTACCAATTTGGCCAATGAATTTATTCCAACTGGGAATGAATTTCTAGACTTGATGGTGCTCATGGTGTTAATTGCTTCGGCAGGTATTGCAGGTAATGCAACCGGCTATTGGTTTGGGAAAAAAGTAGGACCCGCCATGTATGGCTGGAAGGAAAATATTTTGTTCAAAAGACATTATCTAGAACAGGCCCATGAATTCTATGAAAAACATGGTGGAGGGGCCATCATCATTGCGCGCTTTATTCCAATTATCAGAACCTTTGCGCCCATTGTGGCTGGGATAGTTCAAATGGATCAAAAAAAGTTCATGCTATTCAATGTGATTGGATCAATTGGTTGGGTTTTTAGCATGTTGGTGGGCGGTCATTTTTTACAAATTTGGATCCTCTCTCAATTTGGATTTGATCTAAAACAACATTTAGAAGTGATAGTCTTGGGCATTGTGTTTGTAACCACGGCCCCCGTGTTGTTCAAACTACTTTTTAACAAAAAGAAAACCGCATAAACCTTTATGCAAAACCCTTCCGGAAAACAAGTTGCCGTTTTATCCTTGCCCGTGATTGTAGGCGCTTTGGGATTTTTTGTAGACGTGTATGATCTACTACTCTTTAGTATAGTTCGCAAACCCAGTTTAGCATCTTTGGGACTAACACCGGATCAGGTCTTGAGCAAAGGGGAACTGATTATCAGTGTGCAAATGATTGGGCTCTTGGTGGGGGGAATTGCTTGGGGTATTATGGGAGATAAGAAGGGAAGATTAAGTGTTTTATTTGGGTCCATACTGTTGTACTCTCTGGCTAACATCGCCAACGGCATGGTGCAAACCGTGGAACAATATACCTGGATGCGTTTTATAGCAGGCCTTGGTTTGGCCGGTGAATTGGGTGCTAGTATTACCCTGGTCAATGAAATGCTATCAAAAGAAAAACGCGGTATTGGTGCTACCATTATTGCCACTGTTGGTGTCTTTGGAGCCATCACTGCCTTCTTTGTCTATGATCACTTTCAAGACTGGCGTATCTGTTATTATATTGGTGGTGCCATGGGTCTTTGTTTGTTGGTCCTGCGCGTAAAAATTTCAGAGAGTGGCATGTTTGGTGAAGTAAAAAACAGTTCGGTTGAGCGCGGTAATTTTCTCATGTTGTTTACCAAGCGCGAAAGGTTTTATAGATACTTAAAAGGCGTTGTCATTGGATTACCCGTTTGGTATGTGATTGGAATTCTGATTACTTTTTCTGATAAGTTTGGACACGAGTTTGGCATTGAAGGAGTGAATCCTGCCAAGTCAATATTATATCAATATATGGCCATCGCCATGGGCGATACCTGCGCGGGACTCTTGAGCAATTATTTAAAAAGTAGGCGTAAGGCTTTGTTGATTTTTATGTCAATTCTTTCTTTTTTCTTAGTCATTTATTTTTCCCAATTACTAGGATGGGGTTCTGTGAATAGCATGTATTGGTTATGTGGTGGCTTAGGATTTGGCTCTGGATTTTCCGTTTTATATATTACCATGTCTGCTGAGCAATTTGGTACCAATTTGCGAGCAACTACCGCTATTTCTATTCCCAATGTAGTTAGAGGCATTTTGCCTTTGATAATATTAATGCACAAAGGCATGACTAGTCTTTCAGGTAACTATTTGGCAGGAGCAGCTATTACTGGTGTTTTTATACTAGGAATGGCGTATTATGCAGCTTGGCATACCAAGGAAACTTACGGTAAAGACCTTAATTTCATTGAAGAATAAACAAACTAACCCCCCAATTGACTCTTATGACTGAAAAGAAATTCGGCATTTTATCACTACCTGTGATTGTTGCAGCGCTGGGCTATTTTGTAGACATCTATGATTTATTACTATTTACCATTGTTAAGAAACCCAGTATGATGGGTGTTGGTGCTACTGATGCCACCATGCTCGTTGATAGTACCAAAGTGATTAACTGGCAAATGTTTGGTTTGTTATTGGGTGGTATTTTTTGGGGAATATTAGCCGACAAGCGCGGAAGATTGAGTGTACTTTTTGGATCTATTATCCTCTATTCCATTGCCAATATTGTTACCGGTTTTGTGGTTGATGTTAACCAATATGCAGCTTGTAGATTTATTGCTGGTATTGGATTAGCGGGTGAACTAGGAGCTGGAATTACCTTGGTGAGTGAGATCTTGCCTAAGAATAAAAGAGGCGTTGGAACTTCACTGGTTGCGGGCATTGGTTTGTTTGGTGCGGTCTTTGCCTACTTCACTTATCAAATGACGGGTGACTGGCGTTTGTGTTATAAAATTGGTGGTGGATTGGGCATTGGATTATTACTCATGCGCGTAAGTGTGGCAGAGAGTGGCATGTTTAAACAAACAGAAGGGCAACAAGTATCCAAAGGAAATATTTTTATGTTCATCAATAACGCCAAGCGATTTAAGAAATATGCATTGGCTATTTTAATTGGCTTGCCAACTTGGTATGTAATTGGGATTTTGGTAAATCAAAGTGACAGATTTGGGAAAGCTATGTTTAGCAGCACGGCAATTGATTCTGGAAAGTCCATCATGTTTGCTTATGTAGGTATTGCCATTGGCGATATTTTAATTGGTTTAATTAGCCAGTATTTTAAAAGCAGGAAAAAAGCCCTGCTTATTTTCTATAGCTTAACCATTATCTTCCTTTTTGTCTTTTTTAGTTCTTGGAATAATTCAACCGAGCGCATGTATGCCGTCTGTGGTGCACTGGGCTTCTCCACTGGTTTTTGGGCCATTTTTGTAACCATGGGTGCTGAACAATTTGGTACCAACTTGCGTGGCACAGCAGCTACTACCATCCCCAATATGGTGCGCGGAATTCTACCATTGATTAACCTTTTGTTCTTAGACCTTTTCCAAAAATCTTGGGGTTGGGATATTATCAAAAGCGGCATTGTTACCGGTATTTTGGTGATGTCAATTACCATGTTAGCCTACTATTTTACAGAAGAAACTTTTCACAAAGACCTCAACTATCTGGAGCCAGAAGAGATGCTACCCTAAGATGCTTAACTTTGTCGCATGAAATTTTTGGTCATCCGCTTTTCTTCTATTGGTGATATTGTGCTGGCAACCCCAGCCATTCGCTGTTTGAAGCAACAGGTGCCGGATGCCGAGGTTCATTTTTTGTCTAAAGCTTCCTTTAAAGCAGTCACTGAGGGAAATCCCTATATTGACCGCTTTCATTATTTGAGTGATGATTTTGCTGGCTTAGTTGCTACTTTAAAGGCCGAACAATTTGACTACATTGTTGATCTGCACGATAACTTTAGAACCCGAAGAATTGCCCTTGCTTTAAAAGTTCCCGTTTTACGTTTTGACAAAGAGCGCATGGGTAAATTCTTACTCACTAAACTGGGCATGAATCGCATGAAGGGTAGGCATATTTCTGATAGATCAGTTGATGCTCTTGCGCCTCTTGATGTGGTAAATGATGGTAAGGGCCTAGACTATTTTATACCAGCTGACCAAGAAGTTTGCATGACGGAATTACCAGCCGCACATTTAGCGGGTTATGTGGCTATTGTGATTGGAGCTTCTTATGCCACCAAAAAACTGACTATCGCTAAATTGCAAGCACTCTGTTTGCAATTGGATTATCCCATTATCCTAGTGGGTGGAAAAGAAGACGCAGCAGAAGGAGATGCCATTGCATCAGTAGATCCCATTCGCATTTACAATGCTTGTGGCAAATTTAAATTACATGAATCCGCAGACCTGGTGCGTAAATCCAAATTAGTTATCTCGCATGATACAGGTCTACAATATATTGCCTGTGCTTTTTTAAAACCCTTGTTGGCCATTTGGGGTGGAACCTCTCCTTTACTTGATGTGGAGCCCTATTATCCTGCTGGATTTACCATTAATGGCAAAGCCCCTTATCAAAATTTCTTGGTCCCCAACCTCTCTTGTCAACCTTGTTCTAATTTCGGCACCAAGACTTGCCCCAAGGGACATTTTAAGTGTATGCTGCAACAAGATATTCCTGCTATTGTAGATGCGGCATTGGGGTATTTAAGGGTATAGTCTTTAATTTTAGTGTCCTATTTTTTCATAGAGGAACTTCTGACAATTAATTTGCCTTTTACAGTAATATCTTTTACACTAGTATCTTGATTAATGATTTTTTCTAGTAAAATTTTCGCGGCCTCCTCTCCAATATTGACCGTTTTAACATCAAATGTGGTAAGTTGAGGTTCTATAATTTCTCCTGTATATTCATTTCCAAAACCAGCTACTGAAATAGTATTAGGTACTGATATTTTCTTTTTCTTTAAATATTGGATGACTTGAACGGCGCTTTTGTCTGATATTGAAAAAATTGCATCAATTGGTTTGGATAGCGCTAGCCATTTATCTACTGCTTTAACTACCTCAGCTTGACTAAAATCTACGTGAGCAATCAGTTCAGGGTCTTCAACCATTTTATTTTTAGCAAGGATTTTCAAATACCCCTTTTTTCTTTTTTGTGAAATATTAATCTCCTTTGGTCCCAGTAATAGGGCAATCCTTTTACAGCCTTTGTCTATTAAATGCTGCGTAATTAATTCAGCCCCTTTTTCATCTTCACAAAAGACCCTTGAAGTGGCCACTTCATTGTTTACCCTATAGAACTGAACAATGGGGATCCCCCTTTTCATTTGTATTTTAATATGATCATAGGTATCTGTTTTTAAAGTATGACATAAAAGCAGACCATCTATCATATTATTCATCAATGCTTGCACATTGGCAACTTCTGTTCTATGCGATTCATCGGATTGACAAATGACTACCCTATATCCAGCTTTAGCTGCAACGTGTTGTATCCCACTTAACATGGAAGAGAAGAAGGTGGTTTCAAGATTTGGAATAATTACGCCTAGAGTATGTGTTGATTTTGTAACCAAACTTTGAGCTAATGCATTTGGTTGATAGGATAATTCATTGGCTAATTTCTGAACAGCCGTTTTTGTTTTGCTGCTAATGTCTGGATGATTGTGTAATGCTCTTGAAACTGTGGAAACAGAAATGCCAATTGCTTTGGCTATATCTTGTAAAGAGGTTTGTAATGAATTGCTGATTTTGCTTTTTGATTTTTGTTTATTGCTTTCATGATGGATGGTAAAGTTATAATTACAATCCTTGCAATAAAATCGTTGCTTGTTTCTGACAATTCCAGATTTCTGAATTGTTTCTACTTTATTACATTTTGGACAACTTACTCTAGGCATTTGTTAAAAATTGTCTATCTATCGAAAACGTTTCCGCAATTGATTTCGATAGGTGAATGTTGTTTTTGGTTTTTTGTCTATCTGATTATTTCTAATACACATAGTATATTCAGCCTCGATTGTAAATATATAGATTATTAACATTTTTTAATCATCTATCCTATTTGCAACTAAAAAACCAAACAGTTTGCCATGAAAAAGTTCTCATTGATGGGGCTTATTACAGGAATGGTGCTTCTATTCTTGCCAATGATGCTCTACGCGCAAAGCGCAACTATTAGTTCCACCATTAAATCGGACTCTGGTACCGTAATTCAAGGTGCATCTATTTTAGTAAAAGGTACTAAAAGAGGTACTTCTACCAACGCACAAGGTCAATTTACTTTAAAAGTAAATCCAACTGATGTATTGGTTATTTCTGCCATCAACTATCAACCTTTGGAACTTCCTGTTAAGGGGATTTCTAAGGAATTAACTATGAGTTCCGTTGTTAAGGAAATTGATGAAGTAATTGTGGTTGGTTATGAAAGAAAGCGGAAAAGTGAAGTAACAACTTCTATATCTCAAGTAAGTACCAAAAACAATACGGAAGGAGGTTATTCTAACGTGCAACAATTGATTGGCGGACGAGCCGCGGGTGTAAATGTGATGGAAAATAGTTCAGAGCCCGGTGGTGGTATTAGTATTGAGATTAGGGGAATTAGTTCATTGAGCTTTTCATCCCAACCTTTGTATGTAGTAGATGGGATTCCTTTAAATACTCCCAATCTGAACTTAAATAACGGAAATGCCAACCTTGGTGGTTTAGGTACGTCTAATCCGCTTTCTATGTTAAACCCGAATGACATTGAAAGCATTGATATTTTAAAAGATGCTGCTGCAACTGCCATATATGGTTCACGCGGTTCAAATGGAGTAGTATTAATAACAACAAAATCTGGAAAAGCAGGAAAGGTTAAAGTATCAGTGAATCTAAACCAATCATTTGCCAAACCTTTAAAGCAAGTAGATGTTTTAAAATCTAACGACTACGCAACACTTGTAAATGAAGCATGGAGATATAGAACCTTAATTGGTACTTATACTGCAACCACTTTACAGCCTTATTTGCCATCTGAGATTGATAGTTTAAAAGATTATAATCATCAGGCAAGTTTACAACAATCGGCTCCAACAACAGATCTTTCGTTAAGTGTTTCTGGAGGGGACAAAATATCTAAATTTTACTTGTCTGGTCAATACTATAACCAACAGGGAATTATTCCTAATTCTTATTTGAAGCGTTATAATGGAAAATTCAATTATGAAGGCAATATTCTACCCAAAGTAACATTAACGGCAAGTGTAAATATCACAAGTGCCGTAAGGAGTGGACAACCTTCAGGTACCTTAACCAATAGAGCATTAAGTTGGGCTCCATCTTCCCCATTGATTAACCCTGATGGTAGTTTTAATAAATTGAGCACTTTCCATTATGGTAACACTTATTATGAAGATCCTGCACAAGGTCCATTGTTCTATAATTCAAGATTTGCACTAGCCACTGTAATTAGCCAAGCTTCCACAACCAATAACCCATTGATTTATTCTTCAGCCAAAGGGGTTCAGAATGTTAATACTTCTACCCAGATGTTGGCAAATGTTGCATTGGCATATGATATTAGCAAATCCTTGAAACTAACTGGTACCATTGGTTTAAGTACATTTAATGCACTTTTGGAAAACTACGTTCCAACTGCTTTGCTTTTGGCATTTAGCACTCAAAGGGGAGTAGCCAGTTTAGGAAATTCACAAAATAGCAGTGCACTATATCAGCTGCAATTGAATTATAATAAAAAGATTGGTAAGAATCATAACTTAAGCGCTGTAGCAGTAGCATCAGCAGAGAAATTTATTTCTAAAACACAAACAGCTTCCTCACAAGGTTTTACTTCAGATATTACTTCATTTAACTCTATCCAATCCGGATCTACCCCTGGTGTACCCAATAGCTCTTATAATTCCAGCCAATTGGTTTCTAGCATATTTAGAGGCTCTTATAATTACGGAGGTAAATACTATTTGAGTGTATCTGGCAGGTATGATGGAACATCAAAATTTGCTGAAGACAAACAGTTTGGATTCTTTCCTTCTATTGGAACAGCTTGGAGGGTTGATCAAGAGCAATGGTTTAGCAAGTTGAAATATTATGTGAATGAATTAAAGTTCAGAGCTAGCTGGGGATTGGTAGGGAATCAGGCAATTAATTCTTATTCAACGCTATCTACATTAAGTGTTACCAATATGATTTTTGGTGGCGCTAATAGTATTGCATTTGCTCCAAGTAGGTTGGCTAATCCCGATTTGCAATGGGAGAAAACATCTTCTACAAATATTGGTCTAGACTTGGGCTTTTTAAATAATAGATTAACCTTAGCTATTGATGCTTATCGTAAATACACTGATGGCTTATTATTCAATATAACTCCTCCACTAACAACTGGCTACACTAGTATTACTAAAAATGTAGCTTCTATTACCAATGAAGGATTAGAATTTGCACTGGGTGCTAAAATTATCAATAATAAAAATCTACGTTGGAATGTTGATTTCAATATTGCTTTCAATAGAAACAATGTTGAAAAACTTTCTGGTGCTGCTGGCGAGTATGTAGACGTTGAAAACGTGGTAGGAAGTGCCTTCTTATTCCGCGTTACTCCAGGGCAACCTGTTGGACAATTCTTTGGATATAGGTCAATTGGTATTTGGAATGATACTTCTATATTAAACAAGCCTGCAACTTTTCAAGTTGGTGTAAAAGAGGGAACTAGGCGTTTTGCTGATATTAATAACGATGGGTTGTTAAATGACGCAGATAGAACATATATAGGTTCTGCATTACCTAAATATTTTGGTGGATTTAATTCCTCATTGTCTTTCAAACAATTTGATCTTACCACCTTCTTTAGCTATTCAGTTGGGAATCAGATTTTTAACATGTTTGATATGTCAACTGGAAGTATGAGTGGATTAGTAAACACAAGAAAAGCCGTATTTGATAATCGTTATCAAATGATATATCCAGATACTGATCCTAAATTAATTGATCAAATTAGGGCTAGAAATTTAACTACCCAGGTTCCTGTGGCAGGTACTATTTTAGACGCCAGAGAATCAACTGATTATTTTATTGAAGATGGATCATATCTACGTTGTAGAGATATAACATTGGCTTACAACTTATCTGGTAAGATTGTTAAAAAATTAAAATTGACTTCATTGAGGGCTTATGTAAACGTTCAAAATCCATTTACTATAACCAAATATTCAGGATATAATCCAGAAGTAAATACAAGAGGCGGTCTTGCCCGTGGTGTTGATGACGGTACGTCTCCAATTGGAAGGGTTTATCGTTTTGGTTTTACTGTTAACTTATAATACCTAAAAACAAAAACAATGAAAAAATCAAATATATATTTCTTGCTTGTATTGGTATTACTTACCAGTTCTTGTAAAAAATTTTTAACAGAAGACCCAAAAGGTTTAATAACCAATAGCAATTTTTATCAAACTGATGCAGATGCAATAGCAGCAGTGAATGGAGTTTATCAGGCAATGCGTGTAGACGTAAGTAATGGTATTCCTCCTATTTATATGGTTGAAATTATTTCAGACGATGGTGCATTAACAGGAACTGCTTTAGGTGAGCGATTGGAATTAGAAAACGTTGTTTATAACTCACAACATTCCTATCCAAAACAAGTTTGGACCAATGCTTATAGGGCCATAGATAGGGCCAATAATGTACTTTTATATGTTTATGATAGTACCAAAATAAAGCCTGCAATTATTAAGAGAGTCAGGGCTGAAGCAAAATTTTTAAGAGCATTTAACTATTTCAGATTGGTTCAATTATATGGTGACGTTCCTTTAATGTTGGAGCCGGCAGATATTTCTAAAAACAATCTTTTACCAGCTAGAGCACCATCTAAAGAAGTTTATAATACTATTATTGAAGATTTAAAAGAAGCGGAAACCAATTTAGATGATTTTTACGATTATGGAAATGTTCAAAATGGTGGTAGAGCAACAAAAGTTGCTGCAAAATCTTTGCTTGGAAAGGTCTATTTAACAATGGCTGGGTTTCCAATTAATGACGCTTCAAAATTTCAACTAGCTGCTGATAAACTAAAGGAAATAGTTGATAATAAGACTTTATATAATGTTGATTTGAATACCAATTATGCCAATATCTTTAGTGCTGCAGTTGCTACAAAAGCTGCAGATAGAGAGCGTATTTTTTACTCTAGGGGTACAGCAGGATTAGCTGCCGAATTAGCAGGATTTACTAGAATGAAGTGGACCTATGTACAATTTGGTTATGTAAAACCCTCCACTGATTTTATTAATTATAATTTTACTGCTGGTACTACTACTTATGTACCATTAACAACCGGAACGAATGTTGCTGCTGTTCAAACAGATGATGCTATTTCTGGAGCGCTACCTATTGGATTTAATTTCAATTATGGAGGAGTAAATTATAACAATTTTTACATGAGCAGTAATGGATTTATTAGCTTCATAAATAGGGTAAATACCGCACCCAATATTAGTACCGTAACTGATCCTGTTGTAGGTCCATTAATGGATAATTTGAATGGAACAGGAGGTGTGGCAACTTATAGTACTATTGGAACAGCACCTAATAGGGTTTTGACTGTGGAATGGAAAAACTGGACTTGGAGAGCTGGTACAACAGCTTCCAAAAACATCAATTTTCAAGTAAAGTTGTATGAAGCTGATGGGAAAATGGAAATGTTATATGACCAAATATCACCAGCAGTCAATACTCCAGCAACTGCTGTTGGGATTAGAACACCTACATTTTATGTCTCTATTAGGAATACTGCAACTGCTCCAGCATTTACCTGGGTACAAAGTAATTCTACCTATAGCGCTTCAGTTGCTGGATTCCAGCCTGGTCAAATTTTTACTATTGCCCCCAATCCTAATGGCATATTTGAATTTGCAGATCCTAGAAGGAATGTCTCAATCAATATTGCCAATTTTGGCCAAATTGTCAAATATAATGATCAAGTAAATACTGCAACTTTTAATGATAATGCAGATGATTTCCATTGGATTCGTTATTCAGATGTTTTATTAATGTATGCCGAAGCTTTGATGGAAATTGGAGGATCAGCAAATATGGATATAGCTTTGGCTCAAATCAACGCCATTAGAAGAGCTCATGGTGGCACAATTGGAACTCCTGCAGTTCAAGCATTACCAGATTATACTTATTCAAATCAAGCAGACTTAAGAGCAAAAGTCAGGTTGGAAAGAAGAAGGGAATTGCTTTTTGAAGGACATCGCTGGTATGACTTGAAAAGATGGAATATTATGGTAGACAATATTAAGAATCACCTTGCTTCACAATATGCAAAACCAATTTCTGATTATGCATATATTACTCCTAATATTATGTTTTTACCAATTCCATATTCTGATATGTTGAATAATCCAAATCTGGTACAAAATCCAGGTTATTAAAATGTTTGAACTAGTTTCAATTATATGATTCTATCTCAATTTTCCTATCATAGAAAGTGTAAAAAATGATTTTAAGCCAGGGTATAGATCAAAGGGATTTAACTACCATTTCTATTAATTCAGATATTGCCGTAGTTGGTGGTGGTATATCAGGTGTATGTGCTGCCATTGCTGCTGCAAGATTAGGTAAAAAAGTGACTTTGGTGCAAGACCGTCCTGTTCTTGGAGGTAATGCATCAAGCGAGGTAAGACTATGGATTCTAGGTGCAACTTCTCATATGGGTAATAATAATCGATGGTCCAGGGAAGGCGGGGTAATGGATGAAATTTTGGTTGAAAATATGCATCGAAATCCAGAAGGGAATCCAGTGATTTTTGATAGTATATTATTGGATAAAGTAGTTCAAGAGAAGGGTATAGAATTGTTGCTAAATACTGCCATTTATCAATTGAATAAAAAGACTGCCGATAGTATTGATTCTATATTTGGTTTTTGTAGTCAAAATCAGACCTCTTACATAATAAAAGCTCCAATATATATTGATGCTTCAGGAGATGGGATTCTTGGCTTTCTATCTGGCGCTGCATTTAGAATGGGGGCTGAATCAAAAGATGAATTTGGGGAATTATTTGCACCAACTAAAGCTTATGGAGAATTATTAGGTCATTCTTTGTATTTCTACTCAAAAGATACAGGTAAACCTGTAAAATATATTCCACCGTCCTATGCATTAAAAGACATAACTACAATACCTAGATTTCGCTCCTTTAATTCAAAGGACTTTGGTTGTAAATTATGGTGGATAGAGTATGGTGGCAGGTTAGATACGGTGCATGATACAGAAAAGATTAAATGGGAATTGTGGAAAGTTGTTTATGGCGTTTGGAATCATATTAAAAACTCTGGCGAATTTCCTGAAGCAGAAAATCTAACACTTGAATGGGTTGGTTCTATTCCTGGTAAAAGAGAGAGTAGAAGGTTTGAAGGTGATTATATGTTGATTCAGCAGGATATAGTTGAGCAAAGAACACATGATGATGCGGTTGCTTATGGAGGATGGAGTATTGACTTGCATCCCGCAGATGGTGTGTTTAGTGAAAAACCTGGTTGTAATCAATGGCATAGCAAAGGGATTTATCAAATTCCTTATAGGTGTTTATACAGTAAGAATATTGAAAATTTATTCCTCGCAGGTAGAATAATCAGTGCTTCACATGTGGCATTTGCTTCTACTAGGGTAATGGCTACTTCTGGCGCCATAGGTCAAGCTGTTGGAACTGCAGCTTCTTTATGTATTGATCATCAAACTATGCCAAGAGATTTACGGAAAGATGAGAAAATGCATGAATTACAACAAGTTCTGCTTAGAGAAGGTCACTATATTCCAGGAATTCAACGTATGGACGAACAGGACTTAGTAAAACAAGCAACATTGCGTGTGAGTAGCACTTTGAAACTGTCTGAACTTATAGAATCTGATATTGTAAAGACTTTGGAATGGTCTGTTGCACAAATGGTTCCATTAAATGCCGGTAAGGTTCCTACATTTATTGTACATGCCATGGGAGATGATGTTACAGAATTAAATGTGGAATTGAGAATAAGTAGGAGTAATTCTAATTACACTCCTGAAAACATTATTGCATCAAAAACACTGCCAATCCAAAAGGGGAGAAACTGTATTTCTATAGACTTTAATACAACCATTAGTAATAGTTGTTATGCTTATCTAGTGTTTCTAAAAAACCCTAAAATTGGCTTGCATTTTTCAAACCAAAGGATAACCGGTATTTTGTCATTATTCAATCATGTAAATCCGGCTGTTTCAAATTTTGGAAAACAAACTCCTACTGAAGAAATTGGCGTTGATTCTTTTGAGTTTTGGTGTCCTAAAAGGAGACCAGAGGGACAAAATATTTCATTGAAGATTTCTGAACCACTAGATTGTTTCAATGTGGATAATCTCTTAAATGGAATGGAAAGACCCACCATTCAGCCTAATGCATGGGTCTCAGATTTTAGTGATCCCAATCCTTCCCTAATAATCAGCTGGGAAGAAACTAAAACAATCAATTCTATTGATTTATGTTTTGATACCGACTTTGATCATCCAATGGAATCGGTTTTAATGGGTCATCCAGAAAGAGATATGCCTTTCTGTGTTACTGACTATTCCATATTTGACCATGGTGGTAAGTTATTATATCAGAAGAAAAATAATTATGAAACAATCAATCGAATTATATTATCTGAACCTGTATCTACCAACAGTCTGATGATTAAATTGAATCATCCTTCCAAAAATATCCCGGCATCACTCTTCGCTGTAAGGTGCTATGGAAATTAATTTTTGTTAAGAAGCACAAAAAAATACAATGAAAATAAAAGGAATGCGCTGGTGGATTGTGGGGTTGCTTTTTGTTGCGGCAGTGCTTAACTATGTAGATAGGCAAACCTTGTCGGCTTTAGCTCCTACTATTCAAAAGGATTTGAATATGAACGAACAGGACTATGCTAACATTGTAAATATTTTCCTTGTTGCATATACCATTGCCTATTTATTGAGTGGGCGCATCGCTGATAAAATTGGAACAAGAGCAGGAATGTTTGTTTTTGTAGCCTGGTGGTCCATTGCCAATGCTTTTACTGCAGCAGCCAATAGCATTACCTCTTTGAGTGCGTATAGATTTGCATTGGGTTTAGGTGAAGCAGGCATTTGGCCTGCGGCATCAAAAGCCGTTTCTGAATGGTTCCCTAAAAAAGAAAGGGCATTTGCCATTGGTCTTTACACTATGGGAGCTACTATTGGTGCAACTATAGCGCCTTATATTGTAATCCCACTGGCAACCTATAACTATGCCGCTACTTTACCAGTTTTAGTTGGTTGGTTAGGACAGGGAACTGGATGGCGATTGGCTTTTATAATAACTGGTTTAGTTGGATTGCTTTGGCTTATACCATGGTTAAGTTTTTACAGGCTACCACAAAAATCTAAATTAATTACTGATTCAGAACTTCAGTTAATTAGTGATGACCTTGCTGAAGAAGCAACAACTGCAGATAAACAAAATACATGGTCGTGGAAACAGGTATTATTATTTAAAGGAACTTGGTTATTACTCATCGGCCGCTTGGTGACTGACCCGGTATGGTATTTCTATCAGTTTTGGTTTCCCAAATATTTAAGTTCTGATCGTCATCTTTCTCAAGAGCAATTAAAAATTACATGGGTTATCTATGCCGCGGCGGGAGTGGGAAGTTTGTTGGGGGGCTGGCTATCCGGTAGGCTTGTTAAAAAAGGAGTAGCACCAGTAAAAAGCAGGTTATCTGTTATGTTAGGTTGTGCGCTCATAATGCCACTCTCTCCTTTGATAAGCCAGGTAACAGGTTTGAATATGGCCATGACTATTACTGTTTGTGCAGTAATGGCTTCATTGGCATGGTTAATCAACATTACATCCTTGGTATTAGACGTAGTTCCAAAACATTCGCTAGGAACTGTGTTTAGTATTGTTGCAGCAGGAAGTACCATTGGTGGAATCATGATGAATACGATAGTGGCAACAATGGTATCAGGAGCATCTACAAAAGTTTCCGGATTCTTAGATAAGGGGTTACATGTTTTACTTAATCCAATATTAGATGTGGTGCAGGGTCACGGCTATGCTTGGTGGTTTTTTATGATGGCTTTTTTACATCCAATAGGTTGGTTGGTATTGAAATTTGGGGGGATACAAAAATTGCCCAAAAGTTAAAAACCATTTCAATAAAATAATCACTCACATGATAATGAGAGAACTTTATCCCAAAATCTGGTTTTTGCCATTTTCTTTTTTAGGGTTGATGCTTTTTCTGCATAATCCATTACATGCGCAAAAGTTGTTTTTGTTGGCAGGACAAAGTAATGCAGGTGGCCTAGGTGATAGTGTTCTGAGTAATAAACATCTAACCAATAAGGCATTCGAATATGATATTCTATTAGATCAAATTAAGCCACTAAGGGATCCTGCTGGACAAAATTGGAAAAGTCTAGAATCTGTGCGAGGAAGAGGAACCATACTTCCCTCTTTTACCAAAACCTTTGCTTTGTTGCAACAGGAAGACGTGATTGTTGTTCATGCAGCAAGAAGTGGAAGTTCCTGTAGTGTTAAAGCAGAATTGGATAATTATGGTACTTGGGATAGTAGTGGGAATTTAATTTGGTCAGCCATTGAGAAAACAACCAAGGCTGTATCAGCTAGTAAGGTTAATCTTTCTGGAATTATTTGGATGCAAGGTGAACGTGATGCCAATGCCATTCATGCGGGAAAATTAAGCGCAATTGAATATAAAGCAGCTTTAATTTGGGTCATTCATTCATTTAGACAAAAATTTGGCAAAACCACTCTATTCTTCATTGTTGAAACGGGGTATCAGTCCGGTCGTGAGCAAGACGGAAATGATACAGTTAGATTCATACAGGAATCAGTTTCAAAGGAATTGGACAATGTTTTTATAGTGTATTCAGCAACCAATCTTTTTTTTGAAAGGGGATGGATGCGTGATTTTGTTCATTACAGCCAAGAAGGTCTTGACGATATAGGCGAAAAATCGGCAAAGAAAATCTTTCAAATCATCCATCATAAAAGTCAATAGACATGAAGTTTATTCAATGTATCATTTTTCTAGTTTTAGTTTTTCAGACTGTCCTTGCTCAACCTCCTGCAAATAAAGGATATACACTTCTGTTTGACGAGAGTTTTAAGGGTAATCGTTTAAATGAGCAAGATTGGCGTTATAGAATTGATAGAAGAACAGGGTTTGGTTATATGGATGGATTGAATAGAAAAGAAAATGTATTTGTAAAAGATGGTGCTTTACATGTTGTTCTAAATCACGAAAAGATTGACGGAAAATGGGAGAATACCGGTGGCGGTGTAATCAGTAATCATAATTTTGGTTACGGATATTATGAGTGTTTGTCAAAGCCATTCATGGAGGGACATGGTGTTCATACATCCTTTTGGCAGAGAGGCGGAAAAAATCCTAATAATAATATTTTTGAAATTGATTCCTACGAAATTGATTCCAAAACTTGGGTTGCAACTAATAACCTCTATTTTGATTTGCCATTTAAAGGAATAGATAGAAGGCCTTGGCCACACAGAGCACAAGTTCCTTTCAAGTTTGACAAAGATGGGTGGTTTTTAGATGCTTATGAGTTTACCCCAGACGGTGTCATTTTCTATGATAATGGCAATATTGTAGCAAAAGCAGAATGGGATCAGCTAAACGCGCACCAAGCTGTCTGGTTAACCGCATTAAATGGAGTAGGTAAAGTAGATAGTACGCTACAACCCGCTGAGTCTGTTTTTAAGTATTTCAGATACTATGCAAAAGACTATCCAGGAATCACCATTCTTCCTAATGGCAATTTTGAATTTAATCAAAATAAATACAATTCACAAAAACCTCTTTGTTGGAATAATGAGGGAACTAATGGAGCCGTTCAATTAATAGAAGGGGATGCCTATTTAGAAAATTACAAATTGCGCATTGGAGCACCTGCCCCTTACAATGCAGGTATAAAACAGCAATTAGAATTTATCATGAATGGGGAGTACCAACTTTCTGCCATGGTTAGAAGTTCCGGTGGGCAAACATCTGCTTATATTAAGGCATCTGATTTTGGTGGAAAAGATTTGATAATGAAAGTGCCTGCATCAGATAAATGGACTAGGGTTCAGCTTCCTCCCATTAAAGTTACCAATCATCAGATAACCATCAGCATTGCTTCAGAAGGTGGGCCAGATCAATGGATGGAAGTAGACGATGTTATATTTATGAAACCTTTGGGTAAGGGGAATGAAATCATTAGAGCAAAACCATTTGCAAATCTTAAGGCACCCATTTGGCAATTGGCAGAATCAGAACCCATTCGGTTTATAGGAGATCAAAAATTTTACTTTTTTGATAGGAATGTAGGTTATGGAGATACAATTACCATTGATATGGATATTCAGGCATCTGAACTAGCCAATATGACTCCAATTGCTAGAATTCCTAAAACAGGTAATTCAGGTTGGTCTATTCAGCTGAAAAAAGATGGGGGACTTATTTTCAGGATTGGTAGTATTGAAAGCCACACAGATGTAGAAGTAGATAAAATATATGAACAAGATAAAATGGTACATCTAACCTGTGTTTACCAAAATGGAACGGCATTAATTTATAAAGCAGGACAGTTGGTTAAGCAACAAAAAGGTATTAAGCATTCAACTAAAGATGCAACTGCCGCTGGGCGTGTAGGTACAGTAGGAAAAGATTTTGAAGCCGTTGGCGATGTAGTAATGCAAGTAGGTACTACCGATAAAGAAAATACAAAGCTTAAAAATTTTACAGGTTCAATTCAACATTTGCGAATTTATAATAGGATGTTATTTTAAAATTGATTTATGAAAAAATATGCATTTACAGTTTTGGGTTTTGTATTAGCAATAGTTTCTTTTTCTCAAAATGGGGAGGGGAATGCTGCTTCAAAAATGAATGATCCAAAGATGCAGTGGTGGAGAGATGCTAAGTTTGGCATGTTTATTCATTGGGGTATTTATTCTGTTCCTGCTGGTAAGTGGGGCAATACAACTACTTATGGAGAATGGATCATGCATACAGCAAAGATTCCAAGAACTACTTATTCAGCTCTTGCCAAGGAATTTAATCCAACACAATTTAATGCAGAAGAATGGGTGAAGTTGGCAAAAGCAGCAGGTCAAAAGTATATGGTCATTACTAGCAAGCATCATGATGGGTTTGCCATGTTTGGTTCTAAGGCATCTACCTACAATATAGTTGATGCAACACCATTTAAAAGAGATGTATTAAAAGAATTGGCGGAAGCTTGTAGGAAATACGATATGAAACTTGGATTTTATTATTCTCAAGCCCAAGATTGGTATCATCCTGGTGGAGCGGTTTCAGGAAATAAAGATTGGGATAGTTCACATGTGGGTAGCATGGAGAAATACATTGATGAAATTGCATTGCCACAGGTAAAGGAAATTTTATCAAATTATGGAGATGTAGCCATTTTATGGTGGGATACACCAACCAATATGACTAAAAGCATGACCTTGAAATTAGCGGAAGTAGCCAAGCAATATCCACAATTAATAACTAATAATAGGCTAGGAGCTGGTATGGGAGGTGATTTAGAAACTCCAGAACAGTTTATTCCTGCAACTGGGTTTCCTGGTAGGAATTGGGAAGTATGTATGACTATGAATGGACATTGGGGTTTTAATGCCTGGGATGATAGATGGAAGACCACCAAAGAGCTTACACAAAAATTGGTAGACATTGTTAGTAAAGGAGGCAACTTTCTTTTGAATGTTGGACCCAATGCCTATGGTGTGATTCCCGTTGTATGTCAACAGAATCTATTAGAAATTGGAGAATGGCTTCAATTAAATGGTGAATCAATCTATGGTACAAATGCTAGTCCATTTCCATTCTTATCATGGGGAAGGGCAACAAGAAAAGGTCAAGTGATTTATTTACATGTCTTTGATTGGCCAACAAATGGGCTTTTAAATGTTCCATTGGGCAATAAGATTAAGAAAGCCTATTTGTTAGCGGATAAGAGCAAGAATCTGAATATAGTTCCCTCTAAATCTAGTAGTCAAATACAATTGCCTAGTTATGCCCCAGATAAAATGAGTTCAGTAATTGCTATAGAATTTGAGGGAGAGCCTAAAGTATTGCCATTGCCTACATCAGGAAAATTAATAGTTGCTAGCAGTACTGACAGCACTTCTAATACCAAAAATTTGAATGATGGCAATCCAAATTCAAAATGGCAGGCTGCTAAGGGAAATACAAATGCTAGTTTGGAAATTGATTTTGGAACTGAATATGCTATCAATGCCATGTCATTAGTAGAACCATGGCATCCATGGTCAGGTATTAAACAAACACATGAATTACAATATTTTGAATCTGGTTCATGGAAGTCTATTAACAAACTTTCTACGGATGGTACTGGAAGCACTGAGTCCTTCAAAGTAATCAAAGCGCAAAAATTTAGGTTGTTATTAGAAAACCAAAAAGAAGCTCCTTCAATTGGAGAGTTCATCTTATATCGTGCAGAATAAAGTGATTATGAAAATAAATAAGATTCTATCACTGTTTATATTATTCCAAATTGGATACAGTGTGGCTTTAGTTGCTCAAATTAATCAGTCTATAGAGCAATCCTTCAAAGTTCCTCCAACCAATACAAGACCAACAGTTTGGTGGAGATGGTATGGAAGACAAATTAGCAAGGAAGGGATTACTAGAGATTTGGAAGCAATGAAGAAAGCTGGGATTGGGGGTTTTTATCATTTTCAATTAAAGCCTGGTGTTCAGGATATAATTAATGATCCTCAAAATGTATTACCAAATGTTGCAACATTAAGCAAGGAATGGTGGGATCTCATACAGTTTTCAATTAGAGAAGCAGATAGGCTTGGATTAGAAGCTACTTTTCACAATTCTCTTGGTTGGTCATCTAGTGGGGGAACATGGATTCAGCCAGTGCAATCTATGCAAAAATTGGTTTGGATAGATACAACTATTGTTGGAGGAAGTTTTACTGATATCAAATTGAATAAACCCAAAGTAGATTCCAAATGGAATTATTACAAAGATGTTGCTGTAATTGCTATTAGATTAGAAGAGTCAGGTGTTGTTTTAAAAGACAATGTAAAAGACATTTCCTCTTTTATCAAAAATGACGATATTTTGAAATGGCAAGTTCCTATTGGGAATTGGAAAATTATTAGATATGGACATACCACTACTGGAAAAATGCCGGTTCAAGCAGCACTTGATGTAGCAGGAATAGAATGTGATAAATTAGATAGCAATGCTTTGAAAATTCATTTTAATAATTATCCGGGTAAGATTTTAAAAGATGCTGGTAAATTGGCTGGAAAGTCTTTAAAATATATTGCAGTAGATAGTTATGAAGCTGGATTGCAAAATTGGAATCACCAATTTAGGGACCAGTTTATAAAAAGAAGGGGATATGATCCAATCATCTGGTTGCCAGTAATTACTGGTGTTCAAGTGGAAAATTATGATCCAAGAAGTAAGTCGCTTAGCCCAAGCATTATTATTGAAAATAAAGAAATGTCAGAGCGTTTCATTTATGATTTTGAGAAAACCATCTCTGAATTGTTTATGGAACAGTATTATGGAGCTTTAGGGAATTTAGTACATCAATATCCCGGAGTTGAATTGGAGGTTCAATCTTATAATGCTCCAATGAATCTTGTTGAGAATGCTGTAAAAAATGAAATGCCAGCGGGGGAATTTTGGCATAATAATAAAGTCTATGGATGGTGGACGCTCAATTTGGCTGCATCGGCAGCTCATATTAGTGGTAAAAAAATTGTTTCTGCAGAATCTTTTACCGCCGAGCCCCAACACGGAAATTGGAGTATCTCTCCAGAAGACTTAAAAGCTGAGGCTGATCTTGCCTTTTCCAAAGGGATTAACAGGATGGAGTTGCATATTCAACCACATCAGCCCTGGTTAGATAAAGCCATACCTGGTATGATTGGAGGTAGTTATGGCTTACAAATTAACCCAGCAAATACTTATTGGAAACAATCCTTGTCCTGGAATACTTATATATCTCGGTGTCAATATATGTTGAGGCAGGGACAGTTTGTTGGAGACATTTGTTATCTGTATCCTAAAAAGCAAAGAGGATTTAGTGTGCCTCTAGGTTACAATGGAGATGCAATTGATGAAGAGAGCTTAATCAAATTGATGTATGTAAAGGATGGTAAACTGTGTCTGCCAAGTGGCATGCAATATAGGGTGTTAGTTTTGACAAATACTTCTATTATGTCTCTTGCATTGGCAAAAAAGATACAACAATTGGTTGAGGAAGGTGCTATTGTCTTAGGTCCTAAACCTCTAAGAACTCCAGGACTTGAGAATTTTCCAGAACATGATAAACAAGTAATTAAAATTGGAAATAAAGTATGGGGAGATCTTGATGGAATACAAAATAAATTTAGAAGATATGGGAAGGGTATGATATTTCTTGGATTGAAACCGGAAGAGGTATTACAAGAGATGAAGGTTGAAAAGGACTTTGAATTAGTAGAGTCTTCTAGTCAAGCTAAGATTGCTTGGATTCATAGATCTATTGGAAAGGATGATTTGTATTTTGTTGCAAATCAAGAAAAGAAAGCACAAACTTTCACTATTGGTTTCAGAGTAGGTGGCAAAATACCTGAAATCTGGAATGCAGAAACTGGTGAAATATTTCATAATGTGAAATGGAAACAAGAGGGGAATAGAACTTTGGTCAGTATTCCATTTGAATCCCTGCAATCATGGTTTGTTGTTTTTAAGAATGGAGATATTAATAAAAAAGTTGCTTTTAATGAGTCTTTAAATAGTACTATAAATACTGCTATTGATTTAAGTAAAGAATGGGAGATAGATTTTCATGGTGTTCAGAAGACACCTTCAAAGTTTGTCATACCCTATTTGAAGTCATGGACAAATTTTGACTCTAAAGCAATTAATTATTTTTCTGGAACTGCTTCCTATTCAAAAACATTTTCTCTTTTGGAATCTCAGGTTAACGAATCTTCAAAAATGATCCTAGATCTTGGGATGGTGAAAAATTTCGCTGATGTATTTGTGAATGGAAAGGAAGTAGCTAATTTATGGAAATACCCGTTTGTTTTAGATATCACCAAGTATTTAAAGACAGGAAAAAATGAAATTAGAATTGATGTAACCAATTTGTGGGCTAATCGAATGATTGGAGATGAACAAGAACCAGCAGATATGGAATGGACCAAAGAGAGTTTTAGTTCAGATAGTTTATTCAGAGGTAGAGAATTGGTTAAGTATCCTGAATGGTTTTTGCATGGTAAACAGCGGCCTTCTAGCGGTAGATATACTTTTAGTACATGGAATTATTATCGCAAAAGCGATCCGTTACTAGTATCTGGTTTAATTGGTCCGGTTTCTTTAAAACTGTTAAAAATATGATGCTATAAAACTTCTATTTCTTTTATAATTAAGGTAAAATATAATGAATTTCAATAAAGTATTGATTGTTTTTAATTTTTTGACTCTTATTCTTTTTAAGTCAACTTTTGCTCAAGACAGTAGTGACAAGAGATGGTACCCTAAGCTTGCTAAAAATGAATATCTAAACCCCGTCATTCCCGGTTTTTTTCCAGATCCTTCTGTTGTTAAAGTGGGGGATGATTATTATTGCGTTAATTCAACCTTTGAATATTTTCCTGGTATAATTATTTCACATTCTAAGGACTTAATTCATTGGAAGCAGATTGGGCATGTATTCAATAAGACAGAAGATTTAGACCTAAGTTCCTATTGGGATGGTATGGGTATTTGGGCGCCAGATATATCTTACTATAATGGTGAGTTTTATGTTTTTTATTGTACTGTTCAGTTAAAAAAAGATAGAAGTTACAACGTAAGAGGAAATTATATGGTTAAATCAAAGTCAATCATGGGACCTTGGTCTAAACCAGTACAATTAACAGACAATGGTAATGATCCATCTCATTTTGTGGATCCCAATGGAGATCATTATATGCTTTATGCAGCAGGTATACCTACTGGAAACGGTACAAAAATTGTTAAACTCAACAAAGAATGTACAAAGATAGTAGAAGGACCATTTTGGTTGGAGACAGAAGGTAAAAAGGCTGCACCGGAAGGACCACATCTATTATTCAAGGATGGTTATTACTATTTAACAATGGCTGCTTCAGGTGGTTTGTTCAATGGGCACCATATGTTGGTGGCAAGATCAAAGAATATATATGGCCCTTATATTAATTCTCCTTACAATCCATCGCTTACTCAAAAGAATCCACAAGCCATTAATTTTCACCAAGGTCATGGTAAAATATTTAAGACTCAAAATGAGGAATGGTTTACTATGGTTATATCGCAACGCTGGTTGCCTGGAACCTTAAAAGATAAGCCTGCTATCAAGGGGATTAGTCAACTTGGAAGAGAAACTTCGTTAATTAGACTTGAATGGTCAAATGATGGGTGGCCAAAGGATAAAATAGGTAGGCAAGCTATGGATATTGATATAAAACCAAATTTGCCAGAGTTTAAACAACAAAACAAAGTTTCTGATGAATTTGATGGAATCTCCATAGGCTTGCCTTGGCAATTCAGAAGAAATCCAGTTGAAAAGGATATTAGTTTAATGGAAAAGAAAGGGTTTCTGAGAATTTACACAGGAGATTTTGATTTAGATACAATTCTGGGTAGAAATGTATTGGTACAAAGGGAAAGATGGTTGAAATATCAAGCCAGTTTAAAAATGAATTTCAATCCTGATACAAAAGAACAGTCTGGTATTACTTGTTACTATGATACAAAAACATTTACTAGATTAGGTTTGCAAAGAGATAGTTCGGGAAAGCTTGTATTAGTATTAGAAGAGATGAAGTTTGGCGTTCCTTCCATTAATAATATAGTGGCTAATATTAGACAAACTAATTTATATCTAAAAGTTACAGTTGATAAACTCAAAAGGGATTTCTTTTACAGTTATGATAATAAAAAATGGGAAAAGGCAGGATCTATTTTGAATGCATCTTACCTGAGTGATCAAGGCACACCCAATTGGGGATTTATGGGAATGATGGTAGGTATTTATTCATTTAATAGGGGAACAGGAAAAAGGATAGCAGTGGATTTTGATTGGTTTAGAATAACTGAGCATTAATTTATCTAAATTTCTAATCTGATAATAGATTCTTACAACTAGAAATAGGTATGAAAACAATATTTTCTTTTTTTATTTTCATATTGGGATATACAAGTGTTATTGCTCAAAGGGTATCTCCAAGTATGAAGGTTAATTGGCCATCCTTTATCCAACAACATAATTTGGTTTGGGAGGAAATGCCTTTGCAATGGAATGAAGGAGCATTTACTGGAAATGGTCAAATTGGAATGATGGTTTATGTTTCTCAATTGGATAGTAGTATTGTTTTTCATGTTGGCAGAACGGATGTGACTGACCATAGAAAAGCTCCAGACAAAAAAACATCTTTTGGAGTTCCTGGGACTAGTGTTTTGTATGATTTCTGTAGACTAGAAGTTGGCGCAATGTTGCTTAAGCCCTTTGGAAAAATCATATCTGGTACAATGGAACAGGATATTTGGAATGCTGAAATAAAAGGAAAATTCATTACAACAGCAGGTACCATTGAAATTAAAGCGTATGTTCCCTATCATCAAAATGTAGAAATAATTGAAGTTATTTCAACAGAAAAAAATGGAGAAGCAAAAGCCGATTATAAATGGCGTTTTCTACCAGGAAATCCCTCTTCGCCAAGGGCATTGGTTTTCCCCAATAACAGTGATTCTAAGTCATATATTACCAATCCATCACCGCAATTATTCATTCAAGATCAATTCCATATTATTAAGCAGCCATTACTTGCGGGTGGTGATTTTGCAACTGTTTGGACTGAATTGGTTTCCAGTAAAGAACAACAAAGTACCCTCTATCTAAGTATTGCAAATGAAGTGCCTATTGCAAACAAATCTGAGAAAGTTGCAATGCAAGTTATTACTAATACCCAAAAACAGCCCATTGTCAATATAAAGAAAGCTCATCAAAATTGGTGGCACCAGTTTTACCAAAAATCTTTTTTAAGTATACCCGATGCCAGGGTTGAGGCATTTTATTGGATTCAGTTATACAAAATGGCAACATGCTCTAGACCTGACGGCCCTGCTGTAGATTTATTTG
The DNA here is from genome assembly GCA_947460595.1 of Bacteroidota bacterium. Lineage (GTDB taxonomy): Bacteria > Bacteroidota > Bacteroidia > Chitinophagales > Chitinophagaceae > Sediminibacterium. The sequence goes on along the minus strand of CANHGS010000016.1, from coordinate 44,325 downwards.
GCCCTTATTATAAAACAAGTCAATGGCCTGGAATGTGGTGGAACTTAAATATTCAATTGACCTATTTTCCAGTTTACACTAGCAATCATCTAGCGTTAGGAGAAAATATGATCAGTATTGTTGATGATAATTTTGAAGTGCTCTTAAATAGATTTTGTGGTCCTAAGCTTGGTGACCTTTGTTGGACTATGAATAATTATTGGAAACAATATGCTTATGATGGAAATTGGCAAGCAATCAAAGAAAAATGGTTACCCAAAGCAGTTCAAATTTACGCTTGTTATGAGAAAATGATGAGGGTGGATTCCTTGGGAAATATTCAGCTTCTACCTATGGAATCACCCGAGTATAGAGGGTTTGAAAAATATACCAATTCTAATTACAATCTTGCGAATCTTAGATGGTTATTGAACACAATGATTCAGACTTGTGAAAAATCAGAAACAAAAAATGATGTTCATCAATGGAAACAAGTATTAGATAAATTAGTGGCTTATCCAATTGATAAAAATGGATTAATGATAGCTAGTAATCAATCGGTTGATATGTCACACAGGCATTATTCTCACTTGTTAGCTTTGTATCCACTTTTTCAATTGAAACCGGATATTAAAGCAGATAGTATTTTAGTAGATAAATCTGTAGATCACTGGCACAAAATTGAATCTGGTAAATCATTAGCAGGTTATTCTTATACAGGTGCTGCATCCTTATACGCGGCATTAGGTAGAGGTGATGATGCCAATAAAAATATACAACAGTTTTTAACGGGTAGTACTGGTATTAGTCAGTTTCATACCAATACATTTTATACAGAAAGCGATGGGAGAAACCCTGTAATTGAAACGCCTTTAAGTGGGGCTGCTTCGGTACTTGAAATGCTATTGCAAAGTTGGGGAGGTAAGATTCAAGTATTTCCTGCCTTGCCAGTTGAATGGAAAGATGCCAGTTTTTCTGATTTAAGGGCCGAGGGCGGCTTTTTTGTGAGTGCTTCAATGAAAAATAAGCAGCTTGAATGGATTAAAGTAAAAAGTTTAACCGGTGAGGATTTTATTCTTAAAACAATTTACGCGAGTCAATTAAGACCTTCAGATTTTTCCATTAAAAATGCTATTAAGTATTTGGGTAACGGTGAAATATTAGTTCATTTAAAAAAGGGAGATTCCATTTTGTTATCAACTGGAAATTATATCAAACCTACAATAGAAGCAGTGAAGCATAATACTAATATGGTTCATCCATTTGGAATAAAAAAAGGTAAACAACTCAGCAAAAATCAAAATTGGCAGGTTCTAGATATGATTAGATAATTGATTTTTTAAAATCAATATTTTAATATTTTAAAAGTACTGTGCATTATTTATTTTGATTATTCTAAATCCATTCGTTTTCTATATTCATTGGGCTGCATACCTTTTAGAAACTTAAACTGTTTGTTGAAATTTGTGAATGTATTAAATCCACTATTAAAACAGATCTCTTTAATACTTAGATTTTTTTCAGCTAGCAATTTACAGGCATAACCAACCCTCAATTCTATAATAAAGACGGAATAACTTTTCTTTGTTCTTGATTTAAAGTATCTGCAAAAGGAGTTGGTAGACAAGTTTGCTATTGCTGCTACGTCTTTAAGATATATTTTTCTTTTAAAGTGACTTAGCGAGTAATTGTAAATGGCATTGATGCGATCATTCTCCGATGAATCAAATTCAAAATTATGCGTATTGGAAATATAATTGGGATTTGACTCTTTTGATAAGGTAGTTAATAAATTAATCAATATAGCAATTCTGTCTGATGCCGTTGCTTTTATTAATTTGGATAATAACAATTTTGCTTTAACAGCTATTTTTTCAGATATTACTATGCCTCTTTTTGCTCTTTCAAATAGTCGAAGTAAATTTTTGTTTTCAGGTAATTTTAGAAATTCGTTCCCCCAAAAGTCTTCACAAAACTGTGTCAATTCTATTAGTGAAGTCATTGGGTTCTTTTGAGTGTAGATCTCGTCAAACCTCCAATAATGAGGTAATTGTGATCCAAGGAGTATAAGATTCCCTTCTTTAAAACGAATAGAAGTGTCTCCTGCAAATAAAGTTCCCTCACCTTTCATCACATGTATTAATTCTATTTCAGGGTGATAATGCCAATTGTTATTTAAATAGGGAGTTTCGTCTTTTCTTGCACTAAATGAAATAGAAGGACCCGATGTTATTTTCAATAATTGAGGCCGCATATATTCTAAAAAGTTGTGGGTGAATAAAAACTAAATCGCAGAAAATATTAAATCTAACTTGAGTATTGAAAATACAAAAATATTATGGTAAAATAGTGTAAGTGTTAGATAATATCTGCTTCTTTTTCATTAGTCAGAAGGGTTTTATTTGTAGAGATATCCGTCAAGGATCTATTTTAATGCTTGTTGATTTCAATTGAAATAATTGAAAATTGCTTCTATTCAAATTATATCTTACTATATGAAAAAAAGTATATTGCAATTGGCGTTTTTGACCAATTTACTAATGTGTTTTCAAACTAGTCATTCTCAAAAAGGATTTGTTCCCACAAAAGGTAAAGAAGCCATTGAACTTGAAAATGAATTTTTACACCCCCCCCTCAAATATCGTCCATTTGTATGGTGGCATTGGTTAGGATCTAATTTCTCAAAAGAAGGTATTACAAAAGATTTAGAAGCTATGAAAGCTTCAGGAATAGGAGGTGCTACCATTTTCAATATTTCTTCATCAGTTGTTGAAAGTCACTTGCCTACTTTGAATAATCCTTGGCCTGATCAAACTTATAGAAGCCCCAAATATTGGGAAGCCATTAAGCATGCTGCTTCTGAAGCAAAACGATTGGGTCTTGATTTGGGTTTGCATAATACCGTTGGCTACTCCACTACAGGTGGACCTTGGATTGATGAACCACAAAGTATGCAACAGTTGGTATGGAGTGAAACCGTGATAGAAGGGAATACCAATACATCTTTGAAGCTACCTAACCCCATAGTTGTTGCAGACGAAGGATGGGGAAAAACAGGTAGAACTGTTTCTTGGTTTAAGGATATTGCAGTATTGGCCATTCCTGCCAATAAATCTTCTATTAAATTAACTGAAGTACTTGATATTTCATCAAAAATGGATGCAAATGGTACTCTTCATTGGTCTTCACCAATTGGAAAATGGGTTGTTTATAGATTAGCACATGCATCAACTGGTAGACCTCCTCATCCAATTCCAGATGATTTATTAGGGAAGGTTTTAGAAGCTGATAAAATGAGTCTGTCTATGACCAAATTGCATTGGACAAATGTAATTGAACCTTTAAAAACACATTTAGGTCCATTATTGGGAACTGGGTTAAAACATTTTTTAATTGATAGTTACGAAGCGGGAAATCAAAATTGGAGTGAAAACTTTAGATCAGATTTTATTAAATTAAAAGGTTATGACCCATTACCATGGTTGATGACTTTTAATGCTACAGTGAGAAACGGTAAAAAAACCAATAACCCCAAAGATTCTTTATTGCCCTCACAACGTGAAATAGAAAGTAAAGAACTTAGTGCTAGGTTTGAGTGGGATTATAAAGACGTTATTAGTCAATTGTTTTTTACAAATGGTTGGAATCCCGCTGCCAATATGATACATGCAGTGGGTATGCAAGTTCAACACGAAGCTTATGGTGGTCCATTTAGCATAGTAGAGGGTTCTGCCTTAGCTGATATTCCTATGAGGGAATTTTGGAGTGGGCGGAAAACTCCTGCTAACCCAGTTGTTACCGGTTCGGCTCGTGCTGCTGGTAAAAATATCATTGCAGCAGAGGCTTTAACAGGTTCTCCAGTTAATTCCAAATGGTCAGAAGTTCCCTCTTTTTTAAAACCTACACTTGATGGAGGTTATGCAACCGGTGTAAACAGAATGGTATTACATCATTGGGTACATCAACCTTTTGATGATAAATATCAACCGGGATTAGGCATGGGTTGGTGGGGTACACATTTTAGTAGATATCAAACTTGGTATGAACCAGGAAAAGAATTTTTCCAATATATGTCTAGGGTTCAGACTATGTTACAAAAAGGAGAGACAACCATTTTTGCACTAAGTCTAGGTGGTGATTCACCCCTTACTGATATCATTTCAAGAGATGTTTTTTTACATAAACTAAAAGTGATTAATGGCAAAATTGTGCTTCCCTCTGGAAGAAGTTATTTTGTATTAACAATACCCCATAATGGAAAATTACTTCCAGAAATCGTCTCTAAAATAGAAGAGTTGTTACAGCAAGGTGCTACAATCATTTCTGCTAAACCAGTAGCTTCTCCAAGTTTATCCAATTATCCCAATAACGACGCAACAATAACCAAAATCGCAAATTCATTATGGGGTAATGATAAAGCTTTAGTTAAACATATTGGTAAAGGCGTTCTTTATACAGACAGTTCTTCTCAAGGGCTAAACAATGTTTTGAATAAAATTGGTTGTTTGCCAACCTATAAACTATTGAATCCAGATTCAGATATTCAAATACAACAACGTACCAATGGAAATGAGTCTTGGTATTTTATTGCCAATGTTGGCGAAGCCGATAAAAAATTCACCGCTTCATTTTCTGTATTAAAAAAGATACCTGAATTATGGGATGCAGAAACTGGAACAATTATTCAAGCACCCATTTGGAGAATGCAAAATAATGCCACTGAACTTGATCTAATTCTTCCTAAACATAAATCCCTATTTGTTGTATTTAGAAAGAATGTTCCTACTGGTTTTGATCATTTAACAGGTATAGAATCAGGTTCTGAATATCAGATCAATACTTCAAAAAACGGAGTCCCGGTTTTAGAGTCGGTTATACCAGTTAAAGGAACTATGTACTTTGAATCTGGAAAGACAAAGTCCTTTGATTTGAAAAAGTCAGATACTATCCCTTTAAATTTTAGGGAAGAGGTGTCCTTTTATCCGCCTGTAGGTAAATCATTTATATCGAATATTAAAACATTAGGCTCTTTTTCCAATAATACAGCCGATTCTATAAAATACTTTTCAGGTACAGCAAAATATAAAATCAGCTTTGAGTTAAATACATCTGCGTTTAAAAATGGTCAACATTATCAACTTGACTTAGGTAAGGTTTATGATTTAGCAACTGTTAAGGTTAATGGCAAATTGAATAGGGTAATTTGGAATACCCCCTTTATAAGTGATATATCAGATTTATTGAAAGTGGGTACCAATATTATTGAAATTGCTATTGTTAATTCTTGGCATAATTTGTTGGTGGGTGATGAACAATATCCGGCAGATTTTGAATGGGGAGTGGATAGAGGGGCCAACGGTCGCATGATGAAAGCATATCCTGAATGGTTTCTGAAAAATCAATCTCGACCTGAAAAAAACAGGAAAGCATTTGTTGTTTGGTACTATCACAAAAAAGATACACCATTATTACCGGCAGGCTTAGTTGGGCCAGTTTATCTAATAGCAAAGCAAACAATTGAAGCAACTGTTCAATAACTCCATACTTAATTTATCATTAAAGCATTATTTATGGTTTTTATAAGACTGAAAATGGATTCTAGATGCATATTTCAACTTATTAGTTTAAATTTTATTTTTTTCATAGTTGTGTGCAGCCTTCATGCAAACGAGAATAATTTTTATTCAAATAATCTTGATTACAAAAGTCTCAATTTAAAGAAACATTTTAGTGATAAAAAACCAATTGTTTTTAAGGATACAAAAATCATAAAACAAAATAGAGAATGGGTTCTCAAAAAAATTTATGTTTCACCAAAAGGTAAAGATTCTAATCCTGGAACTATTGATCAGCCTTTAAGCAGTTTTGCAAAAGCCCAATCAGTTGCTGCAAAGATGACTTCTAGTAGCAAGGTTGAAGTGGTTTTTTTAAATGGAACTTATTATTTGGATCAAACCATACATTTAACTTCTGCAGAAAGCAATATCACGTTTAGAGCAGTAGAAGAAGGTGGAGCAATTTTGAGTGGTGGAAGCTTGCTGCAACTTAAGTGGGAGCTATATAGAAATGGGATTTATGTTGCAACTGTTCCCCAAAACCTAAGTATTGATCAATTATATATTAATGGGGTTAGACAAAGAATGGCAAGATTCCCAAATGCTATTTCTGGGAAAAATGTTTATGATACATGGGAGCTTAGTCATACAATCAAAAATGACTCATCAAATAATCCTATTGATCAAAAGCATTTGGATAAATGGGAAAACCCGGCTGGAGCTTATTTACATGCCATGCATAACCTACTATGGGGTGATATGCACTGGTTGATAAAGGGTAAGAAACCAAATGGATTGCTTGACACAATTGGAGGTTGGCAAAATAATAGACCTTCAGCAATGCATCCAGTTTATAGAATGGTTGAAAATGTGTTTGAAGAATTAGATATGCCTGGGGAATGGTTTTATAATCAGCAGGACAAGAAATTATATTATTTTCCTGAACCTACAACTAATCTGAAAAATGCTAAAGTAGAAGTAGTTAGGTTAAGAAATCTAATTGAGTTCAACGGAAACGCAGATAAACCAGTAAAAGGTATTCAAATAAAAGGATTTGTTTTTAAACATGCCGCAAGAACGTTTATGGATAATAAAGAACCTTTATTAAGGTCCGATTGGACTGTTTTTAGAGGAGGGGCTGTATTCTTTGATGGGGCAGAAGATTGTTCTATTTCAGATTGTGAGTTTGATCAGGTTGGAGGCAATACCATTTTTGTAAATAATTATAATAGACGTATTGCTATCATTGGCTGTTATATACACAATAGTGGTGCATCAGGAATAGCATTTGTTGGAGATCCAAATGCAGTTAGAAGTCCATTATTTAGGTATTCAAAACAAAATTATACAACCATTGATAGAACACCAGGTCCAAAAAGTAAAAATTTTCCTGAGGATTGTTTGGTTGAAAACTGTTTGATTACACTAACAGGTAGAGATGAAAAACAGACTGCGCCTATTCATATTTCAATGTCACACCGCGTAAAAATCAATCATTGTAGTATTTACGATGTGCCTAGAGCAGGCATAAATATCAATGAAGGAACCTTTGGAGGTCATATAATTGAAAATTGCGATGTTTTTAATACAGTGTTAGAAACAGGTGATCATGGTAGTTTCAATTCTTGGGGCCGAGACAGATATTGGACTGGTAACGCAAATGAAACCTCAACTGCAGTTGAAAAAGATCCTTCACTGCCATTGTTGGATATGCTTGACAAAAATATTATTAGAAACTCTCGGTGGCGATGTGACCATGGTTGGGATATTGACTTAGATGATGGGTCAACCAACTATGAAATTTATAACAATTTACTCTTAAACAGAGGCTTAAAGTTAAGAGAAGGATATGGTAGGATAGTAACCAATAATATCATTCTTAAAAATGGATTACATCCACATGTTTGGTATAGAAATAGTGGTGATGTATTTAAGAATAATATTGTTTTTAAATCTTATCAACCAGCAATCATGAACTCTGCCATCCCTGTTGATGGAAAATGGGGTAAAGAGATGGATTATAATTTTTATGTAACTGATAAGGCAAGCATGCTCAAGTTTATTAAAAATGGTTGTGATTCTAATTCAATCAATGGGAATCCTTTATTTATTAATCCATCATTTGGAGATTTTAGACTTCAACAGAATTCATTAGCAATAAAGCAAGGGTTTGTAAATTTTGATATGGATCATTTTGGAGTTACTAAGCCTTCATTAAAAAAAATTGCAAAAACACCTTTGTTGCCAGAGATTAAAATTGAGTTTAATGAGGCTGTTTCAATACCTAAAATAAAAACTTACTCTTGGTTAAACGTGTTACTCAAAGAGCCAAAAGGAGAAGAAATGTCTGCTTATGGTGTTGCGTTTGAATCTGGAGGTGTTGCCTTAGCAAATGTTGATATTAATTCTGAGGCATATATTTTGGGATTTAGAACAGGTGATTTGATTCAAATGGTTAATCAAAATAAAATAAATAATCGAATCGATTTTGAAAGTTATCTGAAAGAAAACGGAAATAAGACTATACACCATTTTAAGCTAATTCGGAATCAAACAAATTTTGAGTTAGTAATTAGTAAAAAATTACCCAATATATTTTAAGTAGAATGGTATTCATTTTATGAATTAACAATCATGTCATTAAATATTCAGTTTTAGTGAAAAGAATAGCGCTATTTGTTATGTTTCAAACAATTTTGTTTTTTGGGCTAGCTCAAAACAACAAAGCTATATTCAGTTATTTTGAATATAAAGGTAATGATGCATTTTTTAGTCAGAAATTGAATTCAAAAAATCAAACCTATAATCCTATTTTACCTGGTATGTATCCTGATCCCAGCATTTGCAAAAGAGGGAAGGACTATTTTCTTATTAATTCAAGCTTTTCTTATTTTCCTGGAATACCAATTTTTCATAGTACCGATTTAATACACTGGAAACAAATTGGACATGTATTAGATCAAGTTTCGCAATTAAAATTAGATGGACTTGGTATCTCTGGAGGTATTTATGCACCTTCCATCACATATAATGAAAATACTCAGACCTTTTATGTGATCAATACTGTTGTAGGAGGTATTGGAAATTATTATGTTACAACAAAAGATCCTTTTAAAGGTTGGAGTATGCCCATCAAGCTTCCAGAAGTTAAAGGGATTGATCCTTCATTTTTTGTTGACGATGACGGAGCTGGATATATTTTAAGTAGTCAAGCTAGTGATAAACCCCGTTGGACTGGCCATACTGTTATTTGGATTCATTCTTTTGATTTTGAAAAGGAACAAGTTTCAAAAGAAAGACAAATATTAATGGATGGAGGTTCAGACACTGCGTCACATCCCCGATGGTTGGAAGGTCCGCATATTTTTAAAGTAAATGGGTATTATTATTTACTTGCTGCCGAAGGTGGAACCCTATCCGGTCATAAAGAGCTTGTGTTTAGAAGTAAAAATGTAAGAGGACCGTATAGTCCTTCTCCTAATAATCCTATTTTAACCCAAATTGATCTGCCATCAAATAGAAATAATAAAATTACCAATGTAGGACATGCTGATATGGTTCAGGATTCAAAAGGAAATTGGTTTACTGTATTTCTTGGAACAAGACCTTATGCTGATGAACAGTTTAATACTGGTAGAGAAACATTTATACTTCCTGTAAAATGGGTAGATGGTTTTCCAATAATCCTTGAAAAAGGGATGCAGGTTCCAACTGTTGTTTCATTTAATTCAACAGCATCAATAAATGGATTACACACGGGTAATTTTACTTGGAAGGATGAATTTAATTCTAAGAAATTGAATTTGAATTGGAATACAGTTAGAACACCTTATAACCAATGGTGGAATTTAAACAATGGTAAAATGGAGATAAATCTATTGCCAAAAAGTCTTAGTCAATTGGTTAATCCTGCATTTCTTGGAAGACGGCAGCAACACCAGAATTTTGAAGCTACAACAGTCTTGGATTTCACTCCTACAAAAGAGAATGAATTTGCTGGTTTGGCCTATTTCCAGAATGAGAAAAATTATCTAACGCTTGGGAAAATCCTAGAAGGTGGAAAGTCAATGATTATTGTTAGAAGCATTGTAAATGGAAAAGATAGTATTGTTTCTAGAAGAGAAATAAATAAAGTCAATAGCACTGAAAAAATAGCATTAAGTATTTCAGTAAAAGAAGGCGTAGCTTCTTTTTACTATAAAACCAAGGGTAGTAAAGTGCTTTTAATAGAGAATGTAGATGTTACAAACTTAAGTACAAAAAAAGCAAAAGGATTTGTTGGGTCATATATTGGCTTGTATGCCACAAGTTTAACCTATTGATTAATTTTTAAAGAATCTTGTTTTTATGAAATATTTGAACTTCCTCATTTTGTTTTGCTCTTTTGGTTTTGTTCATAATTTATTAGCCCAAAATCAAACTCAAAAATCAAAAATTTCCAATCAATATAATGTTGTTTGGAATACACCTTCTCCAGATGCATGGGAGTCTATGCCGCTTTCTGGAAGATTTGGTGCCGGTGCTAATGTATGGGTTCAAGAAGGCTCAGTTTGGTTATACTTAGCACATAATTTGGCTTATGATGAAGATGGCCGTTTGCTTAAATTAGGCGCTTTGCGCATTACTCCTTCAAATAAAGTTTTTACAAATCTTAGTTCTTTTAAACAAGAGCTTGATTTGGCTTCAGGTGCAATCTTTATTACTGCAAGTTCTAAAAATGGGGAATCAATTAAGATCAAGCTTTGGTTTGCTGGTGAAAATTTAATCATTGAATCGGCAACACAAAACAAAACTGCGCTTGAAATAAGTTTTGGATCATGGCGAGAGATTACAAGAGATAGCATGTACATTGATATGGGTAAAAGAGTTACCACCCTTCGTGCCGATAGTATTAGTATGAATAATCAAGGTGTTTTATGGTTTCACCAAAACGAAAAATATCCATCTGTTCTGCAAAACGAACTTAATATTCAACCATTTGCAGTTAATCATGTCTATAATCCAACTGAGAGAAATTTGTTTGGCGGCGCAATTGTTTCCAGTCAACCCATTAAACCCATTGGTAAGAAGCCTGTTGAATGGCAAAGATGGAAAGGTGCGTCTTGGACAATGATGGTAGAACCAGCTGCTAATCACACGATTGTTGCATCGTTGCGCGCTGGTCAAGCCATTAATCCTGAAAAATGGATTCAGGAAGCTAAAGCTTATTTGGATGAAAAATCACTCAAATCTTATGCTATTGAAGAAGCCAAGCGATGGAATGAATTTTGGAATCGATCCTATATTACTATCAATAATGAAGCCGCTTCTTCAGACTCTGCCTGGATAGTTGGAAGGAACTATCAATTATTCAGATACATGCTTGCCTGTAACCGTAATGGAAAATTGCCGCTACTTTTTAATGGTGGCATTTTTACAACAGATAATTTTGAAAAAATTAAAGGGAATCACCCTGGAGAAATCAATAGAGCCTTAATGGGGCCTTCTACTCCGGACATACGTCATTGGCTATTTTGCAGTTTTATGGCACAGAACCAGCGATGGTTAGGATGGCCTACTATTCTTGCTGGTGATGCGGATTTGCTGGAAGCTTCAAATGCTTTTTACAGAAACCATGCTGTGTCTGCTGCTGCACGTGCCAAAGGGCTTGGAGCCGAGGGTGTTGTCTATCCAGAAGCTATAAAAATATGGGGTCTAACATGGTGGCCTTTACCTTCAGGCCAATGTGGAGCGCAGCATTTAAAATATGCTTTTGCCATGATGTTGGAAAATGCTTGGATGACTTTGCATGGTTATGCCACTTTAGGTAAAGACATAAGTGCTGATATGGAGTGGATAAAAGGGACTGTTAAGTTTTACAATTCTTTTTATCGCAATGAAACCAAACGGCTTACTGGTAAAGAACTTGGGGATGATGGTAAACTAAGTATCTATCCTGCTAATTCAATTGAATTATTAGTAGGTGCTAAAAATCCAATTGAAGTCATTGCTGGGTTACGAAGAATTTGCGATGCTTTAACCAAACTACCTAATAATTTAGTTTCTACAACTGAGAAAAAATATTTTAAGAATATTTATCAAGTATTACCAGACTTGCCAGTTGGAGAACGAAACGGGAAACCCATTTTATTGCCAGCAAAGGAATGGGAAAAAGAGTATAATCTTTGGGAACTTCCTGAGTTGTATGCATCTTGGCCTTATCGTTTACAAACTGTTACCAAACCTGGAACAACACAAATTGCAAAGAACACTTGGGATTTATTACCTCAAAATCGTTCTCAAAAAGTAACCAGAGATTTCTCATGGATGCCTGTAGTGGTTAATATGGCCGCAATTGGTAATACTGATGAAACGGCTAAAAGAATAGTGGATAAGCTAGGCAACTTCAATCCGCAAGCTCGTTTTCCTGCTTTTTTTGGTCCCGGACATGATTGGGTACCAGATCATAACTGGGGTGGCTCAGGAATGGTAGGACTACAGGAAATGCTTATGGCCGCTGACCCATATGGGGATGGTAAGATTTACTTGTTACCAGCTTGGCCAACAAAATGGGACGTTGATTTCAAATTACATGCTCCGGAAAATACAGTTGTAGAAGCAAGTGTAAAAAAAGGAAAAATTGTTTCATTAAAAGTAACCCCAGAGTATCGTAGAAAGGACATTATTGTCAATAATCAATATTCAATTTCATCAAATTAAATATCAAGATTTGCTATGAGATATCATGTATTTCTATTTTTTACAATGCTTTATTCTGCGAGTAGTCTTTCTGCGCAAGAACAATCTAAGCATAAAGAATCAACTGTACAATTTGGTGAGATGACTAATCTAGACCAATTTGGAGCTCCTTCTATTGGTGACTATCATCCGTCTGAAACTGAGAAACAAAGGATAGCTTGGTTTAGAGATGCCAAATTTGGCATGTTTATGCATTGGGGTCTTTATTCAAAAATGGCAGGTTATTGGAAAGGAGAAAAAATATTGGGTGGAGAGTGGGCATTGAAAATGAGTAAACTTCCAATTGAAGAGTATCGTGCGTTAGCAAATGAGTTTAATCCTGTAAAATTTAATGCGGATGAATGGGTAAAGCTCATGAAATCTGCAGGTATGAAATATATGGTTATAACATCTAAACATCATGATGGATTTTCAATGTTTGGCACAAAAGTTACATCCTATAATATTGTAGATGCTACTCCATTTAAAAGAGATCCCATTTTAGAATTGAAAGAAGCTTGTGACAAGCATGGCATTAAGTTTGGCCTTTATTATTCTCATGCACAAGATTGGAATGAACCAGATGCTTATGGAAACAATTGGTCATGGCCAGGCTATAAAAGGGACATGAATAAATATCTAGATCAAAAATCAATTCCACAAATACGGGAGCTTTGTGAAAAATATCGCCCTGCAATTCTTTGGTTTGATACTGCTGGCGAAATTACCCAAGAGCGTGCAGAACAAATTGCTAGCATGGCAAGAAGTATTGTACCTGATATCCTGATTAATAGCCGGATTAAACTAGGTAAACCAATTGGCCTTCCAATAACTGATTTTAATGGTAGTGGAGACAATGAAGCTTTTCATGAACCACAATCTGCTCCTTGGGAATTATGTGGGACTTTGAATAAAAGTTGGGCATTTAAAAGATGGGATACTGCATTTAGACCCGTTAATGAATTGCTTTATAATTTGGTAGATGCTGTTTCTAAAAATGGTAACTATCTATTGAATGTAGGTCCTACAGCAGAAGGAGAGATTACTTTTCCTTACTCATCTAGGTTATTAAAAATGGGCGAATGGTTAAAAACTAATGGTGAGGCAATTTATGGTTGTGGGAGAACTGCTTTTGGAACAGAATTTGGGGAATATGCAATGGTAGAAGGCAAGAAGCAATTCATTGAAAAAGCTGCAGAATGGCGTTGTACAACTAAGCCCGGAAAATTATACATACATATTATGCATTGGCCTTCTGATGGTAAATTAGTTCTGCCCGCTTTTAATGCAAATATTAAGAAAGGATATTTATTGGCAAACGCAAGATCAAAAGTTACAATCAAACAATCATCCAAAGAAGTAGTGCTTTTATTGCCAAAAGCAAGTTTGGATGATTTTGCTACCGTTGTTTGTTTGAATTATTAGAAATAAACGCAAGTAAATTATTAAAATGATCAAGTTGAAAGTAATAATCACATTATTAATATTAGTTGGATACTTATCGGTTACTGCCCAATCTGGTTTACAAATATGGAGTAAATCACCAGCAAATAGTTGGGGCGAAGCTTTGCCTATAGGAAATGGAAGGATGGCAGCCATGGTTTATGGCAATCCATTGGAAGAAAAAGTGCAATTAAATGAAGCTACATTTTGGTCTGGATCACCCTATAACAATGTAAATGATAGTGCAGGATTCTATATAGATAAGGTTCATCAATTGCAGTTTGAAAAAAAGTATTCTGAGGCAGAATTATTGATTTCTAAACACTTCTTGTCAAAAAACAGTCAAGGAATGTTTTTGGCCCCTGTTGGCAATTTTTATTTTCAAATGAATGAATATGATTCAATTAGTCAATATTCTAGAACATTGGATTTAAATACAGCCGTTACTAAAACCATTTTTGAATTACGTGGTGTTAGATATCAAAGAGAAGTATTTGTTTCTTATCCAGACCAAGTACTAGTAATGAGAATTACTGCTAATAAGCCAGGATCCATTAATGGGTCTTGTTTTATGGATACAAAGCAACATGCATCAGTGTCAAATTATAACAATAATACTATTCAAATGACCATGGTATCACCTGATCAGGAAGGTATTCAGGGTAAAGTAATGTTGAATAGTTATTTGAGAGTGATTCCAGAAGGTGGTGGGATTACCAAAGTAGGATCATGTTTGATTGTAAATAAAGCAAATTCGCTAACAATCTTATTATCTATGCGCACCAATTTTAAGCAGTATAACAATTTGTCTGCTAGTCCTGAAGATGGTATTGTTGATTTAAATAAAGCTGGACAAAAATCTTATGATGAACTATTGCAAAATCATGTAGCAGATTATCAACAATATTTTAAACGATCAACTTTTTCATTAGATGAATCTCCTTATTCATCTCTTCCTTTAAAAGACCGATTAAAAAATTATCAATCGGACCCGTCATTGAATGTTTTATCGTATCAGTTTGGTAGATATTTAATGATTGCTGGTTCTAGACCCAGTGGTCAACCTTTAACACTGCAAGGGTTATGGAATGACCGAGCTAGACCTTCTTGGGACAGTAAATACACCATCAATATCAATACCGAAATGAATTATTGGGCAGCAGATCTAACTAATTTATCTGAAATGCAATACCCCTTATTTGATATGTTGCGTGATTTAAGTGTTACTGGAAAAGAATCGGCTAAAAAAATGTATAAATCTGGAGGATGGATGGTTCATCATAATACGGATTTATTTAGAATGACAGGAATGATAGACGGTGTTGGAGTAGGTACCTGGCCATCAGGAGGAGCGTGGCTTGCCACGCATATTTGGCAACATTTTCTTTTTACTGGCGATACAGCATTTCTTAAAAAGAATTATGACATAATTAGAGGTGTCAGTGAATTTTATTTAGACATGATGGTAACAGAGCCTGAACACAATTGGCTGGTTATAGGTCCTGTAATGTCTCCAGAAAATGCACCAAAAGGAATCAATCGGGTAGCAAAAGTTAATTATGGATCTACACTTGATAACCAGCTGGTATTTGATATTTTTAATGCTACTAATAAAGCCGCAAGACTAATTGGAATTAAACAGGATTCAATTCTCAATAGGATTGAGGTAGCTAGGAGAAAATTAGTTCCACATCAGGTTGGTCAATTTGGTCAATTACAAGAATGGATCTGGGATTGGGACTCGGAAAATGAAAATCAAGCTCATATATCTCACTTATATGGATTTTATCCTTCAGGGCAATTGAGCTTTTATAGAACCCCTAATATGGCAGCTGCTGTTAAAAGATCTCTAGAACAGCGTGGAGACCATAATTATACTAGTTGGAGTAGAGCTTGGCGCATTTCTCAATGGGCAAGGTTGCATGATGGTGAAAAAGCATATGAGTTTTTACAAAAAGTAATTCAACCAGTTGACTATAAATTATCTGGAGGAAGTATGCCCAATATGCTTAGTGCAATAATTGGTACATGGGGTACTGATGTTTTTCAAATTGATGCAAATTTGGGAGTGACTGCAGGAATTGCTGAGATGTTATTACAGAGTCATGATGATGCCATAGATATTTTACCGGCCATACCTAGTGCTTGGAAAAATGGATCCATTACAGGATTAAAAGCCAGAGGTGGGTTTGAAGTAGAAATTGAGTGGAAAAATTCCTTGGTTACTAAGTTGATAGTAAAATCAAATTTGGGAGGTATTTGTAATTTAAGACTTCCTAATTCTCTTGTTCCAATAAAAGAAATTAAATTAATTCAAGGCAATCCAAAATCTATTAATCCTTATAATACTAATGAAAAAATTGCCAAGCCTCTTTATGCAAAGGGTAGGAA
This sequence comes from Bacteroidota bacterium, assembly GCA_947460595.1. Taxonomy (GTDB): domain Bacteria; phylum Bacteroidota; class Bacteroidia; order Chitinophagales; family Chitinophagaceae; genus Sediminibacterium. The sequence goes on along the minus strand of CANHGS010000016.1, from coordinate 28,240 downwards.
GGAAGAGACTTTGATACAACCCAAAACTTATAACCTAACATTTTTAAGCCAAAAAAATCAAGTATATGAATTTGTATTATAGTAACAATTTCAGTAAAAAAGCAAAGCCTTATTTAAGGCTTGTTTATCTGTTTTTTATTTTCCTTTTTTTAGGGTCAAAGCTCTATTCACAGCAAAGAAATTTTCAGCAGCCTAAATTGGCCTGGTGGCAAAATGCAAGATTGGGAATGTTTATGCATTGGGGGCCTGTTTCAGTGATTGGAAAAGAAATAAGTTGGTCTAGAGCTAGTTACGGAGCATCAAAATACGATTCACTGTATTTAAGATTTAATCCTGTTCAATTTAATGCAGACAAATGGGTTGAGATAGCTAAGTCGGCTGGAATGAAGTATTTGGTATTTACTGCAAAACACCATGATGGTTTTTGTATGTGGAATACCAAGACTACCGATTATAATATCATGAAAACTGCTTTTGGTAGAGATGTTTGTAAAGAGCTGGCAGATGCAGCTCATAAAGCACAATTGCCTATTTGCTGGTATTTCTCACCAGCTGATTGGAAAGATTTGGATTGTAGAAATGGTGCATCCAACAAAGTGTTCGAAGCACGTGTATTGGAACAATTAAAAGAACTCCTAACAAATTATGGAAAAATTAGTCTTTTGTGGATTGACTACGAGGGTATGCCATCTCCAGTAAAGCCCAGTTTGATTTATGAAATGGCCAATAGGTTACAACCGGGTATTATTATCAATAATCGCTTAGATGTTTTACATACAGATGAATCTCATAGTTATATTGGACCAAACGGAGACTATGCAACTCCGGAAGGATTTGTAGCAGGATATGGTGCTGTGCCATGGGAGACATGTACCAATTTGGGACATCAATGGGCATGGCGTTTTAACGATACCCCTAGATCACTAAAAGAAGCAGCTATTACTTTATTGAAATGTGCGGGTGGTAATGGAAATCTTTTATTGAATACTGGCCCAGATAGTCTTGGACAAATACCACAAAATTTTGAAAATCGCCTCAGGGAATTCGGACGTTGGTTAAAGCCAATTGAACAATCTGTTTATGGAACTAAAGGAGGACCATATACCCCTACCAATCAGATACTTAGTACCTATAAAGGAAAATCAGTTTTCTTACATCTGCTTCAGCAGCCTAATGATACCATTGTTTTGCCACCAATGAGTATTACAGTTTTGCAAGCTAGCCTACTTAATGGTCAACCAATTCCATTTATTCAGAGTAAGGAAAACCTAAAATTGATAGTTGTTTCAAAACTGAAAGACTCTATTGCTACAACTATAAAACTTACTTTAAATAAAAATGCAGATAATGCTGGAATCATCAGACCCTTTTCTTCATCAGGTTCTTTAGCCTATCAAAAGAAAGTGATTGCTTCAAGCTCGGTGGGCCAATTTTTGCATGATGCAAATTCAGCAATTGACGACAATCCTGGAACTGCTTGGGTGCCTGGCAGAAGAGATAATATTGATATTGATCAATATTATGGAAGTTCAGCGCACTATATCAGAAATAAAGATCAAATGAGGGCCATCTTTCAATCATCTGCTTGGCTAGAAGTGGATTTGGGAAAACCTCAATTGGTTGGGAAAGTAAAATTAATGGAGCGTGTGTTGTTGAATTCATCTATTCTCGGTTTTGAATTACAGTATCAAAAAGACAACAATTGGATTACATGGGTAGTGGCCAATAAAATGGGAGATTGGGAAAAGGAGCTTAATCCTGTAAATGCAAGGTATTTTAGATTAATCATCAAGGACAGGGATTATATGTCTGGGATAAAAGAATTTCAATTATTTCCACCGTCTTCTCCAAAGGGATAAGTGATTGACTAATACTTAATTTATTTACAACCTATCGATAACGTTTCCAGCTATGATATCGATAGGTAATTTTTTTGTCACAGAATATTACTGCAACTTATGAGAAGTATCATCAATAATTTTAGTAATAAATGTGAATTGGAAGATGATGTATTTTCCTTTTTCAATTTTTCAAACAGTTTGCCATGAGAAAAAATCAATTACTCTTTATAATTTGTTTACTCTGTTCAAAAGTACTTTTTTCTCAAAAAGAGCATTCAGCTGCGGGAGAATTGAATTTGGGAAAAATGATTCAGCCGGTTCCCTTAACAGCCAAATTCATTAATGATAGTTCCTATATATGGTGTGGTACACTAGTTAAATCTCATTTAGATAAAAAGTACCACCTTTTTTACTCTAGATGGCCAAGGAACTTAGGTATGGCAGCTTGGGTAACTAGTTCTGAAGTAGCTCATGCTATTGCTGATTCTCCTTTTGGGCCTTTTGTATTTAAAGATGTGGTAATCCCTCATCGTGGTCCTAATTTTTGGGATGGGATGTATTCGCACAATCCTACAGTTCATTTTTTTAATGGTAAATATTATTTGTATTATGCTGGTAATTATGGGGATGGTAAAATTACCAGCCCACAATTGAATTGGACACATAGGAACAATCAACGAATTGGAGTAGTCATTGCTGATAATCCAAATGGTCCATGGAAACGATTTGATAAACCCATCCTTGACATTTCTTCCGATACTACAGCCTACGATGCACAAATGGTGGCAAATCCATCTGTAACTCAAATGCCTGACGGACGTTTCCTTATGGTATATAAAGCAGTTGCACGAAAAAAACCACAACCCTTTGGAGGCCCAGTTGTGCATTTAACTGCAATAGCTAATAAACCAGAAGGCCCATTTGTAAAACAAAACAATCCCATTTTCACAGTTGAAAATGTTGACTTCCCAGCCGAGGACCCATTTGTTTGGTATCAGGATAATTGTTATTACGCTATTGTGAAAGATATGAAAGGCGCTTTTACAAATGCAGGAAGAAGTTTAGTGTTGTTTTATTCACTAGACGGATTGGATTGGAAATTAGCAAAACACCCACTAGTTTCAGATTTGAAAATTAAATGGGCTGATGGGAGTATTAAACAGTTAGAAGCGTTGGAAAGACCCCAGCTTTTTTTTGAAAACGGGAAGCTGGTTGCCTTGCTTTGTGCGGTTAATGAAACACTTGGTCATTCTTATAATGTGCAAATTCCTCTCAAAAAACCATAAAGTAGGAATAATGAACAGATCTATCATTGTTTGCTGTATCATTCCAGTTTGTTGGTTTTTAAATGTAGGCGTCATTTTTTCTCAGGCAAAAAAGTCTCCTTTTGAACAGACTGAATTTAAGCCTGCTCAAAATTGGTTGGATAAGAATGGAAATCCAATTAATGCACATGGAGGCGGTATCATTTTCTATCAAGACAAATATTATTGGTATGGGGAACACAAACTAGCAGGCAGATCTGAAAAAACATTTGCTGATGCTGGTATTCATTGTTACTCCTCTGTAGATCTTATTAATTGGCAAGATGAAGGAATTGTTTTGAGTGTTGACTTCAAGAATGAAAAATCGGATTTGGCATATGGTTGTATTCTTGAAAGACCTAAAGTAGTTTATAATAAAAAGAATAAGCAATTTGTAGCTTTCTTCAAGCTTTATTTAAAAGGGTTAGGTTACGAAACAAGTAATGTTGGTGTAGCAGTTGCGGATAAACCTACAGGGCCATTTATCTATCACCATAAATTTCAAGGAGGCGGTTCGGTCAAGGGTTCTGGCGATTTCTCAATGTTCACTGATGATGATGGCAGTCTTTACCATTTAACAGTTAGGAAGCCAGATAAAGTTTTTGTAATTGGCAAGTTAGATAGTGATTATTATTATCCACTAGGGGAATACAAACCTTGTGAAGGAATTGAATTGCATACTGAAGCGCCTGTTGTCATAAAAAGAAATGGGATATATCATTTGCTTGGCTCTGGTTCTAGTGGCTGGAAGCCCAATGCAGCACGCTATTATACTTCAAATAATATTATGGGAAAATGGACATATCATGGCAATCCATGTATAGGCACCAATTCTCTTGATAGTGTGGGCAGTGATGTCACTTATGGAGGGCAATCTTCCTTTATTTTTCCCATAGAAGGAAAAAAAGATGCTTATATAGTCATGTTTGATATTTGGAAACCAGAAAATCCAATTACGGGAAGGTATATCTGGTTACCTATTGAATTTAGAAATACTAAAATGTTGATTAAATGGCAGGATACTTGGAGTATAAGTGATTTAAATAAGCAAGTAGATTCTAAGTTAACCATAATAAGCCCGGGTCAAATTTGGAATGATACAGATGGCAATCCAATTAATGCACATGGTGGCGGTATTCTTTACTTTAAAGGAATTTATTATTGGTATGGAACACATAAAATTGAAGGTCTTTCAGAGAAAACTTTTGCAGATGGTGGAATTCATTGTTACGCTTCAGAAGACTTGATTAATTGGTCGGATAATGGATTGGTGCTACCGCTTGTTTATAATGATGATGGTCACGATTTGGCATACCAATGCAATTTTGATAGACCCAAAGTGGTTTATAATACTAAAACAAAAAAGTTTGTTGCTTTTTTTAAATTATATCTGAAAGGACAAGGAGTGACTACAGGATATGTTGGCGTTGCCTTATCTGACAGTCCTATAGGGCCATTCAAGTACAGTCATAAATTTTTGGGTGCAGACTCTCCAAATGGCTCAGGTGATTACGCATTGTTTCAAGAGGAAAATGGTGACTTATACCATCTTACTGTAAGAAAGCCGGATAGAGCAGTTGTAGTTGGGAAAATGAAAGATGATTACTTAATGCCGGATGGAAAGTACGAAATCTGTGAAGGTATAACAGCAAAGACAGAAGGGCCAGCCATTATTAAAATAAATGGGATCTATCATTTATTGGGATCCGGATCAACTGGTTGGGATCCAAATCCGGCAAGATATTTTACCAGTAAATCATTAACAGGACCTTGGGTATTGCAAGGCAATCCATGTGAAGGAGTGAACCCTCAAAATGGTTTTGGTAAAGAGAAAACATACGGAGGCCAACCTACATTTATCCTTCCTGTTATTGGCAAGAAAGATGCATATATTGCCATGTTTGATATTAATAAGCCCGAACAACCATTCGATAGTAGACACATATGGCTTCCGATAACTATTAAAGAAAACCAATTTGCCATTAGCTGGCGCGATAGTTGGAACATGAATGCCTTTGTAAATAATTCCGAAGATATTATTGCGGCAAGCCAGACTGGGGCAAGTCCATTATTTTTTAATCCATTAGATTATGCGGCTCCAGTTATACAAACAAATAATTTTTCTCATCCAAATGAATTCAACATTCGAAAAGGACTCCCCAATTTTTTTAATAAACTAAAAAAGGGAAATACTGTAACCATTGGCTATTTAGGTGGAAGTATTACCCGGGCAAATAATCAGTACAGAGCACAATCTGCAAAGTTTATCCAACAGCTATTTCCCAAAGTAAAAATGTTGGGAATTAATGCGGGGGTGTCAGGAACTGGAACAGACCTTGGTGCTTGTAGGGTATACGATCAGGTTTTAAAATTTAATCCGGATGTAGTTTTTGTTGAATTTGCAGTGAATGGTGCTTTTCCAGATGGTATGGAAGGGATTGTACGTCAAATTTGGAAATACAATCCAAGAATTGATATTTGTTTTATCTACACCACCGCCCAAGGACAAACTAAAGTATATGCAGAAGGGAAAGTTCCAGAAAATATCCAGCACTTAGAAAAAATAGCAGATTATTATGCTATTCCATCGGTACACATGGGTTTACAGGCAGCATTTCTTGAGAGTAAAGAAAAGCTTATTTGGAAATCAGATCCTGCAGTGTTCACAGACAAAATTGTGTTTTCGGCAGATGGTACACACCCATTGGAAGCGGGTGGTAACTTATATGCTGAAGCTATTGCAAGGGCAATGTTGAAAATGAAGCGTAAAGCAGGGAGTCAGGTTCATCATCTAGCAGAACCGCTGATTGCTGATAATTGGGAAGATGCCAAAATGCTTGATCCTAAATCAATTGCTAGTTTTAGTTCTGATTGGGTAACCATTGATCCCAATATGGTTGAATCTTTAAACCAATTTTCTCCTTGGTTTCCTTATGTAATGAAGGCGGAAAATCCAGGTTCATCCATCAGCTTCAAGTTTGACGGAACAATGATTGGCATCTTTGATATTGGTGGGCCAGAAGTAGGACAAATTGAATTGGAACTTGATGGAGTTTTGATGAATCTGAAGGAATTGAGTCCTATTAATTTTATTGCGGGAAATGAGTTTGTAGATAAAAAATTAATCAACCGGTTTAACCGGAATTGCAACAATAGGTACAGAGGACAGTGTGCTTTTGTAAAAACTAAACCAGGTATTCATTCCGTGGTCTTGAAAATTTCTAAAGACAATCCCGACAAGATCAAGATTTTGGGAGAAATGCAATTGGAAGATATTAACAAAAATCCTGAGAAATACAATCATACAGTAGTATACCTGGGAAAAATTTTGTTGCGAGGTGAGGTGATGGCAAATAGATAATCTTATTTAATTTCTTTTTAAATAATTCATGAATTTTTAATCTCTGTTTTATGAAAAATTTGTTTTTGCTTTTTTTCAGTTTAATTATTGCAGTTTCTTCTAGATCACAGAAGATTTCTTTGAATGGTAAATGGAGTTTTGCCATAGATCCAACAAACGTAGGTGAACAGAATGACTGGCATTTGCCTTGGGAACTTGGTAAAGACAATATAAATATGTTAGCTGCTGGATGGGATCAGGTAAACGTTCCGCATACCTGGAGCATTGATACACGTTATAATTTTATAGGGAAGGCTTGGTATAGAAAGGGTTTTAAACTTCCAGCCGATGTAGCCAATTCATTCGTCAGACTCAAATTTGATGCTGTTTATTATAAATGTAGAATATTCCTAAACGGAGAACTGGTGGGTATGCACGAAGGCGGGTATACCCCGTTTACACTAGATATCACTAAAAAAGTAAAATTTCCTGATGTGAATTATCTGGTTGTAGAAGCTGATAATTCATGGAACCAATTGGAAATTCCGGGGGCCAGAACGGGCAAAAATCCCAACGATCAGCTTTTTCCTTGGTATGAATTTGGAGGAATTACAAGAGATGTGACAATTGAAGTATCTTCCAAAATATTTATCTCAAAACAAAAAATTGAATCGGTTCCCAATCTTCAAACAGGAAGTTCCCAGATTAAAATTATCACCTGGATTGAAAATAAAACGTTTAGTGATACCGTAATTACAATTCAGCCTGCTATCACTTTGCGGACAAATCTAAAGGCGATACGCTCTGGTAACCAGCTTTCAAAAACAATCAAACTAAAAGCATGGACACAGGAAAAGGTAGTGATCGATGATACTTTATCTGCTGCAAATACGCTGTTGTGGGACTTTGACAACCCAAATTTGTATGACGTAGAGTCAAGTTTAATCTCTGATAAAAAAGCCATTGGTTCTTACAAAACTTATTTTGGAATCAGAGAGTTTAAACAGGAAGGAATTCAATTGCTTTTAAATGGGAAGCCAATTCGGGTAGCAGGAGCCAATCGTCATTCTGATCATCCAAAGTACGGATCAACAGACCCAGCAGAACTGGCCTCACTAGACATGGGTTTGCAGCGCAATGGAAACATGATCATGGCTAGGTTGTGTCATACACCAACCAGCAAACATTTCTACAAATGGGCTGATGAAAACGGATCACTCATCTTTGCAGAGATTCCGAGCTGGGGGTTCTCTTCAGTATTATTGGGGAATTCAACTTTGAGGGAGAAATTTCGTGCTCAAATGACTGAGATGGTGGAAGAATTCTGGAACTCCCCGAGCATTGTAGCTTGGAGCACCGGCAATGAATACCAAAGCTGGACACCCGAAGGAGATGAATGGACTCTGTTCCAACGCGAAAAATACCTAGATCTGGATAAGACACGTCTGATTACTTTTATGGGACTAGGCTCCGCCGGAAATAAAGAAAACTTGTTGCCTCCGCACGACAGCTATCGCCATTGCGATTTTATTTGCATCAATATCTATTCAGGGCTGGAAGGGTTTGAAAAATTACTACAAAACATCCATCAAAAATATCCGGATAAACCAGTGTTTGTATCTGAATTTGGACTAAGATCCGACCAAGTGAAAAATGAACAACAACGTATTGACAATCTCAAAGGGGTAATAGAAATTATGAGAAGAAATCCCTATGCTAGTGGTATATCTTATTGGAGTTTCAACGATTATCTAAGCAGGTTTACAAATACCAATCCAAGTGGATATAGGGAATGGGGTATTGTGGATGCCAATCGGAAACCCAGAGGACTCTATACTTCTTTCCAGACTGATCTTTCGCCGGTGATAGTTTCTTACGAAAAAGCTGATCTGGTCATTACTGCACGTGCAGATTTTCCATCGTACACATTGAAAAATTACAAACTTGTTTTAAGTTCAGAGAATAAAATTGATAAGGAATATCCATTGCCAGTGTTGAGTCCTGGTGAATCTACCAAGATTAAAATGGCCAAACCATCTGCAAATACAACTATTATGGTGGAGAATGCAAGAGGATTTAAAGTCTTTAATTCAAGTATTCAATAATCTAATTTTCAATTTAAGATGAGAAAAAATATTGTCTGGATTTTAATGGTGTTTGTTTTATCTAGTTCAATTCTAAAAACATTTGGTCAGAATAGAATTGGGTTAGATCAATACAATATTGTTTGGACTACCCAAAGTCAAAACTCATCTGAATCCATGCCTTGTGGAGGTGGAGATATTGGTTTAAATGTATGGGTTGAAAAAGGTGAGATATTATTTTATCTTTCTAGAAGTGGGGCTTTTGACGAAAACAATGTTTTTCCAAAATTTGGGAGGGTGCGGTTGAAGATCAGTCCCAATCCTTTTGATCAGGGTGTATTTAAACAAGAATTGAAACTCAAGGAGGGTTATGTTGAAATTTCAGGAACTAATGCCGGATACAAAACGATTGTTAAAATCTGGGTTGATGTTTTTAAGCCGGTAATCAATGTTGAAACCGAAAGTGGTAGGCCCGTATCTGTTGAAGCTATATATGAGAATTGGCGAATGAATGACTTAGAATGGAACAATCCCAAAATGACCAATGCTAGCTTAGGCTATCGCGATGCCCCAATGAATGCTATTATTAGAAAAGATTCAATTGGCTTTAATAAGAATAGCATAGTCTTTTATCATCGCAACCGCGATGAATCCTTATTTGATTTTACGGTTAAACAACAGGGCTTACTACCAATAAAGGACCAACTATGGAATCCTCTTAAAAATCTAACTTTTGGAGGAGAGATGATTGGAAATAATATGGAAGCTGTTGGAACCACATCAGGAAAATATGCTGATACAGATTTCAAAGGTTGGAAGCTAAAAACAAAAAAACCTTCTCGTAATAATCATTTGATGGTGATGCTGCATGTTGATAATACTCCATCCATTCAAGATTGGAAAAGAGGATTATTAAACATGGAGAATAATGCAGTTTTAAATCAAAATGCTGCTAAAGAAAAAACTTTGAATTGGTGGAATGAGTTTTGGAATCGAAGCTATATTAACATCAATTCAGATATTCCTAATCCAAAGTCTGCGGAATGGCAGGTTGGTAGAAATTATCAATTATTCAGGTATCAACTAGGTTGTAATGCTTTTGGAAAATATCCTACTAAATTCAATGGTGGTTTGTTTACGTTTGATCCTTCCTACATAGATAAAAGTCTACCGTTTACACCCGATCACCGAAACTGGGGAGGAGGTACACATACGGCGCAAAATCAACGGTTGGTTTATTTTCCTATGTTTAAAAGCGGCGATTTTGATATGCTTGCGCCTCAGTTAAATTTTTATTTGCAAGCCTTAGGAAACGCAGAAAAAAGAACGGAATATTACTGGGGGCATAAAGGGGCTTCCTTTACAGAACAGCTTGAACAATTTGGACTTCCTTTAGCCACATCTTATGGATGGAAAAGACCTGACTATTTTCCTAAGGGCGTAGAATATAATTATTGGCTAGAATATTTGTGGGATACACAAATGGAGTTTTGTTTAATGATGTTGGATCTGGATCGTTATTCTGGTCAGGATATATCAAAATATATTCCTTTCATTGAAAGTTGTCTAACTTTTTTTGATGAACATTATCAAAAAGAAGCCCTTTTGCGTGGTAAACAAGCACTGGATGGGAATGGCAAACTTATTTTATATCCCGGTACTGGTGCTGAAACATATAAGATGGCTTATAATTCTACCTCAACTATTGCTGGTTTACAAACTGTATTAACTCGTTTGTTAGAACTTTCAGACAAATATGTTCCAAGAGAAAAACGCAAGCATTGGGAAGGCATGTTAAATCGTATTCCTCCCATAGCATTTAGGGAGAAAGATGGTCATAAAACCATTTCACCTGCATGGACATGGGCACGCATTAATAATCAAGAAATCCCTCAACTATATCCCGTTTTCCCATATGGTATTTATGGAATAGGGAGACCTGATTTAGAAACAGCTATTAATACTTGGAAATACGGAACGGATCTGCCAATTCAAAAGAATTATATCAGTTGGCATCAAGATGCTATATTTTGTGCTCGTTTGGGTCTTACTAATGAAGCAGCTGAGATTACTATTCAGAAGTTGCGTGATTCAGAAAGAAGATTTCCAACATTTTGGGGGCCAGGGCATGATTGGGTGCCAGACCATAATTGGGGTGGGAGTGGTATGATTGGACTTCAAGAAATGCTAATGCAAACGGTAGACAATAAGATTTATTTATTTCCCTCATGGCCTAAAGATTGGGATGTAAGTTTCAAATTACATGCTCCTTATAATACAACAGTGGAAGCAGTATTGAAATCAGGGAAAATCATCTCTATTAATGTAAGTCCAGAATCCAGAAAATCAGATGTGGTGTTGATGCTAAAATAATTAATTAATAATCGTTATGAAGTTTGTTATTGTTATTTTCTTTTTTGTCATTGTAAGTATATTTTCTTTTAATAGAAAAGAAATTGAATCTTACGCTCCTGCTAGTCATAAAACTAATGAAATTGCAGAATGGGAAAGTCTTCGCTTTGGAGCATTTGTTCACTTTAATGATAACACATTTTTGGTCCGCGAATTTTCAAAAAATACGGATCCGAAGATTTTTAATCCAACAAATTTGGATTTTGAATCCATGATGAAAACATTAAAAGCGGCGGGTATAAAATATGCAGTGTTAACTACCAGACATACCTCCGGTTTTTGTTTGTGGGATAGTAAGGTAACTAGTTTTGATGTTGCAAATAGTCCCTTCAAAAAAGATGTAGTTAAATTATTTGTCAATGCTTGTAGAAAATATAATATTAAGCCTTGCTTATATTATTGCCTTTGGGGTAGTAAAGATTGGGATCCTTCAAAATGGAATCCAGTAATCAAGTCCGAATTAGAGAAGTCTAGTGCCAAAAAAATTATACTTGCGCAGCTTTCTGAATTGGCCACTAACTATGGCAATATTTATGAGTTCTGGCTTGATATGCAATGTTGGGCAGATACTTCGCTTAAGCCTCAAGAATCGTATGATTTGGTGAAAAGTATTAACCCAAAAACCTTTGTACATTTTAATGAGCATGTACAAGATGGCAGTAAACTTAGATATTTTCCAACAGATTTTATAAATGGGGAGGAACGCACTCCGCCAATAGAAGGACATAATCCCAATAGAACCATTAATGGTCAACAATATTATTTGCCTTTTGAGTATGAAATTACTTCTCAAAGATGTGATTCTCTAACACTAGGAAATGGGTTGATGAAAGGATCAGTTTGGTTCACCTTTCCAATGAGTAAATTTTATCCAGTTGATAGTTTATATCATTTTATCAAACAAAATTTTGATAGAGGGGGCTCTAATATATTACTATCAACTGCACCTGATAAATCTGGAACCTACAGAAAGTCTGATTCAGATAGTATCATTAAGTTGGGAAAACTAATTTGGAAAAACTTTAAATAGAACATCCGAAAAACATATTTAAATATGCGAATCAATTACTTTTTAGCAAGTTTGGCATTTTCATTTTTTATGCTAACTGCTTTTGCGCAGAAACAAAAAGCTCCCATCAGTATCAGTGGCATTTATCCAAGCCTAGCTTATTTTAATAATGAAGGTGAATGCGGAACTGGCGCAGTAGTACCATGGGCTAATCGCCTATGGGTTATAACCTACGGCCCTCATATGCCCTTTGGTTCATCTGATAAACTTTATGAGATTACATCATCCCTACAAAGGATCACAAGACCCGAGAGTATTGGAGGAACACCTGCCAACAGGATGATACACAAAGAAAGTAGTCAATTATTTATTGGGCCTTATGCCATTGATACCAATGGAAATGTTAGGGTCATTCCTATTAGTAAAGCACCTGGCAGATTTACAGGTATTGCAAGAAGTTTAATTGATCCTGCCAATAAAGTGATTATAGGAACTATGGAAGAAGGTTTTTATGATGTTGATGTTCATTCTTTGGATGTAAAGACTTTGTATAAAGACGGGAATTTAATGAGAAGAGAAGGTGCAAAGAGTTTTGAAAGTGAATTATTAGTTGGAGTTCATGGAAAAGGAACTTATTCTGGTCAAGGGGTACTGGTATATTCTAATAATGGAGAACAAGGGGAGAAGGCGCGAACAGACCCAAGAACGGAAGCAGGCTCTCTTTCTGAATGGGATGGAAAAAATTGGAAATTGATTAGAAGAAACCAGTTTACTGAAGTAACAGGACCTGGTGGAATTTATGGGAATGACAATCCTAATACACAGCCAATCTGGTCTACCGGTTGGGACTATAAATCTGTTTTGTTGGGTTTGAGAGACAAGGGAAATTGGACCTTTTATAGATTACCCAAAGCAAGTAATAGTTATGACGGCGCTCATGGTTGGAATACCGAATGGCCTAGGATTCGAAATATAGGTTCAGAAAAAAATCCAGATTACTTGATGACCATGCATGGCATGTTTTGGAAATTTCCTCAAACATTCACTGCATCAAATACCTCAGGTATTCGTCCTAGATCTTCTTATTTAAAAGTTATAGGAGATTTTACAAGATGGAATGACCAATTGGTTTTTGGTTGTGACGATGCTGCTAAAAGCGAGTTCTTAAATAAAAGACAAGCAAAAGGTGGGATTGCAGGTCCTGGTCAATCACAATCTAATTTATGGTTTACTACATTAACTCAACCAGACCATACTGGAACAACTGATGCGGCAGGTTCTGTATGGCTTTCGGAATCAATTCAACCTGGTTCAGTATCAGATCCTTTTTTATTTGCAGGATGGAATAATAGAATTGCATGGGTAAAGAACGATGGCAAGCAAGACCTGAATTTTTCTTTTGAAGTTGACAAAAAAGGAAATAATCAATGGAGCAAATTGCAAACCTTAAAACTTGCAGCAAATAGTTCTTCATGGGTTGCTTTTGATCAAAATGAACAAGCAGAATGGATTCGTGTGAAGGCTGATAATGCTACTAAAGCAACTATTTCTTTTGTGTATACCTCAAATAAGCCAAGATTAGTAACTGTGAATAAAATGTTCAATGGGTTAGCTACAGTTGGATCAACCAATGATCAAGGAGGTTTGCTATATAGCTTGGGGAATAATCGTGGTGTTCTAGGGATTTTGGCAAATGCTGAAAATAAAAAAACAGAAACAGGGTATTATGAGATGGATGAGCAAATGAATATTGTTCCTGCGTCTAATGATTCAATTGCCCATTTTATTAGAGAAAAAGTTGCTATTCCTAGTCAAGTGGTTACAGTTGAGTCTAGTTCTTATCTTATAGTTGATGATGCTAAAAGGAGGTGGAGATTGCCATTAGGAAATGAAAGTTATCAGGAATTAATGGCAAAACAGCAATTACGCATTTGTAGAGAAGTTGCTACTGAAAGAGATCTTTTTAATTGTGGTGGAACATTTTACGAATTACCAGCGGAAAATGCAGATGGATATGCAAAAATTAGACCCATTTCTTCTCATAATTTTAAAATCAACGATTATACTTCATTTAGGGGAATGCTTGTGATGACTGGATTGACTCTGAATTCTGGATCATTAAGCAACCCTCATATTTTTCAATCAAAAGATAAGAAATGTTCAATTTGGGCAGGCGTGATAGATGATTTGTGGCAACTAGGCAAGCCTGTAGGAAAAGGTGGGCCTTGGCTTAATAGTTCTGTCATTGCTAATACACCCTCAGATCCTTATTTATACGGGTTTTATGATGATCGTACACTTAGCTTATCACATCAATCAAATAAGTCTGTTACCATTTCTATTCAATTTGATCCTACTGGAGACAATGAATGGGTAAATTATAAAAGCTTTGTTGTAAAGGCCAATGAAAAATTCAGTTTCAAATTCCCGAAAAATATTCAAGCTCGTTGGATTCGATTTGTATCAGATACAAACACTATAGCAACTGCCTGGTTGGATTATCGATAATTCAATCCATGTTGTAAATTCCTAATAACCATACCCAAAAATGTAAATTTTTATATGAGAAAGTATCACTTGCTTAAAGCTTTAATTTTTGTTTTACTGATCAATAATTTTGAACTAATCCTAGCCCAAAATAGTGGAACTCCCTTTGCTGATTTTTATGTTTCAACTAAAGGCAATGATACTTGGTCTGGTAAATTGGCAGAGCCAAATGCTAATAAAACGGATGGCCCATTTGCAACTATCGGCCAAGCCAAAAAAGCTGTTAGGTTCATTAAAAAAGACTGCTATAGAAATATTTATGTACTTATCCGTGGAGGGGAATTCACATTATTAGAAACAGAAGTATTTACGCCGGCAGATAGTCATTATGATTCCTATCAAATAGTATATATGGCATATCCTGATGAGAATCCAATTATCTCCTCAGATATTGCCATTACTGGTTGGAAGTTAGCCAAATCCATTAAAGGACTACCATCAATTGCAAATGGAAAAGTATTTGTTGCACAACTGCCCGAATTGCCCAATGGGAAAGAACGTTTTTATACATTATATGATAATGGTAAACTACTTACAAGGGCTGCATCCAAGGGTTTTGAGCCAACCAAAGTAATGACTGGTGGAGATGGGGGAGGTATAGACTGGAAGGGAATGATTAAAGCTGATAGGAATTCTCTTTGGTTTCCAACTGGCATCATTAAAAATTGGGATAATTTAAATGACATTGAAATCTTTGTTCAACCCAATGTAGGCTATGTTACCAATTATCTCAGTTTGGCTTCAGTTGATGAAACAAAATCGGTAGCCCAAACAGAACTTCCAGCAACTTATCCAATGGGTAAAATTGATAAACATTTGCATGCAATGGAAGGTGGAAGTTGCAGGGTTGAAAATGTGATTGATTATCTGGATACTCCAGGAGAGTGGGTGGTGAATACCAAAGAAAAGCTGGTTTATTATTGGCCAATCAGTGGTCAGCCAAAACAAGTGACATTCCCTGCCTTGTCTGAGTATATTTTGGTAGACGGGCACGAATCAGGAGGGATTGTTAGAAATATTTCCTTTAAGGGGTTGACATTTACGCGAGGAGAAAGAGAAGTAATTACTAAAAAAGATATAGGGCTACAGCATGAATGGGATATGTGGAATAAGGAAAATGCCATGGTACGCTTTCGCGATGCTGAATATTGTGAACTGAGTAATTGTAGGTTAACAAATGCTGGAAGTGCTGCTGTTAGATTGGATTTACATGCCCAAAGCAATGTGATCAAAAACAATTTGATTGATTATGTGGGAGGTACTGGTATTTTACTTTGCGGATATGGGCCAGGTAAACTCAATGTAAATAAGTCAAATAAAATAATCAATAACCAAATTCACCATTGTGGTGAATTTTATTATCAATCAAATGGGATCATGGTATGGCAAAGTGGTGAAAACATCATACAAAATAATAAGTTGCACCATTTGCCCTACGATGCAATTGTTTTGAGTGGTACACGCCCCATGTTCTTTCAATTAAAGGGTGAAAACAGAGAACAGGTTGGTAGTCTTCGTTTAGATGAAATTGCGCCTGAAGCATTATACCAAGATGATACCACTTCGTATAATTTCAACAATTTTGTTTTTTATAATCAATGGCCCAAAACTGCTCCTTATTATCATACTCGGAACAATACTGTTGAAGACAATGAGGTATTTCTGGTCATGCAAAAATGTTTTGATGGGAATGCTATTTATTTATCTGATGTTGGTGATGGAAACCAAATTAAACGCAATTATATTCATCATTTGAATGGGGTAGGCATGCAACAAGCCATAAGAACTGATGCATTTCTTAAAAATACCCATATTTCAGAAAACGTAATTTACAATTGTAACGGTGGGGGTATCAATCTTAAGTACTATGAGAATAATGCATATAACAACATTATAGCCGATATACATGATATTGTATACGAGAATTCTGCTGGTAAAACTAATAGAATGTTTATTGGTTATTTCAGTATTATGGATGTCTTTACTAGGGATAAGATGCCACCTTATACCGCTTGCAATATCCAAAATAATATTTTTTATAAAATTGCTTCCCATAATACTTTTTACAGACAGGGTACAGTAAATGGTAAGTTAACAGAACTTAAAATTGAAGAACCCAATATTGACAAAAACTTGTATTTCGATGCAAATTTGAAGGATCACGGACAATCTGCACTAGATTATTATAGAACACGCGGAGCAGATAAAAATAGCTTTGTTGCTGACCCCTTATTCAGGAATATTAAAACGGGGGATTTTCGTTTACAAGAGAACTCGCCTGCCTACCAATTAGGGTTTAAAGATATTGATGTTAAACGTATAGGTATTACATATGAATTTCCATCCAGGTTTAATGAAATTGTCAAAAAACAGTTGGGTATTGACTATGATAAATTTGAAAAGCTAGAATTTATCTGTAAACCCACTAAAGGGGCTGCTAGCAAAGAATTTAAAGAAGCAGATGGAATATAAATTGACAATCAAAATTCATGTAATTATTTTAAAATGAAAGCCAGTCATTTGAATAGATATTTCATTAAAATACTTTTGTTTTTCAACCTGATAACTTTTACTAATTATATCTTAGCTCAAACATCTAATGATTATAAAGAGGAGTGGTCAAAAAAATTAATCTTTAAAGGGTTGATTTTAGAGGAAAAAAACTATCATATCTGGTGTACTAGCCCTATTTGGGGTAATGATAATAAAGTGCATTTATTTGTTTCTCGCATTCCCATATTGCCCAATGACAAGAGTTATAAAAAAGGATTTGAGTATTGGTATTCCTCTTCTGAAATTGCCCAATACAGTTCTAATTCACCAGAAGGTCCATTTACTTTTCAAAGAGTTCTCTTAAAGCCTGGTGAAGCACCAGTTGGCGCGTGGAATAGTGGTACACAACATAATCCTACCATTAAATACATTGATGGCAAATACGTATTGCTTTTTCATTCAAATACTTCAACACTCAATAATTGGACAAAAAAGTCTCATGTAATTGGAATGATAACTTCTAAAAATATTAATGGTCCCTGGTCGGCTCCCAAAATGATTCTTGCTCCTCCCTCAAGTTCTGATACGGCTATTTGGAGTCATAAAATTTTTGGTGGGATAGACAACCCTACTTTATTGAAACATCCTGAAAATGGTAAATATTATCTTTATTATAGGGGCAGTTATAAAGCCACTAATGGAAGAACTATTAATACCTATGGTGTGGCAATTGCTAGTAATCTTGAAGGGCCTTATACACATTATCCTAAAAGAGTTACCAATAATGATGAAACTAGATTTATAGAAGACCCCTATGTATTTGTTCATAAAAACAAGATCTATCTGTTAATGACAGATAATTATCTGGAAAAAGGCTTATTGCTATCTTCTGATGATGGGCTTTTCTTTGAATTTCAG
Organism: Bacteroidota bacterium; assembly: GCA_947460595.1. Classification (GTDB taxonomy): domain Bacteria; phylum Bacteroidota; class Bacteroidia; order Chitinophagales; family Chitinophagaceae; genus Sediminibacterium. Next base: position 10,292 of record CANHGS010000016.1, on the reverse strand, counting down.
GATGGAAAATTAGGATTTGATAAAATGAACCAATATGTTCCTGATTCTATACTAAAGAAGGCGCCAAATTATCATGCCGATAAATTTGAACGTCCACAATTGTTACTAAAAAAAGGTAAGCCAACTTATTTATACGCACCAGCTGGGGTTAACTTAAATAATGGCCCAGGAACTGCATGTTATCTGTTTAAAATTCAATATTAAATATTCTGTAAATTCTAAATAGTTTAAATGGTTAACAAATTCTATATTATCCTTTTTAGCGTTTATTATTTTTTAAAATCTCAATTGCTATTTGCTCAGCATAACACGAAAAGCTGGGGCGATTTGGGTAATGGGAGGTATAGGAATATGATTCTTCCAGCAGACTATAGTGATCCAGATGTTATACGGGTTGGGAAAGATTATTATCTTATCTCATCCACATTTCAATTTTCACCGGGAATTGTAATCCTGCATTCCCGTGACCTTGTGAATTGGAAAACCATTGGATCCGTGATTAAGGATTTGCCAAGCCAATTAAAGGATCAAAGATTTGATTATACTGTAATGGATCATTACAATAAAGGTATTTATGCGGCTTCAATTAGATATCATGATCATAAATTCTGGGTTTATTTTACAACATATAACGGAGGGGGAATCTATGTTGCAACGGCAAAGAAAATTTCTGGTCCATGGAATGTTCAGTTAATGAAAGATAAAAACGGTGTTGAGTTATTTGGATTGAATTGGGATGATAATTGTCCCTTTTGGGATGATGATGGCAAGGCTTATATGATAGCTAGTAATCCTCAAAAAAATTGGTTCCCAATTTTATTTCAGATGTCACCAGATGGTACAAGACTATTGGATGGGGATATCAATAAAATGAAAATTAAAACACTAGATCAAACAGATAGAGGCACTAATATTTTGCCAGATGCAACCTGGGGCGAAGGAAATAAAATATTCAAAAAAGATGGCTATTATTATTTATACCACAATGAATGTTTTGGTAAAGACTTTGACCGAAGAGCTGTAATGATTAGATCAAAAAACCTCTATGGTACAAAACCAGATGGTAGTCCTGGTAAACCTGGTGATCCTGGATTATATGATATTTCACCACAAGGTACTCAAACATATGTGATGGTGCATCCTGATAGTACAGGAGGCAGGCTTGATCAAGGAGCCATATTAGATACACCCGAAGGGGATAAATGGTATTTTTTAACGCATCAAGGTGGCGGATATGAGAATGGGCGCCCAATTGCTTTACTACCATTAAATTGGATTGATGGATGGCCAATGGCTGGAATTGACTATAATCATGACAATGTAGCTGAGCCAGTTTGGGAAGCAGAAAAACCAATACAAGGGCAGAAAAAAACCTTTCCTCAAGGTAGTGATGAATTTAATAGCAAAGATTTAGATCCGAAATGGATGTGGAACTATCAACCTAGGGCAAATATGTGGTCTCTTAAAGAGCGTCCTGGTTTTTTGCGATTAAAAGCATTTAAACCATTAGTTGAGAACGATTTTTTTAAAGCTGGTAACACTATTTGTCAGAGATATGTGAAAAGCCATCAAGTAGCGCTTATTTTAAAATTTGACATATCTAGAATGGCTATAGGAGAGGAAGCTGGATTAAGCCATTTTAATGGAGGTAAAGACTATTGTACACTTGCTGTAAAAATGGATGCTACGGGAAAGTTCATCAAGTATAATCTGAATGGGAATATTCAAAATGGTGAATTGATTAAGGCTACATATGTGTGGATAAGATCAGAAATCAATGAAAACTGCATCAATTCATATTCTTACAGCACTGATGGTATCAATTTCAAATATTTTGGAGGAGTGTACAATTTAAAATGGGGGGGCTTTAGAGGAGACCATATTGGAATCTATAATTACAACAATTTGAGTGAAAATGGACTTGTTGATATAGATTGGTTCCACTATAGTTTTTAAACTAAATTGGAATTCATTTTTTTGTCAAAAATTTCCATTTAGAATAGTCTTTCAAAAAAAACTCTATCTATCGATAATGTTTGCGGAATCGTTTTCGATAGGTATTCATCAGTATCAGGTTCTTGGTTAGTCTAGTGGCAGTATTTATTTATATACTTTGCTAGGGCGATTACCAAATTGCTAACAACCAAACCAAACCAAAACGATTGCTGTATGAAAAAAAAGAATTCATTTCTTTCGCTTGTTATTCTCTTTTTTGCCATCTTCCTGGGAATTCAAAATGGATACTCCCAGACAATATCAATTAAGGGAATTGTTAAATCGGCAGATGGTAAACCCATTGAATCCGCTTCTATTAAAATTAAAGGTCAAGACGCAGGTGTAGTTTCTGACAAACAAGGTGCTTTCTCAATTAAAGTACCAGAGGGGAAAGCAATTGCTATTTCAGCCGTAGGATATCAACTTATAGAATTGGTTCCTATTCCCGGACAAGAGAATGCTATTACATTGAACCAAGTAGTGAATGAATTGGATCAAGTGGTAGTGGTAGGTTATGGTACTCAAAAGAAAGTTAACCTTTCTGGATCAGTTGTTTCTTTGAAAGGAGAGGATTTAACTAAGAGAAATACCATACTAACTACCCAAGCATTACAAGGTATGGCACCAGGTGTTACTGTAACCTCAAATAGTGGAAAGCCTGGTAAAGAAGGTACTAGTATTAGAATTAGAGGTATTGGTACTGTAAATGACAATAATCCATTGGTGTTGATTGATGGAGTTGCTTCTTCTGTTGATGCAGTAGACCCCAATGACATTGAATCTATGTCAGTTTTAAAAGATGCCGCTTCTTCTGCTATTTATGGTTCACGCGCTGCAAATGGAGTGATTTTAATTACTACCAAACGTGGGAAAGCGGATAAAGTAAACCTTACTTATAGGAGTTCTGTAGGTTTTTCAAAACCATTGGTACTTCCTACTAATGCAACAGCATGGGACTATATGACATTGTATGATGAAGCTAATGGAAATGACTTGCGCACAGATGCAGGTGTTGCAGGAGGTAGCGTTTACGGAAAAACTTTAATTGATACTTGGAAGAATGCTACTGACCGTGATGCTTATCCCAATACCGATATGATGCGTCAGGCTTATAAAGACAAGGCCTTTCAAACGCAACAATATATTGGATTTTCTGTAGGTAATGAAAAATTCAGGTCTAATACTTCTTTGAACTATTCTTGGCAGGATGCGCTTTTGCCTAATTCTGAATACAAGCGTTATGGATTGCGTTCCAATAATAGTTATACGGTAAATAAAGTCTTAGAATTTGGGTTTGATTTATCTATTAGAAATACATTTATTAAAGACGCTGCTCCAAATACTGAAATAGAAGGTATGATGAGGCATCCAGCCATTTATCAAACTATTTATTCAAATGGTATTTGGGGTACTAGCTATGCTGGAACTGCACATCCCATGCAGTTTATCTATGACGGCTTATCTGTAAGAAGGGAAGAGTATCAAGAAATACTTGCAAAAATTTCTGCTAGAATTTCACCATTCAAAGGAATGCATATTGATTTTTGGTATACACCTAAAATCAACACTAACAGCTATAAGAATGTAAATAAGACTGCAGATGTATACGATTACAAAACAGGTCTAATCTCCTTGAAGTCAACCGCTCTAGCAAATATGACTGAGCAAAGGGAACAAACAACGGAGAATGATTTGAACCTTCTTTTAAATTATACCAAATCATTGGGTAAACATACCATTTCTGCTTTGGGTGGTTTTCAATATTTAACCAATGATTATAATACCATATCCGCATACAGACAAGGGAATAATTTCCAACAATTTGAACAGATTAGTTCTTATGATCCTACAGGAATGACCAATAGTGGAAGTGCTACCCAATGGGCTTTAATGTCTTATTTTGGAAGATTGAACTATAATTATGAAGGGAAGTACTTTTTAGAGGCCAATGTTCGTAATGACGGTTCTTCAAGATTTGCTAACGGCTATAAATGGGGTTTGTTTCCATCCTTCTCAGGTGCATGGCGTTTTTCTGCTGAAAAATTCATGAAAAACATTGATTGGTTATCCAATGGTAAGCTTAGAGCGTCTTGGGGACAATTGGGTAATCAGTCTGGTTTAGGTAATTATCCTTTTGCATTAAATATCAACACCAGCCAATTTACCGTTTTCAATGGTGTTCTTAACCCAGGTTATGCTGCTACAACCTACGCACTTAATAATATTACTTGGGAATCAAGTACCATGATTGACTATGGTATTGACTTATCCTTATTTAAGGGTAAAGTTGATGTAACTTTTGACTGGTATAAAAAAACCACCAATAATATCTTGCTTAGCCTTGCTATTCCGGGTGTAATGGGTTATTCTAATTCACCTAGTCAGAATGCCGGATCTATGGAAAACATTGGATGGGATGCTGCCGTATCTTACAAGAATCATATTGGAGATGTATCCTTTAAAATAACAGGTATTTTATCTGATGTAAATAATAAAATCACCAGTTTTGGTGGGTTAGCCCCTCAGGTATCAGGTAACAAAGTAAGACAGGTAGGCTCACCAATAGATGCTTTTTTTGGATTGGTATCTGATGGATTCTTTTCATCTTTTGCTGAAGCAAGAGCATATAATGTAGCTCAATTTGGCAAGTTGCAAGGTGGAGACCTCAGGTACATTGATCAAGACGGTGACAAAAAATTAACTGGTACTGACCGTGTGGTTTTAGGTAGTCCAATTCCAAGGTTTACTAATTCGCTAGAATTGGCAATGAATTACAAAGGATTTGATTTGACTTTGTTTTTCCAAGGAGTTGGAAAAAGGGATAGTTATTTTGGTGGATGGGCTGCTTACCCCTTCCAAAATGCTTCTACTGCACTTATTCAACATCTTGATCGTTGGTCAGAAGCAAACCCTAATCCTAATGCAGCTTATCCTCGCTTATCTATTAATCAACAATCTAATAATTTACAATCGTCTAATTTCTGGATGGTTAATGCAGCCTATGTGCGTTTAAAGAACGTTCAAATAGGATACACATTACCAACTACATGGTTAAAAGGAACTGGATTAACAGGCGTAAGTTTCTTTGCTAATGGAAACAACCTGTTCACCATCAGTAAAATGCCTATAGGTATGGATCCTGAATCACCTGAATCAATTCAAAATACTGTTCCTCTTCTTGGAACATACACATTTGGCGTGAACCTGAAATTTTAAGATAATCAAGTATAACAATTAAATGATTAAATTATGAGGAAGAATTTATTATATATAATGTTAACTATTACGGTGTTTATTTCAAGCTGTAATAAAGCCATTGAACTATACCCTTTAACCGTTCCTTCAGCAGAAACATTTTTTACCAACGAAACTGAAATACAAGGGGGTGTAAACGCCTGCTATACTTTTATCACAGCAGGAAATAACGGATATTTTGCACCCGAGTATAGTATGGATGCATTAACCGAAACGGTGTTTATTCGTGGTGGCGGTTTTGCACAAAACGTCATGCAATCTGTATTAGACTTTAAAGAAGGTCACTTTAGATCACTTTGGTTAAGTATGTATCAGGGTATTGGTAGATGTAATTTGATGTTGCAAAAAATTGAAGAAAATAAGGGCAAAATTTCTGCAGCAAACGTTAAACAATTCCAAGGTGAAGTTTATTTCTTAAGGGCTTATTATTATTTGCGTTTGACAAATATGTTTGGAGATGTGGTATATGTTGATAAACCCGTATCAACAGTTGACGAAGGTAAGAATGTAACCAGAACTGCCAGAGCAGAGGTACTTAAGAAAATTTATGCTGATTTTGATTTATCCTATCAATTATTAACTGGATCAACTGTAAAACAACTAGGTAGAGTAACTGCAGGCGCAGCAATGGCTTATAAAGCAAGGGCAGCCCTCCAGAATAATGATTGGGCTGTTGCTGCTGCAGCTGCCAAAGTAGTCATTGATTCAAAGCAGTATAGCTTAATGCCTAGTTATTCTACATTGTTTACTGAAGCTGTTTTAAGAAGTGCTAGCAATACAGAACAAATTTTGACACAGGGGCATTTGGTAACGGCTAACAATGCAACAGCATTTCCCCAGTACACTGCACCTAGATCAGTTTCTGGTGGATTTACCACTATTGTTCCAACACAGAATATGATGGATTCTTATCAGTGTATTGATGGAAAAAATATTAATGCGTCTCCTCTGTACAATAAGTCAAAGCCATATGATAACCGTGATCCACGCATGCGTTACTGCTTTGTTGTTCCTGGAGATATGTGGAATGGGTTTGTATATGATACAAGAGCGGATAAGCCAAATACCTTAAATGCGGCTGGTGCAACAGTGAAGAATCCGGAGAGTTATACTTCAACCGTGTTTACTTCTTTTACAGGATATTGTGTAAGAAAGTACTTTGATTTCAAATACACAGCCTTGCTTACACAATGTGAAACGCCTTTTATGCTTTGTAGGTATGCAGAAGTGTTATTGACTTTTGCGGAGGCTAAAATTGAATTGAATCAAATAGATGCTGATTGTATCAATGCAATCAATTTGGTTCGAGGTAGGAGTGATGTTAAAATGCCTCTAGTTACAGTTGGCTTAAGTCAAACTGAAATGAGAAAATTGGTAAGGTATGAACGCAAAATTGAATTATGGAATGAAAATCTTCGTTGGGATGACTTGTTACGTTGGAAGCGTGCTGAAGTTATTATGACAAGGCCAATTATGGGAAGACCATTAATAGGTGAATTTAACCAATATCCTTCTGTTCAATTTGATGAGTTTGACGAACCTATTTATAACTATACTACTTATACGCCGCAACCTTCTTCTGACTACCGTATTTTAATTCTAACCAATTTTAATAAGAGTCGTGATTATCTATGGCCTATACCAGAAACGGAATTGAATTTGAATCCGAATCTGAAGCAAAATCCAGGATGGTAAAATTTTTTATAAAAGTTTGGCAGTTTAAGGTAAGATAGAAAAAGGCTGGTTCTTTGTAGCCAGCCTTTACTTTTTTAACTATAATGTCACTTAAATTAGAATATGAAAAGGGAGAACTATAGTAACATCAAAATATGTTTCACTGCTTTTGTTTCGTTCTTTTTCTTTGGAAGAATCTATGCGAACAATGTTTTTTTGTCTAAAGACATAAATATAAATAGCGGCATTCTGAACAGTTTCAATAAAGACCATTTTGGGCCGGATACAACAGTAAAAGCTACAAAAGAAGGTAGTGTAAAAATATCTGGGAATTGGACAGATGATTTTGATTTGAATGAACTGGTTCAGCCTGTTCCCCTTACTAATAAATTTATTGATTCTGGTTATTATGTTTGGTGCGGTTCAGTTACTAAAGGAAAAGACAATAAGTATTATATGTTGTATTCAAGATGGCCATTAACTGATGGATTTGAATCTTGGCCAATTACCTCTGAAATTGCTGTTGCAGTATCCAATCAGCCTGGCGGTCCTTTTAAACATGTAAAAGTAGCACTACCGTCTAGAGGTACTCAATTTTGGGATGGATCTGCCACACATAATCCAACTGTTGTTCAACATAAAGGGAAATATTACCTTTTTTATATGGGAACAAGCTGTACTGTTCCTATTAATAAAAAGGAAGCTTACACCAATAACTGGTGGAAATATAGAAATACACAACGTATTGGTGTAGCTGTAGCAGATAAACCAGATGGAGATTGGAAAAGACTTGATCATCCTGTATTGGATATTAGTTCTGATTCTACAGCTCACGATGCACTGATGGTATCAAATCCTGCGGCGGCTTTTGATAACAATGGGAAAGTTATTTTGCTTTATAAACAGGTAGGTAAATCAGAGAAAATTAGTGGTGGAAAAGTGCGGTTTGGTGTGGCATTTTCAGACAGCCCTTTTGGTCCTTTCAAAAAACAAGATCAACCTATTTTTGAAATCAAAGATGCTGGAAAAGAATGGATGGTAGCTGAGGACCCGTTTGTATGGTATCAAAAAGGATACTATCTAGCAATCGTCAGAGATGTGGTTGGAAAATTTACTGGAGATGGAGGCGCATGGGCTTTAATGGTATCTAAGAACGGATCAAATTGGCAACCTGCAAAACATGCAAAAGTAATTGGAAGAACATTCTTTTGGAAGGATGGTTCCATTAATACATCACAACTAGAGCGTCCCTGTCTACTTCTTGAAAATGGAATTCCCAAATATTTATATGGTGCTACTAGGGCCGATAAGGGACAAACTATGTCTTTTAATGTAGCAGTACCCTTACTTAAAAAATAGTAATTCTGATATATGAAAAAATGTATCATTCTATTTTTTTTACAATTGGCCTTTTGTCAATTTGTTATTAGCCAGCCCGATGTAAATAATCTTAAATTATGGTATAAACAACCTGCCAATTATTGGGTAGAGGCATTGCCATTGGGTAATGGCAGGTTAGGGGCCATGGTTTTTGGAAATCCCTTTAGGGAACGTATTCAATTCAATGAAAATACGGTATGGGCCGGAAGCCCTTATAGGAACGATAATCCAGAGGCACTAAGTCATCTCAGTGAGATTAGAAAATTAATATTTGATAACAAATTTGAAGAAGCAGAAGCCTTAGCGCAAAAGAAAATCACCACTCAAGGAGCGCATGGAATGCCCTATCAGACTGTTGGAAATTTGTATCTCAATTTTCCAGGTCATGAAATGTATTCGAATTATCATAGGGAATTGAATATTCAAAATGCCGTTGCAACTACTAGTTATCAAGTTGCAGGTACCACTTACAAACGGGAAGTCTTTACCTCTTTTACTGATCAAGTAACAATAATTAGATTGACTGCTGACAAACCGGGTCAGCTAGATTTTTCCGCTTCATTGGATAGGCCAGCTGCTGTAAATATTGTCAATAAAGGATCTGATCAATTGATGATGTCTGGTATCACAAGTGATCATGAAGGAATCAAAGGGGCTATTAAATTTCATACCATTGTACAAGTTCTTCAACAGGGAGGCACAATCAACAGCAATGAAAGGTCTTTGGTCATCAATCATGCCAACTCAGCAACCATCTATGTTTCCATTGCCACCAACTTTAATAATTATCAAGATATTACGGGGAATCAAATACAACGTGCGGAAAAATATTTGAATGCTGTTAAAGGAAAATCCTATGCTAGTTTATACAAGAATCATATTACTGCATATCAACATCAATTCAATAGGGTTTCACTTGATTTAGGAAGCAGCAATGCCATCAATAAGCCTACTGATCAACGCGTAAAAGAATTTGCAAAGACCAATGATCCACAAATGGCAGCATTGTATTTTCAATTTGGAAGGTATTTGCTGATAAGTGCATCTCAGCCAGGGGGACAACCGGCCAATTTACAGGGTATTTGGACTGATCAACTTTTTCCAGCTTGGGATAGCAAGTATACTGTTAACATTAATACAGAAATGAATTATTGGCCATCTGAAATTACCAACCTTTCAGAAACAAATGAACCATTGGTTCAAATGTTAAAGGAGCTTTCTGTAACGGGTAGGCAAACTGCTCAATCAATGTATGGAGCAAATGGTTGGGTGTTACACCATAATACAGACTTATGGCGATTTACTGGGGCTATTGATGGTGCACCTGGACTTTGGACAACTGGTGCAGCTTGGTTATGCCAACATCTTTGGGAAAAATATAAGTTCAATGCTGATCTAACATATTTACAAACGGTATACCCTATCATGAAGGGGGCGGCCCTTTTTTTCCAAGATTTTTTAATTGAGGAACCGGTAAACAAATGGCTTGTAGTATCCCCTTCTATTTCTCCAGAAAATGCTCCTTATAGTCTTCGAAAAAAATGGGTTTGCATTACAGCAGGAGCCACTTTGGACAATTTACTTGTTTATGATTTATTTACTAAAACCATCCGAGCAGCTGAATTGCTAAAGCAGGATCAAGCATTTGTTCAATCGCTGAAAGCAATTATTAAAAGGCTGCCCCCCATGCAAATTGGTCAATATGGTCAATTACAAGAGTGGTTGGAAGATTGGGACAATCCAACTGACCATCATAGGCATGTATCCCATTTGTATGGGGTTTTTCCAAGTAACCTGATTTCTCCTTATCGGAATCCAGAACTATTTGTAGCTGCAAGAAATTCACTGAACTTTAGAGGAGACGCTTCAACCGGTTGGTCAATGGGTTGGAAAATCAATCTTTGGGCAAGGTTCCAGGATGGCAATCATGCTTATAAATTATTACAAGATCAAATCAAACTCATAGAACCAAAAGATCAAAATGGTGG
>CANHGS010000015.1 GCA_947460595.1 Bacteroidota bacterium | reverse complement strand
TGGTACTCGCGTTAAGCCGGGAGAGTAGGTAGCTGCCATATTTATTGAACCTCGATCTTTATTGATCGAGGTTTTTTTGTGCCCTTACGTTAAGAAAGTGAAGAGTGAAGAGTGAAGAGAGGAGGAAGGATGTGAGAAGTGAGAAGTGAGAAGTGAGAAGTGAGAAGTGATGAGCATCCAGAGATCTGGGGGAGGAAATAAGTAGCATATTTGGAAGAGTTTAGTTTGGTATATTATAGTAAAGATTCAACTATGACCTATTTATTGTATTTTATGCTTTAATCTTAATGATTATTCTAGCTTGTTATGAATAGCTTTATATTCCTCCCCTAACCCGTAACCCAAGGAAGTAGTAATGAAGGAATGGTTTAAGAAAATACTAGACTTTGGAATTACGGATTCCGATGATTTGGTTGAAATGCATAAGCAAAGGATGTTTAATCTATTTGCAGTTACAGTAATCCCTTTTATTTTATTTAACTTATTTACCAATCTAAGGAATGGATTTTATGAATTGGGTATCATCAATACAGTCCAACTATCCATATTTGCTATTACCATATTGATTGGATATTATAAAAAATATCGCTTTCTCAGATCATTAATTCTAGTTTTATTATCAGTTATTGCATTCTACGTTGCTCTTAAATTTAGAAACGGTTCAGAATACAGGGTATTGGTAATGCTAGTAGCTGGAGCTGTGATATTTGATAAAAATTGGAAATATATGGTATTCACCTTATTTCTTTCAATTGGTTTTACGTATTGTAGACATTTAGATATTGTTGCAAGCGGTTTGCCATCTGATCTAATAGGCCATAGGGTTGCACAGGCGTTGATACCTTTTATAGTTGCTAGTGTTTCTCTTTTGTATTTTAAAAATATTTATATTACTAGTCAGCTCAAGTTACAATCAGCCTTGATAGAGGTATCTAATTCTAATGTTGCCAAGGAACGTATTATGCACGCATTAGCACACGATCTTAGAACCCCTTTGAGCAATATAATTAGTATTAGTAGGATCATGCACCAACAAGGAAATCTAACTATGGAACAATTAAAATGGTTAGATTTTATAGAGTCTGCAAGTCAAAATTCTATTGCCTTGGTTAATGAATTACTTCAGACTCATGAACTAATGAATCTCCCCGAAAATTATGAATCTATTGATTTGAATAAAATAGTTGAAGAGGTAGTACAAATGGCCATTTTAACGTCAAAAGATAAAGATCTTCATGTAGAATTTATTAAAGCTGATGATGACTGCTCACAGCTTTTGGTGCAGTTAAAAATTCAGCGCTTATTTTCAAATTTGATTCATAACGCCATTAAATTTAGTAATCCATCTGGGAGAGTAATAGTGACAGTTTCCAAACAAGGTCAACTTTGTACTGTATCGGTAAAGGATTTTGGAATTGGCATTTCTGAAAAAAACATCCCAATTATTTTTGATGCTTTTACTAAGGCCAAACGCAAAGGCACTCAAAATGAACCTAGTTATGGTTTAGGGCTTTCCATTTGTAAACAAATTACAGAACAACACGGAGGCCTCATCAGTGTTGTTAGTGAATTAGGAAAGGGAACTGAATTTGTTGTTAGCTTACCTATGGTAAGGGCATAAAAAAAGTCCAACTTTCGTTGGACTTGAATGTCTGTAGTGTTGTAGGATTAATACCTGTTGTATCCACCACCGCCGTTTCCGCCGCCAGTACCACGATCACGGTTATAACCGCCACCGCTTCCACCGCGACTTCCACCACCGCTTCCGCCACCGTATCCACCGCGGCTTCCACCATTACCACCACCAAAGCTCTTCTTTTTGAAAGCGCCTCTTTCGCCTTCTGGACGAGGGGTAGATTCGTTTACAACAATCTTACGACCCAGGTTATCTGTGTCATGTAGACCGGCGATAGCGGCGTGAGCTGCTTCGTCATCTGCCATTTCAACAAAGCCAAAGCCCTTGCTGCGATCATTGTTAAACTTGTCTGTAACGATTTTGGCACTGGTTACTTCACCAAATGGTGTAAAAAGGGCCTGCAGGTCTTCACTGGTCATGTTCCAGTTAAGATTTCCAACGTAAATGTTCATGTTCTTTGAAAAATTAAGTGATCAAAAATTCAATGGTAAAACAGTAACCAAGAACCCGGAAGCATTTACGTAAAACCTTCTGAGAAACAGTAGAACTGCCATTGAACATCCGAAGTTATTGTTTTTTCCGACATTCCAATTTTTTTTTCAACATTTTTTGTTTTTTTCAAAAATTGTATTTAAGCTCTGCGGGATCAGTTTTAGCCAATTACATGATTGTCATAGGATTAGTTATGAACATTTGAGGTAACTGCATTAAAAAAGCCTGTTCAACTGGAACAGGCTTTCTTAGTTATTTGGGTTTCAAGCTTATTCAGCTATTACTTCAAAGTCAATCTCAACCAGTTGACCGTTGCCAAAGTCAATAGACGCTTTGTAAGCACCTAATTCTTTAACCTCGTCTACAATGCTGATGCGCTTACGGTCAATCTCATAACCTTTTTGGTCACGGATAGCCCTAGTAATTTGCAAAGAAGTTACGCTACCAAAGATCTTGCTGCTAGTACCGGTTTTAGCACCGATTTTAACTGGAGATGATTTTAGAACGTCAATTACTTTGTTGATTTCAGCCAACATAGCAGCTTCTTTCTTACCTTTTACTTTTAAGCGCTCTTCTAATTGTTTCATATTAGAAGGATTGGCTTCAACAGCCAATTTTCCAGGAATCAGAAAGTTACGAGCATAACCGTTTTTCACAGTTACTAGTTCATTCCTACCACCTAGATTGTCTACGTCTTGAATTAAAATTACTTGCATGTTTGTTGTTTAGTTCCCCTGTTCCCAGTTTTTCAACTGTCTCTCGCCTGTGCGGGGTTAGGGAAGGTGACTAATAATTGGTATTATTTCAAAAGGTCAGTTACATAAGGCAACATTCCCATTTGACGGGCTTTTTTAACCGCATCTTGAACCTTACGCTGATATTTCAGAGAGTTTCCGCTCAAACGACGAGGTAACAATTTACCTTGTTCGTTGATGAATTTCTTTAGGAAGTCAATATCCTTGTAATCAACGTATTTAATGCCATATTTCTTGAAGCGACAGAATTTTTTCTTTGGCTTCTCCTGTTTGATGGCGGTCAGGTATTTGATTTCGTTCTTTGCCATGATTAAGCCTCGATTTTATCTTGCATTGCAAATCCGCCATTCCTTTTCACATAATTGTACTCGACGGCGTATTTATCGAGACGTGTGATCATGTGGCGCATGATTTGCTCATCGCGCAACATTTGGATCTTCAGTTTTTCATTGATTTCTGAAGGACCTTGGAATTCTAACACCCAGTAAATACCGGTTGTTTTTTTCTGGATTGGGTAAGCCAGTGATTTTAAACCCCATGGGTTACTGTGCACGGTTGCACCACCCAGTTCAGCAATCAGGTCTGCGTATTTCTTTTGTGCAGCCTTAAAGTCTTCTTCAGACAGAACCGGAGTGAAAATCACCATCAATTCGTAATTGTTCATTTACAAATTTTTTAGGTTATAAATTGGTTTCTCCCAGTGGACATCCCGAACTCGGGACGAATCAGCCAAAACTGATTTGGGGCTGCAAAGGTAGGGGAAAGCAGTGTAAAATGAAAGTCTGCTACCAAAAAACTCCTAGATATAGTGCGTTTCAGCATAAAAATAGTTTTTAACAGCTAATTCTAGAGCATAGATTAAGGATTTACAGGTTTAAGTACCACTATATAACTAGGAAAATGGTCGCTAAATCCTCCTCGATAATTGTTTCCATCCCAGGTTCGCATAGGATAACCCCGGTACCTGCCAGTATTTTCTATCATAGCACTGGTTTTGTGAATTTGTGCAAATTTGAAATAATAGCCAGAATTTGTTTTATTCAACCAAACTGGTGATAATAGAATCTGATCAAATAAGGACCAAATATCCTGATTGGCTAGGGTACCCCTTCCTTGCTTGTAAATTGGAAGCCAAGGGTTATACAACTTACCTGGTTCTAATTGTTGGGGATTATCAGAAGATTGTAACACTTTAGAAATGCTATAGCTGTCAGGATTGTCATTAAAGTCTCCCATGACTACTATTTTGGCCATGGGATTCATGCGGTTAATGCTGTCAATTCCTTTTCTGCAAGTTGCCGCAGCTGCCTTTCTGGAAGCAGTAGTTTTGTCTTCTCCCCCTCTTTTACTGGGCCAATGATTTACAAATAGGTAAATGGAATCTCCATCCAGCATTCCCTGAACCATTAAGATATCTCTGGTTTCATATTTTATGCCAGATGTTGATGGAAGGGTTACATGAATACTTGTGGAATGAATGGGTTTGAAATAGGTAGGATTGTATAATAGCGCTACGTCAATACCTCTTTTGTCTTTGGAATTATAGTGAACAAATTGATAATTTCTTTTGCTTAGTAAAGGATGATTCACCAAGTCTTGTAATACGGTGTCATTCTCAATTTCTACCACACCCAATAGGGCAGCTCCATCCTTGGTATACTTTTCTCCAATACCCTTTATAACCGTTGCTAGATGTAAGACTTTGTTTTGATAAATTCCATCATTATAGTGTTTGGCGCCAGTACCGGTAAACTCATTATCGTCCACTAGACTATTGTCTTTGGTGTCATAAAAGTTCTCCAAATTATAAAAAGCTAGGACTGCAATTTTTGAGAGTCCAGTTTTGTTTTGAGCCAATAGGCTTTGTAATGGCAGCAACAATAGCCCAATAAGCAAGAATGATTTCATGTTTTTTTTACTAAACTATTGATGCTTTTAGATGGATTCATTTTTAAAGTCTTAAATGATTTTAGTTACTAGCATTTTAGACTTCTCCCTACTATTTTGCTGGAAGAAATACCAAAATAAATCCTATGAAAAGTCTTATTTGTCTAATGTTTGTTGTTGTAAATTTTTGTCCCATAATAGTAATGGGTCAGTTACAAGTAGAGACCATTTTTCTTCAAAAAAAAAGGATCAAAGATTCTGTTTATATCCCCAGCAGATTGGTCACCGATTTGGAATCTAATACTATTCCCTTAATCAATGAGAATGAATTAAAGGAAGCCACAGAGTACATGCCGCCAATGCTACAAGCAACTAGGGATCCGTATGTCAGCATTACTGGTTTTCAATTCTCCTCTATGAGAATAGCAGCAAGAGGTTTGAGTAATGCTAACAACCAATTATTGGTTAATGGATTACCCATGGTTGACCTTGCAAGCGGAACAGGTCTATGGAGTAGTTGGAATGGAATGAATGCCATTTTTAGGGTAGGAGAAACCAGCACGGTATATCAACAATCTGATGCCGGTATTAGTATTTTGGGAACCAGTTCTAATATAGATATCAGACCCTTTAAACAGAAAACGGGGATTGATCTTGGATATGGTTTTGGGAACCGAGGAAATACCCATCGCATATACATTGGCTTGCACCGTGGGCTCTCAAGTAAGGGTTGGAGTTGGGGGTTGGCAATTACAGCTAGAACTAGTATGACCCCGATGGTACCTGGCGTTCAGAACCAAGGACGGAGTTGTTATTGGGGCTTAGATAAAAAAATAGGCTCGGGCGATATGATTTCTTTGGCAATGTTTGGGGCAATATTAGCATCTGATAGACAAGCTGCTGTTTTAAAAGAATCTATTGACTTATTGGGAGATCCAACTTATAATCCTGCATGGGGATATCAAAATGGATTGCAACGTAATGCCAATCAAAGCAAACAATTTCTGCCAACCCTCATGCTTTCAGAAGAACATAAATTTTCTAATCAATCGTTCTTGCAAACTTCCTTTGCCTTTTCATTAGGATATAGAAATACAACAGGATTAGATTGGTACCACGCGCCAGATCCAAGACCAGATTATTATAGGTACTTACCCAGCTATCAGACTGATCCAGCCATCAAAGATGCAGTGAGTATTGCATTGCAAAATAATCATGAACTAAGACAATTAAATTGGCATCGGCTTTACCAGATCAATGAAAATAGTTTTGATCAAGTATACAATGCTAATGGGATTCTTGGAAATACGGTTAGTGGAAAAAGGGCCAGCTATATTGTAGAAAACAGACATCAAGACATTCAAAGAATTCAATTTGCCACTACCTATCATGGATTGTTAAAGGAAGCTGTGTTCTTTAGTACGGGAATCAGTTTCCAATTACAAAGCAGCCATTATTTTAAGTCGGTGGCCGATTTGTTGGGTGCTGCATTTTATGTGAATTGGAATCAATTTGCAGAATCAGAAATGCCCAATGATCCTCAATCCATTCAGTTTAATCTACTTGAACCCAATCGCATTCTGCAGAAAGGGGATGCATTTGGCTATGATTATGCAATGATCCATCATAAAACCAGTTGTTGGTTTCAAACGGCTGAACAACGGGGGAATTGGGGATGGACTTTATCTATGGAATTAGCACCTGTTGGTTTTTGGAGAACAGGCATGGTGGCCAATGGCTTGTTTCCTAAAGAGTCAAAGGGGGAGTCTAATAAACTGTTTTTCTTAAACAAGGGTTTTAGATTTTCTATGAACCGAGTTTTAAGTGCTAGGTCAAGGTTTTATTTGTCAACTGCCGTTCAATCTACAGCGCCTAATGCAGACAATGTTTTTATTTCTCCTAGAACCAGAAATCACCAACAGGGGATGGTTAGTCAACAACAGACAATTAGCGCAGAGTTGGGGTATTTGGTACAATCCCCATCCATAAAATCAAGGTTGTCATTGTATTGGATTCAAATGCAACAGGGCATGGATGTGCTTAGCTTTTATCATGATGGCTACCATAGTTTTGTCAATTACGCTATTAGTGGAATTGGTCAGCGGCACTTGGGGCTAGAATGGGGTATGGATGCCAAATTAATAGGTCAATGGCATTTTCAGGGAGGAATTCAATTGGGCAATTTTGTCTACAATACCAGGCAGTTTGCCAGTATTACAGTAGATAATACCGCGTCTGAATTGAATCAAGTAGCTATTTATGCCAAACAACATCCAATTGGTGGCGCTCCCCAACAAGCTATTTCAATTGGATTCAATCATCGCACACAAAGCAATTGGTTTTGGTCTATTAATGCCAATTTTTTTGATAGACAATGGATGGTCTGGAATCCCATTAGGAGAACTGCGGAAGCACTCTACCCAGTAGATCCTAATTCTGAGAAAGGATTAAGACTTTTGGCGCAGGAAAAGCTGCCTGCTCAGAGCCTTTTAAATCTGTACATCAGCAAGCGCATCAATACCAAAGAAAATGGGGCAGCGCAATTGGATTTAAGTATGAGTATTCATAACCTACTCAACAAACAGCACCTAATCATAAGTGCGGCAGAACAATTGCGTTTTGATTTTGATAATCGCGACCCTGAAAAATTTGCCCCCAAATATTTTATTGGACAGGGTTTAACTATGACTTGCTCCATCAATTATCATTTTTAATCAATATCATTTTTATGAAAAATCAAGGCTTTCAAATCAAGGGAATTGCCATAGTCATTTTGTCTTTAAACCTTTGCTGTGAACCCAATTATGACATTCCACCAACAGAATTGGCCCAGGTATATGCTGCAGATCTAACTATTGAAGATCTAAAATCCAAACACGTTTCTGGTAAGTTTGAACAATGGCTAAAACCAAATACCATTGTTGGGGTGGTGGTAGCCAATGACCGAACAGATAATTTTTACAAATCAATTGTAGTTCAAGATAGTTCGGGTGGAATTACCATTAGGTTGGATGGGATTAAACTCAGTGCCAATTATCCTCAAGGAATGCAAATAGCCATCCGCCTAAAAGGACTCTGGTTAGGGGATTATGGTAAGTTGATTCAGTTAGGTGCAGGGGTAGACCTTTCTGATCCTGCCTATCCTAGTTTATTTCCCATTCCTCAAACCCTATTTGATCAATTCTTGGTTAAAGGGCTGGTGGTTCCAGAACCCCAAGCCCAAATGGTTAATATTACAGCATTAGGAAATAATTTTCAAAGCCGATTAGTGCAATTAAACCAGGTGGCATTTGCGGTAGCTGATACGGGTAAAACCTATGCAGATGCCAAAAATAAAGCGTCCATGAACCGAACCATCCAAGATTGTAACGGTAATACAATCCTGCTCAGAACCAGCGGCTATGCAAATTTTGCAGCTTTGAATACTCCCGGTGGTATGGGCAATGTTAAAGGGATTTACTCGGTTTTTGGTTCTACCAAACAATTAGTCATCAGGGATACAAGTGATTTGAACATGTGGCTTCCCCGATGTAAATAGAGCCATCATGTGTTGATATACGGTGCTTTCTGTCAAAAAATTAGGAATTTTGTCTTTATTAGGGGCATTCCTTGTCATCCTGTCAGCAAACTTGGTTTTGGTACTGTCTTTGAATATGTCTAGCAAAACAGATACTATGCAAAAAGGACAGATACGTGTACAGACGGAAAATATTTTCCCCATCATTAAGAAATTCTTGTACAGCGATCACGAGATTTTCTTGCGTGAGCTGGTGAGTAATGCAGTAGATGCTAGCCAGAAAATCAAAACCCTTTCTTCCATCGGCGAAGCCAAAGGTGATTTAGGAGAACTTCGTATTGACGTAGAATTAGACCTAAAAGAAAAGACATTGAGCATCACGGATCGTGGTGTAGGTATGACAGGAGAAGAGGTTGATAAATACATTAACCAAGTGGCTTTTAGCGGTGCGGAAGAGTTCATGGAAAAATACAAGGATGCCAATATTATTGGTCATTTTGGTTTAGGCTTCTATTCTGCATTTATGGTTTCTGATAGGGTAGAATTGTATTCTAAAAGTCATAAAGAGGGTAGTGGTGTTTATTGGAGTTGTGATGGTAGTCCTGAATTTGAATTGTACGAAGTAGACTATAACCAACGTGGAACCAAAATTGTCTTGCACATTAATGAAGAAAGCAAGGAATTCTTAGATGCTTCTAGAATTCAATCAATCCTTACCCGCTTTTGCAAATTCTTACCCATTCCCATTTATTTTAAAGAAGTAGGCCAGGTAAAAGAAGCCGTTGAGGTTAAAGAAGGAGAAGAGACTACAGCGGCAGTAGAGGAAAGGTCTATCAACAATACCAATCCAATCTGGGTGCGTAAGCCAAGTGAACTTTCAAAAGAAGACTACGAGAATTTTTATAAAGAATTATATCCCTACAATGAGACTCCTTTGTTTTGGATTCATTTGAATGTGGACTATCCTTTTAATTTAACTGGGGTATTGTACTTTCCTAAAATCAAGCAGAGTTACGAAATTCAAAAGGACAAAATCCAGTTGTATTGCAACCAGGTTTTTGTAACGGATGAAGTAAAAGATATTGTCCCAGAATTTTTGATGTTGTTGCAAGGCGTCATTGATTCTCCGGATATTCCATTGAACGTGAGCCGTAGCTATTTGCAAGGTGATCCCAATGTGAAAAAAATCAATGCGCATATTACCAAGAAAGTAGCCGATAAATTAGAGGAACTATTTAATAAGGAACGCGCAGAATATGAGCAGAAATGGGATAGCCTTGGGTTGTTTGTTAAATACGGTATGATGACCGATGATAAGTTCTTAGAAAAAGCTGCTAAGTTCTTGGTCATGGAAGATACCACTGGAAAGTTCCATACTGTTGAAGAATACAAAATGGCTACTGAAGCTTTGCAGAAAAACAAAGAAGGTAAACAAGTGGTACTCTATACTACCAATCCTGTTCAGCAAGATGCCTATATTCAAGCAGCTACAAATAAAGGATATAGCGTTGTTAAAATGGAAACCTTGGTAGATGCAGCTTTTATCAACAATATGGAAATGAAATGGCAGGACACCATTTTTGTTCGAGTAGATGCAGATATTGTAGACAACCTCATTGACAAGCAAGAAACTAGTGACTCTGTTTTGAGTAAGGAAGAAGAAGTCAGTTTAAAAGAATTGTTTACCATTCAAATTCCTGAACTGCATGTAACTACAGAAGTAAAAGGATTGAGTAAGGATTCAGCTCCAGTGGTGGCTACTAGACCAGAGTTCATGCGTAGAATGAAAGATATGGCTGGTGTAGGCGGAGGCATGACTGCATTTTATGCGCAAATGCCAGATGAAGTAACATTAACCATTAATGGCAATCACCCCATTTATCAAACACTATTAAAAGTGGAAGATAAACCTCTTCAAGAAAAACAGGTACGCTCTTTGGCTGACCTAGCTTTATTGAGTCAAGGATTGTTAAAAGGTGCAGAGTTAACCAATTTCATCAATCGCAGTATTGAGCTAATGGAAACTGGAAAATAAATCTCTTAGATTAATTAGTTGTATTGGTTATATAATGGTTGCTTTTAAAAAAAAGCAACCATTTTTTATGGTCTCAATATAAGATTTGCATTATTTCTACAGTAACTGTGCCGCTTTGCTCAATTCAATATCTATCACGCGTAATTGCAAACTAGTAGTGTTATTCCATTCGTTTTCTTCTACACAAAAGACAAGATCAAGTGGCTCCTGCTTTTGAAGTAAATGAAATTTGTCAGCCATATTAAATCCAATTCCAGAGAAGTTGATGTTTTTTTGCTTCAACACAAATTTTACATGGGCTTCTTTGACAATTTTTGAAAAACCAGTTTCCATTACATTTCTGGCTACAAAAACGGGGCGCATATTCTCAGGACCATAGGGCTCCATTTGTTGTAAAATTTGGTAGAAACTTGGGGTAATTTCTGAGAATTCCACAGGTGCATCAATAGTGATTTCTGGAACCAATAATGCTGCTGGGATGGTTCTAGAAACTTCTGCTTCAAATGCATCAGCAAAGGCCTGAACGTTTTCTGGAAGCAAGGTCATTCCTGCAGCAGCAAAATGCCCCCCATATCCAATTAGCCATTCTCTACAAGCATGAATGGCTTCGTATAAATTAAATCCAGCTACACTTCTGGCACTGCCACCCGCATAGTCACCGCTAAGGGTGAGTACAATGGTTGGACGATAGTGTTTTTCTATTAATCGACTTGCCACAATCCCTACTACTCCTTTGTGCCAGTGTTCTTGATAGACTACCGTAGTTTTCTTACTATGAAAATGGATGTCTTGTTCAATCATTTCCAATGCTTCTTTGGTAATGCTGGCATCCATTTCTTTTCTGTCGGTATTGTCATGATGCAATAAAGAAGCAAGCTCTATGGCTTTTTTGGCATCCTGTTCTATAAAGACCTGAACCGCTTTTTTTGCATCGTCCATTCTTCCTGCAGCGTTGACCCTAGGAGCAATCATGAAGACTACATTAGTAATAAGCATTTTGGTTTTTACACCAGCTAAATCTTTCAAAGCCTTGATGCCCGGGCAAGGATTCTCATTTATTTTTTGAAGACCATAATAAGTGAGTACCCTATTTTCTCCTGTAATAGGTACTATATCCGCGGCTATTGCGGTAGCAACCAAATCTAGGTATTGCAAATAACTTGAATTTGGTAAACCCAATTGCTCTGCCAACGCGCTGGCTAGTTTAAAACCTACTCCACAACCACATAATTCTTTATAAGGGTAGGGGCAATTGGGTTGCTTGGCATTTAGAATAGCAACAGCCGGTGGGAGCTCTTTGTCTGGCAAGTGGTGATCACATACAATAAAATCTATTCCCAAAGTTTTGGCATAGGCAATTAGTTCTACTGATTTAATGCCACAGTCTAAAGAAATAATTAAGGTGATGCCTTGCTCATGAGCAAAGTCTATTCCTGCTTTACTTACACCATAACCTTCTTTGTATCTATGCGGAATATAATATGCTACCTGTTCATAAATGCCTAGTAAAAATTGGTAAAGGCAAGCTACTGCTGTTGTGCCATCCACGTCATAGTCTCCAAACACTAACATTTTCTCTGATTGCTCAAAAGCCAATAAAATTCTTTCAACGGCCTTATCCATGTCTTTCATTAACCAGGGACTATGTAAATCGGATAGCTGTGGTCTGAAAAAATGTTGTGAGGCTTCAAAGTCTTCCAAGCCCCTTTGCACCAATATTCCGCAAATGGTTTTATTGATTTTAAGGGAGCGCTGTAATGCCGCCACTTTTTCTTTGTTGGAATTTAATATGTTCCAGCGTTTCTGCATTAGTATTTTCTATCTGTAGTATAACGAACCAATTCTTCTAATGCATTTCTTACTTGACTTTCTGGAAACTCATGTAGTATGGCCAAGGCCTCATCTCTATAAGATTCCATTTTTTGTTCGGCATACCTAATGCCACCTGCTGCTACAACCGCATCAATGACAAATTTCACTTTGTCTTTTTGAGTGTTCTGATTCTTGATAATATAAATCAATTGTTTTTTAAGGTTGGCACTGCAATTGTTTAAAGTATAGATGAGCGGGAGTGTCAATTTCTTTTCCTTGATATCATTGCCCGTTGGTTTTCCAACATCCTGACTGCCGTAGTCAAAAAGGTCATCCTTGATTTGGAAAGCCATTCCCACTTTTTCTCCAAACAATTTCAGTTGCTGTATTTTTTCTGGGTCAGTAAAAGTAGTTGATGCCCCTGCTTCACAAGAGGAAGACAGTAGGGAGGCTGTTTTACCTTTGATAATATCGTAATAAATGTCTTCTCTAAGATTGAGTTTTCTGGATTTTTCAAATTGCAATAGTTCCCCCTCGGCCATTACTTTTACGGCTTCAGCCAATGCATCCAACACCACATATTCTCTATTATTCAGGGCTAGTAATAAGGCTTTCATCAATAAATAATCGCCTACCATTACAGCAATTTTGTTTTTCCAGAGGGCATTAATGGAAAAGAAACCCCTGCGCATATTGCTTTCATCAATTACGTCATCGTGCACCAAGGATGCGGTATGTATTAATTCAACCAAAGAAGCTGCTCTGTAGGAACTGTCATTGATCTCACCACCTAGCTTGGCACTTAAAAGCACAAACATAGGGCGCATTTGTTTGCCTTTTCTCTTGACAATATATTGCATGATTCGGTCCAATAGTGCCACCCTGCTCTTTACCGCATCCCTAAAACGGGATTCAAACTGCGTTAATTCGGCCGATATTACCTGTTGTGCTAGCTTCATATGCTCACTGATCCTATAATTGGCTGCAATATAAGTTTGTTCCTAACAATATTACCATATGAAGCAACGTTAGCTTGATGAATTTTGTCTATATATTGTCTTTAAGTTGTCTTTAACGCTTTTGAAGCTATAAAACTTGGCTTTATCGGACACGATGTATAATTTTGATTAATCTATATTCCACGCATTCTTATAAAATACAAATATCCATTATGGCAAGCAAAAAGTACTTATTAGTAGCAGCTCTGATTGTCTTTTTACAGACAAGCGGTATGGCTCAATCAAATTGGGGATGGGACTGGAAAGATAGTTCCAAAGTAGCAACCAAGTCTTTACCCCAATACAATGAGTTTTTAAACAACCAATTCCCTTACCCTCCCAAACCACGTAGTCAATGGGAATTAGGTGTTCATGGGGGGTATGCATTTTTAATGAATACCGCCGTTAGGCAAAGAGGTGGTTATGGCGCAGGTATTACCCTGAGAAAAGCCATTGACCATAACTGGTCTGTCCGTGCTGGAATCACTAGTTCAGTAACCTATGGCCAAGGTATTAAAGCCATTCAAGGTCCTGGATTTGGTTATTATTATAGTTATGGTAACACGTCCTTTTATGTTCCTAACTATCGCGCAAGCATTGGAACAGCTTCTTTGGATTTCATCTATTCCATTAATCCTCAAAGTTATTATAGAGGTAATCCAAAATGGAATTTGTATTTCTTAGTTGGTTATTCTATGGTAGGTTCTGAAACCCAAATTGATTCAAGAAATGCCACTGGTGGATTATATAATTATTCAACGGTTAATTTTAATGCTCCTACAAAAGATATTGTTTCTGCAGTTCAAGCATTACAAGACGGTAAATATGATGCTCCTGGTTATAACCCTGATGGAAAGAGGGGCTCTCTCTTTACCGTTGCTAACAGAATTGTTAGACATGGGTTAAACTTTGGTGGAGGATTCTCTTACAAAATTAATTCCAAATACAATGTAGGTGTTGAGCAAAAATTTACAACCCTAGACAAATATGTTGATGGATCTGGTCTGTCTTCACAGAGAGGCCTCATGAGCTATTTGAGCGCCCATATCAATATCAATTTATAAGCCACACACCGATTAAAATAACTAACATGAAAAGAATCATCAAAATAATGTCTGTACTGTTATTGGCGGTTGTTGCCTTACAAGTAACAGCACAAAGTAGAAAGCGTGTTGAACCATTGTATTGGATTAACCCTAATAACTATGTTTATTCAGAATTGAATAAACCTACCCATATGAAGTTACCTAAAATTGTTTTGCCTGATGCAGACAAAGACGGGGTTACTGATCAATTTGACTTGGAGCCCAATACGCCTGCTGGAGCTCCTGTAGATAGTCATGGTGTTTCAAAAGACACTGATGGAGATGGTGTTCCTGATTTTAAGGATAAGGAACTCTTGACACCTCAAAAATGCTTTCCTGTGAACGCAGATGGTATTGGTAATTGCCCTGAACTAGCATGTTGCAAAGAGATCAGAGACATGGTTTCTAATATGAAACCCAACAACACAGTTCCTGAATGTACTATTGGAGGTTTGCCTAGTGTGCATTTCAAAGGCAATGCTAAATTGACAAAAGACAATGAAACAGTATTGGCAGCTGCTGCAGCAAAAATTAATGCCAACCCTAATTGTAAAGTTAAAGTAATTGGTTACGGGGCTTCTAGTAAGTCTGCTCAGCAAATGAGTTGGGATAGGGTTAATGCAGTTATCAAATACCTAGTTGAAAAACAAGGAGTTGCTGAAAGTAGATTTATCTGGTCTTATGGTCAAGATGGCGATCTTAACACGGTTGATTTGCAAGGAACTACTGAAGAAGGTCCTAATACCGTACCTGCTCCATTCCCTAATTTAAAGAGCAAGAACTAATACTTAGTCTAGTTGTAAAAAAGTCCCGAACAATGGTTCGGGACTTTTTTATGCATCTATGTTAGGGTGCAGTAACTGTTTTGAAAACTAGTATTGGACCAAATTAAAATGCAGTTCTCCAAAATTTTGAAGTGATGAAAGTTTTAAGTCTGCAGCGCCCCATTTTTCGTCTTTTAATTGGGAGTAATGCGGCACTACAACGCATTTCATTCTAGCCGCTTTTGCTGCAATCATACCATTAAAACTGTCTTCAAAACAAATACAACTAGTAGGGGTAGCATTCATTTTTGCAGCGCAATTCAGGTATACCTGTGGGTGTGGTTTGCCAAATGGAAGCTCGTCTGCAGAAGCAGTGGCATGAAGATATTGCCCAATCCCTGTCATTTGTATTACTAAGTCAATTAATTCTTGAGGGGAGGATGTGGCCAATCCAATTTTGAACTGTTTCTTGTGAAAAAAGTCAAAAATATAACCAAGACCGGGCATGATTGCCGCTTGATTTTCAATTTTTTTAAGCACAGAACGGACAATTTTTTTTTCAGCAATACTGTGCTCAGCTTCTCCAATTTGATAATGACCAAACCACCAGTGTACAAACTCTTTTGTTCTTAAGCCAGTGGTACTTTTATATTGTTCCTCTGTTAGATTAACGCCATAAGCTTTGAATACTTCTTCGGCTGCCTCGTTCCACAATGGTTCACTATCAATGAGTAAACCATCTATGTCAAATATCACTGTATTGAGTTCCATGTATTGATTTTGCTGGCACAAAATTATTGGTATGTAGCATACAATAGATTTATTTTTATGGTTCTCGCCTACAATTTGTTGACATTCCCTATTTTGCAGTGCTGCAAATAAGCATTCTATGCCATTGACTGAGCGAATGAGGAATATTAAAATAGTGCGTTCTTTTGTATATGCCTTGGTTGGTGCTGCCTCTTATCC
Organism: Bacteroidota bacterium; assembly: GCA_947460595.1. Classification (GTDB taxonomy): domain Bacteria; phylum Bacteroidota; class Bacteroidia; order Chitinophagales; family Chitinophagaceae; genus Sediminibacterium. The sequence continues at coordinate 62,771 of CANHGS010000015.1, read as the reverse complement.
AGGATTGGCCATGGTCAATAATATACGAATAGAAGGTACGGAACATTTAAAGGGGTTACCCAAAAAAAATGTACTGTTTGTGAGTAATCACCAAACTTATTTTGCAGACGTGATAACTTTTTTACACATTTTTTGTGCGGTCAAATGGCGCAAAGAGAATAGATTGGGTCTGCCTTATTATTTGTTGAATCCCTTTACCAATGTATATTTTGTAGCTGCTGAAGAAACCATGAATGGGAGTTTCATCAGTCGCCTTTTTAAAATGGCGGGAGCGCTTACCATCAAGAGAACTTGGAGATCGGATGGAAAGGATGTTGCCAGGAACAGAGATGAAACCGATACTCAAAAAATTGACGAAGCATTGAATAAAAGCTGGGTGATTACTTTTCCTCAAGGAACAACCAAGCCATTTGCACCAGGGAGAAAGGGTACCGCTCATATTATTAAGAATAACCACCCCATTGTTGTTCCTGTAGTGATCAATGGATTCTGGAGGGCCTTTTCTAAAACCGGTTTAACATTCAAGAAAAAAGGGGCTCAATTATCTATCAGATTTAAGGAACCCATGGTGATTGATTATTCCCAACCGGTAGATGTAATTCTAGATCAAGTAATGCATGCTATTGAACAAAGCAAAGAATACATGCTCAAAAGCAAGCATCACTTGTTGAATATTGTAGAGAAATAAACTTATTTCATAAAGAATGCCTTTAACTCACTGGCATCATCTGGCTTCATTTTTCCGGAAAGGATCAATCTTAATTGTCTTCTGCGCAAAGAGCCTTCAAACAATTTTATTTCTTCTTCTGTTTCAGGAATCACTGGTGGTACCAATCTAGGTTTTCCATTAGGATCAAGGGCTACAAAAGTGAAAAAAGCTTCATTACTTTCATACTTATATTGGTGAAGTAGGTCTTCTCCCCAAACGCGTAAATGAATTTCCATAGAAGTATTAAAAGCCCTACAAACCTGGGCTTCAATATGAACTACATTCCCCAGTTTAATGGGATTCTTGAAGCTGATATTATCAACCGATGCCGTCATACTGGGGGTATTGCAATGTTTGCCAGCGGCAATGCCTGCAGCAATATCCATCCAATACATGAGACGGCCTCCCATTAAGTTTCCAAAAGTATTTGTATCGTTGGGTAAAACCAGTTCATTCATTATGGTAAAACTCTCTGTTGCTTTTTTGCCTTCCATGGGTGGATTCTGTTATTTTTTGCAAAGATAGGGTTAGATAGAGGTTTGCTCTAGGTTTTTCAGATACTCAGGGTCAACATCGGCCCCAATGCCAGGACTATCACCTAATAGTAGTTCCATTCCTTGGTATGTTACGCCGCCCAAAACTGGATCTTTTTGATGACCAAGCAAACAGGTATCTAAATCATAAAAATGAATATTATCAAAGGCCATGGCAAAATGTACTTTAGCAGTGAGGGCCACCCTGCTTTCTAACATGCCGCCCAGCATACATACAATACCATTTTTTTCCGCTACCTGATTAATTTTAATGGCTTCTAATATGCCTCCGCTTTTGGCAAATTTAATGTTGATATAGTCACAGGCTTTGTTCCTAATCAATCTCTCCGCGTCATGGTGGGTAAAAACACTTTCATCTGCCATAATGGGAATGGGCGATAGGGCCATGAGTTCGGGTAAGCGCTCGTCATTCCATTTACGCATGGGTTGCTCGCAGAATTGAATACCAAAACCTCCTAATCCAGTTAGGGCAATTACTGCATCGTCAAAAGACCATCCTTGATTGGCGTCAATTCTTAAAATGGTAGCAGGTCCAATGGCTGATCTGATTTGTCTAATTCTTTCAATATCCTCGGCAGGTTTTTTGCCCAATTTCACTTTAATCATCTTTACTCCTTTGCCTACAAATTCCAAGGCGGTGGCAGCCATTTGTTCGGGGGTACCTATGCCAATAGTCAAATCACTTTCAATTCTTTTGGGTTTACCACCTAGGAATTGGTACAAAGGCTGACGGGCATTTTTTGCTGAAATGTCATAGAGTGCCAAGTCAAAAGCGCTTTTGGCGGTATAATTCCCTGCGGTAAATAGGTCCAGTTCTTCCATCCTGGTTGGAATGTCCAAAGGGTCTTTCCCTTTCCAAATTTGGGCAAAATCCTTTGCCATTTCATAGCAGGTAGCTTGCGTTTCTGCTGCAATCATGGGAAAGGCGGAGCACTCTCCAATACCAATAATCCCATTATCGGTATGAATACGCACTAAGAGATTCTGGGCATAGTGCATTGTACCTGTGGCGATGGTAAAAGGCAGCATGGGAATGCTGAATTTATATATCTCTGTATGGGTAATCTTCATGCAGTAAAGTTCTGCTTAAAACACAAATAAAAGTAGGAAACAGAACAAAAAACAGCATTGGGTGTTTTTAAAACAAAAAACATGGAGACACTCAAGGGTAAACAAGTATTGGTAGTGGGGGCCACAGGAACCATTGGAGCGGCTATTGTAAAACTATTAGTAGGCTCTGGAGCAATTGTTGCAATAACAGGAAGAAATAAAACCAAGTTGGAGGAATTGGCCAGTATCAATGGCATTGCTAAACAGCTCAGTTTTGAAATGGACTTGAGCAATACTGCCTCTATTCTTGCCGCCATGTCTGCCTTAAAACAGGAGATGCCAGTGCTAGATATCTTGGTTAACGCTGCTGGAATTGGTATTATCAAACCATTAGAATTACTTTCAGAAGCAGATTTTATGCAATCCTTACAAGTAAATTTGATAGGGGGCTTTCATCTGATGCAAGCCATTTTGCCTGGTATGAAAGAGCAGAAAAAGGGTTTGATTATCAATATTCCGGGGGTGTTAGGTAAAGTGCCTATGGCTGGAGCCGCTGCGTATAGCGCCAGCAAATATGGTTTAGTGGGTATGATGCAAAGCATTAGGGAAGAATTAAAAAGAACGGAAATTAGAATTACTAATTTGTTTTTAGGTGGCGTGGATTCAGCCTTCTGGGATCAGATAGACCTTCGGGTTCAAAGAGACAAAATGGTGGTGGCAGAGGAAGCTGCAAAAGCTGTCTGGTTTTTATGCCAACAACCCCGTTCAGGAGTAGTCAGTGAAATGGTTTTACAGCCCTTTAATCACCAAGCTATTTAAACTTTTTGGCTAAATAAGCCCAGAAACCATAATTCCTTTTTTTTCTTAAACGTTCTGTTCCGATATTCGCGTAACGAACGCCCGTTAGCAATGAATATTTCCTTTGAAAATACCGAGAATGCATTTGCCTACAAGGCCAACAAAGATTTGAAAGGAGCTAAGTTCCTTTTTAGTACCATGGGCTTCCCATTGTTTGTACAATTGGGAACAAGGTTAACACCGTTTTTAATGAAAACGGGATTGCCTATTCATGGCATAATTAGAAAGACAATTTTCAAACAATTTGTGGGTGGAGAAACTTTGGAAGAAACAGCCTCTGTTGGTGAAGTATTGGGTAAATATGGCGTGAAAGTAATTCTGGATTATGGCGTAGAAGGAAAAGAAGGAGAAGACAATTTTGACTTAGCAACAGATGAGTTTATACGCGTAATAAATTATGCGGCTACGCAGGCTAATATTCCCTATATCAGCATCAAAGTAACTGGTCTTGCAAGACATGGCTTGTTGCAAACCCTAAATGAAGCGCCTAGACTCAGAAGTGGCATTCATGACCATGAAGCTGAAATTGCAGAATGGGATAGGGTAAGAGAAAGGATGTATACTATTTGTGAAGCAGCTGCAGAAAAAAACATTGGTGTACTCATTGATGCAGAAGAGAGTTGGATACAAGACCCTGTTGATAGACTCACCATGGAAATGATGGAGATCTTTAACAAAGAAAAGGCGGTGGTGTATAATACCATTCAATTGTATAGACACGATAGATTACACTTTTTAAAAATCTCCCATCAAATTGCTGTGCAGCAAGGCTTTATTTTGGGTATTAAGTTGGTACGAGGTGCCTATATGGAAAAAGAGCGGGAACGTGCTTTAGAATTGGGTTATGAATCACCTATTCAAGCCAATAAAGAAGTTACAGATAGAGATTACAATGACAGTATTCGTTTTTGTATAGAACATATTGATAGGGTAGCCTGTATAGTAGCTTCTCATAATGACAAAAGCAATTTGTTAGCGGCGAGTTTGATGGAAGAAAAAGGCTTGTCATTACAACATCCTCATTTGCATTTTTCTCAATTATACGGGATGAGTGATAATATTACCTTTAACCTTGCTAAAGCAGGTTTAAGTGTTAGTAAGTACCTGCCTTTTGGTCCCATCAGAGATGTTATTCCTTATTTGATGCGCAGGGCACAAGAAAATAGTAGTATGAGTGGTCAAACTGGGAGAGAATTAGCGTTGATCAAGAAAGAGTTAGAGAGAAGAGAATCCTAATGAGCCATGTAGCTATAAAAAAAGGGTTCTTAAATATATTCAATCCATATTCGCAGATTGTTATGTGAGATTATGCTTCATGGCATACTTAACCAAGTCAGCATTGTTATGGATATTGAGTTTTTCCATGATCCTAGTACGGTAGGTACTAATGGTATTAACACTTAAAGAAAGGGTTTCTCCAATTTTAGAGATAGATTGACCTTCTGCAATTAATTTGAGTACTTCAAATTCTCTATCAGAGAGGATTTCATGTGGTACTTTGTCAAAATTCTGTTCAATAGATTCAGCCAATACCTCAGCTACTTGCGGGCTAATATATTTGCGACCTCCCAAGATCTTTTCTACGGCATTGACAAGTTCAAATGGGGCACTTTCCTTGGTCAAATAACCAGAAGCGCCGGCTTTGATTGCCCTAACGGCATATTGTTCAGGAGCGTGCATGCTTAACATTAAAACTGGAATAGTGGGGGCGTGTTCCTTAATCTGTTTTAATATTTCAATTCCAGATTGACCAGGCATAGTAATATCAGAAATAATGATATCCCATGTTTCATGAAGGGCTTTTTTTAGCAAATCAGCAGAATCAGATACATCATGGATTTCACAAAATGGAAAAGCTTCCAACAGAATTCTTTTCAAGCCTTCCCTTACAATGGTATGGTCATCTGCAATAAGTATCTTCATAACTTGTTTTTTAGCCTTTGTCTTTAACTAAGTGCATTTCAATTAGCTATTTGCATAATTTATAGGCCGCGTAAAGTTAGCGGTTTCCAAACGCTTTACAAGAATTTGAAATTTGCCATGATAGGTAGGATTCCCGCTTTAATTAACAGAAAATCCCCAATTCAGCATCTAGCAGCAGGCAGCATACATCTTTCCGTACCTTGCAGCCATGCAGCAATACCACCAGCTTTTACAATATATCATTGACCATGGTGCGGTGAAGACCGATAGAACAGGAACCGGTACCAAAAGTTGTTTTGGCTACCAAATGCGTTTTGACTTACAAAAGGGGTTCCCCATGGTAACCACTAAGAAACTCCATTTAAAAAGCATTGTATATGAACTACTATGGTTTTTAAAAGGGGACACCAATATTGCCTATTTGAATGAAAACAAAGTTAGTATCTGGGATGAGTGGGCGGATGAAAATGGTGATTTGGGGCCAGTATATGGAAAGCAATGGCGCAGTTGGCAGGGTGCAGATGGAACAACTATTGATCAGATTAGTGATCTGATTAAACAAATAAAACAGACGCCAGATAGCCGAAGGATGATTGTTAGCGCCTGGAATGTGGCAGAGCTACCCAAAATGGCCTTGATGCCCTGTCATAGCTTGTTCCAGTTTTACGTGGCCGATGGAAAATTGAGTTGCCAATTGTATCAACGCAGTGCGGATGTATTTCTAGGAGTACCTTTTAATATTGCCTCTTATGCATTGTTGACCATGATGATAGCTCAAGTATGTGACTTAGAATACGGCGATTTTGTGCATAGTTTTGGAGACGTTCACCTCTACAACAACCATATGGAACAAGCGCAAACCCAATTGGCAAGGGAGCCGTTTCCATTACCAACCATGAAAATTAATCCAGCGGTAAAAGACATATTTGGATTCCAGTTTGAAGATTTCAGTTTGGAGAATTACCAACACCATCCACCTATTAAAGCACCTGTAGCCGTTTAGATGGCTAATAAATTTTTTGAACATGAATATCAGTTTGGTAGTTGCCGCTTCCAGCAACCATGCCATTGGTTTAAATAACCAATTACTTTGGCACTTACCCAAGGATATGCGCTTTTTTAAAAACAGAACCTGGGCCATGCCGGTAATCATGGGAAGGAAAACCTTTGAATCACTTTCTGGAAAAGCATTACCTGGTAGAATGAATATTGTACTAACCCGACAAAAAGATTGGCAAGCAGCGGGAGTATATAAAGCCAGTTCTTTGGAAGAGGCTTATGCAATGGCAGAAAAAGCGGACTATAAAGAAGTCTATATTATTGGCGGGGCCGATATTTATTCCCAGTCAATTGCCCAAGCTCAAACCGTTTATTTAACTAGGGTAGAAACTGTTTTGGAAGGGGATAGCTTTTTTTCAGCATTGGGTACAGGTTGGACCTTGATAGAAGATTATTCCCATTTACCTGATGCAAAACACGCTTATCCGTTTCGGTTTCAAACTTGGAAAAAGAAAAGCTAATCATCATGTATTATTTTATTGCAACTATATTTTTCTACTCATTCCCCATTCTACTACTGCTTTCCTGGAAGCCAGTTTGGGGAGCCAAAAAAACCTGGCTCAGACTACTATTTGTCTTACAAATTTCCATGATATTTCATGCCATTTTTTTTGTGAGGCAATTGATTGGTTTGTATCAGTTGGCTAAGACTATGGGCTTAAAAAGTAGTAGTTATATGCCACCCATGATAGAACTATTTCAAATGGGAATATTAATCATTTGGCCCTTCTTATTTGCTTCTAAATGGCTTGCATCAAAATTTTGGGCGGGTTGTCCTATTTGGTTGGTCCTATTCAGTTTGCCAAGATTTGTCAGTTTTGATACGGCCCCTTTTCAACTCGTAATGAATGGCCTCTTTTGTATGAGTTTGTTCACAGGGATTTATGGAATGCTGTGGTTACTCAAAAGATTTCCTGACCAACACAAAGTTTAATGTATTCAGCTGCAGCATTGTTTTTTAAATACCTACGCTACCGAATCATAGCCCTCAATGGCAAGGGGCATGGAGCGCACTCCCCCTTTGTGTTTTCATTTATCAAGAAATTGTTGAATGACAAACGTAGTTTTTATGCCTATGAGCAGGTAGAACCACTGCGGCAACAAATGCGTAAGAACCAAGTAAGTATTACAATAGAAGATTTTGGAGCAGGATCAAGGGTACATGCATCTACTACTAGAAAAGTGGCCACTGTTGCGGCTTCCTCATTAAAGCCCAAAAAATTTGGACAATTATTATTTAGGATGGTGGCCCATTTTCAACCCAAAACTATTTTGGAATTAGGTACTTCTTTAGGAGTCACTACGGCCTATATGGCTTTGGCAAATCCCGTAGCCAAAATATGGAGTATGGAAGGTTCCAACGCCATAGCAGACTTGGCGGAAGCCAATTTTAAAAGCTTGGGGATTGACAATATACAATTGGTTAGGGGCAATTTTGATCTAACCCTACAGCCCCTGTTAGATAATATGGAAGAATTGGATTTTGTTTTTGTTGATGGCAACCATCGCTACGAGCCAACCATGCATTATTTTCAACTATTAAAGCCTAAAATGAGAGAACATTCCATCCTCATTTTTGATGATATTCATTGGAGCAAAGAAATGGAAGCTGCTTGGGAAGCTATCAAGAAAGACCCTTCCATCAGCCTAAGTATTGACCTGTTTTTTATTGGAATTGTTTTTTTTAGAAAAGAACAACTGGTTAAACAAGATTTCATCATCCAATATTAGGTTACTAATTAGCTAATAAGCCTTTTGGGATAGCCTTATATTTGTAAAAACTAGACCTTGCAAGTACCCCAGGCCCTTATTCAATCCTTACAGCATATTGCCGGTTTTGAGCCTAGTGCTTTTGAACAAGTGCATGCTAGTGGGGACCAAGTGGTTTCTATTCGTTTGAATCCCGCCAAGCCCATACCATCACCTATTATAAAATTGAACGGAGGCGTACCTTGGTGTGACCATGGCTATTATTTAAAGGAACGCCCTTTTTTTACTTTTGATCCCCTGTTACACGCAGGGGCCTATTATGTTCAAGAAGCCAGTAGTATGTTTGTTTGGCAGGCCTTGCAACAATTAATGCCAGATCAAGCAGGTAAAAAAGTATTGGATGTATGTGCCGCACCTGGCGGTAAATCCACCCTGTTGGCTAGTCATTTTAAAGATGGCTTGGTAGTAGCTAATGAAGTTATTAAAAATAGAGCAGCCATTCTAGTAGAAAATATTAGCAAATGGGGTACCGCTGCTGCTGTGGTAACCAATAATGATCCATCGCATTTTCAATCCTTACCAGGTTACTTTGACCTTATATTAGCGGATGCTCCTTGTAGTGGCAGCGGCTTATTTAGAAAAGACCCCGATGCTATTGACCATTGGAGTGAAGACAATGTGGTGCTTTGCTCACAAAGGCAGCAGCGCATTTTGTCTGATATGCTTCCAGCATTAAAAGAAGAAGGGATTTTGATATATAGCACTTGCTCCTATTCAGAAGCAGAAAATGAAGCCATTGCAGATTGGCTAATTGCAGAAATGGGTATGAAAAGCATGACTTTGGAGCTAAATGCTGATTGGGGAATTATTGAAACTAGCGCTAAGGATTCTGGAGCAACTGGATACCGGTTTTATCCCAATCGATTAATGGGAGAAGGTTTTTATCTTGCAGCTTTTCAAAAGCAAAGATCAGAAGGGTATAAAAAACAAAAACCCAATCAAATCAATTTCTTGTCAAAAAACGAAATACAACAATTAGAAGCTAGCTTGCCCCTAAAAGAGGGCCTATCTTATTTTCTACAATCCGGAGCCATTAGGGGTATACCAGAACAATGGATGGCAGAAATAGGGTTATTGGCTAGTCATTTGTATATAAAAAAAGCAGGCGTTGAAATTGGGAGTTTAAAAGGGAAGGACTTGGTGCCTGCCCATGAACTAGCCTTGAGTGGTCTAATCAAGTCTCATTTTTCTTCATTGGAAATAGATTTGGAACAGGCTTTATTGTACCTAAAACGCAAAGATTTGGTTTTAAATGGCCCCAATGGATGGAATTTGTTGCAATATTGTGGATTGTCTCTAGGTTGGGTGAAAGTGTTACCCAATAGAATCAATAATTATTATCCCGCGCAGTGGCGAATACTAAAAGATTAATTTTACAATAGGCTAACTTAGTACCGTATGAAATTTATAGGATGGATCATTGCCTTATTGAGTTGTTCTGCAGTAGCAGCACAAAGCCGCTTAAAGGCGGCGGGTACAGGTGCCAGCCTATACGTTTACTATACTGTTCCTGGTAGTCAGACCTTAGAAGGTCTAGCGGAGCAATTTAATGTACCATTGGCCGTATTGGCAAAGTACAATACCATGAATCAGCATATCCACCTGAGAAAAGGGGAGGAGTTGAGAATCCCTCTTTTACGAGACAATTTTCTCCAAAGAAATATTGTTGGGAAATTCCAGCCAATATATCACCAAGTAAAAACGGGTGACAACCTTTCAAGAATTAGTCAGCGCTACAATAAGTTAAATATTGATACGCTAAAGCGATGGAATTTGGTACTGGAAGACCTAGTTGCAGAGGGAAAGTTTTTGGTGGTAGGATTTGTTAGAAATAACCAGGCCCTCCATGTTACAGCAGCATATCAGTCTATTGCATACGATAGTCTACCCAATCCCAATGTTTTTGATGCGGCTAAGTTTGGAGCAAAGACTTTGACTGGTGAAATTAAACCCACCGAGATTCCATTGCCAGAACCTCCGGTGGAATTGTCAGTAGTTGTGAATTCATTAGTAACAAAAGAGGCAAGTAAAGCTGGCTCAGCTTTAACAAACCCTGCTGCCAATACAGCAAGCAAAAATAACAATCCGGGAGCGCCTAAAGCCAATGCTGTATTTGATAGAAAGCCAGGATTGGTAGCCCCTACTTTGGTACAAACAGAAGGAGATTTTAGTTACAGACCAAGGTCTAATGACGAGGGTTATTTTGCCCATACGTATCAACAACGCATCAAAGACAGGGCTTACCAATATCTAACAGGCGATGCTGCTATTTTCAAAACCATCAATGGTTGGAATGATCGCAAGTTCTATGTCTTGATTAATGAAATTATTCCCGGTACCATTGTGCGTGTAACAGCATCCAATAAGAAAAGCGTTTGCGCTAAAGTTTTGGGGCCTTTACCTGAAACCAAAGGAGCTGCTGGTTTAATGATTAGGTTGAATAATGCAGCAGCAGCTGCATTGGGAATGGATGATCAACGTTTTTTGGTAAGTATGACTTATGTGGAATATTAATTTTTAAACCTTTCTCATGAAAAAGTTACTTCTTGGCCTTGTATTGTTTTTAGGTCTTTCAGCTTGCAATTCTCAAGCTCAGAAAGCATCTGTTTCGGTTACAGAATTTGATAGTAAAATACAATCTGGTGCCTACCAATTATTAGACGTTAGAACGGCTGCCGAATACCAGTCGGGCCATTTGAAAAACGCTTTACAAGCCGATTGGAATAACCCGGAACAATTTAAAGACAGAACCCAATATTTGGATAGATCAAAACCCATTTTGGTTTATTGTGCATCAGGTGTAAGAAGTGGCAGTGCCGCGCAATACCTATTAGGTTTGGGTTACAAAGAAGTCTTGAATATGCAAGGCGGATTAACTGCTTGGAAAATGAGTGGCAAATCTGTAGAAGCCAATTCCAATATACCGCAAATGAGTTTGACTACTTATGCCACTGCTACCACCAAAGATCCGCTGGTATTAGTAGATTTTGGTGCAGAGTGGTGCCCTCCTTGTAAAAAAATGGAACCCGTTCTAAATGCATTATTAGCAGATGCCAGTTTAAAATTTTCCTTTGTAAAAGTAGATGGCGGTAATGATTTGGAAGTAATGAAATCTCAAAGCGTTGAAGCACTTCCTGTTTTTATTATTTATAAAAATGGCAAAGAGGTTTGGCGCAAACAGGGCGTGGTTGATCAAGCGGAATTGAAACAATTATTGGCAAAATAAGCCATGTTGTTTTCAATTTTATTGGTCTTGCTCGGGTCTATAACCTCTAAGAAAATCAGCTGCCAGCATTCTTTTCTTACCTTCTAATTGTAGGTCTAGAACCTGTATAAAACCATCAATAGCTGCAAATTTTAGAAAAGTTTTTCCATCAGTAAATAGTTGCCCAATGGGGTGAGCATGTTGGACTATTTCTTTGCTGCTTCTATAAATCTTCAAGATTTTTCCATCCAATTTGGAAATGGCACCTGGAAATGGAGAAAGACCTCTGATAAAATCATGTAGTTCTTGTACAGGTCTATTCCAGTTGATTTGGCAGTTTTCTGTAAAGAGTTTAGGAGCGTGTTTTAACTCAGCTGAATCAGCCAATAATGCTTGGGGCTGTTCCTTTATATCGTTAGCAGCTAGGCCATCAATTGTTTTGACCAATAAGGAGGCGCCAATCAATTTCATACGGTCATGCACATCGCCCGTGGTTTCATCTGGTCCAATAGTAAAACTATCTTGTAAAAGAATGTCTCCCGTATCAATAGCGTGTTGCAATTTAAAAGTTGTTACACCAGTTTGGACTTCACCATTTATCACTGCCCAATGAATGGGAGCCGCGCCTCTATAATTGGGTAATAAGGAGCCGTGCAAATTGATGGTACCCATGGGGGGCATATTCCAAACAAGTTCTGGGAGCATTCTAAAGGCTACCACCAATTGAACATCGGCCTGCAGACCTTTTAGTTCAGCCAAGAATTCCGGATTTTTTAGTTTCTCTGGTTGCAATAAGTGAAGGCCTTTTTCAACAGCGTATTGTTTTACATCGCTCTGCATGAGCTTCATGCCTCTACCTGCAGGTTTGTCTGGAGCGGTTACAACGCCTACTATTTGACAGCCAGCACTCACCAAAGCATCTAATGACGCAACGGCAAAATCTGGGGTACCCATGAAAACAATTCTTAAGTCTTTCATTGAACTTGGCTGTGCACTCATGCGGTAAAGATAATCCTTGTTCCTAACTACCTAATTATTCAAAATCAGGATAGAGCAGGTATTTTTTTCTAATAGTTTTAAAGGCTTTTAGTTTGGGTTCCCATGATTGACGAATTTGGGCTTCTGATTTACCTGCAATCACTTGCTCCATCAATTCACTATTACCAGCTAGCTTATTAAAGAAAGAAGCAGTGGGCTTGCCATTGGAGGGTTTTAGAAAGAATTTTTCTTTATCAGGATATAATTGATAGGCCTCTAATAAATATTTCACTTGTACTTTTCCGTCCATGGCTTCTAATACATTTTTGGCATTGCCCCATAAGTCCCAACCATAACATAATTGGTCTTTTAACTTGGGTTCTTTTGCACCCTCTCTACTAATAGGGGTAAAGGGTTTTAGTGTCTTGGGTAATGAAGGGTGACCAAAAATGGCAAAGGGATGTTCTGTGCCTCTTCCTTCACTTAAAATGGTTCCTTCAAAAAAGCAGGTACTTCCATACCAATAAATAGAGGCCATATCTGGTAAATTAGGAGAAGGCTTTATGGGTAATTCATATTTGGATTTGTGCGTATAATTGGCACATTTGATTACTTGAAAATGGAAAGCAGTGTCTTTTGATTTTTTAGCCGTTTTGTAATAATCATGTTGCTCATTGGCTTTGGCAGTTAACCATTTTTCTCCTGCAATCATCATGGCGTATTCTGCCATGGTCATGCCATACACAATGGGTATGGGTTGCATGCCAACAAAGCTTTTGTAAGCAGTGTCTAGTACGGGGCCATCTACAAAAAATCCATTGGGATTAGGTCTATCCAATAAAATTAAAGGCTTTTTGTTTTCAAAAGCGGCTTCCATGTATTCTTGCAAAGAAGAAATAAAAGTATAATAACGGGTTCCTACGTCTTGTATATCAAAAAGCAAGACGTCTACATTTTTCAGGTCTTCTGTAGAGGGTCTGCGTTTCTTGCCGTAGAGGGAGATGACAGGAATGCCTGTAGCTGAATCAATATAGTTATCAACTTTTTCGCCAGCATCGGCCTTGCCTCGGAACCCATGTTCTGGTCCAAAAGCGATGGTAATATTCACGCCTCTTTTTTGTAAGCTGTCTACCAAATGGGTATTCCCAATAGTGGCGGTATGATTGGCAAAAACGCCTACCCGCTTGCCTTTGAGTAGTGGTAAATAAACTTCAGTCCGGTAAGCCGCTGGTTGAATAGGTTGCGCTCTTGCGGCTAAAAACAAGGAAAAACAAGCTATTGTAGCTAAAAGAAACTTCATGCATGAGGTTTTAGGATGGGAAGTTAATCAAAAATACTTGGCCTTATTTGTTTTTGGATTGTACTTTTGCCCCGGAAATCGGTCATTGATGTATCTAGGACACCCAGCTGAGCTCCATATTGTTCAATTACAAAATTCAAACATGCAACAAGTTAAAAAAGGTGATACTGTAAAAGTGCATTATCACGGAAAGCTCACTGATGGAACTACTTTTGATTCTTCAGAAGGTCGTGAACCCCTAGAATTTGAAGTAGGTGGCGGAATGGTGATTCCTGGTTTTGACGCTGGTGTAACTGGAATGATGATTGGTGAAAAGAAAACCATCCTAATTCCCGTTTTAGAAGCATATGGACCTAAACAAGAAGAGATGATTATGGAGTTTCCAAAAGATCGTTTCCCGGAAGATATGGTTGCTGAAGTAGGAATGCAACTGAATATGAGCAATGGCTCTGGTCAGAATTTTCCAGTTGTGATTGTGGAGGTTCGTGAAGAAGTTGTGGTATTAGATGCCAACCATCCTTTGGCAGGTGAAGACCTGACCTTTGATTTGGAGTTAGTGTCTATTGACGCTAAGAGCATGATTATTATGCCTTAATTTTTCAAGCTAATTTTGATAGGGCCTCCGAGATTTCGGAGGCTTTTTTGTGTTAGATCAATAGCACAACGGTATCTTGCAAGAAAATTAGCAAATGCTCCCTAATTATCATTTTACCGTATCTGAGAGGTTTCAGCGTTATGTGCAAATTGATACACAAAGTGATCCCAATAGCATTACTCACCCTAGCACTGAAAAGCAAAAGGACTTATCTCAATTATTGGCGGCTGAATTATTGACCATGGGCTTAGCAGATGCGCATGCTGACCAATGGGGTTATGTATATGCAACTATTCCTTCCAACATCCATCAGTCCAGACCGGTGATTTGTTTTTGTGCTCATGTTGATACCGCACCTGATTGCAGTGGCACGCATGTAAAACCCATCCTACACCAAAATTATCAAGGAGCTCCCATTGTTTTACCAGATGATCCCACGCAGGTATTGACCATAGAAAGATACCCTTATTTAAAAACGCATATTGGTGCAGATATTATTACGGCCAGTGGTTTAACCTTATTGGGGGCCGATGATAAAGCAGGAGTGGCCATTATCATGGACATGGCTCATTATTTAGTATCGCATCCTGAAATAGAACATGGCACCATCAAAATACTATTTACACCTGATGAAGAAGTGGGAGCGGGAACAGCCAAACTAGACTTAGAAAAACTGGATGCCGATGTTGCTTTTACCCTTGATGGGGGAGAATTAGGAACCTTAGAAGATGAGACTTTTAGTGCAGACGCCGTAACCATTACTATTCACGGTGTGATTGCACACCCTGGTTATGCCAAAGGCAAAATGGTCAATGCCTTGCGGATTGCAGGAGCCATTGCGCAAGCATTACCAACTCAAGAATGGTGTCCGGAAGCAACCAGCGGCAAGCAGGGCTTTGTTCACTTACATAGCATGAATGGATTGGCAGAAAAAGCAAGTCTAGAATTCTTGATTCGTGATTTTGATACGGCTCAATTAGTGGTATATGAGCAAAAATTGAAAATGCTGGCAGCCAATATGGTTGATCAATATCCTGGGGCTAGTATGGAATTTGAAGTGGTGGAGCAGTATAGGAATATGAAGGAAATAGTAGACCTACATCCTCAGATTTTACAATATGCAATGAAAGCTTATGAACAAGTAGGCATTCCAGTAATCAAGGAACCTGTAAGGGGGGGCACCGATGGTAGCCGTTTGAGTTTTATGGGATTACCCTGCCCTAATTTGTTTACAGGTATGCAAGCCATTCATAGTAAGCAGGAATGGGTAGGAGTGAAAGACATGGAAAAATCGGTTGAAATGCTTTTAGCTTTAGTAGGTCAAGTGATTAAATAAGGCTTTCTGTAATATTTGATACAATCTAACTACTGATAATTTATTGTTGTAACTTTCTAAAAATTAATTATATGAATATCTTATTGGATTTTTGGTGGGTCTTGGTTTTAGCCATCATTGTATTCACTGGGCTGGTAACTGTAAATCAGGGTACGATTGCTGTGATTACCTTGTTTGGAAAATACCGTAGGATTCTACGCCCAGGTTTGAATTTTAAAGTGCCTGTATTAGAGCAGGTGTTTAAAACGGTGAGTATTCAGAACCGTTCTGTTGAGTTGGAATTTCAGGCCGTTACACTGGACCAGGCCAATGTGTATTTTAAAAGCATGTTGCTCTATTCTGTAATTAATCAGGATGAAGAGACTATTAAGAACGTGGCCTTTAAATTTATTAGTGATAAGGATTTGATGCAAGCATTAATTAGAACTGTGGAAGGAAGTATTCGTGGTTTTGTGGCTACCAAAAAACAAGCAGAGATATTGTTGCAACGAAAAGAGATTGTTGAGTTTGTAAAAGAACAGATTGACCAGTCTTTAGAAAGCTGGGGTTATCACTTACAGGATCTACAAATCAATGATATCACATTTGACCAAGCCATCATGGAAAGCATGAGTAGGGTGGTAGCTTCTAATAATTTAAAAGCAGCTGCTGAAAATGAAGGTCAGGCTTTATTAATAACCAAAACAAAAGCCGCAGAGGCAGAAGGCAATGCCATTAAGATTGCTGCTACTGCGGAAAGAGAAGCAGCTCGTTTGCGAGGTCAGGGTGTTGCCCTCTTCCGGGAAGAAGTGGCCAAGGGTATGACACAGGCTGCAGAACAAATGAAACAGGCCAACCTAGATACCAATGTGATTCTATTTAGTATGTGGACCGAAGCCATTAAGAATTTTGCCGAATTGGGTAAGGGGAATATGCTGTTTTTGGACGGTAGTCCAGAAGGTATGCAAAGTACCATGCGCCAAATTATGGGGATGGTTAAAATGAACACAGACAAGGATAAAAACTAGATCAAGGATACTTGGTGCACCATTGCAGCAGCTTATCTGCCGTATGGTGCATTTTTGTGATGTGCAAAAGCTTTCCTAAAATAGCGCCATAAAGCCTATTTATTCACAGCAGGGTTGTTCTTTTGTAATTCAAGTTAATTTTAGATTCACCTTAAACCCTTTGGGATGTACCATCTCTTACAAATAGATAGTTTACAAAAAACCGCTACTGCAATTGCCGCACCTGAAAAAGTTTCTATGTGGTCGCTTTTAGAAAAAGGCGGCTTTATTATGTACCCGCTTTATTTATTATTGGCCGCAGCCATTTTTGTATTTGTTGAAAGATTATTGGCCATAAAAAAAGCTTCTAAAATTGATGAAAACTTTATGCGTATTATCAGAGACAATATTGTCACTGGAAATATTAGTGCAGCAAGAAGTCTTAGTAAGAATACCAATAATCCTGTTGCCCGAATGATTGATAAAGGCGTACAAAGAATTGGCAAACCCATTGATGCCATTGAGAAAAGCATGGAGAATGTGGGGGAACTAGAAATGTATCAGATGGAAAAAAACATGTCCATCCTTTCTTTGATTGCAGGGATTGCACCCATGTTTGGATTTTTGGGAACCATTGTAGGAATGGTGCAATTGTTTTACGGGATTGCTTCTACGGGTGAGTATACTTTGAATACCATTGCCGGAGGCATTTATACTAAAATGATTACTTCTGCAACGGGTTTGATTATTGGTTTGATTGCCTATGTGGGTCATAATTATTTGAGCACTCAAATTGATAAAACGGCCAACAAAATGGAAATGGCCAGTGCGGAATTTATAGACATATTACAAGAGCCTACCCATTAAGGGAAATCCATCCAAATGAATATTAGAAAAAGACTTAGAAATCATCCTGAAGTTCATACAGGCGCTTTGAACGATATTTTGTTCATCCTGCTCCTGTTCTTTCTAATTGTTTCTACCTTGGCCAATCCCAATGTAATCAAGGTGTCTAACCCCAAGGCCAAGGCTGATACCAAGGCTAAGCAAACCGTTGTCATTACGGTAGACAAAGACCAACAAATCTTTTTAGGGTCTAAGAAAATTGAATTTGAGGCATTGGAACCAGAACTAAAACTTTTCTTGGCAAAAGAAACAGAAAAACCATCTGTGGTAATCAATGGAGATAGTACTTCTCATTTGGGTACTTCTATAAAGATAATGCAAGTGATTAAAAAATTAGGTGCAACCCCAGTGATGGCTGTAGACAATAGCGGCATCAAATAATTTTTTGACTTTGGTCTTTTTGAAATTTGGATGCCCTAGTTGTGTAATAACTGTGCTTTGACCATCCTGTCATTTCCCTGCATATCTTGTTTCAATGCTGTATCATACCCCAGGCTTTGAAACAGCGCACATACTTGAATTCCAAGTGCTTGATTAATTTCTAGGTAGACTGTTCCATTAATACTTAGATGTGTTTGCCCAAATAAGGCAATATTTCTATAAAATAATAGGGGGTCTTGATCGGGTACAAATAAAGCCATATTGGGTTCATGGTCTAGCACGTGGGATTCCATACTTGCTTTTTCAGATTCCATAATATAGGGTGGATTACTGACTATTAAATCTACTTCTCCCAATTGTTCCCATTGTTCTTGATCTAAAAAATCCAATGATTTTATTTCAATCACAGCTTTTAAGTCAAGGGCATTTTTAGTAGCAACTTCAAGGGCTTCTTTACTCTTATCAATAGAAATAATGGAAGCTCCGGGCATTTGTTTTTTGAGCGCAATGGGAATGCAGCCACTCCCTGTTCCAATATCTAATATCCTTAGGCCCATGGTATGGCTGTTTTCTAGCCTAATCCATTCTACCAATTCTTCGGTTTCGGGTCTTGGAATTAATACCCATTGGTTTACATAAAAGGGTAGGTGGGCAAACCAGGCTTCTCCCAACACGTATTGAAGGGGTTTGCCTTGAAGCAATTGGCTACTGAAGAACGCTAGTTTTTCTGTTTCTGCGTTACTTAATACCCTATGGGATTCTAATAATCGGTCAATGCGCTTTAGGCCTGTAATTTTTTCCATGACCAGATTAGCAATGGCCACTGCCTCTCTTGGGTCATAGTAGGTTTCTAGGCTTTTGGCCAATTGCCGATAGGCTAATTCCATAGTCATGCTGCAATGTTAGCACCATTTGGTTATTTTTGCAGGTTCCCGATGATGAATTTGCACGAAACATATATGCGCAGGTGTTTGGATCTGGCCCTTTTAGGAGCTGGTTCAGTGGCACCCAACCCCATGGTGGGTGCAGTATTGGTATTTGAGAATCGGATTATTGGTGAAGGGTATCACCAACAATATGGCCAGGCTCATGCAGAAGTCAATTGTTTGAATGCCGTTCCAAAGGAAGATAGACATTTGATTAACCAGTCTACCCTGTATGTTTCCCTAGAACCCTGTGCGCATGTTGGCAAAACAGCTCCCTGTTCCCATTTAATTATTCAATACCAGATTCCCAAAGTGGTGATTGCTTGTCAAGACCCTTTTCCCAAAGTAGCTGGTAGGGGAATCACGCAATTGCAAGAAGCGGGGGTGGCTGTAACCGTAGGTGTTTTGGAACGGGAGGCCTTGGAATTGAATAAAAGATTTATACATTTCTATCAAAAACAAAGACCTTTTATTTTATTAAAATGGGCCCAAACCGCTAATGGAAAAATTGCAGGAATGGGTCATGAGCGGCTCATAATAAGTAATGATTTTACCAATCGATTGGTACATAGATGGCGCAGTGAAGAAGCTGGCATTTTGGTTGGTTATCATACAGCTTTGAAAGATAATCCAAGGCTGGACAATCGATATTGGCAGGGGAATGCTCCCATACGCATGGTCATAGACAGGGATTTGAGTTTGCCATCCCATCTTCATTTAATGGATGGGAGTCAAAGAACCATTGTTTGGAATTTGGTTAAAAATGAGTCAATTAACCATCTAGACTTTGTGCTTTTGGATGCGCAGAAAGATACCATTGAACAAATTTTGACTGTTTCTTATCAAATGGGGATTCAAAGTTTAATAGTAGAAGGTGGAGCTGCTTTACTCCAAGATTTTATTGACAAAGGTCTTTGGGATGAAGCAAGAGTGATTAGTAATGAACAGTTAATGATAGATGCAGGATTGGATGCTCCTGTATTGAAACAATCAGAATGCTTTTTTTCGGAACAAATACAAACAGATAGCATCCATTATTTTCACCCTAGTGTTCAAGTTTTAAATAAGCAATGATTTATCTATTAGGAAGCGTTGTATTAACCAGTTATCTAACACTCTCATTTAAGTATTGTGAACGGCATGGTGTTTCCATATTTCAGGCCATTGTATTTAATTATATCACTTGCGTCATTACAGGGTCCATAGTCAATGGGGCATTTCCTATTAATACCAATACCATTCAAACACCCTGGTTTAAATGGGCCTGTTTAATGGGTTTGATGTTTATATCCATATTTAATGTGGTTGGATTGACAGCACAGAAAATGAGTGTAGCGGTGGCTTCCGTGGCCAATAAACTGTCATTGATTATTCCTGTGGTCTTGTCTGTATACTTATACCAAGAAAGTGTAACAGGATGGAAATTGGTTGGGGTGGTTATGGCATTATTAGCAGTGGCTTTAACCTGTTATCCTGAAAAGCGGGAAGGGGGAATTGAAGAAAAA
Source organism: Bacteroidota bacterium (assembly GCA_947460595.1). GTDB lineage: Bacteria > Bacteroidota > Bacteroidia > Chitinophagales > Chitinophagaceae > Sediminibacterium. The sequence continues at coordinate 42,730 of CANHGS010000015.1, read as the reverse complement.
TCGGTTCAAAAATGGGCTTATTTGCTCCCAATCATCTTATTTTTTGGAAGTGGTTTATTAGACGCATTGATTAACCATGTGCAACAAACCTATGTTACAGATGAAAATTATAATGCCTATTTAATTTCAGGATTTTTCTCTGCTGCTACTATTGGAACCAGTATTCTCTTGTTTCAGTATGCTACCAAAAAATTGCAATTTGCTTGGAAACATTTGATAGCCGGGGTTTTGATTGGTATTCCAAATTATTTTTCAATTTGGTGCTTGGTTAAATTTTTAAAAAATAGTCCTTGGGAAAGTAGTGCTAGCTTCCCTGTGAACAATATGGGTATTGTCTTATTTAGTTCTGTTGTAGCTTGGCTACTTTTTAAAGAACGTTTGAGTAAGATGAATTGGTTGGGTATAGCACTTTCACTATTGGCCATTTATCTCATAGCATTCGGGAACAAATCTTGAAGATGGCAGACGTTTATCAAACAATAGAAAAAACAGCATTTGCCGAGTTCAAAGACCGGGGCAGTAAGTTTATTGCCTTTGCTTATCCCATTCAAAACTCGGATGATTTTAAGTCCTGCTTACAATTATTAAAGAAAGAACATTCCAAAGCAGTGCACCATTGTTTTGCCTATCGACTGGGATTAGATGGCAATAATTTTAGGGTCAGTGACGATGGAGAACCCAGTGGCTCTGCTGGCAGACCCATACTTGGACAAATTGATAGTAAGCAATTAACCAACACCGCAGTAATAGTGGTTCGTTATTTTGGGGGAACTTTATTGGGTGTGCCCGGATTAATCAATGCCTATAAAACAGCTACTGTTATGGCCTTACAATTGGTTCCTATTGTGGAGAGATCCATTGAAATCAATTACGAATTGCAGTGTAATTACACCCACTTAAATGAATTGATGACCATTTGCAAACAATTTGGTTGTACTGTGCTTGGTCAGGAACAACAATTATTCTGTTTATTACGAGTAGGTATTCCTAAAGCAAGATTGAAAGAAGTATTGTTCAAACTCAATGACCTACACCATGTAGACGTAAAACCCTTAATATAATTAGGCTTTCCCCATCATTTGATAAATAAATGTGCCTACAATTTCTTTGATGGTGTATTTCCAGTTTTCTAATAGCGTAATATCTGGAAATAGGTCATTCAATAGGTTTCTATTGTCATCAACCTCAAAATAGTTACATGGGTAAGGCTGAACTTGCATGCCAGCTTTTTGATAGAGTTGAATGGCCCTTGGCATATGAAGGGCTGAGGTAATCAAAACAGCAGGTCCTTTTAAATGTAAGCTATCCAGAATACTTTTGCTATTTATAGCATTCTCATAAGTATTTTTTGATCTGCTTTCTAATATTAGATCTGTTTCACTGATACCATTTTTGATCATTTCTTCTGAGAGAAATTTTGATTCGGGTGGTTGATTATTAAAAGTTCCATTTCCTCCAGTAATCAATATTTTCTTAATGATTCCTTGATGGTAGAGTTGCGCTGTTTGAATAAATCGGTCTGATGACTCTGAAAAAAAACCATTATTATGTTTGTCATATCCAGAAAGGCCGCCTAATAATATGCCCACCTGAAATGGTTGATTCTTATTAAGCTCAACAGGTTTGGCTTGATACCACAGAACAAAATTGTGATAGATAAATGGATTGCTGAAGACAAGGGCAATACTAATGAGGGCAATTTTAATCCTTCTTTTGCTACTAGACTTTTTGGCCATAAAATACCAGGCCAAAAAAATCATTAGCCATACAAATGGTGCCAGCAACAAAAAGAAGATCTTGGATAAAAGGAACATATTATTGTTTGAATCTTGGGCTAACAATTAAGTCTTTATTACCAGCTATATGTTGGTAAAATCCTTCTCCGCTTTTGACCCCTAGTTTACCGGCCGCAACCATATTGACCAATAGAGGGCAGGGAGCATATTTAGGATTGCCATAGCCATGGTAGAGGGTATTTAATATACTCAAACAAACATCCAACCCAATAAAATCGGCTAATTGTAAGGGACCCATGGGATGGGCCATACCCAATCTCATGATGGTATCAATAGATTCAACTCCAGCTATACCTTCATACAAAGAATAAATGGCTTCGTTGATCATGGGCATCAAGATTTTGTTGGCAATAAATCCAGGATAATCATTCACTACACATGGAACCTTACCCAAGGTTTTGCTTAATGCTACAATTTGTTCTGTAACCACAGCATCTGTTGCATATCCATTGATAATTTCTACCAGTTTCATCACAGGTACGGGATTCATAAAATGCATGCCAATCACTAAATTGGGTCTAGTAGTTGCAGCTGCAATTTTAGTAATAGATATGGAGGAAGTATTGCTGGCTAAAATGCAATCCTTTGGAGCGTATACATCTAGTTGTTGAAAGATTTTCAATTTCAAAGCTTCATTTTCTGTAGCAGCTTCTACCACTAAGCTAGCATTGGCTACACCGGCTTCAACAGTTTCATGAATACTCAGATTGGCAAGGGTAGCCGTTTTATCAGCTTCTGAAATGCTGCCTTTAGTGATTTGTCTGTCTAAGTTTTTGGTGATAGTCTGAATGGCTTTCTCTAATTGTACCTTATTTACATCAACCAACGACACTTTAAAACCTTGTTGGGCAAATACGTGTGCTATGCCATTACCCATGGTTCCAGCGCCTATAACGCTAATCTGCTGTTGCTCCATAAAAATGATTGTATTACGCTAAGTTAAAGCTATTTCTTACTCTTAAAATCGCCCCTTTTCCATGCCTTGATAAAGTCTGCCCAAGCGGCAGGGTTTAAGATATTCATTGGAGGTACTTGCCCGTTGTAATAGTATTTGTTTGCCTGTTGACGCATTTGGAAGTTGATGGCTTCTCTACCATCGGCCGGTAGGCTAGATAATAATACCCTTCTTTGAGACTCGTCAACATTTTTTCTGGCTATCTCATAGAGATCATCAGGGATTCGGTTGTTTACAAAATCCCTTTCAAATTGCTCCCTGGTAGGTCTGGGTTTTAAAATGGTTGCCGGTAGATATACTGTGTCAGATACCAATAATTGAATCCAGGTATATTGATTGCCGTTTAAATTCTGGGGAATACTGATGGTATAATTTTTAAAACCAATACAGGAAAAAGTGATTTTATCGCCTTTTAAAACCGCAATAGAGAAAACCCCGTCTGGGCTAGTAACGGTACCCCTTCCTTTGCCCTCTACTATAATACTGGCCGATGCAATACCCCTAAGGCTATCTGCCGTCATAACCACCCCATTGAATTGAACCACGGAGTCCCTATAAGGATTGCCTTCCGTAGTTTCCTGTGCCTGTACGTTGGTGACAAGCAGGGTAAGCAGCAATAAGGTGAAAAAGGGTAGCAGTTTCTTCATCGTGTCAAAAATACAAAGCGTTTTTTACTATTGGAAAATCGCTTTGTTCTTTATTTAAACAATAGGATTTGCAACAAAGTAAGGCCGCCATCTGTTAACTTTGCGCTTAAATTCCTTTTTTAACAAAAACTTGAGTGATGACAGAAGCAGCCATTTTACAGGCATTGAGTAATGTGCAGGAGCCCGATTTGGGCAAGGATCTGGTTACATTGAATATGATCAAGGATATAGCCATTGATGGAAATAAAGTGAGTTTCACCATTATTTTGACCACGCCGGCCTGTCCCATGAAGGATATGATGCGTACCGCAAGTGAAAACGCCATCAAATTTCTGGTTAACAAAGAAGCCCAAATTACCGTGAATTTCACCTCCAATACCTCCAGCATCCGCAAGGATAATAAGGAAGTATTGGGTGGGGTAAAGAATATTATAGCAGTTGTGAGTGGTAAAGGAGGGGTAGGTAAAAGTACTGTTTCTGCCAATCTTGCCCTGGCTTTGGCTGAGGGTGGTGCAACCGTAGGTTTAATGGACGCTGATATTTATGGACCCAGTGTGCCCATTATGTTTGGCGTAAGAGGGGAAAGACCCTTGATGAAGGAAAAAGATGGAAAGGGTATGATTATACCTTTAAATAAACACGGCATCAGCTTGATGAGTATTGGTTTATTGGTAGATGAAAAGAATGCGGTTGTTTGGCGTGGTCCTATGGCAAGTTCTGCTATTCGCCAATTTGTAACCGATGTGGATTGGGGTGAATTGGATTATTTAGTAATTGATATGCCCCCAGGAACAGGCGATATTCATTTGACCCTCATGCAAACGGTGCCAGTTACGGGTGTTGTAATTGTAACAACACCTCAAAACGTGGCATTGGCCGATGCTAAAAAAGGTATTGCCATGTTTGGACAAGCACAGATTAATGTGCCCATTATTGGATTGGTTGAAAATATGGCTTATTTCACGCCAGCTGAATTACCAGACAACAAGTACTACTTATTTGGAAAAGAGGGTGGTAAGCGTTTAGCGGAGGAATATGACCTTGCTTTCTTGGGTCAAATTCCATTGGTTCAATCCATTAGGGAAGGAGGAGACGCAGGAGTACCCTCTATGGCCGGTTCAGACGAGCTCAGCAAAAAAGCGTTCCGCGATTTTACTGCTGCTGCAGTGAGAAATATTGCTATGCGTAATGCCAATATGCCCAAGACATCATTGATTGCTGTAACAGAATAATAACTGTAAAATTGTTACTATCAACTCCATTTATCTAAGGATGAATGGAGTTTTTTATTGCTAACTTGTGTCTATGTATAATATTCCTTATTACAAAGCTTCTGAAGATGGGGAAGTGATGGCTTTTATGAAAGCGCATCCATTTGTAACCATCTGTGGAATAGATAACAATAATTTCCCTGTGGCAACCCATGTGCCTGTTTTAATTGTGGAAAGGGATGGGAAATGCTTTCTTCAAGCACATATCATGCGCAAGCAGGATCATCACATAGCATTTGAAAGCAACCCCAATGTATTGGTGGTGTTTCAAGGAGCAAATGCTTATGTAAGTTCTAGCTGGTATGACAATGACCAAAGAGGAAGTACTTGGAATTACCAAGCAGTTCATGCAAAAGGGGTATTAAGATTTTTATCTGATGCTGAATTGTTTGAATTGCTATCAAACCTAACGGCACATTTTGAAAAAGACCCTGATTCTACATCACAGGTAAAAAATCAGACGGATGACTATATGCAGTCAAATATGAAAGCCATTGTGGCAATTGAAATAGAAATAATGGATTTGCAACATGTTTTTAAAATGAGTCAAAATAGGAATAAAAAAAGCTATCATAATATTATTGAAGAATTAGAAAAGGGTGATTTAGCGGCGATTATTGTGGCTGAAGAAATGAAGAAACAATCACCTCAAATTAATGATTGATGAAAAAGTTAGCGTACATATTCCTATTGTTAAGTTTTGCTTGTATGACCAACAAAGTACCCCATAGCAGCCAGTTTAGTGAAACAGTCTTTGATAAACAGGGTCACCGCGGATCTAGGGGATTGATGCCAGAAAATACTATTGCCGCCATGTATAAAGCCATTGACCTTGGGGTAACCACTCTGGAAATGGACGCTAGTATTACTAAGGATCAACAGGTATTCCTAAGTCATGAACCTTTTTTTAATCATGAAATAAGTTTGCAACCGAATGGAGAACCTATTGAAGAAGCCCAGGAAAAATCCTTCAATATGTACCAGATGGATTATGCTCAAGTTATTAAGTATGATGTAGGTTTAAAACCACACCCAAGGTTTCCTGAGCAATTCAAAAAAGCTGCCGTAAAACCTTTGTTATCACAAGTATTTGATTCGGTGATTGCTTATTGTGCTCTAACGGGAAAGCCGGTTCCACAATTTAATATTGAAACAAAAACCTTGGCTAAAACAGACAATTTGTTTCATCCAAAGCCCGAGGCATTTGTAGACCTTTTGATGGCGGTTATTTACAGTAAAAACATGGCACCCAAAGTGATTATTCAGTCTTTTGATATACGAACATTGCAATACTTGCATCAAAAAGATCCTACTATTAAAACTGCATTACTCATTGAGGATTTTGATAAAAAGCCCTTTGCCCTTCAATTAAAAGATTTGGGATTTATTCCTAGTATTTATAGTCCTGCACATCAATTGGTCACAGCATTATTGGTCAAGCAATGCAGAGATATTGGAATTCAAATCATCCCTTGGACCGTTAATGACATTTCAACTATCAAAGCCCTAAAAAAAATGGGTGTGCATGGTGTTATTTCAGATTATCCCAATCTGTTTAGCCAATTGTAATTTTTTTTGAATGTGGCTATCCATCTTTTTCAGTTTGTATTACGCGTTAATTGTTGCAAATTTGTAGTTCATGCAACCAATTATCATTACACTTGACGGTTTCTCTTCCTGCGGAAAGAGCACTTTGGCTAGGCAATTAGCCGCAGAATTGAATTATGTGTTTATTGATTCTGGCGCTATGTACCGAGCTATTACATTATATTTTTTGCGTAATCACATTGATTGGAACAGCCAGTCAGGAGTGGTAGCTGCTTTAAAAGAAATCAGCCTTGATTTTCAATACAATTCGCTTACAGGAAATTCAGATATGTTTTTGAATGACGAAAATGTGGAAGCCCTGATTAGAGATATGTTGGTGAGTGAACACGTAAGTGAAGTGTCTGCGGTGAAAGAAGTTAGAGAATTTGGTGTAGCACAACAGCAACTGATGGGCATAAAAAAGGGGATTGTCATGGATGGTAGGGATATTGGAACTACCGTATTCCCCAATGCGGAATTAAAAATATTTGTTACTGCAGATCCTGCGGTTAGGGTAGAGCGTAGGTTCAAAGAATTGTATGCCAAGAATCCAAATATTAGCATTGAAGAAGTTAAGACCAACTTAGAAATGCGCGATTATACAGATAGCAATAGAGCGTTTAGTCCTCTGCGTAAAGCCGCAGATGCCATTGAACTAGACAATAGTTCATTAACAAGAGAAGATCAATTAGCCATTGTTTTAAAATGGGCAAGAGATAAGATGAAACTATATTAGTAAGTAGCGGTAGCCGCTAAAAAAGCCGCCCTCGATTTTATCGAGGGCGGCTTTTTTAGGCAAATTTAGAAAGCTCCTAAGGAATCGTAGACCACTACTTTTTTCCAAAGATGTTTGCAGGTAGCTACAAATTCTAAGTGAATAGGATCCACTTGATAAGCGTCTTGGTCTGCTGCATTTTCAAAAATAGCCAACCAAGAAAGAGCATAAGTACTATCAATTACATCCCTATTAGTTGGAGCCGCAGTTCCAATATGAAACTGATGAATGCTAGGCAATTTGCTCAATTTTTTCAGACCTTCTAATAGCGCTGCTTTTTCCTGCTCATTATTGGGATGCTCCAGCCAAAAATAAACATGGTGTACAAATAAATTTTGTGTTAACATGGATCAATTTTTATTCAATGATTTGATCGGTGATTTTTCCGGTGGCTTTGTTTTTGAGAATGAGTTTCTTGGCGCCAAAATGGGTCATTTCTTCTTTGATTAACCAGTGTTCCGCATCATGTTCTACCAAGTGGCTTTCTTTACTTAGTCCAGTTTGACCGCGCCATATATCTAACTCAACGGGCTCCCAAAGTTTTGTTTTAGCTGATTTATATGCCGCATCCAATATGGCATTAACCACATAACCATCGTAGAAAGTTTCTTTGGGATCTTCTCCTTTCTCTTTGGCATTAAACATATCCATAAACATATGGTTATACCCAAGTTCATTTAGTTCATCGCCCACAGGGAATAACCAGCCGGTATTACTTTCTGCTTTCTCTGCAATATAATCGCCGCCCTTGCCCGTGGTAAACATATCAAATCCGGTACGCAGGAAACTATTGATCCAAATGGTTCCTTCTGAGCCCATAACTTCATCGCGTAGGTCTAGTCCTCCTCTAAAAGTCCAGCTCACTTCAAACTGACCAATGGCGCCGTTCTCATATTTTACCAGACCTATGGCATGGTCTTCTGCGTCAATAGGCTTTACTTGAGTATCGGCCCAGCACATCACTTCTACTGGCTTAATGTCTTTGCCAATATAGCTTCTAGTAATTTCTACGCAATGACAACCTAGGTCAAGAATACAACCACCCCCTGCTTGTTCAATATCCCAGAACCATTCGCTGTGTGGGCCAGGATGGGTTTCTCTAGACTTGGCCCAGAGTATTCTACCCAAAGCCCCTTCTCTAACACTAGCAGAGGCTTTGATGAATTTTGGGGTATATACCAAGTCTTCTAAGTAGCCATTAAAAATGCCAGCTTCTTCTACCGCCAATAACATGCGTTTGGCTTCTGTTGCATTTCTTCCCAAGGGCTTGGTGGTCATCACCGCCTTTTTATGTTTGCAACAAAGCATCACCGCCGCTTCGTGTAAGTTATTGGGTAGTGCAATACAAACAATGTCTACATCAGGATGTGCAATTGCCTCCTCCATTTCAATTGTCCAGTGGGCACATTGATAGTCTTGTGCAAATTTTTTGGCAGATGCTTCTCTGCGAGAATAAATACTAACTACTTTGTCTTTGGAACGGTATCCTTGTAAGGCATCGGCATAAAATCTTCCAATGAATCCGGAGCCGAGCATGGCAATTCTTTGCATGTGTTTCAAATTAAAAAGTCAAAAATCAAAAAAAAGTTATTAAACGGGTAAATGATCAAAGAAAAATTAAAAGGGTTAATTGGAAGCAACTGTTTTTTTCTCTTTAAAGAAAAGAATAAAATAAATCACAACGGCAAGCGCAATATAGGCGGGTACATACCAAATGCTTTGCCAGTCATGTGTTTCACCCATTTTGTATTTATCTACTGTGTATCCAGAGAACCAAGTTCCAATAAACATACCCACCCCATAAGTAGCAAAAGTGAATAAGCCCTGGGCCGCATTTTTAATTTTATCACCTGCTTTTTTTTCTGTGTACATATATCCTGTTACAAAAAAGAAATCATAACAAATTCCGTGTAAAATAATTCCGGTAAAGAGCATCCATGATCCAGCGCCAACATCGCCATAGGCAAAAAACAAATAACGCAGAATCCAGGCAGTCATGCCCATGAGTAGCATTTTCTTTACCCCAATTCTATTGAATAGAAAAGGAATAGCTAGGATAAATATGGCTTCAGAAACCTGACCCAAGGTCATTTTACTGGCTGCATTTTCAAAATGAATTTCATTTAAAAAAGTATTGGCAAATCCATAATAAAAAGAGAGGGGAATGCATACTAAAATGGCTGCAACAAAGAAAATGAGATAAGGCCTTTCTTTGAAAAGGACAAAAGCTTCCGTTCCCATGGCCGCAGATGCGTCTCCGGTTTGAGCTTTGGGAGGGGTATTGGGTAAGAAAAAACTAAGTAGCCCTAATAAAGCAGAGACTCCAGCAGCTAAATAAAAAGTAGCAGACGTTTTTTCAATATCTAGTTGTCCAATGACTAATCCTGCTACAATCCAACCCAAAGTGCCAAATACCCTGATCCAAGGAAATTGTTTGCCGGGGTCTGTCATTTGAGAAAAGGCAATGCTATTGCTCAGCGCAATGGTTGGCATGTATAACAATGCATAACCAAGGATCACCCAATAAAAATGGCTACTATTATCCATCTTGGTGGCCAAGAACAAGAGCAAAGCCCCAACCAGGTGTAAGACCCCCATGATTTTCTGAGCGGCAAAATACCGGTCGGCCACCAACCCTACAAAAAAAGGAGAAATCATGGTAGCAATGGCTAGGGCGCCATAAGCTGCACCAATTTCCACGCCACTTGCGTGCAGGTACTCATTCATATAAGTACCCATGGTTACATACCAAGCACCCCAAATTAAGTATTCCAGAAACATCATGCTGGCAAGTAAGACGCCTGTTCTAGATTTCATAGGCTGTTATTTTTGCTGAAGTTTTAGTAGATTTAGTAAAGTTTTATTGCTGGGATTACAGTATTCTTTGCATTCCAGCGAGGGACAATTTAATTAAAACATGAACATGCTAGCTAGATTGAGGATAATTTTTCTTTTAGTATTGCTAGGTCATTATTCCTTAAAGGCGCAAAAGCAAGACAGTGACTATGCTCAGGAATTGGGCTATCCTAAAAATGCCAAACGCTTTATCGTGCATGTGGATGATGCGTTAGGTGTGCAGAAATCACCGCCATATTTCCCTTTATTTCTGACGTTGGCCCTACTCGTAAAGGCGAATTATTGGCTATGATAGATCCGGTTTCCAAAAAAGCTTTGAGCGACGAAGGCATTCAATTGGTAACTTAGCGAGCATTAATGAAAAAAAGAAAATCAATTACACATTCAAAATAAACAAATGAAACAACTATTTGCAGGTTTAGTCTTAATGATTATTGCTTTGGGCGTTAGTTCTTTTGACAACGCTAAGAAGTCTATGAAAATCTTGGTATTTAGTAAGACCATGGGTTTCCACCATGCATCTATTCCTGCTGGTGTAGCTTGTTTGCAAAAGATTGGAGTTGACAATAATCTAAAAGTGGATACCACAACTGATGCCACTGTATTTAATGAAAAGAATTTAAAGCAATATGCCGCTGTAGTATTTATGAGTACTACAGGTAATATTCTCAATGAGGAACAACAAGCTGCTTTTGAAAAATATATACAAGCAGGTGGCGGCTTTGTAGGTATTCATGCTGCAACAGATACAGAATACGAATGGCCTTGGTATAACAAATTGGTAGGCGCTTATTTTAAAAGCCATCCCAAGCAACAGGAAGCTGTTTTAAATGTATTAGACAAAACCCATATTAGTACCATGCATTTGCCTGCCAATTGGAAGCGCTTTGACGAATGGTATAATTTTAAAAGTATTCAGTCCGATTTGCATGTGTTGATTAGCATTGATGAAAAATCTTATACCGGTGGACAAAATGGAGACTTTCATCCCATGGCTTGGTGGCATGATTTTGACGGTGGAAGGTCTTTCTATACGGAATTTGGTCATACGGACGAAAGTTTTGTAGACCCCTTGTTTGTGCAGCATTTAACAGGAGGTATTGCCTATGCCATCAATAAAAAATAAGATGCTATAGGTATTTATGGTATGACCAATACTTGGTCCTTCTTTGCTAAATTGGCATGATGGATTATCCAAGTGCTTGCAATATATCCTTTAGAATATCTTCCCTGTTTTCTAACCCCACACTAATGCGAATGAGCCCTGGCGTGATATTTACTGCCTGGCGTTCTGCTTCACTTAGTTTGGAATGGGTAGTGCTAGCAGGGTGAGAAGCAATGCTGCGCGTATCGCCCAGATTGGCGGTGAGCGATAACATTTTTAAGGCATCCAAGAATTTTCTTCCGGCTTCAATACCACCTTTTAATTCAAAACAAACAATACCTCCGCCATTTTTCATTTGTTGAATAGCAATGGTATGGTGTGGATGGCTGGGTAAGAAAGGATATCTCAGGGTATTAATAGCAGGATGATTTTCCAATTGTTGGGCAATGTATAAAGCATTAGAAGCATGGCGCTCCATGCGTACATCTAAGGTTTCTAAACTCTTGCTCAAGACCCAAGCGTTGAAAGGAGAAAGTGCTGGCCCCGTGCTACGGCAGAACAGATAAATTTCTTTGATCAAATCTTTTCTACCTACTACAACGCCTCCCAATACGCGTCCTTGTCCATCCAGCCATTTGGTGGCAGAATGCACTACCAAATCAGCCCCGTATTGAATGGGTAATTGGTTCACTGGTGTAGCAAAACAATTGTCTACATTAAAGATGACCCCATGTTCTTTGGCAATGCGTCCAATCATGCTCATGTCTAGAATTTCTAAACCAGGATTGGTGGGCGTTTCCAAATAAATCATCTTAGTATTGGGTCTAATAGCAGCTCTCCATTCTGCTTCTGACGCATTAGCCAATACATAAGAATGTTCAATCCCAAACTTGGGTAAGTATTTGGCAATCACGGTATGGGTACTTCCAAAAATGGAATTACAAGCCAGCAAATGATCACCCTGCTTTAGCAAAGCCATAAAACTACCTGACACCGCACTCATGCCAGAAGCCGTGGCATAACCAGCTTCTGCGCCTTCTAATGCTACCATTTTATCCGTAAATTCTTGGACACTTGGATTAGAAAAGCGGCTATAAATATTATCATCCGATTCATCAGCAAAAGCCGCGCGCATTTCTTCCGCATTGTCAAAACAGAAACTACTAGTGAGGAACATAGCAGTGGAATGTTCCATTTCATTGGATCTAGCTGTTTGTATGCGAATAGCGTCTGTTTGTTGATGAGACATAGTCTTGATTTAAGATGGTAATTAAATGAGTTCTGCGGTCCAGTTAATGCTGGCACCTGCTGCGCGCAATGTGGCCGCAACAGAACAGTATTTATCAATAGAGAGGGCACAGGCTTTTTCTGCTTTTTCTAGGTCTGTGATCCCACTAAATTGAAAACGGATCTCAATGGTTTTCCAAAGAGCGGGTTCTTTACTGCTTTCTCTCTCTGCTTCAATAATCATTTTCACGGCGCTAGGTTCCTGTCTTTGCTTCTTCAAAATGGAGACAATATCCACGCCACTACAACCTCCCAAACCCATTAATAGGGTCTGCATGGGTCTGATTCCTGCGTTTTGTCCACCAATTTCAACAGCAGCATCCATTTGTAGGGTATGGTTATTGGCATCCTTGGCCTCAAATCCATAGTCACCAATGGTTCTAGTCAACTCAATTCGGGTCATTTTGAAGATTTATGCAAATGTAATTTATCCAAGCCCTTATTTTGCATTGAATTCGGGAATAATTGATATGCAAATATTTGAATACAAGCAAGACTTTAGGCTGGAGAACGGATCTGTATTAAAAGGAATAGAGATTGGCTACCAGGTTCACGGATCTATGAATGCTGCCAAGGATAATGTGGTTTGGGTCTGTCATGCCCTAACTGCTAACGCTGATGCAGCCGATTGGTGGAAGGGTTTAGTAGGTGATGGTAGTCTGATTAATCCCGAAGAATATTGCATAGTGGGTGCCAATATATTGGGTTCCTGTTATGGATCTACAGGTCCTTTAAGCGTCAATCCAGCCACTGGCGAGCCTTATTATTCCAGCTTCCCATCGGTCACTATTAGAGATATGGTGGAAGCGCATATTCTTTTGCGCAAGCATTTGGGCATTGAAAAAATCCACTTGCTGATGGGTGGAAGTATGGGTGGCTATCAGGTATTGGAATGGGCGGTGATGGAAAAGGGATTAATTGAAAAAGTATTTTTAATTGCAACCTCTCCTTCAGAAAGTGCTTGGGGCGTTGCGGTTCATACCGCGCAACGTTTGGCCATTGAGGCCGATGGTACTTGGTTAGACAGAAGCCCATCTGCGGGAGCCAAGGGGCTTAAAGCTGCACGAGCCATTGGCATGTTGACCTATAGGAATTACGGCACTTTTCAAGAAAAACAAACCGATCCTGATCCAGAAAAGATGGACAATTTTAAAGCTTCTTCTTATCTGAATTACCAAGGCGATAAATTGGTAAACCGCTTTAATACCTTTAGTTATTGGCTCTTGACCAAGGCCATGGATTCCCATCATTTGGGCAGGGGTCGCGGCGGCGATTTGATCAAAGTGTTGGAATCTATTTTACAACCCATTTTAATCATTGGCATTCATAGCGATATTCTTTGCCCCCTAGACGAACAACGCTTTATGGCGCAACACTTACCCAATGCGCAATTGGTAGAAATTGACTCTGCCTATGGGCATGATGGTTTTATCATTGAAACATCTCAAATTAGTGATCACCTTAAAGTGTTTATTTAACCTCGCAGAGGTTGTTTTAGTGAAGAGATAAGAGTGAAGAGTGAAGAATGGACGCTGATCTCATTAAACGAGTTGACCTAGGCTGCGCCTAGGTTTTAGTGATAAATTATTTAGAAAAATCTCATTCAAAAAAAATGCCCTCAAGCAGTCGAGGGTTTTTATAAAATCATAGTCGCTAAACAAATGCTACTGCATTCTTCACTCTTCACTCTTCACTTTCTTTCTTCCTCTTCACTCTTCACTCTTCACTCTTCACTCTTCACTCTTCACTCTTCACTTTCTTTCTTCCTCTTCACTTTCTTGCTCTTCACTTTCTTATTTTGGGTGATAAATTTTCTCGGCAGTAGCATAGACTTCTTTTTTATTAAGCGTCATGTGCTTGGTTTGCTGCTTTACAAACATCTCCATTTGGTCTGTATAGTGCGGAGATTTTTTTCTGGCGGATGCGCCATAGGTATTAATTGATTCAATAATGGGGCCGTCTTTTGTGAAGCGAACCAATTCAATATAAGCATCGCCTTGATTGCCTTTGAGCATGCCGTTTTTATACGGAATAGAATACATAGGTGCTAAAACATCGGGTAGTCCCGGTGCTGGAACTTCTTTGTCACCACGTACCATTTTCTGAATATCGCCAAGGGCCAAATTGGTTCTACCAAAGTCTTTGAGCATGCCTGATTTTACTCCACGAAAAACGGCAACGGCCATTTCTTTACTCAAAACTGGAGCAGTCATATACATTTTCTTGTGTTTGTAAATGCTATCATACAACATTAAGAAAGTGCCTGCACCCACACTATTGGCATCTCCTTTTTTATCCCAACTATTTAATTGACCAATGAGGTCAGCAATATCAGGATAGTCTGTTGCACTTAATGCAAATAAATTATCAATATTGATGGGGAAATAGAATTTGCTTGGATACTGTCTGTCAAATTTTATTTTTTTGAAACTATCAAAATCAAGGGTCTTGTGTTGGGCCATGAGTTCTGCAAAACGTATGCTGCGATTGTTTTCTAGGGTTTCATAACCCATGGTTGGGTCTTTGATCACGGTATTATCTGGACCTTCTGTTGCATGAAAAGGGGAGTGGTTGGTATTGTACACAAAACCTGATTGAGGTTGCAATACTTGCGGAAGGTCTTCCAATGGATGCAGTTTGGTCCAGAGGGTTGCAGAGGTATTACCAGGCAGGGTAGTCTTCCATTGGAATTTTGGATCACGAATAGGAATGCGTCCATTGCTCAAATAATAAATGGTATCAAATCTATCTGCGTAGACAATATTGTATCCCGGAATGGCCAACATGTTTAAAGCAGCTTTGAACTCAGTAAAATTCCTGGCCTTGTTAAAACGGTACCATTGCTCTAGCCCTCGAATATCCATCTGTGCGGGCATGCGAATAGAGAATGTTCCACGATCTGTAATAATGGTTGGTCCGTATTTACTCCAATAAGCTTTCTTGTTAACACCAATGACAATGCCAGCCACTTTTACTTTTAGTGCAGCATTTTTGGATTCCAGAGTTTCCCATTTGCCATCTAGTTTGTATGCTAATTTGTTAGCTGGGTTCATTTCTAATTGGTACACGTCTAATTTATCAGGCGCATTCACGGTATGGGCCCAGCCAAGGTTTTCATTCACGCCATGCAAGATGCTAGGAGCTCCTGGAAAATTGGCCCCCAGGATATTCCAACCTTCTTCACTGCATAAATGGGCTTCATAGAATGCTACGGGTCCCTCTAAAGGTTGGTGGGCATTAATGTCTAAGTATACCTGACCGTCTATTGACTTTCTGCTATTAACGGCAATGGCATTGCTTCCTGCGGTTTTGTAATTCTCTAATAAGGGAACGCTTCCGTTGAAAATGGTTTTAAGCGCATTGTCTGCTCCTGACAACACACATAATTGCAAGACAGAATATTGGATCATGTCTTTGGGTGTAACCGGAAATGCTTTTTTGAGCAAGACTTCTTTGGGGTGCTTGGCTGCATAGGCATTTAATCCTGCGCAATAGCCTTCTAAAAGCCTTTTAAAATCTGGGCTCAGGTCTGATTCATATTTCTCTTCTACTAATTCTGGAATCCTGAGTAAGTGAATGATGTAGTCAATCTGCGCACCTTCCTTGCCCTTGTATCGCGCTAGCATGGCTTTACCTGCTAAAAGCGATTGTTGAATGGTTTCAAAATCATCTTCTGCGTGTGCCCATGCTAAACCATATGCCACTTCTGGGTCCGTTTTGCCAAAAATATGTGGCACCCCCCATTTGTCTCGGACAATGTCAATTTTTTCGGGCTGAAATTGGGCATGAATTTGTAATTGTAAACAAAGAAGAAGGGCTAATAAGACTGATTTGGCAAACATGTATTTTATTTTCTAAACAAAAGATAGGATAATTGGTTCTAGTTATAGTCAAGTTTCCTGTTTTAGTTTTGACAGATTGTGTTGGAATTTAATGTGGCTTTAATTTTGACATTTTTAATGTAGACTTTTGACTTAGCCTGTAATAATCCTAATTTTGTAAAAATCTCCTCTATGGGTATCTGGAACCAATTTGCCGAGTATCTTTTTATCAAGAAAAAAGACCCAAACGAAAAGCCTACACAATGGATGAAATACATGCATGGTATGAACCGCATTTCACTCATGATGTTCTTGGTGGCTATTTTAATTATCCTCTTTAAGGTATTCTTATTACCCCTATTTAAGGGTTAATTGGGGGGGCTGGTCTTCTAATAAGTATTGGTGGATAATCTTTGCTGCTTGAGCAGACGCATGCCCGCCCTTAGAAAGTATAGCTTGTAATTGCTGATAGTCTTTTCTAAGCTGTTCTTGTTTTGAAGTATTGTGTAAGAGTTCATTCAATTCTTTTTCAAGATTAACAGTGTTTAATTGGTCTTGAATTAATTCCTTCACCACCAATTTATCCATGATCAAATTCACCAAAGAAATGTATTTAATCTTCACCAGTCTTTTAGCAATCTCATAGCTAATTTTACTACCCTTATAGCAAACAATTTCTGGGATGCCTAAGAGCGCTGTTTCTAGAGTGGCTGTACCACTGGTTACCAGTGCCGCTTTAGATTCTAATAATAATTCATAGGTATTGTTTTTTACAGAAGCCACGTTCTGATAGGGTTTCAAGAAGGGTTCGTAAAATGCTGAATCCTGCCCAGGTGCTTCCGCTACCACAAATTCTTGGTCTGGAAATAGCTTGGCCAATTCCAGCATGATGGGTAGTTTCTTGGCAATTTCTTGCTTTCTACTTCCAGGTAAGAGGGCTATTTTTTTGGAATTGGGTAATGGGAAAATGTTGTCTGGTCCATACCCCAATTCCTGCTTTTTAGCTTCAATTACTTCCATCAATGGATGCCCTACATAATCCACTTCCCAATTCCATTGCTGCTGGTAATAGTCTTTTTCAAATGGAAGAATCACCAGCATTTTATCAATGCATTCTTTCATTTTCCTAACCCTTCCTGCCTTCCATGCCCATACCTGCGGTGAAATATAGTAAATCACTTTTATACCCTCTTGCTTGGCCCATTCTGCAATGCGTAAGTTAAATCCAGGATAGTCTATAAGAATTAGACAATCTGGTTGAAAAGCCAAAATATCGGCCTTGCAAAAACGAATATTTTTGAAAATGGTGGGTAGGTTTTTCACCACTTCCGCAAAGCCCATAAACGCCAAGTCTCTGTAATGCTTGATCAATTCTGCACCGGCTTCCTCCATAAGATTACCTCCCCAACAACGGATTACAGCTTGCTGATCCAACAATTTGATTTGTTTTATCAGGTTGCTCCCGTGCAAATCGCCACTGGCTTCACCTGCTATAATATAGTATCGCATCTGGCTCAAAGGTATAGAACCGCCCTTTTTTTAAAAGAATTTTCTAAGTAACTAAAAAAATAGTTTGAAAACTAAAAAATTAGTTATTACATTTGTTCAACTATAAAATTAGTTGAAGATGAAACCACTGACAAAAGCAGAAGAACAGATCATGCAAAGTATCTGGAAATTAGAACAAGCCTTTTTAAAAGATATTCTGGAAGCGCAACCGGCGCCCAAACCACATTCCAATACCGTTGCTACCATAGTGAAAATTTTAGTAGACAAAGGTTTTGTGGGCGTAAAACCTATTGGTAGGGTGCACCAGTATTTTCCACTTGTTTCTAAAGGGGAGTATTCTTCTAGCAGTATCCGCAATTTGGTAGAAGGTTATTTTGAAGGATCCTTTAGTGAAGCGGTGAGCTTTATGGTACAACAAAAAGACATCAGTGTTAAAGAATTGGAACTCTTACTCACAGAAATTAAAAAACACAAAAAATAATACCATGTTAACCTACGCCTTTTATTTTTTGCAAGTGGTGGTATGTAGTGGTCTCATGATGGGCTATTACTGGTTAGTATTGCGTAATAAGCGTTTTCACCAGTACAACCGTTTCTACTTATTGGCGGTCTTGGGTTCTGCTTGGTTAATTCCTTTGATTAAAATTCAATGGAATAAACCAGTGGCGTCAGAAAGCCCCGCTATGAATTTGCTGAAAATTGTTGCTGATAATAATGCTGCCTTGGAAGCTAATATTCAGCAGTCTGGATTTCAATTTGGTTGGGAGAATGCCTTGCTGGGTCTGTATTTGATGGTGGGGCTTTTTGTTTTAGGAACCCTTTTATTTGGATTGTTTAGGATATATAAATTATTGCAAGAATATCCTTGTAAATCAGTAGGAGAGGTGTATTTAATTCTTACCCAAGTAAAAGGCGCACCATTTTCCTTTTTCCAATACATATTCTGGCACGAATCTATTGACCTAAAAACCGATGCAGGAAAACAAATGCTAGAGCATGAACTCACACATGTTAAAGAGAAACATAGCCTAGATAAAATGCTGATTCAATTGGTATTGGTTTTTGGTTGGTTCAACCCTTTTTTCTGGCTCTTGAAAAAAGAAATGGAAATGATCCATGAATTTATTGCCGATAAAAAAGCCGTACAAAATGGAGATACCGCTTCTTTGGCGCAGATGTTATTGACAGCTGCCTATCCACAACAATACTATGCATTCACCAATCCTTTTTTCTTTTCACCCATTAAAAGAAGACTCAAAATGATCACCAATAACAAAAACCCAAGATTCTCTTATTTGCGAAGGCTAATAGTACTTCCTTTATTAGCAGTAGTAGTCATGCTATTTGCTTTTAGAACCAAGCAAATAGACAATAATAAACCCCTCTCTGTGGGTAGTTTAATGGAATCTGTTGCTGATAAAATTCAGGGTAAAGCGCCAGTGCAGGATATTGCCTTAGAAACCATGTTGCCACTGGAAAAAACGTATACCATTGTAATAGATGCTGGTCATGGTGGGAATGATAAAGGGGCCCTTAGTACTGATGGAAAAATTACAGAAGCTGCTATTAGCTTGGCATTAGCAAAAGCTGTAAAAGAAGCCAATCATAATCCCAATATTCGCATAGTGCTTACGCGTGAATCTGATTTGTTTCAGAGCGTTCAGGTTAAAGCCAATTTTGCCAACGAGCAAAAAGCAGATTTATTTGTTTCCCTTCACGCAAATAGTGCGGCTCCAGTTTTGCATGAACAAGCTACATCAACCGTCAACCCATCAAAGGGTATTGAGATTTATATTGCCAACAAAGAAAAAGCCATTGATTATCCTGCTAATGCAGCATTTGCCAATAGTCTGGGTAGTGCTATTAAAACAGTGAATCCAGAATTGATTGGAATTAAAAGTAGGAGTCAAGGTATTTGGGTATTGCAAGCCGTAAAATGCCCATCAGCCTTAATAGAAGCAGGTTTTATAACCAATGCGGATGATTTGAAAATGATGCAGGATCCTTATTATCAAAAACGTTTTGCTAATAGCCTATTAACTGGTGTGGTCAATTATTTGGCGGCTAAAGAACAGAAAGCAGTTGCTAATTTGAATATAGTAATGGATACTGCCATAATTCAAGTTACTGATGCAAATAAAAAAATATTAGTATTTAAATCCGATTCCATTGTTTTTAAAGATGCTAGTAATAGACCCCTAATAATCCTTGATGGTACCATACAAATTGATGGTGAATTGAATAAAATCAAACCAGATAGAATTGCAACTATTGATGTATTGAAAGGAGAATCAGCCAAAGTGCTTTATGGCGATGCGGGTAAAAATGGTGTGATTGTGATTAAAACAAAGCCAACAGAAATTACCGTAACGGGTGCTGATGGAAAGAAAATGAGTGTTAAGGCTGATGCTTCTTTGAACGGAAAAATTGATTCCAAAGTGGTTTATTTTGTTGATGGGGTAAGGTCAGATTCATTGAGCATGACTAAAATGGATCCTCAATCTATTGCTTCCATTAATGTTTGGAAAGGGGAGAAAGCACTTGCCAAATTTGGGGATGATGGTCAAAATGGTGTGATTGATATTAAAACAAAAATAGGCTCAAACAAGTCTTTGGAAGCTGTGGAAGTGGTAGGATATCAAACCAAAAAAGATGGCTCGGGAAATCTTGGTGGATCTGGTGTTGTATTTCAAGTGACAGAAACGCCTGCCATGTTTCCAGGAGGGGTCTCAGCCTGGAATAAATATTTGGAAAGAAATCTATCCATTGATTTTTTGGTAAAACAAAAAGCACCTTGGGGAAAATACAAAGTGGTTGTAAATTTTCAGGTTGATGTAGAAGGTAATATTAGCCAAGTGCATGCGGTAAATAATCCTGGCTATCAGGTAAATGAAGAAGCAGAAAAATTGATCAAAAAAGGTCCAAAATGGAAGCCCGCTATCCAAAATGGGAAAATAGTTGCTTCTGAAGTAAATCAATCCATCACATTTGTGGTTCCAGAACCCGCTAAATAGTCACAGATCTTAGTTTTAAAGGCCATAAGGGGGCCAATATGGGCACTGGTTTTCCAGTGCCTTTTTTTGAGATAAAGGGTTTGGAAACTATTTAAACCCTGACCCAGTTGGCTAATTTCAAATCAAGGATATACCCAATTATTCCAATGGGCCGTCAAAAAATGCCATAAAATAGTTGATTCCGTCAAAGTCTGACGATAAACCTTAATAAATTGATTAAAAGGGCATATTTTAGCATGATAAAAAGCCCTCCCCGCTTTTTAATTTTTTACCTTTTCAAAATCCAGAAAAATGAAAAAGAATATTGCTATTCTTGTTTTTTTTCTATTGGCATATGCGTCACCCGCTTTCTCCAATGGCATTACCGTCCAGAAAGTATCCTTAACAGACACCAATCGTGTGGCCAAAACTGTTAAGGTCAAATTCAATATCTCTTGGGAGAATTCCTGGCGAGATAGCATCAACTGGGATGCGGCTTGGATCTTTATCAAGTATAGAGAACCCAAGGACAGTGTTTGGCGCTATAGGCATATGACGTTATCGTCCTCAGGCAATAATGCTGGTGTAGGCTCGGCTAGTATGAAATTTGCCTTTCCTTCAGATAATAAGGGGGTATTTTATTATCGCCAATCCATTGGTAGTGGTAAAGTGAAAATGGATAGTGTAAAACTGAGTTGGAATTATGGCCTAGATCAAGTAACAGCCATTGATAGTGTTGAAATCAAAGTTTTTGCTACAGAAATGGTCTATGTACCCAATGGTAGTTTCTGCATTGGCGATGGTAATGGAACCTATAGAAGTTCTAATAGTTTTCAGTTGAAAAACGCACCTAATAATTTTGTGTCTATTACGGATAAGTGGAGTCCGTTGGTGAATACGTTTAGTGGTAATACTAATAATGGTGCAAATGATGATGCTAGTTTGTATACTACTGGGATTAGAATTTCAGGAGAAGGTGGATTAGATATTACAGGAGACAAAGTATCGGAATACCCTGATTTTCCAACTGGCTACCGGTCTTTCTATTCCATGAAATACGAAGTGAGTCAGGGGCAATATGCCGATTTTTTAAATACGCTCTCCTTGCGCGATACCTTGGGTGGTTATTATTATTACGATTCCACCAAAATGAAAAAAATCAATAACAAGTATAAAACGGCCTTACAAAATCTAGATCCCATTTTCAATATGACTCCCATTGATTTGAAAAGGCATACCATTGCCCTTGATACCTTGGAGGGGAAATATACGGTTACCAGACCGGATAGGGCATTTGCCAAAGGGAATGCTAATTATTATACCGCCTACAGTGATTGGGCAGCATTGAGACCCATGACAGAATTGGAATACGAGAAAGCTTGCAGGGGCCCATTGCCTCCCACTTATAAGGCTTATCCTAATAATTATTATCCAGGTAATTCAGATACCTCTAGTGCCTGGTCGGGATTTGATTATGCATGGGGAAATGATACCAGTTTGGCAAGAGCCAGTAATATGGGGATGAATTCTACCTATTCTACTTTGCAGTATAGCGGTATTGAAAACGGAACAGAAATTTTTAACAATTACAATATTTATAAGCGATATATTAATCCAATTTATGGCTATAGTTATAAAGGCGGAGATGGAGGAGACGGCCCATTTAGGGTAGGTATTTTTGCTACAGATACTTCATCAAGAATTTCTTCAGGTGCCACTTATTATGGCATCATGGACTTTAGTAAGAATGCATCTCATATGGTCTTTGGCATTGGAGGTACTACCACTAGAACCATGTCCTATAAAAAACATGGGGACGGCCTTTTAAATGCTTATGGAAATTCAGATGCCAATGAATTTTTTCAACAAAATAATAATGGACCAATGACGGGTGGGGCAATGTATCTATACAAGTCTAACACTATTTCAGACCGAGCAACTTATGGTAATGAAATCACCAGTTTTCGCTCCGTTAGAACAGCGCCGTCAGACAACTAATACATTTTCTTGAAGCAATTCTTACTCATATTATCCTTCTTGGTTTGTTCTAGCAGCTTGTTAGCACAATTGCAGTTGAAAAAACCTGCAGCAGGAGATATATGGCCAGCCCTTTCTGTTCAGCGAATTGAATGGTCTAGTGCCAATATTGATAATATTAAACTAGAAACATCTTTAGATTCAGGAAGAACCTGGACGGTCCTGCTTAGTAGTTATCCCGCATCGGCCACTTATTATGAGTGGACGGTTCCAGAAAAAACATCGGATAGTTGTTATATTAGAATTTCAGATGTGTTGGATGCAAGTACCTCTAGTTCCAATTATAAAAACAGTCCTTTTAAAATTCCGGCGCCTTCCATTTCAATAGAACCATTACCCAATGCGGTATTTGCTGGAACAGTATTGCCCATTAGTTGGGTTTCTAGTGGCATTAGGAAACTCAATATTTACGTGAGTTATGATAATAAAGCTACTTACACAAAGATTGCAGATACCGTACCAGGAAATTACTTTTATTATAGTTGGATTGTTCCGGCCAATTATCAGACTAACTGTTTTGTGAAATTGGAGAGTGTCAACAATACAGGACTAACTGCTATTAATGAATCTGCCTTTGCTATTGAAACCTTGGCTAAAGGCCGAGCAGATAAGTTTAAAGGCGGTGCATATGATGGACATTCTGTATCTAGTAATGCCAATAGAACCCTAGTCATTACCAAACCCAATGCAAGGGACTCTGTTTTTGGAAATACGGCTTATACCATTGGGTGGAAGCAAAGCAATTTAGAGCGGATTAATTTGTATTATTCTATTGACAATGGTACTAATTGGATCAGCATTGTTAACAGTCTTGCAGCAAGTTCAGGTAGCTATGATTGGACAATGCCTACAACCGCCACCAATCAGGGTTTATTTAAAGTAGAAGATGCCATAGATACTAGTTTGAATGACAGATCAGACTTTCCATTTGTAATCAAGCAAAAGCAATTAAAGATTACGGATCCAGATTTGAATACGGCACTATTTAAAAATACCGCCATCAATATTAGTTGGAGTAGTGGGGGAATAAGTTTGGTAAAAGCCAGAATTATTTCTAGTAAACCATATCTAGCTTTGTTTGATTCTATTCCGGCTAATTATGAATCTATCAATAAAATGATCAGTGCTAGTTTGCCAGATAGTTTTAGAATTGTATTGTATGATGTAAGTGATACAAGCTTAACAGATACTTCGGTTTTATTAATCCCTAAAAGATTGGCAACTGGCTCTGCTGATAAATTCCATGGTGGTGGTTTTGATGGACATACCATGGCCGCCAACACCAAGTCTACCATTAAATTATTGTCACCGGTAGGAGGCGAGAAAATTTCAGTTCTATACAATCAAACAGTAAGGTGGAGAACGGAGAATATTGAAAGGGTGTCATTAGATTTTTCGGTAGATAGTGGAAAGACCTGGACAAATGCTGGCGAAAACTTAACAGCTACTGCCAATACCTATACTTGGAAAACACCAAATAAGCCGTCAACAAAATGTTTGGTGAGAGTAAGAAACGCTATGGATTCATCACTGAATGCCATTTCTGATTCTGTATTTACCTTATTGCCAAAGCAATTATTGAATACAACGGATTCTTTGAATTGGACCATTGGTTTGGCCAAGAGTATTGAATGGCAAGCCATGGGTGTTGATACCATTAGGATTCTTTATAAGACATCGGCGCAGCAAAGTTGGAAAACCTTAAAAGATAGCTTGCCCGGAATTTTAGAAGCCTATAACTGGATTCTTCCTACCAGTCTAACAGATAGTTTGTGGATTAGGATGTCAGATTTGTCAGATACTACTGTGAGGGCTGAGGGTAGTTATTTTAAAAAGTTTGCCAAACTGATTCAGAATTTTTCTCCGGTGAAATATCGGGGAGGAAGTTTTGATGGGCATACCCAACGAAGCAATATTAATAAAGTGATAGTAAGCAGACCCGCTGAAAATGAAATTTTAGTGGGTGGGGAAACTTATACTATTAAATGGACTACGGTTAATTTTCAAGACAGTATTCTGTTGCAATATTCCATTGACAGTGGCCTTACTTGGGTGAATATTACCAGAACTATGGCCAATGTGGGCATGTATGATTGGAAAATACCTTTTACTGTTGGTGGAGTAATGAATAATGGAATCATCAAAATGGGTAATTCGGTAGGTATTGTAAAAACACCCTATACGGCCGGAGACGGATCTATTAATTCTACTAAATGTTTGATTAGGGCACTGGATCTTACCACCGATAATCAACCCTTGGGTATTAGTTTTAAACCATTTACCATTACGTCTAATCCAGCCTTGCTTAAATACGATATTAGTTTTCCCAAAATTGCTGATACTACCTATTCCAATGGGTTATTATTAAAATTGGGAGCAACAAATTCTCAGGGAAGAAAGCCTAAATTCATTTTGGTCAAAGGCAGCGCACAATTAAAAACAGATAGTCTAATCCTTTCAGGGCCTGGTACCATAAGTATTGGTGCCTATGTTTTGGGCGATTCTATCAGAACAGCTTCGGACACCGTCTACCAGCAATTCTGTGCCAATCCTGTTAAGCCAGTACTTAGCACTAAGACCGCCACGGCATTCTGTGTGGGCGATAGTGTGAAGATTGCTTCTTCCTATAAGGGCGTGAATCAATGGTATTTGAACAGTATTTCTATTATTGGCTCCGCCGATAGCCTCTATTATGCAAAATCCAGTGGTTTGTATCAAGCGGCGTATCTATTTGATGGATGTTCTAGTGTGTCAAGTAGCCCTATTGCGGTTACTGTAAATGCATTGCCAACAACTCCTATCATTAACAATAGCAGACCTTTGAGTTTCTCGGTTGGAGATAGTACAGTTCTCTCATCTACTTATACAACTGGGCTACAATGGTTTTTAGATGGCATTGCCATTAATGGGGCCATCAATCAAAGCTTAACTGTAAAATCTGCGGGCTCTTATACCCTTAAAGTAACCAATGCTTCAGGATGCGCTGCAATTTCAGCAGTTATATTAGTTAGTGTAAATAATAACCAGGGAGCACCAGTTATTTCTAATAACCGTCCGTTGAGTTTCTGTGAAGGGGATAGCAGCATTTTACGTAGCTCTTTTGCGGCGGGTAATCAATGGTATGTAAATGGAGCCATCATAAATGGAGCTATACAACAGGATTTTATTGCCAGAACAGGCGGACTGTATACGGTGCAGAATAATAGTCAAACATCTGCAGCTATATCAATTACAGTAAATACAGCTCCTTTAGTTCCAACAATTTCTAATAACAGACCGTTGAGCTTCTTAAATGGGGATAGTACTATATTAATCGCTTCTTCTAATGAGCTCAATCAATGGTTATTGAATGGAAACGCCATTTCTGCAGGAACTGGAAAATCATTGGTGGTTTATACAGCTGGTTCTTATACCGTAAAAGTGGTCAATGCTTCTGGTTGCGCTGCTGTCTCTGCTCCTGTAGTTGTACAAGTGAATCAAACAACCCTTGTGCCGGTGATTAGTAATAAAACAGCGCTTGTATATTGTGAGGGTGATAGTGTAGTCTTGAGTTCTAATATAGCCACAGGCAACCAATGGTATTTAAATGCTGTGATAATTGCAGGTGCAACAGGAACTAATTATACAGCAAGACAGTCCGGTAATTATACAGTTACTAATAATGCTCAAATATCCAGTCCTGTGAGCGTTAAAGTGAATCCTTTGCCTGTAACACCTGTTATTAGTAATAGTGCTGCTTTAAGCTTCTGTGCAGGAGATAGTATTCAACTTGTTTCTTCCAATAGCGCTGGCAACCAATGGTACTTAAACGGTGCTCCATTAGTTGGGGCTGTACAAAACAAATTTCAGGTATCCATACCAGGAAGTTTTAGTGTCAAGACTACTTCATCTGAGGGTTGTACAGCTAATTCAACTAGTGTTTTAACCAGCGTGAATGCATTACCTGCAGTGCCCGTTGTTTCAAATTCCAGACCTCTGTCTTTTAATAATGGAGATAGTACCATGCTAATAGCTACAAATGCTACTACTTATCAGTGGTTACTCAATGGCAATATAATCTATGGTGCTAGTAGTAAGGAATTGGTAGTCTTTGCCGCAGGTAATTACCAAGTTAGGGTTAGTAATGCCTCTGGATGTACTTCTGTTTCATCGGTAGTTACCGTTCAAGTGAGTGCTGTGCCCAATCCAATACCTAAGCCAGTTATTACTAATATCAGAGCCTTGGTATTTTGTGTGGGAGATAGTACTGTTCTAACCTCGTCTATTACAACAGGTAATCAATGGTATAAAAATGGTATTGCAATAGTTGGTGCTACCCAACAAATGTTATTGGTTAAATCATCTGGCAGTTACACCGTTGCAACAAATGCTGCCGGTCTTTCTTTAGGTGTTACTGTGTTAGTAAATGCAATACCTGCGCAGCCCAAGATCATTAGAGATATCAATAATAATCTTGTTAGTAATGCTACTTCTGGAAATCAGTGGTACTCAGACAATCAAACAATACTATCGGGTATTACACAACAGTTTTATAAGCCAGTAGTGGTTGGATATTATTCCGTGAACACAACACAAAATGGATGTACAAGTCCTATGTCTGATAAGTATTATTATTTAGTTACAGCCATCAATAATATTTCAGTAGATAATAGTATTAAACTTTACCCCAATCCAGTTAAGAACATGTTTGTGGTTAGTTATCAAATAGCTGGTGTTACTAAAGCAAATATTGCTATAACAGATGAGTACGGCAGAAAAGTATTCTCATTGAATAATGTCAAATCTGGTGATCAAATTGATGTGTCCAGTTTAACTAGTGGCGTGTATTTTGTCAAAACCTATTCAGACAATGGGAAGTTGAATAATATCACAAGAATCTTAAAACTCTAATGCTAGCACATGAAAAAGATTCCATATATATTGTATGCCTGTTTGCTTATTTGCATGACACATTTCATGTCTGGATGTACCAAAGAATCTACTTCAGAAAATCCCACTGTAAATACAAAAGAAGCAGCTTTAGTCTTTTCAATAAGTCCTGATCCTGGAGCCACTGTGTTTTCTGTAATAGGAGCTTCACAAGATTTTACCATTTTCATTTCTTCAAAGCTACCAGCCCAGGGAGTTAGGGCGGAAGTATCCGTTTCAAGAGAATTAGATGGGGTAGTGGTATTTAGCCAAAATTTGTCTTCTAGTTTATCCAGTTTTAATAGCTCCATACAGAACCTTCAAAATGGGATAGTTTGCAATGCAAACATTAAATTGACTTCAAAATCAGATTCTACCAATTTTGCATCAAAGACCTTTAAATTGGCTAGAAAATAGCTGCTACAAAAACCATTTAATCACTAAGGCCAATAAGGCATAAATGCAAGTGGCAATAAAAATACCCCTAGCCGTTTTGTCTATTTGTTTGTTGATGTATAAGGTAAACACTACCGCATTAGCTATAAGTGAAATACTAATGATTCCAGACATCAATGATTTCTGTTGCAGCATTACCTGAAAGAATTCACTGAGCTTAAATAGCCTGAACTGAATTAGGTAATAGGCAAACATAGCAATGATAGGAGTTAGAAAACCCAAAACCAAACCCAATGGTAGATTGTCTTTTTTTAACATTAGATTTTCCAGGTTTTTTCTAGTTTCTTTTTCAATTCATAATGGGTCAGGTCAAATTGCACCGGTACTACACTTACGTAATTGTGTTTTAGGGCCCAATCATCCGTGTCTTTGTTTTTGTCAAAGTTCATGAACTCACCCGTTAGCCAATAATACCTTCTTCCGTGTGGGTCTTTACGCTCGTCAAATTTCTCTTCGTATTTGGCATAAGCCTGTTTACAAACCTTAATACCTTTGATTAATTTGGCATCAATAGCAGGAATATTCACATTTAAGCAAAGGTGCTTGTCTAGATTTTTATTCTTTAGTACAAACTCAACTACCTGTCTTGCATAGATTTTTGCAGCACTAAAATCCGCTTCCAAACTATAATCTAACAGAGAGAATCCAATACTAGGAATGGATTCAATAGAAGCTTCTAACGCTGCAGACATGGTGCCAGAATAAATGACATTGATGCTATGATTTGCGCCATGGTTAATGCCACTAATACAGATATCTGGTTTGCGATGCAATACCTTGTCCACCGCCAGTTTAACGCAATCAACGGGTGTGCCGCTACAGCTATAGGTTTCTACGCCTTCTAATCCATTTACTTTAGCAAGTCTCAAAGGATGTCCAATGGTAATGGCGTGACCCATTCCTGATTGTGGTTTATCTGGTGCAACTACCACTATTTTTCCCAAACCCATTACTGCTTCGGTTAATGCTTTGATTCCCGGAGCTGAAACACCATCATCATTGGTGATTAAGATAACAGGTAACTCTTTTTGCTTTGTTTTTGCCATGGGTGCAAGATAAGATCTGATTTAAAGTCAAAAGTCAAGTCTGCATTTTCAAAATAGATTTTTTGAATTATTAACAGTGTATTCATGCAAGAAGTGGCTAGGCAAGAAATTTTTAAATAAAATGCAAATAAATTTGGCAAAACTAAAAAGTTTAGTATTTTGCAGCTAAATCAGTTAGTTATGTCAAACGCCGGAAAGAATTTACGCTACCTGCGCAAGTTGCGTGGCTGGACTCAGGAAGAATTTGCCAACAAGCTAAAAATCAAACGTTCCTTAGTTGGAGCATATGAAGAAGAGCGAGCAGAACCAAGACTGGAAGTCATGGAAGCTATCAGTAGTATTTTCAAAATCAGTTTAGAAGAGTTTCTATTCAAAGACCTCTCTGTGACCCATAGTGGAGGAAACTATATGGAACGCAGAAGGATGATGAAGATGGAAGCGGAAATAGCCACTATTAGTTTTGTGCCTGTTAAAGCAGCTGCCGGTTATTTGTCTGGCTACGCCGATCCTGAATTTTTGGATGAACTCAATACATTTACCCTGCCTATGTTGGCCCCTGGTCAATACAGGGCTTTTGAAATCATTGGAGATTCCATGTTACCTACGCCTAGTGGTAGCGTTATAGTAGGAGAGCGTTTAGATGATTTAGAAGACCTGAAGAATAGTAATACCTATGTGGTGCTTTCTAGAAATGAAGGGGTTGTTTATAAGCGGATCATGAAAAACAATCGAGCTAAAAACAAGCTCACACTGATTAGTGATAACCCCCAATATGAGCCATATAATGTAAGTGCAGAAGATGTGTTGGAAGTTTGGAAAGCAGTTTATATTCTTCAAAAAGCCAATCTAGGTCCAAGATGGGATGTGGGGCAATTGGCCGGTATGGTTAATAATTTGCAAGAGCAAGTTACCACCCTGAAAAAAAAGTTGAATTAGAACCAATTGTAAATATTTCAAAAGGGGCTGCCTTAAAATGGGCAGCCTCTTTTTTTTTAAGCATTGATACATTTTCAACCTATGTATCTCTGCATTCTTTAGATTTGCGACAAGCATGAAAAAAACGCTCTCCTTTTTGGTAGTTCTCTTAGTGGTGGCAAATTTATCCGCTCAAGAGAAGAACTTATCCGCACTCAAGATTAAACAACCCATTAAGATTGATGGTATTTTAGACGAAACTGTTTGGCAACAGGCAGCAGTGGCTGATAGCTTTATAGTCAATAGCCCCAATTTTGGAGCTATGGCAGCACAAGTTACCAAGGTTAGAATTTTGTATAGTGATCAGGCCATTTATGTGGGAGCCTATTTGTATGACAACCCCAAATTAATGCGCAAACAGCTTACCGCCCGCGATAGGGAACAGCGTCAGGATATAGATTATTTCAGTGTCTTTTTTGATACGTATAATGATAATCAGAATGGATTTCAGTTTTTGGTAACAGCAAGAAATGTGCAATCAGATGGCAGATTGGTGACCAATATGGTTTCACAATTTGGTCTACCTTCTGATTATAGTTGGGACGCAGTTTGGGAAAGTAAAGTAACCATTCAACAAGATGGATGGGTAGTTGAAATGAAAATTCCTTATTCGGCTTTGCGATTTTCAAAAAAGGAAGTGCAGGATTGGGGCGTCAATTTTCAACGATACACCAGAAGAAATAATGAGTCTGTATTTTGGAATAAGGTAGACCCCAATCAAAATGGTTTTGTAAATCAGTTTGGAAGTCTTTCTGGAGTGGATCATATTATCCCACCTTTGAGACTTTCGTTTTTGCCCTATTTAGCAGCTGGAGTAAGAACTACACCCTACCCCGATGGTAGTAAAAAGACAACCTGGTTGCGCAATGGAGGCATGGATGTAAAGTATGGTGTCAATGAAAGTTTCACTTTAGATGCCACTTTGATTCCCGATTTTGGGCAAGTGATTTCTGATAATGTGGTTTTAAACCTAACTCCTTATGAAGTGCAGTTTCAAGAGAATCGCCCATTTTTCACAGAAGGATTAGAATTGTTTAATAAGGCTGGCCTGTTTTATTCAAGAAGGGTAGGAGCAACACCTGCGGGTTATTCAAGTGTGAATAGTGCTGTTGCTTCAAATCCAAATCTAGAAATCATTTCCAATCCGGGCATTACCCAATTGTACAACGCCACCAAATTTTCTGGAAGAAATAAATCCAAATTGGGTATTGGGGTGTTTAATGCTGTTACAGCTCCCATGTACGCTGAACTTGCTAACAAAAGCACGGGACAGGTAAATAAGATTGAAACAGAACCCTTAACCAACTATAATATTTTGGTACTAGATCAAGCCTTGAAGGGTAGGTCTTCTATTACTTTTACCAATACCAATGTATGGCGCAGTGGCGGGGCTAGAAATGCCAATGTAAGTGGGTTGGACGTAAATTTATATGACAAGGCAAACCGCTTTAATTTTTTGTGGATGGGTAGGTATAGCAGCATCACTGGAATAGATAAATATGATGGATTCAAACAGGTGATGGGTTTTTCAAAAATTAGTGGTCATTGGCAATATGGATTGTCTACCAATATTGAGTCAGATAGATATGATCCCAATGATCTGGGCTATTTGCAAGCGCCCAATGAATTTTCAGCCATTGGAAAAATTGGTTATTATGTATTTACACCTACTAAAAATTTTCTGAGTCAAAATTATACCATTAATGTATTACCTACTTATTTGTATCAGCCATTCAAGTATTCTAATTTGATGATTAATTCCAGTGGTTTCTGGTTTTTCAGAAATTTTTGGGATGCTAGTTTCAAATTATTAGTTCAACCGGAGTGGCAAAGAGATTATTTTGAAATGCGTACAGAAGGTAAAATAATGAAAAGGGAGCCCTTTTGGTATGCGGGTATCAATGGAAGTACGGATAGTAGAAAACCATTTTTCTTTAGGTATGCGTTGGGCTATGGCGATGCTCCAAGCTTTCCTAAAGACAATTATTATAATTTTCAAATTGGACCTAGATACCGATTTAATGAGCATTTTAGTTTAGACTTAGATGTAACAAGAACCGTAGACAATGGTCAGTATGGGTATGCGTTTAGGGAGTCCAATGGCACACCTGTTGCAGGTAGAAGAAAAAATGTAAGCGTATCAAGTATTGTCAATGGCATTTATAATTTTACTGCTAGAATGAATCTGACCATGCGTGCTAGGCATTATTGGAGTCAGGTGCAGTATAGCAATTTCTTTTATACCGATGCAGAAGGAAATTATATACCAAGGGCTTTTGAAAATGGTAAAGATCAAAACTTCAACGCTTTTAATCTTGATATGTTTTATACTTGGGACTTCATGTATGGCAGCAAGTTAATCATAGGTTGGAAAAATGCATTGGGTAATGATTTTCCTATTAATGGCCTCCTATACGATAAGTATACTAAGAACCTTTCACAGGTATTTCAACAACCCCATGGTAATGAATTTAACCTAAGGTTGATCTACTATATAGATTATTTGAGTTTACAGAAAAAGCAGCACGGATAAGTCTAGGGAAGATCTGGTTGATAGTCGGTTGGTAAGTGGGTAGAAAGTTTTTCCCACCACGACCAATAGCCTTCTACAAACAAATTGTATCCATAGAAATAGGTCCCATTTGGGTAAATAGAGAGTCCAATTTTGTTGGGTAGATTGATGTCGGAATTAATATGGTCAATTCTTTTTAAAGTAATCTTAGCGTATTCTATAGGGTCTCTTTTGTGTTGATAGGTAACACGCAACCAACCTAGAAAGCCCATGAACTGAGCTGTGGCATCTACGCTGGTATCAATAGGGGCCACTAAATCATCCTTAGTAATCAATTGGTCTAACTGAACATTAAATTCATTGGCGCCTAATTTGCTGGCCTTTTTATAATATTCCAAACTGTCTTTGGCAATACTAATGGGTTCCTTGTTTTTTAAGGCTTTTGAATATGCTTTAAAAAGACTAGAAGCGCGTTTGTATTCTGTATAGTCTACTTTAAATATTTGGTGAATTTCAAATCCCTCTTTTTCCAATTGGTTATTATAGAGCGCTCGCATAAAATGCATGATAGAACCTTGATAGGCTTCTTTTCGTTTTTTAGCCCAACGCATTTTTTGGTCATTGTTTTTTGGCTCCATTTCTTGAAATTGAGGATAGCCGCTGTAGAAGAAACTGCGCTCCTCTAAATTGTATTCAAACTTGGTTAAAAGGTATAGAATTCTGTAGCCCAAGGCCTTATTGTCAAATATTAGTTTATCTCGAGAAAACGCGCGAATGGTATTGTTCTTTCTGCTAAATCTAAATTTGACAACATCTGGATTAATGAGTTTACAATCTGCAGCTAGGGCGCTATTGCCAATAAAATGCGCATTAAAATACTTGCCCCATCTCTCCCAGCCATCCTCATCATAGGGCTCCACAATAACTTCTTGTAATTCATTGGCAGTTGGTTTTAGCAAAAGTTGTATGGATTCAGGAAGATGGCTACTATTAATTGAAATGGTCCTTGTCTCATAGTTTAAAGAGGAGATAACTAATTCAAATTTCCCTTGAGGAATTCTATCTAAAATAAAATGACCAGACTGGTCGGTGGTAGTACCAATAGAAGTATGACTCAAGAATAAATTTATTCCAGTCAATGGTTGTTTGGTAATGGAATCAAGCACTATGCCCCTAAAGCTGGATTGAGCTTGAGCGCTCAAATTGAAAAAGCAAGAACAGATAATTAGCAGCATTAGAAATAAGTCTTTTGCCAACCTAAAAGTATTGCAGTGAGCTTCTACAATGGTTCTCACATCAGGGGAATAGCCTCCACCCATGGCCACCGTTACGGGAATGGATTTTTCTTTTAAAGTTTCAATAACAAAAGCATCCCTTTGTTTACAACCTTCCAAACTCACTTTTAATTTACCAAACTTGTCCGTATCTAGTATGTCTACCCCTGAAAGGTAAAAGGCAAAATCGGGTTTTGTGGTTTCAAGAATCTGTGGTAAATGCTGTTTTAACAAAGATAAATAAGTATCCGTGCTAGTGCCATCTAGTAGTGGAATATCCAAATTGGAAACTTCTTTATGAAAAGGATAATTGTGTGCGCCATGCATGCTAAAAGTAAATACCCGATTATCTGATTCAAAGATTTTAGCAGTGCCGTTTCCTTGGTGCACGTCTAAATCAATGATTAAAATTTGTTTGGCTAATCCTTTTTTCAATAGCCAATTGGAAGCAACGGCCATATCGTTTAACAAACAAAATCCTTCTCCTCTATCTGCAAATGCATGATGGGTGCCACCTGCTACATTCAAAGCAACGCCATTTTCCAAAGCAGATTTACAACAATCTATTGTTCCTTGGGTAATCAACAATTCTCTCTGTATGAGTTCTGGCGATTGTGGAAAGCCAATTTTTCTTTGCTCAGACGCACTTAGTGTTTGTTGCTTTAATTTATACAAGTAGTTGTAATCATGGGTCCAAAGAATCACTTCATCTGAACAACGAATAGGCTCAAACAAGTTCTCTTTTGAGATGGTTCCTTCATACAATAATTGCTCAGGAATCAACTCATATTTGAGCATGGGAAAGCGGTGGCCTTCTGGCAAGGAATGGGCATAGCAAGCATGAAAGGCAATTTTCACCATCTTATCTAACTATTTCTATGAGTTGATGGTCCACTATGGCAAAAATGGTATTGTCTTTCTTTTTTTTCACAGTGGCTGTTCCACTAAACTTACTAAATGCAGGAAGGATACAAGAGGTTTTGCTAAAATAAAAACAAGGGAAGTGTAGGTTTTGTTTAACCATTCCCGTTAAACTAACTCCTGGATGTAAATGACCTGAGAATAGAAACCCACCATCAGGGGCATCATTAGCCGCCATTGGGTCATGTGCAAATTGAAACGGCCCAATTTGAAAGCGCTCTTTTTGAACCCTAATTTGATTGGCTTGGTACCAATGTTCCCCTAAAATATCGTGATTGCCCTTTACTAATAAAAATTCCATTTGCTCAAAATCCCTTCTCCATTTGGCAAATACATCCAACTCTAGATTAGCGGCACTATGAAAAAGGTCCCCAACTACAACCATTCTTTCTGGTTTAAAAAATCCCAATAGCTCAACCATTCTTTGCATGTCTTCCTGAAATACGGCTTGAGGAACCCCAATGCCATTTTTTCTAAAATGACCTGTTTTGCCATAATGGGTGTCTGATAGAATTAGGGTAGACTGATTCTCCCAAAAGATAGCTCGCTGGGGGCTTAGCCAACAATTTTGATCATGAATTTGGTATGGAATGGGAGCGTTCATTTGAGTTGCAAAGATGCATTAGGATTTGCTAAGTTGTTCTTGCATTTTTCTAACTCGGTCTTCCAATTTTTCACTGCTCAAACTATTTCTATTTAATCCATCTACAACAATGGGAAAAGACAATGGGGTCAGTTGTTTGGGAAAGCAAAGTAAGATATGGCTATGATACATTCTATCCAATGCGGCCCTAAGTCTATGTTCTTCCATTTGCTGTTCCATTAATTCTTTAAAAGCTTGTCTAAAGAGAATATTGTTAGGTTCGTATTCTTCAAAGACCTTGTATAAAAGGGCTGCAGAAGACTGTAAGTGCCTGGCTTTTTTATGTTCCCCTGGAAATCCTTGAAAAATGAGTCCGCCAATCACAGCAATATCTCTGAATTTTCGTTTAGACATTTCAGCACTATTGATGCTTTTTTGTATATCGGCAAATAGATTATCTGTTTTAAAAAGGTCTTGTACATTGCTGTCATCTACTGGAATAGGTTGGTCACTAAGCAGTTCAAACCCATAATCATTCATGGCAATAGAAAAACTAATGGGCGTGATTTGCGCAATTCTAAAAGCTAGTATAGCACTCATGGCTTCATGAACCTGTCTGCCTTCAAATGGATAAACCAATAAATGATAGCCATCTTTTGATTCTATTTGTTCTATCAATAATTCATTAGCTCGGGGAATTTTAGAAAGCGTAGCCTGAGTTTGAAACAAATGTCTAAGACTCCTAATTTCTATTTCTGTTTCATCCACCAACGCCTTATTAAAAGTTTCCCTTAAAATAGCACCTAGATTGGCAGTTAGGCTCATTCGGCCTCCATTCCAAGAAGGAACAATAGATTTTTTGGCACTAGATTTTCTAACTAAAACATCCATGTCTTTGATCATCACCAATTCCAAATTTCTACCTGCAAGGGTAAACACATCACCTGGATCAAGTCTACTAATAAAATATTCTTCAATCACTCCAATATACCCCCCACCTAGAAATTTCACTTTTAACATAGCATCACTAACAATAGTGCCAATATGCATGCGATGACGCATGGCAATTTTTCTATTAATTACTTTATACAATCCATTATCAAGGACAACTTTATGGTATTCATCATATTGGTTTAAAGCAATACCACCTTGGGTGATATGCATTATTACTTCTTTCCATTCTTCATCTGTAATATCGGCAAAGCAGTAACTTGTTCTTATTTCTTTGAGAATTGTATTGTCATCAAATCCTTCTCCCACGGCAAGGGTACATAAGTATTGAATAAGCACGTCAAAGCAAAGTAAGAGTGGATCCTTACTTTCAATTTTATTTTCCAAAATGGCTTGTTTTAACGCAGCAGCTTCTACCAATTCTAAAGAATGTGTTGGCAAAAAATAGAGTCGGCTAATTTCACCTGGTCCATGACCACTTCTACCGGCTCTTTGCAAAAATCTTGCTACCCCTTTAGGCGATCCCACTTGAATCACCGTATCTACTGGTCTAAAATCTACGCCCAAATCTAAACTAGCAGTACAAACAACTGCTTTGAGCTTTTGAGCGTGTAAGGCGTCTTCCACCCATGCTCTTAATTCATGTTCAATACTACCATGGTGCAAGGCAATGGCTCCTGCTAATTGTGGGGCTACATTGAGGATGGTTTGGTACCAGGTTTCACTCATACCCCTAGTATTGATAAAAATTAAACTGCTATTACTTGCTTCAATAATTGGAATGAGTTTCTCAGCTAATTTAATCCCTAAATGACCGGCCCATGGGTACTCTGAAATTTCATCGGGGATGATAGAATGAACTTCTATTTTTTTATCAATTTTTGCTCGAATAATACAGCCACCTTCTTTAATAGGCGCCAATAATACTTGCTTGGCTTCTTCTAAATTGCCAATTGTGGCAGAAATACCCCAAACACTGATCTTGTTTTTTTTCTTGACTTGCATTCCAATAAGCCTTGTGATGGCTAGTTCTACTTGCACGCCTCTTTTGCTACCCATTAGTTCATGCCACTCGTCTACAGCAATCCATCTTAATTGCGCAAATACAGCAGAGCAATCTTTTTGAGCCAATAATAAGTGCAGACTTTCTGGAGTAATAATCAAGATTTCCGGAACCTTTCTTTTCTGTTTTTGTCGCTCACTAGTGCTGGTATCCCCATTGCGGATTCCTACCCTCCAAGGTATTTGTAATTCTGTTAAAACGGCTTCCATAGCCCTGCCAATATCTTTGGCCAATGCCCTTAATGGCGTAATCCATAACAGTTGTAAATTACCCGGGGCAACAGTTTGATAATTTTTTGGGTGCTCATTAATGACTTGAATGAGGGTGCCAAGAAAAACAGAAAAAGTTTTGCCGCAACCAGTAGGGGCGTTGACCAATCCTGAATGGCCATGCATCATTTGCCCCCAAGCTTGTTCTTGAAATTCAAAAGGATGGAAATCTTTTTTCTCCAGCCATTGACTAATTACGCCATATCCTCTTGATTCTTGAAGCATCCTTTTCAAGCTACATCGTTTTCAGGTATTCTAGCAAGGCTTTTCTTTCTTGGTTGCGTAATTTGCTGCTCAATCCCTTCTTTAGGGTGTGCATAGAACACTTTCATACAAGCTTTAAAACAAAGTATTGCACAATAGGTTCTAAAATAGGAATATTAGTCTAAGCAATTTAATCTGCAATTTTGTCAATCCATTTGCCCAATAGGTTCTCTAATTTAATGGTCAATTTTTCCGCAGTTTTACCAATGCTACTTTGAAATTCAGGTACTTTGAATAACCAATAGAAAAAACTACCACGACCCTCTTGTTGCATATCCTTAAACACGGTTTTTCGGATCATGCCACCATAGTCAGATTTTAGATACAACCAGTTATTGGCCAATCTTTCTTCCATGATCATTTTTTTCTGCTCTAGAAGTCCAATCTGCTTGTCTAGACTGGCTAAGTTTTTGATCTCAATCTGCTTCATAATTTCTGGTTTGTTCCCTAATAATAATGCGAATAATGGGATGGATGAACAATTGTTTTCTAAGCAAAAACAATACTAGGGTAATGATCAATAAGATGCAGGTAGTTAACCCAAACCCAATTACAGGGCTATTAAAAATACTTGATAACCACCAACCCAGTGTAAGGCCAGCAAAAATGCTGATTAAAAAAGCCATGGCACCTAAGACCATGAGCCAAATCAGCATACTTGCAATGGTAGAACTTTTACGAATAAATTGCAAAGAGAATAGTTGAATCCTCAGTTCTATGTACTCATTAATCTGGGCTTTATTCTCCTCTAAGAATTCCCATAAATTAGGTGACTTTTCCATAATGTGGATTGTAACTTAAAGTTACGAAACTTTAAGTTAAAGAGAAGAAAGAGAAGAAAGAGAAGAAAGAGAAGAAAGAGAAGAAAGAGAAGAGTGAAAAGTGAAGAGTGAAGAGAGGAAGAAGTGAAGAGATAAGAGATAAGAGTGAAGAGAGGAGGAAGAAGTGAAAAGTGAAAAGTGAAAAGTGAAGAGAGGAAGAAGTGAAGAGATAAGAGATAAGAGTGAAGAGAGGAAGAAGTGAAGATATAAGCGTGAAGAAAGGTGGAAAGAATAGGGTTAAGAAAGGGGTGAAGCCCGAAAAGGGAAGGCAGATTAAATAACGGGCTTGATTTGTCCGTCTAGCTTCTTTAGAATATAAATTTTCTTATTTTCTAGATAGTCGGCTATAGGGCTATCCCTTCTGAACCTGATAGGTTGAATATCGTACTCATTAAATACTTTGTAAGACTTATCAGACAGGTTAGACAAAAAAGCATCCTGGTGTTTTATAAGCAATTTTGGAAAATGGTACATAGATTCAAAGCCTTTGAATACTTGGTCGCTAGGTCTTGCTTGAAATTTATTTTTGTACTTGTTGGTAATAGCAACTGAAACCTTATCAGTTCTGGGAAAATTATAAGGACTGCTATAAATAATCTCTACCCCTTTGTATTCGGGCTTAGATAAGTCTTTAAAGCCATCCCAGGTGGGCATTCCTATTACTGTTCCTTTGTAGTCCCGGTTATCAGCTAAGGTTTTTACAAGGGCGTTCCCAAATGGTTCATTCAAGCTGCCACAAATCAAAACATTATTACGGTTACTATCTAAACCAGCTAGCAGGGTTTGTTGGTTCAAACTGTCTGCCATTTCTATTGTTTTAATTCTAAGGGCTAAAGAAGGCGTTTTCTTTTGGAGTTCTGTAAAAAATCCTTGAATCATGTCTTCTATAGCACCTTTACGTTTAACCCATATCAAATTGTCGGTACTATGAATGCGTTGTATATATTTATAGAGTGCATCTATATGTGTTCTAAGGGTTGAGTTAATCAAAACAAAATAAGGATTCTCACTCACGCCACCATCATTTGGGTAGGTCTCAGATATTAGGACAATTTTTTTGCTAAGGGCAAAATCGGCTAGCCGCTTTATTTCATTTCTATTGTTAAAAGAAGCAATAATCAACGATACACCTTCTAATTCTTGTTTAGATAAAATCTCCTGTAACTCTTTTTCACCCTGCTTGCTATCATAGATCAGCACTTCTGCATTCACCGCTTCTGCATTCAAAGAATCAATTGCCATCATAACACCATTGTAAAATTCAAGACCAGGCAATAGATACTTTGGCAAATTGGTATTACCCAATTTAAAATTATTGCCTTTAAAAGCGGAGTCCAAATACATGGGCGCAAAAACGGCAATTTTTATAGGGGCTTGTTGTGCACGTGTTTCTTGTATAGCTAAACAGCTAACGGTAACCACAAACAACAGCGCAATAGTACCTTTCATTTCTTTGTAATTAATTGCTTACTCCCATTCAATGGTAGCTGGGGGTTTACTGCTGATATCATAAACTACTCGGTTAATGCCGCGCACGTTATTGATAATCTCATTAGAAATATCGGCCAAAAATTCATAAGGCAAATGTGCCCAATCGGCGGTCATGCCATCTACAGAAGTTACCGCCCTCAAGGCAACCGTAAATTCATAGGTTCTTTCATCGCCCATTACACCCACAGATTTAACAGGAAGCAAAATGGTGCCTGCCTGCCAAACCGCACTATACAAGCCGTGTTTTTTCAAACCCGAAATATAGATATCATCCGCAGCCTGTAATAGCGCTACTTTTTCTTCCGTAATTTCTCCCAAGATTCTAATGGCCAAACCTGGTCCTGGAAAAGGATGACGGTTAATCATGTCTGCAGGAATACCTAATTCCAACCCAACCCTTCTAACCTCATCTTTAAATAAGGAACGTAAAGGCTCTACCAGGGCCAGTTTCATGGAATCTGGTAATCCGCCCACATTGTGGTGAGACTTGATGGTTTGAGAAGGTCCATGTACACTCACACTTTCAATCACATCAGGGTAAATAGTTCCCTGTGCCAACATTTCAATTCCCGTTAAAATTTTAGCTTCTTGGTCAAAAATGTCAATAAAGCCTTTGCCAATAATTTTGCGTTTTTCTTCTGGATCTGATTTGCCTGCCAATGCTTTGTAAAAATGGTCTTTTGCATCAACCCCTTTTACATTCAATCCAATTTGATGATAAGTTTCTAATACTTGCTCAAATTCGCCTTTACGTAAAACGCCGTTGTCTACAAAAATGCCAAAAAGATTGTCCCCAATAGCCTTGCTAATAAGGGTTGCAGCTACTGTGCTATCCACGCCACCACTAAGAGCCATGATCACTTTGCGGTTCCCGATTTTTTCTTTTAATGCTGCAACAGTCTCACTAATAAAGTGTGCGGGTGTCCAATCAGAACTGCATCCACAAATATTGTTCAAGAAATTCTTGATAATGGTTTTTCCTTCTGTGCTATGATACACTTCTGGGTGAAATTGTAATCCATATAATGGTTGAGAATCCGTTGAAGTCTTTTTAAAAGCGGCAATGGGAATACTTTCAGTTGTAGCCAATACCTCAAAATGTTCGGGTAAGGCAACAATGGAATCACTATGACTCATCCAAACCTGTGTATTGTCATTGATACCATTTAAAAGGGTATCAGCTTTTACTAGTTGCATTTTAGCCCTACCGTATTCTCTTTTGTTTGATTTGTCAACCTTACCACCATATTCTTTAGCGGTCAGCTGAGCGCCATAGCAAACACCCAAAACAGGTAGTTTTGCCACAAAAGATGGGATATCCACTGTTGGGGCATTTGGTTCATTTACACTAAAGGGAGAGCCACTTAGGATGATCCCTTTTAATCCTGGTTCAAATTCAAAGGATTTGTGAAAGGGAATGATTTCACAATAAACATTGGCTTCGCGTACCGCACGGGCAATCAATTGGGTATACTGACTACCAAAATCTAGGATTAATATCTTTTCTGTCATGCTTGCGAAGGTAACAGAAATTTCTGTGGTGCTGAAAGCGGATAAAAGGTAAAGTAAATTTAATAGCGGGTTGCACCTACAAACCCTTTTGACTAACTTGGCAATACAAAATATTCACATGAAACAACTAGCTTCTATTTTGGCCATTGTGGTCCTTTTTTCCTCCTGCCGCATGTTTGGCTATAAACATATTAAGGGAAATGGTAATGTAATCACCCAGTCTAGGAATGTGGGAAAAGCTGCAAAAGTAAAATTAGCTGGTAGTTTTGATGTAGTATTCACCCTGGGTACGGTAACCAAAGTAGAAGTGGTGGGGGATGACAATATTCTACCATTTATCTATACGGAAGAAAGGGACGGTTTCTTGGTGGTCAAGTCCAAAGATTATTTGACTTACAATAGTACAGAAGGGATTAAAATTAAGATTACTACCCCTCAATTGGAAAATTTGCAATTAGCAGGTAGCGGTAATGTCATTGGTCAGGGCAAGTTCACGGGTTCTGACAAACTGGTTTTAAAAATTGCAGGCAGTGGCGATATTAAATTGGAAGTGAATACCCCCAAAATTGAAGCCGATATTGCAGGCTCTGGTTCCATTAATTTATCAGGGGAAACTAAAGACGAAACC
This sequence comes from Bacteroidota bacterium, assembly GCA_947460595.1. GTDB lineage: Bacteria > Bacteroidota > Bacteroidia > Chitinophagales > Chitinophagaceae > Sediminibacterium. The sequence goes on along the minus strand of CANHGS010000015.1, from coordinate 417 downwards.
ATCAAAATTGCCGGATCAGGGGATTATTTAACAGAAGGTCTGATGGCAGAAAATGCAACTGTAAAAATAGCAGGGCAGGGTGATGTAAAAGTTTTTGCTTCAACATCATTGGATATACATATTGCTGGTTCTGGAACAGTTTATTACAAGGGTAACCCCACCATCAAACAGAAAGTGGCTGGCAGTGGCGATATTAAAAAGCTAGACTAATCTCTTAGATAACATTAAAGCAAAAGCGCCCCAATGGAGGCGCTTTTGTTGTTTTATGGGGACTGTTTTATAAACTGTGTAAGTGAGGGATAAGTTGGGGTGCACCCCAACTTATCCCTCACTTTTTTTAACTTTAAAACACAGTTTAGATTATGGACAAAGAACAAATGCTATCGGACGCTTTTTTAAAGCAATTTAAGACTGGGG
>CANHGS010000014.1 GCA_947460595.1 Bacteroidota bacterium | reverse complement strand
TTTGCGAATTACGGTGAACTTGATATACAAGATTTGCTTGGTGAGTAGTGTTGCTCGTTGCCCTCGCTTCGCTATTCTTTTTTTTCTTAAATATTTTAGCCATCACATTCATTTTTTACACTTCGTGAAAATAAAAAATGAGCCATCCGTTAAGTAACATAACGCTGATTCATTATAGGATATTTGTATGGTAATATTGAGCCTTAATGGCATAGGTTGATTAAATCAATGGTTTGGTCAGATTTAAAAGAATCCATTTCTAATGCCAACTGATTCCCGAATTAATCCTTAGTTTTCAGAAAAATTATTCCATGCTCGCTAGACGCAGTTTCTTGAAATTAGGTTCCTTAGGATTGTCCACTATTGGCTTTAGCAGTTTTAGATCTGAGGCAGAAACCAGAAAACCCATTGTTATCTCTACCTGGCGTGAAGGCATTGAAGCCAATAAAGCTGCCTGGGCGGTTCTGTCTAAAGGTGGCCGAGCGTTGGATGCTGTTGAGCAAGGTGTACGCGTGACGGAATCATCTCAGAATTGCTGTGTGGGTTTGGGTGCCAATCCGGATAGAGATGGATACGTGACCTTAGATTCATGCATCATGGATGAACACGCCAATTGTGGTAGCGTGGCTTTTTTAGAAAGAATCAAACATCCAGTCTCTGTAGCCCGTCGAGTAATGGAAAAAACGCCGCACGTGATGCTGGTGGGTGTTGGTGCCCAACAATTTGCCCTATCTGAGGGATTTGAATTAGAACCCCAAAAACTCTCTGTTGAAGCTCAGAAAGCCTATGACAATTGGCTTATTAAAAGTGAATACAAACCAGTAATCAATATTGAAAACTCTGGAAATCTGAAAAAACAGGAAGCTTTTGCACCTCATAAATTAGAAAATGGTAATTGGAACCACGATACCATTGGTATGGTGGCCATGGACGCCAATGGCAATTTGAGCGGATCCTGTACAACCAGTGGCATGGGTTTTAAGATGCGCGGCAGACTAGGGGACTCCCCTATCATTGGCGCTGGTTTATTTGTAGACAATGAAATTGGGGCTGCCACCGCCACCGGTCAGGGTGAAGACGTGATTAGAATCTGTGGTTCTCATCTAGTAGTAGAACTCATGCGTCAAGGGAATTCTCCTGAAATGGCTTGCAAAAAAGCCGTTGAAAGGATTATCAAAATCAAGGGTCCCGCCGCCAAAGACATCCAGGTTGGATTTATTGCCATTAATAAAAAAGGGGAATACGGTGGTTATTGCATTCAAAAAGGTTTTGATTTTGCCGTTTGCTATGCCGATGACAAAAATTTTATGGTACCTGGAAAATTCATCCTCTAATGTGCCTCATTCTTGAAATAGCCGTTTTTAATATAGATGCTGCCATAGCAGCAACCGAGGCTGGCGCCGATAGGTTGGAACTTTGTGAGAATCCCCAAGATGGGGGTACCACACCCTCCTATGGTTTTATGAAAACGGTTAAAGAACTGGTTTCCATTCCTGTTTTTCCCATTATCCGCCCGCATGGAGGCGATTTTTTATACAGTGAAGCGTCATTTAGGGTTATGCAAAAAGACATCGCGCTAGCCAAGGATTTGGGTTTTGAAGGCGTTGTTTTGGGTTTGCTTAAGAGCGATGGTAGCATTGATATTGTTCGTACAGCCCAATTGGTTCAGCAAGCTTATCCCATGGAAGTCACTTTTCATAGGGCTTTTGATCGGGCCTTAAATCCTCTGGAAGCATTGGAATCCATTATTCAAACTGGCTGTAGCCGAATCCTAACCAGTGGTCAACAGCCCAATGCTTTTGACGCTAAGGAATTGATTCAGCAATTGGTTCAACAAGCTTCAGATAGAATTATTATCATGCCAGGCAGCGGCGTTAGGGCCAATAATATTCAAGCGTTGGCCAATTTTACCGGTGCGCAAGAACTGCATTCATCGGCCAGAAAATTAGTTCCTAGCAGTATGGAATTTCAAGTTGTGTCAATGCAGGAATCCCTGCAGAACTGTCTGGTGGATCCAGATGAAATTCAACAAATGAAACATCAATTAGCATAAAAAAAATGCACCGGCTGGGCCGATGCATTCTTATATGTTTTTTGCTAGATTTTTATTTAAGTGCTACACACTAATAAAGCATCCTCACCTTAATAGTTTCTTTTACATTACGTAGCAGTTCTAAAGCCTGTTTTGATAGCTTTTTATCCACGTCTAAAACTACATAGCCAATTTCGTCATTGGTTTTTAAATACTGACCAACAATGTTGATGCCGTGTTTAGAAAGCTCTGTATTGATGGCACTTAAGACACCAGGTTTGTTATTATGAACGTGTAATATGCGGTGCGCACCTTCTACAGGAGGTAAACCAATGGCTGGAACTGTATGTGACCCATTAGTGATGCCCCTTTCTAAATATTGGAACAATTTAATACTTACGTCTTCACCAATATTTTGTTGGGCTTCTTCTGTTGAACCACCAATATGGGGTGTCAAGAGTACATTGGGCAAACCTTGTAAAGCTGTTTCAAATTTGTCTCCATTCTTTTCTGGCTCCCAAGGAAATACATCTATGCCTGCACCGCCCAAATGACCTTCAGACAAGGCTACACTCAAGGCTTTTAAATCAACCACTTCGCCACGGGCATAGTTGAGTAAAATAGCTCCCTGTTTAAAGTATTTTAAGTTGGATTTATTGATCAGGTTCTTGGTACTAGCAATTTCAGGCACGTGTAAAGAAACAATATCTGATTGGCCCAATAACTCTTTCAAGTTCTTGGCTGAGGACGCATTACCTAGTGGCAATTTGGTTTCAGTATCATAGAAAATAACCTTCATTCCTAGTGATTCAGCAAGTACACTTAATTGTGAACCAATATTGCCATAACCTACGATTCCCAATGTTTTACCTCTTAATTCAAAGCTCCCTTTGGCTTCTTTCATCCAAATGCCTTTGTGAGCAGCCATGTTTTTGTCAGGGATGCGTCGAATCAGCATGATACTGGCTCCAATACATAATTCAGCCACGGAACGTGTATTGCTATAAGGTGCATTAAATACGGCCACACCTGCTTTGGTGGCAGCTTTTAAGTTTACTTGGTTCACTCCAATGCAGAAACATCCAATGGCTTGAAGCTTGGTAGCTGCTTCTAATACTTTCTGGCTGATCTGGGTTTTGGAACGAATACCCACCAAGTGTACATCCTTGATTTCTTTGATCAATTCGTCTTCACTTAATGCGCCACTTAATTTCTTGATATTGGTATATCCGTTCTGTTTGAATTGCTGAACGGCTTTTTCGCTAATATTCTCTAAGAAAAGGATTTTGATTTTTTCTTTAGGATAGCTGGTAGCTGATTGCTTGCTCATGATACAAATTTAAATGTTTATTTTATTCAGACCATAGCCTTAGTTTTCCACGCTGGTTCTACAAGCATGTTCTAGCCACTATATTTGTCACTTTAGCATAAACCAATCATAATGCCCAAAACCATGCTGGTACAGATTCTTAGTATTTTTTTGCTCTCTTGTGGAACCCCTTCTACGGAACCCAAAAAAGATACCAGTTCCCAGCAATCTAATCCTACAAGGCCATTATCTGAAAAAGAGAAAGCTTATTATAAAGATAAAATTGAAACCTTATACAATACCACCCTGAAAAAAACAGGGTTTAATGGTAGTATTTTGTTGGCCAAAAATGGAGAGATTGTATTTGAAGATTATAGGGGTTTGGTCAATTTTAAAACAAAGGAATATATTGGCCCTACTACCCCTTTTCACCTAGCTTCTATTTCTAAAACCTTTACAGCAACAGTGATTCTGCATTTAATGGAGCAAGGAAAAATTGGTTTAGAAGATCCTGTTGAAAAATTCCTACCCAATTTTCCCTATCAAGGTATTCGTATTCAAGACCTTTTAACTCATAGAAGCGGATTGCCCAAATATGACCATTTTATGGATGGTACCAGAACGGAAACTTATAAAGTAAAAACCAAAAAGGGAAAGTGGGTAAAACGTACTAGAACCTACAAGCTTCCAGTAAAAATGGCCGGATTACCCAATAATGAAGGGGTTTTACAATACATGATTGATTATAAACCCAATCTGGAAGCATCACCCAATAGAAGGTACCAATACTGCAATACCAATTATGCCATGTTGGCCCTGATTGTAGAAAGGATTACCAAAATGGATTTTCCTACTTATATGCAAGACAGTGTATTCCAGGTGTTGGGCATGCAAAATAGTTATGTCTTTAGTAAGAAGGATACGGCTAATTATGTTCCATCTTATAATTATAATAATGCGCCTTTTCCTTTAGAGAAGTTAGATTGTATTTATGGAGACAAGAATATATATAGTACCGTTAGAGACTTATTAGCCTGGGATAAAGCCTTGTATGCGGGTGAATTTGTTAGCAAGGAAACCATGGAAATGGCTTATCGTCCTTATAGCAATGAAACCCGTGGCCAAAAGAATTATGGACTGGGTTGGCATTTATATATTAATCCACCAGATCCCACGGTAGTTTACCATAATGGATGGTGGCACGGTAATAATACTGTTTTCAAAAGATTGATTGCTGATTCTGCTACCGTAATTATTCTAGGAAACAAGTTCAATAGAAGCATTTGGTCGGCTGGAAAAATGAGCTCTGTTTTCACTGGAACACCAGATACCACAGAATTAGAACAATAATTGATAATAAATGGTCAAAATCAACGTTTTAGAACTACTTCGGCAAGAAAAGCCGGATAGGTAGCTTACTATATCGTTTTCCCCTATTTTTGCAGACTTTATTTTTAAACTACGAGACATTAACTGTTTATGGACAAAATTCTGTTTTACGCTGTCCCCGCTATGGGACTAGTAGGATTGCTCTACACCCTGATCAAGTTTAACTGGGTGGCCAAACAAGATGCGGGAAATGACCGCATGAAAGAAATTAGTACGTATATCGCTGAAGGAGCTATGGCTTTCTTGAAAGCGGAATACAAGATCCTAGCCTATTTTGTGGTAATTGTTGCCATCTTATTAGGTATCATGGGTTATTCAGATTCTAATAGCCATTGGAGTATTGCACTTGCCTTTATTTTTGGTGCTTTTTTTAGTGCGCTTGCTGGTTTTATTGGTATGAAAATAGCTACCAAGGCAAATGTGCGCACCGCTCAAGCAGCTAGAACTTCATTAAGTCAAGCATTGAAAGTTTCTTTCACTGGGGGTTCTGTAATGGGAATGGGTGTTGCAGGTTTGGCAGTACTTGGTTTGGGTTCTTTGTTCATTGTTTTGAAAATGGTCTTTGCACCAACTCAAGCAGTAGACAGTGAAGAAATGAAACGTGCTATTGAAGTATTAACCGGATTTTCTCTAGGTGCTGAAAGTATAGCCTTGTTTGCCCGTGTGGGTGGTGGTATTTACACCAAAGCTGCTGACGTAGGTGCTGACCTAGTAGGTAAAGTAGAGGCCGGTATTCCAGAAGATGATCCTCGTAATCCTGCTACTATTGCAGATAACGTGGGAGATAATGTAGGAGACGTTGCTGGTATGGGTGCTGATCTATTTGGTTCTTATGTGGCTACCGTTTTAGCTACCATGGTACTTGGACGTGAAGTTACTGGCATTGGCGGAGTTGCATTGGTAGATAATTATGGAGGTCTCTCTCCTATTTTACTACCAATGTTGATTGCAGGTTTGGGAATTTTATTCTCCATTTTTGCCACCTTCTTTGTTAAAATTAGTGATAGCGCAGGTTTGAGTACTCAAAAAGTTCAGAATGCCTTGAATATGGGTAACTGGGGTTCTATTGTAATTACAGCGGTAGCTTGTTATTTCTTGGTGAATTATTTGATGCCAGCACATATGTTGTTGCGTGGATTTGATTTTACGCCCAATATGATTTTTGCAGCCATTTTGGTTGGTTTAGCTGTTGGTACTTTAATGAGTATGATTACCGAATATTATACTGCTATGGGCAAACGTCCTGTGATGAGTATTATTCGTCAGTCTTCTACCGGACACGCTACCAATATTATTGGTGGTTTGGCGGTAGGTATGGAATCTACCATGTTACCAATTTTGGTTTTGGCAGGCGGTATCTATGGTTCTTATTACTGTGCAGGTTTATATGGCGTAGCCATTGCTGCTGCAGGTATGATGGCAACCACTGCTATGCAATTGGCTATTGATGCATTTGGCCCCATTGCGGATAACGCGGGTGGTATTGCCGAGATGAGTGAATTGCCAAAAGAAGTTCGTGAGAAAACAGATATCCTAGATGCGGTTGGTAATACTACTGCTGCCACTGGTAAAGGTTTTGCCATTGCTTCTGCAGCTTTAACAGCCCTTGCTTTATTTGCTGCTTTTGTGGGTATTGCAGGTATTAACGGTATTGATATTTACCATGCCGATGTATTGGCTGGTTTGTTTGTAGGTGCAATGATTCCATTTATCTTCTCATCACTAGCTATTCGTGCGGTGGGTGAAGCAGCCATGGCCATGGTAGAAGAAGTGCGCAGACAATTCCGTACCATTCCTGGTATCATGGAAGGTACTGGTAAACCTGAATATGATAAATGCGTAGCTATTTCAACAGAAGCTTCTTTGAAGAAAATGATGTTGCCTGGTGCTATTGCCATTCTCTCTCCTATTATTGTTGGTTTTGTATTTGGACCAGAAGTATTGGGTGGATTCTTAGCAGGTGCTACTGTTAGTGGTGTTCTAATGGGAATGTTCCAAAACAATGCTGGTGGTGCTTGGGATAATGCCAAGAAGTCATTTGAGAAAGGTGTTGAGATTAATGGAGAAATTTATTACAAGAAATCAGAACCACATAAAGCTTCTGTAACTGGTGATACTGTAGGTGATCCATTTAAAGATACTTCAGGACCTTCTATGAATATCTTGATCAAATTAATGTCTATTGTTTCATTGGTAATTGCGCCTACTTTGGCTCAATTGCATAAGTCTAAGGCTGCGCCGATGGTAGAAAAGAAAATTGAAATGACTATCAACGCTGTTTCAAATGATTCTACCAAAACTGGTACAACTATTACTGCAACTGGTGATGATTTCAAAGCCTTGATTGAAGCAGTTAAGAAGGATGGTTTTCAAGTGGAAGGAAAATTATCTGTAGCATTAAAAGATGGTAAATTGATCATCAATGGTAAAGAGCAGGATGCTGCTACTTTGGCCAAATATCAATCTTTGTTCAATGGTAAAGATCAATTGAACATTACTATCAATGAGCAAGAAGTAAAGAAATAATTTTAACTACTTCCTATAAAAAAATCCCGGATCAATAGTCCGGGATTTTTTTATGGAATAGGTTGATTTTTGTAGAAAGTCTAGATTACCATAAATTCCTAGGACACCAATCTCCATAACGGTTACCAATTAAAAATCCAATCAGGATTTCATGGGTTCCCCTACTTACCGTATTCAATTGTGAAGTTTGTAAGTCATAAGAATAACCCACATTGATGGTGCGGCTAATATTCAAACCTAACATACCAGCAATCCCATCTTGATACCTATAGGAAGCTCCGGCCCAGATAAGGTCTTGGTATTGAAATTTGGCATTGATATCAAAACCAAGTGGCAAAGGGCTAACATATCTAATTAAAGTAGAAGGTAAAAAACTAACATCATCACTTAACTGAAAACGCATACCAGCACTTAGGAATAAATGCGGTACCAATTTTCCTTTTTCTAGGTAAACCGTGTTATCTGAAAAAGCAATTTGTTGTGGAATAATTTGCTGAGCAGATAAACCCACAAAATAATCTGCAGAATATAACCAAAGCCCCGCACTAATATCAGGTTTAATGGTATTGATTAATCCACTACCAGCCACAGCAGGATCCACCGTAGTAGTGCCAAAATTTAATTTGCTAGCGTCTAAACTCATATTGGTAAAACCTGCAGAAACCCCTGCTGATAAACTAGTGGTTGGTGACAAGCCTAAATGATAGGCATAGGTTCCATAAGCTGCAAATCTGTTTAAGGGGCCAGTCTTGTCATTGAGCATGGTAAACCCTACTCCATGGTGTGGATCAGGTGCCGTATAATTGCGCCAGTAATTGGCTCCTCTAGGATTTTCACCTGGCGTATGAAAACTGGTTGCGTTTTCATTGCTATAGGCAGCTTTTTTCAATGGTCCATGTAAAGTGAAATAAGTGGTTACTGGAGCGTCTTGCAAACCCACCCATTGCATACGGTGGCTAATTTTCATGTCCCAATAATTTTCAATTCCTGCTACGGCTGGATTAATCAAATAATTATTTAGGATATATTGGGTATAATAAGGTCGCTGTTGTGCAGCAAGTCCACTCACAAGTAAGCATCCCAAGAACAATATTTTTATTTTCAATTGCATAATCTATTTGATAATGGTCACTGAACCAGAAATTGTAGCCCTACCATTCTTGGGGTTAATAATATAATAATAGGTTCCAATGGGCAAGGGCACTCCATTAAAATTTCCATCCCATTGGGTGGTATAGCCATAGGAACTAAATACTTTTTGTCCATACCTATTAAACACGTCTACCGTTGCACCTGGATAAGACTCAAGGTATTCAATTTTCCAAGTATCATTAATGCCATCCTTATTGGGTGAAAAAGCATTGGGAACAATGGGGGCAAGCAATAGTTTAATAAAGATATCGTCCGTTACACTACAGTTACCAATACCTGTTAGGGTTAGTTTATAAGTAACATCGTCCAATGGCGTTGAAATAGGCACTTTTGCAGTATCATTATTCAAATACAGTGACGGTGTCCATAAATATTGTAGGTTGGTACCAAATACTTTTAATGGTTTTATTGTAGTTTGTCCACCCTCTAACACTACCAAATTGGGACCCAAGTCCAAAATAGGATATGGATGTACGGTTATTGATTTAGTAATAGTATCACTTACGCAGCCTTGGGTATTATAAGCGTACAACACAATATTATAATTGCCCGAATCTGTAAATTTCTTAGTGGGGTTTTGTAAACTAGAACTTGTTCCTTGAGCTAGATCCCATTTCCAAATATTGATAGGACTGGTTAGCCCTTTACTACTGTCTATAAATTGAATGGTTTCATTAATACAAATTTCTGCAGGTGTAATAAAAGCTGCTTTGGGTTGAGGATAAATGGTATTGTATTGTTGCGTTAATGAATCAATACATTGATCCTTGGTAGTGATCTTTAATTGAACAGGTAATGGACCTAATGAACTATAACGGTGCATCGGAGTTCTTAATGTTGAGGAACTGGCATCATTAGGATCACCAAAATTCCATCTATAAGAAAACAGGTCTTCCGAATTGTCTAAAATGCTACTATTATTTGTAAATAAGGCTTTTCCATCTGGCAAACAAACTTCTGGTAATACAAAACTTAATTGGGGAAGATAATTCACTTTTAATGGCTGAACATTATAGGCACTTCTACAGCCACTATCTGTCATCACGCGCAGGCTAGCATTATAAGTATTCCCAGTTAAATATTGTTTGATAAAACTCACATTTGTTGCATTCAAAACTGCCGTTGTACCATTTCCATAATCCCAAAAACGTTGTGTAATATTACTATAATTGGCCACCGAAGAATCCGTAAAGATGATGTCATTTTTCTCGCAGAGAATTTGATTCACTCCCCATTTGGCAACCGGTGATGGCCAAACGGTAGTTGACTGTGTGGCAGAATCAGCACAACCAAAACTGGTTTTATAGTGATATTTAATGGAGTATGTTCCAGGCGTTACTGATTGAGGATTAAATACCCCTGTACTATTAACACCAGTTCCTGAATAAACAAAAATTCCCGGAACATTTCCTAATTCTGTTGCTTGTGTAATCTGTCTACTGGAAGTGTCTTTACAGATTCCAGGTAATGTGGTGAACTGAACTTTTGGACTTTGGTTTATGGTAACAATTTTTGTAATGGTATTAGCACAAACTGAAGAGTTACCTGAGTGAGCAACCATTTTAACTTGGTAAGTTCTTGAAGCAGGAGATTGAAAATCAGGATATTTATTTGAATAAGTTTTACCAAAATAGTTATTGTCATCTACTATAGTTGCAGTTGGTGCTCCTAATAAATTCCAGGTAATGTCCTGCTTGGTTACTCTGCCAAAATCAACATAAGAAGAATCATAGATTCTAATGGAATCATTACTACATAAATTGTTATTGTTTAAGACAACAAAATTGGCATGTGGAATAGAACCATTTACGGTAAATGATTGAGACAGCGTAGAATCACACCCAAAATTGCTGGTCAATTTAAACGAAACTTGATAATTACCAACTACATTATATTTTGTACTTCCATTCTTTGTTGTGGCTGTTAATAAGGAGGGGCCAGGACTAATGGCAGGTGTTCCAGCATTGAAATTCCAGGCATAGGCTGCTATGGTACTGGCATCCTTTATAGAACTTGTATCATTAAATACTGCTGCGGCATCGGCTAAGCAAACTTCAGGTAATATGAACCCTACCTGAGGCAAAGCATGAATATCTATAGATTTAAAAAAGGTATCACTTTTACATCCCAAATTGTTTTCAACCATCATCTTCACTTGATAAGTACCAAAACTGGCATAAGTTTCATTGAAGCTGCTATTAAATCCACCACTGGTATTATTATGGACCGTACTATTTCCCATTTGCCAATACCATCTGGCAAGTTGTGCCACACTAGTAGACCTGTCAACTGCGGTATCAATAAATTGAATGGCTCTATTTTCACAGTAGTTTCTTGCTGCTATTGTTTTAAATCCTGCTAAAGGCAATTGATTCACAATAGTTGTTGTTACGGCAGTGTCACTAAAACAGCCTTTATCTGTTACAACAAACAATTTTACCGTATCAACGCCTGTTTTAGTGTAGTAATGTTTTAGGGCTTGAAGGGTATCGGTAGTACCATCACCAAATTTCCAATTCCATTGTACAATTGCATTTCCCAACCCATCACTCTTATCTGAAAATGCGGTACTATCTCTTAAACATACTGCAGCTGAAGCATCAATTTTGGCTTTGGCTTGCGCATAAATATTTGACAGCACTTGAATAGTATCCTTGGTACATCCATACTTATTGGTAGTAGTTAATTTTACAGAATAAGACCCAATAGTGGCATAATTATGAAAAGGATTTTGAATAGAATCAATTCCACCATCCCCAAAATCCCACTTCCATTTAGTGATAGTTGTTGGATTTAAATCAGTTGTTAAATCAGCAAATACTGCCCTTCCTACAGGAAGACAAACGGCATTTGGTAATTTAAAATTAGTTTGAGGCCTTGAACGAATGGTTATTGGAATAATAAAAGGGGTGCTCATACAGCCCGTATTATTTTGAACAACCAACTTTACCCGATAGGTTCCGGCAACAAGATAGGTTTTAGTTTTTGCTGTATTAGTAAGGGTAGTATCATAAGTGCCGTCACCATAGTCCCAATACCATTTTACAATTGTTCCTGCTGGAACTGAAGAAGAATCAATCAATTGAATATTATTCCCAATACAACTATCTAAGTATCCAAATTTTGCAATGGGTGGTAAGGAATAGGATTGGATAATACTAACATCCCCAATACATCCATAACTAGTGATGGGTCTATATCGGATGGTATAATCTTTTGCTATGGCAAACTTCTTGATAGGATTATAGGCGGTATCAAAACTGCCATCTCCATAATCCCAAAAGCCTGTTACTACAGTTCCATCACTATTTGTATTGGTAGCATCATAAAAGTGTACCGAATCTGTGACACATCCACTACTATTTGTAGTAAAATTAGCTGTGGGTAACTCAGTTACTTTTACCGGGATAGTATATAATTGACTAGTACTTCCACAGCCATCCGGTGTAGACGAAGTAGTATAAAGCTTGATAGTATCCCTAACTGCTGCAGTATTGGATTTAGTGAACTGATAGTTTAAATTTGGGCTATAATAATATAATAATTGTCCATTGATTGTTGGGGAGCTATCAGCAATGGGACTGGTTAAAATAGGGCTATTTGCATTAGGCGTTATATTTGGTGCAGCTGAATAATCCCATTGAATGGTGGCAGGGCGAAAATTTAAAGGGATGGAAAATTGAAAGGGTGTGTTTACACAGGAAATGGCAGAATCTATTCGCTTATAAGGGTTTTGAAAACTAGCGGTTTGTGAAAAATCCTTCACATTGGTTCCTGCATTGTATCCGTATGATTCCGCATTTCCAAAACCATAAGCAATGGCATTGAACCCTGAATCAGAATAAACCGCATGAGACCCTGAAGCTACTGGAATAGTGGCATAAGAATATTTAGCATCCTGTGGATGGGTAATAAAAAGTGCTGTTTTAGAGACACCATCAACGGTAAAACTAGGGATACCACCATTTTTAATAATTACATTAATATAACTCTGTATAATGCTGAATCTACTTGCAGAATATAATGTTATTTTATTAATGGTTTGTTCCACTGGGCTCAAATAAATCATTTCTGGGTCACCCCCAATGCCATTACTACCTGTACCTGTAAAGTTTGGATTGTTTTCAGTGCCCTGAGTGGTACAGTATTGAGCCACCATTACGGGAATATCAGACTCTATTAAATTAGCAACTGGTGGATTGGTCCCTGTGGCATTTGCATTTTTGAATTGATAATAGAATTTATTAATCAAAGAAGTTTTAGGCAAAACCGCACCGTTTAATTTAACAACTGTATTTGTATCAGTAACACAAACTCTATAAAAGTTATTAGGCTGAGAGCCGGTTGGTGCGGTTAAATATTTTTTTCCCCAAGCCACCGCTGGAAATGCTTGAGCAATGGTATTATCGGCAGATCCACTGCCTGTTCCACCAATACTTAATTTTCCTGCTCCAGAAAAAACGGCAATTTTTTTACAACCACCAGAACCATTATTACTAATTGACCTAATCCTTGATCCAGTTAAATCAGAACCATTAGAACCAACTGTTGTACCCATGACACTATAGATTTCTCCTTTATTCAAAGGTATGGGGGCTGAAGGAACACCTACTGCTAACCCATTTAAATTGGCGGCCGAGGGAGTAATTTCTATAGAAGTATTGTCTTCTGTAGCTATAACAAAAAAGAAACAGTTGGCTAATGATGCATTGGAAGCCTGGGTATAATTCACAGAATAATATTCTTTTCCCAAGGTATTGGTTGGAAATAACAAAGTAGCTCCAGAAACCGAACTATTATAAATATGACAATAGGCTACAATAGGAACATCACTAGTTATATGGATACCTAAATTTTTCTTACCAATAAAACTCACTCTTGAATCCTGCGTTCCTGTTTTTGGTAAAGGATTGGATACGGTTACTTGATTGGCCAAAACAGTGTAAGGTTGGGTATATCCTACCCCAGGAATTTCTACGGTAATGTTTGCATTCTTATCAGAAGTAAAATAAAGGATCATTTCTTGGGAACCACCACCACTAGCATTGCCAAGGGCAGTATTAGACATGTTCACGTGGTAACCATAACCCAACCAAAAATCAGTTCCCTTATTTGAAAAGTCCTGAGAATAGGCTTGCTGCATGCCCAACAATAACATCATAAAAAGCAAAAAAATGGTCTTCTTCATCTGGGGAGGCAACTGCTTTATTAGAAACTTTGCTATCTCTAATGAACGTTTAAAAATAATGATAATCAATTTAAAAGCCATGAGTAAGAGCCATTAAAATCTCATTATGTTGTATTTATAATAAAGTTTTACTGGCAGGTCCCATACAACTCAATAAGTCAAGCACACTTAAATTGGTTTGAAATCCAATTCTTTCTTCAAAAACCTGAGGATATTTGACCGGATTTTTGACTAACTGAAAGCTATTTGGTTTAAACTGATCCCTTAAGTCAATGGCCGATTGTTTAAAATTGGCTTCTTGGGCAATACTATATTCAAGTAAAAGCTTTGACTTTAATTGCCTGAGTACCCATTGATGAGTGGCTTGATTGAGGTCTAATAAATAGGTATGCTTTTTTCTTAAAAGGATTTCGAGTGCATACTGGTAATATTCAAAAAAAGGTGATTTACCATAACAGGAAATGATTGTCCTGATATGCTGCTCCTGCCAATCTTGGTCATAACTAATTCTAACATCCCTTGTTTGGCTTCTCTGTGACCTGCCTTTTTGTAAGGGTACAGACAAAGTAATTAACCCGTTACTCCCTGCAACAATGGTACGGTTCCGAAAACTGGTTTTTGGATAGGCTTCGTATTGAGCTATTTCTACATGTGAATTTTCAAACAACAATTTATACCAATTAACTGTTCCAAAATATTGACTGTCAATTATTTGAGTATCATTTATATGATCTTTTTGAACTATTTCCATTTGGATGCTTTATGTGCCTATAATTGCCTAAATTATTATTTAATTAAATAGTAAATAACTTGAGTATTAGATTGATTAATAATATTTTAAATGAAATAAAAGCTACTAAAAAAATGAGTTTCAATGATAGGAACCATTTTCTGCTATATTCCTAACCTATTTAGTAGGTAAGTTACGAATTATAACAATTGATTGTAGGGTATATTGAGGCTTCTGCCCTATTTTGTGTACAAATTAAAATGGATGAAAATTTGGACACTTTCTAGCCTTTTGGTGGTGTTACTTTTATCTTGTGTTGCACCTAAAGCCTTTGAATACCGTGATGTGAGGAACGTAAAATTGGATAAAATTGGCTTTGATAAAACCACCCTAAATATGGAACTGGTTTATTATAACCCCAATAAATTTGGTTTAGAACTCAAAAATGTGGACGCAGAAGTATATATAGATAACCACTATTTGGGTAAATTGAAACTAGATACCAGCATGCATATTCCTAAAAACCAGGAATTTCTGCTCCCTTCTAAAATTGCCATTGACCTAAAGGGATTGTACAAAAACGCGTTAAACCTGATGATTAGTAATGAGGTATTGGTGTCTGTAAAAGGAACCACCAAAGTGGGAAAGGCTGGAATATTCAAAACAGTTCCCTTTACCTATGAAGCTAGGCATCAGATGAAACTGTTCTAAAAATTAATGAATTGTTTAATTGCCCTTATAGGGTTCCACATGACAGGGTTTTCTAGGCTGTGGTCCACCCCCATCTTCTGCTCTTTTACAAAGGGCAGAAAGTTTTTTGTAAGCGTCTTGAGTAGCTTTTTCAGTATCCGCATCAAACCCTGCGTTGTTCATGGCGGTTCTGATTTGATCAGGACTCACCCTATCTGGAAAGTATTGGAGTTTGATTTCTCCTTGCAATAGGTTGTATTTCCACTGAATGATCCCTTTTTCAAAATTGCTATTGTTTTCTACAATCAGGTATTTATCTAAGGACTCTTTACATTCCCAACATTTTAAATTGGCCGATTTAATAGTAATCCAAAGCGCTTTATCCGCTTGTGCCAATAGATAATTATTCATTAATAACGAGAAAATACTAATCAATAGTGCCTTTTTCATGTGTGGATGTTTAGATTAAAAACCTTTCCAGTTGGCTGGATCTTCTCTCCATTGCAATAGCAAAGCTTCGGTTTCAGGTGTAACTGTTCCTTTTTCAACGGCCATACTAATCAATGTACTATAGTTGGTCAGACTCTTATAGGGTACAGAAGCCGTTTCAAAAGCCTGCGTTGCCTGTTTGAAACCATAGGTAAAAATAGAAACCATACCAATGACTTCTAGGCCGGCATCGCGCAGCACTTTAACCACGTCTAAAGAACTTTTACCAGTAGAAATTAAGTCTTCAATGACCAAGACTTTTTGGCCTGGTTCAAAACTGCCTTCAATTTGATTACCCAATCCATGTTCTTTTGGTTTTGGGCGTACATAGATATAGGGCATTTTTAATTGGTCAGATGCCATGGCTCCCCAAGGAATACCCGCTGTTGCAACACCAGCCAACAATTGGGCTTCTGGGAATCCTTCAAAAATAACATTGCACATTTCACTCTTGATAAAATCACGGGTATAGGGAAAGGACAATACTTTTCTATTGTCACAATAAATGGGGCTTTTCCATCCGCTAGCCCAGGTAAATGGTTCCTCGGGACGCAGTTTTACTGCCCCTACTTGCAATAATTTCTCAGCAACTGCCTTTTCGTTTGTCATAAAACAAAGTTAAGCAGCACATGATAAATTTTGCTTGTAGATTGCAGAATCTTATTCACAGGTTACATGAAAAAAATTATAAAAGCAGGCGGAGGGTTGGTTAGAAACGCAGAAGGAGAATTGTTACTCATTTTTAGAAGAGGTAAATGGGATTTACCAAAGGGGAAACTGGATGAGGGTGAAACCATTGAAGCCTGTGCCTTGCGTGAAGTAGAAGAAGAAACAGGTGTTAAGGATTTGGTTTTGGGTGAGTTAATCTCTGTTACCTGGCACGAATATTTTGATAAATGGGTGGGAGAAGAAGTGATTAAAGAAACCCATTGGTTTAAAATGGATGTGGCTAGTGTACCAGCACTTGTTCCCCAAATAGAAGAAGATATTACCGCTATTGAATGGACCAAGAAATCAGATCTACCTAAGAGAATGGAGCAGTCTTATATAACCATTATTGATGTATTGGAAGAATCCGGTTGGCTACCCATGGATAACCTAGGATAATGGCTTCTTAATTACGGCAACAGTAAGCCGGCTAATACAAACCAATTTGTCTCGTTGATCTGTAATGCGAATATCCCATACATGGGTGGTTGCGCCAATGTGCACTGGACGAGCAATAGCTGTTACAAATCCATCGCGCACGCTGCGCAAATGATTGGCATTAATTTCTAAGCCTACACAATTGAATTTGCTTTGGTCTACCACTAAGGCGGAGCCAATGGAGCCCAATGTTTCAGCCAAAGCTACAGAAGCACCACCGTGTAATAAACCGTAGGGTTGCTTGGTGCGATGGTCAACCGGCATGGTTCCTTTAATATAATCTTCCCCTATTTCAGTGAATTCCATACCCAGCTGCTCTCCTAGGGTATTTTTTCCTAAATGAGCAAAGTCTGATAAATTAATATTCTCATAAAACCAAATGGCCATACTAGGGATATAACGTATTAATGACAGCCTGAGGCAAGAAAGGAGACGCATTACCACCATTGCGTAAGATATCTCTCACAATGGTAGAAGCCACAGAGGTATATTTGGGTTCACCCGTTAAAAAGATGGTCTCAATAGATTTGTCTAAGGTTCTATTGGCGTCTGCAATGGTTTTTTCA
This sequence comes from Bacteroidota bacterium, assembly GCA_947460595.1. Lineage (GTDB taxonomy): Bacteria > Bacteroidota > Bacteroidia > Chitinophagales > Chitinophagaceae > Sediminibacterium. Next base: position 69,006 of record CANHGS010000014.1, on the reverse strand, counting down.
TATTCAAAATCACTTACAAAACGAATGCCTCTTAAAATAAAATGGGCGTTGATTTCTTTGCAATACTGAATGGTTAAACCCTCGTATACAACAGAAGCAACTTTGGGTTCATCCTTATAAATTTCATTAAACCATTCCATCCTTTGTTCAGCAGAGAACATGGGATTCTTGGAAGAATTGATGCCAATTCCTACATAAATTTTATCAAAAAGCGGCAAAGCCCTGTTGATGATGTCAATATGCCCCAAGGTAACCGGGTCAAAGGTTCCAGGAAACAAACAGATTCGTTGCATATGCGTCTTTGTTGTAGGATTAGTTTTCTCTATTGGCTAGTAAATATAATACAGCCATTCTTACGGCTACCCCGTTTTCTACTTGATTCAAAATAATGGAAGAACCTCCGTCTGCTACATCACTATCTAATTCAACGCCTCTGTTAATAGGTCCCGGGTGCATGATTACAATGTCTTTACCCAAGGAATCCAATAATCTTCTATTGATGCCATAGGCTAAACTGTATTCTCTCAAGGAGGAGAACAAAGGTTGGTTTTGTCTTTCTAATTGAATTCTCAGCACATTGGCAACATCGCACCACTGCAGCGCTTTCTTCAAATTATACTCTACCCTTACGCCCAACGCCTCACTAATATATTTAGGTATCAGTGTTGGTGGACCTGCTACCGTTACTTCTGCACCCATTTTCTGTAAGAGATACATATTACTTAAAGCTACCCTACTATGCATGATATCTCCAATAATGGCCACTTTTAAACCTGCTAGTCTGCCCAGTTTTTCTTTCATGGAAAACGCATCTAACAAGGCTTGGGTGGGGTGTTCATTAATACCATCCCCTGCATTAACAATGGCGGCAGGTATATGTTTGGCCAGGAAATGGGGGGCTCCAGAAGCACTATGCCTCATCACCACCATATCCACTTTCATGCTCAGGATATTGTTCACCGTATCCAGCAAGGTCTCCCCTTTTGCTGCCGAAGAACTGCTGGCTGTAAAATTGAGGGTATCTGCAGAAAGTCTTCTTTCCGCTAACTCAAAAGACATTCTGGTACGGGTACTATTTTCGTAAAAGAGGTTTACAATGGTTACATCGCGCAGCGATGGCACTTTCTTTACGGGTCTTTGTAATACTTCCTTGAATTGCTCAGCAGTTGATAGAATAAGCTGTATGTCCTCAGGTGTGAGGTGCTTAATACCAAGTAAGTGTTTGGTAGATAGTTTCATTAAAGAGCAAAGATAAATGATTTAGTTATCCAACAGCATGACTTGTTCGCTATCGTCGTTTTCTTTCCATAAAACCGTTACTCTTTGGGAGTAAATAGTGTCAATGGCCTTACCCAAATAATCGGGTTGAATAGGTAATTCCCTGCTAAACCTCCTATCCACCAATACACATAATGCTACTTTAGAAGGTCTTCCAAAATCTAGTAACGCGTCTAAAGCGGCCCTAATGGTTCTGCCAGTGTACAAGACATCATCCACCAAAATCACGCGTTTGTTTTCTATGCTAAATGGGATATCCGTATTACTAGCAATGTGTAAGCTCTTGCGCACATCGTCTCTGTAGAAAGTAATATCTAGTTTGCCATATTGAATTGCCGTTGTGGGAACCAGCTTTTCTAACTCTTTCACTATCCGGTCACTCAAAAAAATCCCCCTTGGTTGTAGACCGATGATCACGGTATGCTCCAAGCTGGGATGGTTCTCCAGAATTTGGTGAGCCAGCCTTTTGATGGTTAATGCCAGTTGTTCTTTTGATAAAATGGTCTTCAAAACAAATTTTTTATAAAAATAAATCCTTTCTTTCAGACTTAGGCCTTTAATCAGCAATGAGTTGATTAATTTGCTGGCTCAATGCTACGATTACACCAAATAGAACTGATACAGTTTAGAAATTACCTAAACCAACGCTTCCTTTTTAAAGAAAGAGTGGTTGGCATTTGTGGTAAGAACGGAACAGGGAAAACCAATTTATTAGACGCCATTCATTATTTGAGTTTTGCCAAAAGTTATTTTTCCAGGTCTGAACAAACCAATGTACACCACGGATTACAAGGCTTAAGACTGGTGGGTATTTATGAGCTTAAGGGGGAAACCCAAGACTTGGTGTATATTATGCGAGAAAATAATCGCAAGGAATTGAGTTTGAATGAGGCCCCCTATCAAAAATTTAGCGACCATTTGGGCAAATTCCCAGCTGTGATGATTGCCCCTGACGATATTTCATTAATTGGGGGAGCTAGTGAAGAGCGGCGCAAATTGGTAGACAGTATATTGTCTCAAATTAACAAGCCCTATCTCTTATCTCTAATCCAATACACTAAGATTTTGCAACAACGCAATAGTGTTTTAAAGCAATGGGCAGAACAAGGCAGTTTGGATGAGACTTTATTATCCATATTAGACGAGCAGTTGTCTGTTCAAGGAAATACCATTTATCAAGTAAGGCATCAATTCTTGGCAACTTACCTACCCTTGGTGCAAGAAATTTATCAAAAAATTGCTGGTCAATCTGACCAAGTAATTTTGCAATATGATTCTAAACTGCATCATACAGACATGATGGGTTTATTAAAATCCCATCTACAAAAAGACAAAGCCTTACAAAGAACTTCGGCAGGGATTCATAGAGATGATTTGGTATTTCAATTAAAAGAACAAGCTTTTAAAACGGAAGCTTCTCAGGGACAAAGAAAGAGTTTGCTCTTTGCACTTAAATTGGCAGAGTGGCAGGTTTTGAAAAATGAAAAGGGTTTTACGCCCATCCTATTATTAGATGATGTTTTTGAAAAGTTAGATGAAACCCGAATGTATCAATTGCTGCACTGGGTTTGTACGCAAAGCGATGGTCAGGTTTTTATCACGGACACCCATCCTGAGCGTTTAAAAGATCAAATGCAACAAATTCAAGCCAGTTTTCAGTTGATTGAATTGAACAACTAACCTAACTTTGAGTTATGTCTGAGTTTCATATAGGAGATGCCATCAAGGGCTTTTTGAAAAAAAGTCATTTAAATAACGGGGTACGCGCTGTTCAAATTGAAGAAATTTGGGAGAAACTCATGGGCAAAACCATTTTCAAATACACAGACAAGATTAAAATTTTCAACAAGAAACTTTATATTCAAACCGCTGTGGGGCCTTTGAAAAATGAATTGCAATTCCAGAAACCGCAAATCATTGCAAGGGTTAATGAAGCTTTTGGAGAAACCGTGATTGATGAAGTAATTATTAGTTAAGCTTTTTACCCATGATAATATCGGTGGCATCCTGCATCAAGCTTTGATTATACACACTAAATTTCTCCTTGATTTTAGCGCGTTCCATTAGAAAGATAGTTGGTTTTACCCTTGCAGCCGTTTTCATAACGGTAGCATCGCATTTCAAAATTTCAATAGTTCTAAATTGTTCTGCCGCTGTATGGGCATCAGCGGTTACTAAAAATATGGGGATATGTTTGGATTGGGCATCTTGGATCAAACCAACAATAGCCGTTTTCCATTTGTCATAGTTTTCAAAATCTTGGGCCATGACCAAGATGTATTTATCTGTTTGAAAAATGGCCCTAGTGGTATCTGCACCGGTGAGTGATTGTACACTAAAATCGGCAATAGGTGCCAACATTCCATTCCCTTTTCTGGCTACTACGTCTTTGCGGTCTATGTATTCATAGGTTGTATCAAAATCATCTGGAAAATGCGCTTGGTCAAAATTGAGTATTTTTCCATTTTTCTTGTAGACAAAATTCAAAGTAAGACTGTCCGGAATAGCTCCTGCGGGTACTTGCATTTGCTCAATAATATCATTCCCCTTTTTATAAGGAAGGCAATCTACAACGGGTAAATATCTTAAATCTCGGTACTGTAAAAAAATAGTTCCGGCCAAACTAAATATCAATAGTTTCAAAGCGGTTTTGCTAGCTAGTTCAGGCTGAATCTTTTTGCGCATCAAGAACAAGAAGATAATCAACACCAATAAAATCAAGTCTTTGATAAAAGATTGCTCAGAACTCAAGGGAATACAATCTCCAAAACAACCACAGGTTTTTATTTTGCCTGAAAGAACGGCATAGCCTGTTAAAAAAGTAAAGAATACAATAAGCAATAACAATAGCCAACTAAACAAACGCATCTGCCAACCAACAATTACAGCTACTCCTGCAACTACTTCAAATGTGTTCATTAATAAAGAAAACAAAAGCGTATAGTCTTGCAAACCATGCATGCCCCATACTTCAAAAAATTCCTGCATTTTATAAGCCAATCCAAGTGGGTCATTGGCTTTAACCAGTCCAGAAAAGATGAACAATAAACCCACAACCCATCTGATAACCAATAGCAGTATTTTCATGATTAGCTTTTGTGTTTCCCTTCTTCCATTAGGATCAATGCAAATACGGCGTAATTCAAAATGTCTACATAATTGGCGTCAATACCTTCTGAGATCAAGGTCTGTCCATCGTTTTGAAGAATTTGTTTTATACGCAAGAGCTTTACTAGGATTAAATCGGCAAAACTTTCTTGACTCATATCGCGCCAAGCCTCCCCATAATCATGGTTTTTATTGAGCATAGTATTACGCGCAAACGTCACGTATTCCTGATACCATTTTTCTACTTTCTCCACTGGCACTTCTTCCACCGTAGGATTATCCAAGGCTAATTGAATCAAACCTATAACCGCATAATTCACTATTCCTTTGAATTCAGAAGGAATACCATCTTCTACTTTTTGTGTACGCTTGTCTTGTATGGTACGGATTCTCAATGCTTTAATATAAATCTGGTCTACCACAGAAATGCTTCTCAAAACCCGCCATGCAGTTCCATAGTCCTTGGTTTTTTTGATAAAAATATCCCTACATCCCTGTATTGCTTGATCATATTGTTGATTCGTATCCATTTTGATATGCTCCGTTAAATGCTTAGTAATATCTTTGAACTACATGCAAGATAATTCAAACCGCAATAGTTTCACGCTTAACTGTAGGGGAAGATTGGTTCATTGGCCAACTGCCCAAATAATGGGCATTCTCAATGCCACCCCAGACAGTTTCCATGCCGAGAGCAGAACTGCTTTGAATACCGTTTTGGAGAGGGCTCAAACCATGATTACAGCCGGAGCAGTCATTTTAGATATTGGGGGGCAAAGTACTAGGCCTGGCGCAGAGATGGTAGGGCCAGATATGGAAATTAGTAGGGTTGTACCACTGATCAATGCCCTTAAATTAGCTTATCCTCAGGTTCTAATCTCTATTGATAGCTTCTACCCTGCTGTGGTTCAGGAAGCCGTAATGGCTGGAGCCGATATAGTCAATGATATTAGTGCGGGTCTCTTTTATCCTGAGATGCTTTCTACAGTTGCTGCTTTAAATACCCCCTATATAGCTATGCATATGGGAGGAAGTATGGAAAATATGCACCGTAGAAAACCAACAGATAATATTAGCCAAACCGTGCTAGATTTTTTCATTGAAAGAAAAGCTGCTTGTATTGCTGCTGGAATAAAAGATGTGATCATTGATCCAGGTTTTGGATTTGGTAATACCGCAGAAGAAAATTTTCAATTGATCAGAGACCTAGGATTATTAAAAATACTAGACTGTCCTATTTTATTAGGTGTTTCACGCAAATCCAGCATTTATAAAACTTTGGGAGTAAGCGCAGCAGAAGCCTTAAATGGAACAACCGTATTACATACAGCTGGATTATTAGCAGGTGCTAATCTATTACGTGTACATGATGTAAAGGAAGCTAAGGAAGCTATTACACTCACTACTTACTTAAAATAAAAATAGGTCCCTCCGGAATTCCGGAGGGACCTATCATAAAAATCATCTGTCAGAATTATTTACCAACCGGTTGACCTTGCGGTTGTGCCCCTGGCATGGTTTGTTGTGCTGGTTTAGGTGCTGGCACTTTAACATCAGTTATCTGAATGTCAAAAGTTAGATTAGCATAAGGAGGAATCACTGGCTGAGAACCTTGTGGTCCATAAGCTAGCATTGCTGGGATAAAGAAACGAGCTTTGGCGCCCTTGCTCAACAATTTCAAACCTTCTTCCCAACCTTGAATAACACTATGTGAACCAACCACTACGTCATATGGTTGACCAGCACCGTTAACCATATTGGAATCAAATGCCTTTTTGCTATCTAAGAACGCACCTCTGTACAATACAGATGCTTGCATTCCAGAATCGGCTTTTGCTCCTTCACCTGGAGTAATGATTTCTACCAATACACCACCTGGAGTAGACTGCGTTTTGATACCTTTTTTATCAGTATACGCTTTTAAAGCAGCAATTTCTTTTTGCTTTTCTGCTTCAACTTCCTTGGTATAATCGGCCATCATTTCTGGTTGACCTGGGAATGTTTTAACAATATCTACTTTACCGGCAATAAAATCGCCTTTGTGGAAAATAGTATTGTATTCTACCATACCCATTTTCTTTAAGGTATCAATGCTCAAACGGAATTCAATTTTATCTCCTTCAGAAACAGAAGTCAATAATTCAGTGAAATTGTATTTACCCAAATTGGCGGTATCAAGCACAAAATAAACGGGAATATGCTCAAAAGAAGAGCTCAATATGCTGTCTTTTGCGGGCAGTTTGTATTGAATGTTCAATTTAATAGCTTGTCCGTGTTTCAATTTCTCTTTTCCATTGCCCTTAGTTATTTTGTAAGCAAGGCCGCTAGGAGATTTTTCATATTGGTTACAACTTGCAAACAATACAATTGCTAATAAAAGCTTGATGGTGTTTTTGATCATGTTACTGGAGTTGATTTTGATATTCTTTTATTACTTGTTTAAATTTCAATACGGTATTTTCCAAACTATCACTGCTTCTACCGCCAGAAGCATTAAAATGTCCGCCACCTTCAAAATGCTTTCTTGCAAAGGTATTTACGTCAAAACCACCCTTGCTTCTAAAGCTCCACTTTCTTTCTTCATCCCTATCTATACAAATTGCGCCAAAACGGATACCCTTAATGGTTAATAAATAATTTACCAACCCTTCTGTATCTCCTGTCTTGATATCAAATTTATGTAAATCTGCGTGAGTGATATACATAATTGCCGTATTGTATTCATACAAAACTTCCATTCTGTTCAACAATGCATAGCCAATAAATCGCAACCTGCTTTCTAAGAAATTGTCATAAATCTCTTCATGAATCTGACGATGGTCTAAACCAAGGTCTTTAAAATGAGCAATAGCCCTATGAACAGATGCAGTAGTTGCAGGAAAACGAAAAGAACCCGTATCGGTCATCAAACCAGTATAGAGGCATTGCGCCATAGTGGTATCTAATAATGGGCCATGGCCGGATGCCATGATAAAGTCATAAACCATCTCACATGTGGAGCTTTTAGACGTAATACTTACTCCATAATCAAATGCAGCAACCTGTGGCTGTTCATGATGGTCTATCAAGATTTTTACACATTTGGCTTCTGTTAAGGGCTTTTCCATGTGCTTGGTTCTATGCAGCACATTAAAATCTAAACAGAACAACCAATCGGTGGTTTCTATAATATTTAAACACTTTTCTCGATTTCTTTCAAAGTCAATCAATGTTTTTACCCCAGGCATCCAGTCTAAAAAATCAGCCCAGTTAGTGGGAGAAATCACTTGAACATCGTGGCCCAAGGCCACCAAAAAATGATACAATCCCAGCGCAGAGCCCATGGCATCGCCGTCTGGCTTTTGATGCATGGTAATAACCGCTTTTTTGGGGGTGTTGAGTAAGTGATAAAATTGACTGATGTCTTGCATAGATTGGCCGCAAAATTGCGGGTTTGAACTTATTATATCAAAACAATTTATCCCTAATTAACAAAAACAAAGCAAATCTGCAGCATTCTTCGGGGATTTGTTCGTAAATTTGCATACGAAATTTATAATATATGAGTAACAGAACTTTTACCATGATTAAGCCGGATGCCACTTCTAAGGGTTATACTGGTGCCATTCTTGACCAAATCATTAAAGCCGGTTTTTCCATTAAAGCCATGAAATGGATCAAATTGTCTGAAGAACAAGCAGGTCTTTTCTATGATATTCACCGTGAAAGACCATTTTTTGGTGAACTAGTTAATTTTATGAGCAGCGGACCTATTGTGGCTGCCATTTTGGAAAAAGAGAATGCAGTTGCTGATTTTAGAGAACTAATTGGAGCTACCAATCCAGCCAATGCTGCAGAAGGTACTATCCGTAAAAACTTTGCCGCTTCTATTGGAGAAAATGCAGTTCACGGAAGTGATAGCGATGAGAATGCCATGATTGAAGGAGATTTCTTCTTCTCTAAGTTAGAGCGTTTCTAATCATAGATCCTTATTGAAAAAGCCGTCCCGATATTCGAGACGGCTTTTTTTTACTAATCAACTTAACTTTTATATTGTCTTATTGAAATACTTGGTACATATATAAGAAAGATTTAGTGAAGAGATAAGAGTTAAGAGTGAAGAATGGACGTTGATCTAAGTAAACGAGTTTACCTAGGCTGTGCCTAGGTTTTATTAAAAACAGGCAAACTTATTCCTAAAGAGAAACCCTTGGCAACGCCAAGGGTTTCTTTGTTTAGTCTAATAAAATCACTCTTCATTCTTCACTCTTCACTCTTCACTTTCTTCTATTTCTTCTCTTCACTTACTTGATGTACCTATTAATTAAATTCTCTAAGTACTCCTGCTTTCCACTAATTACTGCTGGTTCACCAGCAGCTACTGCCAGATTGCGGAGGTCTTCCAAACTCAATAAGCCATTTTCAAAATCTTTACCCTTACCGCTATCAAAAGAGGCATATCGGTCTGAACGGATTTTTTGGTAGTCCGATTTTTGTAAAATATTGTCTGCAATAATTAAAGAACGGGCAAATGCATCCATTCCTCCAATATGGGCATAAAACAGGTCTTGTTCATCGGTACTATTTCTGCGGCGTTTGGCGTCAAAGTTAATACCACCACCTGCAAAACCACCAGCGTCCAAGATAATCAACATAGCTTCTACTAATTCATTGATATTGGTAGGAAATTGATCGGTATCCCATCCATTTTGATAGTCACCACGGTTGGCATCCATACTGCCCAATAAACCAGCATCTGCAGCCACTTGTAATTCGTGTTGGAAGGTATGACCTGCTAGGGTTGCATGGTTTACTTCTATATTTAATTTAAAGTCATTGAGCAAATCATATTGACGCAAAAAACCAATAACGGTTTCAACGTCATAATCATATTGGTGTTTGCTTGGCTCACACGGTTTTGGTTCAATAAAAAAGGTTCCTTTAAAACCTTGTTTGCGTGCATAGTCTCTAGCAGTTTGTAAAAAACGAGCCAAATGTTCTTTCTCGCGTTTCATATTGGTGTTGAGTAAAGTCATATAACCTTCTCTTCCACCCCAGAATACATAGTTCTCCCCTCCTAGTGCTATAGTAGCATCCAGAGCGGCTTTTACTTGAGCACCACCATGCGCCAATACACTAAAATCAGGATTGGTAGATGCACCATTCATATAACGCCTGTTGGAAAATAGGTTTGCAGTGCCCCAAAGTAATTTAACCCCACTAGCTGCTTGTTTTTCTTTTAAGTAAGCAGTAATAGTAGCTAAGCGTTTTTCATTGTCTGCAATGTCATTGGTATATTCTACAACATCAACATCGTGAAAACAGTAATAAGGCAGGCCTAATTTGGTCATGAATTCAAAAGCGGCATCGGCCTTGTCTTTTGCCCTACCAATGGCATCGGAAGCAGCATTCCATGGATAAATATGGGTGGGTTCACCAAATGGATCTCCTCCATTTCCTACAAAACTATGCCAGTAAGCACAAGCAAAACGCAACCATTCTTGCATGGTTTTTCCTGCTACCACTTGTGAAGCCTTGTAATATTGAAATGCCAATGGGTTATCGGAATCAGGGCCTTCATAATTGATCTGGCCAACAGATTTAAAATAGGATTTGTCTCCAAGTACGATACTCATGATTGTTTAATTTAGAATGTTATAAAATTCAAAAGTCAAAATTCAAAAATGAAAGGGGTTGTGAAAATGGATGAAAAAATAATTAAAATAAAACTTTAATGTAATTGTTTGTTTAGCACTTGCAACCATTCACCGTATAATTGATCATAGGCAGATGCTTGATCAGGTTCAATAGTTTCCAAAGCTTTTTTCAAACTAAAAGCCTCCTGTGCGTTTTTGAAAACACCTGCTCCAATGCCTGCTCCAATAGCGGCACCTACACTACCATCACAGTCATGCAATTCTACTTTGGTATTGGTAGCATTCACAAAAGCTTTGATAAAAACATTACTCAAGAACATATTGGCTTTACCTGCTCTAATCACTGCGGGTTGCATACCATTAGAACGCATAATATCTAGTCCGTACCTAAAGGCAAATGCTATGCCTTCTTGGGCCGCACGGAATAAATGGGCTGCACCATGTTTGTTCAAGTTAATATGACTCATATGCGCGTCAATGGTTTTGTTTTCTAGCATTCTTTCTGCTCCATTTCCAAAGGGTAATAAATACAACCCATCGGATCCTGGTGCAACACTAGTAGCAGCTTGGTTCATTGCGGCGTAAGACATTCCTGCACCTGCAATTTGTTTGATCCAACTATTCAAAATACCCGTACCATTAATGCAAAGTAATACGCCAATTCTTGGATTTGCGCTGGTATGATTTACGTGTGCAAAACTATTGACCCTTGATTGTTGGTCATAGCGTAATTGATCAGTAACACCATAAATAACTCCGGAAGTTCCTGCCGTGGCAGCAACTTCACCCGGCTCCAAAACATTTAAGGATAAAGCATTATTGGGTTGGTCTCCTGCTTTGTAGGAGACAGGAATACCTGCTTTTAAACCCAATTCTACTGCTACTGAAGCAGATACCAGCCCATGTTCAGAAAAAACATTTTGAATAGCTGGAATATGGGTTTTATCAAGACCATAATATTGGAATACGTCTTTAGATAAAGACTTGGTTTGAAAATCCCAAAAAATGCCTTCACTCAAAGAAGCAATGCTAGTGGTAGCATTGCCGGTTAATTGTAAGGCTATATAATCTCCCGGTAACATCACTTGTGCAATCTTTCTATAAACTTCAGGTTCCTGTTGTTTAACCCAAGCCAGTTTGGATGCAGTAAAATTACCCGGTGAATTGAGTAAATGAGAAAGGGCTTGTTCATGACCAATGCTGTCAAATGCTTGATTACCCAATGCAACAGCTCGGCTATCACACCAGATAATACTATCGCGCAGCAAATGGCCTTGCTTGTCTACACATACTAGACCATGCATTTGATAAGCAATACCAATAGCTCCAATCTCGGAAGCATGGTACAAATTGGTGGCATGTGCTTTTTTTATGGCCAGTTTGGCGTGTTCCCACCAATCATTGGGTGATTGTTCCGCCCAACCTTTTTGTAAAGAAATAATGGGTGTTTCCTTATCCGGATACTGAACAGTAACAATGGTTTGCTGGGTTTGAGCGTCTACAATGGCTACTTTAATGGAAGAAGTTCCTATATCTAATCCTAATAATAACATGGTGCTATGGCTTTAACAATTCAGTAAAATTTCACCTTTCCAGCGCTAATTACAACTGCTATTTTTGACATCAAATATGCTATCTTAACCCTATTCAGTTATATTTGTTAGATTTAAGGATAAGATAACGGCTGTTTTATGCAAACCCTTTTACAGAAAGTACATGTGGATCCGCAGCATTCATTTGCTTGTAGAACTTATCGTACGCCAGAGTTTGAAACCAGTTGGCATACCCATGAAGAGTTTGAACTGATTAGTATAATAGAAGGTACGGGTACGGCCATGATTGGGGATTATGTAGGTACATATGCTCCTGGCGATACTTTCTTTATTGCTGGTAACCTACCCCACTGGTTCCGCAAAGCCGATACTAAACAAATAGGTGCCGCCAAAGTTTTACAATGCAAACCAGCTATTTTGTTAGAAGCATTTGATGGTTTTCCAGAATGGAAGGGCATGCAACAATTTTTACAAAGAAAAGATGCTATTGCATTGGAGGAGAAATTATTGCAAACTATACCCCTTAATTTAGATAAGATTGCTACAGCCCAAGGTTTTCAGCGAATGCTCCTGCTGTTGCAAACCATTTTAGACTTAGCAATTTCAAAAGAATACAAGGTATTAAGTAGCAATTTTAATATTGCCAATGAAAAAACCAATCCAGCTATAGAAAAGATTATTGCTTATTCCTTCAAGCATTTTTTAGAACCCATTAGTTTAACAGAAATTGCAACTGTTGCAGAAATGAGTGTTCCTGGATTTTGTAGGTTTTTTAAGAAAAATATTAAGAAGACTTATTTTAATTTCTTACAAGAATTGCGCATTGGGCATGCTTGTAAATTGTTAAACGATACTGAAAAGCCTATTTTGGAGATCTGTTATAATAGCGGATACAATAGTTGGGCCCATTTTAGCAAACAATTCAAACAGATTAAAGGAATGGCTCCATCGGCCTATCGCAAACAATTTATATGAGTAAAGCATCTATTACCATTAAGGATATTGCTAAGGCACTCAAACTGTCTCATTCCACTATTTCTCGTGCCTTAAAAGATAGTTATCAAATTGGTGAAGAGACCAAGAAAAGGGTAAAAGCTTACGCCAAAGCGCATAATTATCATCCCAACTTGATGGCTCAGGGTCTTAAAAACCAAAAGACAAGAAGTATTGGTGTCATTCTTAGTTCTGTTTCAAAGGTCTTTTTTGCTGAAGTAATTACTGGTATTGAATCTGTAGCATCTGCTAAAGATTATCACGTAATTATTACCCAGAGTATGGAGAATTTTGAAAAGGAAAAGAATAACCTTGATCAACTGACCTGGCGTTCCATTGATGGTTTATTAGTTTCTATTTCTGCACAGACCACCAATTTTTCTCAGTTTAAATCCATTCAGGAATCTGGAACACCCATTGTTTTTTTTGATAGGATTACCAATGAACTAGAAACACATACTGTGATTGCAGACAATCACCAGGGCGCATTTGACTTGACCAAACATTTAATTGATCAGGGCTTCAAACGCATAGCACATATTACCAGTTCAGAAGAAATTTTCACTACCAAAGCACGTTTAACTGGTTATACCGATGCACTAAAACTAGCAGGAATTCCATTTGATCAACATCTGATTAGGTATTGCGAACAGGGTGGTGTTGATACCAAGGAAGTTGAAAAACAATTGTCCACCTTACTGGAATTGGATAATCCGCCAGATGCAATTTTTGCGGCATCCGATTTGATTAGTTTGTCCAGCTTTGATTATTTGCAACAAAAAGGAATTAAAATACCTGATCAATTAGCTTTTGCAGGGTTTAGCAATTTTAGCGCCCCCCAACTTTTTAATCCTGGATTGACTACCGTAAAACAACCTGCTTTTGAAATGGGTAAACAGGCCATGGAATTACTGTTAGAACTAGTAGAGAGTAAACGCCCAGTTACCAGTTTTAAACAGGTGTCTATTCCCACAGAATTACAGGTAAGAAAGTCTACAAGTAGAAATTAGTTAATCCTTTTTCAGTTCAATTTGTGAAAATGGACACATTTTAATGGTCATTTGTTGCCAGTATTAGGAATCTTTAGTTTAGAATAAAAACAAGGACTAATTGATGGTTATAACGGCGCTTGCTGCCATTAATCCATTTGAACTAGCCGTAAACCCAATGCTTCCTTTTGAAGCAGTTGCTTTTAAGATAACCAAAGTTTTACCCTTATAAGCAGTTCTTTGTTTGCCTTGGTAGGATTCATGGCTATTAATGTCTCCATTATCAACGCCAGCAATTTGTCCATTGCCCGTAAGTTCAAATTGAATCAGGTTGTCAGCATTAGGGCAGGGCAAACCAGCTTCATCCAAAACTTGAACTTGTGCCATCACCACATCATCCCAATGATTTTTCAAATTGGATTTACTTAGTTGAATCTTTAATTGAGCAGGTTTGCCAGCGGTTTTCAATGTTTCTCTTACAGCTTCTTTTCCTTTGTTGAATCCAACCACTTCAATGGTCCCTTTCTCAAAAGCTAATTCCCAATCAATAGGAGCATCATTGGCATTCTTGATTTTTTTGCCCTGAGACTTGCCATTCAAAAAAAGTTCTACTTCTTCACAATTGGTATAAATATTGAGCTTGGCATTATCATAAGTATCAAAGTCTGTGGGCGTCCAATTATTGACCCAAACACCTGCTCCCGCATTATCAGATTTTCGCATCAAGTGCACTACCGGTTGATCTAACCACCAGCTTTGTCTTTGCAAACTTTGCTGTTTCCAATTACCGGCTCTATCAAATAAGCCTTGGCTATTAGTTACTGCAGGCCAGTCTTCTTCACCCAAATAATCTATGCCCGTCCAAAGAAATTGTCCAGCCATATAAGGCTTGTCACGCAGGGCTAGCCACTGGTCTAATACATGGGTATTTTCAGTACCAATCACTTTCCAGTGTGGATTATTTTCATGTGCTACAATCAATTCTTTCTCACGATAATTCTGTCCCACTACTTCCATATGCTCGGCATAGCCACTAAAATAAACTTTAGAATTGGCTGGTCTAAATAGCGCCATCGTTACCGGCCTAGTACTATCAAATTCATGGATTTTGTCCTGTTGAGCCTTATATAGTTCATAGCCTTTGGGATAGCTTAAGTCATCGTGAATTTCATTACCCACACTGTAAATAACAATGGATGGGTGATTTCTATCGCGCAGCACCATATCTCTAGTATCTCTTTCCCACCATTCTCTAAAGATGAGATTATAACCCTTTTCACCATTGTGTTTGGGGGCAGTCCAAGTATCAAATGTTTCATCCATAACTAGGAATCCCATTTTGTCACAGAGGTCTAAAAACTCTGGAGCCACTGGATTATGAGAAGTTCTAATGGCATTTACCCCTGCTTGCTTTAATAGTTTAAATCTTTCTTCCCAAACACCCAATGGTACAGCAGCACCCACGGCTCCTCCGTCGTGGTGCAAACAAACTCCTTTGAGTTTGATATTCTTGCCATTCAGCCAGAATCCAGTAGCTGCTTCAAATTTGGCATCACGAACACCAAAAGCTGTTGACTGCTGGTCAATCAATTGGTTTTTTAAATACAGTTTGGTTACCGCAGTGTAGAGATGGGTATTTTCCAGACTCCATAATTTGGGTTGGTTTAATTTGATTTGATGAAAAACTGTTTGGATGCTGAGTGTAGAGAGATTGGTTTTCTCTGAAATAGCCACCTGTTGTTGATTAGCATCTAATAAAACCGTTTGAGCCCACAACCCTGACTGCGGTTTGGTTTCCTGAATAATTTTCAAGGAGAGTTTAACTAAGGCCTGCTGGGCCGATGCTTCTGGCGTGGTTACAAACACACCCCAATGATCAAAATGAGAGGGGTTAGTACTAACAAGTCTGGTATGTCTATAAATGCCTGCACCAGTATAATAGCGCGATGCAGGTTGTACTAAATTATCTGCTCTAACTGCAATGGTATTGGGTTTGCCAAAGTTCAAATAGGGTGTTAGGTCAAAAGCAAAACTGATATAACCATAAGGTCTTTTTCCCAAGGATTTACCATTGATCCAAACCTCGGAATTGGCCATGACGCCATCAAATTCAATGCTGATTTTTTTATTGGATTCTGAAGCTGGAATAGTGAATGTTTTTCTATACCAACCAATCCCAGAAGGCAAATAACCCCCACCTCTATTGGTGGGATTGTTGCGGTCATAGGGCCCTTCTATCATCCAGTCATGTGGTACCCTTAGAGATCTCCAAGCAGCATCATTAAATACAGTTGCTTCTGCGCCAGTAATATCTGATTGGATAAATTTCCAATCCAAGTCAAAATCAGTAATGGTTCTTTGGGCAAAACTTGGTAAGGTTAGAAAGCCGATCAGTACCAGCAACAAACAGGATTTTCTCATAAAAGCTATTTTGCAATCAACCTGTAAATTACTGGCAGATGACGGCCTTGGCATCCTGTTTCATCCTGAATCTAAACAGGAAGCGTTTTGGTATCCAAAACCTGTTTGAGTTCTTTAGCAGTACTAACACCTGATTTACGCCAAAGGATCTGTCCTTTTTGGAACACAATTAAGGTTGGAACCCCTTGCACTTGATAGGCCTGAGCTGCTTGGGGATTTTTATCCACGTCAATCTTGATAATGGTTACAGCATCCTGTACCTGATCTTTTAATTCTTTGAGAATGGGTGCTTGCATTTTACAAGGTCCACACCAAGTGGCTGTAAAATCTACCAATACGGGTTTGTCTCCGTTAATTAGGTCTTGAAAACTATTGTTGGGCATGGGTTTTATATTTAACGAATTTCTTCATATTCAATGTCTTTAACCGGTTCTTTAGAATTGATAGGACGCTGAGACACTCCACAACCGCCAGGGCCACAACAACCAATATTGGCTAAGGCCATGCCACTCAAGAGCAATCCAGCAATGGCATACATGGTTTCATGCGCCTGAATGCCTTGAACCAAAATGATGAGACCCAATACCAAACGTAAGGCACGCATCAGGTTCCAATTGATCAATAGGTTTTTCATACATCAAAAATACAATACCCTAATGGGCTGTTTGGTAACAGAAGTCACAAAGCAAAGCTCGCAGTTTTGTTGTTAATTTGCCAAAACGCCTTTATGAAGTACGAAGAACTGATGAATAACCATGCAGACAAGCTGATTGACCAGCTGTTGGTGCATGTATTAGGAGAAGAATCTGTTGAAGTACATTTTGACTTTCAGGATGAAGACCAATGGTCTGTTGTGAGTATGCATCAGTATGAAGAAGACCTAGAAATTTCTCTGCGTTTGCATTTAGACAAGCATTTTGACCTATTCCTGGGATATTATGACGATGAAGATGAGTTTCATGAACTAACCCATGTGCTGAATGAAAAAGAAACCGAGCAAATTCCTATTGGATTGCAAAAAATCATGAAAAAAGTGGTGGATGATGAACAGGGCTTACGTTTTAAATCGGCCTTGATAAAACAATCTTAATCCTTGTCCAAAGCAGTATTACCCACCATTGTTGTTACGCAATTCCTTTGCACATCGCTTTGGTTTGCGGGTAATGCAGTCATGCCAGACCTGATACAAGAGATGGGGGTTGCACCCCAGTTTTTGGCTCAGGCTACTAGCGCTGTTCAGTTAGGGTTCGTAGCAGGAACCCTGGTTTTTGCTTTGTTGGCGCTTTCAGATAGGATTGCAGCAACCAAGGTTTATTTTGTTTCTGCAATTATAGCTGCTGCATTTAATCTAGGGCTTCTGTTTACCTTAATTGATCCTGAAACCATTTTTGTATTGCGCTTTGGAACAGGATTTTTCTTGGCAGGAATCTACCCTGTGGGAATGAAAATTGCCGCAGACCATTTTAAGGAAAAATTAGGTGCCGTTCTTGGATGGTTGGTGGGTGCCCTAGTTTTGGGAACGGCTTTTCCGCACTTAGTCAAATCTTTTACACATGCCCTTCCATGGCAATGGGTCTTTGCCAGCACATCGGCCTTGGCCATATTGGGTGGATGGTTGATGTTTTTATTGGTCAAACCCAATCAGCCAGCGGCGATGCCTGCTACTTTAAAATTCACTGCTTTTTTAGAAGGTTTTCGTTTGTCTGCTTTTAGATCTGCAGCCTTTGGCTATTTTGGACATATGTGGGAACTCTATAGTTTTTGGGCTTTTCTGCCTTGGATCTTACAGGCATGGAACCAATATTCAGGTCAACAACTCAATATTCCATTAGTTTCCTTTTTAGTCATAGCGCTTGGTTTTCCCGCCTGTGTGATCAGTGGTCAATTGTCAATTAAATATGGCGCTAAAACTATTGCAAGTATTGCTTTAGCCTGTTCTGGAATTTGTTGTTTGACCTCTCCCTTATTCTTAGAACAATCAAGTCCCATAATATTTATAGGATTTCTATTTTTCTGGAGCATGATGGTCATAGCTGATTCTCCCTTGTTTTCAAGTTTGGTTGCCAAATATGCCCCAATCCAAAGCAGGGGCTCCGCCTTAACTATTGTTAATTGTATTGGATTTGGCATTACTATTTTGAGCATCTTAACCGTTCAACAATTATCGATTTTGGTAGCACCCAGGTTTTTGTATCTTGTTTTAGCAATCGGTCCCATTTTTGGTTTGACTGCTTTGCATTTAAAAAACAAGTAAATATGCTACAACCTGTATATCACCAACTTGATACCATCAGTGAATTATTAAGTGAATTTGATTCAAAAGCTCCATCTGTTTCAGAGGCATCTGTAGGATGGCATTTGGAACATTTGATTTTGGTGAATGGCAGGATTGCAGAAGCTTTGAAACAATCCAATCCGGCAAATTATCAATGGAGCTTTAATTGGCATAAAACGGTAGTCTTATTCACTAATAATATCCCAAGGGGAAAGGCAAAAGCGCCAAAAACGGCTAGACCCGAAGGAAATCAAACAGCTGAGGAATTAAAACAAAGGATTCCTGGTTTGAAATTGAAATTGGCATCTCTAACCCAATTACACCCCAATGCCAATTTTCAACACCCATTTTTTGGAATGCTGAATTTAAAAACTACTATCCGTTTTTTGTTTGTTCACAACCAGCATCATTTAAAGATTGTTCAAGACATTTTAGCTCAAAATAAATAGTATGATTGATTCAGCTGCGTTAAAGGAATTATTCCTGATTAAAAAAGACATTACCTATTTGAATTTTGGAGCTTATGGTTCCTGCCCAAAACCCATTTTTGAAGCATACCAACAGTTTCAGTTAGAACTAGAAACAGAACCAACGGTATTTGTCAATGAAACTGGGCCAGCCTATTTAAAAACTGCCAGAGAGGCATTGGCCACTTATTTACACTGCCAGGCAGATGAATTAGTGTATATAACCAACCCCTCTTATGCTGTAAATATTATTGCCAAGAGTTTGCAAATTGGCCCAGGTGATGAAATACTCACCACTAATTTGGAATATGGTCCTTGCGATAAAACTTTAAACTTTTATTGTGAACAAACTGGTGCAACTTATATAAGACAGAAAATCAGGTTTCCACTTGAAAGTAAGGAAGATTTTATTGCACAGTTTTGTGCTGGCATCAGCGCTAAGACCAAACTCATTTTTATCAGTCATTTAACTAGTTCTACGGCTTTAAGATTACCCGTAGAAGAAATATGTGCCATTGCCAATGAGCGTGGCATTATGGTATTTGTAGATGGTGCTCATGCGCCAGGACAATTACCCATTGATCTTGAAAAATTAGGAGCAGATATTTATACTGGCGCTTGTCATAAATGGATGATGACACCCAAGGGTTCTTCTTTTCTGTATGTAAAAAAATCATTGCATCATTTATTTGAACCACTCGTGATTAGTTGGGGATACAAAACTGCAAATCCGTCTGGGTCATTGTTAATAGACAATCATCAATTGCAAGGAACAAGAGATTATGCTGCATTTTTAACCATTCCAAAAGCTATTGAATTTATGCAAACACATCAATGGAATCAGGTTAATGCCTATTGCAGACAACTTTGCCAAGACAATGCGCTAAGGTTTTGTGATTTAATGGGTACTAAGCCAAAAAGTCCTATCAACGACCATTTTATTGGGCAATTATTTTCTATTCCTATTGAGATTTCTCATCCAGAAAAATTGCATGACCACTTGTATGCCACCTATAAAATACAAGTACCAGTTCCATCACATGAAGGACAATTCTATTTGAGGTATTCCTTGCAAGGCTTTAATAGTCAATCAGATTTGGATCAATTGTTTGATGCCATGAAAACAGTTATTTTAAAACAATCATTAGCTGTGAAATCATAAACCATTTCAATATAAACCCCCCTTGAATTGCATCCAGTTTGGCATCATAACTATTATTAATTGGCTAACTAATTTGTAAATTGCTATCATGAAAAAGATTGTTAGAAAAGATTTTTTGCTTCAGTCTGGTATACTCCTGACTGGTGCCATGGCGGGAATGTCATTGACCAATAAGGTAAAAAGACCCTTACTGAGTTTTTCTACTTTGGGATGCCCCGCTTGGAATTTTACTCAAATTACCAATTTTGCCAAAGCACATGGGTATCAAGGACTGGAGATGCGTGGCATACTTAAAGAATTGTATTTGCCCAAGTGTCCGGAATTTGCATCGGCTTCAGCCATTAAAACAACTTGCCAAGAAATGGCCGACAAACAATTGCAGTTTGTAGACCTTGGTTCTTCTTGTAACCTCCATTTTGCAGAAGGTGCAGAAAGGCAAAAAAACATTGATGAGGGCAAGCGTTTTCTAGACTTGGCAGCTGCCATCAACTGCCCCAATGTGCGTGTCTATCCCAATAAGTTTCCAAAGGAGCAAAGCAAACAACAGACCATGGATTTGATTACTAAGGGATTGTTAGAACTAGCGGATTACGCCAAAGGCATGAAGGTAAAAGTGCTCATGGAAACGCATGGAGAAGTGGTTCATTATGCAGACCTACAAAGCATTATGCAAGCGGCCAATCACCCACAAGTGGGGCTGATTTGGGATATTGCCAATATGTGGCTAGAAACGGGTGAAGACCCCAAACAAGTATATGCTGCTCTTAAACCCTATATCCATCATACCCATATTAAGGATGCCGCTAAAAAAGAGGGCAAACTAGATTTCCGTTTTCTGGGAGAAGGCGAAGTGCCTATTTTTCAGGCTATGGATCTTTTAGTCAAAGATGGTTACAAAAGCTATTTTAGTTTTGAGTGGGAGAAGCTTTGGCATCCAGAAATCCCCGAACCAGAATTGGCTTTGGCCGATTTTCCTGTTAAGATGCAAAAGCATTTTGGCTACTAAGGCTTATATTTATGCGGTAGAAATATTCCCACTATGCCCGGCGATTCTAGTTACTTAAATACATCTGCAAAAGAAAAAAACACCTTTGATGCCATTGTGGTTGGATCCGGCATCAGTGGCGGCTGGGCTGCCAAAGAACTCAGTGAAAAGGGTTTGAAGGTATTGTTATTAGAAAGAGGTGGCCCCATGGTGCATCCCAATTACCCTACTACTAGCATGGATCCTTGGGAGTTTCCACATAGAGGAGCAGTTACCAAGCAAGAAGCTTGGGATCAATATGTGCAGAGTAGACACTATTCATTTAAAGAAGATACCAAGCATTTTTATATCAAGGATAAGGAAAATCCTTACGAAGAGATTAAACGCTTTGATTGGATTAGACCAAACGTAGTAGGTGGCCGCTCCCTTTTGTGGGCTAGGGCTTCTTACCGTTGGACAGAAACTGATTTTGAAGCCAATGCCAAAGATGGTTATGGGGTTGATTGGCCCATTAGATACAAGGATTTGGAAACTTGGTATAGTTATGTAGAACGATTTGTAGGCGTTAATGGTAATAAAGACAAACTCTCCTATTTTAACGATAGTGAAACCCAGCCCGCATTTGAGATGAATATGGTGGAGAAGGATTTTCAAAAAAGAGTGACTTCCAAATTTTCAGATAGACATGTGATTATGGGTAGGTCTGCTAATTTAACGGCACCGGTAAAAGGACGTGGGGTTTGTCAGGCTAGAAATCTCTGCCATCGTGGTTGTCCATTTGGTGCTTATTTTAGTACCAATTCCTCTACCCTGCCAGCAGCTTTTGAAACGGGTAATTTAACGTTAAGACCTTATTCTTTGGTTAACCGCGTTATTTATGATGAGCAATTACAAAGGGCTACCGGAGTAGAGATTCTTGATACACAGACCAAGCAAACAGAAGTCTTTCACGCCAAGATCCTATTTCTGAATGCAGCAACGGTTGCCACTACTTTTATCTTGTTGAATTCAACTTCTCATAGATTCCCGAATGGATTGGGAAATGATAGTGATCAAGTGGGTAGAAATTTAATGGATCACCACAAGGGCGTTTCTATAAATGCAGATGTAGAGGGTTTTGAAGACAGTTATTATTCTGGAAGAAGACCTACCAATATTTATATTCCCAGGTTTAAGAATTTGTTTAGTCAAGAAAAGGATTTTCTTAGAGGATTTCATTTGGCTGGCAATGCTAACCGAGGCAGAGGCAATGGCAGCAATGGGATTGGTGTGCAATTAAAGGAATCCATGACGGAAGCGGGTAAATGGCATATGAACTTATATGCCTATGGCGAGTGTTTGCCCTATGCTGATAATCGTATTACGCTCCATACTTCTAAGCAAGATATCTATGGCCGTCCGCAATTAAGCATTGACTGCAGTTTTAAAGAAAATGAACTGGCCATGCATAAAAATATGCGTGAAACCGGAGTAGAAATTCTTTCTACCGTTGGATATAAAAATGTAAAAGACAATAGTGCTATTGCTGCACCAGGTAATGCCAATCACGAGATGGGTACGGCCCGAATGGGTAAGGACCCTAAGACCTCCGTGCTCAACAGTTTTAACCAAATGCACGCGGTAAAAAATGTCTTTATTACTGATGGGTCTTGCATGAGTTCCATCTCCTGCGTGAATCCATCCATTACTTTTATGGCGCTTACCGCAAGGGCCTGTGATTATGCGGTAAAGGCTTTGAAAAGAGGTGACATTTAAATTGATTTTAAATTAGCATCTGCTACTAAATCTTCATCTATTAAAGGCCAATGAATGCCATACCCTGAAGTTTGATAGTCATTTTATTCCTTTGTTAAGGCAACGTCTAGATACACCGAATGCCTCCCAAAAGTATCGTAAAAAGGTTTGAATGGAACGTTGTCAATACTAAACTGCAATTGTTGGGCATCTCCTTTAATGGTCTTACCCAAGTCATTGGCGTTGAGCGTAATTTTGCGAAAATCCTTTCTAGCCTCTGTTTCTTGAGCTGCCAACAAAATGGGGCCATAAAATAGACTGGCAATATTTTGCTGATCCATCAAAGGTTCTAAATGAAATTGAAATGGCATTTTTAGTTCAATGATGTCACCGTCTTTCCATTTACGACCAATTGTCAGATAGGTTCCAGGAATTGCTTCTAATGCCTGAGCTATGCCATTAATGGTTATCATGAATCCCTTGGTAGCCCATCCCGGTACGCGAACCAATAGATTAAAACTACCACTACCCTTAATCAAGAGTTGGGTATTGTCTTCTATTGGAAAATTAGTTTTCTGTTCAACGGTTACCTTCTTATTACTCCAATTTAAAGTAGATGGAATAAAGAGATTCACGTACAAGGCTTTGCCATCAATAGATTTAAAATAAATGCTATTTTGAAACTTGGTATTGCTCTCCATGGCAGTTCCATTGCAGCAGGTAAAACCATCCATATTGGGGTTGCCAAAATCTTTTTCAGATCCAGGTCTGAGCGGAATATGGTATGTGTTAGCAGGACTATGTTCTGCAACAGAAGCCAGGATATCATTGTATAAAGCGCGTTCATAATAATCCATCAGTTCACCTCGCTGGTCATACTGAAATATATCACTTGTTAATTTGAGCATATTATAAGTGGCGCATGTTTCATTTTGTCCACCCGCAGAAAGACCATTTGCATAGAGGGTACCAGGCTCACTGGTAAAACATTCTGGGTTATTGGGATTACTAGCACCAGCTACTCCCCCAATGCTATAGGAATAATCGTAAACAGCTTTGTGCCAAAAATTATTAGCCACTTGGTAATATTCAGGATTAATAGAAACGCGATAGGTTTCCATACTACCCACCATTTGAGGAATATGTTGGTTGGCGTGTAAACCCCTAAACAAGTCAACATTTTTGGCTAGCCCACTGTTATGTGTGGTATCGCCAAAGAATACTTTAATATTGTCAAACAATTGTGCGGTTTTTAGATAATTAGGCTCTTTGGTAATGCGGTATAAATGCGCCATTACTTCATTCATGCCTCCAAATTCTCCGGCTATATAAGTATTCCACATGCTGATCCTAGTATTGGTGGGCACTTGACTCAAACGGGCATAGACCCAATTGCTCATCCCTGTGGCAATATCCAAAGCTTTTTTGTTGCCTCTCACTTCATAGATGTCAATTAAGCCAGCCAAGATTTTGTGTAGGGTATAATAAGGCGCCCAGATTTGAGTGGGTTGGGTACCATATTTAGCACCCGCTTCTAACATAATAAATTGGTCTGGCGGATAGGCGCTGATAAAGCCCTTGCCCCAATTCCAATAATCGTTTCTAATACCTGTATCGCTAATATCAGAGTCATAGCTTTTCTTACCAGGACCCATGGGTACCCATCTAGCATCGGCTACAAAGGGGCCGTCTGCTTCTTTTGATTTGCCTGATAATTGCGCCAAATCATACAAGGCATTAACCATGTAATCCATTTTTTGAGCAAATATCTGCTGAAGGTTTTTGTCATATCCTGTGCCAGCATAAGCTTGAGCTAATGCAGATAGATAATGACCCGTTGCATGACCTCTTAATTTGGTATCCTTGCTATCCCAAACGCCTAAAGCCTTGGTACCAGAAGGTTGTGGCTGGCCAAAAGCATGACGAAACATGTATAAAAAAGCATTGGGGTCAGTCTTGGCTAAGGTTTGAACAAACTTATCCCTGTTCTCCGTAAATTTTGTTTGTTGACCAAGTGTATTGGTATTTAAAGAAACCTGGTTCAAATTAAAAGTTACCAATTTTGCCTTCGGCGATGCTATCTGATCAAAACTTGCTTTAACCGTAACAATGGCTTTTGGTTTTAATGTGGTACCGGGAACGCGACCTTCAATGGAATAAGTTCCGGGTTTAAGTACAGATGAATTATCACTAGGTGCAGGCCAAATAACCCTTACTGGAGGGCCTTGTTGAATCCCCGAATAAGTTCCATTCAAATAACTAGGAAGGGTTGGTAAAACACCAAGATTTGTACTCAGTTTAACATCAGCCACACTGGTTAAAAAGGCATTGTATAATTGGGGATAGTTCTCTGCAAACTTTGGTAATTCTTCCTGCTTTCTTTCAGGTCGCGGATTTTGAATAATCCACTCGTGTACACCTGTTGCATGATCTTTGGGTAGTTGAATTTCCATACGAATAGCTGTGGTACTAACAGGTTCAAATTTCAGCACATCGTATGTATCTTTTACTGGTGTATAGGGTGTCAAATTTTTAACAGGAACCCAAGCATCCCCCTGCTTATATAAGATGGTGTAGTTTGCTGGAATTCTGCAACCACCAAAAGGCGCATCGTCATACCAATAGACTTTGGATTCAGACACGGTATAAGCTTTGTCAAAATCATATTGAATCCATTCCTTGGTGTCTTTCTTGGGCCACCAATGCATATACAAACCAGATTTATCTTCAGAAGAAGCCGGTTCAAATTGGTCATTCAAAGCAGACAACATTCTTTTGTTGTTAATAGAAGCGGAAACTACACTTTTAGAAGCAATGGTAGCAGCTGGGCTAGGTCTTGCAGCGGATGTTTCAAAAGGAATCCAGACCTGCATTTCAGAAGCTTCCCTATTATTCCATGCATAGTAAGGAATGGCTTTGGCTTGTAGAGGTGTTGTTTGCAATTCTGTACTAGCTACCTGTCTTTTGGTAGCAACCCCTTGCCCACTTAATACCAAGACACCATTGAGTAATTGTTGCTCATAGTTTTCAGAGATGGAAGCGTCTTTACTCATCACAATATTCTGCACCGTACCACCTTGGTTATCTGGTCCTTCTAAGCAATAGACCAGTGGCCCTTTTTGAAAAGCAAATCTGCCCTTATCTTCTTTTACATTTTCATTGGCCAATACTTTTTCTACTTCCATGGGAAGATCTATTTCTACTAGATCACCTTTTTTCCAAGTGCGGCTAAAAACAGCGTAGCCTTTTTCAACAATGTATTCTTGGGTTTTGCCATTGATGCTAATGGGAATAGTTACCAATTTGGTATCCGCAAAGCGATACAAATTACTGGGCACTGCTTCCTGTCTGGCCCAACCCGGAATACGCACACGCAATACAAAATCCATTGATTTTGCAGGATCAATTTTTAAGGTCACTTTACCCTTCCAAGGATAAGCCGTTTCTTGGGCAATACTCAGTTTACCTGCAGGCAGTTTGATGTCTGACTGGTTAGACATAAAGAGATTGACATAGAGGTTATTGGCATTTTGGGCATATACATAACCTGGAATCGATGGCATAAACCTGGTCATATTAGAAATGCAACAAGCACAGCCAAACCAAGCACTGCGTTGGTGCTGCCCCATGGAAGCTAGCGGATTGGGATAAAAAAATTTGGTGCCGTTTTGAGAAACACCAGATAATAATCCATTGTACATGACCCGCTCCATCACGTCTATATAACTAGCATCGCCATGCAATAAAAACATACGGTTATTCCAGTACACGTTGGCAATGGATGCACAGGTTTCTGCATAAGCACTCATATTGGGTAAGTGATAAGCCGCGCCAAATGCTTCACCAGCACCGGTAGCGCCAATACCTCCAGTTAGGTACATTTTCTTACTCACTACATCTGTCCAGATATCGTCAATGGCTTTTATATAAGAAGCATCGCCTGTTAAGGCTGCCACATCGGCCATGCCTGTATACATATAGGCTGCACGTACTGCGTGTCCAACGGCTTCGTGTTGCTGAGTTACGGGCTTTTGTGATTGGTTGTATTCTGAATATTTCCCTGCACCCTTGCCCCTAGTATCTAAAAAGAATTTGGCTAAATCTAGGTAGGCTTGTTTGCCTGTTACTCTATACAATCGCGCCAGCCCCATTTCTACTACTTGGTGACCAGGAAAATAATCGGCTTTGCCTGGGCCAAAATCTTTGACAAGCAAATCCGCATTCTTGATGGCAATATTCAATAAGGATTTCTTACCAGTAGAAATATAGTGTGCCGTTGCGGCTTCGTATAAATGTCCGCTATTGTATAATTCGTGGCTTAGGTCAGGATCTTTTTCCCAACGCTTAGCTCCTACCCAAGGATGTAGCTTCTGGGGTTTCATGGTTCTAAACGTATATAGATACCCATCTGGTTCTTGGGCGTCGGCAATGATGCCTATGAGGGTATCAATGCTGCGCTCCAGTGAAGGATTAGGTTTTACTTGTAAGGAATAGGAAGCACCTTCAATAAGCTTATAGATATCAGTATCGTCAAAAGGGTATTCAGTAATATTGGTTGGATCCTTTTTGCCGGCAGCTTTTAAGAAATTGTCAATGCGTCCCTGTTCGCGGCATTTCTGCAATACATAAGGAATGGTAATGTCTGCATTAATATCTATGCGTGGCGCCCAGAATTGATCATTTACATGAACATGGTTAAAAGTCACGGGCTGTATGGGATAATCACGGTTTTGATGTTGGGCCTGCGCCGATAGGGTCAACAGTGCGGCGGCTAATAGAAGCTGTGAGCTTGTTTTGGCTGTTTTTTTCATGCTTGGTTGAATGGAGCATGAATTTACGTTAGATGGGGGGATTGGGGAAATCTATTCAGGTTGACGATATTGTTTGAGGAGCATGGGATTATATTACTAGATACTTTTAAAAAAGCTGTAATTCTTTATAAAAATTAAACCTAAAATTAAGGTTACAGTTAATCCTAAAAAGAGCCATTCCATTTTAATCATTTCTTTGTTACCTGATTTAATAGATAGATTCAATGCTTTTATCCTTTTTTTAAGTGTTATAGAACTAATGATGATAAGTACTAGATAAAAACTATTCATAAAAAATTGATGATTAAAAGTTGATATAGGTTTTGAATGGGATTGTGTAATTACTGCTTTTTCAATTTAGCTTCCTCTAGAGCCAAGTGCTCAAAATAATTACAATACAGTATTTGCCCTTTCCGCACGCTGGCAATTTTAAAGAACTCATTTGATGCATGCCATTTTTCATCTTTTTGTTCCAAACCCATAGAATACATATAAATACCCAAAATGTCTTTGACAGAAATCAAGGAGCCAATGCTACCACCTGTTCCCACCTGAATAGGTTGTTTGCCATATACTTTCTCTAAAACATCAGTTACATACTTGTATTCTTTGGTATCAGAGGGAAATTTCATGGGACTTGCGCCACCTTTGCCCCTGGTAAATTTGAAACTAGCCGTTGCACCAGTGGGCAAGTGACTATTGACATGTTTTACAATCAAATCTTGAATCTCTGAAGGATCTTGATTATTCACCAGTCTACAAGTAATCCTAGCCATGGCGTTACCTGGAATGATGTTGGAATGTCCTTCAGCTGCAGTATAACCACTTTGCATGCCAATGATTTCTAAGGTGGGCCTATACCAAATACGCTCTAAAGCAGAATAGGTAGTGTCTCCTGTTTCTGCAGTAGAACCCAAGATCTTTCTATCTTCTTCTTTGTTATAAGGTACTTTTTGCATCATGGCTTTTTCCTTTGCCGTTGGTGGTATTACTTTATCATAAAATCCGGCTACTGCTACATTACCTTCCTTGGTATAAAAAGAGGATATTATTTGAGACA
Source organism: Bacteroidota bacterium (assembly GCA_947460595.1). Taxonomy (GTDB): domain Bacteria; phylum Bacteroidota; class Bacteroidia; order Chitinophagales; family Chitinophagaceae; genus Sediminibacterium. The sequence goes on along the minus strand of CANHGS010000014.1, from coordinate 40,534 downwards.
AAATTAAAGCTGAGTTAAGGGTCTTACCACCAAATTGTCCAGAATGCGCGTCTATATCCGCGGTCTTAATAGAAAATTCCATGGCAGCTGTTCCTCTTAAACTCATCAAGATTTCAGGGGTATTTTCATCGTACTGTCCTCCATCGGCATTTAGCCCAAAATCGGCTTTCAATAATGCCTTGTTGGCTATGGCCATATTTTTGAAATTGGGACTACCAGCTTCTTCTTCACCTTCAAAAATAAACTTGACATTCACGGGTAATTTGCCATTTGTTTTGAGCATGGCTTCTACTGCCCAAATGCTCATCATTACACCGGATTTATCATCACTGGCGCCACGTCCAAATATTTTGCCGTCTTTTATTTGTGGGGCAAATGGAGGGATAAGCCATTCTGATTCTTTAACGGGTTGTACATCGTAATGCGCATAAATGAGCACAGTGGGTTTACCTGGTGCATTTTCCCAGGAACCAAATACAGCTGGTTGACCAGCCGTTGGTATTACTTGGGCATTACTAATTCCAATGGATTTTAGTTTGTTCACTATCCAAACCGCTGCTCTTTGAACATCTGGTTTATTGGCAGGAATGGATGAAATACTGGGTATGGAAATCAGTTCTAAAAATTCTTTTAAATGGGCGTCTTGATTAGCATCTATGTATTTTTCAAAGGTTTGAGCACCATTGGATTTGGAAGATTGGGCTATTGAATCATTGAACATCAATAGAACTAAACAAACTAAAGTGAATGACAGTGATGATTTTAGAGACTTCATGTGGGTGATTTGAATTTCATTGAAAATTCAATTTACTCAAAATCAGTTTCTCCAGCTTATTTCTTTGCCACTATTTTAATTTCAAAATCAATCTCATCAGAAACAATTTGATCCGCCATTTTTTTATAAAACTTTCCAGATTGAAAATTGATCCCCCAATTGGTTCTATCAATAGTGAGTTTAGCATTGGCGTTCAATATTCCACTTTTAACTTCAATGGTTGCTGGAAAACTCACCAATCGTGAAACTGTTTTAATGGTTAAGTAACCGGTAATTTGAACTGTTTTATCAGTTAAGGAATCTACTTGTGAAATTTCAATAGTAGCAAATGGGAATCTTTTTACATCAAAATAGTCAGCCGATTGTAAGTGTTGAATGGGGTTATTTTTATCATTCTTATCTGCAAATTCCATAGCGTTCATGTCTATGGTAGCGGCTCCACCAACTAAGCGATTATTTTCTACCCAAAGCTCTCCTTTTGAGATAGATACATAACCTACATGCTTTTCTGCTGCAGAAATTTTCATAGAGCCCTTCCAGGTAATTCGGCTTTCCTTTTGATCAATATTGTAAACCTGTTCTTGTTTTCCTTGAAAGTTTGTGAGGTCTTTTCCATCAAACCGGTAAACTCCGTTGATGGATCCAAACCAAATGCTGCCATCTGTAGCTTCAATAATTCTGCAAAGCATTTTATCTATGGATGCCATTTCAGTTACAGCAGGCTTTTCATTGTTTAATGTGCTTTGATCATAACGCAACAGTTTCCAAGCGCTCATTCCAATATTTTTTTCAGCACCGGTAGTCCAGATATTTCCTTGCTTGTCTTGCATAATTGCAGATGCGCTCATTTCCGATACTTTGGCATAGTTAGTCCCATCATATCGCCATAGGCCGGGAGCTCCATCCATATAATAGGTACTGTTTTTAATTTCTTTGATGATTTCTGCACCAAACCAAATAGTACCTTTTTGATCTTCTACTATTGACCAGACATTGTGAAATGGTTTGCCTTCGTTGTTTTTTAAAATAATAAAGGTTTTGCCATCAAAATAACAAGCATCTCCCCTAGTGCCTATCCATATTTTACCGTCTTTATCTTCCATGAATGTATTTACAGCATTATCGGGAAGCCCGTCTTTGGTGGTATAGGTTTTAAAGGATTTTCCGTCAAAACGGGTGGCGCCTCCGGCATTTGTCCAAATATTACCAGCCCTGTCTTCATATAAATGCAGCGCCATATTAGAGGGAAGTCCCTGACGGGTGGTATAATGCAGAAAGGATTTTCCATCATAATAATAGAGACCTGAATCCTTGGTGCCTATCCAAAGATTTCCCTTCTTGTCTTCCAATACATCCCAAATGCTGGGAACAGCAATGGTGGTGGTGATATTGGTGAACATTTTTCCATCATATCGCCATAGGCCAGTGTAAGAAGCTATTAAAATGTCTCCGTTCTTTGCTTGTTTTACGCTGCGTACCATTCTGGTTGGGCCGTAGGCACTGACTAGGTTTTTGACAGCGGGTTGGATGATTTCCAGAGTCAGGGTAACAGTGCTTTGCTTTTCTTTACAGGAAACATACAAAACGGGGATTAAGATTAGCGCAAGTAGGTTTTTGTAATTCATAGTTAGATTTTTATCCTTTTAAAATTGACTTGGCTAAAGTAGTTCGGTACCTTTCATCAAAGGGAATTTGTATTGTAAATAAAACTGTCAACTTTGTAAATATTGCGTAAAAACTATGTCTCAGCGTCAAAATAAGCTTTTTAGTAATGATAAATACCTGTTTGGATCAGTTTCCCTGCTATTGGTTGCTGGTATTTGTTTGGCGTTTAGCTTTACGGTTACTGACGATTTTGAAATAGCCAGAAGGGAAATTTTGATTCGTAAAGTTGGGCATGAACTGCTCTTACAATCTGGCGATAGTGTTTCTAGGGTACTGCCTGTGAATATAATATCGGACAATGAATTCCAGTTGAGTTTTGAGCGGGAGTTTGGGTTTTTACCAGATTCTTTGGTGAACACCACTTTAGGTTTATTGGGTAAGGATGCTGGAGTCCCCGATTATGTGGTAAATGTACTGAACTGCGGAACCCAGAAAGTGGCTTATGGATATGCCATTTCCAATAAAGAAAAGGAAACCATTGTATCCTGTAAAGGGAGAAGGCTTCCTAAAGCTTGTTATGTGATTAGTATTCAATTTAAAGATGCTTGGATCAGTGCTAAGAGTGGATACCTTCTGGGTAGTCTGCCTATTTTGGCTTTTATTGGTTTACTGTTTTTTAGAACGGCTAAGACTAAGAAGGAGGATGAGGTTATTCATGATGTTGATCAGTTTCAGTTGGGTGGAATTTTATTTGATGCTAAACTGAGGAAATTGGTGATGAAGGAACTAACTGTTGACTTAACTGCTACAGAGTCTAGGGTGCTCAGGATTTTTGCGGAGAGCCCGAATCTGGTTATTGAAAGAAATAGGATTCAGAAAGAGATTTGGGAAGATGAGGGGGTGATTGTAGGGAGGAGTTTGGATATGTTTATTTCTAAGTTGCGGAAGAAATTAGAGATGGATGAAAGGGTGAAGATTGTGGCGGTGAGGGGGATTGGGTATAAGATAGAGGTAGGGTAATTTTGCCTGTGGCGATGGTTTATATTTGTTTAATCCAATTTAAACCAACCATCGTAATCGTTCAAAATGGATATTTCAAAAGTTTTATCTGCAGTGATTTTTGTGTTAATTTTTTTTGTAAGAGTTAATATTTGATTTTCAATCTTTTTAGGATTATTAATAAATACGCTAAAACTTGTATCAGCTCCTTTTTTTAAAAGTAAATCTATACTCCAATTTGATCCAAAAAATTCAATGATTTTTGATCTGCCACTTGCATCAGTATATTTTACTTGACCAGATGTATAAAAAGAAATATTTAATGCCAGATGAATTTCATTAAGCGATTCAGCATCATTTAAACGATTTTTAAATGTAAACGGTAATTTTAAAATATTCATTGAAATGATTAAATAGAAAGTAAGAGAATAATTATTATAAAATCTTATAAAATTTATAATTCAAAATAGTTAAAGCTAATACCATTCAGCAATTCCTATAAATTCATCTTTGTATTAATAGGAACAATAAACCACCAAGACGCGAAACCTATTATAGTCTTATTTTGAGTCTATTGAAATGACTCCTAAATATTTTAATTAGTAAACTAGTTATATCATCAAGTCATAATACTTTTAACCAATTATTTCTAGCAATTTATTAATCAAATAGTTAATGATTTATAAGAAAGAGCAATCTTTAGAAAGAATGAATCTGTTATATAATTAATTGATTCTATTTTATAATTTTTTATGTTTTTATAAGGGGCTCTTCAGATTTGCTCGCGGGGCTCGCGGGGCTCGGAGTTCATTCGCAAAAAAATTGAGATTTTGAATGAATATCAGATTTGCTCGCGGGGCTCGCGAATCGCTGTTAGGGGGGAGCTCAATAAAACCTAGATCAGAAACCGCCGCCCGTTCCTAAGATGTTTAGATTTGCTCGCGGGGCTCGCGAATCGCTGTTAGGGGGGAGCTCAATGTAACCTAGATCAGAAACCGCCGCCCGTTCCTAAGATGTTTAGATTTGCTCGCGGAGCTCGCGAATCGCTGTTAGGGGGGAGCTCAATAAAACCTAGATCAGAAAAAACCGCACCGCGCCCTGCGCGGTTTGTATTTTTTTGCGCATCCGTTTACCCGAATGAATTCGGGACACGTCTGCGCAAAAAAATACCGCCAGCTTTAGCTGGCGGCGGTTTCCGTTTCCGGTTTCATTGGTCGGGACGACAAGATTTGAACTTGCGACCCCACGCCCCCCAGACGTGTGCGCTACCGGGCTGCGCTACGTCCCGAACTGTCCATCAGGGTTTAAAGCTTTGATAACTGGGGGTAAAACAAAGCGTTTTCCTTATTAATTGGGTGCAAATATAGGGGTAAAAGAAATTTTCAGGTTATATTGCACTAAATTTTATCGCAGCAGCATGCAAATTCTCCTTAGGCAAGCGAAAATCATTGATAGCTCTTCGCCATATAATGGCCAGACAAAAGATATTCTAATTACAGACGGAATCATTTCCAGCATTGAAGACAAAATTGACCAACAGGACGCACAGGTTGTGGCTGGTGAAGATTTGTTGGTCAGTGGTGGTTGGGTAGATCCTTTCTCCCATTTTTGTGATCCGGGTATTGAGTATAAAGAGACTTTGGAAACTGGGGCTAATGCAGCAGCAGCGGGTGGTTACACTCGTGTGTTTAGCATGCCCAATACAGACCCAGTGGTGGATAATAAAAGCCAGGTGAGTTATGTGGTGCAGCAATCGGCTTGTTTGCCGGTGAGCATCCACCCTATTGGCGCCATTACTAAGAAATTGGAGGGTAAGGACTTGGCCGAGATGTATGATATGAAGAATAGCGGGGCTGTGGCTTTTTCTGATGGATTGGTTCCGGTGCAAACAGCTGGACTATTTCTGAAAGCATTGCAATATGTAAAAGCTTTTGACGGTGTGCTGATTCAGATTCCCATTGATAAGAGCATTGGTGCGGGTGGACTGATCAATGAGGGGATTATCTCTACACAATTGGGTTTGCCAGGTATTCCTGCTATTAGTGAAGAGACCATTATTAAGAGAGATATTGATTTGGCTAGGTATACGGGGTCTAAACTGCATATTACTGGGGTGTCTACCAAGACCAGTATTGACTTGATTGCCCAGGCAAAACAAGAGGGTTTGCAGATTAGTTGTAGCGTTACCCCCTATCACTTGTACTTTGCAGATGAGGATCTGGTGAGCTATGATACCAATTTAAAATTGAATCCGCCGCTCAGAACGGTGAGTGATAGAGCGGCTTTGAGAGAGGCGGTGGAAAATGGATTGGTAGATTGTATTGCAACCCACCATTTGCCTCAGAATTGGGACAATAAAATTTGTGAATTTGAATACGCTAAGAGCGGGATGATTGGTTTGCAAACAGCATTTGCCGTAGTGAATACTGTTTTACCCAATTTGAGTAACGAAAAAATAATCAAGCTATTTAGCGGGAATGCCCGTAATATTTTCGATCTTCCAACTACCCATGTGTCGGTTGGTTCCAAGGCGGAACTGACTTTGTTTTCCAGAACGGCTGAAACCTTGTTGAATTCTGGAAACAACCAAAGTAAATCGGCCAATAGTCCATTCCTAGATAAGCCCCTAACAGGTAAGGCAATAGCTATTGTTCATAAGGGCAAACTATTCACCAATTAAAAGCAACCAAAATGGAAGAAAAAATTGTACAACCCTGGATGAAAGGGCTCATCTTAAGTTTAATTACTATAGTTATCAGTGTAGCATTGTATTTAACTGACCAAATGCAGAACAAGGCATTGGGTGCTATAAGCTGGGTTGTAGTGATAGCTGGAATTATCTGGTCTTGTATTCACTATGCCAAGCAAATGCAGGGCGATGTTACTTATGGAAATGTATTTGCACATGGTTTTAAAGTAACTGCAACTTTAATTGTAATTACAGTTATCTATACTGTATTATCCATGAAAGTACTTTTCCCAGAAATGACCGATAAGATTATTGAAAATGCTGCTACAGAAATGGAAAAGAACCAAAAGCTAACGGATGATCAAGTGAAAGCAGCTTTAGATATGACCCGTAAATTCATGATGCCTTTTGCCATTGGTGGCATTATTTTGATGTATGGTTTTTTAGGTGCCATTTCTTCTGCCATTGGCGCAGGTGTGGCTAAAAAGACCCCTAAGCAAAATCCTTTCTAATAAGATTTAAGTACTGTTATGGATCTAAGTGTTGTTGTACCATTATTGAATGAAGACGAATCTTTACCGGAGCTCTGTGCCTGGATTGAACGCGTGATGCACGAAAACCAATGGAGCTTTGAAGTGATCATGGTAGATGATGGTAGCACCGATAATAGCTGGAAAGTAATAGAAGGTATTGCACAAAATAATCAAGCATTCAAAGGCATTCGATTCCGCCGCAACTATGGTAAATCTGCCGCATTGAATGAGGGGTTTAAAGCTGCTTTGGGAAATGTGGTAATAACCATGGATGCGGATATGCAAGACTCTCCCGATGAAATTCCAGGACTTAGAAATATGATAATCAATGAGGGTTATGATATGGTTAGCGGCTGGAAAAAAGTGCGTTATGACAATACCCTCACCAAGAATATTCCTTCAAAATTATTTAACGCGGTAGCGCGATGGGCATCAGGTATTCAATTAAATGATTTCAACTGTGGTCTCAAAGCCTATCAGCACAATGTGGTTAAAAGCATTGAAGTTTATGGTGAGATGCACCGCTATATTCCTATTTTGGCTAAATGGAGTGGATTTAGAAAGATTGGAGAGAAAGTAGTAGAACATAGGCCACGTAAATATGGCGTCACCAAATTTGGATGGCAGCGTTTTGTAAATGGTTTTTTGGATCTGGCTACCATTATGTTCTTGGGTAAATTTGGTAAACGTCCCATGCAATTATTTGGATTGTTGGGCACTTTATTTTTTATGATGGGGCTGGGTTCTAGTGCTTACTTAATAGTAGAGAAATTCATAGATGCAGAATTTGCACTCACTAATAAACCTGCTTTTTTTATTGCCCTAACTACCATGGTCATTGGCATGCAGCTCTTCTTAGCTGGCTTTATTGCTGAGCTGGTAGCTAGAAATGCTCCTGAAAGAAATGTGTACCTGATTGCTAGTAAATTGAGCATCCAAGACTAAAACCAAGGGTATGAAAAAACTGGCCCTTATTGGAACCTCCTGGCCTTTTAGAGGTGGCGGCATTGCCAGTTTTAATGAGCGTCTGGCCCGGCAGTTTCAGGCCCAAGGCTATCAAGTTACCATTTATACTTTTAGCTTACAATACCCTAGTTTTTTGTTTCCAGGTAAGACACAATATAGTGATCAGCCCGCTCCTAAAGATTTGACCATTGAGGTTTGCATCAATAGCATGAATCCTTTGAACTGGATAAGCGTGGGCAGAAAAATCAGAGACACCAAACCAGACCTAGTACTGGTCAGATATTGGTTACCACTCATGGGGCCTTGTTTGGGTACCATTTTAAGAATCATCAAGAGAAACAAACACTCCAAACTCATTTGCATTGCAGACAATATTATTCCACACGAGAAAAGGCCGGGTGACAAAACCTTTACCCAATATTTTGTAGGGCCCATGGATGGTTTTGTGACCATGAGTGCCAAGGTTTTAGCAGACCTGAAACAATTCACCCAAACCTCCGCCATTCAATCGGTTCACCCACTGTATGATAATTTTGGGGATCCTTTGGATAAGGCCATGGCCAAGAAACATTTGGGCATTGAAGTGGAGCAACCCATTATATTATTCTTTGGTTTTATACGCAAATACAAAGGATTAGATTTGTTGTTAGACGCCATGGCTCAATTAAAAAAAGAGGCTCGGTCTATTCCAGAAATGTTAGTGCCCAAGCTCTTGGTAGCCGGAGAATTCTATGACGATGAAAAAGGCTATCAAGAACAGATTGACCAATTAAATATAAGAGACCTTTTGATCTTGAAAACAGATTTTATTGCCGATGATCAAGTGCGTTATTATTTGAGCGCGGCTGATTTTGTGATTCAACCTTATAAACATGCTACCCAATCAGGGGTAACTCCCCTAGCCTATCATTTTGAAAAACCTATGCTGGTGACCAATGTTGGAGGACTGGCTGAACTAGTACCAAATGGTCAAGTAGGATTAGTTGTAGAACCAAATGTTAAAGCTATTGCTGAAGGCATTAAAAATCTGTATTCATTAGGAGAAAAACATTTTTTGCCCCAACTTCGTGCAGAGAAAATCAAATATGGTTGGCCCCAATTGGTGCAGACTATTGAAGATTTGGCGGAAAAATAAATATCATGAAAGTAGCAATCAAAAAATTAATGAAGGCTTCCATAGAACTGAAGCAAGCCATATTGGAAGATGAGGAATTGGTAACAACTATTGACAGTGTCATTAAAATGATAGTACCTGCTTTTAATAATGGGCAGAGGGTACATTTCTGTGGAAATGGCGGTTCCGCTGCCGATGCACAACACTTGGCGGCTGAATTCTCTGGTAGGTTTTACAAAAATCGCAGGGCACTTCCATCTGAAGCCCTGCATTGCAATACTTCTTATTTAACAGCTGTGGCCAATGATTATAGCTATGATATGATTTATGCTAGGCTAGTAGATGGCATTATGGAAAAAGGCGATGTATTGATTGGCATTAGCACATCTGGAAATTCTAAAAATATTGTCAAAGCTTTTGAAACCGCAAGGGCCAAGGGTATTATCACCGTTGGTTTAACGGGAGAAAGCGGCGGTGACATGAAAGGCTTAAGCGATTATTTAATCAATGTACCTTCAAGTGTTACACCTCGAATTCAGGAAGCACATATGATGATTGGTCATATTGTATGCGAACTTGTAGAAGCGGCTATCTTCTTTGAAGATTAGTGAAGAGTGAAGAGTGAAGAGTGGAGGAAGAAAGTGAAGAGTGAAGAGTGAAGAGTGAAGAGTGAAGAGTGAAGAGTGAAGAGTGAAGAGTGAAGAGATGAGGAAGAAGAAAGTGATGATTGCGATGAAAAAAAAGAATTGAATGTGATTATGGATTTAAGAGAAATTTCAACTGATTGGATATTGTTCTTGGACAGGGATGGCGTGATTAATGTTGAAAAGGAGAATGACTATATAATGAATTGGGAGGAGTTTCAATTTTATCCTACTACCCTAGAAGCATTGGCCTTATTGCGCAATCAATTTGCAAGGATTTTTTTAGTGACCAATCAAAAAGGGGTTGGTAAGGGTTTGATGAGTTTAGAAGATTTGGAAAATATTCACGCCAATATGTTGGCCGCTATTCAAGAAAAGGGTGGCAATTTGGATCATTTGTTTTTTTGTGCTGATATAGAAACTGAATCGCCAAACCGTAAACCCAATCCTGGCATGGCTTTTCAGGCAAAGCACCTCTACCCTGAAGTTGATTTTACTAAGAGCATTATGGTAGGGAATAGACCTTCTGATATGGCTTTTGGAAAAAACGCCGGGATGCATACTGTATTTGTAGCCACAACGCATCCGCAAACGGAAGATCCACACCCTCAGATAGACTTTCGTTTCAATAACCTCTTGGAATTTGCCCAATCTATTGCAGCTTTAAGAAAATCCTAAAACATGTTTGGGTATAGCGCATTGCTTTAACTTAGTGCCATGAAGCCTTTTCTTTCTTTAGTTCTGGTAATGTTTTGTTTGCAAATGTCTGCTCAGCGCAAGTCTGATTCAAAAGCAGTGGTTGCTCCTTTAAGTGCCATTGCACAAATAGAGGAAAGCATCAAGGATTATGCACTGGGTATCATGAATGCAGAAGATATGATTGATCGCTTTAGGGCCGATAGTTTGTTTACTCGTGGTTTGGTGCAAGCACTACGTCAGCCTAATAGTTTTCATTATCGCTTTGATTCCTTAACTACTATTTCCAAAGTATATGCACCAGATAGTAGTTTTAGAATTTTTACCTGGCAGGTCATGAAAGACTTTTCTGCTTATAGACAACATGGCGCTATTCAGATGCGCACCAATGATGGTTCTTTAAAACTCTTCCCCTTATTTGACCATTCTGATTATAGTGAGAATCCTATTGATTCTATTCGTACTCCTGCCAATTGGATTGGTGCAGTGTACTATGGCATTGTGCAGAAATCATTTAACAACAAACAGTACTATACCCTGTTGGGATATGATGAGAGTAATGCTCGTAGTACTAAAAAATGGATGGAAGTATTACATTTTGATGCACAGGGAAAACCCTTGTTTGGAGGCAAATTTTTCACCTATACACAAGACAGCATTAAACCCCCGCAACCCGCGTTTCGCTTCTGTTTGGAGTTTAAAAAACAAGCTGGTGCCAAGTTTAATTATGACCCAGAACTAGACAAGATTGTCTTTGCTCACTTGGTTAGTGAAACAGGTGAGGTAAAGGAACGCTATAGCCTAATTCCTTATGGCACTTATGAGGGTTTCCGTTGGCAGAATGGGAAATGGATTCACGAGAAAAACGTGGATGAATTAGATCCCAAACCGGTTCCTATTACCCAATAACCAAAGCCCTAGGTTATACGAATCAGTTTCTTCTTTCCATTCTTCACTCTTATCTCTTCACTTTCTTCTTTCACTTTTCACTTTCTTCCTCCACTCTTCACTCTTCACTTTCCTCCTCTTATCTCTTCACTTTCTTCCTCTTCACTTTAAGATTAGTCCAGTTTCAAGACCGCTAAAAAAGCTTCTTGCGGAACTTCTACGTTACCAACCAAGCGCATCCTTTTCTTACCTTCTTTCTGCTTCTCCAAGAGTTTACGCTTACGGCTAACGTCACCGCCATAACATTTGGCAGTTACGTCTTTGCGTAAAGCACTGATATTTTCACGCGCAATTACTTTGGCACCAATAGCAGCTTGAATGGCAATTTGGAATTGTTGTTTGGTTAAGAGTTCCTTTAATTTCTCGCAAAGCTTGCGGCCAAAATCGGTAGCGCGGCTGCGGTGAATCAATGCACTTAAAGCATCCACTTTTTCATTGTTCAAGAGGATATCCATTTTCACAATATCGGCATCTCTATAGCCAATGGGTGAATAGTCAAATGAGGCATAACCCCTGGTCTGACTTTTTAATTTATCATAAAAGTCAAATACAATCTCAGTTAATGGCATTTCAAAAGTAAGTTCTACCCTAGTTGGGGTCAAATAAGTTTGACCAATCAGGATTCCGCGTTTGCCCAAGCAAAGGGTCATAATATTTCCAATATAATCAGAAACGGTAATAATCTGTGCCCTAATAAAGGGCTCTTCAATCTTATCCAATTTGGTTGGATCAGGCATTTCAGAAGGATTGTTCACGATTAGCTTGTCTCCTTTTGAAGTGTACGCCAAGAAGCTCACGTTTGGTACCGTAGTAATCACGGTTTGGTTAAACTCTCTTTCTAAACGCTCTTGAATAATCTCCATGTGCAGGAGGCCTAAGAATCCGCAACGGAATCCAAAGCCCAGGGCTTGTGAAGTTTCTAGTTCAAAAGTGAGTGAAGCATCATTTAACTGCAGTTTGTCCATGCATTCGCGCAATTCTTCAAACTCATCTGTGTTTACAGGATAGATTCCTGCAAATACCATGGGTTTTACTTCTTCAAATCCATGGATCATTAGTCCTGGATTATTAGCTAGTGTAATGGTATCTCCTACTTTTACTTCACGTGCTACTTTAATACCGGTTATAATATAGCCCACGTCTCCCGCTTTCACTTCATCCTTGGGTGTCATACTGAGTTTCAATACGCCCACTTCATCGGCTATATAATCCTGTCCGGATGCTACAAAACGAATCTTGTCACCTTTTTTCAAAACCCCGTTCATGATACGGTAGTAAACAATGATTCCACGGAAACTATTGAAAACCGAATCAAAAATCAATGCTTGTAATGGCGCTTCATAACTACCCTGAGGGGCTGGAATACGTTCAACAATGGCAGCTAGAATCTCGTCAATGCCAATGCCACTTTTTCCACTGGCTAATAAAATATCTTCTGCCTTGCAACCAATTAGGTCTACAATTTGATCCGTTACTTCTGGAATCTTGGCACCATCCATGTCAATCTTGTTGATTACAGGAATGATTTCCAAATTATTATCAATGGCCAAATACAAATTAGAAATAGTCTGTGCTTGAATCCCTTGAGAAGCATCCACTAAAAGCAAGGCTCCTTCACAAGCAGCTAAGGCACGGCTTACTTCATAGCTAAAGTCTACGTGACCGGGTGTATCAATGAGGTTGAACACGTATTGCTCCCCTTTGAAGGGATAGTTGATTTGAATGGCGTGACTCTTGATGGTGATGCCTTTTTCCCGCTCCAAATCCATATCATCTAACACTTGGTTCATCATGTCTCTTTCACCGATGGTCTTGGTATGTTCCAATAACCTATCGGCCAAAGTACTCTTACCATGGTCAATATGCGCAATAATGCAAAAATTCCTGATATTTTTCATAAGGCTGCAAAGATAGGAGCAGGAAGCAGAAAACGAAACAATTAGTCATTAAAGACAGGATTATCTAGAATTTGCAGAAAGGCATTATTTTTGAAACAAATCAATTTCCTAGAATGGCTTTTAGAAAACTCAATAGACGGGCCCAAATCAACCATGAAACTGGCTTGGGAACCAATACTAGCTTGAGTGGCGGCCGTTTTTTTGCCAAAGACGGCAGGGCCAATATTGAAGTAAGGGGATTGCATTTTTGGCAAAGATTAAACCTCTTCCATACCATGCTGAGCATGAAAAGGTGGAAATTCCTAGCCTATATCATGCTATTCTTTATTGGCATCAACCTGATTTTTGCCGGAATTTACTTGCTTATTGGTCTGGAACACTTAAGTGGCCTGGTGGCTAATACCATGGGTGAGCAGTTTGGAGAAGCCTTCTTTTTTAGTGCCCAGACTTTTACCACCGTGGGTTATGGAAGAATTAATCCCGTAGGATTTCTGACCAGTTTTGTAGCCAGTTTTGAAGCCCTAACCGGTTTAATGAGTTTTGCCCTGGTTACCGGAATGATCTATGGCCGCTTTTCCCGTCCTAGGTCTTTTATTAGATTTAGTAATAATGCCCTATTTACTCCATTTAAAGATGGTGTGGCACTCATGTTTAGAATGGCACCCTATACCAAGAACTATTTGGTGAATGTAGAAGTGAAAGTAACCATTGCCATGAAAGTGCAGGAAGATGGGGTGATCAAGAATCAATTTTTTAATATGCCTCTAGATATTGCCAAAGCCAGTACCATGACTACTAACTGGACACTGGTGCATCCTATTAATGAAGAAAGCCCATTGTATCAATTGAGCAAGTTAGATTTAGAGGCTGCAGAAACAGAATTATTAATTTTTGTACAAGGTTTTGACGAGAGTTTTTCCAATACGGTTATTTCAAAAGCCTCCTACAGGTTTGAGGAATTTGTATATGGGGCCAGATTTGTACCCATGTATCATCCCAATGAAGCAGGAACCGGAACCGTTTTGGAATTGGATAAACTGGATCATTTTGCCCCTGCGGAATTATCCATTCAATATTAATATAGATGACTACGGTTGGAAAAAATATAGAAATTGCAGTAGCTATTTTAAGTAGAAATGAGCTGGTAGCCATACCAACAGAAACCGTGTATGGATTGGCTGGTAATGCATTGAGTGAAGCAGCCGTAGTTAAAATTTATAGTGCAAAAGACAGACCTAGTTTTAACCCTTTGATCATTCATGTTCCAACGGTAGCAGCCATTAAAGATTATGCAGCACTAGACCGTATTAGTCAACAATTGGCAGATGCATTTATGCCTGGTCCCTTTACTTTACTACTTCCCAAAAAATTGATTATTCCTGATTTGGTTACCGCTGGTAGTGCTAAAGTAGCAGTGCGTATTCCTAAGCATCCGCTTGCCTTACAATTATTACACAAACTCAATTTCCCCTTGGCGGCACCAAGTGCTAATCCCTTTGGATATGTGAGTCCCACCAATGCCAAACATGTATTGGACGGTTTGAATAACCGTGTAGACTATATTTTAGATGGTGGCCCCTGTCAAGTAGGGGTTGAATCTACTATTGCAGAAGTAGTAGATGGTCAGATTATGTTGCATCGCCTTGGCGCAGTTACAGCAGAAGAAATGGAAGCGGTAACGGGATTAAAAGTGGTTCGTAAAATGCAAGAAACCAAGATTGATACCCCGGGTCAACTCAAAAGCCATTATGCTACCAAAACGCCCTTGTACTTGGGTGATATACCAACCCTATTAAGGCAACATGCCAACAAACATGTGGCTACCATTTCTTTTTGTACGTTTTATGAAGGTTTAATTAGCGGGCAGCAATTCATTCTTTCTCCCAAATCTGATATCAATGAAGCTGCGCAACAGCTTTTTTCGGTGATGCGCAGCATTGATGAACTTGGTTTTGACTTAATTATTGCAGAACGCTTTCCTGACAAGGGTTTGGGAAGGGCCATCAATGACCGTTTAGAAAGAGCCCAAGCCTTACATAAATAATTATTCCCAAAATTCACAAGAATTTTACCTGCTTAAGGGTTGCAGGTCTTGATTTCTATATAAAGCCATTATTTAAGTGCGTTGATGATAGCTACAAATTCGTCTGCAATTAAGGAAGCTCCACCAACAAGCCCCCCGTCTACATCTTGTTGAGAAAACAGTTCTAGGGCATTGGATGCTTTTACGCTACCGCCATATAAGATGCTTATATTATTGGCAACTTCAACGCCATATTTGGCAGCCAATTCTGCGCGGATAAAGGCGTGAATTTCTTGTGCCTGTGCGCTACTTGCAGTTTTACCAGTACCAATAGCCCAGATGGGTTCGTAAGCTATGACCACTTGTTGTAATTGTTCTGCACTCAAATGGTATAAAGACTCTGCCAATTGTTTGGCTACAAATTCATTTTGTGTTCCAGCTTCTCTAATTTCTAGAGGTTCTCCGCAGCAGAAAATAGGCTTCATACCATTAGCTAAACAGATGTCTAACTTTTCAGCTAACAACTGATTGCTCTCCAAAAAATATTCCCTTCTTTCTGAGTGACCTAATACCACATATTGAATACCTACTGATTGTAATATCTCTACAGAAACTTCACCTGTGTATGCGCCAGATTTTTTGTTAGAACAATTTTGTGCGGCAACAAATACATTGGTTTTACCAACCAATTTGGCCTGGGACATGGGCAGGTATGGAAAAGGAACCGCAAATACGGCTGACTGATGCGCAGACAAACTATGTGGTTTTGCAAGAATCTCGTTTAACAATTGTTCTCCCTGTTGTAGGGTCAAATTCATTTTCCAGTTTGCTGCGGCAATTTGTTGTCTCATAATCTATGTATATAAGTGCTAAATAAAAATCAGTGTTGAACTTTGTCAAAGATAACTTTCAAAACGCTAGATTCCTCCTCTGAGAGAGAGGAACCTTTCATTTTCTTCCAATTGTCAATGGCATGTAAGGCTTTTTGAAAATCGTATCGGTTACCACTGGCACCCCAACTAAAATCTTCAATAATAGTGGGTAACAACCCTGCTCCAAACACGTTACAACTCACGCCTATTAGTGATCCTGTGTTAATGGAACTATTGATAGAAATACGGCTATAGTCTCCCATAATCAATCCACATTTTTGTCCAACTGATTGGTAAGTATTGGTACCATAGTCCCAAACTTTCACGTCAGCCGCGGTATTTTTTACATTGCTATTGGAAGTACCTGCGCCAAAATTACACCACTCACCAATTACGGCATCGCCCAGATAACCATCGTGTGCTTTATTAGTAAAACCCATGATCACAGAATTCTTAATCTCTCCCCCGCCCAGTACGCCAGGGCCTAATGAGGTAGCACCATAAATGCGACTATTCATTTTTACCAGGGCATTGGTTCCAAGTGCAAATGGTCCTCTAATAGAAGACCCTTCCATGATCTCCGCGTCCTTACCAATATAAATGGGGCCTGTTGTTGAATTGAGGGTACAGAACTCAATCTTGGCTCCTTCTTCAATAAAAATATCAGCCTGTTGCAATACATTCACTGTGGGAGAAATGGGTTGTGAAGCCCTCCCCTTGGTGACTAGTTTAAAGTCTTCCCTAATCATGGCATCGTTCCACAACATCATTTCCCAAGGATGCTGCAAACGCTTAACTATTTGATAAGGGTGGCACTGCTGAAACTGGGCAGCTTTTGCCTGAAAGTCTGCAAATGCTATAGTTGATTTAGCAGCAATCAATCCGTTTTCATCACAAAGACAGTGTTCCAAAGGCAGATCCAAAATGCGCTCTATTAGCGCATCATCGGGCATTACTGCAGCGTTTACCCAGTAATGGGCTGCTTCAGATGGAACGGTGTATAAGGGTTGTAAATAGGTTGCTGTATGTACAAATATTTCTTTTTGGGTTTTCCATTGCCAGCGTTCCGCGATGGAAAAAATACCAAATCTTAAACTGGCAAAAGCCTTGGTGCTGGTTAAGGGAAAAAGAGATTCCCTAATTGTTGGGTCAAAAAGAATCAATGCCATACTACAAATTTAAGGATTCATTTTGTTTCTTAACTTGCGCACCTAAACTAAACCAATTACCATGAGTCTTGGATATTTTTCCTATCCCATGCCTGCCAACGAGCCGGTATTGAATTATGCTCCCGGAAGTACTGAAAGAGCCAGTTTAAAAAAGGCTTTGGCCGATTTGAAAAAGAAACCAATTGACATTCCCATGTATATTGGTTCTAAATCTGTTAGAACAGGTGTTAAACACGATATTCATCCCCCACATGAATTGGCCCATACTTTGGGAACCTTTCATGCAGGTAATGCAACCCATGTAAACCAAGCCATTGATGCAGCTTTAAAAGCCAAACAGGCTTGGGCCGATATGAGTTGGGAAAACCGTGCTCATATTTTCTTGAAAGCCGCTGATTTATTGGCTACCAAGTATCGCTTTCAAATGAATGCGGCAACTATGTTGGGGCAAAGTAAGAATGCGTATCAAGCAGAGATTGATGCTGCTTGCGAGCTCATTGACTTCTTGCGTTTTAACGTGCATTTCTTAAGCAATATTTATAAAGAACAACCCCTTTCTGCCCCAGGCATGCACAACCGTTTGGAATGGCGTCCATTGGAAGGTTTTGTATTAGCCATTACTCCTTTCAATTTTACTGCCATTGGTGGTAACCTTCCAACATCTGCTGCAATGTGTGGCAATGTGGTGGTTTGGAAACCAGCCAATACCCAAATCTATTCTGCACAATTATTTATGCGTATTTTAAAAGAGGCAGGTCTACCAGATGGTGTGATCAACCTAATTTATGTGGATGGTCCAACCATTGGATCTATTTGTTTTAATCACCGCGATTTTGCTGGGGTGCATTTTACTGGTTCTACTGGTGTCTTCAACAATATGTGGAAGACCATTGGTGAGAATATGGGCAAGTACCGTAGCTATCCTCGTATTGTAGGTGAAACCGGTGGTAAGGATTTTGTAATTGCGCACAAGAGTGCCAATGTAGACGCAGTGGTAACAGCCCTTGCTCGTGGTGCATTTGAATACCAAGGTCAAAAATGTTCTGCAGCATCAAGAGCCTATATTCCAAGCAACATGGCAGAAGAAGTAAAGACCAAATTGGTGGCTGCTATCAAGAGCATGAAAATGGGTACAGTAGAAGACTTTAGCAATTTTGTGAACGCCGTGATTGATGAAAAATCATTTACCAATATCACGCGCTATATCAATAACGTAAAGAAAAATAAGAAAGCCAGTATTCTAGTGGGTGGTGGTTATAGCAAGACCAAGGGTTATTTTGTAGAACCTACGGTAATTGTAACCAAGGATCCAAAATACACTACCATGTGTGAAGAAATCTTTGGGCCAGTACTAACCCTCTATGTTTACGATGCTGAGAAATTTGAAGCCACTTTGGAACTATTAGATGGCACTTCTAATTACGCCTTAACTGGTGCTATTTTAAGTCAAGATAGGGCCGCTGTTGAACTGGCTACCAATAAGTTGCGCAATGCTGCTGGTAATTTCTATATCAATGACAAACCAACAGGTGCTGTGGTTGGTCAGCAACCATTTGGTGGAGCAAGAGCTTCTGGTACCAATGACAAAGCAGGTAGCCAATTGAACCTATATCGTTGGTTAAGTGCTAGAACTATTAAAGAAACCTTCAATCCGCCTACTGACTATCGCTATGCGTTTTTGAATGAAGCATAATTGTATATAAAGCTAAAAAAGGGTAAGCAAAACAAATTGCTTACCCTTTTTAATAAGTATCAAACCAACCAATTATTTAGGCAATACTACGGTGTCAATCACGTGTACAATACCATTACCAGCTTTAAGATCAGTAGCAACTACAGTTGCAACACCACCTTTTTCATCTGTTAGGATAACTTTTCCTTCTTTAATAGAAGCAGTTAAAGAACCACCACTTACTGTTTTCACTACGGCTTTACCATTACCAGCTTTAATAGCTGCTACAACTGCTGCAGCATCTAAGTTTCCAGCTACCACGTGGTAAGTCAAGATTTTAGCAAGGGTTGCTTTGTTCTCTGCTTTTAATAAAGTCTCAACAGTTCCAGCAGGCAATTTTGCAAAAGCTGCATTTGTTGGTGCAAATACGGTAAAGGGTCCAGCGCTCTGTAAGGTTTCAACCAAACCAGCTGCTTTTACCGCTGCAACTAAAGTGCTATGGTCTTTAGATCCTACAGCAATATCAACAACCGTTTTTTGTGCAGATACGGTTCCAAATAAACCTACTACGGCAATCATCAATGTGGCTAAAAATTTCATTTTCATATTAATTTTGTTTAATTATACATCTCTAACGGTTAAACATAGATATGGTTCAGAAAACCCTATTTTTTATTTTGAATGGTAAAAGATAGTCTGATACTTTTTTTACAACTTTTTAAAAAATCAGGTGTTATTTAAAAAATTAACAACTATGGCCTATCCAAACCTTGCTCTAATTGATGCTTTAAGACTTACTGCCACACGTCTATCTACTGGGGTCCACTATGCTTGGGGTAATCATGGGGCTTGCAATTGTGGGAATCTATTACAAGTAGTAGCCCAATTAAGTCAGGAAGAAATTTTGACCTATGCGCATACTGGAATTGGGGAATGGACAGAATTAAGCCAAGAGTCTTGTGCTGTGTCACATGCTCCTTTTTCACTTCTTTTGAAAAAATTAGAAGAAATTAGTCTTACCCCTACAGACATACATCACCTTGAATATTTGAATAACCGAGAAGTTTTGGAACAATTGCCGGGTGGTTTTAGGTGGTTAAAAAGAAACCAGCGGGAAGACGTGATTGTTTATTTTAATACCTATGCTCAGCTCTTGGAAAACCAATTTTTAGCACAAATACGCATCCCTGATCCTAATGCTATTCCTGAAGGCGCATATAGCTTCTAATTAAATTCAGGTTCATAGGCTAAGGCTTTTCCACAATCGGGGCTTTTTTAGCAACTAACCCCTATATTTGCGTCCAAAATTTGCAAGATTGTCCATGAAATTCTCAAAAGAAACCTACCTCTACTGGTACGAACTGATGCAACTGATTCGTCAGTTTGAATTGAAGTCGGAAGAAATGTACAAAATGGCAGGAAAAATCCGCGGATTCTTCCATGCTTATATTGGACAAGAAGCCATTGCAGCCGGTTGTATGACAGCCACCCAACAGTCTGATCCTTTTATTACGGCTTATCGTGACCACGGTTTGGCCTTGGCTAAGGGTGTATCTGCGGATGCTTGTATGGCTGAATTATATGGAAAAGCCACTGGTTGCTCTAAGGGCAAGGGTGGAAGCATGCACTTTTTTAGCGCTGAACATTTTTTCTTTGGCGGACACGGTATTGTAGGTGCCCAAATTGGTACTGGTGCGGGTCTGGCTTTTGCTGAAAAATACAAGGGTACAGATAATGTATGTTTGACTTATTTTGGAGATGGCGCTGCCCGTCAAGGTATGTTGCACGAAACTTTTAACCTCGCCATGTTGTGGAAATTGCCAGTAGTGTTTATCTGCGAGAACAATAACTACGCCATGGGTACGAGCATTGAAAGAACTTCTAACGTAATTGATATTTACAAATTAGCAGACGCCTATGAAATGCCTGCTGATAAAGTAGATGGAATGACACCTGAAGCTGTTCATGAAGCTGTTGCACGCGCCGTGAAAAGGGCTCGTGAAGGTGATGGTCCAACCCTATTAGAATTAAAAACCTATCGTTATAAAGGTCACTCTGTATCTGATCCTCAGAAATACCGCTCCAAGGAAGAAGTAGAAGAGTATAAAGACCAAGATCCAATTATCAAGGTTAAAAACACCATTTTAGAAAATGGATTTGGAACTGAAGAAGACCTTAAAACCATTGATGATAGAATTAACGCAGTTGTGGACCAGAGCGTAAAATTTGCTGAAGAAAGCCCATGGCCAGATGATAGCGAAGTTTACAAAGACGTTTATATAGACGCTAACTATCCCTTTATTGTGGACTAATCCCATTAATAAATTATTTTATAAAATACAATCATGAGCGAGCATCACAAAGAACATACCCATTTGGAACAGGAACCAGTAGCAAAAGCACAACATTTTTTACAACAGAATGGCAAAACCATGTTGGGCGTATTAGTAGCCATATTGGTTATAGTTGCTGGATGGATTGGATATACCCAATACATAGTTAAACCAAAGGAAGATAAAGCTGCTGAAGCCATCATTAAAGTACAAGGCTATTTTATGATGGATTCTTCTAACCTAGTATTGAATGGCGATGGCCAAAGCAAAGGGGCTTTATACATTATCAATAATTTTAGTGGTACCAAAACTGCTAACCTTGCTAAATATTATGCAGGTGTAAGTTATTTGCACTTGGGCGATTTTAGTAACGCTGTTAAATACCTAAAAGATTTTTCTACCGATGCTAAGCAAATTCAATTATTGGCCTTGGGTAATTTAGGTGATGCTTATGCTGAATTAAAGCAAAATGACGACGCCATTGCTACTTATAAAAAAGCAGGCGCTTCTTTTGATACAGACGAAGCCAATTCTTCTGAATACCTATTCCGTGCTGCTTTGTTAAGTGAAACATTGGGTAAAAACAAGGAAGCTTTGGATCTGTATAAAGAAATCAAAACCAAATTCCCTAAAACCGACAAAGGTTTCCAGGCTGATAAATATATTTACCGTTTAAGTGTTGAAAAAAACGACTAATAGCTAATGGCTACTCAAAGTAATACTGCATTAAGCAAAGGCATCCCTGTTATCAAGGATGCCTTTGTTGTTATAGTGAAAACAGAATGGAATGCTTCTATCATCAATAAACTAGAAGCAGGTGTTAAACGCGTTTTAAAAGCACAAGGAATTGCCTGTAAAACACTAACCGTTCCAGGAGCATTTGAAATTCCTTTTGCTGTTAAAAATCATTACGCCTATTGCAAGACTCCTCCCGATGCCTATATTACTTTAGGCACAGTGATTCGTGGAGACACACCACACTTTGACTATGTATGCAAAGCGGTGACAGATGGCGTATTACAACTCAATCTAAGTTTAGATGTTCCCGTGATCTTTGGTGTTTTAACCCTAGAGAATGAGCAACAGGCTTTAGAACGCGTGGGCGGAAAACACGGACACAAGGGTGAGGAAGCTGCTGTAACTGCTATCAAGATGATTGCTTTGAATAGAAAATTGAAATAAACCATTTAGGATATGAAAGTGCAAATCTTTGTTCCTTGTTTTGTAGACCAACTCTACCCTACTGTTGCTTTTAATATGGTCAAAGTATTGGAAAAAGCAGGTTGCGAGGTTAAGTACAATGCCCAACAAACCTGTTGTGGTCAACCCGCTTTTAATGCTGGGTTCTGGGGGGAATCGAAAGAAGTTTGCACCAAATTTTTAAACGATTTTGAAGGGGCTGAATACATAGTTGCTCCCTCTGCTTCTTGTGTTGGTTTTGTGCGCAACGAATACGCCAAACTCTTTGAAAATTCTGCACACTTACAACAAGCTCAAAAAATCAGAACTCGCATTTTTGAACTCTCTGAATTCTTGATAGACATTCTTAAAATAGATGATCTTGGCGCCAAATTTGAAGGCAAGGCCACATACCATGATAGTTGTGCCGCCCTGCGTGAATGCAAGATTAAACAAGGTCCTAGACAATTATTGAGTAAGGTGGCTGGTTTAGAAATAGTAGAGATGAATGACGTAGAAACCTGCTGTGGTTTTGGAGGTACATTTGCCGTTAAATTTGAGCCCATTAGCGTGGCTATGGGCGAACAAAAAATTACCAATGCAGGTGCCACTGGTGCTGATTATTTGATTAGCACTGACATGAGTTGTCTCATGCACATTAATGGTTGTTTGCAAAATCATGGTTCCAATATGCAGACCCTTCATTTGGCCGATGTATTGGCAAGTGGGTATTAATTTTAGATTATTGTATTTCAATTTTAATATTTATTTTTTTCCTTTCCCATACCTTTTTGACTTTTGAATTTTTTTATATGAACTACTGGCTTATCAAATCAGAACCTTTCAAGTATAGTTGGGAACAGTTTGAACAAGAAGGCCTGACCATGTGGGACGGGGTGCGTAATTATGGTGCTCGTAATAACCTGCGTTCCATGAAAAAAGGCGACCTGGCTTTTTGGTATCATAGCAATGAGGGAATGGAAATTGTAGGTATTGCCAAAGTGGTTAAAGAAGCTTATCAAGATCCCACAACAGATAATCCGGCCTGGTTGGTAGTTGATTTTAAACCCCTTAAAAAACTCAAAGTTCCTGTGTCCTTACAGGTACTCAAACAAGATCCCAGACTCACCAATATGGACTTGATTCGTTTGGGTAGACTTTCTGTTCAAACAGTGAAACCAGAAGAATGGGAAATAGTACTTCAATACGCCAAGACCATATAGCAACTGTTAAAGCTTTTTGTTAGTTCCATTATTTGGTTCACGTTAACAGGGAGAAGCTTAATCTTGCAAAAAATATCGCGCATGCGCAAAGCCTTTTTCTTGCTGGTTCTGATATGTCTTACCCAACAAACTTTAAGAGCACAGTGGAGTGAGAATTACAATTACCTCAAAGAATATGTGCAGGCTCAGAAAGGAATGGCTTTAGACAGTAGCCAATACTTGAGCATTTATCATAACCAGGAATTGCACTATCTCTATCCGCTATACAAGTCTTTTAAACAGGAACCTTGGCTTATTAAAAATAGTGGCAGGTCAGATTATTATGCAGATCTACAACAATCTCTTGCTTTTATAGGAGACTATGCAGGTGTGCAAGAGATAGAAAAAATAGAATTGTTTTCACCCTATACCGATTCCTTACAAAAAGCCATTGCCAAACAGGGCAATCCCTTTGCTGGAGCTAGTTTCAAAGACGCTAAATCCTATATCTTAGAAAAAACTAGCAACCAACAAGTGGTTATGATCAATGAAGCGCACGAAAAACCACAGCACCGGGTATTTACAGCTTCTTTGTTAGAGGAACTACACCAACAGGGTTTTAGGTATTTGGCCATGGAAACCCTGAACCCCTTTCCTAATGCATCTCTCAGACAAGTGAATATGCTACTTGGGCATTATACCTGCGAACCATTGGCCGGAGAATTGGTGCGCAAAGCATTGGAATTGGGTTATACGTTAGTAGCTTATGAAGACAGCAGTGCTACCCATACCGTGAACCAACGAGCGTATACACAGGCCCAAAAGATTTATCGCGTTTTAGAGAAAGAACCCAAGGCCAAAATCTTGGTACACGCGGGCCAGGGAAGTTTAGAAGAAGGCGCTGGAAGCGACGGTAGAATACCCATGGCCGCCTATTTTAAAATCATCTCAGGTATTGATCCCTTGACCATTGACCAGACTAACATGACCGAAGGTAGTAATGGACTTTATGGAGCGCTTTGGTACCAACAATACGCACCTAGGTTAGCTTATGACATACCCATGGTGCCATTTAAAGCAGCTAAGTCCGTTGACCTCTATGACTACCATTTATTTGATATCTATGTCTACCATCCTCCTACCAAATTCAAGAACGGTAGGCCACTATTTAGTACCATGAATGGATGGAAAAAAGAAACAGCGGTACAACCCATTTTCAGAGACCTGTACTTTGTACAGGCATTTTACGAGAAGGAATACAGTGACAAACTTGTGGGTTTGTTGGTTCCCGCTGATCAAACCTATGCCACATCGCCAGACGGCTATTATTATCTCTACCTTCAAAAAGGAAGATACCAAGTGGTTTATAGAGACAAACAGTACAAGATTTTAGGCACTAAAGTGCTGCTGGTACTCTAGAATTGGAACCAATCCGTTTTTTACCCCAAGAAAGCGCAAATGGGGCTATATTTGCCGCTCAAAATTTTGAACATGGCTTTACAAGCAGGAATTGTGGGTTTACCCAATGTTGGAAAATCAACCTTATTTAATGCGGTTAGTATTAGTGCCAAGGCACAAGCTAGCAACTATCGTTTTTGTACCATTGAACCCAATGTGGGTTTGGTAGACGTACCCGATGAGCGTATGGCCAAATTAGCAGAACTAGTTCAACCCAATAGAATAGTTCCTACCCAGCTAGAGATAGTTGATATTGCAGGTTTGGTGCGTGGAGCCAGCAAGGGCGAGGGTTTGGGTAATAAATTCTTGGCCAATATTAGAGAAGTAGACGCCATTATTCATGTGATTCGCTGTTTTGAAGATGAGAATGTACTCAGAGAAGAAGGTGCTATTAACCCCATAAGCGATAAAGAAATTATTGAAACCGAATTACAGTTAAAAGATTTAGATTCAGTAGAACGCAAATGGTCTAGGGTAGAGAAAATGGCTCGTGTGGGAACTGATACCAAGGCCAAGGCCGAATTTGATATCTTGAACCGTTGCAAAGAGCATTTGGAAAAAGGTAAGAGCATTCACTCTTTGGGCTTGGATAAGGAAGAAAAATACGCCATTGCTGATTTGTTTTTACTCACAGACAAACCCGTTTTGTATGTGGCCAATGTAGAAGAAGCCAGCATGCATACTGGAAATAAGTTTTCAGACATGTTAAAAGAAGCCGTTACCAAGGAAGGTGCGGAACTAATTATTATGTGCAACAATATTGAAGCACAGATTGCTGAAATGGAGGCTGAGGAAGATAAACTGATGTTTATGGAAGAATACAAAATGGTAGAGCCTGCTCTAAACCGCTTGATTCGCACTACCTATAAACTGCTAAACCTGGATACCTATTTTACAGCTGGCGTTCAAGAAGTTCGAGCTTGGACCATTCACAAAGGTTGGAAAGCGCCACAAGCCGCCAGTGTGATCCATACCGATTTTGAAAAAGGCTTTATCAAGGCAGAAGTTATTGCCTATGAAGACTTTGTAAAATACGGTAGTGAAGCAGCTTGCCGTGATAATGGACGTTTGCGCATTGAGGGTAAGGAATACCTGGTAAAAGACGGAGACGTAATGCATTTTAGGTTTAACGTATAATTCAAAAATGTGCTAATAAAAAGGAAGTATCGCTTGGTACTTCCTTTTTTCATTTAACTATCTTTGTTTCATGAGCAATCTATCGGTTTGGGAAAAAGAGAGTTTTTATTCTACCCAGGACATCATACTAGTAGGTGGAGGATTGATGGGTTTGTGGACGGCTTATGAACTTAAAAAGAGGAACCCCTATCTTAAAATTACCATCTTAGAAAGGAATACTATTCCATTAGGTGCTTCTACCCGTAATGCGGGTTTTGCTTGCTTTGGCAGCCCTACAGAAATCATACATGATATAGAACAGATGGGTTTAGACACCAGTTTGGAAGTGGTTAAAATGCGCTATTTAGGTATTGAAAAAATCAAGTCGCATTTTGACATGGCACAGATAGACTTTGATCCTTGTGGCGGCTATGAATGTATTAACAAAGACTATGCTTATTTTGGCCAATTGGATGAAAAAATAGCGGACTTAAATAAGCACCTGAAAGACTTGACTGATCAGGATCAAACATTTGTTAGAAGAGATGCCGCCATTGCTGAAAAAGGCATGATGGGCTTTGATGCCATGGTAGAAAATAGTTTGGAAGGTGGTTTACATAGTGGCAAATTAGTAAGCGCTCTGATTCAAAAAGTGCAGGCCGCTGGTGTGTCTATTTTGAATGGCATGGAAGTAGTTTTTTGGGAGAAAAAACCGCAAGGCATCATTTTGCATACAACCCAACAAATACGCTTTACTTGTAACCAGGTCTTGTTCTGCACCAATGCTTATAGCAATACCTTGTTTCCTGATTTAAATATTACTCCTGCTAGGGGCCAAGTCATTCTCACTTCTCCTATTGAGGGTTTGAAATTATCTGGCACATTTCATTTTGACGAAGGTTTCTATTATTGGCGCAACCTTGGCAATAGAATCTTATTGGGAGGCGCACGTAACACAGATTTTGAAGGAGAAAAAACTACCGAAATAGCGGTTACTGATTTAATTAAAAACAAATTGATTGGCTTTTTAAAAGAACATATTCACCACTCCTATGAATATTCTATTGAAGACCATTGGAGTGGGATCATGGGCTTTACAGAAAACAAAAAGCCGCTACTAACCCAAGTAAGTGATAATGTATTTGTGGCAATTGCCTGTAATGGTATGGGTGTGGCGCTTACCCCAATCATGGGTGAAAAAGCAGCCGAATTAATGCTACGCTATTTTTAACGATTCTCAATCAGGAACTTTCCTATTTTTAAGCAATCAAATTCTATGAAGCACTATTTTCCTCTCCTGGTTTTAGCCCTTGGTTTGGCAGCTTGTAATAACAACACAGATACCAACAGTAACCATAGCTTACCAGCTATTTCTGCACCAGCAACACTCAATTATACCGTGTTAAATGTTTATCCACATGATACCAGTTCTTTTACGGAGGGGCTTTTATTGCATGAAGGAAGATTTTTAGAAAGTACGGGAAACAAGGGGCGCAGCAAGCTCTTGGAAGTGGATGTAAAAACAGGTAAGATTAAGAAAAGCGTCAAATTAAGTTATGATTATTTTGGTGAAGGCATTTCTATATTGAATGGCAAAATCTATCAACTCACTTATCAGGAGCATAAGGTTTTTGTCTATGATATGAATTTTAAAAAACTGCCCCAAGAATTTGAATGGCCTTATGAAGGTTGGGGTATGACCACCGATGGCAAATCTTTGATCATTAATACCGGTGGCAGCAATCTCTATTTTGTGAATCCCGAATCCTTTAAAATTGAACGCACATTGGGTGTAAGTAACAACAATGGCTATGTGTCCAATATCAATGAAATGGAATGGGTAGATGGATCTATTTATGCTAATATCTGGCAAACCAATGAGATCATCAAAATCAATCCCCAAACTGGTTTGGTAGAAGCCAAGGCAGACTTTACTAATTTGTTGAAGAAAAGCAATATACCAGATAGCAGTTCAGACGTATTAAACGGTATTGCCTATAATCCTACTAGTAAAACCTTTTATATAACGGGTAAGTGGTGGCCAGCTTTGTTTGAAATCAAGTTCAACTAACCTATTGCTTAGACAGTATGTAAATTACCGAGCTACAATTGGCAGCATTTCCAATGGCATTGGCATTTGACAACAGCCCATTCCAAATGGCTGGTATTAATTTGGTGCTACCCGTCTTACATTTTTCACTGAGCATACTTACATACACGGAATCAAACCACATGGGTTGCATTTGGTCTACTTGAAACCCCTTAGACTTGGCCAGTGCCTCCATGCTAGCTGGCGAGAAATGGTATAAATGTCTGGGTACGTCATAAGCCGCCCAAAAAGCACCATAGGCAGATGCATCTTTACTGGTATAATTTGGAACAGCAATAACCAGTTTCCCAGTTGCTTTTAGTAGTCTATGAAAGTTGGCTAAATAGCCTTGCAAATCGTGTACATGTTCTAGTACGTGCCAAAGGGCGATAGCGTCAAACTGTGCATCAGCTAAATAATAAATCTGATCAGGAGACTGTAAATCTACCCCGTGTAATTGCATGGCATTTGATCTTGCTGTATCATCAGGCTCTAAACCCGTTACCTGCCATCCAGCGTCTTGCATGGTTTTAGTAAAAGCACCTGTACCTGCACCTACATCAAGTAAAGCTCCTTGCTTTTTGCCCGTAACGGTTTCCAAAAGTTGGTGCTTGGTTTGTAAAGTATGGTTGCGTACCCGGTGGTATAAACTATTGATCAACCCTTTTTGAGAATCTGAATGGGAAACATATTCTTCAGACTGGTAATAGGGTCCAATGGCCGCTAATACTGGAATATCTTGGGTAAATCTAAGAGAGCAATGATTGCAGTGCCAGATCTCAAAGTTTTCTCCAGAAACCGTATGGTCTTTGGCGGTTAAAACTTTTTCAATATCAGCGCTTTCACAGGCTGGGCATTGTTGATAATGTATGATCTGGTCCATGAGCATTTGGAACTAAACGTAATAAAACAAAAGTGCACCTACACCTAAGAGCAATAAAGCAAATGCGTAGACCCACCAGTTATCGGAAGCGTCTGAATCAGTAGCTTGACCCAATAATTCTCTTAATTCATCTCCTTCCAATTCCTGGGCCTTATAGGCAGATTGTTTTAGTGTATCGGCTTTGGCCAAGCTGACAGATTTATCAATCTTTACCTGAGAAAATAAATAGTCTAAGGGTCGATCCGCAAAAAATAGTAAGTGCCCATCAGCTTCTTGTTTTAAAGTGCCAATGCCTTCTAAAATAGCGCCTTCTTTATCTTGTGCTTGGTTAAGTAATTGCTGGGCAAATTTTTGAATATGGCGTATCACGTCTACCAGTTCCCAGCCGGTTTCATTGACAATAAAATCATAAAAATGCCTGTCTGCAGCAACGGTTTCCTGAGTAAATCTGATGACCTGTGAAGGCGGATAAAGCAAGTGGTTGGTAGCATCAATTTGAGCACTAACCTGTTCAATGCTGAATACACCTAGTTTTGGTAGGGGCAATTGCTTATGTAAAACAAGGTATTTCAACAAATACTGGTGCATGAAAAAGGAATTTACTGTAGCGAATATACAACTCCTCCCAAAACATTGAATCCCAACACTTCATATTGGTTCCAACGTTGATAAGTATTGTTGAGCAAATTATTCATTTGGAACCAGATATTGAGCCTGGGCAAAACGGTAAATTCTGCACCCAAATTCAAGTCAGCTGCGGGATCCAGCTTTTGACTCACCAAAGATTTGGACAAATAAGGAACCCCATCTCTAAAATAAACATCGGCCTTAATTTGTAGGTCTTTGAGCAGTTTCCATTTTAAAGAACCTGTTAATTCCATAGGAACCAACCCATAAGCCTTGTCATGGCTAGACAGTTTGGTGTACTGGGTAATATTTACCCCTGCCATCAAGGAAAACTGTTCTTGTACCCTATAACCCAGTTCTCCCTTAATCCTGAGCGCTTCTACCCTGCCGTCATAAATGATATTAAAAGCTCTTCCGTCTGAAAAGGTATTGACAAATAAGGGTTGATTAAAGAACTGCATAAAAGACAACCTTCCTGAAAAGCTAAAATGATTACCAAGAGCTCCTTTTAAACCCAAATATTGTTCCGCTATACGGGTATTCCAAAGGGTATCAGGTCTGTCAATATAGGGATTAAACTCAGCTAGGGTTCTATACCCATTTTTCTGATAGCTACCCTTCCAGCCCAATTCAACCATCATACCTGTTTCTTTGATGCTGGCTTCTGCAGTTAAGTTGGGCAACATTTTAAAAGTGGCATTATCCCAACTAGGAGTTACTCCCAAATTAAAACGCAGATTGGGGGTTTTAAATTCAAAACTGGGATCTACATAAAATAGGTTATTCTGAATATTCAGACTGTTGGGAATCATGGGTGCTTTGTAAGTAGCTATATCTGCGTTGAATCCCATTTTAAAGGAAGATACCCTACTAAAGGTTTTTGTAAAAGGCAATTGGGCAATGAAATTGATTTCACTAGACTGACGATTGTCTGAAAAATACCTGAAGCCAATCTTGGGTTGATAACTAAAGCCATTCTCTCCTAACATTTTGTTGTGCATGCTCAGGTCAACACCCAGTGTATTGAATCTTTGCAATAAATCATCCTTGTTATAAGGAATGGTAGCGGGTTGAAAGCCATATAGGTATTGTCTGCTATTATCAAAAAAAGCATGGGCTGTCCAATCATGGATGGTACTTTTTTGAAAATTGGCCAGTACGGATAATTTGTTTCTGCCAAATTCCTGAAAAGCAAGATTGCCTTTGGATGAAAGATGTGTGGCAAGAATACTAACGGTATTAGTAAGGCCGTCTCCAAATGACAAACCCATTTCTGCAAAGGGAGTGCTAAAATTACCTACACCCACTTTTACATAGCGGCTATTCTTCCAAGGCTCTATGGAGTCCGAAGCCATGGCAATGGGCTTGATAGGAACAGGCTGGTAAGAAAAGAAGAGATTCTGTGCAGGTACCCTGTATAATAATTGCAACCTGGCTGTATCTGCCAAAGACGTTGCAGCGGTAAAATTAATTTTGGCAGCCGTTTTCAAAGAGGGTTTAAAAGCAGATGTAATCACTACTTCTTTTGGATGACTAGTATCTTCCAAAGCCTCCTTGGTCAATGTTGCCGCTATAAAATCCGCCTCATTCTGATTTACTTTTTTAGAAGTTGATTTTTTGCTGCTATTTTTTTGAGAAGACTTTTTAGCGCTATTTTTTGAAGAAGACTTTTTAGCGCTATTTTTTGAGCTTGACTTTTTGGAACTGGATTTCTTAGAAGACTTCTTTTTAGAACCGCTTTTTTGTTTGCTGCTCTTAGTAGTCTTAGTAGCTGATTTTTTTTTCTGTGCATCTAGCAATGGAGCAAATGAGATGAGCAACACCAGCAAGAACAATATTTTTTTTAGGATAGACATATATTTAGTTTACTGCTGTTCAATTTTGTTTGTCTTATTTTTTTCTACCAATACTAGGTCCAGTTTTAATTGCGCTTCTTTTTTAACAGCGTCTGTGCTAGCATTATCTACAATACTTTTAAATGTGGCTTCTGCGTTAAAGAGGTCTTTTTGTTCAAAATAAATATCGCCCAAGAGTAAATAAGACTTGGTTACCCAAGCTTCATAAGACCCCCATTTCTTGATTACTTCAAATGCGGCCTTTTCAGCTTCTGGTAATCGGTGTTGTTTAAACTGAATCTCGGCCAATCTATATTGTGATTCCGCCGCCCACTCAGACCTTCCTGCTGTAATAACAGTCTTGTAGGCCTCAGTTGCTGGTAACCATAATTCTTGTATTTGGTTGTTCTTGGCCAAGACTAGATTTGCCATGGTTTTATCATCAGCGGCAATGCCTTTCTCAGCTAATAACTCCTGGGCATTAGGTGCCGCTTGAAGCCATTGTTCTGTTTTGAATTGGCAGCGCAATAAACCTCGCATGGCTTCTAATCTATTCTCTTGCTGAGAAGCCATTGACTTTAATTGCCCAAAGTATTTAGCGGCATTAGTATAGTCCTTATTGTCAAAATAAAGGATTCTTGCTGCTTGTAAAGTACTTCTCTCTGCATACCTGTTGGGTGCTTGATCAGCAACTGCTTGATACTGTTGCAAAGCAAGGGTATTGTTTTTATTGGTCAAAGCAATTTCAGCCGTAAAATAATGTGCTTCCATTTGGTAGCGTCCTTGTGGGAACCCTTTTAAATAAAATTCAAAGCCTTGTTGGGCACCTATAAAATCTTTTGCCTCATAACGGATGATGGCTGATTTATAACTCAATGAATCGGCTTCGGTGTTAGAAACGTCTTTACCGTTTTCTTTCATGAAACTAACATAATCACCTGGCTGTTGTTTGGCTACAAACAGGTTTCGGATATAATCTACCGCATCAATACTTTGAGATGCGTTGGGATAGTTTTTAACCAATTGCTTAAAATAATCCAAGGACTCGGTGTTCTTGTCTAAGTTAAAATTGGCAACACCCAATTTGAGCAATACTTCAGGATGATAGTTGGTTGCTTTGGGATTGTTCAAAATCTTTTCCAGTGCTACAACGGCACCAGCATAATTTTCACTTGATAGTTGGGTATTGGCAATTTCCATTTGCACATCTGCTAACAAAGTTGAGCGTGGGTATTGATTTTGGAATTGCTCTAACTGATTCAATTTATCTGCAGGCCTGTTTAAAGCCCCTGTAATAATGGTTTTTTGAAATGCCGCATAATCCGCAGCAGGCAACTGCCAAGCAATAATTTGTTCATAAGATTTTAAAGCTGTTTTATACAACTTGAGCATGAACTCGCAATCAGCTAAACGCAGATAAGCGTCTTGTTCAATAGTATTTGAAATTGCAGAAGCCCTACTGGCTACTGGTTCAAAATTGGCTTTGGCTGCTGCATAGTTATTCATCTTTAACAGGGCATAACCAAGGGTATATTGTGCATTCAGTACCGTGGCTTGTCCATTGGTTCTAGGATTTTTCAAATAGCTACTCAGTTCCAAAACAGCGGCTTCATTTTTTCCCATTCTGTAAGCTATTTCACCTTTCCAAAACTGACTCAAAGCCAATTGTTGGTTATTATTGGGCAATTGCTCAATAATTGTAAATAAAGAATCTGCTTTGAGTAATTGTTGGTCATTGACATACTCTACTGCCCTACCAAAGACCAAGGATGGATAGAGTTGCTTGAGGCTTTCTGTTTTGTTGGGAATCTGTTCATACAAGACCAAAGCCTCTTTAAAATTATTGGAATGGCTCAGCGTACTCACCATCAATTCCCTGGCTTCTGGCAAGTACGCAGACTTTGGATACTTGGCCATAAATGCTTGCAATTCTTTCAAAGACAGGTCCATGAAATTTAAATCATAAGACAGTTTAGCATAGTGAAAACTGGCTACTTCTTTTTGAACCGCATTACTAATATTGGCTGCGCAGAATTGAAAAGCATTTCTTGCATTGTTCTTGTCATTGATTTTTAAATAGGCATTGGCCAATAAGTACATGCTATTCTGCGCCAAGGAATCGGCCCCGCCCCCCAATTGCTTGAAGCCTTCAATAGCACCGGGCCAATTGGCCGCTTCATAATAACAATAAGACAATTCATAAAGGTCTTCTCTGCGTACTTTTTCCGTGCCATTGACATATTGTTTCAAATAAGGCAATGCTTTGTCATAGGATCTTTGTTCAAACAAAATATGACCAGCCAACTGCCTCATTTGCAAATCATAAAACTGACCGCCTTTTAGCAAAGCTTGCTGGGCTGTTTGCAATGCCAATGCTGGTTGACCATTAAAATAATATATCTCTGATAAGTAAAAGGGTACTACCAGTTGATATCGTGGATCTTTTTCTGAAATTCTAAATCCGGCCAGGGCTTCTTTATAATCTTTCTGGTAAAAACAGATAAAGCCATAATAATAATTAGCTTCTATATTGTTGGGATCCTGCTCTAATTGTCTAACAGCATTAAAAAGTGGTTTGGCTTTATTAAAATCTTTCATTACAAAATAGCCATAAGCCTGATGAAATTTTAAACTGGCAATTTCAGCATTGGAAAGATTGTCAATACCTGTTTGTTCATATTGTTCCTGTGCTTTAGCAAAAGCCTGTTGTTGAAAATAGTATTCCCCCAAGTGATAGTGCATTCTTTGCGTTAAGGTTTTTTGCTGATTCATGGAAGCAAAATCCAATGCCGCATTTTCCTGGGTTTTGTCTTGTTGCTTGAGCGCACAAACCAAGACATAAAACTGTGATTCAGCTTTTAATTGGTCTGGAACCTGGCTTGTTACATGGTCATTTTGACTCAACCATTTGAACAAGGGATAGGCTAGTCCAAATTGCTCTTGTTGGTACCAATCTTTGGCCTGTTTAAAACTAGCGTCTGGATCATTGTAAATAGCGGTTGACTGTGCCCCTAGGTGATTAAGCTGTCCTATCCAAAGGCAGAGGACTAAAATTATACGGATCAATGACTTCATATTGGGATTAGGCTTTGAGCAAAGGTTTCCCTTTATTTCTAAACAAAAAGTAAAAGTATTTAAAGGTATGATTCGTGTAATTGATGCAAACACCGTTCCAAGTTTTGTGGAAAAACAGATAAGCGGCGTAAGTTTGTCAACAAATTGGGAATTATGTACGAACACAGCACACAGATTAGGGTCAGGTATGCAGAGACAGACCAGATGGATATAGTCTATTACGGTAACTATGCCCAGTATTTTGAAGTAGGCAGATCAGAATGCATCCGTGACCTAGGATTTACCTATAAAGACATGGAGGCCATGGGCGTGAAAATGCCGGTGGTAGAAATGCATGCCAATTTTCTGCGTCCGGCACACTACGATGACCTGATTACTATTAAAACCCAGTTACTAGAATTACCTGATAAACACCAGATTAGTTTTTACCACCAGGTCTTTAATGAAAAGAAAAAGTTACTCACCACAGGGAAAGTAACTTTATATTTTATTGATATTGCAACCATGAAAAGAGTGGCCATGCCACCCCAATTCAAGTCTAAATTGGAACCATTTTTTCAGACCCTTTCATAATCGGCCTTCCAGTTTTTGATGGCAGTTTTAATGGCTTTTTGTCCCATGTTATCGGCTAATGCTTCTTGGGCCAATCCCGGAAGCTCTTCGTCAGAAGCAAAACGCAAAGCTACAATTTGAGACAGTTTCAAACCCTTGGGCAAAGGCTTACCTGTTAATAAATAATGTCTAAAGTTCTCTTCTGCCCTAATGGCGCGGTCATTAGCTTTTAGGGCAAAACCACGGGCATAAAAAAGCGTAATGGCAACCACCAAGGCCAATGCAAAGATCAAAGAAGCAGCAATGAAATTGTCTTTAGAACTATTGCCTAGGTTAATCACTGACCCTACTAATACTACTAATAAAACCGGATAAGTAATTTTGTGGTATAGGGTTACCAAACGGGAATGGTTTTGAAAATTCTGATCTTGCATAGCGATTTTTTTAAGTTGAGCGAATCTAGCACTTAACTTGCAGTTCAAATCATGTTTATGGAAAAAGTTCTGGCTTCCATTATTACTATTGGAGATGAATTATTGATTGGACAAGTGGTAGACACCAATAGTGCCTGGATGGCGCAGGAGCTCAATAAGATTGGGATTCCTGTAACCCATCGCGTAGCAGTTGGAGACAATTGGGACGATATTTGGGAAGCACTAGACCAAGAAGCCAAACGTGCTTCCATCATTTTTATTACTGGCGGCTTGGGTCCTACGGCAGATGATATTACCAAACCCTTACTTTGTGAATATTTTGGCGGCAAGATGGTGGTGGATCAACCCACTCTAGCCCATGTGATTCATATTTTTGAAAATATCCTTAAAAGACCCATGATAGAACGCAATGCCAAACAGGCCGAAGTACCGGATGTTTGCAAAGTGCTCAAAAATGAAAAGGGTACGGCTCCTGGCATGTGGTTTGAAAAAGAAGGCAAAGTTTTTATTTCTCTACCCGGTGTGCCACATGAAATGAAGGGATTGATGAAGGATCATGTACTAGACCTATTACCCACTTATTTTAAAACAGGATACCTAGAACACCAGACCTTATTGACTTATGGCATTGGAGAATCTTTTTTAGCAGAAAGAATTGCCAAAGAAGAAGCTGCTTTACCAGAGCATATTAAATTGGCCTACCTACCCAATTATGGCATGGTACGTTTGCGTCTTAGTGCTTTTGGTTATGAAAAAGCTTTGCTACAACATGAAGTGGCGCAGCATTTTGAAATACTAAAAAAAGCAGTTGGGGAATTCTTGGTCACGGACAAAGATGAGTCAATGGAAACTGTGGTGGCCCAATTATTGAAAAAGAGCGGCAGTACCCTTTCTACTGCTGAAAGTTGTACGGGCGGCTATATTGCCCATTTGATTACTAGTACTCCAGGAGCATCTGCTTATTACAAAGGAACTGTAGTTAGTTATGACAATAGTATCAAAACCAATGTGTTAGAAGTTTCAGAAGCAATATTGGAAACGGATGGAGCTGTGAGCCAAGCCACGGTAAAACAAATGGCAACCAAAGTGCGTGAAATTATGCAAACTGATTATGCTATTGCCGTTAGTGGGATCATGGGGCCTGATGGGGGTACTGCAGAAAAACCGGTGGGTTTGGTATGGATGGCTGTGGCCGATAAAAGACAAGTAATTGCTAAGTCTTTTCAGTTCCGATTTGACAGACAAAGAAATATTTCCCTTACCGCCACTAATGCATTAAACCTCTTGAGAATGTTAATTGTGGATAACCATTCAACAATTTTATAATACTTACTTCTACATTTGTTAGTTACTTGATTTTTGTGGAAGCGTTTCAGGGTTTTAGGATAATTAATTATCCAAATTAAAAAGGACGATCGTATGGCAATTGCTGAATTGGTGATGCCCAAATTGGGCGAAAGTATCATGGAAGCCACCATTTTGAAATGGCATAAACAGGTGGGCGATTTTGTGAAACATGATGAGACCGTTTTGGACATTGCTACTGATAAAGTGGATAGTGAAGTTCCATCTACGGAACAAGGGATTCTGTTAGAAATTTTATTCAATGTGAACGATGTGGTGCCTATTGGCACAGTGATTGCACGTATTCAAACCAGTGTAGAAGAAGCTACACCTAGCGCTCCAGCTCCTCTTGTTGAACCAGTAGTTGTACCAGAACCAGTAGCTGCACCTGCTCCTCAAAGTAATCAAGCTCCAGTTGAACCACCAACTGCTGCCACATTTGTTGCACCAGTACCTGAACCACAGGTTCCTTATACACCATCTGCATACGAATTACCCGACAAGCCCATTGGCAACCGGTTTTATTCTCCCCTGGTATTAAATATTGCTAATAGCGAGAGCATTAGTTTGAGCGAATTAGAAAGAATTCCTGGCACGGGTAATGAAGGACGGGTTTCAAAAAAAGATATTTTGCAATATGTGGCAGATAAGAAAGCAGGAAAAATTCCTGTCTATCAACCTGCTCCTGTTCATCAAGAGACTCCCTCACTTTCCTATCAACAACCTGGGGCAATATTGGCAGCAGCACCTATTGAAAACATGGCTCCAGTTGCGGCACAAACACCGTCTCCTACTGCGTCAGTGGCTGTTCCTATTTCTGTTGTGGCTCCAGTATTAACTGTGCCTTTGTCTGCACCAGTTGCTAGTTCTGGAAAACTCTCTAATCCTGCTTCAGTAATCTTAAGCGGTGCTACTGAAATTCAGGAAATGGACAGAATGCGCAAGCTGATTGCCAAGCACATGGTAGACAGCAAGCACATCAGCCCACACGTAACCAGCTTCACAGAAGCCGATGTAACCAATATGGTGAACTGGCGTACAAAAGTGAAAGACGAGTTTGAAAAACGAGAAGGCACCAAGCTAACTTTCACCCCCATGTTTGTGGAGTGCATTGCAGAAGTAATCAAAAAATTCCCATTAGTTAATTGCTCTATTGATGGAGACAATGTGATCATACGCAAGGATATTAATATTGGTATGGCTACTGCCCTACCGTCGGGCAACCTAATTGTGCCTGTGATCAAAGGCGCTGACCAACTCAATATTGTTGGTTTGAGCAAGGCCGTCAATGGCTTGGCCGATGCTGCCAGAAGCTCAAGACTCAAGCCAGAAGATACTCAGGGTGGCACTTTCACGCTAACCAATGTGGGCAGTTTTGGTTCACTGATGGGTACGCCCATTATTCCACAACCGCAAGTGGCTATTCTAGCGGTGGGTGCCATTAAAAAAAGACCCATGGTTATGGAAACGCCTGAAGGCGATATCATTGCTATCCGTCACATGATGTACCTCTCCATGAGTTATGACCACCGAATTGTAGATGGTAGCATTGGGGCTTCTTTCTTAACGGCTGTGGCCAAGGCTTTTGAAAGCTGGGATCCCAACAAACAGTGGTTCCAATACCTTTAAATTTATGTACACAAA
Source organism: Bacteroidota bacterium (assembly GCA_947460595.1). Classification (GTDB taxonomy): domain Bacteria; phylum Bacteroidota; class Bacteroidia; order Chitinophagales; family Chitinophagaceae; genus Sediminibacterium. Next base: position 2,160 of record CANHGS010000014.1, on the reverse strand, counting down.
ATAGAAGCGGCTAGTTGTTGATTAGCCGCTTTTTTTAGGCCTTTACTTAGTGTGCTGCGTAATCTGATAAATAGTTAAAATTTTCAGTCAGTTGCCCTTTATCTAGGATGGTGGCACTAGCTATAATGGGGCTACCGCCATTTCTAATATGATTGAGTACGTGTTTAATCAATTGTTCTCCAAAAAATCGGCTGGCGTCTCTGGGTAGTTCATTGGGTAAATTACCCACAGCCATTAAGTCAACGCTACCTTGCAGATAAGCTGCGGTTTTTTCTCCCGTGATTTTGTTAACCCCATAAATGGGATCTTGAATGGTGGCATCGCCAAGGTTACAGGGAATGGAACCGTTTTTGTCATCGGTGATGTCGGCAATGGCCTGAATTCTAAAATCAGGCCTTTTCAAGTCTTCCATCTCAAACAATCTTGGAATCCGGGGCTCCCAATAAATGCCATTCATGAGTACATCCGTCTGGGACAAATAAGCTACAAACAAGCATTCAAATTGGTCTGGGTTTTCATGGAACTCGACTCTGGAATAAGTACCCTTTGTTTTGTGCCTGTAAAGATCATTCCCTTTTAAATGCGTATACACGGGATAGTCAAATTCTCTTTCAAGGTAATCTTCAGACTCCACTTCTTGCACGTCCATCAGGTTCATGATCTCTACTATACCATGGGCCACCCTGCCACTTCCAGTAACCGCAATCTTAATAGGCGGCAGCTTCAACCCAAAATAAGTATGGATTAATTCCCGATAATCTTTTACATCACCCACCCTACCAATCTGATAAGCACCCGTTCTATTGCCATAGGCCATGATGCCATTGTGCGCACCAACAATTCCAGCAAAAAATCCAAAACCAATAATTCTTTGTCCGTCTTTATGCTCCAAACATTCATAGTCAATGAGGGTAATGCCCTTGTCCATCATGGCATGCATCATGATTTGGTTATAGGGCTGTTTTTTCTTGGTATGCGAGAAAAACAAATAGGTCTTATTGGGTATGAGTTGGCTAATAGGCACTTCTTTAATCCCCAATAATACATCACAGTCAGTTAGGTCTTCTGTAATTTCCATACCTGCGTGCAAGTATTCCTGGTTACTAAAACACCTATCGGGCGATGATTGTACTTTAATTTGAATATCAGGAAAATGGCCGGTCAAAAATTTGCACTGGGCGGGAGTTAGTGCTACGCGATTGTCTGCAGGAATTTTTCCCTCTCTAATAAGCCCTAGTACCAGCATTGTGTTAGATTTGCGTATAAAGTTACGCCATCTCAGGCAGCAACATAAGTGGACATTCATGAACTATTTTGAATTATTTGATTTGGAACAAAGCTTTTTACCTGACCAAGCCCTGGTTAAAAAGAAATTCTATCAACTGAGCCGCCAGTACCATCCAGACTTTTATGGTAATGGCTCAGCGGAAGAAAAGGATAAGGCCCTTGAAATGAGTGCCCTTGTCAATAAAGCCTATCAAACCCTACAAAATCAGGATCTGCTGGTTAAATATGTTTTAAAAGAAGCTGGCCAGCTAGAAGACCAGAAATACCAACTCTCTCCTGATTTTCTCATGGAAGTCATGGATCTAAACGAACAACTCATGGACGCTGATGAGCCGGAGACAAAATCCTCCATCAAAACCGCCATTGACCAATTAAATACCAAAATTTATGAACCTGTTAAAGCGACTCTGGAAAATCATCCGGGCAATATGCTTACCCAAGAAAAGCTGTTGCAAGTAAAAGAATATTATTTCCGTAAAAAATATTTAGACAGGATTTTGGCTGAGTTATAATGTTACCGTAATATTGCATCCCGCCGAAAGCGGATTGGTTAGCAGAGGCTAACCTCTACACCTTGACTTAGCAATCTTCTTGAATGCTTTGAGCTGAAAAGCCCAGATGGCGGAATTGGTAGACGCGCTAGACTCAAAATCTTGTTATCGCAAGGTAGTGCAGGTTCGATTCCTGTTCTGGGCACAAAAGCCTTTCCAACGAAGTTGGAAGGGCTTTTTTATTTATAAGCGTTGAAAGCTCGCTTTCATAAGCGAATAAATAAAAAAGCCCCCACGCGACAGCGTGGAAGGCGTTTGGGTAAGCCCTCCATTTGAGGAACACCGAAGGTAATCCTGTTCTGAAGGAGCACTCCCTCAATAA